>NZ_CM178732.1:1394747-2774495 GCF_058681155.1 Caulobacter sp. FV1ye13L
CACGCCGGACGAGGAGCCCTTCATCGGTCCTGACCGTATTAATATTGATACGGGAGCCTATGCGACGGGCGTTCTCACCGCAGTTCGCCTGATCGAGGGATCGCCGGTCGTTCTTCAGGCGCGAAAGTCTCGTCGCGCTTGAGTCGCATGCTTGTCGCTGCTGTGCGCCCGTGTCATGACACGCAGGTAGGGACACGCTTATTCAGAGACTTTAATCCGATGACTATCGTCAGACGAAACCTAAATTGGATCTTTGTCCTGTTGGCGAGTGTGCTTGTCCTCGGGACCCTGAGCGCCGCGCCGGCGCACGCCCGACAGCCGCCGCCGCCCGCCGCCGCCGCGCAGGACGGCGCCTATTTGCTGGGATCCAGCGACAAGGTCCGCGTCACCGTCTATGGCGAACCCACCCTCTCGGGCGAGTTCTTCGTCACGGGCAGCGGCCTTGTCTCCTTGCCGCTGATCGGAGAGGTCAAGGCCGCCGGCCTTACCCTTAGCCAGTTCCAGCAAGCCGTGCAGACCTCGCTGAGCGACGGCTATCTGAAGGACCCGCGCGTCAGCGCCGAGGTTCTGACCTTCCGCCCATTCTATATCCTGGGTGAAGTCAGCAAGCCCGGCACCTATCCCTACACCTCGGGCCTGACGGTGATGAACGCCGTCGCCACAGCGGGCGGCTATACCTACCGGGCCGACAAGAAGCAGGTCTTCGTCAAGCGCAACGGCGCGACCGAAGAGCAGAAACTGACACTGGATCCGACCGTCACGGTCGCCCCGGGCGACACCATCCGGATCGGCGAGCGCTTCTTCTAGAAGCCCTGTTTAGGCGAGGGCGTGGCTTCACGAGGCCGCGCCTGAGGCCCCTCCTTTGGTCAGAAGCGTGTCGGCGGCACGCTGGATCGGCGTCGGGTTGTCTTTTTCGACAGGCGAATTGGCTGCTCGGAGCCGAAATCCGCCTCGGACGGACCTGAAAACACGCACTTTGCGACGTTTTTCGCGCTGATGCGACAAAATGTCCATTTTAGATATTGGTCTCCAGAAAAGCCGAGTTCCTGGCCGGGAATATCTTTTGCTCTTCTGGCCCAATCGTCACGAAAGTGACGCTTGGGCCACGAATTGTAGATAACTTATGCATCGCGCAACCATATTTCTTCGACATATAGATTGGATAGAGTTGTTACGAGTATCCCTTTTCTGTACAAATATCACTAAAACCCGTTTTGGGTAGCAAGTGATACCCCTCAAAGCTTACTCTATCAAAACTCCTAACATCGTTCTGCGACACTAAGTTACGCTCTGTTTACTAATCCAGTTCTTTGTCCCCCGCAGGAAAGCCCGAAAGAAATCCGGGCAGGGGATCAATAGAAATGTCGAAAAAGACCAAGCCTGGCGTTCTGGTGCTTTGCGCCATCGCGCTCGTCGCCGCACCGATCAGCGCTCACGCCGACGCCGCCAAGGACCTGCAGGTCGCAGGCCGCGCGCTCACCTTCCTTGAAAACGGCCCGACGGGCAAAGCTACGCTGGGCGTCGTCTTCGACCCGTCCAAGCCCGCTTCCGTCGCCGAAAAGAACGCCATCATGGCCGCGATCGGCGGCGGACTGAGCGCCGGCGCCCTGACCCTCACCGGCAAGCCTGTCGAAGCCGGCGACGTCGCCGGCGTGTCGGGCGTCGCGGCGCTCTACATCACCACCGGCGTCAATGCCGGCCCGGTCGGCGCCGCCGCCAAGGGCAAGAAGATCATCACCATCGGTTCAGACATGGGCTGCGTCACCAGCGGCGCCTGCGTGATGAGCGTCTCGGCCGATCCCAAGGTGGAAATCGTGGTCAGCCGCTCAGCGGCCGCCGCGGTCGGCGCGGTCTTCAAGGCCGCCTTCCGCATGATGATCCGCGAAGTCTGACCCCAGCGAACGAACGAGACAAACCCATGAAAACGACTCTCTTCGCCGGCGCTTCGGTCGGCCTGATCATCCTGGCTTCGGCCACCGCCGCTTCGGCCCAGTCGATCGACTACGGCGCCATGGAGCAGCTGTTCAACGAACCGGTGACCACCAGCGCCACCGGTTCGCCGCAACGTTCGACCGAGGCCCCGGTGGCCATGGAGATCATCTCCGCCGCCGACATCAAGCGCTCGGGCGCCACCGACCTGCCCACCCTCCTGAGCCGGGTCTCGGGCCTGGACGTGCTCAACGCCGGCGCTGCCGGCGCCGACATCAGCGTGCGTGGCTATGACCGGTCAATGTCGCCCCGCCTGCTGGTGCTGATCAATGGCCGTCAGGTCTATCTCGACCACTATGGCTATACCGCCTGGGCGACCCTGCCGGTCCAGCTGGAAGAAATCCGCCAGATCGAAGTGGTCAAGGGCCCCAACAGCGCTCTGTTCGGTTTCAACGCCGTCGGCGGCGTCGTCAACATCATCACCTTCAACCCGAAGTTCGACAATGTCGGCTCGGTCACGGTGCGCGCGGGCCTCGGCGGTCACCAAGAGATCTCGGCCGTCAAGACCGTCAAGCTGGGCGACAAGTTCTCGGCCCGCCTTTCGGCCGGCGCCGTTCAGATGGACGAGTGGAAGAACACCGTCGGCGTCGCCAGCAACCTGCTGACCGACCCGGCCCGGGTTTCGGCCAATCTCGACACCCTGACCCAGCTGAACGACAAGACCGAACTGCGCATCGAAGGTTCGTGGTCGAACGTCCAGGTCAGCGAGATGCTGTCCAACAACAGCTATTCGCCGACCAAATATGTAACCAGCTCGGTGAAGGGCGCCCTGGCGTCTGAAACCAAGTTCGGCACCCTGGAGCTGTCGGCCTATCGCAACATGCTGTCGGCCAAGCACCTGGTGGTCGGCCAGGCGACCAAGTTCGATAACGAGATCACGGTCGTCAGCGCCCAGAACCTGTTCAAGGTCGGAGCCAAGCATACCTTCCGCGTTGGCGCCGAGTATCGCCACAACGAGGTCAATACCGCACCGATCGGCGGCGCTCAGATCGCCTATGACGTGCTCGCCGCTTCGGGCATGTGGACCTGGGCGATCAGCGACAAGCTGTCGACCACGGCCGCCGTCCGCTATGACAAGCTGGATCTCGAACGTACGGGTGTTTTCCCGGTCGCTTTCCCGATGGCCAACAACGCCCTTTGGGACCGCTCGATCAAGGAAACCAGCTACAATCTGGGTCTGGTCTATCGTCCCAGCGACCTGGACTCGATCCGCGCCACTGTCGCCAAGGGCGTCCAGGTTCCGACCCTGGTTGACCTCGGCGCCGTGCAGCTGAAACTGGCCGTCGGCCCGTTCACCATCGGCGCCAGCGGCAATCCGGCCCTGAAGCCCTCGATCGTCACCAATTATGAGCTCGGCTATGACCGCGCCCTGCCGGCCCTGAACGCCAAGATCGGCGCTTCGGTGTTCGTCCAGAAGACCGAGGATGTTAAGGGCCAGCTCTCTTCGACCCAGCTCGATATCGCCCCGACCGCGACCACGCTGCCGATCATCAGCTACCGCAACATCGGCGAGTCGAAGATGAAGGGCGTCGAGCTCTCGGCCTCGGGCACGGTCGAGGGTGGCTATCACTGGAGCGCCGACTACACCTGGACCGACGTTGAAGACCAGCCGCTGGCCGGTTATTCGGCCGTGGGTCGCGGCACGGCCTTCGAGCAAACGACGCCCGCCTATCGCGGCAATGTCGCCCTGGGCTGGGACGGCGGCGCATGGTCGGCTGACGGCTATGTGCGTTTTGTCGGCGGCTTTGACGGCTACAGCACCACCTCGGCCCTGGTCCCGGTCGAAGGCTACGCCTCGGTCGGCGGTCGCGTCGCCCGCCAGTTCGAGCACGGCTTCATCCTGGCGCTCAGCGGTCAGAACCTGATCGAAGCGCGTCAGCAGCAGACCGCTGGTCTGGAAGCCGAACGCCGCGCCTACCTGACCCTGACCAAGAGCTGGTAAGCGTCATCTAGCGCTGGAGAGCGAAGGGCCCCGCCGCAAGGCGGGGCCCTTTTCCGTTGTGGCTCAGGCGTCGTCGCCGGCCTCGACCACGCCGCGCATGTGGCCCAGCCAGTCAGGCTCGCCCGCCGCCACGCGGACGAAGGCCTCGGCCAGTTCCTGGGTCGCTTCGCCCAGATTGTAGCGGTTGTCGTTAAATCGCAGCAGGACGCTTTCGATATAGCGGTCCAGCAGGACGCGGTCGTCGCCGGTGAGGTTGTTGCGCATGGGGCAAGCCTAGTCCTGCGGCGCGGCAAGCGCCATGGTTCAGTCCCAGTCCTTGATCTTCTTCTTTCGGCCCAGACCCAGGAGCCCCGGATAGGGGCCCTTGCCGGTGCGATAGAGGCACCAGTCGTCGTCCTTCCTGCAGTCGCCATCGAAGGCCGCTTTCTTGGCGGGATCGATCACCGCATACATCGCCGGACGGTTCTTGTTTTTTTCGCCGAGGGTCTCGTCGCAGACGGTCTGCTCGGCCTTGGTCAGAGCCAGCCCATCGGCGTTGCGACAGCCAAGTCCGTCGCGGGTCGTCTCGCGCAGGGCCTGGCCGCCGCCGGTCAGGCCCTGCGCCCTGAAGCCGGGCGGGGCGGCGGCCGAGGTGGGCGGCTCGGGTGGGGAGGCTGGTCTTGCGAGCTCGGGCGCTACCGGCGCGACGGGGGCCGCAACGGCCTGGGCTGCCGGCGTCGCGGGCGCGGATCGGACGGGTGACATCGCCGGCGGGTCAGGCCTGACGGGCGGCAGCAACTCCACGCTGAGGACCGGCGGCTCGACTCGTTGCGGCATGACGCGGACGCCGGAGATCAGGCCACCCAACACCAGCAGGTGCGCGATCGTAGAGGCCAGCACGATCCACGGCGTGGCGCGGCCCTGTCGTCGCGGCGCCGGTCTGTCGGCGATCAGGGCGAGGGCCGCCGGCATCAGTGTCTGTCTCGCCCGTCCAAAACGAGCGCCACGGATAGGGACGGGGTGAGGCGCAAGCATGGCCGCAACATCGCCGCGCTGACATGAAAAGGGCCCGGCGTCGCCGCCGGGCCCTCTCCTGTCTCAGCGATGGAGGAAGCTTTACGCCGCCGCCTTCGTCTTGACGCCGAAGCGGCTGTAGAAGGTTTCACCCTTCTCGGCCATTTCGCGCAGCAGCTTGGGCGGCGTGAACCGCGTGCCGAACTTCTGGGCGAGAGCGTCGCAGCCCTCGACGAAGGCTTTCAGGCCAATACCGTCGATCATGCTGACGGGACCGCCGGTCCAGGGCGCGAAGCCCCAGCCCAGGATCGCGCCGACATCGGCTTCGCGCGGATCGACGATGACGCCTTCCTCGAAGCAGCGGGCGGCTTCCACGGCCTGGCGATAGAGGAGACGCGTGCGGATCTCCTCGATCAGGGCCTTGTCGGCGTCCGCGGTGGTCACCGGCATCAGCTCGGCCAGGCCCGGCCAGATGCGCTTGGCGCCGCTTTCCGGATAGTCATAGAAGCCCTTGCCGTTCTTGCGGCCCAGGCGACCCATCTCGACGACCATCTTTTCGAGGACCGGCGCGAACGGCCGCTCCTCGTACTTGTCGCCGAGGTCCTTCTTGGTCTGCTCGCCGATCTTGTAGGAAAGGTCGAGCGCGACGTCGTCGTTCATCTCCAGCGGACCACGCGGCATGCCGGTGGCGCGGCCGACATTGTCGATGATCGCCGGGGCGATGCCCTCGGCCATCATTTCCAGGCCTTCCTGCACGAAGGTGCCGAAGCAACGCGACGTGTAGAAACCGCGGCTGTCATTGACGACGATCGGGGTCTTCTTGATCTTCAGGACGTAGTCGATCGACTTGGCCAGGGCTTCCTGGCTGGTCTGTTCGCCCATGATGATCTCGACCAGGCCCATCTTGTCGACCGGCGAGAAGAAGTGGATGCCGATGAACGAGGCGGGACGCACCGAGGCTTTCGACAGGCCGGTGATCGGCAGGGTCGAAGTGTTGGAGCCGAAGATGGCGGTGTCGGCCAGTTGGGCTTCGGCCTTCTTGGTGACGTCGGCCTTCACTTCGCGGTTTTCGAACACGGCCTCGACCACCAGGTCCGAACCCTTGACCAGGGCGTAGTCCGTGGTCGGGGTGATCAGGGCCAGGACCTTCTCGCCCTTTTCGGCGGTCATCTTGCCGCGCGAGACGGCCTTCTTGACCAGGGCTTCAGCGTAGCCCTTGCCCTTGTCGGCGGCTTCCTGGGTCTGGTCGATCAGCACGCTCTCGATGCCGGCCATGGCCTGGACGTAAGCAATGCCCGCGCCCATCATGCCGGCGCCGAGGACGGCGACCTTCTTGACGTCATAGTGCGGCACGCCGGCGGGACGGCCCGAACCCTTGCCCAGCTCCTGGAGGGAGAGGAACAGGGTGCGGATCATGCCCTTGGCCTGGGGCGTCATCATGGTCTTGAGGAAGTAGCGGGTCTCGATCCGCAGGGCGGCGTCGAACGGCACCTGCGTGCCCTCATAGACCGCCTTCATGATGTTCAGCTGGGCGGGATAGTTGCCATAGGTGCTCTTGCGGAGCATGGCGTTGCCCATCACGAACACCTGGCTGCCGCCGGGGCTGTAGGGGCCGCCGCCGGGCAGCTTGAAGTCCTTCTTGTCCCACGGCGCGACGGGGTCGCCCTTGGTCTTGACCCAGGTCTTGGCGGCCTCGACCACCTGATCGGCGGGCACGACTTCATGCACGACCTTGGCGGCGAGCGCCTCGGCCGGCTTCATCGACTTGCCTTCCAGCAGGTAGGGCGCGGCGTTCATCACGCCCATCAGGCGCGGCAGACGCTGGGTGCCGCCGGCGCCGGGCAGCAGGCCGACCTTGGCTTCCGGCAGGGCCAGCTGGATCTTGGGGTTATCGGCCACGACGCGATAGTGGCAGGCTAGGGTGATTTCCAGGCCGCCGCCCATGGCCAGGCCATTGATGGCCGCAGCCACCGGCTTGCCGCAGGTTTCCAGGGCGCGGAACGCCTTGTTGAGCGCAAAGCCGGCTTCGAAGGCGGCCTTCAGGCCCTCTTCGCCCGCGCCGCCGCCGCCCAGGCCGCCGGAGCCGCCCAGTTCGCCCAGGTCAGCGCCGGCGCAGAAGCCGGTCGTCTTGCCCGAGGTGATGACGGCGCCCTTGATGTTGGCGTCGCTCTTGATGGTCTCGACGACGTCGCCGATTTCCTTGATCACCGAAGCGGTCAGGGTGTTCATCGTCCGGCCGGGCACGTCGAAGGTGACCAGGGCCACGCCGTCGGAATCGACCTCGATCTTGAAGTTTTCCATGGTGTTAGCTCCTTAGACGCGTTCGATGACGGTGGCGGTGCCCATGCCGGCGCCGACGCACAGGGTGATCAGGGCGGTCTCCTTGTCGGAGCGCTCCAGTTCGTCGAGCATGGTGCTGATCAGCATCGCGCCGGTGGCGCCCAGGGGGTGACCCATGGCGATGGCGCCGCCGTTGACGTTCATCTTGTCGTGCGGGATGTCCAGCGCCTGCATCATGCGCAGGACGACGGCGGCGAAGGCCTCGTTCAGCTCATAGAGGTCGATGTCCTTCACGCCCATGCCCAGGCGCTTGAGCAGCTTCTCGGTGACCAGCGACGGGCCGGTCAGCATGATCGAGGGCTCGCTGCCGATCGAGGCGGCGCCCTTGATGCGGCCACGGGGCTTCAGGCCCAGGGCCTCGCCCATTTCCTTGGTGCCGATCAGCACGCCGGCGGCGCCGTCGACGATCCCCGAGCTGTTGCCGGCGTGGTGGACGTGATTGATCTTTTCCACCTGCGGATAGCGCTGGGTGACCACGGCGTCGAAGGCCATCTCGCCCATGCCCGTGAACGAGGCGTTCAGCGAGGCCAGGGTCTGCATGGTCGTCGAGCCGCGCACGGTCTCGTCGTGATCCAGGATGGTGATGCCCAGCTGGTCCTTGACGCCGATGACCGACTTCTTGAAGCGGCCGTCGGCCCACGAGGCGGCGGCGCGGCGCTGGCTCTCGACGGCATAGGCGTCGACGTCATCGCGCGAGAAACCGTACAGCGAGGCGATCAGGTCGGCCGAGACGCCCTGCGGGGCGAAATAGGTCTTGAAGGCGCTGGACGGGTCGGTCGGCCAGGCGCCGCCGTCGCTGCCCATGGGCACGCGGCTCATGCTCTCGACGCCGCCGCCGATGGCCAGTTGGGCCTCGCCGGAGGCGACCTTGGCGGCCGCCATGTTCACGGCTTCCAGGCCCGAGGCGCAGAAGCGGTTGATCTGCACGCCGGCGACGCTCTCGGCATAGTCGGCGGTCAGCACAGCGGTGCGAGCGATGTCCGAACCTTGTTCGCCCACGGGGGCGACGCAGCCGAGCACGACGTCGTCGACATAGGAGGTGTCGAGATTGTTGCGGTCACGGAGGGCTTCCAGGACCTGGCTGGCCAGGGACAGCGAGGTGATCTCGTGCAGAGATCCGTCCTTCTTGCCCTTGCCGCGCGGGGTGCGCACGGCGTCAAAGATGTAAGCGTCGGCCATTTGATGGCTCCTTCCTGCGTCGTCTAAACGGGGGGTGGGGTAGGCGCCGGCTCGACCCGCACATCCGTGCGAACCGAATTGGCGATGAAACAGGTGTGGTGGGCGGCCTCGTGCAGGGCCGTTTCTTCGGCCTCGCTGGGCGGCGCGCCCGCATAGGTGATCCTGGGGCGCAGGTTGACCGTGCTGACCCACATCGCGCCGTGATCGTTTTTGGTCATCAGGCCTTCGGCCGTATCGGCATAGGCGGTGATGTGGAATCCGGCCCGGCGGGCCAGGTCCAGAAAGGTCAGCATGTGGCAGGCCGACAGGGCCGCCACGAACATCTCTTCGGGATCGACGCCGGCCGGATCCGACCACGGCAGCGGCACGACCGAGGGCGAGGCCGAACCGGTCGTCGTCACGCCGCCGTCGAAGGCCAGCGTGTGGACGCGGCTATAGCGGCCCTTGGCGAAGTCCTCGTCGGGCTTCAGAGACCAGCTGATGGTGGCGGTGTGGACGGACATTACTTCCAGGTCCCGATCGGGCTCTTGGCGATCTGGGCGCACTTCAGACCGCGGGCGCCGGCCTTGGCGCTGTAGGTCACCCGCTGGCCGAACTCCGGCGCGGGCAGGACGCAGGGCGTGAAGCCCGAGGTGGTGACTTCGAGCGACCAGGTCGCGATCTTGGAGCGCAGCAGGTTGTTGCAGACATCGCTGCCCGGCGTCAGCGGCAGCTTGAAGGCTCCCGGCTGCGGACGCTTGCCCACCAGGGTTCCGCTGAAAGTCAGGGGCCGGCGACCGCCGGGGGCCGCGCGAACGCAGACCACGGCGGCGCGCGCGTCGGGCGCGGCGGGCTTGGGGGCCGCCGTGGCGGCCTGGGCCAGCAGGGCGAGCGTGAGGATCACAGCGTTCTCGCGATCAGGATCTTCATCACCTCGTTGGTGCCGCCATAGATCCGCTGTACGCGGCTGTCGCGGTACATGCGGGCGATCGGATACTCGTTCATGAAGCCATAGCCGCCGAACAGCTGCAGGCAGCGGTCGACGATCTTGTTCTCCAGATCGCTGACCCAGTACTTGGCCATCGAGGCGGTGGCGGCGTCGAGCTTGCCGGCCAGGTGCAGCTCAATGCAGTGATTGACGAACACCCGGGCCACGGTCGCCTCGGTCTTGCATTCGGCCAGCACGAACTGGGTGTTCTGGAAATCAAGGATTGCCTTGCCGAAGGCCCGGCGCTCCTTGACGTAGGCGATGGTCAGCTCAAGCGCCCGCTCGATGGTGGCCATGCCCTGAACGCCGATGTTCAGGCGCTCCTGCGGCAGTTGGCCCATCAGCTGGAAGAAGCCCTGGCCCTCGTCCGTGCCCAGCAGGTTCTCGGTCGGAACCTTGACGTCGTTGAAGAACAGTTCCGACGTGTCCTGAGCCTCCTGGCCCAGCTTGTCGAGGTTGCGGCCCCGCTCGAAGCCCTCCGCGCCATCGGTCTCGACGATGAGCAGGGAGGTGCCGCGCGCGCCGGCGGCGGCGTCGGTCTTGGCGACCACGATGATCAGATTGGCGGTCTGACCATTGGTGATGAAGGTCTTGGAGCCGTTGATGACGTACTGGTTGCCGACCTTCTTGGCGGTGGTCTTGATGCCCTGAAGGTCCGAGCCCGCGCCGGGCTCGGTCATGGCGATCGCGCCGACCAGTTCGCCGGTGGCCATTCTGGGCAGCCAGCGGCGCTTCTGCTCCTCAGTCCCGTAGTGGACGAGATAGGGCATGATGATGGCGTTGTGCAGGCTGATGCCGAAGCCATCCACGCCCTTGAGGCCCAGCTGTTCCATCAGCACGACCTCGTGGCGATAGTCGCCGCCGGCCCCGCCATATTCCTCCGGCACGGAGAGGCCCAGCAAGCCGGCCTCCCCCGCCTTGGTCCACATGTCGCGATCGACGCAGTGGTTCTTGCGCCACTGGGCGACCGTCGCTTCAGGCGCGTGCTCGTCGAAGAACTTGCCCACCGCGTCGTCAAAGATCGCGATGTCTTCCTCAGCCATGAAAGCCGGTTTTGCGACGTCGAGCACGCTCATGATCAGAAAGCCTCCGCAGGCAGCGCCATCAGGGTCGCTGAGCCCGTCTTGAGTTTGGTCAGATGCGCCCCAGCGTCAGGCAAGATGCGTTCGATGAAATATTGCGCCGTGACCACCTTGGTCGAATAGAACGGATCGGACGAGCCGGCCGCGATCTTGGCCTGGGCCGCCTTGACCTGCAGGGCCCACATATAGGCCAGGCCCGTCAGGCCGAAGAGGTGCATGTAGTCGGTCGAGGCCGCGCCGGCGTTGTCGGGGTTCTGCAAGCCGTTCTGCATCAGCCACATGGTGCCGTCCTGCATCTGGGCCTTCACCTCGGCCAGGGCCGTGATGAAGGGTTTCAGGCCCGCATCCGTGTCGTTCTCGCCGATGAACTGGTCGATTTCCTGGAAGAAGGTCATCACCGCGCGGCCGCCCTTGGAGGCCAGCTTGCGGCCGACCAGGTCCAGGGCCTGCACGCCGTTGGTGCCCTCATAGATCAGGGCGATGCGGCAATCGCGCATGAACTGGCTGACCGGGAAGTGCTCGGTGAAGCCGCTGCCGCCATGCACCTGCACCGCGTCGGAACAGATCTTGAAACCCTTGTCGGTCAGGTAGCCTTTCAGCACGGGCGTCATCAGGCCCATATAGTCCTCGGCCTTTTCCCGGACCTTCTCGTCCGGGTGGCCGTGCGCCAGGTCGCCGTGCAGGGCCGTCCAGAACAGGAAGGCGCGACCGCCTTCGATCAGGGCCTTGCTCTCCAGCAGCATGCGACGCACGTCCGGATGGACGATGATCGGATCGGCCGGGCCGTCGGCGTTCTTGGGGCCGGTCAGCGAGCGGCCCTGCAGGCGGTCTTTGGCGAAGGCGACGGCGGCCTGATAGGCGGCCTCGCCCTGGGCCACGCCCTGCATGCCGACGCCCAGACGGGCCTCGTTCATCATCACGAACATGATCTTCAGGCCGGCGTTCTCGCCGCCGATCAGCCAGCCCTTGGCGTCTTCATACTGCATCACGCAGGTGGCGTTGCCGTGGATGCCCATCTTCTCTTCAAGGCCCACGCACTTGGCGCCGGCATTGCGCTCGCCCACCGAGCCGTCTTCCTTGGGCAGGAACTTGGGCACGATGAACAGGCTGATGCCCTTGACGCCGGCCGGGGCGCCTTCGATGCGGGCCAGCACCAGGTGGACGATGTTGTCGGCCATGTCGTGCTCACCGGCGCTGATCCAGATCTTCTGGCCAGTGATGCGATACGTGCCGTCAGCCTGCGGAACCGCCTTGGTGCGCAGCAGACCAAGGTCCGTGCCGCAGTGCGGCTCGGTCAGGTTCATGGTGCCGGTCCATTCGCCGGTCACCATCTTGGGCAGATAGAGTTCCTTCTGCGCGTCGGTGCCGCCGGTGTGGATGGCCGAATAGGCGCCGTGGGCCAGGCCCGGATACATCGAGAAGGCCATGTTGGCCGAGCTCGACATCTCGCTGAACGCCAGGTTGACGACATGCGGCAGGCCCTGGCCGCCATAGGCGGGGTCGGAGCCCAGGCCCGTCCAGCCGCCTTCGCACAGTTGCTTGTAGGCTTCCTTGAAGCCCGGCGGGGTGGTGACTTCGTTGGTGTCCTTGTCCAGCACGCAGCCGTGCTTGTCGCCCACGGCGTTCAGCGGGGCCAGCACCTCGCCGGTGAACTGGGCCGCGGCTTCCAGGATCTGCTCGACCGTATCGAACGAGGCGTCGGCGAAGGCCGGCAGCTGGCCATGCTGATCAATGTTCAGCATGTCGCGCAGGATGAAGACGTGATCGCGAACGGGCGCCTGGTAGGTCATGGAAGGTCCTGGAAGAGAGTGGAGTAGAAGCGGGGAGCTTACTTGCCGAGCGCGGCGTCCGCGTGACCGTCCAGCCGGGCGCGCAGCACCTGGTCATAGTCGGCGGCGCGGGGCAGCAGGTCGGGGCGGATTTCGGCCAGGCGCTGTTCGAGGCGGGCGCAGGCTTGGTGCAGTTCGATCAGGGCGCCGTCGATGTCTTCGCGCTGCTGTTCCAGCGCGGTGGCGCGCTCGCGGAACTTCTTCAGCGACCGGGCCATCTGGGCCGCGCCGTCGTCGTTCTCGTCATACAGGTCCAGCAGTTCGCGGATTTCCGACAGCGACAGGCCCACCCGCTTGCCGCGCAGGATCAGCTGCAGGCGGACGCGGTCCTTGTGGGAATAGACGCGGTTGAGGCCTTCGCGGGCCGGATTGAGCAGGCCCTTGTCCTCATAGAAGCGCAGGGCGCGGGGCGTGGCTTTGAATTCGTTGCAGAGATTGCGGATCGTGAACGTCCGCTCGGGGCGACGCAGGTCGGCCAACATAGAAACCTCCCAAGAGGAAAGGCCCAGCTACGCGGCGGGGCCGCTTTGTTATCGTTGATCACCCTATTCCGGGTTTCCGTTGACGTCAACGTTTACGTAAACGTCAACCGAAGGTCATCGGAATAGGTTTACTTTCCTAGCCCCGCGGCTTATTTTCCTTCCGGCACGGCCACGCTGGAGCTCGCGACATGACGGCGCTTTCGCACACCGAAATCTGGACCGCGATTGACGCGCTCGCAAAGCGTTTCGACATGAGCCCCTCGGCCATGGCCAAGATGGCGGGGCTGGACCCCACCAGTTTCAACCGCTCCAAGCGCACCTCATCAGACGCCGAGGCGCGCCCGCGCTGGCCCTCGACCGAGAGCCTGGCCAAGGTGCTGGAGGCCACCGGCGTGGGCTTTTCCGAGTTCGCCGCCCTCACCGAAACGGCCAAGCGCCCGCCGGCGCGGGGTGTGCCGCTGCTGGGCTTGGCCCAGGCTGGGTCGGACGGTTTCTTCGACGATGCGGGCTTTCCCGTCGGCGAAGGCTGGGACGAGATCGCTTTTCCCGGCCTGCAGGAAGACGGCGTCTATGCGCTGGAGATTTCCGGGGACTCGATGGTCCCGGTATTTCGCGACGGCGACCGCATTCTGGTCTCGCCCTCGATCGAGCCGCGCCGGGGCGACCGGGTGGTGGTCAAGACCAATGCGGGAGAAGTGATGGCCAAGGAACTGGCGCGCGTCACCGCCCGGACGATCGAGCTGTCCTCGCTGAACCGGGACTATGGCGACCGCGTGCTGGAGCGGGGCGATGTGGCCTGGATCGCCAGGATCCTCTGGGCTAGCCAGTAAAGCCTTAGGTGCGCGGGCAGTTGCCGTGCTGGCCGTTGATATAGGCCAGCAGATCGCCTTCCCAGGGCGCGTCGCAGGACACGTCGACCCGGTAGGAGCCCCAGATGTCGTTGTGTGCGGCTTCCACATGGGCGCCGGGAAATTTGCTGGTCAGGTCGCCGAGCAGAGAATCGAATTCCGAACGGTCTGACGGGCGAAGGGTGAACGAAGCCATTGGACTAACCTTGGGGTTCTGATCCTGGAACCTTACGCCCGCAATTGCGGACATTCCCTTAACCGGCAATTCAGGGACCGTTCACCTTAACGGACACGGTGTCGCAGACACGGAGACTCACCCAGCGCGGGTAGGATGGGCTTTGGATGCGCGTGGTAGAAGGTGCTCCCCCTCTGGGGGAGCTGTCGCGGAGCGACTGAGGGGGCTAGCGGGACATAGGCCGCGCGGGCCCCCTCCGGGCCCTTTGGGCCGTCCTCCCCCAGAGGGGGAGGATCTTAACCCAGCTTCTCGTCGATCAACGCGATCGTGCGGTCCAGGCCGAAGATCGCCGCGAACGAGCCGAAGCGGGGTCCCTGGCTTTGGCCCAGCAGCACTTCGTACAGGGCCTGGAACCAGGCGCGAAGGGGGTCAAAGCCGTGGTCCTTGCCGACCGCGAAGACCTCGTTCTGGATCAGCTCGGCGTCCAGGCAGCCGTCCGGCAGGGCCGCAAGGCGGGCGCGAAGATCGACCATCGCCGCGCGCTCCACATCGGTCGGGGCGCGGAAGGTCTTCGAGGGCTTCACGAAGTCCTCGTAGTAATTGATCGCATAGCCGGCCAGGCGGTCCAGCAGCGGCTGGGTCTGCGGCGTCGCGCCGTCGACATAGCGGCCCAGGAAGCCCCACAGGATGTCCTTGGTCGACGCGTCGGCGGCCGAGACGAGATTCAGCATCAGGCTGAACGACACCGGCGAGCCCTGCTCCGGCGGCTTGCCGGAGTGAACGTGCCAGGCCGGGTTGTCGATCTGCTTGGCCGGTTCCTGCTTCTGGAAAGCGTCCAGTTGCTGGAGATATTCGTCGGTCGCCTTGGGGATGACGTCGAAATAGAGCTTCTTGGCCGACTTGGGGCTCTGGAACATGTAGTAGGCCAGGCTCTCGGGCGCGCCATAGCGCAGCCACTCGTCCATGGTCAGGCCGTTGCCCTTGGTCTTGGAGATCTTCAGGTTGTTCTCGTCCATGAAGAGTTCGTAGTGGAACCCTTCCGGCGGCGAGCCGCCCAGCACCTTGCAGACCTGGTTGGACAGGCGGACGCTGTCGATCAGGTCCTTGCCGCTCATCTCGTAGTCGACGCCCAGGGCCGTCCAGCGCATGGCCCAGTCGGGGCGCCACTGCATCTTGACGCCGCCGCCGGTCACCGGAACCTCGGTCAGTTCGCCGTCCTCGTCGCGGAACACGATCGTGCCCTTGGCGACATTGCGCTCCAGCGTCGGCACCTGCAGCACCTTGCCCGTCTTGGGGCTGATCGGCAGGAACGGCGAATAGGTGGCCCGGCGCTCCTCGCCCAGTGAGGGCAGCATGATCTTCTGGATGGCGTCGAAACGCTCCAGGGCGATCAGCAGGGTCTCGTCGAAGCGGCCGCCGCGATAGCAGTCGGTCGAGGACACGAACTCATAGTCGAAGCCGAAACCGTCCAGGAACGTCCGCAGGCGGGCGTTGTTGTGATGGCCGAAGCTCTCGTGCTCGCCATAGGGGTCGCGGACCACGGTCAGCGGCTTGTCGAGATCCGGGATCATGACCTCGCCATTGGGCACGTTCGGCGGGATCTTGCGCAGGCCGTCCATGTCGTCGCTGAACGAGATCAGGCGCGTGGGAATCTTGTCGTCGGTCAGGGCGCGGAACGCCGCGCGGACCATGGTCGTGCGCGCCACCTCGCCGAAGGTGCCCATGTGCGGCAGGCCCGACGGACCATAGCCGGTCTCCAGCACCACCGGTTTGCGCAGGGCTTCCAGCGTGGCGACCGCTTCGTCGGTCTTGCCGGCGTGGATCAGGGTCGCGGCGAGATCGCGCTCGGCGTCGGACAGGCGCAGGCGCAGGGTGCGGGCCAGCAGGGCGCGCGCCTGCTCGAACGGCCAGGCGCGTGCGTCGCGGGCGAGGGGGGAGAGGCCTTCAAACATGCGGGCGGTATAGGGCGAAGCGGCGGTGGTGGCTAGGTTTTGGGTGAGGGGGAGTGCTCCGGTCGCCAAGCCGCACTCTTGAAGAGCTCAGGAACGGGATCGCGCATTGGATCTATGCCGATGGCCTCCAGACGATCAAACCATTCGTCACGCCGGGAGGCGGGCAACTTTTCCGCACACCAAGGGCAGAAGTAAATCTGCTGCGAGACGCTCTGGGACACCTTCAAATCGTAGCAATCGAACCGCTCGTCATAAGAGACGAGATCGCCGTCGTTCTCTCGATGCCGGTTCATGTGGTTCACGGGCGCACTCATTTTTGACGTTCGCTTTCTTGCGCGTAAACCATCCGCCGCAGCGGATGCTGGCTCGCCTCCAAGGGTTTAAGGCGGGGCCTCGCCGCTGGCGGCCTTCCGTTTAACACACCCCTTTCAACCGTCATTCCCGCCCTTGTGGCGGGAACCCCTGGTTCAGCTGAACCGTGAAGCGCCAGCGAAGTGCGCGCGCACTTCGCCCCTCCTGCACCTGCGGCGGACAGAGGGCTCCCGAGCCGAAGGCTCGGAATGACGGGAGGTAGGGGAAAGCGGTCTTGGCTAGGTTTTGACAGATAGGCGCGCCGGAAGTTTATGGCGCGGAAGAAAACCGCTGATGCGCCTTTCCGGCGTCAACGCCTTGTAGCTGTCCTTTATGTAAGACCGCCCTCCAGCGCCGCCAGCACATCCGGCCGCAACCGCGCCAGCTCGACCAAGCGCTCGATCAGGGCGTCCTGGCTTTCAAGGGCCAGGCCGTCGCGCAGGCGGGCCATGCGGCTCTGGGCTTTCTGCAGGCCGGCGGTGTCCAGCGCGTTGACGGCCGCCGCGACCCCGACCTGGTGCTTGCAGGCCCCAAACTTGTCGAAGCCCGGGCAGGTGCAGGTTCCCTCGGCGGGCGGACGCAGCTCGACCACATAGAGCTCGCCGCCCTGGACATGGGCAGTGACGATCTCGTCCTCGAGGGCGATCAGCGCTACTGAACCGTCCTGGGCCAGGTCCAGGCCGTTGGCGAACGAGCCCTCGCTCATCCGGTCGCGGAAGGCGTCGAGCTCGAAGCGGGGCGGGGTCATCAGGCGTCGTCCTCGATACGGTGGATGTCGTCGTCGGACAGGCCGAAATGGTGGCCGATCTCGTGAATCAGAACGTGGCTGATCAGCTCGTCCAGGGTGACGTCGCCGCGCTCGCACCATTCGTCGAGGATCGGGCGGCGATACAGTAACACCATCGACGGGTGGACGCCGGAATCCAGCACCGAGCGGCGGCCCAGGTCCACGCCCTGATAGAGGCCGGTCAGCTCGAACGGGTCTTCGACGCCAAGGTCGTCGAGCACGTCGTCGGCGGCGAAGTCCTCGATGCGGATCTCGACATCGGCCGACAGGCCGGCGAACGGCTCGGGCAGGGCCTTGAAGGCGGCCTGCGCCAGGGCGGCGAAATCATCGAGCGACGGGGCGGGGCGAGCGGTCCATTCCATAGCTCTCAGATAGACCGATTGGCCGGTTTCGCCAGCCGCGTGAGACGTGCCGTCTATCGGGCCCTGCGACAGCCGTTCCGGTCGCGCTCTGGTCACGGCCCGACTAATCTGTGATTCTGATTCGCGGACCCGCCTTCGCGGGCTGCATGGGGCTTTAGCGACCGGCCTGATGACTTCTCATGACCTGATCCTCGCGGCGGCCGCCGGCGCGGTCTGCCTCGCCATTTGCGCGACGCTTTGGGCCCTGGCCCAGCGTCGGCGTTTCGAGGCCAGGCTGGCCGTGCTGCAGGGCCGGCTGTCCAGCCTGGAGAGCGGCACCCTGGCGGCGCAAGCCTCGGCGGAAGCCTTCGACAGCGCCCTGATCTCGGTCGAGGACGGCAAGGCCGCCCTCGTGTCGGGCGCCGACAGTCTGGGCGCCTGCGCCCTGGTGCTGGGCTGCGAGGCCCGCGCCCAGGAGGTGGTGGCCGCCCTGATGCTGCTGGATCCTGATCACACCGTGCGCCTGCGCGGCCTGTTCGAGCGCGGCGAGCCCTGCGCCTTCGAGGCCCTGGGCTCCGCCGGTTCCGTCTCCGTCGAGGGCCGCGCGGCCGGGGCCCTGGCCTGGCTGCGGCTGGCGGCGGTGGTTTCCAACGAGGCCGGCCTGCCGTCGGCCGCCCGCTTTGCCGCCTTTGTCGACGGCTTGGTCGAGCCGGCCTGGATCTCCAGCGCCGACGGCGCGCCGGTCTGGGGCAACGCCGCCTATCTGCGCGCCGTGGATGCGCCCTCGGCCGCGACCGCCGCCCTGGGCGGCAAGACCTTCGACCGCGCCGCCGACACCCTGGCCGTCGAGGCCGCGACCTCGGGCGAGCGCCGCGAGGCCCTGCGCTGGGTCAATGTCGACGGCCGCCGCCGCGCCTTCCGCGTCGCCGCCAAGTCACTGGACGGCGGCGGGGTCGGGGTGTTCTGCAGCGACGTCACCGAGATCGAGGATGTCCGAGACGCCCTGCGCAAGCATGTCGAGGCCCATGACGAGACGCTGAACCACATCGCCGACGCCGTGGCGATCTTCAGCCAGACCCGCCGCCTGGCCTTCCACAACACCGCCTTCGCCGAACTGTGGGGCCTTGAGCCCGCTTGGCTGGCCGACCGCCCGACCCATGGCGAGATTCTCGACCGCCTGCGCCAGCGCCGCCGCCTGCCCGAGACCATCGACTACGCCAAGTGGAAGGCCGAGGAACTGGCCCACTATGAGGACCTGGGTCCCCAGGCCGACGACATGTGGGGTCTGCCTGACGGCCGGACGTTGAAGCTGGTGCGCCAGCCGCACCCGCTGGGCGGCATGCTGCTGCTCTATTCCGACATCACCGGCGAGCTGAAACTCAAGGCCCAGTACAACGCCCTGATCCAGGTGCAGCAGGCCACGCTGGACAAGCTGAACGACGCCGTCGCGGTGTTCGGCTCCGACGGCCGGCTGCGGCTGCACAACGAGGCCTTCGAGAGCTTCTGGAACGTCACGGCCCAGGCCCTCGAGGCGGCGGTCGATTTCGAAGGCGTGGTCGACCTGTGCGTGCCGCGCCTGCACGACCTGGCCTTCTGGCGCGAGCTGAAGGGCCGGGTCGCCGATCCCGATCCGCAGATGCGCGCGCCCACCTCGGGCGAGGTTCGCACCTCCGACGGCCGCATCGTGCTTTATCAGAGCCGGCCGCTGCCCGATGGCGCGACCCTGATCGGCTTTACCGACGTCACCGACACCCGCGACCTGCAAAGCGCCCTGGCCGACCGCTCCGCCGCCCTGGCCGAGGCCGAGCGCCTGAAGCGCGACTTCGTGGGCAATGTTTCCTATGAGCTGCGCACCCCGCTGACCACGATCATCGGCTATTCGGAGCTGCTGGAACGGGCCGACGGCCTCCACGAGCGGGGCCGCAACCACGTGGCTGCCGTCCGCGCCGCCGCCACCCAGCTGGCCCGCTC
Source organism: Caulobacter sp. FV1ye13L (assembly GCF_058681155.1). The sequence continues at coordinate 1,413,976 of NZ_CM178732.1, forward strand.
GATCGACGACGTGCTGGACATGGCCCAGATCGACGCCGGCGAGATGGCGCTGGAGATCCAGGACATCCGCGTCATCGACCTGCTGGTCGAGGCCCGCGAGCGCGCCACCAAGGACGCCACCCTGGGCGGCGTGACCTTGACCATCGAGTGCGACGAGGATGTCGGCCTGATCCGCGGCGACCTGAAACGCCTGTCCCAGACCCTGGACCATCTGGTCGAGAACGCCCTGCGCCAGACCCCGCCGGACGGCATTGTCACGCTCTCGGCCCGCCGGGCGCTGGGCGAGGTGCGGCTGGACGTTAAGGATACCGGTCGCGGCGTGCCGTTCCACGTCCAGGCCCACATCTTCGACCGCTTCGTCGGCCGTGATCGCGGCGGCCCGGGCCTGGGCCTGGCCCTGGTCAAGGCCCTGGTGGAGCTGCACGGCGGCTGGGTGGCGCTGGAAAGCGAGCCGGGCTCGGGCTCGACCTTCACCTGCCACCTGCCCGAGACCCAGCAGCCGGGCGCCATGCAGCCTGAACTGTCGTTCTAAAGAGGTCGCGCCATGCTACTCGCCGCCCAGATCGCCGCCGGTCTCGTCCTGCTGATCCACATCTACATCGTGCTCTTGGAGACCGTGCTGTTCGACAGCCGGGGCAAGAAGGCCTTCGGCCTGACCGACGAGGCGGCCGCCGTGCTCAAGCCGGCGATGTCGAACCAGGGCTGCTATAACGGCTTTCTGGTCCTGGCCCTGGCGTTGGGACTTTTCTATCCGGACCCCGTCACAGCCTCGGCCTTCAAGACCTTTGGCCTGGTCTGCGTGGCCATCGCCGGCGTCTGGGGCGCAGTGACGGTCAAGAAGTCGATCCTGCTGATCCAGACCGTTCCGGCGGTGGTGGCCCTGGTGCTGGGCTATCTGGCCTAGGGTTTCTTGCCGGCCGGCCTGGGCGGCAGGCCGGTGACCGGATCGCGGGGCAGGGGGCGGAAGTCCTCGGCGACGAACAGGTCCATGCGCCGCACGTGCTTGCGGTCCAGACGCACACGGACGATCTCCAGCCCCGAGGTCCGGGCGAAGTCTTGCTCGATCTCGGCGCGGTAGTCGCCCTCCAGGCTGGCGATCAGGGTGCGACGGCCGGAGGCGGCGGTCAGGGGGGCCTCGGTCTCGGCCTGGTTTTGCGGACGGGCCTCGTGCACCCACATATTCAGCGGCGGTGCGCCGGGCGTCCCGAAATAGTCGCGGCCGTAATAGGCGGTGACGTTGAACAGGAAGCGGTCGTCCATGGCGATGCTGGTCAGGCCGCCGGCGGCCTGTTCCTCGCGGGCCCGGGCGATGATCGTCTCCGCGCCCTGTTCCCAGCCGCGCACGCGCTTGAAGCTGTTGGACGCGCCGATTGTGTCGGCCAGGCGCGGATTGACCATGCAGGCGATGAAAACGGCGCAGAACACCGCCTGGATCGCGACGGCGGCGATCAGCCAGCGTCGGGCATTCCAGCGCAGCAGCCAGGCCGCCGCCAGGATCGAGCCGGCGATATAGGCCACGCCGGCCCAGTTGGCGTTGGCGCGTGAGACGAAAGCCTGGGCCGCCACGGTCAGCAGGGGCGGGGCCGCCAAGCACAGCAGCAGGAGGTCAGCGGGCTGGAGCCGGCGCCGCGCGCCCAGCCCGATCGCGCCGCCGACCAGAACCGCGAACGGGATGGGGCCGAAGACGCCGAACTGCGAGCCGATGAACTCCATCAGTTCGCGGATGTTGAACAACTTGCGGGCGTTCCAGTTGGCGTTGGAGGCGGTGTGCTCCAGCGTCGCGAAATGGTGCGTCAGGTTCCAGACCAGGTTGGGCGAGAAGACGATCGCCAGGGCGGCCAGGGCGGCTGCGGCCATCGGCAGGGTCCAGACCTGACGCGCTTCCCGCGAGGCGGCCAGGTGAGCGGCCAGGCCGGCCAGCACATAGACCGCCGCATATTTCGACAGGAAGGCCAGGCCCAGGGCCGCGCCCAGGGCGATGGCGATCGGCAGCCTGCGGCGGGCCTCCAGCGCCGGCAGCGACACATAGGCCCAGATCGTCAGGGACAGGAAAAACAGCAGCGGCGCGTCGGTGGTGATCACGCCCGATGACAGCTGTATGGCCGGCATCAGGGCGTAGAGCGCCGCCGCCGCCAGGCCGGTCCAGCCGCCATACAGCCTGCCGGCGATGCGGGCGATGATCAGGGCCGTGCCGCCGTGCAGGAACAGAGCCGAAATCCGCACCCAGGCTTCGGAGTCGCCGCCGATCGAGGTGGTGGCCCAGATCAGCCAGGCGATCATTGGCGGCTTGGAGAAATAGCCGAAATCCAGGGTCCGCGACCACAGCCAGTACTGGGCTTCGTCCGGGTAGAGTTCGAACGGCGTGGCGAACAGGGCGGCGAGCCGCAGAATCGTCAGCACGCCCACCATACAGAGCGTCAGTCGCCAGGCCCGCGCACCGTCCGGCTGCGTCATTTCATCAAGCGCCACGCTGAGTTCTCCGGCACAAGTAAGAAAGTCCTGACCAAATGTGTTGCAAAGGCGCCGATGGCGGAGGGTTTGTGGTCCAGCGTGGCCTTTCCGTCACCAAACCTTCGAAATCCACGGCTATGGAAGCCGCTAACATGAGGTGCGATGTTTCTCTTTTGTGTCGAGAGCGCGCCAGAACGAGGGGATTGCAATGATTTCGATGAAAAGGCTCGCCAGTGGGGCAGCCCTTACCGTGCTCGCGCTCGCCGCGTCCAGCGCGGTGTACGCTCAGGAAACCACCGCCGCCGTCCGCGGTGCGGTGACGGGTGAAGGCGGAGCGCCGGTCGCCGGCGCTGCGGTCACCATCGTTCACACCCCGTCGGGCACGCGCTCGACCACGGTTTCGGGCGAAAACGGCACCTATGACGCCCGCGGCCTCCGCGTCGGCGGCCCTTACGAAATCACCGTCCAGGCCCCGGGCCTGGAAAGCAAGAAGATCACCGACGTCTATCTGACGCTGGCCGACACCCAGCGCGTCGATATCGACCTGGCCGCCAATGCGGTCGAAGCCGTAGTGGTCACCGCTTCGGCCGCCGCTAACAGCGAAGCCGGTCCCAAGACCGTCCTGAACCGCGACGCGATCGAAGCGGTTGTCTCGATCAACCGCGACGTCCGCGACCTGGCGCGCCGCGACATCCTGGTCTCGCAGAACGTCCGCAACGACGGCGGCATCTCGATCGCCGGCTCGAATCCGCGCACCAACCGCATCACCATCGACGGCGTCGCCGCCCAGGACCCCTACGGCCTGGAAACCGGCGGTCTGCCCACCGCGCGTGGCCCGATCTCGCTGGACGCTGTTGAACAGTTCAGCGTCGCGGCTGTCCCCACCGACGTCGAGAACGGCTCGTTCACGGGCGGCGCCCTGAACATCGTCCTGCGCTCGGGCGGCAATGACTTCCACGGCAGCGCCTTCATCAACTATCTGAACGAAGGCCTGATCGGTAAGCACATCGGCAGCCAGCGCATCACGCCGCTGATCAGCCAGAAGAACTATGGCGGCTTCCTGTCGGGCCCGATCTGGAAGGACAAGCTGTTCTTCGCCGGCTCGTACGAGAAGTACCAAACCCTTGACGTCACCGGCACCGGTCCGGCCGGCGCGGGTTTCGCCACGCCTTTCGCCAACGGCCTGAGCCAGGCCACGATCGATCAGGTCGTCGGCATTTATAACAGCGCCTACGCCAGCGACTTCGCCGCCGGCTCCATCCTGCGCTCCACCCCGGTCACCGACGAGAAGTACTCGGCCAAGATCGACTGGAACATCAACGACCAGCACCGCGCCAGCCTCAGCTATCGCCGCGCCGAGTCGCTGTTCACCTCGCGGACCGACCTGGGCACCACCACCGCCGCCCTCGACTCGCACTGGTACGACGCGACCTATCTCGACGAAGGCACCACCCTCGAGATCAACTCGGACTGGACCGATCGTCTGTCGACGACCGTTCGCGCCACCTATCGCGACTGGGTCAAGGGCCAGAACCCCAAGAGCGGTCAGAACTATTCGGACGTGACCATCTGTACGGCCCCGACCGCTGACTCGGCTCCGACCAACTCGACGATCACCAGCTGCGCCAGCGGCTTCTCGTCGGTGCGCTTCGGACCTGACGCCTTCCGCCACGCCAATCAGCTGGACATCCAGGAAGCGGTGTTCCAGGGCACGGCGACCTACTCGCTCGACGATCACGTCTTCAAGTTCGGCTATCAAGGCTCGAACAAGGAAGTGTTCAACGTGTTCGTGCCGAACTCGCGCGGCACCTACTACTTCGACTCGATTGCCGACTTCTCGGCCGGCCGCGCCAGCTCGCTGACCTACAGCAACTCGGTCACCGGCAAGGCCAACGACGCCGCCGCCGACTTCAAGTACTGGATGCACTCGCTCTACGCCCAGGACTCGCTGGACGTCACTGACGACATCAAGGTCACGGCGGGCTTCCGCTTCGACTGGATCAAGATGGACGACGTTCCGGCCACCAACCCGAACTTCGTGGCCCGCAACGGCTTTACCAACACCAAGACCCTGGACGGCCTGAGCATCCTGATGCCGCGCGTCTCGGCGACCTGGCGCGCGACCGACACCCTGAAGCTGAACGCCGGCTTTGGCCTGTTCTCGGGCGGCCAGCCGGAAGTGCTGTTCGCCACGCCGTTCTACAACAACGGCTATCAGATCGCCGGCACCACCATCCGCCGCTGCATCACCGCCGGGTCGAACTGCACGGGCGCCAACGGCTATCTGGAATCCTCGACGTCTTCGAGCGTGACTCCGGGCTTCAACGCCGCTGTCGGCGCCGCCGCCCTGGACAACCTCAACACCTTCTCGGGCTTTGGCTATCAGATCCCGACCCTGGTGAAGTCGTTCCAGGAAGGCACCCTGGCCGGCACTCCGGGCATCAACCCGACCAACGAAGTCATCGCCCTGAACCCGGCCTTCCAACTGCCGGCCGAATGGAAGCTGTACTTCGGCGCCAACTGGGAAGTGTACGACGGCTGGAACCTCGACGTTCAGTATGTGGCCACCCAGGCCCAGGACGCCGTGACCTTCACCGACGCCCGCGCCCAGCCGCTGGTCATCAACGGCCAACGCGCCGTGACCCCGGACGGTCGTCCGCGTTATGACGGTCTGACCCTCTCGGCCACGGCTCGCGCCGCTCAGGGCGTGTCTTCGGTCAATCCCGGCGACAACCGCGACCTGATCACCAACAACATCGACAAGGGTGAAGCCTTCACCTTCGGCGTCGGCCTGTCCAAGTCCTTCGACTTCGGTCTGGACCTGGGTCTCGGCTACGCCCGTCAGAACATCGACGAGTCGAACGCCGGCCTGCGCTTCGGCACCACCGCCGGCTCGCTGTACAACAGCGTTCCGGCCGGCCTGGATCCGGCCCGCGACGCCTACGGCACCGCGCTGGAAGAGATCAAGGACCGCTACAAGCTGGAAGTCGGTTACCGGAAGAAGTTCTTCGGCGACAACGAGACGCGCATCTCCCTGTTTGCTGAGCGCACCTCGGGTCGTCCGTTCGGCTTCACCATGGGCGACGCCGCTTCGGGCCGCAGCCCGGTGTTCGGTGTGAACCGCGCCGCTCAGCTGCTGTACGTGCCGGACATCAAGGCCGACACCAACACCGCTGACCTGCAGATCGGCAACGTGTTCTTCATCGACGCCGCCAACCGCGACCGGTTCATCGGTTATGTGAACCAGTTCGGCCTCAAGCCAGGCATCCTTGAGAAGTACTCGAACACCAACAAGGACCTGAACCGCGTCGACCTGCAGCTCAGCCAGGAACTGCCGACCCTGATCGACGGCCACAAGCTGAAGGTCCAGTTCGACATCCGCAACCTGCTGAACCTGATCGATCGCGATTGGGGCAAGGTCGAGGAATACGGCGACGCCACCACCCTGGCCCGCGTGGGCTGCGTCGCCGCCAACGGAGCCGCTCTGGCTGCCACGGCGAACGCCACCTGCCCTGCCTATGTGTATTCGCTGGTTCCGACCTCGATCACCAAGACCCGCGGCGACGTCAAAAACTCGCTGTGGACCATGCAGATCTCGCTGCGTTACGAGTTCTAACGAACCCGTCACCGCGACGAACAGGAAGGGCGGCCCCGCAACGGGCCGCCCTTTTTGTTTTGTCGCGCGGATTTGCTAGAACCCCTGCTTGACCCCCGGTCCGCCAGGGGCCATTTGCGCCTCCCGTTTTGATCCAGGCTTCGACACATGACCCCGACCGTTCCTGCCGAGTGGGCCCCGCACCGCGCGATGTGGGTGGGCTTTCCCAGCCATGTTGAGCTCTGGCGCGAAGACCTGCCGGTCGCCCAGAAGGAAGTGGCCGATCTGGCCCGCGCCCTGGCCGGCCCCGGGGCCGAGCGCGTGCGGCTGATGGTGGTGGGCGACGAGGCCGAGGCCGCCGCCCGGGCCCTGCTGGCCGACACCACGGTCGAGATCGTGCGCGGCACGTTCGGTGACATCTGGCTGCGCGACACCGGCCCGATCTATGTCGAGACCCCGCAGGGTCCAGTCGCGGCCGGCTTCGAGTTCAACGGCTGGGGCGGCAAGTTCGAGATGGAGGGCGACGACATCGTCGCCGAGCAGATCGCCGCCGCCTCGGGCACGCCCCTGACCCGCAACGGCTTCGTGCTGGAGGGCGGCTCGCTGGACCATGACGGCCTGGGCACCGTGCTCTCGACCCGCCAGTGCCTGCTCAACGAGAACCGCAACGGCGACTTCGACGAGGCCAAGGCCTTCGCCGCGCTGTCAAAGGCGCTGGGCGTCAAGAAGGTGCTGTGGCTGGGCGATGGTCTGCTGAACGACCACACCGACGGCCATATCGACAACCTGGCCCGCTTCGTCGCGCCGGGCGTTGTAGCCTGTCCGATGGCCTTCGGCGCCGATGATCCCAATGCCGAGGTCTATGCCGACACCGCCCGCACCCTGGCCGGCATGACCGACAGCCGCGGCTCGCCCCTGCAGGTGGTCCGCATACCGTCGCCGGGTCGCATTCTGGATGAGGACGGCGAGCCGATCCCGGCCTCGCACATGAACTTCCTGATCGCCAACGAGGCGGTGATCGTGCCGATCTACGCCGAGGAGTCGGGCGCCTTCGCCGTCGAGGTGATCCAGGGCCTGTTCCCCGAGCGCGAGGTCATCGGCCTGCCCTCGACCGCGATCCTGACCGGCGGCGGCTCGTTCCACTGCATCAGCCAGCAGGAGCCGGCATGACCCGGACCCTGAACGTCGCCGCGATCCAGACCTCGTACGGGATGGATCTGCAGGCCAATCTCAAGAAGACCGAGGCCTTCATCCGCCAGGCCGCCGCCGGCGGCGCGCAGGTGATCCTGCCGTCCGAGCTGTTCCAGGGGCCGTATTTCTGCGTGACCCAGGAAGAAAAGTGGTTCGCCGAAGCCCACCCCTGGCGCGAGCATCCGGTGGTCAAGGCCATCGCCCCCCTGGCCGGCGAGCTGGGCGTGGTGATCCCGATCTCGATCTTCGAGCGCGAAGGTCCGCACTATTTCAACAGCGTGGTCATGGCCGACGCCGACGGCTCGATGCTGGGTCTCTATCGCAAGAGCCACATTCCCGACGGCCCCGGCTATCAGGAGAAGTACTATTTCCGGCCCGGCGACACCGGCTTCAAGGTCTGGGACACGCGTTTCGGCCGGCTGGGCGTCGGCATCTGCTGGGACCAGTGGTACCCCGAGGCCGCCCGCGCCATGGCCCTGATGGGCGCCGAGGCCCTGTTCTATCCCACCGCCATCGGCAGCGAGCCGCATGACCCGACGCTGAACACCACCCTGCCGTGGCAGCGGGCCATGCAAGGCCATGCGGTCAGCAATGTGATCCCGGTGATCGGCGCCAACCGCATCGGCTTCGAGCCCTGGGAGAACTATCCCAATGGCGGCCAGCAGTTCTATGGCTCCAGCTTCATCGCCGACCATCGCGGTGATCTGGTCAGCGAGTTGGGCCGCGACGACGAGGGTCTGGTGGCGGCGTCGTTCGATCTCGACTACCTGCAGACCCACCGCGCGGCCTGGGGCTTCTTCCGCGACCGGCGGTCGGATCTTTATGGCGCGTTGGCCAGCCCGCGTCCGGCCTAGGTCCAGCCTGCACCGTTTTCGGGCGCCGGGCGCAAGGCGGCAGATTGCGCGCGAAGCCGCTTGACGAGTAGATATGTTATTTCATAACACTCCAATCGAGGCCGTTACCCCGGCCAAGGTTCAGGATTGTTCGATGCTCCGTCGTGCTTGTTTCTCCGCCGTCAGCCTGCTGGTCTTGACTGCCGCCGCCACCGCCCAGGCCGAAGTCGTCCCCGCCGGGACCGCGCCGGCGGCCGGTCAGGAGGTCGAGGTCTCCAAGGTGGTGGTCACCGCCGCGCCCTATGCGGTGTCGGCCGACAACCTGACCGCCAGCGTCGCCATCGTCGACCGCACCGACCTGGACCTGGCCCCGCCCACCGGCCTGGGCGACCTGCTCAGCGGCATGCCCGGCGTGCGCTCGACCGCCTTCGGCGCCGGCGCCAGCCGTCCGGTGGTGCGCGGCCTGGCCGGTCCCCGCGTCCAGGTGCTGACCAATGGCGTGGGCCAGATCGACGCCAGCGCCCTGTCGCCCGACCACCAGGTGGCCACCGATCCGGGCGAGGCCGAGCGCATCGAGGTGCTGCGCGGCCCGGCGGCTCTGGCCTATGGCGGCTCGGCCATCGGCGGGGTGATCAACATCATCGACGACCGCATCGCCAGCCGCGCCCCGGACGGCGGCTATAGTGGCCGACTGCTGGCCTCGGGCGCGACGGGCGATGACAGCTATGCCGTTTCCGGCGCCATCCACGCGGCGGTCGGCCCGCTGGTCCTGACCCTGGACGGCCTGAAGCGCGTTGCGGACGACTATGAAATTCCCGTCTTCGCCGAATCCCGCCGCCTGCTGGCCTCCGAAGGCGAAACCGCCGAGGGCGGCGGCGGAAAGCTGGCCAATACGGCGGTTGACCTGAAGGCTATCGGCGGCGGCGTCTCCTATGTCGGCGCCGACGGCTTCATCGGCGTCTCGGTCAAGAAGACCGACACGACCTACGGGGTCCCCGGCCACGCCCACGAGGAGCCGGGCGTTGAGGAGGAAGGGCCGGTCACTATCGGCCTGACCCAGACCCGCATCGACCTGCGCGGCGAGTACAACCGACCCTTCGGCCCCTTCGCCAAGCTGCGCGCCTCAGCCGGCCACGCCGACTATGAGCACACCGAGTTCGAAGGCGATGCGGTCGGCACCAAGTTCATGTCCGACGGCTATGAGGGCCGCCTGGAACTGGTCCAGACCGAGCGAAACGGCTGGAAGGGCGCGGTGGGCGTCCAGGCCCTGCGCCGCAACTTCGACGCCCAGGGCGCCGAGGCCTATGTGCCCAAGACCAAGATCACCGAATACGGCGCCTTCACACAGCAGCGGGTCGAGAAGGCCGGCTGGGGCTATGAGGGCGGTCTGCGCATCGACTATCGCGATCTGGACAGCCTGAAGGGCCAGGCCGACTTCACCAACATTTCCGGCTCGCTGGGGGTCTTCACCCGGCCGTCGGACGCGGTGTTCTTCGGCGTGGCCCTGTCGCGCAACAGCCGCGCCCCGACCGAGGCCGAACTCTTCGCCGAGGGCCCGCACGTGGCCACGCGCGGTTTCGAGATCGGCGACGCCAACCTGGGCGAGGAAACCGCCTGGTCGGTCGAGGCCACCGCCCACTATACCGGCCAACGCCTGAGCGCCGACCTGCACCTGTTCACCGCCCGCTATGACGGCTTCATCGACCTGCGCCCGACCGGCGCCGAGGAAGATGGTCTGGCGGTCTATCAGTATATCCAGACCAAGGCCGACTTCCGCGGTTTCGAGGTCGAGACCAGCTACAAGGCCTGGCGCAGGGACGATCGGAGCCTGACCCTGGAGGCCTCCGGTGACTTCGTGCGCGGCGCGACGGATCTGGGCCCGCCGGCCCGCATCCCGTCCTATTCGGTGACGGGCCGGGCGATCTACGACGCCCGCTTCTGGACCGCCCGCGTGGAGGCCCGCCGTGTCGGCGAGCAGGACCGCGTGGCCCAGGGTGAACTGCCGACCGACGCCTATACGGTGCTGAACGCCTCCCTCGCCTGGAAGCCGAAGGGCGACGGCCAGCTGCGGGTGTTCCTGGACGGCCGCAACCTGACCGACGAGGAGATCCGCGAGCACGCCTCGTTCCTCAAGGACATCGCGCCGTCGGCCGGCCGTTCGGTGCGCGCGGGCGTCGCCTGGCGCTTCTAGGGACCCTTGTCGAGCGGACGGCGTTCGCTCGACAGTGGAAAGGGCGGCCGCGATATCCCCGGTCGGGACGGGTCGATTGCCGGGCTCTCCGGGATCGGCTAGAAGCGCCAAGCCCTTTACGGCCGCTCGCGCGTCCGCCCTTTCAGCTTTTTTGTAGAGCTATCCATGGAATCGACTCAGTCCGCCGGCGGCATCTCCGGCAACGTTCTGTTCTACGTCTCGCCTGAGCCGCTGAACCGCGAGCAGCATGCCAAACTGGCCCTCGTTCACAACGAGAAGCCGTACAGCTTCGCCGCCACCGGCACCGCCGTGCCGCTGACGGTCACCGAGTTTGCTCCGGCTGCCCTGTCGTTCCCGGTGATCTTCGCCGGCGACGACCGCGTTCCTCTGGCCGTCATGGGCCTGAACAACGGCGAGAACCTGTTCGTCAACGCCGACGGCTCGATCGACGCGGGCGTCTACATCCCCGCCTATATCCGCCGCTATCCGTTCGTGCTGGCCAATGACGAAGGCCAGGACCGCCTGATCGTCTGCATCGACAAGGGCTCGAGCCTGTTGTCGGAAACCGGCGAAACCAAGCTGTTCGACGACAAGGGCGAGCCCACCGAATACACCCAGAACTGCATCAAGTTCTGCGACGACTTCGAAGCCGAACGCCGCCGTACCGACTCGTTCGTGCAGCTGCTGAAGGACAACGACCTGTTCGAGCTGAAGACCGCCGTCTTCACCCCGACCGACGAAGCCGGCCAGCCCGGCCAGCCGCAGACCGTCGCCGAATATTACGGCGTGTCGGAAGAGAAGCTGAACGCCCTGCCGGTCGAGAAGCTGCGCGAACTGCAAACCAACGGCGCCCTGGCCCAGATCTATGCGCACCTGGTGTCGCTGGTCGGCTGGGACCGCCTGATCGCCGTCGCCATGGTCCGCCAGGCGGCCGCGGCCGGCGTGGTTGTGAACTAAGACAGGCTTCCTTCGGGAGGTTCGGAATGAGGGCGGCGAGGCTTCGGCTTCGCCGCCTTTTTTCTGGGCTGAAGCTGAGTTCGGTTTGCGAGGCTGAGCGGGCGTTGGGGGCTGATCCTACTGCTTGGACAGATCTGCCGCGCCCACTTCCCTGAAGCGGACATGCGCGTCAGGTGTTCGGGGGTGGTGTTGCGCTGCGCAACTGATCTGCTGGTGTACGCCGGGCAGGCCCAGCTTGAAGGGGGTCAGCCGTCAAGCTGGGTGCGCCGGAGCGCCCATGCCGCGGCGGCCAGGCTGAGCAAGGCTCCGAGGCCTAGGGCGGCGAAGGGTTGTCGCGGCAGTTCCGTTGGTTCGGAACCCGCTGCGAACTTCGGAAGGCGCTCGAAGTCCCGTTTCGTGAACGGCCTCTCGCTGAAAATGTACGGGTAGTAGAATGCCTGCAGGCGGCGGTGGAACGCGCCGACCCGGTCCTGATAGGCGAGGTGCGCCTCCAGGTCGGTGGCGGCGAGCCGGTGCGCAGCCGATTGCAGCGCGGCGGCCGGCAGCAGCCAGCCGAGGCGATCGGTCCATACGGCGCGCGCCTTGAGGCTGGCGCGGTAGGCGGCGAAGGCCTCCGCGACGCTGTCGTCGCCCATCTCGTGCATGGCGTAATACCACTTCCAGTGAAAGCGGCCGACCACGGGCGGCGTGTCGCGCCATTCCGGATGCTTGGCCTTGAAGGGGGTCATCACCGCGTCCTTTGGAATATCCCAGGCGCTGTGCACGGCCTCGCGCTGGGCCAGGGACAGGTCCATGCCCTGGCCGACAGGGTGATTGCGCGCGATGACGACCGCCCCGAGCGCCGGCCCCAGCAGCGTCATCACCAGCCACAGCCCGATCAGGCTGGCCGCATTGGTCGCCGATCGCCGGCCGATCGCGGCCACCAGCAGGGACAGGCCGAGCCAGAAGGTGAGGTAGAGCGCCGCCGCCAGGGTGAGCATTGCGACGCCGACCGGAGAGGCTCCGGCCACAGCCGCACCGGCCCAGAGCGGCAGAAGCAGCGCCGCCAGGACGAGACCGCCGCGCAGGCCTGCTCGCCGGCCCCACACCCCGCTCACGCCGCCCGGTGTAGCGGCCAGCAGCCGCAGTCGGCCGGCTTCGCGCTCGCTCGACACCAGATCGTGCAGCAGCGCGATCAAGACCAGCGGCGACAGATAGATCAGCACAAACGACCAGTCGAAAGGCCCCGGCAGCACGAGTTCGGGATTGTAGGCCTCGGTCTCATGCAACTGCGCCTGAAGGCCCAGGAGTCGAACGCGCAGCACGAACGGCTGCAGGTCGCGCTGGCCGAGGGCGGCAAAGGCCAGCGGCTGGGGCGGATCGGCGGTCAGATGGAAGGTGTAGTAGGCCGCATTGCCCGCGTCGCCGTCAGGCTTGCCGTAAGCCTTGGTCACGCCGACGAGGTCGGCCTGATGGGCGGCGGCGACGCGGGCGATGGTCGCGACCTGGCGATGCTGGGCGGCGAGGCCCGCAGCGACCGCAAGCGTCGCCGCGGCCAACAGCACCAGAAGGGCGGCGCAGGAGACCTTGGCCCGCAGCAGCAGGATCAGTTCGGCGCGAAGGCGTTTCATTGGAAGGACTCCAGCGGGCGACGCGCGATCTGGCGCAGCGCCAAGCCCAGGACCGCCAGCCAGGCCAGCAGGATGGCGAGGGCCGCGCCGATCGCGCCCCCAGAGCGGGCCACTGGATCGGGCGCGCGATAGACGAAGGTCGGCATGCCCGCCCAGGTGTCGGCGGACACGCGGGGATCAGGGCCGGCGTTCTGGTTGGGGATCGTCTCGATCTGGACGCGGTTCAGCGCCTGGACGAAGGCGTAGCGATGAGCTTCGACCTGATCGAGAAAATCCTTGTGGCTCTCGACATCGGTCGCGGCGAGCGCCGAGGAGCCCTGGCGGACAGCCAGCATCGGGCTGATCACGCTGAAGGCGCGGACCAGTCGATTCTGGTCCGACTCTCTGGCGAAGGCTGCGTCGGCGTAGCGGTCGAACAGCGCGCTGGTCAGGCGCTCGCCTTCGTAGGAAACCAGACCCGCCCACTGCACCGGCAGGTCTTCGACGCGCGAGACCGTGTACTGTCGCAAGATCCTGGCCTTGTAGGCAGCGAAGTAGGGATCATCCGGATTGTGGCTGTCGCCGATCGCCTTGAGGTCGCGATGGATCGCCACATCGGTTTCGATCCGGGTCGGTTGTGGATGCAGCAAGGCGGCGAGTTCCGGCAGGCCGCGCGGCAGGACGATGGTCAAGGCCATCCAGATCGAAACCAGCGCCGCCAGGGCGTCACGCCCGCGACGGAACAGGCTGGAGACCAGGACCGCCAGGGTCGCCCAGAAGGCCAGGTACAGCGCATAGACCAGCAGCAAGGCGCCGGCGGGCGCGGCTGTGGCCTTGCCGGCCGCGACCAGTCCCGCCAGAGCCAGGGCGGCGGGGGCCAGCAACGTCAGGCTTAGCCCGAGGTGGGTCGCCAGCTTGCCAAGAATCATCTCGGCGGGGCGCACACCCTGAGCCAGCAGCACGCGCAAGAGGCCGCTCTCGCGCTCCCGCGCGATGGCGCCGTGGGCCAGAAAGACCATCAGCAGCGGCGCCAGGACCTGAAGAACAAAGGCGGGGCTGAGGTCACCGAACCGCATCAGCAGCGAGGATTGGCGGGCCTCGCTGAAGTTGGCGCTGTTCTGGCGATGGCCCTCCAGGAACACCATGGATCCGGTATAGGCGTCGACGCCAGGATCAAAGAAAGCCAGCGCGGAGAGTGGACGGAAGACGTATTGGCCATAGTGGACCATCCGGTGCGGATGGCGATCCGGCTGGGCCCTGAACGCCGCGTCGCTGGCGGCCTGGTGGTGGGTGCGCAGGCCCTCGATGTGGGCCCGCCGGTCGAGACCCAGGCCGACCGAGACGACGATCAGCAGGGCCAGGATCGCGCAGGCGATCGCGGCGACGTGGTTGCGGGCGAGGGCGCGAAGCTCTTCGCGTGCAATTCGGGCGATGACGGCGCGGCGCATGGTCAGGCGGCCGCGTCCGTCTGGCCCATGCGCACATAGCGCGCGTGCAGAGCCCGGACGTCGAACCGCGCCTCGCCCTCGGCGGTGAGCTCGGCCTCCAGCCGGCCATCGGCGAGGAAGCCGATGCGATCGGCGATCTCGGCCGCTCCCAACAGGTCGTGGGTGACCATCAGGATCCCCATGCCGCGCGCGCGGGCCGCATCGAGCAGGCGGTTGAAGTCCGCCGCCGCCCGGGGGTCCAGACCGGACGTCGGTTCATCCAGCAGTAGAACGGGCGCGTGGCGGGCGATGGCCAGGCCGATGGCGGTCTTCTGGCGCATCCCCTTGGAGAAGCCGCCCACCCGCCGACCGCGCGCGTCGGGCGCGAGCCCGGCCGCTTCGAGGGCGGCTTCGATGCTCGACGCCGAGTCGTCGGCGCCGGCGAGCGCCAGGAAGTAGGCCAGGTTCTCGCGGGCCGTCAGATGTTCGTACAGCGCGACATTCTCCGGCACATAGGCAATCCGGGCGCGGGCGGCGTCGGGCGACTCGGTCACGTCCTGGTCCATCACCCGGACCGTTCCGCCGGTCGGGCGGAGCAGCCCAAGAAACGCAGACAAGGTCGTCGACTTGCCGGCGCCATTGCCACCCAGCAGCGCATAGATCTCGCCCGCGGCGACCTTGAAGTTCAGGCCCCGCAGAACGGGCTTGTCCCCGTACTGATGCCGAAGGTCGCAGGCCTCCAGAACCACGTCGCGCTGATCGCTCAAGGATTGCTCCATCCCTTGTTGTGCATCGCCAGCCTCTTGCCAGCCCCGTCGGTTAATGCATATGACGTTATAACGTAACACTTACATTGCGTGTCAATCGCGATTGAGCGAGGACGCGCCAGTGCGCTTGGCGCGACGGGGGATAAGATGAAACTTGAGCGTTTGAAGCTGGTTTTCGCGGCAGGTTGCTCGCTGTTGGCCCTGGGCGGAGGCGCGCGCGCCGCAGAGACCGCTGAGACCCCCGAAAGCGCCACGGTCGTCGAGGACGTCAAGGTCACGGCCCGGCGCGCCAGCGCCAGCATCAATGGCCTGGACGTCGATCCCAAGACCCTGCCGCAAAACGTGCGTGTCCTGGACAGGGCCCTGATCGAGACGATCGGCGTGGCCAATCTTTCGGACCTCTTCGATCTGGCCGGCGGCATGGCTCGCCAGAACAGCTTTGGCGGCGCCTGGGACGCCTACGCCCTTCGCGGGTTTTCCGGGGATATCAACCAGGGCCCCGACTTGCTCGTGAACCGTTTCGTATCCAACCGCGGGTTCAACCCGCGCCGGGACGTGGCCACGGTCGAGGCCTTCCAGGTGCTCAAGGGCCCGGCCTCGGCCCTGTCGGGCAAGGGCGAGCCGGGCGGATCGATCAACATCGTGACCAAGGCCCCCGGCCAGGATCCGGCCGCCAGCGTTGAAGCGTCCTACAGCAGCTTCAACACTTGGCGCGGCGTCGCTGACCTCAACGGTCCGCTGACCTCAACCACTGCCGCGCGCCTGGTGGCTGCCTATCAGGAAACGGACGGTTTCCGCGATCATGTCGGATCGGACCGCCTTGTTCTGGCCCCGTCGTTCAGCTGGGCGCCAACCGACCGGCTGCGGGTTCTGTACCAGCTGGAGGCCAACAAGGTTCACTTTGTCCACGATCGCGGCGTCGTCGCCATCGGCGGTAACGGCAAGGCGCTGCCGCAGACGCGGTTCCTGGGCGAGCCCAATGACGGCAAGATCCGCCAGGAAACCCTGCAGCACCAGGCCTCGTTCTTCCTCGACCTGGCCGAGGGCATTTCGCTTGAAGGCGGGGTTCAGTACCGCGACGGTCTGTTCAAGGGCCAGTCGACCCACAACAGCGCCCTGGTTGGCGCGCTCCTGCGCCGCCAATTGCGTATCCATGCGTATAGCTGGGAAGACGCTTCAGGCCGCCTGGAACTGGCCGTGAAGCGCACCCTCGCCGGCGTCGATCATCAACTGCGCATCGGCGTCGACGCCTTCGACTACAACCAGACCCGGGTCTTCTATCGCTTCAGCCCTAGCGCTGCAGTTCCCTACGCCATCGACGTCTACAATCCTGTCTACGGCCAGCCCAAGCCGACGGCGACGCTGAACCAGAACATCCTTGAGGAACTGAACGGCAAGAGCCTTTACGTCCAGGATCTGGCGACCATCGGCCGCCTCACCGTCATGCTGGGCGTCCGCCACGATTGGATTGAACAGAACAACACCAACTACCGAACCAGCCGCCTGGATCAGCAGAAGCCCTCACGCACCTCGCCCCGCGCGGCGGTGACCTGGACCGCCAGCGACGCCGTGTCGCTCTACGCCAGCTGGGGGCAGTCCTTCCGCTACAATCAGGGCGTCGATGCCGTCAGCCGCGCCTTCGCGCCTGAACTGGGCGAGGCCTACGAGGCTGGCCTGAAGGTTCGCCTTCTGGACGACGCCCTGACCGGGACCGCTTCAGTGTTCCGCATCGACAAGGAAAACACGCTGGTCAACGATCCGGCCAACAGCGGCTTCTCGATCGCCGTCGGCGAGGCGCGCAGTGAGGGGGCCGAGGCCAACGCAACCTGGGCGCTGAGCGACAAGCTCTCGATCACCGCCGTGTACGCCTATACCGACGCCAAGGTGACCCGCGACACGCGCCCGGGCCTCACAGGGTCGTCTCTGAGCAATGTGCCAAGGCATTCGGGTGCGATCTATGCGTCGTGGGCTTCGAACGCGGCCCAGCCGGGTTCGATCAGCATCGGGGGCGGCCTGACCTTCGTGGGCGAACGCTCTGGCGACGATGTCAACAGCGGCTTCAAGCTGCCGCGCTATGCGACTGCCCGGGTCAACCTGGGCGTCCAGGTCACGCCATCAATTCGGGCCGCCCTGGATATCGAGAACCTGTTCGACACCTCCTATCTGGAAAGCTCGTACAGCAACATCTGGATCACGCCCGGTGCGGCCCGAACGGTTACGGCCAGAGTGAAGATGGCGTTCTAGCGTATCGTCCGCCGGGGTGAACTCGCTGGGGAGGCCGGTTCACCCCATCCTCCGGACTGGATCCGTGGTGGAAGGGAGGAAGAGGAATAGCCAACGCGCAGGCGGCGTACAGGGCCCATGTTTGACCTCTTCCTTCCGCTCAACCGCCCTTGGAATACTGCGCATCATCGGCCCCAAGTCGCCGTTCAAGCCCAAACCTATCTGGGGCATCCGGCTGCAGCTCAAAGCGAACGGTCGCATGCGCGACCTCGCGATGTTCAATGGCGCGATCGACTCCAAGCTCCGGGAGGCTCCCTCCGAACCCGCGCCATAGTGATCCAACAGAAGACGGGTCAGCCGGTCCCGTTTGAAATCACAGAGCCAATGCGAGGTGCGCTGGCTGCTTGGCGCAAGGTTCGTGGTCGTCGTCAGGACGATTGGCTTTTCACCGAGTCGCAGCCGACAGGGCGATCACGTGAGCACGCGGCACTATGCCCGCCTCGTCGACAAATGGGTGTCGATGACTGAGCTCGAACCACGGGGTTACGGGACCGATAGTCCCAGACGAACGAAGGTGGCGCTGATCTGCAAGGAGACAGGCAACCTGCGAGCTTGCCACCTTCTTCCCGGTCACCGGAAATTTGAGAGCACCGTTCGATACCTCGGCATCGAGGTCGACGGGTTGGCTATATGCACCAGGCTCGGTCGCCGACGAGAACGAGTTGAACAAGTCGTGCGACTGACGATCGCGATCGTCAAACAGCGTTGAGCGGGATCTTCAGATACCGCACACCATTGGCTTCTGGGTCCGGCAGGTGGCCGGCGCGCATGTTCACCTGGACGGACGGCAAGATTAGCCTGGGCATGTCGAGGGTTCGGTCACGTGCCTCGCGGAGGGCGACGAACTGTGCCTGGCTGACACCTTCGTGGACATGGATGTTGTTCCGGCGCTGGTCACCGATCGTCGTTGCCCACGCAAAGGCATCTCGGCCGGGGGCTTTGTAGTCATGACACAGAAAGACGCGTGTCTCGTCGGGAAGCGCTAGCAAGCGCTGGATTGAAGCAAACAGCGTCGCCGCATCGCCGCCGGGAAAGTCGCAGCGCGCGGTGCCATAGTCGGGCATGAACAGGGTGTCGCCCACGAAGATGGCGTCGCCAATGACATAGGCCATGCAGGCCGGCGTGTGGCCGGGCACATGCAGGGCAATGGCCTGTAGTCCGCCAATGGAAAAGACCTCGCCGTCCCGGAACAGATGATCGAACTGTCGGCCGTCGCGGGCGAAATCCTGGCCGGCGTTGAACAGCTTTCCAAATGTCTCCTGAACGCCAACGATTTTCTCGCCGATCGCCAGGCGGCCGCCCAGAGCGCTTTGAAGATAGGGCGCGGCGGACAGATGGTCGGCATGGGCGTGGGTCTCCATTTGCCAGACGACCTCCAGCCCCTGGTCCCTGACATAGGCGATCAGGGCGTCGGCCGACCGTTCGCTGGTCCGGCCGGCTGCGGCGTCATAGTCCAGGACGCTGTCGATAACGGCGCAGGCCGATGAGTTGGGATCACGCAGGACATAGCTGACCGTGAACGTCGCCTCGTCGAAAAAGGCTTGCACCTCGGGCCTTGAGGCGGGCGCGGCAAGCGCCTGTTCGATGATCGACTTCGCCTTGGTCACGGCGACGTCAGGTGGTGAGATCGGCTCGCGCATTGCAAACTCTCGGGGCTTGGGTATCGACAGGCTAGTTATATGCGAATATATGAATATACAAGTCCTATCGGGTAGGCCGCCATGTCCGTGTTCATGATCGTTTCAGCCTTGATGAGCGGCGCGCTTGTCGGCGCACTGCTGGGCCTGTTCGGCGGTGGCGGGTCGGTGCTCGCCACGCCACTCTTGCTCTATGTGGTCGGCATCAACGATCCCCACGTGGCCATCGGCACCTCGGCCGCCGCAGTCGCGGTCAATGCGGGGATGAACCTGATAGGCCACGGCCGAGGCGGGCGCGTCAAATGGCCTTGCGCGACCGTTTTCGCCGGCGCGGGGCTGATCGGCTCGTTCCTCGGCTCGAGCCTGGCCAAGGCGGTCGAGGGACAGCGCCTGCTGCTGTGGTTCGCTTTCGCGATGGCGGCGATCGCGCTGTCGATGATGCGTCGACCCAAGTCTCAGGGTGATCCCCTCGTTCACATTTCACCCGCCTTGATGCTGAAGCTGGCGCCGCTGGGCGTGCTCACCGGCCTTGCCGCAGGCTTTTTCGGGATCGGCGGCGGGTTTCTGATCGTGCCGGGATTGATGGCGGCGACCGGGATGACTCTGGCCAACGCCACGGCCTCGTCCTTGCTGTCGGTGTCGCTGTTTGGAGCGGCGACCTCGCTGAACTACGCCGCCTCGGGCCTGATCAACTGGCCCGTCGCGGGACTTTTTGTTCTAGGCGGCTTGGCGGGCGGCGCCGTGGGCGTCAGGGGTGCGGGGCTAATGGCGGCGCACGCGGTGCTGGCGCGGCGGCTGTTTGCAGGCCTGGTGTTGACCGTCGCGGTCTATGTCGCCTGGAAAGCCATGCAGGCTTGAGGTCTCGGCGCGGGCCTTGATTGGCGTTGCCCGCACCCGGGCGGATGGGTTTTGACTCACGGCAGAGCCCTCGGCAGGCGCTCTCAGGGCGCCGGCCTTGAACACTGGATGTATCCTCGCACCTCAAAGCCGGGAGATCGTCCGACCGTGAGGACTTGGCTTGATGGCCGTGGAGCGCTTGCGCCTAAGCCCGTCCAGGGAAATCTGACCGCCACCGCGCACATAGATCAGAAAAAGCGCGCCCAGGATGGCGAGGCCTTCGAGCAGAGGCGCAGCGGAACCGGACGCGAGGCTTGTGGTTACAGCGACGGGTAGGGTGGTCACGCTCCAGATCACCACCACCAGCAGCGCCGAAAGTCGCGTCCACAGGCCCGCAGCGAGACTTCCGCCCAAAACAACCAGGCTCACGCCGGTCAGTCCCGCGATCAGCCCGCCACCCTCGCCTGGCGAGGCCAAGTGTCCGACGCCCACGCCAATGACCGCCAGGCCGACCAACCCCCTGAAAACAGGATCGGCCGATAGCGCCATCCAGCGCGGACGGGGCAGGGCGTCATTGAGCACGGTCAGCATTTTGGGTCTCCCCTGGACTATGCGACCAGGCGGTGACGACGCTTGACGGTCAGGCTCGGGCCTCGCCGCGATAGACGTCGCAAAGGGTTTCCAGCACGCGCATCGCGGCCGGATCGTCCAGTCGGTAGAAGATGGTCTGAGCCTCACGCCGGGTGGCCACCAAGCCCTCGGCCCGCATCTTGGCTAGATGCTGCGAGGTCGCCGACTGGGCCAGTCCGACGTGGATCGCCAGATCGCCGACCGAAGCCTCGCCGTCGATCAGACGGCAGAGGATCAACAGGCGTTGCTCGCTGGCCAGAAGCTTGAGAAGCCGCGCCGCCGAGTGGGCGCTGGCAGCCAGTTCCTGGATGTCGTCAGGGGGCGTGGTGAAGGCGAGTTTGCTCATTTGCCTAATGTAGAAGATACGCATAGAGGTTCAAGGGGCGTGGGACAGACCGCCCCACGCCGATTGTCGCGCCTGCCTAGGCGGGCGCGAGCAGGCTGCGCAGCATCCAAGCGGTCTTCTCGGAGACCTGCATGCGCTGAGTCAGCAGGTCGCAGGTGGGCTCGTCGCTGGCCGCCTCGGCGATCGGGAAGATCCCTCGGGCCGTGCGTGTTACCGTCTCGTGGCCCTTGACCAGATTGATGATCATCTCGCGCGACGGCGGAACGGCGTCCTCCTCGGCGATGCTGGAGAGCCTGGCGAAGGCCGCGTAGCTGCCGGGGGCGGGATGGCCCAGGGCGCGGATCCGCTCGGCGATGTCGTCGACCGCCAGTCCCAGCTCGGTGTACTGGGTCATGAACATCGTGTGCAGGGTCTGGAACATCGGGCCGGTGACGTTCCAGTGGTAGTTATGGGTCTTCAGGTAGAGGGTGTAGCTGTCGGCCAGCAGACGGGAGAGCCCGTCGGCGATGGCCTGACGTTCCGGCGATGCGATGCCGATATCGATGTCCAAGCTCGTCATGTCGACTCCTTGAGGACCTGCGGGCGGTCGTCATCCCGCAGCACAATGTAAATGGCGGGGATGACCAGCACGGTCAGCACCGTTGATGAGGCCAGGCCAAACAGCAGCGAGATCGCCAGACCCTGAAAGATCGGGTCGAACAGGATCACCGCCGCGCCGATCATGGCCGCCAGGGCGGTCAGGACGATCGGTTTGAAGCGAATGGCCCCGGCCTCCAGCAGCACCTCGCGCAGCGGCCGGTCGCCAGTCTGGCTGTGGCGTATGAAGTCAACCAGCAGGATCGAGTTGCGCACGATGATCCCGGCCAGGGCGATGAAGCCGATCATCGAGGTGGCGCTGAACGGCGCCTTGAACAGGATGTGGCCAATGACGATGCCCACCAGGGTCAGGGGGATCGGGGTCAGGATCACCAGCGGCAGGCGGAAGCTTTTGAACTGGGCCACGACCAGCACATAGATGCCCAGGATCGCCACGCCGAAGGCCGCGCCCATGTCGCGGAAGGTCACCCAGGTGATCTCCCATTCGCCGTCCCACAGCAGGGTCGGCTTGCTCTCATCGGTCGGCTGGCCGTTCATGCGGATGTCGGGCTTGGGAAGATCGCCCCAGTCGGCGGCCTTGATCGCCTTGTCGACCGCCATCATGCCGTAGATCGGGGCCTCATAGGCGCCGGCCAGTTCGGCCATGATCATGTCGACGTCGCGGCCGTCGCGGCGGAAGATGTGGGTCGAGCCGGCTTCCCGGGTGGCGGTGACCACCTCGCCCAGCGCCACCAGCCGACCGCCCTGACTCTGGGCCACGGGCAGGGCCGCCAGGCCCTCGTCCCAACTGCGCGCCGACTGCGGCAGACGCACCGAGATTTCCAGCGGATCGCGGCCCTGGCCGCGATGGGCGTAGCCCACGACCTGTCCGCCGAAGGCTGCGCCGATCGAGTCCAGCACCTGCCGGTCGTCGACCTTCAGGGCTTCCAGCCGGTCGCGGTCGGGAACCAGGCGCAGGCCGGGGCGGGCCTGACCGTAGCTGTCATCGATATCGACAATATAGGGCACGGCCTTGAAGGCGGCCTTGACCCGCTCGGCCACGGCGCGGCGGGTCGCAGCGTCAGGGCCATAGATCTCGGCCAGCAGGGTGGCCATGACCGGCGGTCCGGGCGGGGCCTCGACCACCTTGATCGACGCGCCGGCCGGCAGGGCCACCCTGGTCAGCCGTTCGCGCAGGTCCAGGGCGATGACGTGGCTGGAGCGCTTGCGCTCGCCCTTTTCGGCCAGCGACACCGACAGGTCGCCCTGGTCGGGGCGATTGCGCAGATAGTAGTGGCGAACCAGGCCATTGAAATTGAACGGCGAGGCGGTTCCCGCATAGGCGTCGATCGCTGTGACCTCCGGCAGGGTGCGGGTGATGACCGCTGCATCGGACAAGGCCCGGGCGGTGGCCTCCAGCGAGGTTCCCTCCGGCATGTCCAGCACCACCTGAAGCTCGGACTTGTTGTCGAACGGCAGCAGTTTGACGGTCACGGTCTTGGTGGCGAACATGGCGCCGGCCAGCAGGGTGGCCAGGCCCACGCCGATCAGGAAGGTCCAGGCGCTCCTGCGCGTGGCGATCACCCGCCCGGCGACGCGGCGATACAGCGCGCCCAGTTTGCCCTCGCCGTCATGAGCATGACCGCCGGCCGAATCCAGCGTCTTGCGGGCGAAGCGCACCATCAGCCACGGGGCGATGACCACCGCGACGAAGAACGAAAACACCATGGCCGCCGAGGCGTTGACCGGGATCGGGGCCATGTAGGGCCCCATCAGGCCCGAGACGAACAGCATGGGCAGCAGGGCCGAAACCACCGTCAGGGTGGCGACCACGGTGGGGTTGCCCACCTCGGCCACGGCCTCGACTGCGGCGTCGATCCGGCTGCGGCCATCATTCATGGCCCAGTGGCGGGCGATGTTCTCGATCATGACGATGGCGTCGTCGACCAGGATGCCGATCGAGAAGATCAGGGCGAACAGGCTGACCCGGTTGATCGTGTAACCCATCAGGTTGGAGGCGAAGAGGGTCAGCAGGATGGTCGTCGGGATGACAACGGCGGTCACCGCCGCCTCGCGCCAGCCGATGGCCAGACCGATCAGAACCACGATCGACAGGGTGGCCAGGCCCAGGTGAAACAGCAGCTCATTGGCCTTTTCATTGGCGGTCGCGCCATAGTCGCGGGTCACCGCCACATCCAGGCTGTCAGGCAGCAGCGTGCCCTTCAGGGCCTCGACGCGGGTCAGGACGGCTTGGGAGACGACAACGGCGTTGGCGCCCTTGCGCTTGGCGATGGCCAGGCTGACGGCGGGGGCCTGGCTCCAGACGCCGTCTGCGCGGGCATAGCGCCAGGCGCGGGCCTGATCCTCACGCGGGCCCTGGGCCACATCGGCGACATCGCGGACATAGACCGCCTGGCCGCTGGCCGACGGCAGGGCCAGCAGACCGATATCGACAGCGCTGGTCAGGCTGCGGCCGGCCGTGACGTCGACCGCTTGGCCGCCGCCGCGAATCTGGCCGGCGGGAAAGGCGCGGGTGGCCTGACGCACGGTGTCCATCAGGGCGGCCAGCGACACGCCGTGCTGGGCCAGGCGGGCCGGATCGGGGGCGATGCGGATTTCCTCGGGCCGGCCGCCGACGATGAAGGTCAGGCCCACATCATCGACCTTGGCGACTTCGGTGCGCAGCTTGCCCGCCAGCTCATACAGCGCCTGGTCGGTCCACTGGCCCGCCGCGTCGGGCTTGGGCGACAGGGTCAGGACGAGGCTCGGCACGTCATTGATGCCCCGGGTCTGGATCAGGGGTTCGGCGATACCGGCCGGGATGCGGTCATAGTTGGCGCGGACCTTCTCGTGGATGCGCACAGCCGCCGCGTCGGGATCGACCCCGACCTTGAAGCGGGCCGTGACCATCACCTGATTGTCGTCGGCGAAGGTATAGACGTGCTCGACCTCGGCGACGCTCTTGACGATGGCCTCCAACGGCTTGCCGACCAGTTCGATGGCGTCGGGCGCGCGCAGACCCGGCGCGGCGACCATGATGTCGACCATGGGCACGCTGATCTGCGGTTCCTCCTCGCGGGGGATCGAGATCAGCGCCAGCAGGCCTACGGCGATCGCCGCCAGCAGGATCAGCGGCGTCAGGGGTGACTTGATCGACGCCTTGGTCAGGCGACCCGAAAGGCCCAGGTTCATCGGGCGGCCTCCGCCGGGGTCAGGATGTCGCCAAGGCGCAGGCCTGACAGAACTTCGACTGTGTCCGCCGTGACGCTCGCGCGGGTCTGAATCGGGGATTCCGAGATCGCGCCATCGGTTCCGACCAACCGGGCATAGTCGACGCCAAAGCGCGTGGAGACATAGCGCCGTGGAATGACGATCGCCTGGCGCTCGCCGATCCTGACGGCGGCGCGCACGCGCTGGCCGATCAGGTCGCCGGGCAGGTTGGGAGCTGTGACGTCGGCGGTGATCTGGCCGCCGGTGATCGACGGATAGATCTGGCTGATGGTTCCGCGCGCGGCCGCGCCGCGCAGGTCCTCGGCGGCCAGGTCGACGAAATCTCCGACCTTGAGGGCGCGCGCCTGGCCTTCCGGCAGTTCGATGCGCACGACCAGCGGGCCGGCCGTGATCCTGGCGATCGACTGGCCGGGCATCACCACCGAGCCCACGGGGACGTCGGCCACCAGGACCCGACCGGTGGCCGGGGCCAGGATCGCGCCTTGGGCGCCCAGCTCGGCGCTGGCCCCACGCTGGGCGCGGGCCGCTGACAGATTGGCGTTTGCGGCCTTGGCCTGGGCCTCGACCTGATCCAAGCGCGCTTGGGCGTAGACGCCATGCGAGAAGAGGTCGCGGGTGCGGGCCAGATCCGCCTGAGCGCGGGCCGCCTCGGCGGCGGCTGCGGCGACCTGGGCGTCGAACGCCCCAGTTTGCAGGGTCAGCCGATCATCCCTGATCCGACCAATCATCTGGCCCTGCCGCACGAGGTCGCCTTCCTTGACGCTCAAAGCCACCAGGGTTCCGGAAATCCTCGCCCGGGCCTCGGCCATGTCGCGCGTGGTCAGGGTCGCGGGAACCGGTTTGATGTCGGACACGACCTGGGCGCGGATCGTCAGACGGTCCGTCGCCGGAGCCATTTTGACCGCCGGCGCCGCGGCCTCCTTGGATTCGCCGCAGGCGCTGAGCAGCAAGGCGGCCCCCAAGGCGCTGATCAGATATGGCCGTGCCGTCATGGCGTCCCCTCCAGGGCTTTTGGTCTTGTGCTTGTCGACTAGCGGACGGTCGGCAGGCCGGCGGCCTTCCAGGCCATTATTCCGCCGGTCAGGTGGGTATCCAGCGCGTGTCCGGCCTTCTGGCAGTGGCCCAGGGCGGTCGCCGACCGCTTGCCCGAACCGCAGCTGAACACCACCGACTTGTCGCCGGCGTCCGGGAGGGCCTTGGGGTCGAAACTGGAGAGCGGAACATTGACCGCGCCAGGAATGCGCTCGGCGGCGAACTCGGCCGGCTCGCGCACGTCGACCAGCAGGATCTCCTGGGCGTCGAGAGCGGTCTTCACCTGGTGGGCGGTGAGGTCTTTGGTCTTGGGGGATCCGAACATCAGTGGGTCTCCTTGAAAGGGGCAGGTCCTGGGACCGCGCAGAACAGACGGGACAAGGTCTCGACCAGCGCGCGGGCCTGACCGCTGCGAAGGCCGTAGTAAATGGTCTGTCCATCGCGCCTCGCGGCCACCACGCCGTCGCGGCGCAACAGGCCCAGATGCTGCGAGGCCAGGGTCTCGCGAACGCCCAGGCCCTGGGCGAGCGCGCCCACCGACTGCTCGCCGTCGACCAGCGCGCAGACGATCATCAGCCGATGGGGATTGGCCAGCGCCTTGAGCAGGGCGCAGGCGTCGTCCGCGGAAGCCTTGAGGGCGGCAGGATCAAAATTCATAGTTGCGTATATGCGACTTTACGAATATCTAGTCAAGCCATCGACAGGGCGACGCTATCCCGAACGCTCGGGCTCAAACGTGATCCTGATCAAAGTTAGCCGCGCGGAACGAGCCCAGTCTCGACTCCGAACCACGGCGTGAGAGGAAACGGGATCATGGCCAAGCCGCGCATCGTCATTCTGGGCGCCGGACTGGGCGGCGCCATCGCCGCCTTCGAGATCAAGCAAGCCGTGGGCGACAAGGCCGTGGTCGAGGTGGTCTCGCAGGGCGACACCTTCCACTTCGTACCCTCAAACCCTTGGGTCGCTGTTCACTGGCGCAAGCGTGAGGCCATCGAGGTCAAGCTGCCGCCCGTGTTCAAGAAGAAGGGCATCGCTTTCCGAGGCATTGGCGCAGCCAAGGTCATGCCCGAACGCAACCAGTTGGAACTCTCCGATGGCATGCTGCTCGACTACGACTATCTCGTCATCGCCACGGGGCCGGAGCTGGCCTTTGACGAGATCCCCGGTCTTGGCCCGCACGGCGGCTTCACCCAGTCGATCTGCCACGTTGATCACGCCGAGACGGCGGCGACCGCCTTCGACCGGTTCGTGGAAAACCCCGGCCCGATCGTTGTCGGCGCGGTGCAGGGCGCGTCCTGCTTTGGCCCGGCCTATGAGTTCGCCCTGATCCTCGACACCGAACTGCGCCGCCGCAAGGTGCGCGACCGCGTGCCCATGACCTTTGTTACCTCCGAGCCCTATGTCGGCCATCTGGGCCTGGACGGGGTGGGCGACACCAAGGGCCTGCTGGAAAGCGAGATGCGCCAGCGTCACATCAAGTGGGTCACCAACGCCAGGGTCGCTTCGGTCGAGGCCGGGATGATGCATGTCGAGGAGATCGCCGATGACGGCGCCGTCAAGGCGACCCACGACCTGCCGTTCTCCTATTCGATGATGCTGCCGGCCTTCCGGGGCGTGGCCGCGGTTCACGGGATCAGCGGTTTGACCAATCCGCGCGGCTTCATCCTGGTCGACAAGCACCAGCGCAATCCGACCTATCAGAACATCATGGCCCTGGGGGTCTGCGTCGCCATCGCTCCGACGGGCAAGACCCCTGTGCCGGTGGGCGTGCCCAAGACCGGCTTCATGATCGAGAGCATGGTCACGGCCATCGCCCATAACTTCAAAGAGATCCTCAGCGGCCAGCCCGCCACCCATGAGGCGACCTGGAACGCCATCTGCCTGGCCGATTTCGGCGACGGCGGCGTGGTGTTCATCGCCCAGCCCCAGATTCCGCCACGCAACGTCAACTGGTCGGCCAGCGGCAAGTGGGTCCACCTGGCCAAGGTCGGGTTCGAGAAATACTTCCTGGCCAAGGTCAAGCGCGGCGAGAGCGAGCCCTTCTACGAGAAGCTCGCCCTGGACGTCATGGGTATCCACAAGATCAAGCCCTGAGGGCGAAAGGCAGTGTGATG
The DNA here is from genome assembly GCF_058681155.1 of Caulobacter sp. FV1ye13L. The sequence continues at coordinate 1,441,663 of NZ_CM178732.1, forward strand.
CGGCAGCTTGTTTGTCCCGCCTGTGGCGCCACCAATCGCGCGCCCGAAAGCCGGAACGCCCTGGCGGCCAAGTGCGGCCGCTGCGGCGAGCGCCTGTTCTCCGGCGCTCCGACCGAGGTGAGCGGCGCGCAACTGGCCGCCCACGCCGGCAAGACCCGCGGCGTCGCTGTTCTCGTCGATGTCTGGGCCCCGTGGTGCGGACCCTGCCGGTCCATGGCCCCTCAGTTTGCTGCTGCAGCCGCGCGGCTCGAGCCGGACGTGCGGCTCTTGAAACTCAATTCCGAAGCCGAGCCGCAGGCCGCCGGGGCGTTGGGCGTCTCGGGCATTCCGGCGCTGCTCCTCTATCGGGACGGCGCCGTCATCGCCCGATCCGCCGGGCTGATGAGCGCGGCTCAAATCGTCGCCTGGACGCACCAGGCTCTGGCCCAGGCAAGCGCCTGAGTCGCTTGAGGAGATTGATCATGACTGTCGATCGTTTGGTTCTGGCTTTTGCCGGCTTTGTCGTCCTGGTGGGTGTCGGCCTGGCCCAGTTTGTTCACCCCTGGTGGATCGGCCTGTCGATCTTTGCAGGCCTCAACATGATCCAGGCGGCCTTCACCGGCTTTTGCCCGGCCGCGATGATCTTCAAGAAACTCGGCGTCAAGCCGGGCGTCGCGTTCCAGTGAACTCGATGCGCGCCGTCCTAGCCCTGTTCTTGCTGGCCAGTGTCGCCGCGCCCTTGGGCGCGTCGGCCATGACCTTGCCCGAGGCCATTGCCCTGGCGCGGCGCGCCAATCCAGGTCTCGCCCAGGTGCAGGCCCAGTCGGACGCGGCCAACGCCCGGCTGGCCCAGGCGCGCTCCGGCCGTCTGCCTAGCCTCACCCTGTCGGGTGAGAGCGCAAGCGGAACGACCGATCTTGGTGGCTTCTTCGGCTTTGGCCAGAGCCATGTCTCGCCTCGCGCGGCGTCGCTGCAACTCCGCCAGCCCCTGTTCTCAGGCGGTGGCGTCAGCGCCGCTATCGCTCAGGCTGCAGAGGGTAAGGCGGCAGCCCTCGCTCAGGTCGGCGGTGCAACGGCTGCGCTCAGCGCCGAGGTTGCGTCATCCTATGTCGGGGTGCTTAGCGCCCAGGACATGGTGGCCTTGAGCCGGGCCCAGCTCGCCCAGATGGAGGCCATCACCAGCCAGGCGCAATTGCGCTTCAAGGGCGGAGAGATACCTCGCACTGATCTCGACCAGGCCATGGCCCGCCAGGCAGAGAGCCGCGCAGGCTTGGCCCGTGCCGAAGGTCAACTGGCCAGGAGCCGAGCACATTTCGTCTCCGTGGTCGGAGCGGAACCGAACGGGCTTGAGGCCGTGGTCGCGCCCCCCGCGACGCCTGCGTCGCTCGATGAGGCGATCGCTACGGCGTCTCAATCGAGCCCCATGCTTTTGGCCGCCGAGGCGGCCGAACGCGCGGCGCAGGCCGGCGTTCGCTACGCCAAGGCCGACCGACTGCCGAACCTCGCCTTGACCGCTACCGCCAGCACAGCGCGCGACCAGTTCTTTCCAGGCTACAGCGCCGATGGTGTCATGGTCGGTGTGCAAGGACGGTGGACCCTGTTTTCGGGCGGTGCTGTAAGCGGCCGCGTTGATGAGGCAGGGGCAGCGCTTCGCGCCGCTCAGGCGGGCCTGAAGTCAGCGCAGGCTCAGGTGCGGGAGGCCGTGATCGGCGCCTGGGGCGATGTCGCCACCGCGCGGGCCGTGATGCTGGCCGCTACCGACCAGGCCAGCGCCGCGACCAGCGCGCTGGACAGCGTGCGCAATGAAGTGCGGGTGGGCCAAAAGCCCGTCCTGGATCTGCTCGACGCCGAACGCGAAGCCCTGGCCGCGCAAGGCGCCTTGGTGGCGGCGCGCGGCGAGGTGACGGTCTCGTCCTATCGGCTCGACGCGCTGCTGCATGGCCAATGAACCGGCCACGCCCGACGATGTCCTGCGGGCGCTGGCCAATAGCCATCGCTTTCGGGTTCTCCACGCTTTGAGCGACGGAGCTCTGTAGGTCAGCGATACTGAGGCTCGTTTGCTGCTCTCGCCGTCGGCGCGGTCGCAACATCTGGCGCGCCTGCGCGACGCCGGAATTGTGGCCACCCGCCGCCTTACCGCGCGAAAATGCTGCGAGTCAGGCACGAAAAGACCAGCCGCCCGGCCTCGTCGAGCAGGTCGTGCTGGGCGATGATCATGCCCTTGCCTTCGCCGACCGGGTCCTTGCCCATTACCGTCATGCGGCCGCGCAGCAGTTCGCCGACCGGCGGGTTGCGCATCCAGCGCAGGGCGTCGACGCCCAGGCGCTTGGTCTGGGGCCAGGCGGCGGCGGCCTCGGCGTCCAGCCGCGACCAGATGGCGAACACCATCACGTCGGGGGCGCCGTTCTCGATCGGCCAGCCGGGGGCGAAGGCGGCGATGAAGGCCTCCAGCGCCTTGCCTTCCACGGCGCGCGTGCCCAGGGACACGACCTGACCAATCTCGATATCGTCGAACGCGGCGGGCATATCTGAAGTCTCACTTTGAATCGTCATCGACTGTCCATGGTCGGTCGGTGCTTGTCGAGAGCGCGCGGGCGGGCCATGTGTCCCTGACGCTTTTTGGCTCGGGCAGGCTTCATGTTGATCCGGAAACTTCTCGTGGCCGTGCAGGCCGTGCTCTTTGCCGGGCTTCTTGCCGGCTCGGGCGGGGGACAGGCCCTGGCGGGCCCGGTCAACACCGGTCACATCGAAGCCGAGCTGGTGGCCCAGGACGCCGCCGCCGTTCCCGGCGCCACGATCTATGTGGCCCTGCGTCAGAAGATCCAGCCGGGCTGGCACACCTATTGGCGCAATCCGGGCGACGCGGGCGACGCCACCAAGATCGTCTGGACCCTGCCGACCGGCTGGACCGCCGGCGACATCGTCTGGCCGACCCCGGAGAAGAGCCGCGTCGGACCGCTGCTCGACTACGCCTATAAGGGCGAGGTGCTGCTGCCCGTGCCGATCACCGTACCGGTCGACGCCCCTCCGGGCTCGACGGTCACGCTCAAGGCGGCGGCCGCCTTCCTGGTCTGCGAAGAGATCTGTATCCCTGAGGACGCGGTCCTGACCCTGGACCTGCCCATCGTGGCGGGCGCGCCGGGGCCCGATCCGAAATGGGGCGCGGTGGTCGCCAAGACCCTGGCTGACGCCCCCAAGTCCGCCGGCCTGAAGGCCGTGTTCAAGCTGGAGGGTGGCGTTCTGAAGCTGGCCGTCACCGGCGCGCCGCTAAAGGGCGCCGACATGGCCGGCGCCTACTTCTTTCCGTATTCGGGCAAGGTCATCGACCACGCCGCCGACCAGACCATCGAGCGCGGTCCCGAAGGCCTGACCCTGGGCCTGACGCCCGGCTACGACTTTACCAGCGGGACCCCGCCCACCGAACTGTCGGGCGTGCTGGCCCTGAAGGGTCAGTCCTTTGAGGTGACGGCGACGGCGGGCGATCCCCCCGCCACGGCGTCGGGCCTGGGCTCGCCGCCCTCTGTCGCCAAGGGGGCCGCGAAAGGGCCGGTCGACGCCAAGGGCCTGCTCACCGCCCTGGTCTTCGCCTTCCTGGGTGGGCTGATCCTGAACCTGATGCCGTGCGTCTTCCCGGTGCTGTCGATGAAGGCCGCCAGCCTGGCCGGCCACGCCCACGATCCGGGCAAGACCCGCCTGCAGGGCCTGGCCTTCCTGGTCGGGGTGGTCGCCACCTTCCTGGCCCTGGCCGGCCTCTTGATCGCGGTACGGGCCGGCGGCGCGGCTGTGGGCTGGGGCTTCCAGCTGCAGTCGCCGGTGGTGGTGGCCAGCCTGGCCCTGGTCATGCTGCTGGTGGCGCTGAACATGTCGGGTGTCTTCGAGTTCGGGACCTCGGTCCAGGGCGTCGGCGGCAGCATCTCGGCGCGCGGCGGCGTGACCGGCGCCTTCTTCACCGGGGCCCTGGCCGTGGTGGTGGCTGCCCCCTGCACCGCGCCGTTCATGGCCGGCGCCCTGGGCTTTGCCCTGGTCCAGCCGCCGCTGATCTCGCTGTCGGTGTTCCTGGCCCTGGCCCTGGGCTTTGCCGCCCCGTTCGTGATCCTGACCTTCGCGCCGGCCCTGCTGGCGCGGCTGCCGCGTCCCGGCGCCTGGATGGATACCCTGAAGAAGGGCCTGGCCTTCCCGATGTATGGCACGGCGGCCTGGCTGGTCTGGGTGTTCAGCCAGCAGTCCGGGTCGATCGCCCTGGGCGAGGTGTTCGCCGCCGCCGTGCTGCTGGCCTTCGCCGCCTGGCTGTACGGCCACGCCCAGACCCGCCGCGCCGTGGGCAAGCCCAGCCTGGTGCCGTTGCTGCTGGCCCTGCTGAGCCTGGCCGGCGCCGTCGCCCTGACAGCCCTGACCCTGCAGGCTCCGGGGCCTGTCGCCGCGACGGCCCAGGCCTCGACGCCCATCGGTCCGGGGCTGGCCTCCGAGACCTGGTCGCCGGAACGGGTCGCCGCCCTGCGGGCCGAGGGCCGGCCGGTGCTGGTCGACTTCACCGCCGCCTGGTGCGTGACCTGTCAGGTCAACGAGAAGGTGGCCCTGTCCGGCGCCGGCGTCGCCCAGGTGTTCAAGGATCGGAACGCCGTGCTGCTGAAGGCCGACTGGACCAATCGCGACGCCACCATCGCCGCCGCCCTTGCCGAGCATGGCCGGGCGGGCGTGCCGCTGTATCTGGTCTATCCGGCCAAGGGCGGCGCGCCGGTGATCCTGCCGCAGCTTCTGACCGAGGGCATGGTCATCGAGGCCATCGAGAAGGCGGCTTCCTAGTTTCGGAGAACGCTGGGATGTGACAAGCTGCAAAGGCGAGGGGGAACTCTGTCTTTCTGGAGCTCGCATATGTCCAATGTCACGCGCCGTCTCGTCGCCGCCGGCCTGCCGCTGATCGCGGTCGCCGCGCCCGGTCTCGCCCACGCCAAGCCCGCCCCGGCCTTCACCGCTGTCGACATCGACGGCAAGACCCGCTCGCTGGCCGAGTTCAGGGGCAAGACTGTGGTCCTCGAATGGGTCAACGAGGGCTGCCCCTATGTGAAGAAGCACTATTCGGGCAACATGCAGGGCCTGCAGGCGGCCGCCACGGCTGATGGCGTGGTCTGGCTGACCATCGCCTCGTCGGCGCCCGGCAAGCAGGGCCATTTCCCGGACGGCGGCAGCGCCAAGGCCTGGATGCAGGCCCGGGGCGCCAAGCCGACGACGCTGCTGCTCGACGCTGACGGGGTGATCGCCACAGCCTACAAGGCCAAGACCACGCCGCACATGTTCGTCATCGATGCCGCCGGAGCCGTGGTCTACGAGGGCGCCATCGACGACATCCCCAGCAACAAGGTCGAGGACCTGCCCCGGGCCAAAAACCTGGTCGCGGCGGCACTGGCGGATGTGAAGGCGGGCCGGCCGGTCAAGGTGGCCTATGTCCAGCCCTATGGCTGCGCGGTGAAATACAAGGACGCTTGAGAGCGCGCCTAGGCCGCCGGCTGCGGCGGGGCGGTGATCACTTCGACATTGTCGTTGAGCAGATAGACCATGTCGCGCAGGGCCAGGTCCTGGTCCTTGACGGTTTTGGCGGCGGTCATGGCGGCCAGCTTTTCGGGCAGGTCGACCGAGATGCCGCGCAGGATGCATTTGAGGTCGTCGACCGCGCCGCGTTCCTTCAGCGTCAGGTGGCCCTTCATGTCGAGGGCGGAAAGCTCGGCGATCCGGGCGCCGAAGGCCTCGGCGCCGGGCAGGGCTGCGGCCGGGGCGGCAGGGTCGGCGTTCAGCGACTTGCGATAGGCCTCGACCTGCAGCTTCAAGCCCCCGGCGCGGCGTACGATGTCGGCGAACAGCGGCTCGCCGGCCACCGAGGCCGGGGCGCTGAGGGCCGCAGCGGCGGTCGGCTGCGGCGCGGGGCCGGTCGAGGCGAGCCACAGCAGGGCGGAAAAGGCGATCGCGTCGCAGGACATCTGAACTCTCCCCGCGAAAAACGTCATTGGTCTGCATGACGCGGCGGCATCCGTTTGGTAAGCCCGCCGGGGTAAACGCCGATTTACCAAACCCGCAAGGAACCGACGCATGGCCGATCTCGACGCCGCCTGGACCCGCCTGGAAACCGCCGCCCAGGCCGCCGGCGATAAGCGCATCGTCGAGATGTTCGAGGCGGAGCCTGGAAGGCTCGCAGCGCTCACGCTTAACGTGGCGGGCCTGCACCTCGACCTGTCGAAACAGGCCTGGGACGAGGCCGGCCTGGAAGCCGCGCTCGACCTGGCCCACGCCGCCGACGTCGAGGGGGCCCGGGCCCGGATGCTGGCCGGCGAGGCGATCAACAGCTCCGAAGGCCGCGCCGTCCTGCACACCGCCCTGCGGGCGCCCGCCGGAGTCGACCTCAAGGCCCAGGGCGTTCCGGTGATGGCGCAGGTCGAAGCCGTCCGCCAACGGATGAAGGCCTTCGCCGAGGCCGTCCGCTCGGGCCAGATCAAGGGCGCCACCGGCAAGCCGTTCAAGGCCATACTGCACATCGGCATCGGCGGCAGCGACCTGGGCCCCCGCCTGCTGTGGGACGCCCTGCGGCCGATCAAGCCGGAGATCGACCTGCGCTTCGTGGCCAATGTCGACGGCGCCGAGTTCGCCATGATGACCGCCGATCTCGACCCGGAAGAGACCCTGGTCGTCATCGTCTCCAAGACCTTCACCACCCAGGAGACCCTGGCCAATGCCGGCGCGGCCCGCGCCTGGCTGGTCGCCGCCCTGGGCGAGGCCGCCGCCGGTCAGCACCTGGCCGCCATCTCGACCGCCCTGGACAAGACCGCCGCCTTCGGCATCAGCGACGAGCGGGTGTTCGGCTTCTGGGACTGGGTCGGCGGCCGCTATTCGCTGTGGTCGTCGGTCAGCCTGTCGGTGGCCGTGGCCTGCGGTTGGGACGCCTTCGAGGGCTTCCTGGCCGGCGGCGCCGCCATGGACGCCCACTTCGCCTCAGCCCCGCTGGACAAGAACGCCCCGGTGCTGCTGGCCCTGGCCCAGATCTTCAACCGCAATGGCCTGGACCGCCGCGCCCGCTCGGTCGTGCCCTATTCACACCGCCTGCGCCGCCTGGCCGCCTTCCTCCAGCAGCTGGAGATGGAGAGCAACGGCAAGTCGGTCGGCCCCGACGGCCGGCCCGTCAAGCGCGGCACCGCCACGGTGGTGTTCGGCGACGAGGGCGCCAACGTCCAGCACGCCTATTTCCAGTGCATGCACCAGGGCACCGACATCACGCCGATGGAGCTGGTCGGCCTGGCCAAATCGGAAGAAGGCCCGGCCGGCATGCACGAAAAGCTGCTGTCCAACCTGCTGGCCCAGGCCGAGGCCTTCATGGTCGGCCGCACCACCGAAGACGTGGTCGCCGAGCTTACCGCCAAGGGCGTTCCGGAAGCGGAAATCGCCACCCTGGCCCCGCAGCGCACCTTCGCCGGCAACCGGCCCTCAACCCTGCTGCTGCTGGACCGCCTGACGCCGCAAACCTTCGGCGCCCTGATCGCCCTCTATGAGCACAAGACCTTCGTCGAGGGGGTGATCTGGGGCATCAACAGCTTTGACCAGTGGGGCGTGGAACTGGGCAAGGTGATGGCCGGCCGCATCCTGCCGGAGCTGGAAAGCGGGGCGGCGGGCAGCCACGATCCGTCGACGGCGGCGTTGGTCGGGCGGTTGAAGGTTTAGGCCCCGCCACATACCAAAATTTCCCGTCATTCCCGCCCTTGTGGCGGGAACCTCTCGTACCGCACGCAGGTGCGGGAGGGGCGAAGTGCGCGCGCACTTCGCTGGCGCCTCACGTGTGAGCTGAACCAGGGGTTCCCGCCACAAGGGCGGGAATGACGGAGGTTTTTTGGGGCGCGTCGCGTCAATCCGCCTCGTCGTCCCCGAGGCCCTCCTCATCCTCCGGCTCACCCGGATCAAACCCGCCGCCCAGAAAGTCCGTCCCCTCAAGTCGGGCGCGCCAGTCGTCCGGGACGGGATCCATGCCCTCGACCATGTCCAGGGTTTTCATCAGGTCGCGATAGCTGCCGCGCAGCAGCATCTCCCTGACCGCGAGTCCTCGGAACCGCATCACCTCGTGTTCGAGGCGCTTCAGCTCGGCCTCCTGGGCCTCCAGGCCCGTCGGCGGGAGGGGGATCGCCGTCGCTTCGGCGGGCGGCGTGTCTCTGAACTTGCTCATGGCTAAATCTCCACAGGATGAGGGGATGAACGGCGCGCCCCGCCTGAAGGCAGGACACAGGTTCGCGTCGTCCGCCGAGCGAAGGCCCGGCGAGGTGGGGAGGCGGCGGAGCGTCCGGGCGCGCCCGGATCTGGATTTGGAGAATACCGTTTCGACACGTACGGGCGCTCCGCGCGGCCGGTGGACGAAAGCCCTCGGGGCGCGGGGTTTTAACCCGCTCCCGACGTTAGGCCTCCGGCGGGCGGACCGGGCAGACGACCCCGATCCGGACCGCGCGGGCGATTTCAGCCCGCGCCTGGCGCGCGTCGTCCGGGCGTCGCCAAAGGGAGTTCCCGGCGGTCCGGGCCCGGCTTCATCACACGACGTCCCCGCAAGGACCGCCCCGCTCCGCCAGACCCCATCGGGCCTTCAACGACGACCGACGGGCGCTACCCGCTCGACCGCCCCCATCACCCGTCAGATCGCCAGCTGGACGTCCTCCCCGGTGTTGGGGCGAGAGTTAGTATGGGGGCGGTTTTGCAGGGGCGGATGAGATTGTCATCGTGACGGTGGTTCACGGGCTTAGGCCGTTGAAATCCCTGGCGGCGGGGAGGCTCTATCCCCGTGGGGGCACGGGGATAGAGCCGATCAGATCAGGGACTTCAGCCGGTCGATCCCGGTCGCCTGCCGAACGATCAGGGCCGCCAGCGCATTGCCGTTCGCGCCATTGGTGAAGACGACGATCGCGCGCCCGCGTCGGGCGTCGCCGACGCCCAGGGTCTTGAAGATCCCGTAATTGCTGCCGCTGTGCTGGAATAGCGGGCCCGCCGAGGACTGTTCGAGTTCCCAACCCAGTCCGCGCGAAATGTCGGGCCCGCGCACGTCGAGCTGGGGGGTGAGCATCGCCCGCCGGGTCGCATCGCTGATCTCCCAGTCCGCCCGCCCCGGCCGGTCCATCATCAGCAGCATGAACCTGGCATAGTCGGACGCCGTCGTCAGGAGCCCGCCCGCCGAATTGACCAGCAGGTCGTGCGTCGTCGGCGCCGTCTTGGGATCGGTCTCGCGCATCGCTGCGATCGAGTCTTCGTAGGTCCATGACGCGATCGGCTTGCCCCCCTGCGACGCGACCGCAAGCAGCCGGTCGCCCAGCTCACGCGTGGGCTGGGGGGGAAGCGCCTGCTCGCCTTCCGGAGGCTCGGAATGGCCAAAGACCGCCGACCGGGCGATCTGTTCGTCCCAGCCGAAGGTGCTGTGCGACATGCCCGCCGGACCAAACAGCCTGGCCTGCATCACGCTGCCAAGGCCCATGCCCATGATCGTCTCGACCACCAGCTGCAGCCAGATGAAGGCTTCGCCCGAATAGGTGTAGCGCGATCCGGGCGGGCTACTTGTGACCAGCGGCGCGGAAGCCCAGTTGGGCAGGCCGGTCGAATGGGCCAGCACATGCCGGGCCGTGATCCGTTCCAGAGTCGGGTCATTCCCCAGGTTCGCAGGCCGGCGGTAGGCGACGAGCGGCGTGTCGAGGTCCAGGCGCTTTTCATCGACCAGCCGCATCACGACATAGGCGAAGACCGGCTTGGTCATCGACGCCGCTTCAAACAGCGTGTCCTCCCGCACCGGGTCGCGGGTGAGCACGTTTTTCACGCCGAAGCTGCGGCTCCAGGCCAGCTTTCCCCGGTCGATGACCGCAAGGGCGACGCCGGGCACCCCGGCGATGCGCATGAAGCGTGGAAGCGCCGCAACCAGGTCTTCCGACGGAATCCAGGCGCCGTCGCCGTCCTGGCCCTGGGCTCGCGGACGGGCGAGGGCGGACGTCGCCCCGCCGCTGACAGCCAGCGCCGCCGATCCCGTCAGCAAAGCCCGCCGGGCGAACATCGTTCCAGAAGGGCTCATCTCGGTTTCCATGCGCAGGCGCGAGAGTCTCGCGGTCTGGCGGCCGTCTTTCAAGGGCTGACCGCGCCTGTGGCAGAGCCGGCGCGACACCACCCGTGGTCGATTGACTCCGGCGCGCGCCGGGGGGAGAACAAAGCGCGAACCAAGGAGCCTTCCATGCCGACCCAACGCCCCCGCCGGCGCGCGCCTCGCCGTGCGTGCAACCCATGAGCCCGCGCAACGGCCGCGCCGGCATACCCGACCCGGAGCGCTTCTTCGACGGCCTGCGCCCCGCGCGCCAGGCCTGTATCGACCAGCTGCGCAACCTGCCGCCCAACGGGCCGCACTATTCCATGATGCGGGTGATCATCGCCGCCCTCGACGTGGCGGCCGAGTTCTTCACCCACCGCCGCGACTTCTTCCTCAGCAACCGGCCGGACATGATCGGGGGCGGGGAAGTCGGGCGCCCCCCAGCGCCACGGCTCTAATCCACCGTCATTCCGAGCCTTCAGGTACGCCGACCGCCCCGCCCCCCAAACCTTCCGTCATTCCCGCCCTTGTGGCGGGAACCTCTGGTTCAGTTGACACGTGAGACGCCAGCGAAGTGCGCGCGCACTTCGCCCCTCCTGCACCGACCGCCCCAGGTCGGAGCCATCCTTACATCTCTTGGAGGCTGCAGCGTGCGGGTCTGGGCAGGTCAGTCAAGGACCGGTCTGCGACCGGCCGCGTCGCGGCGGCCCGCAGGGCCGTCCTTGAGTGACCTGCCCAGACCCGCGATCGTCTCGCCGTGAGATGTAAGGAGGGGTTTCCTTCCGGGGGAAGGCTTCCGAAAACTCCGGCCGGCTCTCTTCCTTCTCCCCTTGCGGGAGAAGGTGGCCGCGAAGCGGCCGGATGAGGGGTGGAAAGCCCTGTCCGGAAAGTCCGGCGCGACCCCTCACCCGACCCCGGACTTCGCCGGGTCACCCGCTCCCGCAAGGGGAGAGGGCAATTCCCAGCTCTGACCGAATTTCCAAGGGAGCTGCATTGATGAAATTAAAGGAGCTGCACACAAAAAGCCAGGGAGCTGTATGAAATTTTAGAAGGAGCTCTTGACAAATGGCGGTGGAGCTGTCTTTTGTGCTGCTGCGAACTCACCAAACTCCCTGAGCGATTGTCGCTCTTCCAGGAAAATCGAGTTCGAATGGAGAAGTAATATGATGCAAGTATATGTGCCCGCTATGCGGGGAAAGATGGGAACCCGCACGTACTATTCGTGCCTGATGCCCCTCGAAGCTATCCAGAGTATGTTCAAATTCGACCCCGAAGAGCGCCAGTGGTCCGATCTGTCCCCTGAAGCGCGGGAGCAACGGGCCCTTAACCGAGCGCGTGTTCCTGCACTCACTGAATACATGCTCGAAAACGAAGAGGATTATCTCTTCGCGTCTATCACCGCGTCATTCAAGTCCGAGCCGACCTTCGTTCCCCACTCGGACAGCGAGGGGAACATTGGCACCCTGCGGATCAAGCTCGGCGATGAGCTGACCATCAACGATGGCCAGCACCGCTGCGCCGCCATTGTGGAGGCCGTTAAGAAGAATCCGGACTTGGCGGAGCAAACCATTTCAGTGCTGCTCTTCCCTTGGGAAAGCACCGAGCGGGTCCAACAGATGTTCACTGACCTCAACCGGCACGTCGTTAAGACGTCTAAGTCGCTCGACGTCCTGTTCGACAAGCGCGATCCGATCTCCATCGCTACGCTGTTCGCGCTCGATAAGGTCCCGGTCTTTAAAGAGCTGACCGAGAAGGTCGATGCGGGACTCAAGGCTAAGTCGACGAAGATCTTCACGCTCGCTGCGGTCTATGATGCCAACAGCGACCTGCTTAGGGACAGCTCGGCCGAAGATGTTGAGGATAACGCCAAGCTCCTGGCCACCTACTGGTCCGCTGTGGCGGACAACATGGTGGACTGGCGGAAGGTCCTGAGCGGTCAGAAGTCCGCTCAGGAGCTTCGGTCGGAACACATCTCGTCCCACTCGACCGTCCTTCGCGCACTGGGCGGCCTTGGTGCTGACCTGATGGCGGCGGATCCTAACTGGAAGGAGCGCCTTGCCGCGCTGGCTGACATCGACTGGTCGAAGCAGAACAAGGAATGGCAGAACGTCTGCATCGTGGCGAACTCGGTGGTTTCCAACCGTCAAGCTCGCTCCGCGACGAAGACGTTCATCAAGAGCAAGCTCGGCATGTCCCTCACTGAGGCTGAGCAGCGTTCGCTTGAAAAGGCTGCTGCGTAATGGCCGGGCGGGAAATTTACCGTCGCCGGGCTAAGCCGAGCGGCGTTCACCTCAATAACGACGACGCTTCCGCCATCAAGGGGATGCGCCTCCGTGGCGACCGGCAGCATGATATCGCTGCTTGGTTTGGGGTAAATCCCGGCCGGGTTGCCGAAGTCCTTGGCGGATACGCCTTCCACAACGTGGAGGCGGCCGAAGCTAGCGGGCTTCCTCCGGCAGGCCCCTATTTGAGCGGACGTGCCGCGCTCGAAGCCGTCCAAGCGTTGGCAGAGGCCAAGGCCGCGCTGGTCCAGGCGGAAGAGAAAATCCGCGCCACCAGCCGGTACGTATAGCCTGAGAGAACGGGAAGGGGTCGCGCATAGCTGCGCGGCCCCTTCCCCCATCCTCCCCGCTAGGCTATAGCCCGCCCGCAATGACCCGCACGCCGCACCATCACGGCCGCCACCACCATCCGACCTCGCCTCGCGGGATCGGCCGGGTCTGCTCGCTCTAAAACAGCGACACCCAGCCAGAGCCCCGCCCAAGGCGGATGGGGCTTGCTGAAAAGCGCCATCCGTCGAGACCTGACTTCCTAGGATCGACGCCGCGACATGACCGACCAGCCCGCAGACACCTTCCGCCCCGAAGCCCGCGCCCCGCGCGGCTTCGCCGACAAGCGCGCCCGCGACCTGCGGGCCGAGCGCGCCATCCTGGAGGCGGTGTCGAAGGTCTATGAGCGGCACGGCTTCGAGGCGCTGGACACCGGGGCCTTCGAATATGCCGATGCCCTGGGCAAGTTCCTGCCCGACAGCGACCGTCCCAACGAGGGCGTGTTCGCCCTGCAGGACGACGACGACCAGTGGATGGCGCTGCGCTACGACCTGACCGCGCCCCTGGCCCGGTTCGCGGCCCAGAACTGGGAGACCCTGCCCAAGCCGTTCCGCCGCTATGCCTATGGCCCGGTGTGGCGCAACGAGAAGCCCGGCCCCGGCCGCTTCCGCGAATTCATCCAGTGCGACGCCGACACGGTGGGATCGGCCCGGCCCGAGGCCGACGCCGAGATCATCGCCATGGCCGTGGCGGGTCTGGAAGCCGCCGGCCTGCCGCGCGGCTCGGCCGTGCTGCGGATCAACAATCGCAAGCTGCTGAACGGCCTTCTGACCTCGGCCGGGGTCGAGACCAGCGGCCAGAAGCTGGCCGTGCTGCGCGCCGTCGACAAGCTGGACCGCCTGGGCGTCGAGGGCGTGCGCCTGCTGCTGGGCGAGGGCCGGCTGGACGAGAGCGGCGCCTTCACCAAGGGCGCTGGCCTGGTGGGCAAGGCCATCGACGCGGTGCTCGACTTCGTCCAGGCCGGGTCCGGCGGACGGTCGGAGACCTTGGGCAAGATCGCCAATGTCATCGGCGGCTCGGCCGAGGGCGACGAGGGCCTCAACGAGCTGGCCCTGATCGACGCGGCCCTGAAGAGCCTGGGCGTCGCCGACGACCAGGCGATGTTCGAGCCGTCGATCGTGCGCGGGCTTGAGTATTACACCGGCGCGGTGTTCGAGGCCGAGCTGCTGCTGTCCACCCTGGATGAGAAGGGCAACAAGGTCTCGTTCGGCTCGATCGGCGGCGGCGGGCGCTATGACGACCTGATCGCGCGGTTCACCGGCCAGCCCGTGCCGGCCACGGGCTTCTCGTTCGGCGTCTCGCGCCTGGCCTCGGCCCTGCGGGCGGCGGGGCGCGAGCCCGGCGGCGCGGCGCGGGGTCCGGTGGTGATCATCAATTTCGACCAGGCCCACATGGGCGAGTATTTCTCGGTCGCCGCCGACCTGCGCAACGCCGGCATTGCGGCCGAGGTCTATCTGGGAACCTCGGGCATGCGGCCGCAGATGAAATATGCCGACCGCCGGATGGCGCCGGCCGCCATCATGCTGGGCGGCGACGAGATCGCGGCCGGCACGGTGACGATCAAGGACCTCGACCTGGGCCGCGAGCTGGCCTCCGGCGTGGCCGACAACGCCGCCTGGAAGGCCGAGCGTCCGGGCCAGCAGACCATTCCGCGCGGCGAGCTGGTCGCGGCTGTCCGCAAGATCATTGAGGGCTGAGGCATGAGGCTCGAGCGTTCCATTCCCGCGGAGGCGCTGGGCGCCATCCGCGCGCCGCTGCTGGCGGCCGGCGCCGTGCTGACCGACGCGCCGGTGCTGCAGCCGCTGGGCCTGCTGCTGGACCTGGCCGGCGAGGCCATGCGCTCGCGGCTGTTCGTGGTGTCCGGCGACGGGGGGGAGGAGGCGTGCCTGCGGCCCGACTTCACCGTGGCCATCGCCCGCGCGCACCTCGAGGCGGGGGCGGCTTCCGGGCGCTATCTCTATGACGGCAAGGCCTTTCGCGTCGCGCCGCGCGGCAGCGACCGGGCCGAGGAGTTCCTGCAGATCGGCGTCGAGGCCTTCGAGGCCGGCGACCCCGTCGCCGCCGACGCCGAGATCGCCGCTTTGGCCTGGGCCTCGTCGGCCGCCGGCGGGCGCGCGGACCTGTCGCTGGTGCTGGGCGACGTCGGCCTGTTCGGAGCCTTCATCGATACGCTGGGCCTGGCCGCGCCCCTGGCCGCCCGCCTCAAGCGCGCCTTTACGCGTCCGCGCCAGCTGAAGATCGAGCTGGACGGCGGTGCCGAGGCCAGCGCCGAGCAGAGCCGCATCGCCGCCCTGCTGGCCGGCCTGCCCGAGGGCGAGGCCTCCGCCGTCTTGCAGGAGCTGTGGTCCCTGGCCGGCATCGAGCCGGTCGGCGGTCGTCGTCCCGCCGAGATCGCCCACCGCCTGGTCGAACGCGCCGAGGCCGCCAAGGCCGGGCGTCTGTCGCCCGAGCAGGCCGATGCGGTCCGCGCCTTCCTGGCGGTCAGCGACCGTCCGGGCGCGGCGCTGGACGCCATCTCGGCCCTGGCCGGACCGCAACGCGCGGCGCTGGACGCGGCCCTCGACGGCTGGCGCGCGCGTCTGGCCGGCATGGCCGCGCGCGGCGTGCCCGAGGACCGCATGGTGCTGACCGCCGCCTTCGGCCGGGCCTTCGGCTATTACGACGGCTACCTCTTTGAAGTGCGCAGCGCCGCCCTCGGCGACGAGCGGCCCGTGGCGGCCGGCGGTCGCTATGACGGCCTGCCCGCGCGTCTTGGGGCGGCGCGGACAACCGGCGCGGTGGGCTGCATGGTCCGTCCCGCGCGAGCCTATGCGGGAGGCGGCGAATGAGCGCGCCAATGATCTTCGCCATTCCGTCAAAAGGCCGCCTGAAAGAGCAGGTCGAGGCCTGGCTGGCCGAGTGCGGCTTCCGGCTGGAAATGACCGGCGGCTCGCGCGGCTATAGCGCTGAACTGTCGGGCCTGCCCGGCGTGTCGGTGCGGCTGCTGTCGGCCGGCGACATCGCCGCGGGTCTCGACGCCGGCGAACTGCACCTGGGCGTCACCGGCGAGGACCTGCTTCGCGAGCGCGGCGACGACATGGACAGCCGGGTGATGCTGCTGCGCGCCCTGGGCTTTGGCCGCGCCGATCTGGTGGTTACCGCCCCCAAGAGCTGGCTCGACGTCGACACCATGGCCGATATCGACGAGGTCGGGCACGCTCATCTGGCGCGGACAGGCCGCCGCCTGCGGGTGGCGACCAAATATGTGACCCAGACCCGGGCCTTCTTCGCCCGTCACGGCGTGGCCGACTATCGCATCGTCGAAAGCAGCGGCGCCACCGAGGGGGCCCCGGCCGCCGGGGCGGCGGAACTGGTGGTCGACATCACCACCACCGGCGCGACCCTGGCGGCCAACGGCCTGAAGATCCTGACCGACGGCGTGATCCTGAAGAGCCAGGCCCAGCTGACCGCCTCGCTGATCGCCGACTGGTCGCCCGAGCAGCTGGGCAGCCTGCAGCGCCTGCTGGCGGTGGTCGAGGCCAAGGGCCGGGCGCGCACGCTCGCCACCCTGGTCTGGCCCGCCGAACAGGACGACCTGGCCCAGGCCGCCGTCGCCGGCTTTGTCGCCAAGGGCGGCTCGCGCCGGACCAACGGCGCCCTGCTGGCCACAGCCGATCTGTTCGACGCCGCCGCCGCCCTGGCCGCTGCGGGGGTCGAGCCGGTCACCGTGTCGCGTCCCGACTATGTCTTTGAGTCCCGGTCGCGGGTGCTGGATCAGCTGGCCGCTCGCCTGAAGGGCGGTATTTGACGGTATCGTCAAAAAACCCCTGGGAGATCAGTGATAAGTTTGACTGGCGCGTCCAAACTACGTCCGGTTCGTCAAAAAAACGCTCAAACCGTTGCAGAAATGGGTTTTGTTGCGTTGACACCGCCCCAATTATGACGTTTCTAACGCTTGCAAGGAAGAACAGAGCCCATCAGAGAGCTCCCTTCCTTCGGCGTTTCGGGGAGGAAACGCCCGCCTAGATCGAATGATCGAGAAATAGCCAGCCCGTCGCGATTATCCCCCGCGGCGGGTTTGGTGTATCTGGGCCCCGGTTTCCATATTTGACGCAAGTGTCAAAAGTTCCAGCGCCGGGTAGGGGCGCCCCCCATGCGCGCCATTGCGGAAGGGGCGCAAGGGCGGAGATGATCGCGCTGCGCCGCACGGCGCGCCTGTCGATTCGCCCGCCTGCTGAGGAGGGACCCCATTTGAAGCCCCTGGCCCTCCTGCTGCCGGCGCTGATCCCATCGTGGAACTTCTTCGACGTGATCGCGCCCTCACCGCGCATCGAATACGCCCTGACCGCCTCGTCCGCCGTCCCGAAGCGGGGCTGGACCGAGTTTCGCCCCCGACCCCAGAGGGTGTCGGCGCGGACCCTGCTGGCTCGGCTGCTGTGGAATCCGCGCTGGAACGAGACGCTGTTTCTGGTCAGCTGCGCCGAGCGGCTGATCAATGCGCCCACCGACCATAGCCAGGACGAGATCTTCACGCGCCTCGCCGCCGATCTGACAGCGAACGGCGCGACCGGCGACTGGCTGAGCTTTCGGCTGGTCTTCGTCAGCCGCGAGGACGAGGCGATCCAGCGCGAGGTGCTGTTCCAGTCGGCCCCGCGCCGGCTGGCGGACATCGCCGCCCTATGACCCTCGAGAACGTTGCCCGCCTGACCGAGGCCCTGCTGGCCTTGGCCCTGATCCAGCAGAGTCTCGAGCACCTGAGCGGCCCCCGCGCCGACCGGCCGCTGTTCCTGGCGCGGATCGGACTGTGCGGACTGGTGATCCTCGGCGCGGTCTCGCCCTGGCCGGCGGTCGATCTGGTGGGGCTGCTGGGCCTGGCGGGGCTGTCGCTGCTGATCCTGCAGCGCTTCCAGGGGCCCTATAATGGCGGCAGCGATCGCATGGGCCTGCTGGCCCTGTGGTGCCTGACCCTGTCGCGGCTGATGCCGACGCCGGCCCTGCAGGAGCTGGTGTTCGGCTATCTGGGCCTGCAGCTGATGCTGTCCTATTTCATTTCCGGCTGGGTCAAGGTGGTCAATCCCGACTGGCGCAGCGGCCGGGCCCTGGCCGACGTCTTCCGGTTCTCGGCCTATCCGGTCAGCGAGGACCTGCGCCGCCTGGCCGATCGACCGCGCCTGCTGCTGGTGATGTCCTGGGCGGTGATGCTGTTCGAACTGGCCTTTCCGCTGACCCTGCTGTCGCGGGAGAGCCTGATCGCCGGGCTGGTGATCGCCGGGACCTTCCACCTGGCCAATGCCTGCCTGTTCGGGCTCAACCGCTTCTTCTGGACCTGGCTGGCGGTCTATCCGGCGATCCTGTGGCTGCAAGATCGTCTCCTATAGGCGCTCTTGACTCATTTAGATGATTAGCTAATCATCTCATCATGAGCCAGGTGTTCAGAGCCCTTTCCGATCCCACCCGCCGACGGGTGCTGCAGCTTCTGCGCAAGGGGCCGCTGAGCGCCGGCGAGCTCAGCGACCAGTTCGAGGTCTCCAAGCCGACCATGTCGGCGCACTTCGCTGTGCTGAAGGAGGCTGACCTGGTCCACGCCGAAAAGGCCGGCAAGTCCGTCATCTATCACCTGAAGCTTTCGGTGCTCGAAGAGGCGCTGCTGGGCTTTGTCCATTCATTTGGCCTGGGCGCAGAGTCGCCTGAGCCCAAGAAGGAGACTGCGCGATGAACAAGGATCTGATCGGAGACTTCGCCTGGGGTGGCGGCATTCTCGTCCTGGCGCTCGTCGCGTCCTTCGCCCGCAAGCAGGGCTATATCGACAACGATACGACCATAAGACTGGTCCTGGGCGCCACGGGCCTGATGGTCGCCTGGACCGGCAACCGGCTGCCCAAGACCTTCGTCCCCAGCGCGCGAGCCCGCGGGGCCAGGCGGGTTGCGGCCTGGTCGCTGGTTCTGAGCGGGCTGATCTATGCCGGACTCTGGGCGTTCGCCCCGATCCCGGTGGCGGTCGTGGGCGGGTGCGGCGCGGTCGTGGTGGGGATCGCGGTGACGCTGGGCTACTGCCTGTCGCTGCGGGACAAGGCCAAAGCCGGGTAGCTCGAACGGTCATCCAGACGAGCGAGGCGGGCGTCGGCCGCTCGGCGTCGGGGTCGGGAAAAAGGGGCCGGCGCGTGCGCGCCGACCCCTTCAGTTTTCAGCCCTGTGCGGGACCTACCAGATCTTCACGCGGTCTTCCGGCGCGATGTACAGCTTGTCGCCCGGCTTGATGTCGAAGGCCTTGTACCAGCCAGGCTGGTTCCGGATCGTGCCGTTGACCCGGTAATAGGCCGGGGAGTGCGGACCGCTGGTGACCTGCTGCTTGAGAGCCTCGTCGCGCTGCTTCTGGCGCCATACCTGGGCCCAGCCCAGATAGATGCGCTGGTCGCCGGTCAGGCCGTCCAGAATCGGAGCCGGCTTGCCGTTCAGCGAGGCATGATAGGCGTCCAGCCCGAACGCCAGGCCGCCCATGTCGCCGATGTTCTCGCCCATGGTCAGGGGGCCGTTCAGCTTCATGCCCGGCAGCGGCTCGAAGGCCCCGTACTGGGCGCCCAGACGGTCGGCCTGGGCCTTGAACTTGGCGGCGTCTTCCGCCGTCCACCAGTCGCGCAGCACGCCGTCGCCGTCGGACTTGCGGCCCTGGTCGTCAAAGCCGTGGCCGATTTCGTGGCCGATCACGCCGCCGATGCCGCCATAGTTGACGGCCGGGTCGGCGTCGGGATGGAAGAACGGCGCCTGCAGGATGGCGGCCGGGAAGACGATCTCGTTATTGACCGAGTTGTAATAGGCGTTGACCGTCTGCGGGGTCATGCCCCACTCGGTCTTGTCGACCGGCTTGAACAGGCGCTCGACATCCTCGCGCCAGGCCCAGACGCCGGCGCGCTGGGCGTTGCCATAGGCGTCGTTGTCCTTGATCTCGAGCTTGGAATAGTCTTCCCAGACGTCGGGATAGCCGATCTTGACGGTGAACTTGGTCAGCTTGTCCTGGGCCTTGACCTTGGTCTCGGCGCTCATCCAGTCGAGATTGTCGATGCGGGTCTTCATGGCCGAGCGGATATTGGCCACCAGGTCCAGCATCTTGGCCTTGGACTCCGGCGGGAAATAGGCCGCCACATAGTCCTTGCCGACCGCTTCGCCCAGAATGCCGTTGACCTGGGCCACGCCGCGCTTCCAGCGCGGGCGCTGCTCGGGCTGACCCGACAGGGTCTTGTTGCGGAACGCGAAGCTGGCCTCGACGAAGCGCTTGGACAGCATGGGCGCGGCGTCGTCAGTGACCTTGAACGCCTGCCAGGCCTTCAGGGTGTCCAGCGGGGTTTCCGCATAGATAGCCGCATATTTCGGGAAGGTGGTGTTGGTGGTGACCACGAAGCGGTCGACCTTGGGCAGTTCCGAGCCGGCCAGATAGCGGTTCCAGTCATAGCCCGGCGTCATGGCCTGCAATTCCGCCAGGGTGGCGGGATTGTAGGTCTTGTCGCGGTCGCGGCGCTCGGCGCGGGTCCAGGTGACCTCGGCCAGCCGGGTTTCGAAGGCGACGATGGCCTTGGCGTGGTCGGCGGGCTTGTCCCAGCCGGCCATGGTCAGGATCTGTTCGACATAGGCCAGATAGGCGGTCTTCTTGTCGGCGAACTTGGCGTCCAGATAATAGTCCCGGTCGGGCAGGGACAGGCCGCCAGCCCCGGCATAGACGGCATAGGCCTTGGGGTTCTTGGCGTCGGTCTGGATGCCCAGGCCCAGCAGGCTGGTGAACGGCGCGACGCTGCTCTGGCCCATCAGGGCGGTGAAGGCGTCCTTGCTCTTCACGGCCTTGATTTGCGCGAGGTAGGGCGCGATCGGCTTGGCGTCCAGGGCCTCGATGGCGGCCTCGTCCATGAAGGCGCGATAGGCGGCGCCGACCTTGGCGGTGTCGCCCGCGGCGGCCTTGTTGGCGGCGGCGGCCTCGATGATCGCCTTGGTGCGGGCTTCCGACAGTTCCGACAGCTTGTCGAAATTGCCATAGCGCGTGCGGTCCGACGGGATTTCCGTGCGGGCGTCCCAGGCGCCGTTGGCCCACTTGTAGAAGTCGTCGCCCGGCTTGACGCTGCTGTCGATGCCCGAGGTGTCGAAGCCCCACGCGCCGTAGCGCGGCGACTCCAGCGAGGTCAGGTCGCCGGCCGCGCCTTCCGAAGCCCCATTCAGCAGAGGCGCGGCAAACAGGGCCTGGGTCGTGCAGGCGTCATCAAGGCACAGATGGTCCTCGCCGGCCTGGGCGCCGAAGGCCGAAAGGGAAAGCGCGGCCACGGCGGCGGCGGCGAACCAAACTCGTTTCATGGAAGTCGTATCCGTTGGTGTGAGCTGGCCGCAATCTGCCCCGCCGTGGAAGTTTTGCTCCCTTACAAATTTGTCATGTCCAGCCAGAATGGGCGGCTAGTGGTGCTGATGTTCGCCCATCGATCCCTGCGAAGTCTGGGGTGCGGCGCTCTGCACGGTCAGCTCGACGGCGGCGCGGCGGCCGTTGTCGAAGACCAGCGTTATGGGGGCTTTTTGCCCCTGGGCCAGGGGCTGTTTCAGACCCAGCAGCATGAAGTGATAGCCGCCCGGGGCGAAGGCCACCGAGCCGCCGGCCGGGATGGTCACGCCTTGGTCCAGGCGACGCATGGTCATCACGCCATTGGCCATGGCCGAGCGATGGATCTCGACCACGCCGGCCAGGGGGCTTTCGGCGCTGACCAGCTTGACCGGCTTGGCGCCGGCATTGGCGATGGTCATGAAGCCGACCCCGTTCATGCTGGCCATGGCCGGGCGGGTCCACGGATTGCCGATCGTCAGGGCGCCGACCTTGTAGTCGCCTGCGAAGGCGGGGGCGGTGAAGGCGAGAACGGCCGCGAGGGCCAGGAAGCGTGCGGTGCGCATGGGGCTCTCCAGGATCAATGTTTGTGGCCGGCCGAAACGGCCTCGGCGGGGATCAGGCGAAGGGTGGCGGCGGGGCGCGACAGCTTCGCGCCCGGCGCCTCGGCGGAAGGAATCTCCGTCCACTGACTTTCGCCCTTCTCGCAGGTCTGGATGACCGGAAAGACCAGGGTTTCGGCCGTGGCGGGCAGTTTCATCAGCAGCGGAAACTCGTCGAACGCCTCGTCGGGCAGGCGGCCGACATAGGTCACCGCCGAGGGCGCGGCCTTGGGATCGGCGCCGGGCTCGCGC
This sequence comes from Caulobacter sp. FV1ye13L, assembly GCF_058681155.1. The sequence continues at coordinate 1,463,512 of NZ_CM178732.1, forward strand.
TCGATCTCATAGGTCCAGCCCGGCTTGGGCTGGGGCCGGGCCGAGACCACGCCAGGCGGGATCTCGATGCGGACCTTCAGGGTGACGTCGCCCGCCGAGCAGGCATGGCCCACCCGGAAGGCGACGGCGGCATAGGATCCGGCCCGCGCCGTATCGGGCGCGGCGACCACGTGGGCCTGGGCGGCCAGGGGGGCGGCCAGGGGAGCGGCGAGGGCCAGGAGGGTGAGGGCGATCTTGCGCATCATGGTCTCCTAGAACTTGCCCGAGACGCCGACGAACACGCCGCGTCCCTCGCCCGGCCAGAAGGCCGCCGTATTTTCGATCGTCGCCGCCGTGACCGAGGCCGGATTGGCCAGCGGATTGACGGTGGCGACATAGCGCTTGTCGAGCAGATTGCGCGCATCGACGAACACCGTCACCCCGTCGCGGCTATAGCCGGCCCCCAAGGAGGCGATAGCGTAGTCGGGCGCGCGGACCTTGTTGCGGAAATCGACGAACGGGCCGCGCGGCGACCACTCGACCGACGGGGCCACGAACCAGCCGGCCGGATGCTCGTATTTCAGCTCGGCGCGGTACAGGTGCTCGGGCACGATCGGCAGGGTGTTGTCGCCGTACTGGGCGTCGCCCTCGAAATGGAAATCCGACCAGGCCCAGGTCTGGCGCAGGCGGATGCGCTTGTTGAACCGCCAGTCGAGGCCGGCTTCCAGGCCCTGATGCACCGTCTCGTCGGCGTTGAAGGTGGCGGCCGGGTGGGCGGGATCGACCACGAAGCTCAGCAGCTCGTTCTTAAGCTCGGCGCGATAGAGGGCCAGATCCCAGGCGAACGCGCCCTTGCGGCCGCGCGCGCCGATCTCGCCGGTCCAGGCCTTTTGCGGAACCACGGGCGCGAAGCCGGCGGCGGCGGTCGGCGAATAGGCTCCGAAATTGGGCGGCTCGACCGACTTCGTCAGGTTGGCGAACACCTGGCTGTCCTGGTCGATCTGGAACAGCAGGCCGACGCGCGGGGCCAGCCAATCATAGTCGCGGCGGGCGGTCAGGTCGAAGGTCGAGGCGACGCCCGCCAGCCTGTAGGCGCGGTAGTCGCGCTTGGCGGTTCCGTAGGTGGCGCCGGCCACCAGGGCGACGCGGGGCGTGACGAAGAAGCGGCCCTCGGTGAAGACATCCAGGGCTTCCGCGTTCTGGCGCGAGAAGGCCTGGGCCGCGCCCTTGGAGCCGCGCAGGTTCAGCCACTGGCGGGCGTCCAGATCACCGATCCGGTAGGAAGCGCCCGCGAACAGGTCAGCGGCGTGGCCGCCCAGTTCGCCGGTCCAGTCCAGCCGTCCAAAGGCCCCGAAGTTGCGGCTTTCCTGGTCGATGACCTGGAAGATCGGATGGTCCAGATCACGCCAGGCGGCATGGACGCCGCCTTCGAACACGGTGGTGTCGGACAGGCGCCAGGTGGTCTGCACGCTGGCCCGGGCGTTGCGCATGTTGCGCCCGTAGTTATTGGCCAGATTGCCGGCGGCGGCCTTTTCCCGGCTGTTCAGGGCCTGGGCCAGGGGCAGGGAGCCGCCGATCTGCTGGCGCAGGTCCGCGCCGCTGACATACAGGCGCACCTCGCGGTCCTCGCCGAAGCTGTGGCCGATATTGGCCGAGAGGCGGGCGGCCGAGCTGTTGCTCTGCTGGCGCCAGCCGTCGGCGTTCATCAGGGTGGCGCCGACAAAGACGTCGTTGTCGCCGAACTGCCGTGCGACCTCGCCATGCAGGCGGGCCGTGCCGAACGAACCGCCCTCGACGCGCAGCAGGTTGTCGGCGCCGGCCGTCTTGCCCGTGGGGGTGACGAAATTGATCGCCCCGCCCAGCAGGGCCCCGCCAAAGCGCAGGGCGTTGCCGCCCTTGTAGACCTCGGTGTAGCGGGCCAGCAGCGGGTCGATCAGCTGATAGTCGCCATAGCCGTCGGCCTCGTTCAGCGGCACGCCGTCCTGGGCCAGCAGGGTCCCGCGATTGTGGTTGGCGTTGCCGATGCCCGAGCCCCGGATCGACAGGCGGGTATCCTCGCCGAACTTCTTCTGGGCGAACACGCCGGGCACGTCGCGGACAGTGTCGTTGAGGCCCAGGGCGAAGCGGTTGGCATAGGCTTCCGACGAGATCACGGCCACCGCGCCGGGGGTTTCCGACAGGCGCTTGCGGGCCTGGGCCACGGCGGGCGGGTCTTCGGGATCGGGGCGGGCGGTGACCAGCACCGAGTCGAGGCGGGTCTGGTCGGCTTCAGCGGCGTGAGCAGCAGGCGACAGGCAAAGGGCGGCGGCGCCCAGCAGGAGGGCGCGGCGGAAGGTGACGGTCATGGAAATTGCAGTCCTGAAAACGTGACGAGACGCGCGGGCGGCGTCAGCCGCAGCGCAGGCTTTGGGTCAGGCGTTCAGGTTGGCGGGTGGCCCTTGTCCGGGCGGACGGGGCGGCGCGCGGGCATGGCCGCGAACGCCCAGGCTGCGCACGACGGCGACTTCCAGGCGGACGGCATAGCGCACGGGCGCGATGGTGGCGGCGGGGTCGGGGGTGATGGCGGCCAGGCTGGCGGCCACGCACTGGCCGCACTTGAAGCCGCCGAAGATCTTGCTGGGAGCCGGCTCCTCGCCGCCCACCCTGACCAGCTTGGCGCCCTCGGCCGTACAGATGATGATCGCCTCGCCCGCGCTGGTCGAGCGGGCCATGGCGACGGCCGGAACCAGGGTCTGGGCCAGCACCGCGAGCGCCGCCAGCAGGGCGACGAGCAGGGCAGGGCCGGATCTGGCGCGACGGGCGGTCATTGCGACGGGTGACTAGGGCTTGGGGGCGAGCGGGTCAATCGGGGGCTGTGGCGAGGTGGTGGCGCACGGCTACTTAAGGGCGCTTTGGCGTCGTTGGGAGGCGGGCTTCGCCATCGCGACGCCTCACCGTCATTCCCGCCCTTGTGGCGGGAACCCCTGTTTCGGCTGACACGTGAAGCGCCAGCGAAGTGCGCGCGCACTTCGCCCCCCTCGCACCTTCGGCGGACAGAGAGGTTCCCGCCACAAGGGCGGGAATGACGGCAGGAGGGGGCGGGAAGGCGGGGCTAATGCCCACCCGCCGCCACCACCGGCTTCTTCTTCGGCGCCCGCGCCAGCATCCCCTTGGCGATCTCGTCCTCGCCGACCAGGGCGTGGCTGGCGCCCATGCTTTTCAGCAGCTCGACATCGGCGTCGGTATAGGCCCGGGCTATGATCTCGGCCTTGGGGTTGGCGGCGCGGGCCTGTTCGATGATCCGGGCGGCTTCGAACGGGCTGGGCACGGCGACGAACAGGTGGGTGGCTCTGGCGAGGCCGGCCTTCAGCAGCACCTCGGGCAGCACCGCATTGCCGTTGACCACCTCGAAGCCGGCGGCGCGCAGTTCGGCGGCGCGTTCGGGGTCGGCCTCGATCACCACCAGCGGCGTGCGGCCCTTCAGGCCCTCGGCCACCCGCTTGCCGACCCGGCCATAGCCGACCAGCAGGGCGTGAGCCCGGGCCGCGGCGACCAGCGGCGGCTCGCCGGCCGCCTCGCGCTCGCGGGCGAGCATCCGGGGCAGGAAGCGGTCGAGGATCACGAACAGCAACGGATTGACCAGGATCGACAGGATGGCGCCGGCCAGGATCAGGTCGCGGCCCGCTTCCGGCAGCAGCTTCAGCGACACGCCCAGCCCCGCCAGGATGAACGAGAACTCGCCGATCTGGGCCAGGCTGACCGAGATCGTCAGGGCCGTGCTCATCGGTCGGCGGAAGGCGAGCACGATGATCAGGGCGGCGATCGACTTGCCCACCACGATGATCGCCAGGGTGGCCAGAACGGCCAGCGGCTCACGGATCAGCACCATCGGGTCGAACAGCATGCCGATCGAGACGAAGAACAGCACCGCGAAGGCGTCGCGCAGGGGCAGGGTCTCGTTGGCGGCCTGCTGGGAAAGCTCGCTCTCGGCCATGATCATGCCGGCGAAGAAGGCCCCCAGGGCGAACGACACGCCAAACAGCGCCGCCGAGCCGAAGGCGACGCCCAGCGCCATGGCCAGCACGCCCAGACGGAACAGCTCCCGCGAGCCGGTATGGGCGACGCGGTGCAGGATCCACGGGATCACGCGGCGGCCGATGATCAGCATGAAGGCGACGAAGGCCACGACCTTGCCGATGGTCATGGCGAAGGCGCCGGCCACGCCGCCGGGACCGGGGGCGGCGGCCTCACCGCCCAGCATTCCGGAGAGGGCGGGCAGCAGCACCAGGGCCAGCACCATGGCCAGGTCCTCGACGATCAGCCAGCCGACGGCGATCTTGCCGCGCCCGGTCTCGACCAGCCGCCGCTCCTGCAGGGCCCGCAGCAGCACCACGGTCGAGGCGACCGACAGGGCCAGGCCAAAGACGATCCCCGCTCCGACGGTCCAGCCCAGGGCGAGCGCCAGGCCCAGGCCCATCACCGTGGCGGCGGCGATCTGAACGATGGCGCCGGGGATGGCGATCTTGCGCACCGCCATCAGGTCTTTGAGCGAGAAATGCAGCCCCACGCCGAACATCAGCAGGATCACGCCGATCTCGGCCAGCTGCGGCGCCAGCTCCTGATCGGCGACATAGCCGGGCGTGAACGGCCCGACCATCACGCCGGCCACCAGATAGCCGACCAGCACCGGCAGCTTCAGCCGATTGGCGAGGGCGCCGAATACGAAGGCCAGCCCCAGACCCGCGACGATGGTGACGATCAGCGAGGTATGGTGCAAAGGCTCTCCTTGACGGTCAACATTTTCGGTCGTATTCAACCAATATGGGTGACGGGCCCCGGATCTGCCAGATGCCACACGCAAAAATTCTCCTGCCGGCCCAGTGTCGGGGCGCTCGCGGCCTGCTCAGCTGGTCGCAAGGCGAGCTCGCCGATCGGGCGGGGGTGTCGCGCAGCACGGTCAAGGACTTCGAAACCGAGCGTCATGCGTTGCACCATAGCACCGAACGCCTTCTGATCGTGGCTTTCGAGGCGGGTGGGGTCATGCTGATCGCGCCGGGCAGCGCACCGGGAGACGCCGGGGCGGGCGTCAGGCTGAAACTGGCAAGCTAGGCGGAGAAAGAGGAGCGCGCGTGCAGCACGAGGTTTCACCAGCGGACTACAAGGACCTGGTCCTGTTCCTGGCCACCGCAGGCGTCGTCGCGCCGATCTTCAAGCGGCTGAAGATCAATCCGATCCTGGGCTTCCTGCTGGCGGGCGTGATCCTGGGGCCCTACGGGCTTGGACGCTTCATTCATGTCGCCCCGTGGCTCGACTACGTCACCGTCGACAATCCCGACGAAATCGCCCAGCTGGCCGAGTTCGGTGTCGTCTTCCTTCTGTTCATGATCGGGTTGGAGCTGTCGTGGGAGCGGCTGCGCCTGATGCGCAAGCTGGTGTTTGGCCTGGGCGCGGCCCAGATGATCGGCTGCTCGGTCGCCCTTGGCCTGGCGGCCATGGCCCTGGGCCAGCCGCCTGTCGCGGCCCTGGTGATCGGGGCCGCCCTGACCCTGTCGTCCACCGCCATCGCCGTGCCGGTGCTGGCCGAGCGGCGCAGGCTGCATTCCGACGGCGGACGGGCGACCTTCTCGGTGTTGCTGTTCCAGGACCTGGCCGTCGCCCCGATCCTGATCACCCTGACCATTCTGGGACGCGGCGACGGCGCCTTTGCGCTCAAGGACCTGCTGGCCTTGGCCCCGGCCGCTGCGGGCCTGGCGGCCATCGTCCTGGCGGGGCGCCTGTTCCTGCGGCCGATGCTCAAGTCCGTCGCCAAGGCCAAGAGCGAAGAGATGTTCATGGCCGCCTGCCTGCTGGTGATCATCGGCGCCGGCATGGTCAGCGCCCTGTCGGGCCTGTCGATGGCCCTGGGCGCCTTCGTGGCCGGGGTGCTGCTGGCCGAGACCGAGTATCGCCACGAGGTCGAGGTCAAGATCGAGCCGTTCAAGGGCCTGCTGCTGAGCCTGTTCTTCGTGTCGCTGGGCATTCGCCTGGACCTGTCGCTGCTGGTCGCCAAGCCCGCGCTGATCCTGGGCGTCGCCATCGGCCTTCTGGTGGTCAAGGCGGCCATGGTGTTCGGCCTGGGCTTGGCCATGAAGCTGGGGACCAAGGCCTCTGCCGAGGCGGCCCTGATCCTGGCGGCGGGCGGCGAGTTCGCCTTCGTCATTCTCGACAACGCCATGGGCGCGCAGGTCGTGCCGCGCGCGGTGGGCCAGGCGGTGCTGGTTTCGGCCACCCTGACCATGTTCCTGATCCCGGCCCTGGCCGCCCTGGGCGCGCACCTGGGTCGCAAGGCCGCCATCGCCAGGACGTCCGAAGCGCCCCTTGGCCAGGGCCAGGCCGATGAGCCCGATCGGGTCGGTCCCGAGCCGTCCGGCCAGGTGCTGGTGATCGGCTATGGCCGGGTCGGCAAGCTGGTCGGCGAGATGCTGGGCCGCCACGACCTGCCCTGGATCGCCGTCGAGCGCGACGCCCGGCTGGTGGAGCAGGGGCGGCGCGATGGCAGCCGCATCTATTACGGCGACGCCGCTCGACTGGAGCTCCTTGAGCGTTGCGGGCTGGCCACCGCCCGCGCGGTGGTCGTGACCATGGACGCGCCGGAAGCCGCAGAGGCGGTGGTCGCCGCCGCGCGCAGCGCGCGGCCTGACCTGACCATCGTCGCCCGCGCCCGCGACGCGCGGCATGCCGCGCGCCTCTATGAGCTGGGCGCCACCGACGCCGTGCCCGAGACCATCGAGGCCAGCCTGCAGCTGTCCGAGGCGGTGCTGGTCGATATCGGCGTGCCGATGGGCCTGGTCATCGCCTCGATCCACGAGCGCCGCGATGAATATCGCAAGGCGCTGAACCGTCCCGACGCCCTGGGCGGTCGTCGCCGGCGGCTGAGGGACGCGTCGCTGCGATAGCGGCGCCTGGCCCCGGTGGGCGCCGCGGGTCGTGCCTGGCCGAATCTTCCCGTGGCGCGCGAAGAACAGCATGGGTGTGGCCATACTGCGACAAAGCGCCACCTTTTCATGCACCAAGCCCTTGCGCGACCCGGTTTCACGTGCGAACCAACACACTGGCGCTCCCAGCGGAAGATTTCAGACGATACGCTCGGAAGTTGATTTTGTGGGGCGGTCTTGTTTGGCTTCCTGGAGCGCATATCCAGGTCAGCGAAACCTGACGAGTGTGGCTTTGCTGACACTTTCCCGGGACGTTCGCCTTGGTATAACGATGCTCGGTCGTTTTCGGCCGGAGCAGGGCAATAGAGGGCTCTTGATATGAAATTCAAACTCCTGGCGGGAGTCGCTCTGGCTGCGGTTTGCGCCGCGTCGAGCGTCTCCGCTCAAGAGACCGGCTGGTACGGCGCGGTCGACCTGGGCTACCACTTCCCGACCGCCATCGGCACCGAGTCCAGCCTGCGGGCTCCGGACAACGCCAACTATCACTGGCAGTGGGCCGCCGATAAGGATTGGACCGGCTTCGTTCGTCTCGGCTACCAGTTCACCCCGAACTGGCGCGCTGAACTCGAAGGCGGCTATCGCCCCGGCGATCTGACCTCGGTTCGCGGCAACGCCGTTCGCCAGCAGCCCCGTGGCCTCTGCACCCCCGGCGTGATCCGCACTGCGGCCGCTCCGACGTGCGGCTCGCCGGACGGCTCGATCGACTCCTGGACCCTGATGGCGAACGTTCTGTACGACTTCGCCCCGGACGCCTGGATCAACCCCTTCGTCGGCGCTGGCCTCGGCCTCAATCGCGTTGACGTGAAGGCCCTGGGCCAGTTCAGCGGCGTCCCCGGCACGATCTCGGCCAGCAACCCTTCCATCCAGAACCTCAGCGTTGACGACGACGACACGTCGATCGCCTGGCAGGCTCTGGCCGGCGCCTCGATCAAGGCAACCGACAAGCTGAAGATCGACGTCACCTATCGCTATCTCGCCGGCTACGACACTGAGTGGCTGTCGACGGGTTCCGCAGGCGCTCTGCAGCCGGGCACTTTCGGTGGCCAGTACAAGGACCAATCGGTGACCGTCGGTCTCCGCTACTCCTTCGCCGCCCCGCCGGCCCCGCCGCCCCCGCCGCCCCCGCCGCCGCCTCCCCCCCCGCCGCCCCCGCCTCCGCCCCCGCCGCCTCCCCCGCCGCCTCCGCCGGCGTATGAGGCTCGCGAGTTCATCGTCTACTTCCCGTTCGATCAGTACGTGCTGACGCCGGAAGCCCAGTCGGTGGTTTCGGAAGCTGCGAACTACGCCAACGCCGGCAAGGCGACGAAGCTGGTGGTCGTCGGTCACACCGACACCTCGGGCTCGCCGAAGTACAACGCCCGCCTGTCGGAGCGTCGTGCAAAGGCCGTTGCTGACGCCCTGGTTGGTCTGGGCGTCGCCCAGGACTCCCTGGCCGTCGACTGGAAGGGCGAAAGCGCCCCCGCCGTCGCCACGGGCGATGGTGTGAAGGAACCGCTGAACCGCCGTTCCACGATCTCGATCAACTTCTAAGATCTAGATCAACTTGATCTGGGAAGGGCCTGGCGGCGACGCCGGGCCCTTTTCTTTTGCGCTGTATGCCTTCCAGCAGGACTGCGGCGGATACGGGCGGGTCAGACCCCGCCGACCGCCCTCAGGGCCCCGCGCGTGACCGCCTGAAGCCGCCTATGGGCCAAGCTGTGGGCGGATGTCGAAGTCCGGGGGCGGATCGCTTGACCCGACTTGTGACCGTCTGTCGCAGCTGAAAAAAGTTGGCGCTGGCAACCCCTTGATCCTGCCCGCTAAGTTGGAGCCGTTCACAGCTTGTTAACGAAAAACTCGCCGCCGGGGCGTTGACGAGTCATTAGCCACTGTGGCCCCATATGTGGGCTGAGGGGGCTCCTCGGCCACAAGATGTAGCGGCTGGGCGGGGCGTTTCCTTCTCCGGAACACGCTGATTGATTATGGATTTTGGTCATGAACGGCAGTGAAGCGGCGAAGATGACTGCGCTCCCCCAGGGTCGCACCGAGGGTATGCGGGTTTCCGAGCGTCCGAAATTGGCGCTGGTGCGCAAGGTTCAGGTCGATCGCTCGCGCGACGCCCTGCTGACCGATTTTGGCAAGACCACCCTGGAAGATCGCTATCTGCTGCCGGGCGAATCCTATCAGGACATGTTCGCTCGCGTGTCGACGGCTTTCGCTGACGACGCCGACCACGCCCAGCGCGTCTATGACTATATGAGCCAGCTGTGGTTCATGCCCTCGACCCCGGTGCTCAGCAATGGCGGCGCCGAGCGCGGCCTGCCGATCAGCTGCTTCCTGAACTCGGTTTCCGACAGCCTGGACGGTATCCTCAGCGTCTGGAACGAGAACGTCTGGCTGGCGGCCAATGGCGGCGGCATCGGCACCTATTGGGGCGGCGTCCGGTCGATCGGCGAGAAGGTCAAGGGCCAGGGCCAGACCAGCGGCATCATCCCCTTCATCCGCGTGATGGACAGCCTGACCCTGGCGATCAGCCAGGGCTCGCTGCGCCGCGGTTCGGCGGCCGTCTACCTGGACATCCACCACCCGGAAATCGAAGAGTTCCTGGAAATCCGCAAGGCGTCGGGCGACTTCAACCGCAAGTCCCTGAACCTGCATCACGGCATCTCGATCAGCGACGAGTTCATGCACGCGGTCCGCGACGGCCTGAAGTTTGGCCTGCGCTCGCCCAAGACCAATGAAGTGCTGCGCGAGGTCGACGCCCGCTCTCTGTGGCAGAAGGTGCTGGAGCTGCGCCTGCAGACCGGCGAGCCCTACCTGATCTTCTCCGACACCGTGAACCGGGCCATGCCCCAGCACCAGCGCGAGCTGGGCCTGAGCGTGCGGCAGTCCAACCTGTGCAGCGAGATCATGCTGCACACCGGCGTCGACCACCTGGGCAATGACCGCACGGCCGTCTGCTGCCTGTCGTCGGTCAATGCCGAGACCTTCATGGAGTGGCGCGACCAGCCGATGTTCATCGAGGACATCATGCGCTTCCTCGACAACGTCCTGCAGGACTTCATCGACCGCGCGCCGGACGCCGCCGCCACCGCCGCCTACGCCGCCATGCGCGAGCGTTCGGTGGGCCTGGGCCTGATGGGCTTCCACAGCTTCCTGCAGAGCCAGAACGTGCCGTTCGAAAGCGCCCTGGCCAAGAGCTGGAACATGCGGATGTTTAAGCACCTGCGCCGCGAGGCCGACAAGGCGTCGATCACCATCGGCCAGGAGAAGGGCCCGTGCCCCGACGCCGCCGATCGTGGCTCGATGGAGCGTTTCTCGCACAAGCTGGCCATCGCCCCGACCGCCTCGATCTCGATCATCTGCGGCGGCACCTCGGCGGGCATCGAGCCGATCCCGGCCAATATCTATACGCACAAGACCCTGTCGGGCTCGTTCGCGGTCAAGAACCCCTATCTGGAAAAGCTGCTCGACGAGAAGGGTCACAACACCGACGCGGTGTGGGGCACGATCCTGGAGAACGAGGGCTCGGTCCAGCACCTGGACTTCCTGAGCCAGGACGACAAGGACGTCTACAAGACCGCCTTTGAACTGGATCAGCGCTGGGTGGTCGAATTGGCCGCCGATCGCACGCCGGAAATCTGCCAGAGCCAGTCGGTCAACATCTTCCTGCCGGGCGATGTCGACAAGTGGGACCTGCACATGCTGCACTGGCAGGCCTGGGAGCGCGGCGTGAAGTCGCTGTATTATCTGCGCTCCAAGTCGGTGCAGCGCGCCTCCTATGCCGGTTCCGAATTCGCGGTCGAGCCGACCGGCGGTTTCGATATCGCCGAGAAGACGGACTACGAGGAATGCCTCGCCTGCCAATAGGCGGGATAAATCTGCAAGATGGTTAAGCGGCGGCGAGGGCAAAACCCTCGCCGCCGTTTGCGTTTTGGGAACCCTTTGGGGGTCACGCTGTTAACCCTGCGGGCTTTCGTCACGCTGGACAGTCGCGAATTACGGGATAGGCTCACGTCAATTGGGATTGGGGAATCCGCCGTGCGGATCAGGGAAACGGGACGTTCCGCGCTCTGCCTGACGGTCATGACCCTGGTCATGACGGGGTCGCCCTTATCCGTCGCCCTCGCCGCGCCGAAGGCCTCCAAGGCCCCTCCATCCAAGCCCTCAAAGACGGTCTTGGCGTCCGACAGGGCCGCCGCCCTCGGTTTCCAGCTGAACGCGTCGACGGCCGAGCCCCTGAAGCTGAGCCTCAAGGATGTCCAGCCGACCGACACGGCCGCCGTTGGCTTCGCGCCGCGCGAGGTCGAGTCGCACCAGGCCCGCGTCGAGGGGCAGTTCGCGCTCTCGCCCGCCGCGACCTTCGGGGATGTGCGCCTGCTGGACGCCGACCGCTATTATGACGGCCGAGGACCGGTGAGCTGGCGCTCGGACGCCTTCGTGGTCGGCCAGACGGACGGCGGCGCAGTGGATTCGGTGCGCGTCTCGGTCGCCGCTGTGGCCCGCAACGCCGCCATCGCGCCTTTGAGCCTGGTCCGCCCCGACGCCCAGGCCTTCGACGCTGAAAACATCGACGTGACCCTGACACGTGGCTGGCCCTCGGCCGTCAAGCTGGCGGCCGGCAAGTACGCCCTGGATTTCTCGCCCCATGCCGGCTTTGGCTTTGGCGACGCGGGCGGTTCGGCCGAGGCCGGCGCCACGGTGCGCCTGGGCAAGAATGTCGAAGACCGGGTCAGCGACTCCCTGGGTCTGCGCGACGGTAACGAGGCCTTTGGCCCACGCGGGCGCTGGTATGTGTTCGCCGCCGCCAGCGGCCGAGCCGTGGGCCTGAACATGCTGCGCGGCCAGAACGGCGACTGGAGCCGGGCCGGCATGAGCTCGGACGTCAACAGCAAGCTGATCGGCGACGCCCAGGCCGGTGTGGCCTGGCGCAAGGGCCCGATGCAGGCGTCGGTCGGCTATATTCGTCGCGAGATGAAGGCCAAGGACGTCATCATGGGCATGGCGACCCAGAAGGACTCGATGGTGGCCCTGTCTTTCAGCCTGAAACCGCACTGGTAGGGCCTCTGCGCTTGAGTTTCGGGCCGCGATCATGCAGCTAGCGCCGATCCCGTCCACGAACCGTCTGACGACATGACCGACAGCGAGCCCCCGCGCCGCAAGATCCTGAGCCTCAAGAGCGGCGTCGCCGCGCCCGGAGGCCCAAAACCGCTGGAGCGCATCGTCCGCCCGGCGCGCCCGGTCATGCCCGAACCTCCGCCCCCGCCGCCTCCGGCCGTGGGCGACTGGAAATGCAAGCCGTGCGGCGCCCGTTTTGATCCCTCGCCCGACCTCGCCGACGAAGACTCCGTCCGCTGCCCGTCGTGCAATGCCCGCCTGGGCCTTGCGTCCGACTTCCGCAGCGATCCGCCCAATGTGGACAAGCTGCGCGCCCGCCATCTGAAAAAGGCCTGAGCCGCCGGGTCGGTTATTCCAGAACGTCGGTCGGGCCGGGGTCGATGTCGGCCCGGGCGGGCTGACGCCGGAACAGGCCCCGCCAGCCGGTGGGCTCGGGCGAGGGGCTGGCCCAGACGCTGCCGGCCATGGCCAGGCGCTCGGCCTCATCGAAGATGGCGCGCATGGTCGCGGTGTCGAACTTCAGCATGTTCAGGTTGTCGAAGCTGGACGGGATCGAGGCGACGCTGAGCGGCAGGTTGTGGCGCGCGCAGAAGCCGGCGGCCAGGCTGAGCGCTTGGCGATAGGAAAACCGCAGCATGGTCTCGAAGCCGCGCACCATGATCGAGGCCACCCCGGCCGGGGTCGAGCGTGGCGAGGGGTCCAGCACCGTGTTGACGATCACATAGACCCTGCCGCGCCTTAGGCGCTGACCCAGGCTGCGCCAATGGAGCAGGGCGTCGGGCATCAGGAACAGCGGCGCGGCGACACCGCCATCGACATGCATTTCCTGATAGCGCTCGCCACCCGCCTCGACCGTAAACAGCTTGGCCGGGAACAGGCCCGGCACCGAGGCCGAGGCCAGCATGACGTCGCGAAACAGCTGCAGGGCGGCCTCGCCGCCGCGGCTGGCGATCGCGCCCATGTCCCAGATGACGGCCTTCTGGTTGTCGAGATTGGTGGTGGCGATCAGCAGGCGACGGCCCCGGGCGTGCTCGCGGGCCACAGCCTCGACCACCACCTCGTCGATGAACGGCCAGACCAGCGCCTCCAGGCCCTCGCCCTTGAACAGGCCGGCTCCCAGGCCGCCGGCGAACCCCTTGATGCTGAGCAGATCGGCCGCGTACCCGCCGACATAGGAGTCGGTCAGGCGCTCGTCCCAGGCCGAGCCCAGAAAGGCCAGGGGCGCGATCAGGGCCCCGGTGCTGACCCCGGTGACAATGGCGAATTCGGGTCGCGCGCCGGCCTTGGACAGGCCTGTCAGCACACCCGCCCCATAGGCGCCGCCGGAGGCGCCGCCCGACAGGGCCAGGATGTTGAAGTCGGCGCGACCCAGCAGCGAGCGGGTCGGGGTCAGGCGGTCGGCGACGGCGTTCAGGGCCTGGTCGGCCTGATCCGCCGTCAGGCGCACGCCGGGAAAGTCGACGATCTCGGCCAGCTGGTCGGCCGGCGGGGTCGCCAGGCGCTTGCCCCGCAGGGGGTCGCCCGTCCACCAGTCGGCAAACAGGCTCTGTACGGTGGTCTTGGTCTCCGGCCTCCGACTCAAGCCGGCCTCACGCGTGCGAGCCGGTCAGAACCACGCCGACCAGCACGGCGGCATAGTGCAGTCCGGCCCCGCCGACGACATGGCCATGCCAGATGGCGCGGCGGAACTTCAGACGGCGCATCAGATAGAAGATCGTGCCGGTCGAATAGACGATGCCGCCGATGGCCAGCAGCAGCAGGGCCGGCCAGGACAGGCCGTCGATCATCGGCTTGATGGCCACCAGCACCAGCCAGCCCAGGGCCAGGTACAGTCCGACCCAGAAGCGCTTGTCCAGGCCCGGCAGCAGCAGCTTGGCCAGCACACCAACCGTGGCGACGGTCCACACCGCCGTGGTCATGCCGATCGCCCACCAGCCGGTCAGGTTCTGGGTGGTGAAGGGGGTGTAGGAGGCGGCGATCATCACGAAGATGCCGGCATGGTCGAAACGCCGCAGCAAGGGCCGCCAGCGGGCCTTGGCGAAGTTGTAGGCCGTCGACAGCGACAGCATCAGGATCAGGCCGACCGTATAGATCGACACCGCCGCCACCTGTTTCAGGTCGCCTATGCCGAAGGCCAGGCCCAGCAGGATGCCGCCGCCCAACAGGGCGCAGGCCAGGCCGGCCAGATGGACAATCAGGTCCGCACACTTGGCGCCGGCGGTCGGATAATGGGTGGTGATCTCGGTCATGGTCCCAGTCTAACCGCAGCGAGTGACGTAAGAACGACGACCATCATGGCGCCGATAGGGCGGACGGTCGTCAGGAAAGCAGAGCGGTGGCTCCATCGAAGACCAGCTTTCCGCCGACCGCGACCAAAAGGACATAGATCAAGCGATAGAAACCCTCCGCAGGCACCCGCCGCACCAGCCACACCCCAGCCCAGGTCGAGGCGATGGCCAGCGGCAGCAGCACGCCGGCGGTGGCCAGCACCTTGGGCGTGAGCTGGCCCAGGGCGATATAGGCCGGAACCTTCATCCAGTTGACCACGGCGAAGAAGATGGCGCTGGTGCCGATGAAGGCGTCGCGCGGCAGGCGGCGCGGCAGCACATAGATCTGGAACGGCGGCCCGCCGGCATGGGCGATCTGGCTGGTGAAGCCCGCCGTCAGGCCGCACAGGGCCCCCAGCCAGGGCCGGCCGGCTGTGGCGCCCACCTGCGCGGCGACCTTGACCGCCCGCTCGGCCCACAGCCGTTGCAGGGCGAAGACGATCGAGATCAGCCCCACCGCCAGCTCGACCGCCGCCGGCGAGACGAAGGCCGCCAGCGCCCAGCCCAGAAAGATGCCGACAGCGGCGGCCGGCAGCATCAGCTTCAGCAGGCCGCTGTCCCAGGTCTTGCGGAACGCCCAGACGCTGACGACGTCCTGCACGATCAGGATCGGCAGCAGGATGGCCGCGGCCAGCACCGGAGAGATGGCCAGGGCCAGCAGCGGCGTGGCCACCACCCCGATCCCCGCAAACCCGCCCTTGGCCAGGCCCAGCAGGATCACGGCCGGGATGGCGACAGCGTAAAAGAACGGATCGGTCAGCATGGATTTTGCCTTAGCAGCTGGAGTCCGGCCGGGCCACTGGCCGCTCCGCGCCTGCGGCGCTCTTGCCCTGCGACGGGCGCAGAGGGTGGGCGGTGGATCCGGCGGTCGAGGCGGTGTTTCGCCTGACCCGCCACGCCGCGATCTAGGAGGCCGTCTCCATGGCGGTGGCGAGGCCGGTGAACAGGCCCTGGATGCTGATCGGCTTGGCCAGATGCAGATCGGCGCCGGCGTCCAGGCAGGCCTTGACCTGATGCGGCATGGCGTTGGCGGTCAGGGAGATGATCGGCGTGCGTTTGACGTTGCGCGCGCGTTCCCGGGCGCGGATCTGGGTGATGGCGGCCAGGCCGTCCAGAACCGGCATCTGGGTGTCCATCAGCACCACGTCATAGGCCTCGCGATCGAAGGCCTCGATGGCGGCCCGGCCATCGACGGCGACCGTGACGTCGGCCGCGTCGGCCAGCATCATGACGATCACCTTCTGGTTGGTGGGGTGGTCCTCGGCCAGCAGAACCCGCAGGCGGCGGTCCTGCGTCCATTCGGTCGAGGCGGCCGCCATGGGCGAGATGTCCCTGGCGTGACCCGCTGAGACCACGGCCTGGAAGGTGAAGCTGGCGCCGATGCCGGGCTGGGCGGCGCAGGCGATGTCGCCGCCCATCAACCGCGCCAGGCGCCGGGCGATCGGCAGGCCCAACCCCGTGCCGCCGACCTTGCGGGTCACCGAGCCGTCAGCCTGCTGGAAGCGCTCGAACAGGCGGTCGCCGGTCGCGGCGTCGAAGCCCTCGCCGGTGTCCTCGACGCAGACCGTCAGGTCGATCTGCCCCCCGGCCCGGACCTGGGTGTGCGCCAGGACCTTCACCGCGCCCGCGCTGGTGAACTTGACGGCGTTGCTGGTCAGGTTGGCGATCACCTGGCGAACCCGCAGGGCGTCGCCCACGACGTGATCGCGGAAATCGTCGGCAAAGGTCAGCTGGAAGTTCAGGCCCTTGTCCTCCGCCACGGCCCTGAACACGGCGACTGCAGCGGTGATCGCCTCGCGCAGGTTCAGCGGTTCCTCCGAGAGCTCAAGGCCCCCCGCCTCGATCTTTGACAGGTCGAGTATATCGCTGAGCAGGATGTTCAGCGTGCGCCCGGAGTTGAGGATGACCTCCATCATTCCGCGCTGGGCCTCGTCCAGGGCGGTGCGGCTGAGCACCTCGGCCATGCCGACCACGCCGTTCAGGGGCGTGCGGATCTCGTGGCTCATATTGGCCAGGAACTCGCTCTTGGCGATGCTGCCGGCCTCGGCCTTCTGCAGCGCCTCCGCCAGGGCCGCAGCGCCGGCCTTGCGTTCGGTGATGTCCTCGCAGATCACCAGCAGGTGGTGGCGGCCATCCGCCCCTGGAATGGCGATCTTGCGGGTCTGCAGCCAGCGGCGGCCATTGTGCGGCGTGTCGAGCGGCTCTTCGTCGATGGTGATCAGCTTGCCGCTCGCGATGACCTGCCGGTCGATAGTGGCGAAATAGTCGGCCTGTTCCTTGGGGAAGAAGTCGTGGTCGCTCTTGCCCAGAAGGTCGGCGCGCGGCACGCCCAGCTGCTGTTCGGCGGCCCTGTTGACCAGCAGGAACTGGCCCGTTTCCCCGTCCTTGACGAACAGCATGGCGGGCGTGTTCTCGATCACGGTGTCGAGGAAGCCCTGGGCGGCCAGGGCCTCAGCCTCCCGCTGGCGCAGATCGGTGATGTTGATGCAGGTGGTGGCCAGACCGCCGGCGGGCGTACGCCGGTTTTCGAACCGCAGATGCTCGCCGGACTCTTCGAGGATATTGTCGGCATCATCCAGCTTGCGGCGCTCAAGCTGGTCGGCCAGCCAGGCCTCGCTGTCGGCCGCCGCCTCGGGGTAGCGACCGGCGGCCAGGCCCGCGCGCAGCAGGTCCTCGAAGCGCGCCCCCGCCGTCAGGGTGACGCCCCACCTGGCCCAGAGGCGGGCATAGCGCGCGTTCCAAAACACGCAGCGGTCTTCGGCGTCGAAGACCACGAAGCCTTCCGGCATGACATCGAGCGCGGCCTGCAAGCTGGCCTCCACGGCGGAGGCCTGGTCCAGGTTACCAGCGATCATGAAGCCTCACATTGCGCGCACGATGTTCACGTTGAGCATCAAGGGTTTAGAGCGGCTGAACGCCGTTCGCCAACCCAAGGGCTGCGGCAATTTGTCCCGTGTGGCGCGGGGGCTAGCCCTCGGCCCGGGTCAGTTTCCAGCGGATCTTCGCCCCGACTTCCGGCCGCACCTGGCTCTTGAGCACGATCTGGCCGGCCTTGCGCGCCTGGCCGTGGTCGAAGTGGGCCGAGGCGGCGATCTCCACGTCGACCGCGTCGTTCCTCAGCCACCAGCCGACATTGGATGGGCCGCGAATCAGCACGCTCTTGCCGTCGCGGGCGATCGAGGCGCGGGCGTCGGGGTGCAGGTGGAAGCGGGCGGTGAAGGGCAGGTAGCGGCGCGGGCCCAGGGCGTCGCCGGGAACGAGGGGGATCAGGCTGTCCTCGCCGCGCAGTTCGTCGGCGGCGATATCCAGGAACAGGCGGCGGGCGTGCGACAGGCCAAGGCGCCTCCAGCCGTCATGCTGGATATCCAGCCAGACGCCGTTGTCGGCGTCGTGGCGCTTGACCTCGACGGTCGTGGCGCCGTCGACCAGCCACGGGCCCAGGGCGTGGGCGCGGAAGCCCGACAGCGGCCGGCCGGCCGAGCCGTCACCCACCGACAGGGTCGAGGCGGCATCGGACAGGCGAAAGGCGTGGGCGCCGCCGGCTTCGGGGCTCCAGCCGCACGAGGTGATCAGCCGGTCCTTGCCGCAGACGATCTCGACGGCGGCGGGCTGGGCGCAGGCGGCGCGGCTCAAGGGGCCGATGGCCGGGATCCCGGCGTCAGCCATCACCTGGATGCTGGCGCCCTGCATGCGCTCATAGCCGCTGTGGACGGCCGAGTGCGGCGGGCGCGGGCCGGCGTCGTCATGGGCCAGGGCCGCGGCGATGCGCGCGCCGGCCACGGCCTCGCCGCCGTGGAAGGCCGCCAGCTGGCCGTCGGCCAGGGTGAAGAACCGCGCCGCCGAGGCCAGGCGATCGATGGCGCGCGTGACCGCTTCGGGCGAGGGGCGCCCGCGCTGGCCCAGGGCGTCGTCCAGGGTCAGCAGGTCGAACAGCAGTTCCAGCCCCGCCTCGGGCGAGCGGCTTGCGTGGCCGCCGTCGCCCAGCACGATGCGGTCGATCTCGTGGGCGATGATCTTCAGCCCCTGGTCGATCAGGCGGTCGCCGGGCTTGTCGGACAGTACGCAGCCGGCGATCGTGGCGGTCACGGCCCGCTCCAGCGCCCGTTCGGGAGCGTCGGAGGCCTTGAACAGCTGGCGGGCCTGGCGGGCCAGGTCCATCGACAGGTCGGCGATCTCGGCGTCGGAGCCTTCGGCGGCCATGGCGCGGGCGGCGCAGGCCAGGTGGAACACCCGCCGCTCCAGGCACTCGCCGCTCCAGGAAAAGGCGTTCCAGCGCCCAAACACGCGGCGCCAGTCATCCAGCAGGCCCAGGGCGCGGCGCGCCCCGCCCGCGCTGATCAGGTCGGGCAGCCAGTCGAACCGGTGCAGGGCCAAGGCGAAGCGGCGCGTCGGGCTGGGGGTGTCGAAGGGATCGCCCACTTCGCCCAGCCGCAGGGCGCCGCCCGACAGGGTCATGACCCCGGCCAGGATCTTGCGGCCATGTTCGGGATCGACCGTGCGGGGATCGTGGGGATGGGCCGCCAGGCCGCGCGGCCGGGGCAGGGAGATCAGCAGCCGGTGCGGCGGCGAGCCGAACCACTCGCGCTCGACATGGCTCTTGATATTGGCGCCGATCGCCCGCGTCAGCACACCGCCGCGCGGAAGCGCCGGGAGTTTGGCTAAGCCGCGAGCGAAGCGTTCGGCCACCATCAGGGCGATCAGCCGCCTTTCAGCGCGCGGATATTGTCGGCATAGGCGCCGGGACCGCCCTTGAACACCGCCGAGCCGGCCACCAGGGCCGTGGCGCCGGCGGCGACACACTGCGGGGCGGTGGCCGGGGTGACGCCCCCGTCGACCTCGATGATGATGTCGAGGCCGGCCTTGTCGACCATCCTGCGCAGGGCTTCCACCTTGCGCAGCTGGCCGGGAATGAAGCTCTGGCCGCCAAAGCCCGGATTCACCGACATGACCAGCAGCAGGTCGACGTCTTCCAGGATCCACTCCACATGGTCGATCGAGGTCGAGGGGTTGAACACCACCCCGGCCTTGGCCCCCAGTTCGCGGATGCGTTTCAGCGAGCGGTGCAGGTGCGGCCCGGCTTCGGGGTGGATGCTGATGATGTCCGCCCCGGCGGCGCGGAACGCCTCCAGATACGGATCGGCCGGGCTGATCATCAGGTGGACGTCGAACGGGATCTTGGCGTGCGGCCGGATCGCTTTGACGATGTCGGGACCCAGGGTGATGTTGGGCACGAAATGGCCGTCCATCACGTCGACATGCACCCAGTCGGCGCCGGCCGCCTCGATGGCGGCGACCTCCGCGCCCAGCTTGGCGAAGTCGGAGGCGAGGATGGACGGGGCGATGAGCGGTGCGGCGGTCATGTCCTTGGCTTAACCGGGGTCGCGGCGTGGGACAAGCAAGCGCGTTGTCGCGCCGCCGCTCTTAGCCCTGCCGAACGAATCGCGCCGCGAAAAAGCCGTCCTGGCCGCCGTCCAGCTGATGCGGCAACAGGCGCAGCGTGCCCCGCGCGGTCAGGCTGGCGGTCGGCGCGCCGGCTTCGCCCGAAGCGATGGGGTCCAGGCGCATGTCGGGCCGGCGGGCGAGGAAGGCCTCGACCTGGGCCTCGCCCTCTTCAGGCTCCAGCGAGCAGACGCAATAGACCAGGCGACCGCCGGGCTTGGTCTTGTCGGCGGCGGCGTCCAGCAGGCGGGCCTGGACGGCGGCCAGGCTGGCCACGTCGCCGGGACGGGCGGCCCACAGCACGTCGGGATGGCGGCGGAAGGTGCCGGTGGCCGAGCAGGGGGCGTCCAGCAGCACGGCGTCGAAGGTGCGCGGGTCATCCCACGACCCGGCGTCGGCGACCACGACCTCGGCGGTCAGGGCCATGCGCCGGAAATTGTCGGTCAGGCGCTCCAGCCGGGCGGCCGAGCGGTCGACGGCGGTGACGATCGCGCCGCCGGCGGCCAGTTGCAGGCTCTTGCCGCCGGGCGCGGCGCACAGGTCGACAGCGGTCTCGCCGGGCTTGACGTTCAAAAGGCGGGCAGGGATGGCGGCGGCGGCGTCCTGCACCCACCAGCCGCCTTCCTCGAAGCCCGGCCAAGAGGCGACGTCGCCTTTTCGGGCCAGACGCAAGGTTCCGCCGGGCAGCACCTCGCCCTCGAGGCGTTCAGCCCACGATTCGGCGAGGGCGGGATCCTTCAGCGACAGGTCGGTGGCCGGCTCGTTGGCAATTTCCGAAGCGACCAGACGCGCGGTCTCGGGACCCCAGGCGCTGCTCCAGCGCGAGATCAGCCAAGGCGGCGCCAGGTGTTCAGGATCATCGGACGGCGGACCATCGCGCAGCAGTCCGCGCAGCACGGCGTTGACCAGGCCCTTGAACGGCCGGCTGGTCTTGTTGATTCCGGCCATTTCAACAGTGGTGGCGACGGCGGCGAAGGCCGGCACCTCCAGATAGAAGGCCTGGACCACGCCCAGGCGCAGCAGGTTGCGCACGCGCGGCGGCGGCTCCCTCTGCAGCTTGGCCGACAGGGCGCGGTCGATGGGCCCCAGGCGGCGCAGGGCGGCCATGGCCAGGGCGCGGGCGAAGGCGCGCTCACGCGGCTCCAGGAAGCGGAAGCCGTGGGCGGACGCGGCTTCGTCGATGCCGCCGCGACGCGACAGGGCCGCGTCGATGAGGGTAAGCGCGGCTTCCCGGGCGGGGAGGCCGTCATTGAGTTCTTGGTTCACCGACCCGCCGTGCCTTGTGGCGCGGCGGAGCGCAAGGGCCTTGGATGATTTGGCGCAGGCTTCATGCTATGAAACCGCCATGTCCGAGATCGAAAACACCCTGATTCCAGAGGCCCTGGGGGCCGCGCCCGACAAGGAACTGGCCCCCGCCGCCTTGCGCGCCCTGGAAGAAGCCGCCGCCCGCCGCGCCGCCGCGCAAGCGGTGGTCCTGGCCGACGAGCAGGGCGGCCGCGACGGCCCCGAGCCGACGCGCTTCGGCGACTGGGAGCGCAAGGGCGTGGCGGTGGATTTCTGAGGGCCGGGCGAAGGCGACGGACAAGCCACGACCAGAAAAAGCATCGTCATTCCCGCCCTTGTGGCGTGAACCCCTCGTGCCGCCGCAAGTGCGGGAGGGGCGAAGTGCGCGCGCACTTCGCTAGCGCTTCACGTGTCAGCTGAAACAGAGGTTCCCGCCACAAGGGCGGGAATGACGGTTGATGGTGGGGATGTGCTCCATCCCGTGCTGCCCCAGCCGAAATTCGCGGCGTCTTTGGTCGCCAAGGCTTCAAGCGCCGCCGGGATCGGCTAACGTCGGCGCTTTCCGCCCCAGGAGGCCGCCATCGTGTCGCGTCTGTTCGCCCGAGTTTCGATGGGCCTCGCCGCCGTCCTGCTGCTGATCGCCCAGCCGGCGATGGCCGGTCCCAAGGCCGCCAAGCCGCAAGTCACCCTCACTGCCGGCGCGGTCGCCTCGCCGGATAGCTACGGCGCGCTGGCGGCCGAAGAGGTCCTGAAAGCCGGCGGCAACGCGGTTGATGCGGCGGTAGCCACGGCCTTTGCCCTGGCGGTGACCTATCCCGAGGCCGGCAACCTGGGCGGCGGCGGGTTCATGACCCTGCTGGTCGACGGCAAGCCCTATTTCCTCGACTACCGCGAGACGGCCCCCGCCGCCGCGAAGGCCGACATGTTCCTGGGCGCGGACGGCGAGCCGGTGGCCGAGCTCAGCCAATATGGCAATCTGTCGGCGGGCACCCCCGGCACGGTGCGCGGCATGGCCATGGCCCACAAGCGGTTCGGCAGGCTGCCCTGGGCCAAGGTTCTGGCGCCGTCGATCCGCTATGCCCGTGACGGCTTCCTGGTCACGCCGCAGCTGATCGGCATCCTGGACGGCAGCCGCGCGCCGTTCGTGGCCACCAATTTCGAGGCGCACTTCGGCGGCCTGAAGGCCGGCGAGCTTTTCCGCCAGCCGGCCCTGGCCGACACCTTGGAGCGCATCGCCAAGGGCGGCGACAAGGGCTTCTACGAGGGCCAGACCGCTGACCTGATCGTCGCCCAGATGGCGCGCGGCCCGGTCAAAGGTCTGATCACCAAGGCTGACCTGGCCCGCTACAAGGCCGTGTGGCGCCAGCCCCTGCAGGCCGACTGGCGCGGCTATGGCGTGATCACCGCTCCGCCGCCCAGCTCGGGCGGCATCGCCCTGATGCAACTGCTGCTGATGAAGCAGGACGCGGCCAGGCTGTTTGCGGACGCGCCGCTGAACAGTCCGCAATACGTCCATCTGGTCTCGGAGATCGAAAAGCGGGTCTTCGCCGACCGGGCCGAATATCTGGGCGATCCGGACTTCGTGAAGGTCCCTGTCGCGGCCTTGATCGCCCCGGCCTATGTGGCCAAGCGCGCCGCGCAGATCGATCCGGACAGGCCCTCGCCGACCAAGGCGGTGGTTCCGGGGCTGGAGAAGCCGCAGACGACGCACTTCTCGATCGTCGACCGCTGGGGCAACGCCGTCTCCAACACCTACACGCTGAACGGCTGGTTCGGTTCAGGCGTGGTGGTCGAGGGGGCGGGCTTCCTGCTCAATGACGAGATGGACGATTTTTCGGCCAAGCCCGGCGCGCCCAACATGTTCGGCGTGGTGGGAGGCTCGGCCAACGCCATCGCCCCGGGCAAGCGGCCGCTGTCGTCGATGACCCCGACCATCCTGACCAAGGACGGCAAGGTCGCCATGGTGATCGGCACGCCGGGCGGCTCGCGGATCTTCACTTCGGTGTTCCAGGTGCTGGCCGATGTCTATGATCACGGCCTGTCGCTGGCAGATGCCCAGAAGGCCCAGCGTTTCCACCACCAGCTGCTGCCCGACAACACGATCTTCTTCGAGCCCTACGCCCCGCCGTCGGATGAGCTCAAGGCGGCGCTGACGGCGCGGGGTTATGTGATCGAGATGCAGGACTACAACGGCGACATCGAGGCGATTCAGGTGGTGGACGGGACGCCGGTTCCGGTCGCCGATCCCCGGGCGCGGGGCGTGGCGATGGTGGTGAAGTAGGCAGGCGACAGATCCTCCCCCTCTGGGGGAGGTGGCCCGGAGGGCCGGAGGGGGCAGCGCGGCGCTAATCCAGATCGCGCCAAGCGGACCTCCGCCGGCGCGGCCCCCTCAGTCGCTCCGCGACAGCTCCCCCGGAGGGGGAGCATCTATTGATCAAACCCCCGCCATCTCGGCGATCACCTTCAGCGCCGCCTCACGCGGGTCGTTGGCCGCCGTGATCGGGCGGCCGCAGACCAGGTGACTGGCCCCGGCGCGCAGGGCGGCTTCGGGGGTGGCGGCGCGGGCCTGGTCGTTCTTGGCCGACCAGAAGGGGCGCACGCCGGGCGTCACCACCAAGAAGTTGGGGCCGGCGATTTCGCGGGCGAGAGCCGCCTCGTGCGGGCTGGAGACCACGCCGTCGACGCCGCAGTCGATGGCCTGGCGGATGCGGCGCTCGACCAGATCCCGAGCCCCAAACGCGTAACCCATCTCGCTGAGGTCGGCGTCGGTCAGGCTGGTCAGCACGGTCACCGCCAGGATCTTCAGGTCCGACGAACCCCGCGCCAGCACGGCCGAGCGCATCACCTGCGGTTCGGCGTGGACGGTCAGCAAATCACAGCCGGCTTGCGCCAGGACCCGGGCCGAGCGCTCGACGGTGGCGCCGATATCGTGCAGTTTCCAGTCGAGGAAGACCTGCTTGCCATCCTTCTTGAGCTCGGCGGCCAGGCCCATGCC
The DNA here is from genome assembly GCF_058681155.1 of Caulobacter sp. FV1ye13L. The sequence continues at coordinate 1,487,586 of NZ_CM178732.1, forward strand.
GCCGGTCGCCAGCAGCTCCAGCCCGATCTTGTAGAAGCTGACGCTGTCGCCCAGCCGCTCGACCATGGCGCGGGCCTCGTCGACGGTGGGCAGGTCCAGCGGGATGATCAGGCGCGGGTCTGCGGTCATGGTCTTGCCCCAAGGGGTTGGCGCGCGTGCCCGACCGCCCTAGGAACGAGGGCGAAGCTTCTGGCGCATTGAAAGGTAAGGACGTCGAATGACCGAGGCCACACTTGCCGTCAACTTCTTCGTCGCCCTGTTCGCCCTGATCGACCCGATCGGCAATGTGCCGCTGTTCGCCGCCGCCACCCTGGGCGCGGCCGCCGCCGGCCGCCGGATGGTGGCCGTCTATATCGGCCTGTTCATGGTGGCCTTCCTGGTCTTCTTCTATTTCACCGGGGTGGGCCTGCTGGCCTTCTTCGGCATCTCCATGCCGGCCTTCCGGATCGCGGGGGGGATCATCCTGTTCATCCTGGGCCTGGACATGGTGCGCGACGACTTCACCACCATGTTCGCCGACGCGGCCGAGGGCATCGAGGGCCAGTCGACGCGGGTCTATGCTCGCAAGAGCTTCGAGCGTCTGGTCGTGCCGTTCGCCATGCCGCTGCTGATCGGGCCGGGCTCGATCTCGACGGTGATCATCTATGCCGCCGAGGCCAAGAAATTTGGCGCGGCGGGCATGGCCCTGGGGGTTAGCGTGATCGCGGCGGTGTCGGTGGTGACGGTTCTGACCTTCTGGGCCTCGCCCCTGATCAGCAGGATGCTGGGCCGGATCGGCATGAGCATCGTGGTGCGGGTGTTGGGCCTGATCCTGTGCGCCCTGGCGGTGCAGTTCGTGCTGATCGGGGTGGGCGACGCCACGCGCGGTCTGGTGCGGCAGGATGCGAAGGCGCCTTACGCGGAAGCGAAATAGGCAGGATCCGTTCGCCCCAAAAAGCGCCGTCATTCCCGCCCTTGTGGCGGGAACCCCTGTTTCAGCTGACACGTGAGGCGCAAGCGAAGTGCGCGCGCACTTCGCCCCTCCCGCACCTGCGGCGGACCGAGGGTTTCCCGCCACAAGGGCGGGAATGACGGTGAGTGTTTGGGAAAAGTGAGGCTCCGATCAATGCAGAGCCGCCTAGACCTTCCTGAACCGCCCACCCTGGTTGGCCATCAGGGCCAAAGCCCAGTCATCGGGCAGGATCTTGGCGATGGCCGCGATGGTCTTGTTGGGCGCGCCAGGCACGCAGACCGGGCGGTTGGCCTCGACGGCTTCGTAGCCCGAGGCGGCCACCTCGTCGGCGCCCAGCCACAGCCATTCGGGCAGGGACTGGCTGACCTGGGCGCGGGTGCCGTTGACGTCGTGGAATTCCGAATAGGTGAAGCCCGGGCACAGGGCGCTGACATGCACGCCGGTCGACAGGTTCTCCAGGTGCAGGCTCTGGGAGAACTTGACCAGGAAGCCCTTGGTCGCCGCATACAGGGTGTGGCCGGCCGCGCCCGGGACGAGCCCGGCCAGAGACGCGACGTTGACGATGCGGCCGAACCGTCGCTCGACCATGCCCGGCAGCACCTTGTGGGTCAGCGCGCAGACCGAGGTCAGCATCACCTGCAGGAACTTGCCCTGATCGGCCCAGCTGGTGGTCGCGTAGGTTCCGGGCAGGCCATAGCCGGCATTGTTGACCAGCACATCGACGACGCGGCCCTGGGCCTCGACCCCGGCCAGCACGGCGTCGACTCCGGCCGGGTCGGCCAGGTCGGCCGGGATGGCATAGGCCTCGACGCCGAAGCGCAGGCGGATCTCGGCGGCCAGGGCTTCCAGACGGTCTGCGCGGCGCGCGGTCACGGCCACGTCATAGCCATGGCTGGCCAGGATGCGGGCGAATGCGGCCCCGATGCCGGCTGAGGCGCCGGTGATCAGAGCAAGGCGGCGGGCCATGAAGCGGTATCCGATATGAAAGCGAAACGACGCTGGAGACCAGCACGGCAGCCGATTTGGTTCAAGAGAACCGAAGGGGCGGGACGTTCTAGTGCGCCGCCGCCAGCAGGTCCGCGACGGTGATCTGGGCCAGGCGGTCGTGGGCGGCGGTGTCGGCGGCGGTGATGGCGGCGCGGACGGCGTCGGGGATCTTTTCGCCGACCGGGCAGCCCTTGACGCCCGGAGGGGCGACGCCGAGGTGGGCGCAGCCATTGACGGCCCGCAGCACCAGGTCGAGCGTGATCTCTTCGGGCGGCCGCAGCAGCCACGCCCCGCCATTGGCCCCGGCCCGGGCCCCGATCAGACCGGCCTTGCCCAGCATGGCGGTCACCCGCCGCACAACGACGGGATTGGTCGGCACCGAGGCGGCCAGCTCGACGCTCGCGACGGCACGGTCAGGCGAAAACGCCTGCTTGTGCGCCAGATAGGCGAGGGCGTGAGCCGCCACGGGAAACTTTTGGCTGTCGGACATCTCTGCGGAAACCTAAGGACGATATGCGCGCGTTCAATCAAAAACTCGCCGCCGACCGATTTGCCTGCTAGCGCCAACGCAGCGTCGCGATTGAACCCGGATCAGATTGGGTGTATCGCGCCGCGCTTGATCGATATGGGCCCGCCGCTCGCATTTTGCGAGAGGGGACGTCCGGAGACATTGAATGGCTTCCGAAGCCTCCAGCGACCCGACCCCGGATTGCGCGCCCGTCCCTTCCGACATTCCGCACCAACACGGACCCGACGCGAAGGGCCATGGCTTCTTTGCGCTCGCCCTGGGCTCGGTCGGGATCGTGTTCGGCGATATCGGCACCAGTCCGCTGTACGCCTTCAAGGAAGCCCTGCACGCGGCCGCCCATGACGGCGTCACCCGGTCCGAGATCTATGGCGTGGTGTCGCTGGCCCTTTGGGCGCTGATCCTGGTCGTGACGATCAAATATGTCATCTTCATCATGAAGGCCGACAACAAGGGCGAGGGCGGGGTGCTGTCGCTGATGGCCCTGGCCCAGCACGCCATGGGCAAGCGCACCATGCTGGTGTTCGCCCTGGGCGTGGCCGGCGCGGCCCTGTTCTATGGCGACGCCCTGATCACCCCGGCCATGTCGGTGCTGTCGGCGGTCGAGGGCCTGAGAACCATTCCGGCGCTGGAAAACAGCGTCAACAACCAGGTGGTGCTGCTGATCGCCACGGTCATGCTGCTGGGCCTGTTCTTCATCCAGAGCCGGGGCACCGCCTCGGTGGGCAAGCTGTTTGGACCGGTCTGCGCCTTATGGTTTGGCGTGATGTTCCTGCTGGGCGCAGTCAATCTGGCCCAGAACCCCGGCGTGCTGATGGCGATCAGCCCGCACTATGCCGTCGGCTTTCTGGCCGAGCACGGCCTGACCGGCTTCATCGTGCTGGGCGCGGTGTTCCTGACCGTCACCGGCGTCGAGGCCCTGACCGCCGACATGGGCCATTTCGGCCGCTGGCCGATCCAGGCGGCCTGGCTGTTCTTCGTCCTGCCCTGCCTGACCATGAACTATCTGGGTCAGGGCGCCTTCGCCCTCACCACCCTGAATGCCGCAGAGGCTGCAGGGCAGCCGATGCCGGAGCTGAACTGGTTCTTCGAAATGGCCCCGGCCGTGTTCCGCCTGCCGCTGGTGCTGCTGGCCGGCGCGGCCACCGTCATCGCCAGCCAGGCCGTGATCACCGGCGCCTTCTCCTTGACCCAGCAGGCGATCCAGCTGGGCCTGCTGCCGCGTCTGGACGTGCGCCGCACATCGGAAACCCAGTCGGGCCAGATCTTCGTGCCGCAGCTGAACACCATGCTGCTGTTTGGCGTGCTGGCGATCATGTTCACCTTCCAGACCTCGTCGGCCCTGGCCCACGCCTACGGCCTGGCCGTGACCGGCACGATGATCGTGACCACCTGCATGGCCTTCATCGTCATGCGCCGCCTGTGGAAGTGGAGCCTGCCGCAGGCCCTGTGCTTCCTGGTGCCCTTCCTGACCCTCGACGTCGTGTTCCTGACCGCCAACGCCCTGCGCTTCTTCTCGGGCGGCTGGCTGCCGGTGCTGATCGGCGCGGTGCTGTTCCTGATCATGGCCACCTGGGTGCGCGGCTCGCAGATCCTGACCGCCAAGACCCGCCGCGACAGCGTGCCCCTGGCCGACCTGATGGAGATCCTGCGGGCCCGCGCGCCCCACCGCGCCCCCGGTACGGCGATCTTCCTGACCTCCGACCCGGACATGACGCCCGTCGCCCTGATGCACAATCTCAAGCACAACAAGGTGCTGCACGAGCGCAATGTCATCCTGACCGTGCGCACCGGCGACACGCCGCGCATCGCCGACGACGACCGGGTCAAGATCGAGAAGGTCAATGACGACTTCAAGAAGGTCGTCATCACCTATGGCTTCATGGAAAGCCCCAACCTGCCCAAGGCCCTGGCCGTGTGCCGCAAGCAGGGGCTGAAGTTCGACATCATGGCCACCAGCTTCTTCCTGGGTCGCCGCTCGATCGTGCCGTCGGCCAACAGCGGCATGCCGCTGTGGCAGGACCGGCTGTACATCTTCCTGATGCGCAACGCCGCCAACCCGACCGACTTCTTCAAGATCCCGCCGGGCCGCGTGGTCGAACTGGGCGCGCAGGTGACGGTCTGATGAGTACGGCGCTGCGCGTCATCGGTGATGGCCTGTCGATCGCCGCCCTTGCCATCATCGCCTCGACCGCCCTGCAGGCCTGGAAGCGCATCCCCAAGGATGTGACCATTCCCATGCACTGGGGCCGCGACGGCCAGCCCACCTGGCGGGCCCCCAGGGCCCTGGGACTGCTGTGGATTCCGGCAGCGGCCATGGCGATCATCTTCGCTTTCACCCTGTCGGGGGCGACCTTCCGCGCCCAGGGACTGGAAGCGGTGATGCTGCTTTGCGTGCGCGCCTCTCTGGCCGCGATTCTGGCCATGGCCCAGCTGGCGCACCTGCGCGCGGTTATCCGCACGCTGCAGGGTGAGGATCGGCTTTAGGGCCTGGCCCCATTAGGACTTGACCCGTCGCCCCCGGCGCCCTTGAACGCGCCCGACTTTGTGTTTCTCCGGAAGGACCCCGCTCATGGCTGACAAGTCCGTCAAGAAGGTCGTGCTCGCCTATTCGGGCGGCCTCGACACCTCGATCATTCTGAAGTGGCTGCAGACCGAATATGGCGCGGAGGTCATTACCTTCACCGCCGACCTGGGCCAGGGCGAGGAAATCGAGCCGGCGCGGGCCAAGGCCCTGGCCGCCGGCGTCAAGCCCGAGAACATCTTCATCGAGGACGTGCGCGAAGAGTTCGTGCGCGACTACGTCTTCCCGATGTTCCGCGCCAACACGGTCTATGAAGGCCAGTACCTGCTGGGCACCTCGATCGCGCGTCCGCTGATCGCCAAGAAGCAGATCGAGATCGCCCGCAAGATGGGCGCCGACGCCGTCAGCCACGGCGCGACCGGCAAGGGCAACGACCAGGTGCGCTTCGAGCTGGCCTATTATGGCCTCGAGCCCGACATCACCGTGATCGCCCCCTGGCGCGAATGGGACTTCAAGTCGCGCGAGGCCCTGCTGGAGTTCGCCGAGCAGCACCAGATCCAGATCACCAAGGACAAGCGCGGCGAAGCGCCGTTCAGCGTCGACGCCAACCTGCTGCACTCCTCGTCCGAGGGTAAGGTGCTGGAAGATCCGGCGGTCGAGGCCCCCGAATTCGTCCACATGCGCACGATCGCGCCGGAAGACGCGCCCGACAAGCCGCACATCTTCACGATGGACTTCGAGAAGGGTGACCCCGTCGCCATCGACGGCGTGGCCCTCTCCCCGGCCGCCCTGCTGACCAAGCTCAACGAACTGGGCCGCGACAATGGCGTGGGGCGTCTCGACCTGGTGGAAAACCGCTTCGTCGGCATGAAGTCGCGCGGCGTCTACGAGACCCCCGGCGGCACCATCCTGCTGGCCGCCCACCGCGGCATCGAGTCGATCACGCTCGATCGCGGCGCCATGCACCTGAAGGACGAGCTGATGCCGAAGTACGCCGAGCTGGTGTACAATGGCTTCTGGTTCACGCCCGAGCGCGAGATGCTGCAGGCGGCCATCGACTACAGCCAGCAGAAGGTCACCGGTCAGGTGCGCGTGAAGCTGTACAAGGGCAATGTCACGGTCATCGGCCGCGAGAGTCCCTACTCGCTGTACGACCAGGACCTGGTCACCTTCGAGGAAGGCAAGGTCGCCTACGACCACCGCGACGCCGGCGGCTTCATCAAGCTCAACGCCCTGCGCCTGCGCGTGCTGGCCAAGCGGGACCAGCGCACGAAGGGCTGAGGCCAACCAAAGATCGACGATGGAAAGGCGTCGCGAGCTCAGCTCGCGGCGCCTTTTTCGTTCTTGGGCCTACTCGTCAGCGGCGGCGCGGCGGGCCAGGCTTGAGCAGTAGCTGTGAAAGTGTTCGACCAGCGGCGCGCCGGGGCCGGGAAACACCGTCACCTGGCCCGCGTACTCCACCGAGACGGTCGGTGTAGCAGCCAGGGATTTGAAGAAGCCGTCACGGCCGGTCCACCGACACCCGCACCACCGTCCCGTTCCGGTCGTCCGCCACCCAGACGGCCCCATCCGCAGCCACCGCCAGCCCGACCGGCGCGCCCATCGGCCGTTTGCCCGCCACGGCCTGCCAGCCCGGCGTCAGGATCAGCGGCTCGGCCGCCGGACCGGGATGGGGCTTCCATACCAGGCCGCCGGCGCCATAGGCCGGGTACCGCGCCCCGGCCGTCGCCACCGGCAGCCCCTTGGCGTCCAGGGCGAACGCCACGATCCGGGCGCCGGTCGCGCGATAGCCGTGATAGCTGACCAGCAGCCGGTCTTGGAGCTGCGGCAGAAGCCCGCCCTGATAGACCAGCATGCCCAGTGGCGCGGCATGCGGCGGCAGCAGAAGGGCCGGCCGGGCGTGGTCGGCCGAGCGGCACCGGAAATTCGTGGCCCCGCCCCAGCCGGGAGTCGATGTCTTCATGTCGAAGCAGTAGGGCCAGCCATAGTGACCGCCCTCGACCAGCACGTTCAGCTCGTCGAACGGCCGGTCGGTCGCCGGGTCGAAGTCGTAGCTGTTTTCGGCCTGCAGCAGCGTGCCCGCCGGCGTCCGCGCCAACGCCAGGCTGTTGCGCAGGCCGCGGGCGACCATGGTGTAGGTCTCCGCCCAGCGCCCCTGGCCGAGGTAGCGATAGCGCCGCACGCCGGCCAGGGCCTCGGCCCCCTCGCTCTGGACGCAGCGCGGCGTTCCGTCCGGCTTGCCCTTGACCAGGCAGCGGTCGCTCGGTGCGCCGACATTGACCAGCAGGTCGCCATTGGCGTCGAAGATGAAGTGGGACAGGGGGTGGCGGTTGTCGTGCAGCCGGTTGTCCGGCAGGCCGGCGACGACCACCTCGACCGTGTTGGCCGGCAGTGGCGCGCCGGGATTCATCCGGATAATGCGGCTCATCTCGCCGACATAGACCAGGCCGTCCGGGCCGATCCCCAGGCCATGGGGCATCGTCAGCCCCTTGAGCAACGGCGTCAGAACGGCGGGTCGCCCCGCCTCGGCGCGCAGCCGCCAGACCGACCCCTTGCCCGGATCCCAGCCGCCCAGGTCGGTGACGATCCAGTCGCCGCCTGGCAGTTGCACCAGGGTTCGTGGCATGCGCAGGACCCGCTTCGACAGGCCGCGGGTCCCCGACGGCGGGGCGACCACAAGGCCGGCGCACATCCCGGGCGCCATCTCGATCGGCAGCCTCGGCCAGCCATCACAGGTCTGGCCTGGCGGCAGGACATAGGGCGCCGCCATCACGGGCGCGGCGACAAGCATCACGAGCAGCGCAAGGGCCGCGGTCAGGCGTTTCATGAGAGCGTCCGGTACAGTCCGGATGTCAGCCTAGGTGAGGACGCGGGGCGGTAACAGGGAAACCGGCCGCGGATCGCAGGGGATTCGACGCGCATGGCGGCCTCCCGTCCCTGGTCCCCGGAGGGGCGAACCCCGCAAACGGGCAAGAGTTCCGGTTTGGCGCGAACCATGACAGGTTCCCGCCGGACGGCGCAGACCGTTTCGGGAACCGGGGAGCTTCTTCACATGCAAACGCACGCCTATGTCGCCATCGTCACGCTGGTGGCCCTGCTGGTCTATATCTGGATGGGCGTCCGCGTCGGCGGCGCCCGCAAGAAGAGCGGCATCCACGCTCCGACCATGACCGGCGATCCCGAGCTGGAGCGCCACATCCGCGTCCAGGCCAATACGCTGGAGTGGCTGCCGATCTTCCTGCCCTCGCTGTGGCTGTTCGCGATCTACTGGAACGACATGGTCGCCGCGATCCTGGGCGTGATCTGGATCGTGGGCCGGGTGATCTACGCCCTGGGCTATGCCGCCTCGCCCGACAAGCGCGAGCTGGGCTTCGTGATCCAGATGGCGGCCGCGGCGATCCTGCTGTTTGGCGCCCTGGGACGGGCGATCTGGATGCTGGCGACGGTGGGCGTCTAAACACGGCTTTTCGACGGGCAGGGCCTCACCTATAGCGTGGCCATGGCCCTTCCCGTCGATCCCGCCCGCTACGGCGCCTTCCTGGCCGCCATGTTCGTCATGGCCATCACACCGGGGCCCGCCAACCTGTTCGCCATCGCCACCGGCATGGAAAAGGGCAAGGGCGCGGCCTTGCTGGGCGTGGCGGGCATGAACTGCGCCACCCTGATCTGGTTCATCGGCTCGGCCTTGGGCCTGGGCGCCCTGATCATCGCCTTTCCCAAGGCCTTCCACATCCTGGCCCTGGCCGGCGCGGCCTATCTGGTCTGGCTGGGCCTGAAGTCCCTGTGGGCCGGCTGGAAGAACGCCGAGAGCCACGCGGTCGCCACGGTCAAGGCCGGCAAGTCGGCCTTTGTCGACGGTTTCACCGTGCAGATCGCCAATCCCAAGGCCCTGCTGTTCTTCACTGCTGTCCTGCCGCCGTTCATCGATGTGAACCGGCCACTGGTCCCGCAGCTCCTGATGTTCGCCTGCGCCACCATCGGCATGGATCTGATCAGCATGAGCGCCTACGGCCTGGGCGGGGCGGCCCTGTCGACCCGGATGAACGAGCCGGTGTTCCGCAGGGGTTTTTCCTTCGCTGTCGGCGTCCTGCTGATCTGCGCGGCGATCCTGATCGTGTCGCGCGGCTGATACGGGCCCGCTGATTGGCCCGCTGATGTCCGGCCAGAAATCAAACGCCTTGGCGAAACCACAAAGCGTCGCCAGAGTTAGAGTCTAGACCCGTGAATTTGGGTTACGGAGTGCTGTCCATGTCCCTGAAGAAAGTCGCCCTCGTGGCGGCCATGGTCGTCGCCGCCGGACTTTCGGCCTGCGCGACCGCTACGCCCTACCAGCCCAAGGCCACCTCCGGGGCGGTCACCGGCGGGTTCTCCGAACTGCGCCTGGAGGCCGACCGCTATCGCGTCAGCTTTGCGGGCAACAGCCTGACCTCGCGCGAGACCGTCGAGCGCTATCTGCTGTACCGCGCTGCCGAGCTGACCGTGCAGCAGGGCGCTGACTGGTTCGAAACCGCCGACCGCCGCACCGATCGCACGGCGCGCACCGTGATCGAGTCCGATCCCTTTGCGCGGCCGGGCTTTGGCTATGGCTATCCCTATGGCTACTGGCGCCCGTCGTGGCGCTATTTCGGCCCCAGCTATGGCTGGCGCAGCTGGGACCCCTTCTGGGGTGACCCCTTCTTCGCCGATCGCGGTCAGGTGCGGACGATCGAGAAGTTCGAGGCCGGCGCCGAGATCGTCATGCACAAGGGCAAGAAGCCCGAGGGCGATCCGCGCGCCTATGACGCTCGCGAGATCATGACCAACCTGGCGTCCAGTATCGTCCTGCCGGCGGTGAAGAAGTAGAGACATCTCCCTTCCCCCTCGATGGGGGAAGGGCCGGGGATGGGGGTGATACGGCGATGCAGCCGGCAAGCGCCTCATCACCCCCACCCAACCCTCCCCCATCAAGGGGGAGGGCTTTTTTATGCGGCTTAGCGCGGCGCCATGCGGATGCCGCCGTCCAGGCGCACGTCTTCACCGTTGAAATAGTCGTTGGTGATCATCGTCAGGGCCAGGTGAGCATATTCCTCGGGATTGCCCAGGCGCTTGGGGAACGGCACCGAGGCGGCCAGACCGGCCTTCACGGCTTCGGGCGCATTGTTCATCAGCGGGGTGTTGAAGATGCCCGGCAGGATGCAGTTGACGCGGATGCCTTCGCTCATCAGGTCGCGGGCGATCGGCAGGGTCATGCCCACAACGCCGCCCTTGGACGCCGAATAGGCCGCCTGGCCCATCTGGCCGTCTTCAGCGGCGACCGAGGCGGTGTTGACGATGGCGCCGCGCAGGCCGTCTTCCAGCGGCTCCAGGTCCAGCATGCCCTTGGCCGACTTGGCGATGCAGCGGAACGTGCCGACCAGGTTGATCTGGATGATGCGGTCGAAGGCGTCGAGCGGGAAGTGCTTGGTCTCGCCGGTGGCCTTGTCGCGGCCGGCGGTCTTGGCCGCGTTGCCGGTGCCGGCGCAATTGACCAGGATGCGCTCCTGGCCGTGGGCGGCGCGGGCCTTTTCAAAGCCGGCGTCGACATCGGCGTCTGAGGTGACATTGACCTTGCAGAACACGCCGCCGATTTCCTTGGCGACTTCCTCGCCGCGGGCCTCATTCATGTCGAACAGGGCGACCTTGACGCCCTGGGCGGCCAGGGCGCGGGCGGTGGCTTCGCCGAGGCCCGAAGCGCCTCCGGTGATGACGGCGGCGACGGTGTTGTCGAGTTTCATGGACGTTTCCCCAAGCTTTGCGTTTAAGGTTGCTGCTTGGAGAGGGTTTTAGACTGATGAGCGCCGACGCCAAACCGTCCCCCGACGTAAAGCGGATCCTCGACCCGTCCACGGCGCTGGTTCCGGCCACCGTGCGGGTCAATGAGGAGCGGGTGGCGCGAGGCTTCCTGCCCAAGATCCGCAGGGTCGCCGCGAAGATTCCCTTCGCCGCCGACGCCCTGTCGGTGTGGTGGTGCGCCCGCGATCCCGCCACGCCGATGGCCGCCAAGGGCATGATGATGGCGGCCCTGGCCTATTTCGTCCTGCCCACCGACGTGATCCCCGACATCCTGCCGGCCCTGGGCATGACCGACGACGCGGCCGTGATCGCCGCCGTCATCGCGATCGTCGGCAGGAACCTCAAGGCCAGCCACAGGGAGGCCGCCAAGGCGTTCCTGGCCAGGCTCTCCGCCGACGACTGAGGCGACTCAGGCCTCTGCACGCTGGGGTTTGCCATGGGGGTGGCCAGGCCGGCGTCTGCTGCGGCATGCTGAACGCCTGAAGAGTCACCTAGGGACCCTGCCATGCCGCTTCTCGCCGGTCTCCTCGCCGCCGTTCTGGCCGCGCCCGCTGCGCCACCGCCCGCGATCGACGATGACAAGGCGGTGGTCGCTGTCGTGCAGACCTTTTTCGACGGACTGGGCTCGGCCGATCCTGAGGCCATGCGCGCGACGATGCTACCCGACGGCCGGTTCATGTCCCTGCGGACCATGCCGGACGGCGCGACCCAGGCTCGTCGTTTCACCTTCGAGGATTCGTTCGGCAAGCGGATCGAGCCTGGCCTGGAAGAGCGGATGTGGTCGCCCCAGGTCGTGCGTCGCGGCGCCCTGGCCACGGTCACCGCGCCCTATGAGTTCAAGAAGGGCGGCGTCACCACCCATTGCGGCGTCGATATCTTCACGCTGGTCAAGCAGGAGGGGACCTGGCGCATCGCCGATCTCAGTTGGACGGCGGAGCCCGATGCCTGCGCGGAACTGAAGGCGCGGTAGCAAGGCCTACCAGTACTTCTCCATGATCTCGCCCGCCCAGTCGGGCTCGCGGTGCTCGCCGCGCGGGGCAAAGCCGCGCATCACCGGCTTGATGTCCAGCACCGGCGTGCCGTCGATGGCGTCCAGGCCCTCGACCTCCAGGGTCAGGCCGTCGACCGCCACGATCCTGCAGACCGTGACGCCGATGCGGTTGGGCCGGTTCTTGCCGCGCTGGGCGAAGATGCCGATTTCCGGCCAGGCGGTGTTGCCGCGCGGATGGCGGGCGCCGGTCACGATCTGGTCGTCTGTGACCTTGTCGAACACATAGATCACCTCGGCGTGGCTGAAGGTCTCCAGCCCCATCAGGGCCTCGGCGTCGAACCGGGCCGGATCCAGGACGATGGCCGCGCGGCTGGCGCCCCAGTCATCGTCTTCGGCAACATCGCGACCGCCCCGGACCTGGCCGATCGGCGTCATGATGATCGACATCAGACCTGTCCTTTTCGCCTATTCCACCGTCACCGACTTGGCCAGATTGCGCGGCTGATCGACATCAGCCCCCTTCACCACCGCCACGTGATAGGCCAGAAGCTGGATCGGGGCCGACATCACCAGGGCCGAGACCAGTGGGTCGCAGGCCGGGGCGGTGATCACCACCTTGGCGCCAGCCGGGGCGTGCCGGGCCCCTTCGGTGTCGGTGATGAAGATCACCTGGCCACCGCGGGCCATGACCTCGCTCATGTTCGAGGCCGATTTCTCGAACCAGCTGTCGAAGGGGGCAAGGATGACGATCGGCGTCTCGTCGTCGACCAGGGCGATGGGGCCGTGCTTCAGCTCGCCGGCGGCATAGCCCTCGGCGTGGATATAGCTGATTTCTTTCAGCTTCAGCGCGCCTTCCAGGGCCAGGGCCGACATCGGGCCACGGCCCAGATAGAGCACGTCGCGGGCCTTGGCGACCTCGGCGGCGATGTCCTTGATGGCGTCTTCCAGGCCGATGGCCTCGGCGATCAGGCGCGGGGCTTCCAGCAGCACCCGGACCAGCCGCTGCTCCTCGGCGTCGTCGATCCGGCCGCGCGCCTTGGCGGCGGCGATGGCCAGGGCGATCATCACGCTGACCTGGGCGGTGAAGGCCTTGGTCGAGGCCACGCCGATCTCGGGACCGCAATGGATCGGCCAGACGACGTCGACCTCGCGGGCCATGGTCGACTCAGTGGCGTTGACGACCACGGCGCTCTTCATGCCGGCCGCCTGGCAATAGCGCAGGGCGGCCAGGGTGTCGGCGGTCTCGCCCGACTGCGACATGGCGATGGCCAGGGCGTTGGCGCGGATGGCCGGCTGGCGGTAGCGGAACTCCGAGGCGATCTCGACATCCACCGGCAGGTCGGCCAACTGCTCGATCAGGTAGCGACCGACCATGCCGGCGATATAGGAGGTGCCGCAGGCGACGATCTGGATGCGCTCCAGACCGGCCCAGTCGATGCCGCCGGGGACGGTCGCGCGCTCCGTGATCGGGTCGACATAGGCGGCGATGGTGCGCTGGCAGCCCTCCGGCTGGTCATGGATTTCCTTCTCCATGAAGTGCCGGTAGTTGCCCTTTTCCATCAGCACGGCCGAGGCCGGGACGATCTTGATCGGGCGGTCGGCGGGCTTGCCGCTGTGGTCGAAGATCCGGGCGCTGTCGTGGTCGATGATCACGTAGTCGCCGTCATTCAGATAGGCGACGCGGTTGGTGAACGGGCCCAGCGCCAGGCCGTCGGAACCGACGAACATCTCGCCCTGGCCATAGCCCACGGCCAGGGGCGGGCCGTTGCGGGCCGCCAGGATCACCTCGTCTTCGCCGCCGATCAGCACACACAGCGCATAGGCGCCGCGCAAGCGGTCCAGGGTGGCCTTGAAGGCGTCCAGCGGGGACAGGCCCGTGGCCAGTTCGGCGTCCAGCAGGTGGGCCACGACCTCGGTGTCGGTGTCGCTCTGGAACTCGCGGCCGGCGGCGATCAACTCGGCCTTCAGCTCGGCGAAGTTCTCGATGATGCCGTTGTGAACCACCGCCACCTTGCCGACGATGTGCGGGTGGGCGTTGCGCAGGGTCGGCGCGCCGTGGGTGGCCCAGCGGGTGTGGCCGATGCCGGTGGTGGCGATCAGCGGCTCGTGGGCCAGCACGCTTTCCAGCTCGCGAAGCTTGCCCGGGGCCCGGCGGCGCTGCAGCACTCCGTCGACCTGTCCGGCGATGCCCGCCGAGTCATAGCCGCGATATTCCAGGCGCTTTAGGCTTTCGACCAGGCGGTCAGCGACAGGCTGGTTTCCGACGATGCCGATGATGCCGCACATGCCATGGTCCTTTGTAAATCGCGCCGGCGGGGATTATGGCTACCCGCGCGGGTATAGTCGTCGGCCGGGCTTTAGCATTCGTGCAGACCTCTCCCACATAAATCTGCATTTCGGATCGTTTCGCGATCCGCCTCCAGACCAGAGCGACCATGAGCAAGCGCGCCTATTTCGGCACCGACGGCATCCGCGGCCAGGCCAACCAGCACCCAATGACCGCCGAGGTCGCCCTGCGCGTCGGTCTGGCGGCCGGAAAGCTGTTCCGCTCGCAGGACGACCGCCGCCACCTGGTGGTGATCGGCAAGGACACCCGGCTGTCGGGCTACATGATCGAACCGGCCCTGGTCGCCGGCTTCGCCAGCGTCGGCATGGACGTTCGGCTGTTTGGCCCGCTGCCGACCCCGGCCGTGGCGATGATGACCCGCTCGATGCGCGCCGACCTGGGCGTGATGATCAGCGCCAGCCACAACGACTTCGCCGACAACGGCATCAAGCTGTTTGGCCCCGACGGCTACAAGCTGTCGGACGCCCAGGAGCTGAAGATCGAGGCCCTGATGGACGAGGGCCTGCAGGAAGGCCTGGCGCCGCCGCGCGGCCTGGGCCGGGTCAAGCGCATCGACGACGCCCAGGCCCGCTATGTCGAGATCGTCAAGGCGACCTTCCCGCGCCAGCTGTCCCTGGCCGGCCTGCGGATCGTCATCGATTGCGCCAATGGCGCGGCCTACAAGGTGGCGCCGGTCACCCTGTACGAGCTGGGGGCCGAGGTCATTCCGCTGGGCGTTGATCCCGACGGCACCAATATCAACCACGAGTGCGGCTCGACCCATCCGGAATCGATGGCCAAGCTGGTGCGGGAATACCGCGCCGACATCGGCATCGCCCTGGATGGCGACGCCGACCGCCTGGTGATCTGCGACGAGAACGGCCAGGTGGTCGACGGCGACCAGATCATGGCCATCATCGCCGCCGCCTACGCCAAGGCCGGCAAGCTGAAGGCTGGCGGCGTGGTCGCCACGGTGATGTCGAACCTGGGCCTCGAGCGCTTCCTGGGCGAACAGGGCCTGACCTTGGAGCGCACCAGCGTCGGCGACCGCTATGTGATGGCCCGCATGCGCGAGGGCGGTTTCAACCTGGGCGGCGAGCAGTCGGGCCACCTGATCCTGTCGGACTTCTCGACCACGGGCGACGGCCTGATCGCGGCCCTGCAGGTGCTGGCGGTGATGATCGAGACCGGCCAGCCGATGAGCGCCCTGGCGCGCCAGTTCGAACCCGTGCCCCAGCTGCTGGAAAATGTCCGCTTCGCCGGCGGCAAGCCGCTGGAAGCCAAGACGGTGAAAGAGGCCGTCGCCGATGGTGAGAGCCAGCTGAACGGGGCCGGCCGTATTGTGGTGCGCGCCTCCGGCACCGAACCCCTGATCCGCATCATGGCCGAGGGCGATGACCCGGCCCTGGTCCGCAAGGTGGTCAAGTCGATCGTCTCGGCGGTGAAGGCGGTCTAGGGCGCGTCCTCCCCGACCCCTTCGACCACTTCACGCAGATAGGCGACGTGACTGCGGAAGGCCTTGCGGCCGGTCGGGGTCAGCACCGCGCGCGTGCGGGGCCGCTTGCCGACATGGTCTTTCAGGATCTCGACATAGGCGGCCTTTTCCAGGGTCGCCAGATGACTGCCCAGGTTGCCGTCCGTCGCCTGGGTGACGGCCTTGAGCTGGGTGAACTCCAGCGGTTCGGCGTTCCGCTCCGCATAGAGGGCGGCCATGATCTTCAGGCGCAGGGGCTGATGGATCAGGTCGTCGGGTTGCGCCGCCATGGCTACAGCTTCCTCATCCACAGGCCGGCCAGGAACAGGCCTCCGCCGCCGAAACCGGCCATCCAGAAGGTCAGCCACGGGCGGAAGAAATGGAAGCCGATCAGCGTCGCCACGAACAGCACCGCGCCGATCCAGAGGTAGCGCGGCATCTTCCACAGCCCCATGCCTACGTACATCAATCCGGTCACCAGACCCGGAAACGCCAGATAAGGGTCCGGGTCGGTCGCCTGGAACAGGCTGAAGGTGGCGAAGAAGAACGCCGTGAGGGCGACGATGGCGACCCCCATCCGCCAGCTGCCCGCCTTCGCCTCGCCCGCGCTTGCGCCGCCGCCGGCCCGGCGGTGCATCAGGACGGCGCCCAGAAAGCCGAGGCTGTTGAGGACGATCCAGATCGTGCCCCAGGACGCTTCCGACAGCACGCCCATCAGGCCGTAGCCGGTCGCCCAGATCACGCCCCACAGCATCAGGATCGGTCCGGCGTGTTGGTAGCCGCGCAGAACCTGGCCGCGCTCGGCCGTCCGCTCGATCTCCGACAGCGCCGCCGCCGCCTCGTCACGTGTCATGCCCATGATGGTCTCTCCGTTCATGGTGATCAGAGTGCTCTGATCTGCAGAGTTACAAGAGGCATATCACTCTGTCAAGCAGAGTGCTCTGGAATGACCTTAGCGCGCCGGCAGGAACTTCGGAACCCGCGCCTGCAGGATCCTGACCAGTTCGGGGTCCATGAAGGCGTAGTCGTCCGGGATATCCAGGCAGATGACGCGGGCCGATTTCAGGTGGGTCCTGAACCGCCGGGTCAGCTTGGCGCGATGGGCCTTCTCCATCACGAAGATCAGGTCTGCCTCTGCGACCATCTCGCCGGTCAGGGGCTCGTCGGCGTCGGCGTTGACGCCGGCCGAGCGGGTCTCGACGCCGGGCCAGGCCGAAAAGACCTGTTCGGCCGTGGGGCTGCGCAGCCGGTTCTTGCCGCAGACGAACAGGACCCGCTTCACCCCAGTTTCGGCGCCTTCAGCCGACGCTTGTTGACGTGGTGGCTCGGCGCCTCCGCCTGCACCTCCTCGGGATATTCGCCCTTGAAGTAGAAGCGTTGCCAGGCCTCCTTGGTGGCCTCGGGGTCGCGCTTGAAGATCAGGCTGTTGAACTCGGTGCGCTTCTCGGCCCAGACGTCGTACTGGCGGCGCAGGTCCAGGTTGCTGTTCATCGAGCGGATCACCGGCTGGACGTCATCCATCACCTTGTCCTGCATCATCATGATGAAGCAGAACGGCTCGCCCTTCTCGAAGCGCACCGTGCCGGGGCGGGTGAACAGCCAGTTCATCGTGAAGGGGAAGGGCAGCCAGTCGGTCTCGACCAGGCCGGCCAGCGGCTGGATGCCGTCCTTGATGTGGTTGGGCGGGCCCATGGTCAGGATCGACCAGCCGGGCGGGGTGCGGAACAGATAGCCGGTATGGAAGGTCACCGTGCCGCGCGAGAAGTGCGACTTCACGAACTCGGTAAAGCCCGGATAGGGATGGTCGGGCTGGAACTTGATGCACTCCTGGTGCGCCCCACCGTCCCAGGTCATCGAGAAGCCGACCGGGCACAGGATCTCCCAGCCCGAGGTGTTGGCCATCGACAGCGGCAGGCAGCGATAGGGGTGGCGGTCGGCGAAGTGGTCCATCCAGGCCCGTTGCGGGCGTCCCGGCACGATCTCCGGCGGGCGGTTCTCGGTGGGATAGCACTCCAGTTCCATGCCGCGCGTCTTCCTGTTTTCCTTGATCCCTGGCTCAGGTCTAGCGCCCGCGAGGCGAGGCCGTCCAGTTCCCCGAACGGCAAGGCTGAGCTAGGAAGCGCGCATGAAGACCCGCGCCGCCCTCTTCGCCTTTCTCGACGCCCACGCGATCGCCCATTCCACCCTCGACCATCCGCCCGTCTTCCGGGTGGAGGAAGGGCTGGAGATCAAGGCGGCCATGCCCGGCGGCCACACCAAGAACCTGTTCCTCAAGGATGCCAAGGGTCAGCTGTGGCTGATCTCGGCCCTGGGCGAGACGGTGATCGATCTCAAGCGCCTGCACACGGTGATCGGCTCGGGTCGGCTGTCGTTTGGGCCCGAAGCGATGATGGTCGAGACGCTGGGCGTCAGGCCCGGCTCGGTCACCGCCTTTGGCCTGATCAACGATGTCGAGCGCCGGGTGCGCTTCGTGCTCGACGCCGCCCTGGCCAGGGCCGATCCGGTGAATTTCCATCCGCTGGGCAACGACGCCACGACGGCGGTGTCGCAAGAGGGCCTGCGCGCCTTCCTGTCGGTCCTGGGGATCACGCCGATGATCGTCGACTTCGAGGCCATGACAGTCGTCTCTTGAGCGAACCGGCGATTGCGGTTGTCGCTTCGAGGGACCATCTTGGCCCTGACCGCGTTTCGACTTGCATGAGAGACTTCCGATGAGCCTGATCGGCGAAAAGCCCGCCCCCATTCAAGCCGGTGGCAAAAGCGCTCACATCAAGGACGGCACGGACGCCAGCTTCATGGCCGACGTCATCGAGGCCTCCAAGACCCAGCCGGTCATCGTCGATTTCTGGGCCACCTGGTGCGGTCCCTGCCGCACCCTGACCCCGGCGCTGGAAAAGCACGTCGCGGCTGCCGGCGGCGCGGTCAAGCTGGTCAAGATCGACGTCGACAAGAACCCCGGCTACTCGGGCCAGCTGCGCGTGCAGTCGATCCCGACGGTCTACGCCTTCGTCAACGGCCAGCCGGTCGACGGCTTCCAGGGCGCGGTGCCCGAGAGCGAGATCAAGGCCTTTATCGCCCGCATCTCCGGCCCGCCCGCTCCGAGCGATCTGGACGCCCTGCTGGCCATGGGCAAGGAGTCGCTGGACCTGGGCGACCTGGGCGGCGCGGCCCAGGCCTATGCCGAGGCCCTGCGGATGGACCCGGAGAACGTCAAGGCGCTGGGCGGGCTGGCCCGCTGCTATCTGGACGGTGGTGATATCGAGCGCGCCACCGAGGTGGCCGCCATGGCCCCGGTGGGCGCCAGGGATGCCGAGCTGGAAAGCGTTCGCGCCGCCCTGGCCCTGGTCGCCGACGCGCCGTCCGAGACCGCGCCGTTCGAGGCGCGCCTGGCCGCCGATCCTGACGACCACGAGGCCCGCTTCGAGCTGGCCAAGGCCCTGGCCGGCGCCGGCCATCTGCAGGACGCGTCCGACCATCTGCTGGCGATCATCGCCCGCGACCGGACCTGGAACGACGATGCGGCGCGCAAGCAGCTGCTGACCGTGTTCGAGGCCGCCGGCGCGATGTCGGAAGTCGCCAGGGCCGGCCGCAAGCGCCTGTCCTCCATCCTGTTCAGCTAGGAGGCGCGTTGATGCCGGGTATTCGAAAGCTGAGCGACCTGCCGCTGGTGATCCCGGTCTTTCCGCTGGACGGGGTGCTGCTGCTCCCTGGCGGTCAGCTGCCGCTCAACATCTTCGAGCCGCGCTATCTGAACATGCTGGACGACGTCATGTCGGGCGAGCGGATGATCGGCATGATCCAGACCCGCCCCAATGGCGTCGGTCCAGAGGACGAGCACGGCCCCAGCCTGGCGCCGATCGGCTGCGCGGGTCGGGTGACCAGCTTCGCCGAGACCGCCGATGGCCGCTACCTGGTGACCTTGACCGGAATCTGCCGATTCCGGGCCGGCGCAGAATTGCCCGCGCGCATGCCCTATCGCCAGGTGCGGGCCGATTTCTCGTCGTTCGAGGCCGACCTGCACGAGGACGGCCCCTCGTCAGAGGGCGTTGATCCCGTCCCCCTGCTGGCCGCCCTGCGCCGCTATCTGGACCATCGCGGCCTGGCCATCGACTGGACCAGCGCCGAGAACGCCCCGTCGGACGCCCTGATCAACAGCCTGTCCATGGCCCTGCCGTTCGATCCCATGGAAAAGCAGGCCCTGCTGGAGGCTCCAACCATGGCCGACCGGCGCGAGACCCTGGTGGCCTTGCTGGAGATCGACGCGGCCGTGAGCGACGACGACGAGCCGCCCTCTATCCAGTAGGAAACGGGAACGCCATCAAGATGGCTTTCCAAAGTTTGGAGCGGGATGCGGGCGGAAAACCGCTCACACTTTTCCTCATCCCGCTCTAGAGAAGTTTCATGACCGCTACACCGACCCCGCCGCCCGCCGACATCGACCCGCGCCTGCTGGAAGTGCTGGTCTGCCCCGTGACCCGCACCACGCTGGACTATAACCGCGTGCGCGGCGAGCTGGTCAGCCGGGCCGCCAAGCTGGCCTATCCGATCCGCGACGGCGTGCCGATCATGCTGCCGGAGGAAGCCCGCTCACTCGAAGACGGCGAATAGGGCCTTGGCGTTCGACGCCGGCCTGACCAGACCGCCTCGGCTGGCGTCGCTGGACGTCCTGCGCGGCCTGACCATCGTCGGCATGATCCTGGTCAATTCGGCCGCCTATCTGCACTATGTCAGCGGCTACGACGTCTTTCCGATCCTGATGCACTCGTCCTGGGCCGGCTTTACCCTGGCCGACGCGGTGTTTCCCGCCTTCATCTTCATGACCGGGGTCTCGATCCCGCTGGCCACCGCCGAGCGCGGCCTGGACGGCGCTGGCCTGCGCCGCCTGCTGGTGCGGACCGGGCGACTGATCCTGCTGGGCCTGCTGGTCAGCAACATCTACTGGCTGGCCACGCCCGAGAGCGTCGTGTTCCGCCCCATGGGCGTGCTGCAGCGCATCGCCCTGGCCTTCCTCGCGGCCGCCGTGCTGTTTCGCGTCACGGGGCCCCGCACGCGCCTGACGATCGCGGTGGTCCTGCTGCTGCTCTACTGGCCTCTGTGCCTGGCGCCCTGGCCCGGCGGCGCGGCCGACCTGATGAAGCCCGGCGCCAGCCTGATCGCCTTCGCCGACCGCGTCGTGCTGGGCGTCCACACCTATGTCAAAGGCCCGCTGGGCTATGACCCCGAAGGCCTGCTGGGAACACTGCCGGCCATCGCCCAGGCCCTGATCGGCGTCGCCGCCGGCGAGTGGCTGGCCGCCCGGCGCGGCGCGCGAGGCCTGGCGATCGCCGGCGCCCTGCTGCTGGTCGTCGGAATCGCCTGGGGCTTTGCCTTCCCGATCGTCAAGGATCTGTGGACCAGCAGCTATGTTCTGGTGTCCAGCGGCGCGGCCCTGCTGGTGCTGGCCGCCCTGCACCAGGCCCTGGACATCAAGCTGTGGCGCATGCCGGGCAAGGCGTTCCTGACCGACTTCGGGGTCAACGCCATCTTTGCCTATGTGCTGCACGAGCTGGCCTCGATCATCCTGACCGCGCACATGCTCAAGATCCCCTATGACGCGGCCTCGCCGCTGGTGGGGACCAAGACGGCGGCCCTGATCCCGGTGGCGATCTTCATCGCGCTGGTCTGGGCGGTGGTGGCCTACATGCGCAAGCGCAACTGGATCGTGAAGGTCTAGATCGCCTGCCCGCGCAGCAGTCTCGGCAGATCGCCCACCGCGCCGCCGGCTTCGTGCATGAAGAACCGCCGGGCCGGGGCGATGCGGTTGACGGCCGCCAGACCGATGCCCCGCGCCAGACGCAGGATCGGATTGTCGTTGGAGAACAGGCGCACGAAGCCATCGAAGGCCAGGGCGTTGGTCACGGTGTCAAACCGCCGCCAGCGGGCATAGCGCTCCAGCACCACGTCGCTGCCGATGTCCTCGCCACCGCGCATCGCCTCGACCAGCACCTCCGCCAGGGCTGCAGCGTCCTTCAGGCCCAGGTTCAGGCCCTGCCCCGCGATCGGATGCACGCCATGGGCCGCGTCGCCGATCAGGGCCAGACGCGGGGCGACCATGCGCTCGGCCAGGGACAGCGACAGCGGATAGACGAAGATCGGGCCGACAATCTCGACATCGCCCAGGAATTCGCCGAACCGCCGCATCAGATGAGCGTGGAAGGCTTCGGGCCGGGCGTCGCGCAGGGCCTCAGCCCGGGCCGTGCTCTCGGTCCAGACCAGGCTGGCGCGGTTGTCCGTCAGGGGCAGGATGGCGAACGGGCCGCTGGGCAGGAAATATTCGTGGGCCACGCCCTCGTGCGGGCGCTGCATCTTCACGGTGGCGACCACGCCGCTCTGGCCATAGCCCCAGCCGATGTCGCCGATCCCGGCCGCCTTGCGCAGCACCGAGCCGCGACCTTCGGCGCTGACCACCAGAGGGGCGCTCAGCACCCGGCCGTCGGCCAGGGTGACGCGGGCGCCGGCGGCGTCGACCTCAAGAGTTTTCGCGGCCATCGGCGCGATCACCGGAAGGGCCTTGTCGGTCACCGCTTGCGAGAGGGCCGCACGGATCTGGCGGTTCTCGATCAGATAGCCCAAGGGCTCGCCGTCGGAGCGGTCGGCGATCTCGCTGGAGTCGAAGCGCAGGAAGGCCGGCGAGGCGCCCCGCGCGGCGGCGCCAGGCGTGCGGCCGTCGGTGACCAGGATCTGTTCGATGCGCTGGGCGTGCGGCTCCAGGGCCTGGCCCGCGCCGATGGTCCGCCACTGGCGAAAGCTGGAATAGGCGATGGCCGAGGAACGCCCGTCAAAGGTCGGGGCCAGCTGGGCCTCGAACGGCTGGGGGTCGACCAACAGGGGTTTCAGCCCCCCAGAAGCCAGGGCGAGAGCCAGGGTGGACCCGGCCATGCCGGCTCCCGCGATGATCACATCGGCGTCGTGCGTGCGCATAGGGCGGATATGGGCCTGCGGGGGTGGGGTGTCTAGGGGAAGTGTGGTGACCACTTGCCCCCTCCTGGCTGCTGCGCAGCCGTCCTCCCCCGGAGGGGGAAGACGAGATCATCTTCCCCCTCCGGGGGAGGAGCGCCGAAGGCGCGGAGGGGGCGAGTCGACGGGCATCTTTGGAAAAACCCCCGCCATCTGCTATATGCCGCCCTCGACCCCTGAAATCCTCCCGACCCCGGACCGCCCCTTGAGCGTCACCCTCGATCTGTCGCGCGTCTCCGGCGCAGCGCCTGCCCAGAAGCCGCTGATCAACCTGTCGGGCCTGACCCGGACGCAGATGATCGCCGCCCTGACCGAGTCGGGCGTGGCCGAGCACGGCAAGGCCAAGATGCGGGCCACCCAGGTGTTCCGCTGGATCCATCATCGCGGCGTCACCGATTTCGCGATGATGACCGACGTCGCCAAGGAAACCCGCGCCCGCCTCGCTGAGGTGTTCACCATCGCGCGGCCCGAGATCGTCGAGCGCCAGGTCTCGAAAGACGGCACCCGCAAGTGGCTGATCCGCACGGCCCCGGGCATCGAGATCGAGGCGGTCTATATCCCGTCGGTCGGCCGGGCCGGCGCCCTGTGCGTCTCAAGCCAGGTGGGCTGCACCCTGAACTGCAGCTTCTGCCACACCGGCACCCAGGCCCTGGTGCGCAACCTGACCGCCGCCGAGATCGTCGCCCAGGTCCAGGTGGCCAAGGACGACCTGGCCGAATGGCCGTCCGACAAGGACGACCGCCTGCTGTCCAACATCGTGTTCATGGGCATGGGTGAGCCGCTCTACAACTTGGGCTCGGTCGCCGACGCCATCGAGATCATCAGCGACAACGAGGGCATCGCCATCTCGCGTCGCCGCATCACGGTCTCGACCTCGGGCGTCGTGCCCCAGCTGCAGGCCCTGGGCGAGAAGACGCAGGCGATGCTGGCCATCAGCCTGCACGCCACCAACGACGCCCTGCGCGATGTGCTGGTGCCGCTGAACAAGAAGTATCCGCTGGAGCAGCTGATCGCCGGCATCCGCGCCTATCCCGGCATCAGCAACGCCCGCCGCGTGACGTTCGAATATGTGATGCTCAAGGGCGTCAATGACAGCCCTGACGAGGCCCGCGCCCTGATCAAGCTGATCAAGGGCATTCCGGCCAAGATCAACCTGATCCCGTTCAACCCCTGGCCGGGCAGCGACTACCAGTGCTCCGACTGGGCGGCGATCGAGGCCTTCGCGGCCATCGTCAACAAGGCCGGCTATTCCTCGCCGATCCGCACGCCCCGAGGCCGCGACATCCTCGCCGCCTGCGGCCAACTGAAGAGCGAGAGCGAGAAGGTCCGCGCCAGCGCCCTGCGCCAGCTGTCGATGGCGGCCATGGCGGGCGTGCTGGATGACGACGAGGATGACGATGCGGCATAGACGCCTTCGGAGCGAGCCCCCTACGCAACCCTCCGTCACCCGTGATAGGACTTGAATCTCTAGGTTCAGAGGGTGTTTGCGTTCATGCCGTCCCAGCTTCAGTCGCCCGAGGTCCAGGCCTTCGCCACGGGCTTTCCCGTCACCCTGATGCATGCGGGCGTGACCCTGCTGATGCTGATCATCGGCACGGCCCTCTATGCGATGCTGACCCCGCACCGCGAGATCAAGCTGATCCGCGAGGGCAATTCGGCCGCCGCCCTGTCGCTGGGCGGTGTGATGGTGGGTCTGGCCATTCCGCTGGCCATTTCGCTGACCGCCTCGACCTCGGTGATCGAGATCGTCATCTGGGGCGCGGCGACCATCGCCGTTCAGCTCCTGGTGTTCCGCGTTACCGACATGGTGCTGCAGGGCCTGCCCGAGCGCATCCATGAGGGCGAGGTCGCCGCCGCCGCCCTGCTGGTGGGCGCGAAGCTGGCCACCGCCCTGATTCTCGCCGCCGCCGTGGCCGGCTGATCCGGAAAAGCGAGGGCCCCGTCCCGTGCATTTTCCCAAGCTTCCCGACTGGCTGGTCTATGCCGCCGCCGTCAGCGCCCTGCTGATCGTCGCGGTCGGCCGGCAGGAGCGCTCCGACGCCCCCCCGCCGCCGCCGCCGGTGCCGGGCGAGGAAGGCCTGCCGCTGGGCCCGGCCTCGCCGTTCGATCCGGCCATCGTCGTCCAGGTGCCCAACAAGCCCGAGCCGGGCTCGGGCACCGCCTTTTCGGTCGGCGACAGCGGCACCTGGCTGACCGCCCGTCATGTGGTCGACGGCTGCAAGTCGGCGGCCATCGTCGTGGCCGACGGACGCGGCGTGGCGGCGAAGATCACCATCGATCCGCGCGCCGACGCCGCCATCCTGACCACCGAGGGCGGGGCTCCGGCCGTGCCCCTGGGTCTGGAAGAGCCCCTGCGTCGCGGAGCCCGCGCCTATCATCCTGGCTTCCCGCAGGGCCATCCCGGCGAGGCCGCCTCGCGCCTGCTGGGCCGCGAGAACCTGGTCGTCCATGGGCGCGGAGCCCGCACCGAGCCGGTGCTGGTCTGGGCCGAGGTTGGCCGCACCGACAGCCTGAAGGGCACCCTGGCCGGACTGTCGGGCGCGCCGGCCCTCGACAGCGCCGGGCGGGTGATCGGCGTGACCGTGGCCGAGAGTCCGCGCCGTGGCCGCATCTACACCACGGCCCCCGAGACCCTGCGCACCCTGCTGGGCCCGCACCGCCGCGGCGGCGACGGCTTCGCCATGGGCGAGGCGATCACCACCGAGAACTATGGCCGCGTGGCCGACGGCCTGCGTCGCGACCTGCGGGTGGCGCAGGTGGTTTGTCTGGGGACTTAGGTCGCAAGTCCTCCCCCTGAAGGGGGAGGGGATCGCGAAGCGATCGGAGGGGGGAGTGCTGCTGCGTCCTTGCAGTCTTCCCCCACCGGCCTGACGGCCGCCTCCCCCTTCAGGGGGAGGGCTTCTAAGCCGCGGGCGCTTCCGCCTCAGCCCGTCGGTCAATCTCTCCCTGCTTCGCCGCCACCATGAACGAGAGCACGATGGCCACCACGCCGATGACCGCCGTGTAGAGGAAGAAGGCCGTATAGCCGGCCGCCATGGCCGGGGCGCTGACGCCCAGCTTGGCGCCGGCGGCGGTGAAGCTCTCGGGCGGTAGGCGGGTGAACAGGCCCTTCAGGGCGCCGATCGGGCCGCCGGCTTCGGCGGCGATGGCCGAGGCCTCGACGATCCGTCCCGACTGCGAGGCGATCAGCTTGCCGGGCAGGGCGTAGAGCGACGAGAACAGGGCATATTGCGTGGCCGTGAAACCCACCGTGGTCAGGCTGGACATGTAGGCGATCAGGGCCGTGCCGGCGACGCCGCCGGCCACATTGTCGATGCAGATCGCCCAGAACAGCACCGGCACATTGTGACCGCTCATGGCCAGCCAGGCGAAGAACAAGTTGCTGATCGGCTGGGCGAAGGCCCCGATCACCAGGGCCTTCATCAGGCCCAGCCGCGCCACGATCACCCCGCCCAAGAACACCCCCATCATCGAGGCGATGATGCCAAACACCTTCCGGATCTCGGCGATCTCGGTCAGCGTAAAACCCATGTCGCGATAGAACGGGTTCATGATGTTGAGCACGAAGTCCGACACCCGATAGACGCAGATCGCCGCCAGGATCAGGCCGGCCACGCCGTGGAAGCGCTTGGTGAAGTCGATCAGCGGCTCGCCGAACGCGGCCGACATGTAGACGCCGGGCTTGGTGCGCACCTTGGGGATCGGCCAGGCGGCCACGACCACGATGGCCAGGCCGGTCAGCACGCCCAGCAGCTGCAGCCACACCCCGTTGGGCTTGGCCTTCCAGGCCTCGGCCAGGGCTTCGCCGCCGACCAGCTTCGAGAGCAGGGACGCATCCCCCGAAAGGCCCGAGCCCAGGGCTAAGGCGCCGACCAGCAGGATGCCCAGGCGGGCGATCCATTCGAGGATCTCCAGGGCGCGCGGCTGGTTGACGTCGCCGGTCGGGATCGGCCGGACCGTGTGCTCGGCCTCGCGTGGAGCCCACAGGGTGGCCAGCACCCCGATGCCGACCACAAAGCCCATGATGGCGTAGGAGAAGTTCCAGCCAAAGCGCTCGGCCAGCAGCAGCGGCCCGGCCCCGGCCGCGATCATCGCGCCCCGGAAGCCCCACTGGTAGGCGACCGCCATAGGCCCTTGCTCCTCCTGGTCGGCCACCTCGATCCGCCAGGCGTCAAGGACGATGTCATGCGAGGCGGTAGCGAAGCCGACCAGGACGGCGGCGGCGCCCAGGGCGGCCAGTTGGGTGGCGGGGTTGAGGGTCGAGATCGTCCAGAGGCCCAGGATCATGACGGTCTGGAAGACCAGGATCCAGGCGCGGCGATGGCCCAGAAGGTTGTGCAGGATCGGCACCTTGGCGCGGTCGATCAGCGGGGCCCACAGGAACTTGAACGAGAAGGACAGTGTGGCCAGGCTGAAGAAGCCGATCACCGCCAGCGATACGCCGGAATCGCGCAGCCACAGCGACAGGGTGTCGAAGATCAGCATGTAGGGCAGGCCCGACGCGAACCCCAGGCCCAGCATCGCCAAGCTGCGACGCTCGCCAAAGAAGGCCAGGGTCTGAAGAAGGGTCTTCTTCGGCGCTGTGGCGGCCTTGTCTGTCATGCGGCGGTCCCCCTCGCGGAGAACGCCCGCGCTTAGCCGGCGACCTTGGCCCGCGTCGCGGTTTTCGTCCAGACGCCGGGCGCAGCAGGGCCGGTCCAGCGGGTCAGCACGTCGCGCAGGGCGGCGTGGGTCAGGGGCTTGACCAGAAAGTCGCTCATGCCGGCCGCCAGGCAGGCGCGGCGGTCCTCGTCGAAGGCGTCGGCGGTCAGGGCGACGATGGGGGTGGTGACGCCCTGGGCGCGCAGGCGCACGGTGGCGTCCAGGCCGCCCAGCACCGGCATGCGCAGGTCCATCAGGATCAGGTCGTAGCTGTCGCTGGACAGGGCCGCGACGGCCTGGGCGCCGTCGGCGACGCGGTCGACCTTGCAGCCTTCGCGCTGCAGCAGGGTGCGGGCCAGCAGGGCGTTGATCGGATTGTCCTCGGCCAGCAGTACGCGGACGCCCGGCGCGGCGGCCGGGGCGATGCGGTCATCCTCGGCGGGCTTGTCGGCGCGGGCCGGGCTGTGGGTGGTGGCCTGCAGCACCTGGGCGACGATCGAGGCGGCGCGCAGGGGCTTGATCAGATAGCCGCTGAAACCGGCCTTTTTCAGCCGGTCGATGCGGCCGCGCTGGTCGGGGGTCAGCAGCACCACGGCGCGATGGCCGGCGGGAGGCTTGAGGGCGCCGCGCGGACCGGCCAGGGCGGCGTCGATCAGCAGCACCGCATCG
The DNA here is from genome assembly GCF_058681155.1 of Caulobacter sp. FV1ye13L. The sequence goes on from NZ_CM178732.1 coordinate 1,515,483, forward strand.
GACGGCGCGGCGGCGGTGGCGGTGGCGACATCGGCGGCGACAATGGCCCGGCCCCCGGCCGCCTCGATCTGGCGGGCGGTGGCCAGGCGGACGATGGCATTGGGCGAGGCCACGACCACCACCCGGCCCACCAGGGGCAGGTCGCGGACCGGCGCGGCAAGGGTTTCGAACGGCGCCTCGAACCAGAAGTCGGCGCCCTGGCCGAGCTCGCCGCCGACCCCGGTCTTGCCGTCCATGGCGCGGGCCAGCCGTGCGACAATGGCCAGGCCCAGGCCGGCCCCGCCCAGCTGGGTGCGGTGGCTGGCGTCGGTCTGGACAAAGGCCTCGAAGATCTTGGCGCGGGCCTCCGGCGCCACGCCTGGTCCGGTGTCGGTTACGGAGAAGCGCACGCGGCCTTCGCCCTTGGGACTCGCCGTGGCGGTTGCGGTCAGCAGCACCCCGCCCTGTTCGGTGAACTTCACGGCGTTGCCGGCATAGTTCAGCAGGATCTGCCGCAGCCGGCCTTCGTCGGCCAGGATGGTGGGCAGGCCGTGCGACACGGCCCAGGCGATCTCGATACCCTTTTCGTGGGCGCGCGGGCTCATCAGCTCGGCCACCTGCCGCAGCAGGCCCTCGATATCGACCGGGGTCGGGGCCAGGGCGATGTCCGTGGCCCCCAGGCGGGCGAAGTCCAGCACATCATTGACCAGCGACAGCAGGTGATCGCCGCTCTCGCGCAGGGCGGTGACATAGGCCCGCTGCTCGCCCGTCAGCCGGGTGCCCTCCAGCAGCCGGGCCATGCCCAGCACGCCGTTCAGGGGCGTGCGGAACTCGTGGCTCAGGGTGGCCAGTTGCTCGGGCGTGACGCCGGCCGGGGTGCGGGGAGTGCTGCTCATGAGCGCGGAGCCTAGCGGGCGCGGCTTAACGGCCGGTCAAAGGGTGAGGCGATCTGTCCTGCCTGGAGAAGGACACGGCTTCGCCGCTTCACGCGGAAACCCGCTGAAGGTGTGGGAAGGGTCGCGGAGCGTCCGGGCCTCGCCCGGAGTGTGAGAGTAGTGAATACCGTTTCGACGAAGACAGACGCTCCGCGCAGCCGTTATTCGGTGAGCCTTCGAGGCGCGGGGTCTTAACCCGCTCCCGATTTCGGCCCCCGACGGGCAGGGTGTTGGCGCACCCTGGACCGCACGGGCGATTTCAGCCCATGCCTGTTGCGCGCCGCCGGCCCGCCGCCGAGGGATTGATCCTGAACCCCGATCCGAAGCGCCCGCCTTCCCCGGAGGGACAGGCCACGCCTCGCAAACCGGGCGAACAGGCCCAGAGCGACAGCCGACGGAACACTTCCCGCTCGACCACATCCCAAGGCCCATCAGGTCGCCGGCCGACGTCCCTTCCCTTGCCTTGGGGTGAGATCAGTATGCGGGTGATTTCGACGCGTCTGACTGGCGCGATCGATTATTTTACAAGCCTCTGATCAGACTGGGGTTTGTTTCGGAAAGAACGGGGATACAGCACGGCGTATCCCCATAAGTCCTCCCCCTGAAGGGGGAGGCGGCCGGAGGCCGGTGGGGGAAGACCCCGCCGAGTCTGCAGCACTACCCCCTCCGATCGCTCCGCGATCGCCTCCCCCTTCAGGGAGAGGACTTGGGAGCGCGCCCCGTCCCCTCCGGCACGCTGCAGCCTCTAAGAGATGTAAGGCTTGGCGCGACGCGGGGCGTCGACTTTCGGGCGAGAAGCTGGGGCGTGCTTTCGACCCGTTGCGGTCCTAAATCCCTCTCCTTTAGGGAGAGGGAGGGGCCCGCCGCGAAGCGGTGGGAGGGTGAGGGGTTACGAGGCTTGACGGCGTGCCGGCACTCCGTCGAACGCCGTAACCCCTCACCCCAACCCTCTCCCTATGGGAGAGGGAGCAACACCCGCTTCCCACCCTTCTCGGCCTCTCAGAAGGTCTGCTTTCGCGCTCTCAAGTCCAGGCCCGCCGTGTCACCCCACCCGCCCCTCAAAACGTCGATGCGCCAGAGGCGAACCCGCCCTGTTCCTCCCCCGGCGCGGCCGAGCGGCGGTGGGCCAGGGCTTCGGCGACATGCACCCGGCGCACGCCGTCGGCGCCCTCCAGGTCGGCGATGGTGCGCGAGAGGCGCAGCACGCGGGTCCAGCCTCGGGCGCTGATCTGGCCGGCCTCGGCGGCGCGGGCCAGCAGGCTGCGGCCGGCGTCGTCGATGGCGACGATCCTGTCCAGAAAGGCGCCCTCGGCGCGGCCGTTCAGGCTCTCGGGGCTGTCATAGGCCTCGGCGCGGTCGATCTGCCGCTGGCGGGCTCGGGCCACCCGGGCGGCGAATTCGGCCGAGCCTTCGCTGGGCGGTGGCAGGGCCAGGTCGGCGGCGGTGACGGCGGGCATGTCCACCGACAGGTCGATGCGGTCCATCAGAGGTCCCGACACCCGGCCCTGATAGTCGCGCTGGCAGCGCGGGGCCTTGCCGCAATAGCCGCGTCCGGCCCCGCCATGGCCGCAGCGGCAGGGGTTCATGGCCGCCACCAGCTGCACCTTGGCCGGATAGCGCACATGGGCGTTGGCGCGGGCCACCATCACCTCGCCGGTCTCCAGCGGGCCGCGCAGGCTGTCCAGCGCCTGCACCCCGAATTCGGGCAGTTCGTCGAGGAACAGCACGCCGTTGTGGGCCAGCGACACCTCGCCCGGCTTGGCCTTGTGGCCGCCGCCGGTCAGGGCCGCCATGCTGGCCGAATGGTGCGGCGAGCGAAACGGCCGGGCGCGAGTCAGGGCCCCGCGCGCAATCAGCCCGGCCACCGAATGGACCATCGAGGTCTGTAACAGTTCGGCTGAGGTCAGGGGCGGCAGCAGTCCCGGCAGGCGCTGGGCCAGCATCGACTTGCCTGAGCCTGGAGGCCCAACGAACAATAGGTTGTGACCCCCGGCGGCGGCGATCTCCAGGGCGCGCTTGGCGTGCTCCTGGCCTTTCACGTCGCGCAGGTCCTTTGCCCGTTCGCCCTCGATCACCGGACCGGGCGAGGGCGCGCTCAGCACCTGACTGCCCCGGAAGTGGTTGATCAACGACACCAGCGAGCGCGGGGCCAGGATGCGGGTGCCGCCGGCCCAGGCCGCTTCGGGTCCGCTGGCCTCGGGGCAGATCAGGCCCAGACCCATGGCCCCGGCCGCCATGGCCGCGGGCAGGGCGCCGGCGGCGGGGACGATGCGGCCATCCAGCGACAGCTCGCCCATGGCCGCCCAGTCATCCAGAGCGTCCACCGGAATGACCCCGATCGCCGCCATCACCGCCAGGGCGATCGGCAGGTCGAAATGGGTGCCCTCCTTGGGCATGTCGGCCGGGGCCAGATTGGCGACGATGCGCTTGCCCGGCAGCGACAGCCCCAGGCCGGCGAAAGCCCCGCGCACCCGCTCGCGGCTCTCGGCCACGGCCTTGTCGGCCAGGCCCACAATGACGAAGATCTGCTGGCCGCTGGTCAGCTGCACCTCGACATCGACGCGGCGCGCTTCGACGCCCTCGAACGCCACCGTGACGACCTTCGCGGCCATGTCCGCCTCATGGATCGGTTGGAGTTATCCACACACGAACCATGAGGTGAAGGGTGTAGCAAGAACGAAAAACGAACGTTTCGGGAAATCAGCGCCCTAGGGCGGTCACGTCATCCCGGATCAAGCTTGGCCGGCGCGGATCGCCTCGATGCGATCCCACAGCACCGCCGAGGCGTCGGCCCCGCCAAACCGCTTCAGTTGCTGGGCTCCGGTCGGCGAGGTGACGTTGATCTCGGTGAGGTATTCGCCGATCACGTCGATGCCCACGAACAGCAGGCCGCGCCGCTTCAGCTCCGGGGCGATGATGGCGCAGAGCTCCAGGTCGCGGGCGGTCAGCTCGACCGCTTCGGCCCGGCCCCCGACCCGCAGGTTGGAGCGCACCTGCCCTGCGGCCGGCACGCGGTTGATCGCGCCCACCGGCTCGCCGTCGACCAGCAGAACGCGCTTGTCGCCCTTGCTGACGGCCGGCACGAACTTCTGGGCGATCACCTGCTCGCGGCCGATCATGGCATGCAGTTCCAGCAGGGCGTCGAGATTGGGATCGTCGGCCAGCAGCCGCGCCACGCCCGAGCCGCCACCGCCGTAAAGCGGCTTGAGCACGATATCGCCATGCCGGGCGCGGAAGTCGTAGATCGCCTCATGGTCGCTGGTGATCAGGGTCGGCGGCTGCACGCCAGGGAAGTCGGTGACGAACAGCTTCTCGGGCGCGTTGCGCACCTCGGCCGGATTGTTGACCACCAGGGTGTGGGGGTGAACCTTCTCGAGGAAGTGGGTGGCGGTGATATAGGCCATGTCGAACGGCGGATCCTGGCGCATCAGCACCACGTCGACGTCGTCCTTCATGTCGAGCAGCACGATCTCGCCCAGGGTCGCGTGCGCCCCGTGGGTGGCGGTCAGCACCATCGACTGGGCGCGGGCGAACACCCGGCCGTCCTCCATCGACAGCTTGTCGGGCGTGTAGAACCACAGCCGGTGGCCGCGGCTCTGGGCCTCCATCGCCATCTGGAAGGTGGTGTCGGTGTCGATATTGATCCCGTGCACGGGGTCCATCTGGACGGCGACTCTCAACGACATGGACGACTCCGGATCAACTTGGCGCCAGGACGTGCGACGTCCGGCGCTGCGACTGCCTAGTTAAGGCGGTGACGGCGGGATTGCGAGGGGCGAGTTGGGTTTCCGCGTCCTGTGCAGGCGGGGCGCAAGGCGACCCTACCAGCTGTCCACCCGCACCGCCCACGGCCTGGCCGACCCTCTCGCGGCGTCCAGACCGCCCACGATCCAGCGCCGGGTGTCGGCCGGGTCGATGACCGCGTCGATTTCCAGGGCCGCCGCCATGCTGGTCGCCTTGCCGGCCGCATAGAGCCGGGCCACCAGCTGGTCGTAGAGGGCCTTCTGCTCGGCCGGATCGCTCAGGGCCTCCAGCTCCTTGCGGTAGCCCAGCTTGACGGCGCCCTCCAGGCCCATGCCGCCGAACTCGCCCGTGGGCCAGGCGGCGATGAAGGCGGGGCTGTGGAAGCTGCCGCCGGCCATGGCTTGCGCGCCCAGGCCATAGCCCTTGCGGGTGACCACGGTGAACAGCGGACTGCGCAGCTTGGCCCCGGCGATGAACTGGCGGCTGACGCGGCGCACGGCGGCGGCGTCCTCGCTGCCCGGTCCCACCATGAAGCCCGGGGTGTCGCAGAGGCTCAGGACCGGCAGGGCGAAGGCGTCGCACAGTTGCAGGAAGCGCGCGGCCTTGTCGGCCCCGTCGCAGTCGATCGCCCCGCCCAGATGGCGCGGATCATTGGCGATCAGGCCCATGGGGCGACCCTCGATGCGGATCAGGCCGGTGACCATGCCCGCCGCGAAACCGCCGCGCAGTTCCAGGAACGTCCCTTCGTCGACGAGACCTGTAATCAGTGTGCGGACATCATAGACGCGCAGCCGGTTTTCCGGGATCGCCTGGCGCAGCCGCCGCTGGTCGGGGGCGGTCCAGTCGGCGAGCGTCCCCTGGAAATAGGACAGGGCCTGTTTGGCCAGCCGGGTGGCGTGGGCCTCGTCGTCGGCCAGGATGTCGATGACGCCATTGGCCCACTGATGGGCCGAGGGGCCGATCTGTTCGGGCTTGAAAACGCCCAGCCCGCCGCCCTCGATCATGGCGGGGCCGCCCATGCCCAGATTGGAGTCGCGGGTGGCGATGATGATTTCCGACAGCCCCGCGATGGCGGCGTTACCGGCGAAGCAGCGGCCGGCGACGATGGCGATCTTGGGCACGATGCCCGACAGCTGGGCGAAGCTGCGGAAGGTCGGCACGTCCAGTCCGGCCACGGCGGTGGTGTCGGTGTCGCCGGGACGTCCGCCGCCGCCTTCGGCGAACCAGACCACCGGCAGCTTCTGGTCGGCGATCAGCGCCATCAGCCGGTCGGTCTTGCGGTGGTTCATCGCGCCTTGCGTGCCGGCCAGCACGGTGAAGTCATAGGCCAGGGCCGCGCAGCGGGCCTTGTCGGGGGCGAAGAGCGCGCCATTGACCGTGCCGATGCCGGTGATCAGCCCGTCGGCCGGGGTGTTGGCGATCAGGTCTTCGGTCGTGCGCCGGCGCTTCTGGGCGGCGATGGCCAGGGCGCCGTATTCGAGGAAGCTGCCCGGATCGACCAGATCGTCGATGTTCTCCCGCGCCGTGCGGTGGCCGGTCTTGCGACGCCGGGCGACGGCTTCGGGACGGGCCTCGTCCAGGGTGAAGCGGTGGCGGGCGATCACCTCGGCCAGGTCAGGACGGATCGCGTCCAGATCCTCGGGCGCGGCATCGACGGCCACGGCGGCGTCCATCTCGACCGGTTCCAGGAACAGCAGCGGCTGGCCCTCGGCCACGGTCTGGCCCGGGGCTGCGGCGATCTTCAGCACCCGTCCGCCGAACGTGGCGTGGACGAGGTGCTCCATCTTCATGGCTTCCAGCACCGCCAGGGCCTGGCCGGGGCGCACGAGATCGCCTTCGACCGCCTCGATCGCCCCGACTGTGGCGGCCAGGGGCGCGGCGACGGTGATCGCGCCGTCCAGGGTCTCGAAGTGGGCGTGGGCGCGCTCTGGCGGCAGGGGAAGCCCGGCGACCAGCTCGGCGGCGTGGTCGTCGATAAAGCGTGTGGTCGCCGCGCCGTCTTTCCAGTCCGACTGCGCCAGGATCGCCCGGATCAGCGGGGCGGTGGTGGCGACGCCGGTGATCGTGAACTCGCTAAGCGCCCGGTCCAGACGGGCGGCGGCTTCGGTCGGGGTGCGGCCCCGGGTGATCACCTTGGCCAGCAGGCTGTCATAGGCGCCGCCGACCACAAGGCCGACCGCGCCGGCGCCATCCACCCGCACGCCCGGGCCGCCGGGCGGGGCATAGGCGGTCAGGGTTCCGGACGAGGGCTTGACCTGACCGTCGGCGGTCAGGGTCTCGGCGTTGATCCGCGCCTGGATCGCGGCGCCCACGGAGAGGGGCGCGGTGGTCAGGTCCAGCTCGGCCAGGGTGCGCCCCGCCGCCAGCTCGAACTGCAGCCGCACCAGATCCAGGCCCGTGACCTCCTCGGTGACGGTGTGTTCGACCTGCAGGCGCGGGTTGGTCTCGATGAAGGCGAAGTCGCCGGTGGCGGTATCCAGCAGATATTCGACGGTGGCCAGACCGCGATAGCCGGCGCACAGGGCCTGCGCGGCGCTGGCCATGGCCGCGCGGGTGGCGGCCGGCAGGTTGGGGGCCGGGGCGATCTCGACCAGCTTCTGGTTGCGGCGCTGCAGGGAGCAGTCGCGGTCGCCCACGGCCAGCACCACGGCCCCGTCGCCGACGATCTGCACCTCGATATGGCGCGCGCTTTCGATCAGTTTTTCGGCATAGAGGCCGTCATCGCCGAAGGCGGCCATGGCCTCGCGGGCGCAGGCGGCGAAGGCGGCGTCCAGCTCGCCGGGATCCAGCACCAGCCGCATGCCGCGTCCGCCGCCGCCGGCCCGGGCCTTGAGCATGATCGCGCCGTGCCGGGTCAGGAAGTCTTCGGCGGCGGGCAGGTCCAGGGCGCCGGTTCCGGGGATCAGGGGCACGTTCAGCTTTGCGGCCAGGGCCCGGGCGGCGGCCTTGTCGCCGAAGGTTTCCAGATGCTCGGGCGCCGGGCCGATGAAGGTGATCCCCGCCGCCGCGCAGGCGCGGGCCAGGGCAGGGTTCTCCGACAGGAAGCCATAGCCGGGATGCAGGGCGTCGCAGCCCGCGCCCTTGGCGGCGGCGATGATGGCCTCGATGTCGAGATAGGCGCGGGCCCCGGAGCCGGGCAGGGCGACGGCCTGGTCGGCGGCGGAAACATGCGGGCTGGCGGCGTCGTCGCTGGCGAACACCGCCACGCTCTGGATGCCCAGCTCGGCGGCGGCGCGGGCGATGCGGAGGACGATTTCGCCGCGATTGGCGATCAGCACGCGCTGGAAGGACATGGTGTTTCCTGGAGGGGCTTCATACGGCCGTTTGACGCACCATGGCCGCCCCGGCTTGACTCTCCAAGCCCATAAGATCAGAACAAAATAGGAACAAAGGATTGGGATTATGGCCGGCCCGCGCGACGCGCGCCTAACGGCATTGAAGGGCCAGATTGCTGCTCTGCAAGCAGGCGCCCGGACTCCGAGTCCGATCCTGAGCTTTGGCGATGCGGCGATCGACAGCTGTTTTCCGGCCGGCGGCCTGCCTTCGGGATGCTGGCACGAGGTGATGGGGGCGGGGCTGGAGGACGAGACCTCCGCCGCCCCCGCCGCCTTCGCCGCCCTGCTGATCCGGCCGCTGCTGAAGACCGGGGCGGTGGTCTGGGTGATGCGGCGCACTGATCTGTTCGCGCCGGGCCTGGCGGGGCTGGACGTTCCGACCGGCCGGCTGATCCAGGTCAAGGCCCGCGACGAGGCCGAGGTGCTGTCGGTGCTGGAGGACGCCCTCTCGACCGTCGGCGTCGCCGCCGCCATCGGCGAGGCTGAGGCGCCGGAGCTGAAGGCCGGCCGCCGGCTGCAGCTGGCCTGCGAGAAGCGCGGCAGTTTCGGGGTGCTGCTGCACCGGCGGCCCTATGGCGGACCGGCGGGGAGGGCGCGGACGGTGTCGGGCTCGTCGTCCTTCAGTCGCTGGCGCATCGCCGGCGCGCCCAGCCTGCCGCCGCCGGATGTTCCTGGCCTGGGCCCGCCGCGCTGGCGGGTCGAACTTGAGCGCTGCCGGGGCGGTCGTTCCGGCGCATGGGTTTTGGAGTCTTCGGAGGCCGAGCATGGCCCGCATCCTTTCCGTCTGGTGTCCCAACTGGCCGATCACGACCTGGCGGCGGCGGAATCCTGGCGTAAAGCCGGTTGAGGCCGAGAAGGCCCCCTCAGTCGCTCCGCGACAGCTCCCCCAGAGGGGGAGCATCTCCGTCGCTCCGGCGAGATCCTCCCCCTCTGGGGGAGGTGGCCCGGAGGGCCGGAGGGGGCCAGCGCCCCCCTTCGCCCTGCTGATCTCCGACTCCGGAACCCGCCGCCTGGCCGCCATCGACGAGGCCGCCATGGCCCTGGGCCTGCGCCCCGGCCAGAAGGCCGCCGACGCCATGGCCCTGGCGCCCGACCTGGTCACCGCCGACCACGATCCCGAGGCCGACCGCGCCGCGCTGGAGGCCCTGTGCGACTGGTGCGTGCGGTTCTCGCCGGCCGTGGCCATCGACGGCGATGACGGCCTGTTCCTCGACATCACCGGGACCGACCACCTGTGGGGCGGCGAGGCGGCGATGATGGCCGACCTGCTGACGCGGCTGGCGCGCTGGGGCGTGCCGGCCCGGGCGGCCATCGCCGACACGCCCGGCGCGGCCTGGGCGCTTGCCCGATTTGGCGAGACCGGCGAGATCGCGCCGCCCGACGGTCAACGCGCTCGCCTCGCCGACCTGCCCGTGGCGGCCCTGCGGCTGGACGACACCGCCACCGCCCAGCTGCCCCGCCTGGGCCTGTTCCGGATCGAGCAGTTGCTGGGCCTGCCCCGCGCCCAGCTGGCCAAGCGGTTCGGCATGCATCTGACCCTGCGCCTGGACCAGGCCCTGGGCGCGGCGGGCGAGGCCCTGGTCTATCGCCGGCCGGCCAGTCCGTGGTTCGACCGCCTGGCCTTCGCCGAGCCGATCAGCGCGCCCGACGATCTGGCCCGGGTGGTTGGCGACGTCACGACCCTGATCTGCAAGCGGCTGGAGGCCGAGGGCCAGGGCGCGCGGCGGTTCGAGGTGGTCTTTCACCGGCTGGACGGCAAGGCCCTGCCGGTGCGGGCGGGGCTGGCGCGGCCGGGCCGCGACGCCGCGCGCCTGACCCGGCTGATGGTCCCCAAGCTGGACGTCATCGACCCCGGCTTTGGCATCGAGGTGGTCACGGTCTTCGCCGGCGACGTCGAACCGCTGAGCGCCGTCCAGGCGCGGCTGGACGCCGAGGCCGGGACGGGCCTCGACGAGACGCTCGCCCCGCTGGTCGACCGGCTGATCAACCGCCTGGGCGAGGACCGCGTCTGGCGGGCCGATCCGTATGAGAGCCACGTGCCCGAACGCTCGGTGATCCGCCGCGCGCCGCTGGCCTCGCCCTCCGGCAAGACCTGGGATCCCGAGCGACCCCGGCCGGTGCGGCTATTCAAGCGGCCCGAGCCGATCACGGCGATGGCCAAGCTGCCCGACGACCCGCCGGTCCAGTTCCAGTGGCGAGGCCGTTCGCATCGCGTGCGCCGCGCCGAGGGCCCCGAGCGCATCGGCCAGGAATGGTGGCGCGGCGATTTCGACGACACCGGGCCGGGCAGGATCCGCGACTATTATCGGGTCGAGGACGAGGCCGGCGGGCGGTTCTGGATCTTTCGCCAGGGCCTGTTCGGGACGGGCGAGGAGCCGAAGTGGTGGTTGCATGGCCTGTTTGGATGAGCCGCTAGATCCTCCCCCTCTGGGGGAGGTGTCGGCGGAGCCGACGGAGGGGGCAAGCTGGAGGTCGGCCGTGCTGGCCCCCTCCGGCCCGCTGGGCCACCTCCCCCAGAGGGGGAGGATCTGCCTTTGATGACCCCCGCCTATGCCGAACTGCAGACCACCAGCAACTTCTCGTTCCTGCGCGGGGCCTCCCACGCCCGCGAGCTGATGCCCACTGCCCAGGGCCTGGGCCTGGCCGCCGTCGGGATCGCCGATCGCAACACCCTGTCGGGCGTGGTGCGGGCCTGGACGGCGGCCAAGGACCTGCAGGTCCGCGCCCTGACCGGCTGTCGGCTGGACTTCGCCGACGGGACGCCCAGCCTGCTGTGCTACCCGTCCGACCGCGAGGCCTTCGCGCGGCTGACCCGCCTGCTGACGGTCGGCCAGCGCCGGGCCGGCAAGGGCGAATGCGAGCTGCACTGGGAGGATTTCCTGCAGCATGCCGAGGGCCAGCTGGCCCTGATCGTGCCGCCCGCGAAACTGGACGAAGCCTTCACCGCTGACCTGGACCGCATGAGCGCCGACCTGCGCGGCCGGGTTTGGCTGGCGGCCAGCCGGGCCTATGCCGCCCGCGACCTGCAGCGCCTGGCGCGGCTGGACGAGCTGGCCCGCGCGGCCGGCGCGCCGATGGTGGCCACCAATGATGTGCTCTATCACGGCCCCGAGCGGCGGCCGCTGCAGGACGTGATGACCTGCGTGCGCGAGCACTGCACGATCCACGAGGCGGGCTTCTTGCTGGAGGCCAATGCCGAGCGCCACCTGAAGACGCCGCAGGAAATGGCCCGCCTGTTCGAGCGCTGGCCGCGCGCCGTCGAACGCACGCTGGAGATCGTCTCGCGCATCGGTTTCGACCTGGGCCAGCTGAAGGAGGAATATCCCGACGAGCCCGTGCCCCCGGGCAAGACCGCCATGCAGCACCTGACCGACCTGACCTTCGCCGGCGCGGTCTGGCGTTATCCGGGCGGGGTTCCGGACAAGGTCGTCGCGCAGCTGAACGAAGAGCTGCGGCTGATCGGCAAGATGAACTACCCCAACTATTTCCTCACCGTGCACGACATCGTGCAGGAGGCGCGCGCCATGGGGATCCTGTGCCAGGGGCGGGGATCGGCGGCCAATTCCTCGGTCTGTTTCTGTCTGGGCGTCACCTCGATCGACCCGACCGAGCACCGCCTGCTGTTCACCCGCTTCATCTCCGAGAACCGGGGCGAGCCGCCGGATATCGACGTCGATTTCGAGCACGAGCGGCGCGAGGAGGTGATGCAATATGTCTATCGCCGCTATGGCCGCGACTATGCCGCCATCTGCGGCACGGTGATCCACTACCGGCCACGCAGCGCCATCCGCGACGTGGGCAAGGCCCTGGGCCTGACCGAGGATGTCACCTCCCTGCTGGCCGCCACGGTCTGGGGCAGCTGGGGCTCGGGCTTGCCGGAAGAGCATATCCGCAAGGCGGGCCTTGATCCCGACGCGCCCGAGATCGCCCGCGCCGTCAGCCTGGCCAGCGAGCTGCTGGGCTTTCCCCGCCACCTGTCACAGCATGTCGGCGGCTTCGTGCTGACCAAACGGCGGCTGGACGAGACCGTGCCGATCGGCAACGCCGCCATGAAGGACCGCACCTTCATCGAGTGGGACAAGGACGACATCGACAGCCTGGGCCTGATGAAGGTCGACATCCTGGCCCTGGGCATGCTGACCGCCATCCAGCGCGGCTTTGGCCTGCTGCGCGCCGAGCACGGCCTGCACATCCACGATCTGGCCGACGTCCCCCGCGAGGTGAAGGGCGTCTATGACATGCTGTCCAAGGCCGACTCGGTCGGGGTGTTCCAGGTCGAGAGCCGGGCCCAGATGTCGATGCTGCCCCGGCTGAAACCGGCGGAATTCTATGACCTGGTCATCGAGGTGGCGATCGTCCGGCCCGGCCCGATCCAGGGCGACATGGTCCATCCCTATCTGCGACGGCGAAGCGGCCAGGACCCGGTGGAGTGGCCGGCTCCGTCGCCCGAACACGGCCCGGCCGACGAACTGCGGGGTATCCTGGGCAAGACCTTCGGCGTGCCGCTGTTTCAGGAGCAGGCCATGAGTCTGGCCATCGAGGCGGCCAAGTTCACACCTGACGAGGCCGATGGCCTGCGCAAGGCCATGGCCACCTTCAAGAACCTGGGCACGCCGGCCGAGTATCGCGACAAGTTCGTCGAGGGCATGGCCGGGCGCGGCTATCAGCGCGACTTCGCCGAGCGCTGCTTCAAGCAGATCGAGGGCTTTGGCCACTATGGCTTTCCCGAGAGCCACGCGGCCAGTTTCGCCAAGCTGGTCTATGTCTCGGCCTGGATGAAATGGGCCTGGCCGGATGTGTTCTGCGCCGTGCTGATCAATTCCCAGCCGATGGGCTTTTACCAGCCGGCCCAACTGGTGCGCGACGCCCGCGAGCATGGCGTCGAGGTTTTGCCGCCCGATGTGATGAGCAGCGACTGGGACTGTACGCTGGAGGACATCAGACGTGTCATCCCGGAAACGGCGCAGCCGTTATCCGGGACCGATCCAGAGCGCCGCGCTTCCGGCGGTCCCGGATCTTCGCGCTCCGCGCTCGTCCGGGATGACAGGGTTTCTGCGAACAAGCTCTTCAACCCCGACACCCGCCCGTTCTGGAAGGCCGTTCGCCTGGGCCTGCGCCAGGTCAAGGGCGTGCGCGAGACCGAGGCTAAACTGCTGGCCATGGCGCGCGACGAGGGCGCGCGAACCCCGGCCGACTTCGCGCAATATGGCGTGCCGCAAAGGGCCCTGGAGCTGCTGGCCGAGGCCGACGCCTTTGCCTCAACGGGCCTGAGCCGGCGCGAGGCCCTGTGGGCGGTCAAGGGCGTCAAGGGCGAGGCCAAGGCCCCGGTCCAGGCGCCGCTGCTGGCGGGCCTGCCGCTGTTCGAGGCGGCGGTGAGCCTGCCGGTCATGGCCCTGCCCCAGGCGGTGGCCGAGGACTATCGCACCACCAGCCTGTCGCTGAAGGCCCATCCCTGCGCCTTCTACCGGCCGATGCTGGACGGCATGGGCGTGATCCCCGCCGACCGCTTGCCGCAGATCAAGGACGGCAAGCGCGTCGCGGTGGCCGGCATCGTGCTGATCCGCCAGCGGCCCGGCACCGCCAAGGGCGTGGTGTTCGTCACGATGGAGGACGAAACCGGCGTGGCCAATGCGGTGGTCTGGAAGGATCGCTTCGAGGCCGACCGCAATACGGTGATGACCGCCTCGTTCCTGGTGGTGCACGGCAGGGTGCAATCGGCCGAAGGCGTGATCCACGTGGTCGCCGAACGCTTCACCGACCTGTCGGCGGAGTTGGGGCGGCTGAAGGAAGATCCCGCCGCGCCGGCCCCGCGCGTGCGGCACAGGGTGTCGGGGCGGCTGCAGAGGAGCCGGGACTTTCACTAGGCAGATGTTCCGGGAGCGCCGGCGAAGATGGTCCGGATCGGGCGCCTGTGCCTTTGACCGCTGGCGTTCAGTTTGCCCGGAAGGACGGCCGACGCCGGACGCCCCCTCCGTCACGATGCGTATTCGCATCGCGCCACCTCCCCCGTTTCACGGGGCAGGAGGGTGAAGCTGTTCTTCTCCTGCCCCGTAGCGAAGCGTGCGGGGGAGGTGGCGCGGCGCCGATAGGCGACGTGACGGAGGGGGCGCTGCTGGGCCTGACGTCCGACCACCACCCATAGCGGCCCTCCGTACCGTCGGCTTCCGGGCGGCAAGCGACGACGAACGCTGAGCGTCCCCGCCTAGTTCAGCCGCAACCGCACCCGCTCGCGCGCCGCGCGGGCGGCGATGGCCGCGCCGCCGTCGAGGATCTGGGCGCGGGTCAGGGCCTGCAGCGCCCCCGCCAAGGCCCCCTGGCCTTCGCGGGCGGCGGCCACGTCCAGCCAGGGTCGGTGGTCGGCCGGATTGAGCAGGGCGCGGCGCAGGGCCGAGCGTTCGGCGCGCGGCCAGTCGCGGGCCTGCTGGGCGCGGGCGAAGATATTGTTCTGTAGGCGGATCAATACGGCGCGGTCCGGGACCGGGGCCATCAGCAGTTCCAGCCGGGCGGCCACGTCGGGCGTCAGGCCGGTGCGCAGGGCGCGTCGCGACAGCTCCGAGGGCAGCACCACCCGGCCCTCGCCGAACGGATCGAGGGCCAGTGGCCCCTCGTCGGTCTCGATGCGCAGCAGGAAGTGGCCGGGGAAATCGACGCCGTGCAGGGCGAGGCCGGCCTGCCGCGCGGCGTGCAGGTAAAAGACGCCCAGGGCCACCGGCAGGCCCTTGCGGCGCTGGGCGATGGCGATCACGTCGGCATTGTCGGGATGGTCGTAGCTGATCAGGTCGCCGGTCAGGCGCAGGTCGCCAGACAGGGCCTCGGCGACGGCCTCTTCGGGCGACTCGGTCTTGAGGCGCTCGGTCAGGCGTTCGCCGGCCTGCTGGGCCAGGGCGATCACCGGGGCCGTATCGCGGTCGGGGTCGTCGTGCACGGCGCAGGCCAGGGCGGCCTCGAACAGCGGAAAGTCGTGGTCGGGGCCTGTGCCGGCCCGGGTCAGGATCGCCTCGGCCTCTTCGCGGGTCATTGCCCTTCCATCCAGGCATCCCGCAGGTGACGCGGCCAACGGCCCGGGGCCAGGGCGATAAGGTCCAGACGCAGCGTTGTGTTCCGCAGGGCGGTGCGATGCTGGACGATATGGGCGGCGGCGCGCCTCAGGCGGGCGCGCTGGTCGAAGGTCACGGCGTCGAGGGCGTCGTCCAGGCTGGCGCGTTGCTTGACCTCGATCACCGCCAGCACGGCGCCGCGCTGGGCCAGAAGGTCGATCTCGCCCAGCGGAGTGGGCAGGCGAAAGCCCAGGATGCGATAGCCCTTCAGCATCAGCCAGGCGGCGGCCAGCACCTCGGCGCGTCGGCCGCTCAGGCGCGCCTTGGCGCCCCGCGCCTGACGGGCGGCGGTCATCCCTCGGGATCCTGAGCAGCGTCCTTCAGGGCCAAGGCCTGGCGGTAGAGATCGCGGCGCGGCAGGCCCAGGGCCTTGGCCACTTCCGAAGCCGCCTCGCCCAGCGGCAGGCGGGCCATGGCCTCGCGCAGGGCGCTCTCGGCGTCGCCGGCCTGGATCGGCGCCTCCGAGCCGGGGCCTACGAGGATGACGATCTCGCCCTTGGGGCTTTCAAAGCGCGGATCGGCGGCCAGCACGTCCAGCGGGCCGCGAATGCAGGTCTCGTACAGCTTGGTCAGCTCGCGGGCCACGGCGGCGTCGCGCGGCCCGAACACGGCGGCCATGTCGGCCAGGCTGTCGGCCACCCGCGAGGCGCCTTCGTAGAAGATCAGGGTGGCGCGGACGGGGGCCAGTTCCTCGAAGAAGGTCTTGCGGGCCGCGCTCTTGGGTGGCGGGAAGCCGGCGAACAGGAAGCGGTCGGTGGGCAGGCCGGCCAGGGTCAGGGCCGCCAGGGCCGCCGAGGCGCCCGGGATCGGGAACACCTGATGGCCGGCGGCGATGGCTTCACGGGCCAGGCGAAAGCCGGGATCGGAGATCATCGGCGTGCCGGCGTCCGAGACCATGGCCACGCGCTCGCCGGCCGCCAGGCGCTCGAGGATCTTGGGCGTCACCCGGTCGGCGACATGTTCGTCATAGCGCTCCAGGCGCTTGGAGATCTGGTAGGCAGCCAGCAGCTTGCCCGAGACGCGGGTGTCCTCGGCCAGCAGCACGTCGCAGGCGTTGAGCACATCCAGCGCACGCAGGGTGATGTCGCGCAGGTTGCCGATCGGCGTCGCCACCAGATAGAGGCCCGGCGCCAGGGGCGCGTCGGACAGGGCGGGCGGGTCGGGATGGCGGCTCACGCGGGGGATCCTTCCGCGCCGGGGCGCGATGATGGTTCGGGGCGCAGTCCTATCAGGTCGCGAGCGCGCCTGTCAGCCGGTCCAGCACCAGACGCCCGGCGCGGGTGGCGCGCAGGCGGTTGGGATCGTCGACCAGCAGGCCCAGTTCGACGTGATGGCGCACCTTGGCGGCGCCGGCCGACAGGCCCAGGGTCGCCATCTCATCAAAGGCCACGCCGTCGTCGATCCGCAGGCCCAGCAGCAATCGCTCCTCGGCGGCCTCGGTGGGCGAGAGGGTCTCGCGCTCGAAGCCGACCCCGGTGTCGCGTACGGCGGCGATGTAGTCGGCGATTTTGCGGTGGGCGGTGGTGGCGATGCGGCCATCCTCGAGGTTCAGTCGGCCATGGGCCCCGGGTCCGACACCGACATAGTCGTGGCCGCGCCAGTAGACCAGATTGTGCCGCGACCGCGCCGCCTCGCCCCGGGCGTGGTTGGAGACCTCATAGGCGTCGAAGCCATGGGCTTCCAGCACCTGCTGTGTTGCCTCGAACAGGTCGTGGGCCCGGTCTTCGTCCGGCACGAGCAGTGTGCCGCGTCCCACCGCGCGGTCGAAGGCGGTGCCGGTCTCGATGGTCAGCTGGTAGGGCGAGACGTGCTCGGGGCCCATGGCCAGTACCTCTTCCAGCTCGGCGCGCCAGTCTTCGACGGTCTGGCCGGGGCGGGCATAGATCAGGTCGACCGACAGGCGTGGGAAGGTTGCTGCGGCGATCGCAATGGCCCGCCGCGCCGCGCCGGCGTCGTGATTGCGGCCCAGCAGGGCCAGGGCCTCGTCGTGCAGCGACTGGACGCCCAGCGACAGGCGCGCGACGCCGGCCGCCGCCAGGGCGGGAAAGCGGCCGGCCTCGGCGTCGGTGGGGTTGGCTTCCAGGCTGATTTCCAGATCGTCGACGGGCGACCACAGACGCCGGGCCGTCTCGATCACCCGCGCCACCTGGGCCGGATCCATCAGGGAGGGCGTGCCGCCGCCGAAGAAGATCGACAGCAGGCGGCGCGGCCCGGTCAGGGCGCGCTGGGCCTCAAGGTCGGCGACAATGGCGTCGGCCAGCTGGGCCTGCTCGACAGTCCGCCCCCGGTCGCGCACGACGTTGAAGTCGCAATAGGGGCAGATGCGCGCGCAGTAGGGCCAGTGGATGTAGACGCCGAGGGGGCGGAGCTCAGCCATGGAATCGCCCGTTCCCCTCCATTGTCATCCCGGAAGCGCGTAGCGCTGTCCGGGACCCAGGGGCCGGCGCATCGCGGTTGCCCCTGGGCCCCGGCGCTCCGCTTCGCTGCGGCCGGGATGACAAGGTTTTTGCAGTGTCAGTCAAACAGCGCGGCCTTCAGCTTCTCGAACGCCCGGGCGCGGTGGCTCATGGCGTCTTTCGCCGCCGGTTCCATCTCGCCGAAGGTCAGGTCGTGGCCCTCGGGCACGAAGATCGGGTCATAGCCGAAGCCCCGGGTCCCGCGCGGCGGGAAGGCCAGGGTTCCGTGGACCTCGCCCTGGACCACCACCGACGGACCGTGCGGCCAGGCCACGGCCAGGGCCGAGGTGAACCAGGCGCTGCGATCGTCCGAGCCGCTTTCGTCCAGCCGCTCCTCGACCTTGGCCATGGCCAGGGCGAAGTCCTTGCCCGGTCCGGCCCAGCGGGCCGAATAGATGCCCGGTGAGCCGTCGAGAGCGGTCACCGACAGACCCGAGTCGTCGGCGATGGCGATCATGCCCGACAGGTCGGCGGCGTGACGGGCCTTCAGCAGGGCGTTGCCGACGAAGCTGGCCTCGGTTTCGTCCGGCTCGGGCAGGCTCAGGGCCCCGGCGGAAACCAGTTCAAATCGCCCGTCCAGCAGGGCGGAGATCTCTGGGACCTTGCCGGGATTGTGCGTGGCCACTACGAGCCTAAGTCCAGGCTCCAGTCTCAGCGCCATGATCGGCTCCTTGAGGAAAATACCAATGCGGCTCCTTTACTCCGCCTTGTCGCCGTTTGCGCGCAAGGTTCGCATCGTGGCGCACGAAAACGGCTTCACCGACGCCATCGTGCTGGAGACCGTCGCCCCGTTCACCGACGAGAGCCTGCGCGCCAACAATCCGCTGAGCCAGGTGCCGACCCTGATCCTGGGCGACGGCGAGATCCTGTTCGATTCCTCGGTGATCTGCGACCACCTCGACGCCGAGGGCGGCGCGGGCCTGATCCCGTCCGGGGGTGTCGAGCGCCGGCGCGCCCTGACCCTGCAGGCCCTGGCCGACGGCATGGGCTCGGCCGCCGTCGCCGTGGTGCGCGAGCGGATGCGGCCGGCGGATGACCAGCGGCCCGAGCTGATCGCGCGTCAGCTTGCCGCCATCATCGCCGGGCTGGACCTGCTGGAGACCGAGGGCTTTACCGATGATCGATGGGCGATCGCCCAGATCGCCGTCGCGGCCCAGCTGGCCTATTTCGACGCCCGCCAGGTGATCGACTGGCGCGAGGGTCGACCCAATCTGGCCGTCTGGTTCGAGGCCGCAAGCCGGCGTCCGTCGATGGTTGTGACTTCCGTGCAACTGGCCTGATGCCCATCGACCATCATTGCTAAAGTTTAATATCGTTTATCGATATTCAGCATTGTTGTAACCCAAATCGGGGCCTATCCAAGAAACATGGACGTCGCCGACCCTGGCCGGCGTCCAGCCACCTCATGGATCCGCCCAAAATGCCCGCCGCCCGACTGTTCCGCATCGCCGACAAGGTCATGATGACCCTGATCACCGCCGCCCTGATCGTGGGCGTCCCGGTCTCGGCGATCGCCTTCGTGGTGCAGACGCTTTAAGAGCATGGCAGTCGAAAGTGGATACCGGTTTCGACGCCTGTCATGCTCTCACGTATTGAGGCAAAGCCTACTCAGGTAGGCTTTGGGGTTTCTGGAAGCCCGCCGCGACGCGGGCCACAACAGACTGCCCTGGGGAGGGCGAGGGAAAAAGCCTATGCGCGCCTTGGGGCCTGGCTCGGTATCGAGCTTTCTGAAGATCATCCTCGACGTCATCTATGTCGGCCTGTGGATCTTCGTCAGCCTGCTGTCGCTGTTCACCCTGGTGGCGCTGCTGTTCAGCTTCAATCCGGAGCTGCTGGCCCAGATCCTGCCGATCAGCGACGCGGTCGAGGCCGTCAGCCGCGACGGGCCGCTGTTCGCCGGCGCCCTGGCCGCCTGGGCCCTGCTGCTGGGCGGCTGGATGGTGATCGTCGAGCGGTTGCGCCGGATCTTCGCCACCCTGACCGCCGGCGACCCCTTCCATCCCGACAATGTCCTGCGCCTTCGCGTCATTGGCCTGATCCTGGCCAGCCTTGAGGTGGGTCGCTACGTCTTTTCCGGTCTGGCCCGCTGGCTGGCCCCCAAGACCAAGGTGATCGACGACAGCTTCACCCTGACCGCCTGGTTTTCCGTGATGGTCGTCTTTGTCCTGGCCGAGGTCTTCCGCGAGGGCGCCCGCCTTCGCCGCGAAGCCGAACTCACCATCTGATCCGCGGAGATTTCATCCCATGCCCGTCCGCGTGAACCTCGATCGCGTGTTGCTTGACCGCCGCATGTCGCTGACCGAACTGTCCGACCGCGTCGGCGTCACCATCGCCAACCTGTCGATCCTGAAGACCGGCAAGGCCCGCGCCGTGCGGTTCTCGACCCTCGACGCCCTGTGCCGCGAGCTGGACTGCCAGCCCGGCGACCTGCTGACCTTCGAATCCGGGCCGCCCGACAGCGAAGACTGAACGGCGGCCCTACAGCGGCGAGCGGGCCCGCACGGCGCGGCCCGCCTCGCCGGTGGTGTCGATCACGGGCACGGGCAGGGCGTCAGCCTCTGTCTCATAGGCCCAGACCCGGAATCCGTTCAGCTGGTGGGGCCCAAACGAGGTCAGCATCGCCACATCGGCGGCGTCGCGGCCGTGGGCCACCACGATGCGGCCGATGCGCGGGATGTTGTTGCGCGGGTCGAAGGCCCACCATCGGTCGCCCAGATAGACCTCCATCCAGGCGCTGAAATCCATCGGATCGACGCGCGGCACGCCGATGTCGCCCAGAAAGCCGTTCACATAGCGGGCCGGGATGTTCAGGCAGCGGCACAGGGCCACGGCCAGGTGGGCGTAGTCGCGGCACACGCCGATGCGGCCCTCATAGACCTCATGGGCGGTGCGGGTGGAGCAGGCGGTCTTGTAGTCGAAGGTGATGTGGCCGTGCACGAAGTCGCAGACGGCCTGGACCCGCGCCCAGCCTTTCTCGATATGGCCAAAGCGGTCCCAGGCGATCTGGCTGAGGCGGTCGGTCTCGCAATAGCGGCTGCCCATCAGATAGCCCAGGCAGTCGTCGGGCAGGTCGGCGACAGGGTGCAGCCGGGCGTCCGGGGCCCGGGGATCGACGGCGCCGCTGTCCTCGATGACGCTGTCGCTCCACAGGGTCAGGACGCCGGCCGGGGCCACGAAGCGCCGGCAGGGATTGTTGAACATGTCGCGATAGGTCGAGGTCTCGATGGCCGGCGTCGTGAAGAACGATTCCGCCATCCGCACATCGGCCTCGCGGCCGTCGCGCAGGCCCAGCAGAGTGACCATCGCCGTCGGCCGCTGGCAGTAGACCGTGATCTCGTAGCCATAGCGGATCAGCATCGGGGTCGTCTCACGCGGAGCCGGGCGCCGAGCGGGCGAGGCCGGAAATCGGGAAGGGACTTTGACCACAACGCGCGGAGCGGCCGAAGGATGCGTTAGCCGAAAGCTGTGACGAGCGAGGGAGCCAGATGGTCCTCGATGCTGGTGACATCGACCTCGACATCCATGCCCAGATAGTCTGTGGGAAAGCCCGCCCAGGTTCCGTGAACGGGCGGAGCCAGGCGCGCATCGCGCACCACGGCGACGCGGATCAGATCGGTATTGCCGACGATGCCGTTGGTCGGGTCGAACTCCACCCAGCCGCATGACGGCAGATAGACCCGCAGCCAGGCGTGGGTGTGGCCGCCTCCGGTGCGCTCGACGGCGACCTGCTTGCGGGAGGGGCTGTGGATGTAGCCGGACACGAACTGGGCGGCCAGACCCAGGCTGCGGACGGCCTCGATCATCAGCACCGCGAAGTCGCGGCACGTGCCGCCCCCGCTCTCCAGGGTGGTCAACGGCGTCTGCACGCCGCGTTCGAAGCGCTTGCCGTATCGAAAGTCGGCATAGATCGCCTGGGTCATCTCGGCCAGCAGGTGCTGCAGGCAGGTGGCTCCCGACGGCTTGACGAACCGCAGAGCCCAGCGGGCCAGGACGCCGTCGGGGTCCTCATGCTGGGGCGCGATCGACTGGACCAGATCTGGCAGGTCGTCGCTGGAATAGGTGAAGGGCCGGCCGGCTTCATAGACATCGACATGGCCAGGCACGTCGCCAAAGGCGGGCAGGGGCGTGTGGTCGAGGGTGAACTGGCTCTCAAAGCTCAGCTCGTTGGCGCGGCCTTGAAAGCGGGCGACGCCGATCCAGTTGCCCAGCACATCCTGGACGTAACGCAGCTGGATTGGGGTCGGCGCGATCAGCAGGGTCGACGACAGCAGTCGCTGATCGCAACCTTCGCGCGGGCGCAGCATCATGCGATGATCGCCGAACGCCACGGGATTGCGATACCGGTAGCGCGTCAGATGGCGGACCGAAAGCACAGGCATTGCACATTACTGGCCGGGATTCGGACCTGGGGTCGACCCACCTTCTTGTCGCAGGTGATCCGGACCCGGTCATTGTGCTCAATGCGGGCGCCCCGTCGGCCTTTCTGCTTCTGGGGGATCATGCGGGGCGGGAAATCCCGAGGCGCCTGAACCGGCTGGGGGTCAGCGACGCTGCCCTGGACCGCCATATCGCCTGGGATATCGGCATTGCGGGCCTGGGGAAGCGGCTCTCGGCCCTGCTGGACGCGACCTTCATCGCGCAGGTCTATTCGCGGCTGGTCGTCGACTGCAATCGCCGGCCCGGGGCCGACGGCGCGATGCCGGCGGTCAGCGACGGCGAGCCGATCCCCGGCAATCGGGACCTTTCGCCGCTGGCCGTTGCGGCCCGGATGGCCGAGATCTACGACCCTTACCAGCAGGCGATCGCCGCCGCTCTCGAGGCGCGGGCCGGACGCCAGACCGTCCTGATCGCCCTGCACAGCTTCACGCCGTCGATGCAGGGCCAGGATCGGCCCTGGCGCCTGGGCGTGCTGCACCGTCACGACTCGCCGTTCTCGTCGGCGGTTCTGGCCCGGCTGCGGCAGGATCTGGGCGAGGCGGTCGGCGACAACGCGCCCTATGCGATGGACGAAACCGACAACACCATCCCGCTGCACGCCGATGCGCGCGGCCTGGACTATCTGGAACTGGAGGTTCGTCAGGACCTGCTGGCCGACGCCGAGGGGCAGGCGGAGATGGCCGAATGGCTGGCGCCGCGACTGGTCGAGGCGCTGGAGGCTAGAGCGTTATTCGGCGAAGTGGATACCGGTTCGCCGCCGAAATAACGCGTCAAAATAGGAATCTAGAGCAAACGACATGATGCAATCATGGCGACCTTTGCTCTAGAGCTCGGCTTCCAGAGCCGCCGCCTGGCGGGCGCGACGCCTAGCAAACAGCAGGGCCGCCTCGGCCGCGCCTTCGACGCCGCCGCCGGGACGGTCCAGGGTGTCGCTCTCGACGAACTGAAGGCCAGCCTCGCGCTCTGACTGCCACACCGACCGCGCCAGGTGGATGCGTCGCACGCGGGTGTCGACCAGATAGAGATCGCCGTCCGGAAGGATGGCGCCCAGCAGCCGGATCCGCGCGCCGCCCTCGGCCACGTCGATCAGGGCGCAGCGCAGCGTGTCGCGGCCGCTGACCAGATAGACCTTCCGCGAGGTCGGCCGGCGCGCATGGGCGCGCTGGTCGGCGGCGGTGGTGGTTTGTCGGGCGGTTGCTCGCATGGGATGAGCTTATGCCACGACAAGGTTAACGAGCAGATGCTTGTGCTGAAGGTTGGGTGAGACGCTTCGCCGCGCCTGCCGCGCGGGCAGATTTCAGTTGTAGCGCGGCTTTTTCAGCAGGGTGGTGCGGTCCATCGAGCGGATCTCGACCTCGAAACTGTCGCCCTCGCGCAGCACGCGCAGGGGAATGGTCGCGCCGGCCGGGCCCTGGTTCCACAGGGCGGTGTAGAATTCGGTCAGGTCGGAAACCCCCTGACCGTCGACGGCCAGGATGATGTCGCCGGGTCGCAGTTCGGCGCGGGCGGCGGGGCCCTTGGGCGAGATGCCGACCACCACGACGTGGTCTTCGATCTCCTGGGCGAAGACGCCCAGCCAGGGGCGCGGCGGATGGGGCGACTTGCCGCGCGCCAGATCGTCGAGAATGGGCGGCAGCAGTTCGGCGGGCACGAACAGGGTGATCGGGTTTGACGCGCCGTCGCGGCCCCGGGTCTCCAGGCTCAGCGATCCCAGGCCCACCAGGTCGCCCTTGGGGCCGATCAGGGCCGCGCCGCTCCAGTGCGGATGGGCGGGCGCGGCCATGATGGCGTCGTCCAGCCGATATTCCCAGTAACCGGCGAACGGCATGCGGGTGACGATCTGGGCCGCCGCCGCGTGGTCGCGCCCCCCGGCCCCGGCGGCGATGACCGCTGTGCCCGCCGTCAGGTCTTTCGACGAGCCGATGCGCATCGGTGGCAGGTCCAGCGGCTGCAGGGCCTGGACCAGGCCCAGCCCGCTGCGGGCGTCGATGCCCAGCACATGGGCCGAGACCCGGCGGCCGTCATTCAGCGTCAGGATCACCTCCCGCGCCTCGGTGATCAGATAGGCCATGGTCAGGACCAGCCCGGTGGGACTGATCACCACGCCGTTGCCGATGCGCTCGGTCCCCAGGATCGTCGCCGTATAGGCGTCGGCCGGCACGCGCGCCTCCAGGGCGACGACGGAGTCCAGCACGGTGTCCAGGTCGAACGGATAGGCCTCGGCCGAGGGCCGCAGCCGGGCTTCGACTTCATGGCCCCTGAAGGGAGGCGGGAAGGGTGCGGGCACGTCGATCTCCTTTCGGAGATCGAATCTGGGGCGCGTCGACGCCTCGGGCAAGAGGGCGAGGCGTCGCGGAGCCGTTTCCGGGCCCGGGCGCCTATTTCCCGATGGCCGCCTTCTGGAACGCGAACAGCTCGCCGATGCCCTTTTCGGCCAGGCCGTACAGGGCCTCGAACTCGCCGCGGGTGAAGCCGCGCTTTTCGCCGGTGGCCTGGATCTCGACGATGTCGCCGCCTTCGGTCAGCACGAAATTGCTGTCGGCCTCGGCGTTGGAGTCTTCCTCATAGTCGAGGTCCAGCACCGGGGTGTCGGCGAACACGCCGCACGAGACGGCGGCGACCTGGCCGGTGATCGGGTCGTTCTTCAGAACGCCTTCATCCAGCAGATATTGCGTGGCCAGGCGCAGGGCGACCCAGGCGCCGGTGATGGCGGCGGTGCGGGTGCCGCCGTCGGCCTGGACGACGTCGCAGTCCAGGGTGATCTGGCGCTCGCCCAGGGCCTTCAGGTCGACCACGGCCCGCAGGCTGCGGCCGATCAGGCGCTGGATCTCTTGCGTGCGGCCGGTCTGCTTGCCGGCGGCGGCCTCGCGGCGGCCGCGGGTGTGGGTGGCGCGGGGCAGCATGCCGTATTCAGCCGTGACCCAGCCCTGGCCCTTGCCGCGCATCCAGCCGGGGATGCTTTCCTCGACACTGGCGGTGACCAGCACCTTGGTGTGGCCAAAGCCGATCAGGCACGAGCCCTCGGCATAACGGTTGACCCCGGTCTCCAGCGTGATGGCGCGCAATTGGTCGGGGGCGCGGCTTGAAGGACGCATGGCTAACTCCGGGGCTTTGAATGCTAGAAGGGGCCGCTTATCCTATCTGTGACGGGAACTTGAAAGAGCGCCCGACGTATTTGTCGCTTAGCGAGGTCTTCGGCTTCCCGCCATGACGCAATTGTTTGGTCGCACGCCTGGCCTGACCGAGTTGGACGCCCGGGCTCGCGACATCTTCAAGCGCGTGGTCGAGTCGTATCTGGAGACCGGCGAGCCGGTGGGCTCGCGCACGATTTCGCGCGGCGGCCTGCAGCTGTCGCCGGCCTCGATCCGCAACACCATGCAGGACCTGGCGCAGCTGGGCCTGCTGGACGCCCCCCACACCAGCGCCGGGCGCATCCCCACCCATGCGGGCCTGCGGATGTTCGTCGACGGCTTTCTGGAGGTCGGCGATGTCGGCCAGGAGGAGCGCCAGGCCATCGAGGCGCGGCTGTTCTCGCGCGGCCGCTCGTTCGAGGAGGCCCTGGCCGAAGCCGGCTCGATCCTGTCGGGCCTGGCTGGCGGGGCCAGCATCGTGGTGACGCCCGTCCGCGAGGGCGGCGTCAAGCATGTCGAGTTCGTGGCCCTGGGCGGCGATCAGGCCCTGGCGGTCATGGTCTTCGAGGACGGCACGGTCGAGAACCGGCTGATGAAGCGCGCGGCTGGCATGACGCCGTCAGCCTTCCAGGAAGCCTCCAACTTCCTCAACAGCCGGCTGCGCGGCCGCACGCTCAGCGAAGCCATGGACGAGGTGCGGGCCGAGCTGGAGACCGCCCGCCGGCAGCTGGACGAGACGGCGGCGCGGCTGGTCGAGGACGGTCTGGCGGCCTGGGGTGGCGGCGAAGGCGACGCCCGCGCCCTGATCGTGCGCGGCCAGGCCAACCTGCTGGGCGAGCCCGGCGCGCGCGAGGATCTGGAGCGCGTGCGCATGCTGTTTGACGATCTGGAGCAGAAGGGCCAGCTGATCGGCCTGCTCGACGACGTCCGCGAAGCCCAGGGCGTGCGCATTTTCATCGGGGCTGAAACGCGACTCTTTTCGCTTTCGGGTTCCTCCGTGATCGCGGCGCCCTATATGACGGGCCAACGCAAGCTGCTGGGCGCGATCGGGGTGATCGGGCCTACGCGCCTCAACTATGCCCGGGTGATCCCGCTGGTGGACTATACCGCCCGCGTGCTCGGCCGGATGATGGATGGATAAGGACTAGGACCATGAGCGACGATCAAGCGCCGGTTGAAGAGATGGACATGGCCCCGGAAGCCGAGGACGCCGCCCAGGAAATCGAGGCGCTGAAGCTGGAAGTGGCGGCCCTTAAGGATCAGGCCCTGCGCTATCTGGCCGACGCCGAGAACACCAAGCGCCGGGCCGAGCGCGAAATGAACGACGCCCGCGCCTATGCGATCCAGAAGTTCGCCCGCGACCTGCTGGCCGCCGCCGATAACCTGGCGCGCGCCACGGCCATGAGCCCGCGCGACTCGCAGGATCCGGCCGTGACCAACTACATCATCGGCGTCGAGATGACCGAGAAGGAGCTTCTGGCGGCCTTCGAACGCAATGGCCTGAAGAAGATCGAGCCGGCCAAGGGCGAGAAGTTCGACCCCCACCTGCACCAGGCGGTGATGGAGCAGCCCTCGACCGAGGTCGCGGCCGGCGGCGTCATCCAGTTCCTGCAGGCCGGCTACGAGCTGATGGGTCGCCTGGTCCGCCCGGCTATGGTCGCTGTGGCGGCCAAGGGCTCGACGGCGCCGGGTTCGGCTGAACCCTCGTCGGGCGGCGGCGCCAATCCCTATGCGGGCGCCAACACCGATTCCGACGGCTCGGGCGGTTCGGTCGACATCAAGTCCTGACGCTTTTTCTGGTCGCGCGCCCCCTGGTCGCGCGCCCCCTGGTCGCGCGCCCCCTGGTCGCGAGCCTTGTCGGCGCGTGACCAGGCCCGTTCGTGCAGGTTGAAGAACACGGTCTGGACCAGCGGTTCGACGACGCCCACCGCCAGGGCGATTCGCCAGTCGCGGGTCAGGGCATAGGCGACGGCCACCGCCACGGTCAGGTGCATCGAGGCGTAGGTCAGGGTCTTGAGGGCGAGGCGCATGGCGCACGATCCTAGTTGCGAACTATTCTCAAAAGATAGGCGCGGTTTCCGTGCCTGCAAGGGGGGCCGCCCTCTTCCCCAAGCGCGCGATTTCGCTAATGTCGGCGGTCCATTCTTAACGGGACAACGCGGGGATTCTCTCGACGCGCGTGGTCCCGGAACCTGGACCTGATTTATGAAGCTTACGATTGAACGGGCGGCGCTGCTGAAGGCGCTGGGGCATGTGCAGAGCGTCGTCGAGCGCCGCAACACCATCCCGATCCTGTCGAACATCCTGCTTTCAGCGGATCGCGACACGCTGAGCTTCTCGGCCACCGACCTGGACATGGAGATCATCGACGAGGGCCGGGCCCAGATCGAGGTGCCGGGCCAGATCACCGCGCCCGCCCAGACCCTGTACGAGATCGTCCGCAAGCTGCCCGACGGTTCGGACGTGTCGCTCAGCTTCAGCGGCGATGACCCGCGCCTGGTGATCCAGGCCGGCCGCTCGCGCTTCAACCTGCCGGTGCTGCCGGCAGGCGACTTCCCGGTGATGAGCAGCGACGGCCTCTCGGGCCGCATCGCCGTCGACACCAACGAGCTGATCCGACTGATCGACAAGACCCGGTTCGCGATCTCCACCGAAGAGACCCGCTACTATCTCAACGGCCTCTATCTCCACACCGTCAACGAGGGCGGCGTGGTCAAGCTGCGGGCCGTGGCCACCGACGGCCACCGCCTGGCCCTGGCCGAGATGGACGCCCCCGAGGGCGCCGCCGGCCTGCCCGGCATCATCGTGCCCCGCAAGACCATCCAGGAGGCCCGCCGCCTGATGGAATCGGCCGGCGAGCATGTCGACCTGCAGGTCTCGGCCCAGAAGGTGCGCTTCGAGTTCGGCGCGGCCGCCCTGACCTCGAAAGTCATCGACGGCGCCTTCCCCGACTATCTGCGGGTCATCCCGCGCGACAACGCCAAGATCCTGACCCTCGACAACGACCTGTTCGCCAAGGCCGTCGACCGGGTGGCCACCATCTCGGCCGAGAAGAGCCGCTCGGTGAAGCTGGCCATCGAGCCGGGCCGCATCACCCTGACCGTCCGCAACATGGAAGCCGGCCAGGCCGTCGAAGAGGTCGAGGTCGATTATGACGGCGAGCCCTTCGAGATCGGTTTCAACGCCCGCTACCTGCTGGACGTCTGCGGCCAGATCGGCGGCCCGATCGCCGAGTTCCGCTTCGCCGACCCGGCCAGCCCCACCCTGGTGGTCGATCCGACCGATCCGGGCGTGAAATACGTGCTGATGCCGCTGCGGGTCTGATCCCGCCAAGCAGATGATCCAGGGGCTGCGCGAGGACCTGTTTGTCGAGCTGCTCGACAACATGCTCACCCTTTGGGACGCGACGGATTTTGCAGGCTGCACGACCTGGTTCGACCGCTCGCAGCGCGTCGAGGCGGCATTCGGCAGCGTCGAGCACCGCATCGACCTGATGGCCATGAACTACGCCGTCCATCGGTCGATCGCCCCCGACGCCTGCTTCGACGAGCCGCTCCGGGCGCTCGTCGACCGTGATGAAGCGCGCCAGATCTTCCAGGCCAACATGATGCGCGTGCTGATGGGCGCGGCCGGCGTCTGGCAGAAGGACAATCTGGAGATCGCGCGGCGGTATTTCGGGTAGGCGAGCACGGGGATCGGGATCGCGCCGTCCCTGAATGGGTACGGGGATTGGCGGCCCAAGTCCTCCCCCTGAACGGGGAGGCGGCCGGAGGCCGGTGGGGGAACACCGCCTTGATTCAGCAGGACTTCCCCCTCCGATCGCTGCGCGATCGCCTCCCCCTTCAGGGGGAGGACTTGTACGAGCGTCCAGACAATCGACGCAGCCCCCTAAAAACCTCCCGTATTCTGTACCCACCTCGTCGCGAGGAAAGGGCGCAAGGCCAGCGACCATTGCGGCGGCGGGGGGTGATCGAGCGGGGACAGGCGGGCGTAATGGCTCGCGGTCCGGCGTGAACGCTATTCACGCCGCCCGTCTGGGGCTGGGAGCGTACGAGGCGTCACAATACCGCCCAAGCGCAGGCTCCTGTGAACCGGTCACGCGGAGCGGACGGCTTCGTCGAAACGGTACTTATAAACTCACAGCCGGACGTGGTCCGGACGCTCCGCGACCCTTTCCATCAACTCAGCGAGACTTCGCGTGAGGCGCCGGCGCTTGCCCCCTCAGTCGCTCCGCGACAGCTCCCCCAGAGGGGGAGCAGCGCCGCGCGTTAGCTCCTCCCCTCTTGGGGGAGGTGGCCCGGAGGGCCGGAGGGGGCAGCGCGGCGTCGACGGAGAAGGCGACCTGCCTTAAGAGACCCCCATGGCGTCGGCCGCGATCAACACCCTGACCCTGACCGACTTCCGGTCCTACGCGCACGCCCGCCTCGAGACGGGCGGCGCCAGCGTCTACCTGTTCGGGGCCAATGGCGCGGGCAAGACCAACCTGCTGGAAGCCATCAGCCTGCTGTCGCCCGGCAAGGGCCTGCGCGGCTCCAGCCTGGCCGAGGTGGGGCGGCGGCTGCCGGGCGAGGCCACCGGCCGGGCCTGGGCCGTGGCGGCGCAGGTCGAGGCGGGACTGGAGGAGCCGGTGCAACTGGGCACGGGCGTCGAGACCGGCGGCCAGACCCGGCGGCTGGTGCGGGTGGATGGCGAGACCGTGCCGCCCGGCCGGCTGGCCGATCACATCCGCCCCATCTGGCTGACCCCGGCCCAGGACCGGCTGTTCCTGGAAGCCGCCTCCGAGCGCCGCCGCTTCTTCGATCGGCTGGTCTTCGCCGGCGAGCCGTCTCACGCCGCCCACGCCAACGCCTATGACAAGGCCCAGCGCGAGCGCATGCGCCTGCTGACCGACGCCTTTGAAAGCGGCGCGCCGGCCGATCCCGTGTGGCTGACCGCTCTGGAAGCACGCCTCGCCGAGGCCGGCACCCTGATGGCGGAGGCCCGCGCCCGCACCCTGGTCGCCCTGCAGGCCGAGATCGACGGACGCGGCGACCGGCCCTTCCCGCAGGCCAGGCTGTCCCTGACCGGCGAGTGGGAAAAACTGGCGCTCGAGGGCGTCGAATTTGCCGAGATCGAGCTGCGTCTGGCCACCGCCCTGGCCGCCGCTCGGCCCCGCGACGGCGCCGCCGGACGGGCCCTGACCGGCCCGCATCGGGGCGATCTGGACATCCTGCATGTCGAGAAGGACCGTCCGGCGGCGGAATGCTCGACCGGGGAGCAGAAAGCGCTGATTCTGAACCTGGTTTTGGCCCAGGCGGCGCGACTTTCGCGTGCGGAATCCGCGCCGAATCCTATAGTATTGCTCGACGAAGTCGCCGCGCATCTCGACCTCACGAGGCGAGCCGCTTTGGCCGACGAAATCACGGCGCTCAAGCTCCAGGCCTTCCTCACCGGCACGGACGAGTTGCTGTTCGACCACCTCAAAGGTCGGGCTCTTGGCGTTCGCGTGTGCGACGCCGGCCTGACCGCTTTGGAAGACGTATGACGCAAGAGACCGAAGGCCCGGCTGAAGACAACAGCGGCGATCGCCTGACCACTGCCGACGGCTCGCAGATGGCGGCCCCTGAAGTGATGAGCGGCGACTATGACGCCGACTCGATCAAGGTGCTCAAGGGCCTGGACGCGGTGCGCAAGCGCCCCGGCATGTATATCGGCGACACCGATGACGGCTCTGGCCTGCACCACATGGTCTATGAGGTGGTCGACAACGCCATCGACGAGGCCCTGGCCGGTCACGCCACCAAGGTCGAGGTGATCCTCAACGCCGACGGCTCGGTGACGGTCACCGACGACGGTCGCGGCATCCCGGTCGACATCCACGAAGGCGAAGGCGTCTCGGCGGCCGAGGTCATCATGACCCAGCTGCACGCCGGCGGTAAGTTCGATCAGAACAGCTACAAGGTGTCCGGCGGCCTGCACGGCGTCGGCGTTTCGGTGGTCAATGCGCTCAGCGACTGGCTGGAGCTGAAGGTTCACCGCAACGGCAAGGCCCACCAGATGCGCTTCGAGCGCGGCGACGCCGTGTCGTCGCTGAAGGTGACCGGCGACTCGCCGATCCGCGAAGAGGGCACGCCCAAGGCCGGCGACTATCTGACCGGCACCGAAGTGACCTTCTTCCCGTCGCTTGAGACCTTCGCGTTCATCGAATTTGACCGCAAGACGCTGGAGCATCGCCTGCGCGAGCTGGCGTTCCTGAACTCGGGCGTGACCATCTATTTCCGCGACCTGCGCGACGCCGAGCCGTGGGAAGAAAAGCTGCACTATGAGGGCGGCATCGAAGCCTTCGTTCGCCACCTGGACAAGGCCAAGACGCCGCTCTTGAGGGCGCCGATCGTCATTCGCGGCCGCAAGGACAAGGTCGAGATCGATCTCGCCCTGTGGTGGAATGACAGCTATCACGAGCACATGCTGTGCTTCACCAACAACATCCCGCAGCGGGATGGCGGCACCCACCTTTCGGCCTTCCGCGGCGCCCTGACCCGGATCATCACCAACTACGCCGAGAGCTCGGGCATCACGAAAAAGGAAAAGGTCAGTGTCGGGGGCGAAGACGCCCGCGAGGGCCTGACCTGCGTGCTGTCGGTCAAGGTGCCCGACCCCAAGTTCAGCTCGCAGACCAAGGACAAGCTGGTCTCGTCCGAAGTGCGCCCGGCCGTCGAGAACCTGGTGCAGGAAGGCCTGGCCAGCTGGTTCGAGGAACACCCGACCGAAGCCAAGGCCATCGTCTCCAAGATCGCCGAAGCCGCCGCCGCCCGCGAAGCCGCCCGCAAGGCGCGCGAACTGACCCGCCGCAAGAGCGCGCTCGACATCACGTCACTGCCCGGCAAGCTGGCCGACTGCGCCGAGCGTGATCCGGCCAAGTCCGAAATCTTCATCGTCGAGGGTGACTCGGCCGGTGGCTCGGCCAAGCAGGCCCGCAACCGCGACAACCAGGCGGTGCTGCCCCTGCGCGGCAAGATCCTCAACGTCGAGCGCGCCCGGTTCGACAAGATGCTGTCGTCCGACCAGATCGGCACCCTGATCACGGCCCTGGGGGCCGGCATCGGCCGCGACGACTTCAACGCCGACAAGGTGCGCTACCACAAGATCGTGCTGATGACCGACGCCGACGTCGACGGCGCCCACATCCGCACCCTGCTGCTGACCTTCTTCTATCGGCAGATGCGCGAACTGATCGATCGCGGCTACATCTACATCGCCCAGCCGCCGCTCTATAAGGCCAGCAAGGGCAAGTCCTCGCGCTATCTGAAGGACGACAGCGAGATGGACGCCTTCCTGATCGACGAGGGCGTCGACGGGGCTGAACTGGACCTGCCGTCCGGCGAGCGTCGCACCGGCAAGGACCTGCTGGCCCTGATCCAGCTGTGCCGACAGGCCAAGGGCAATATTGATCGTCTGGCCGCCCGCGCCCCGGCCTTCGCCGTGGAGCAGACGGCCCTGGCCGGCCTGCTCAGCGAAAGCCCCGACATCGCCGCCGCCGCCGCCCGCCTCGACCTCTATGCCGAAGAGGGCGACGGTCCCTGGACCGGCGAGCGCGGCGACACCGCCTATGTGTTCAAGCGCGTGCGTCGCGGCGTCACCCAGAACGTGGTGCTCGACGATGGCCTGCTGAACGCCGCCGACGCCCGCCGTCTGGCCGAGCGCGCCGGAGCCCTGGCCGAGATCTTCTCCGGCCGCGCGGTGTTCCGCCGCAAGGACAAGTCGACCATCGTCCGTGGACCGATGGATCTGGTGGGCGCGGTGATGGACGCCGGTCGCAAGGGCCTGTCGATCCAGCGCTACAAGGGTCTGGGCGAGATGAACCCTGACCAGCTGTGGGAGACCACCCTCGACGTCGAGGCCCGCACCCTGCTGCAGGTCAAGGTCAATCATGCCGACGACGCCGACGACATGTTCAGCCGTCTGATGGGCGACCTGGTCGAGCCGCGCCGTGAATTTATCCAGGAAAACGCCCTCGACGCCGAGGTCGACGTCTAGGGCAAGTCTCTGATTTGCCGGTATTTTGAGCAACCCAAGCTCAAAGTCCCGGCGAAGGCGGGGGTCGGGTTCGCCAATTCAACGAAAGCGTTGTTCCTGCGGCGATCTGACGCATGCCGCGAGTGACGCCGGCGTCAACTTGCGAAACTCTCGGGCGATTCGGCATAGAATTGCGTGAGGACCCTCCAAGTTGAAACAAGACGCCAGTCTGCGTCCGGAACGGATTCTGGATCTCTCCGAACGTCTGAGTGCGGTCGCGGGCGAAAAGATCGGCGAGATCACCCGCGTCAACCGCGCGGCCAAGATGCTCTCGATCAACGCCCTGATCGTCGCCGCCCGGGCGGGCGAGGCCGGCAAGGGCTTCGCCATAGTGGCCGAGGAATTCAAGAAGATCTCCACCGAGATCGACGCCGTCGCCGCCGCCCTGGAAAGCCAGGTGCGCGCCGATCTTGACGAATTGACCGCCATCGGCGGCGCGATCCTGGGCCACATGCGCGGCCAGCGCCTGGCCGACCTGGCCCTGAACGCCATCGAGATCGTCGACCGCAACCTCTA
The DNA here is from genome assembly GCF_058681155.1 of Caulobacter sp. FV1ye13L. The sequence goes on from NZ_CM178732.1 coordinate 1,549,168, forward strand.
TGAACGCACCTGCGATGTGCGCTGGTGGGCCACGGATTCCGCCGTCGTCGCCTGCGTCGACGACGCCTCTCCCGAGACCGCCCGTCACGCCAGCCAGCGTCTGGGCGTGATCCTGGACGCCTACACCGTCTATCTCGACCTGTGGATCTGCGACGCTCGCGGCAAGGTCGTGGCGACGGGGCGGCCGGACCGCTATCCCGGCGCCCGCAACATCTCGGCGGCCGACGCGTCCTGGTTCCGCGACGCCATGAAGACCGCCAGCGGCGACGATTTCATCGCCTGCGACATCGAGCGGGTGAAGGCCCTCAATGACGCCCCCGTCGCCACCTACGCCACGGCCATCCGTGAGGGCGGCCTGAGCCATGGCAAGGTGCTGGGCGTGCTGGGCGTTCACTTCGACTGGAAGCCCCAGGCCCAGGCCGTGGTCGACGGCGTGCGCCTGACCACCGAGGAGCGCAGCCGTTCAAGGGTCATGCTGCTGGACCAGAGGGGCCGCGTTCTGGCCTCGTCGGACGGTCGCGGCATCCTGACCGAGACCTTCCCGCTCAACACCTCTGACGGCGGCATGGGCAGCTATGCGGATGGCGACCTGACCGTCGGCTATGCCCTGACCCCTGGCTATGAAACCTACAAGGGCCTGGGCTGGTATGGCTGTCTGGTGCAAAGCAAGGAGCCGGCCACGATCCTCGAAACAATGGCCAAGTCGGTTGCCGCCTGAGCGCGGCAAGCAAACGGCCTTCTGGCGATGTTTCGGAGTTTGGCGCACCCGACAGGATTCGAACCTGTGACCTCTGCCTTCGGAGGGCAGCGCTCTATCCAGCTGAGCTACGGGTGCGTCCGCCTTGCGGGAACGGCGTCTTAGCCGAAAGGCGCGGTCGGCGCAAACGGGGTTATGCGTCGCCCGCTATTCTCCGCCCATATAAATGAAGCGGGCGATGAACAGGGCGGCCAGCACGAACAGCAGCCAGTCGCTGATCCGCGCCTGGCCCCGGGCCAGTTTCAGCGCCGCATAGCTGGTGATGCCGAACGCCAGGCCATTGGCGATCGAAAAGGTCAGCGGAATGGTGATCAGGGTCAGGAAGGCCGGGATGGCCACGCCGGGATCGTCCCATTCCACCTCGGCCAGCGAGCCGATCATCATGGCCCCCACCAGGATCAGGGCCGGCGCGGTGGCGGCGATCGGGATGGCCTGGACCAGGGGGGCGAAGAACAGGGTCAGCAGGAACAGCAGGCCGACAATGACCGCCGTCAAGCCGGTGCGACCGCCGGCCTGCACGCCCGAGGCGCTCTCGATATAGCTGACCACGGTGCTGGTGCCGGCCACCGAACCGGCGATGGTGGCCACCGAGTCGGCCAGCAGGATGCGGTTGAGGCGGGGAATCGAACCGTCGGGCGCCACCAGCCCGGCCTTCTTGGTCACGGCCACCAGGGTGCCGACATTGTCGAACAGATCGACGAACAGGAACACGAAGATGATCTCGGCCATGGCCATCGCCATGCCGGCCTTGGCGCCGCCGCCCAGGTTCAGGGCGGCGGGAATGTCGAGCTGGAAGGCGGTGGCCGACAGTTCGGCGAGGGAATAGCCGCCCGGCGCGATCTTCGACAGGCCCATGAACCAGCCCAGAACCGCCACCAGCAGGATGCCGATCAGGATCGCACCCTTCACCCGCCAGGCCATCAGCGCCCCGATGATCGCCAGGCCGGCCAGGGCCAGCATGGCGGTGGGCTTGGTCAGGTCGCCCAGCGCCACCATGGTGGCCGGATTGCTGACAATGATGCCGGCCTCCTTCAGGCCGATGAAGGCGATGAACAGGCCCACCCCCGCCGCGACGGCCGAGAACAGCGGCCGGGGAATGGCCCCGACGATCAACTGGCGGATGCCGGCCACGGTCAGCACCAGAAAGGCCACCCCGGACAGGAACACGCAGCCCAGGGCGGTTTGCCAGGGCACCCCCATGCCGATCACGACCGTGTAGGTGAAATAGGCGTTCAGCCCCATGCCGGGAGCCAGGGCGATCGGATAGTTGGCGATCAGCCCCATCAGGATGCAGCCGATGCCGGCCGCCAGGCAGGTGGCGGCGGCCACAGCGGCGACGGGCATGCCCGCCTCGCCCAGGATGGCCGGATTGACGATGACGATATAGGCCATGGTCAGGAAGGTGGTGACGCCGGCCAGCGCCTCGGTGCGCAGGTTGGTGCCCTGGGCCTTCAGGCCAAACTGGCGTTCCAGAAAACTCATCAACTCACCCCCGACTCTCGCCGTGGAGTTTGTCCAAGCATCTCCCGAACGCAAGCGCTGACCGTCAGTCCTTGGTCGGATCGGCCGCGTTAGGGTCGCCATAGGTCAGGGAGACGAAGACGTCTTCCAGATCCGGGTCTTCGGTGGCGATGTCCTTGATGTGCATGCCGCTGGCCCGCACTGCCGCCAGCACCTGCTCGACGCTGGACTGGCCGGTGCGATACGACACCGCGAACGCCCCGCCGGCCCGGATCTTGGTGTCGAAACCGGCCAGGGCCGGCGCTACCGTCACCGGCTGTTCGGGCGTGACCACCACATTGCGGCTGTCCATGCGCTTGAGAAGCGTGGCCGTCGGCTCGCAGGCCACCACCTCGCCGCGATTGACGATGGCGATCTGGTCGCACAGCTCCTGGGCCTCTTCCAGATAGTGGGTGGTCAGCACGATGGTGACGCCCAGCTCGTTGAGGCCCTTCACATAGCTCCACAGCTGGCGGCGCAGCTCGACATCGACGCCGGCGGTCGGCTCGTCCAGGATCAGCACCGGCGGCTGGTGCACCATGGCCTTGGCCACCATCAGGCGTCGCTTCATGCCGCCCGACAGCTGGCGGACATAGGCATTGGCCTTGTCGGACAGCCCCAGCGCGCTGAGCAACTCGTCGGTGCGCCGCTCGTTCTTGGGCACGCCGTACATGCCGGCCTGGACGTCCAGCGATTCGCGCGGCGTGAAGAAGACATCGGTGGCCAGTTCCTGCGGAACCACCCCGATGGCGGCGCGGGCGTCGCGCGGCCGCTGGTCGATGTCGCGATCCCAGATCCGCACCGTGCCGCTGGTCTTGCGGGTCAGGCCGGCCAGGATGTTGATGAAGGTCGACTTGCCGGCCCCGTTTGGGCCCAGCAGGCCGAAGATCGAGCCGCGCGGGACCTTCAGGTCGATGCCGTTCAGGGCGCGCTTTTCCGGCGAGGTCTTGGTGGCGGCGTAGGTCTTGAACAGGCCTTCGGCTTCGATGGCGTAGGCGGGCAGGTCCATGCAACGTCCAGACAGGTCCCGAAGGGGACGATAGGGCCCAGGCAGGTCCCGCGGGGGACAATAGGGCAGGGAAGGCGCGCGGCTTGAATTGACGGCGGCGCGACAGGTCGCATAGGTATGCCTGCATCGCCGCCAAGCCAAGGCCGCGTCCAGACTTCAAGGGTTTTCGAACATGGCGCGCAAGGCCAAGACCGTCACCGCCACCGCTCCTGCCGCCATGGACGTCACTGTGACGGCTGTCGGCGCGGGGCCCGCGCCGGAAACCGTGATGGTCCGCTCGCACCGCATCGCCTGCGACGGCGTCGGCGGGGCCCTGGGCCATCCGCGCGTCTGGCTGGAAATGGGCGCGGCCGGCTTTGTCGACTGCCCCTATTGCGACCGCCGCTTCGTGGCGACCACGGCGGTTGGCGACGAGAACGAGCAATTGGCGCCGGGCGTCTACGAAGGCGCCGGCGGCCACTAGCGTTTTTTCGGTTGTCGCGTTCTCTTTGCGCGCAACGGTAGCCACTTCGCTCGAAAACGCTGACCCATGACCGACCTCGTTCCCGCCTCGCGCCGCGCCGAGACCCTGGCCGAGGCCTGGGCGGCGGCCGAGTGGCCGCATGAGGCCCCTGTGCTGCGCGCCATCGCCATGCCCTCCGACACCAATCCCGAGGGCGACATCTTTGGCGGCTGGCTGCTGTCGCAGATGGACCTGGCGGCGGCCTCGATCGCCTTCCACCGCGCGGCCGGTCGGTGCGCCACCCTCGCCATCGACGGCATGACCTTTATCAGCCCGGTCTTTGTCGGCGACGAGGTCAGCCTGTTCGCCAAGGTCGTCCACACCGGTCGCACCTCGCTCAAGGTCGGGGTCGAGGCCTGGCGCCGCCCGCGCGACAGCGAGCAGGCGCACAAGGTCACCGAGGGCGTGTTCACCTTTGTGGCGATTGATGAGAACCGCAAATCGCGGCCGCTGCCCTAGGCGCCAAGCGGCGGCCCGGCGCCCGCTTGGCCGCCTAGAGCCCTAACGCTCTTCGTCGAACCGGTTGGCCACCAGTTCGCACAGCGCTTCAAGGGCGGTGTCCGCTTCGGGGCCTTCAGCGGCGATATCGATGGTCGAGCCGATGCCTGCGGCCAGCATCATCAGGCCCATGATCGAACGGGCGTCCACGCAGGCGCCGTCACGGCTGACCGTCACCTCGGCGTCGAAACCAGCCGCCATCTTCACGAACTTGGCCGAGGCCCGGGCGTGCAATCCCCGTTCGTTGACGATTTCGACCGTCCGCTCCGCCATGCGACTCATTTTTCTCCCGCGAGCACATAGGAGGCCACGGAGATATATTTCCGTCCAGCCTCCTGGGCGTGGGCGACGCAGGATTGCAGGTCCTCACGCTGGCGCACGCTGGCCAGCTTGATCAGCATCGGCAGGTTCAGGCCGGCAATCACCTCGGCGCGGGTCTGCTCCATCACCGAGATGGCCAGATTGCTGGGCGTGCCGCCGAACATGTCGGTCAGCAGAATCACGCCGCCGCCGCTGTCCACGACGGCGCACGCCTTCAGAATGTCGGAACGGCGACGTTCCATGTCGTCTTCAGGACCGATGCAGATCGCTTTCACCGCGGTCTGCGGGCCGACCACATGTTCCATGGCGGAGACAAACTCCTCCGCCAGACGCCCGTGCGTAACGATCACGAGCCCGATCATGCCAGATGTCTCAACCGGGATCCCCATAACCCGTGGCGGCCGGGAGGAGCCGCGCGGGCGCACTTGATACGCTCGTTAGAGAGGGACTCCAAGATGCTCCAGCATGCGTCTGATTTTCGCCGGCGCAGCGGGTTCCAGAGGCCACAGGTCGAAAACGGGAACGCTCACGCCGCAGAGGGTCTCGAAACGGGGCTGCGGCAGGCGTTCGACGGCGCCGGACGCGTCAACGCACCGCACGAGCAGGGCGATCCGGGCGAAGGCGATGACGGGGGTGGGGACGACGCCCAGACCCCGAATCTCGATCAGGCCGGACAGAGAATCAGGGGCCTTGCCATAAAGCCGGCCGCCCGAGGCGAAGACGACCGTGCGGTCATCAGCCACCAGGGCGAAGCCTGATTCGACGGCGCGCAGGGCCAGATCGCTCTTGCCGACGCCTGAGGGACCCTCGATCAGGGCGCCGCGCCAGAGTCCGCCGCGGCGCAGGGCGACCAGGCCGGCGTGGCGGATCACTCGCGCGATTCCGGCAGGTCGACGGTGAAGCGCGCCCCCAGCAGGGCGCCGTCGGCGTCGACCCGGTTCTCGGCCTTCAGCTCGCCGCCGTGGGCCTCGACGATCTGGCGGGCGATGGACAGGCCAAGGCCCGAATTGCCGCCGAACGCCTTGCCCTTGGGCCGTGAGGTGTAGAAGCGCTCGAAAATGGTCTCGAGGTTCTCGGCCGGTATGCCGGGGCCGTCGTCGTCGATCGTGGTGACCAGCCGGCCGCGCGTGCGGGTCAGGACGACGCGGACCTCGCCGTCGGCCGGGCTGAACGAGCGGGCATTGTCGATCAGGTTGCGGAACACCTGGCCGATGGGGGTCTCGCGCGCCATCAGCCTGGCCGGCGCGAGCGGATCGCCGGTCGAGACGCTGACCCGCACGCTGCCGGGCGCGTCGCCGGGGCGCAGCTGGGCCTCGTACAGACTGGCGACCTCGGCCAGCAGTTTGGCCAGATCCAGCGCCTTGGGCGCCTCGCGCGACAGCTCGGCGTCCAGGCGCGAGGCGTTGGAGATGTCGGTGACCAGCCGGTCCAGCCGGTTGACGTCGTTCTGCAGAATGGCCAGCAGCCGCGCGCGCGCCACCGGATCGGTCACCAGGTCCAGGGTCTCGATGGCCGAGCGGATCGAGGTCAGGGGGTTCTTGATCTCGTGGGCCACGTCGGCGGCGAAGCGCTCGATGCCGTCCATGCGCTCGGACAGCGAATGGGTCATCTCCTCGAGCGCGCGGGACAGGTCGCCGATCTCGTCCTGGCGCCGGGCGATGTCGGGCAGGGAGATGGCGCGCGCCCCCTCCAGCCGCACCCGGTCGGCGGCGCGGGCTAGGCGCATCACCGGCTCGGCGATCAGGCGGTGCAGAAGGATCGACGAGATCAGGGTGGCGCTGATCGCCACCAGGATGAACGGCAGCAGGGCCCGGCGCTGGGCGGCGATGATCGAATCGACGTCGCCGACCTCCAGGGTGAGAACGCCGAGCACTGCCCGCACGTGCTGGATCGGGATCGACACCGAAACCACCCGCTCGCCGTTCTCCGACATCCGCGTGCCCGCCACCGGAGACCCGCGCAGGGCCTGGGCCAGCTCGTTGGACAGGCCCTGGCTGGCCTTGGCCGCCTTGGCCTTGTCAGCGGGATCGTCGCGGACGGCGGCGTCCTTGTCGCCGGGCTTGCGCGCCGGGGGCAGGACCTTCCATTCCACGCGGTCGGCGACCATGAAGCTGTCGGCCAGCACATTGCCGTCGGCGTCGAACAGTCGCGCCCGCTGCGAGCTCGGAATGAACAGCAGCTGGAAGATGGCGCTGGCCGCTTCGGCGTTCAGCGCCGGCTCGGGCTCGCCCTCGGTGGCCAGCTGGTCGATGACCTTAGCGATCAGGTCGCCCTGGGTGGTCAGGCTTTCGACCCGGGCGTTGACCAGACCACTGCGCAGTTCATTGAGCACCAGCGCCCCGATCACCAGGATCGCCAGCGCCAGCACATTCAGACCAATGATCAGCCGGCCCAGACGCGAACCGCGCGGCCACGACCAGCGACGCCGTGGCGCGCCGGTGTCAGGCTTCGCGATAACGATAGCCAACGCCGTACAGGGTCTCGATGGAGTCGAACTCGGGATCGACCTGGCGGAACTTCTTGCGCATCCGCTTGATGTGGCTGTCGATCGTGCGGTCGTCGACATAGACCTGATCGTCGTAGGCGGCGTCCATCAGGTTGTCGCGGCTCTTCACAAAGCCGGGGCGCTGGGCCAGGGACTGCAGCAGCAGGAACTCGGTGACGGTCAGGCGGACGGGCTTGCCTTCCCACAGGCTGTCGTGGCGTGCGGGGTCCAGGGTCAGCTTGCCGCGCTTCATCATCTTGGAGCCGGCCAGGCCCGCGGCGATCGACGGTTCTTCGTCCTCGGGACGGGCGCGGCGTAGCACGGCCTTGACCCGCTCCAGCAGCAGGCGCTGGCTGAAGGGCTTGTGCATGTAGTCGTCGGCGCCGAGATTGAAGCCGAGGATCTCGTCGATCTCGTCGTCCTTCGAGGTCAGCATGATGACCGGGATCTCGGAGGTCTGGCGCAGGCGGCGCAGCACTTCCATGCCGTCCATGCGCGGCATCTTGACGTCCAGGATGACCAGGTCCGGCGCCTGGCTCTCGACGGCCTCAAGGCCCGAGGCGCCATCGTAATAGGCCTTGACCGTGTGGCCGTGGCTTTCGAGGGCCAGCGAGACCGAAGCGACGATATTCTCGTCGTCGTCTATGAGCGTGATAGCGGCCATGGAGCCTGTCTGATCCTTCAACCTTCGTCTTGAGGCGATCCTATCGACCCCCCGCAGTCGCTTCAACGCATCGCGCGGCAAAGCTTTCCCAAAGGGGTGTCGCCGCCCTTTGCGGCCCCAGCGTGGCGCGATTGCGGCTGAAGCTTCCAGGACCGCCCTGCTTCAGCGCGAACGACGCGCCTCAACCTCGCTTTAAGGTGTTGTAGCCCATAACCGAGGCTACGGGAGCCCCTAGCCCATGAGTGACGTCCATTACGAACTTTTCGTGCGCCGCAAGGCCGGCGCACAGTGGGTCCTGGAAATGGCCACGGAAGTTCGCACGGCTGCGCTCCAGAACGCCGAGGAATGCCTGACGTCGGGCCGCGCCGTCGCCGTTCGGGTCAGCAAGGAAACCCTGGACCGCGAGTCCGGCGAATACAGATCCATCGCCATCTTCACCAAGGGCATGGTCGATGGCGGCAAGCCCAAGAAGGAGGTCGAGGATCTCGATCCCCTCTGCGTCCAGCCGGCAGATCTCTATACCGCCCACGCCCGCGACCGGATAGGTCGCCTGCTCGAGGGCTGGCTGGCCCGGCACAACGCCACGCCGTTCGAACTGCTGCACCGCCCCGACCTGGTCGAGAAGCTGGAAGCCTCCGGCACCGACCTGCAGCACGCCCTGCAAAAGATCGCCATTCCCGAGGCCGAAGCGCGGGGGATGTCGGTCCACGAACTGATCCGCACCTTCCAGGGTCTGGTCGAGCGCTCGGTCGCCAATTTGATGAAGGCCTTCAAGAAGGGCCAACTGCCGGACCTCGACAAGGAAGGGTTCGCCAAGGCCGCCACGCGCCTGGCCACCGATCCTGACCGCGCCTTCCTGCTGGGGGCCGGCGTCGCCGCCTCGATCGCGCCCGGCGTCAGCTGGTCCGACAAGATCGCCCGCCTGCTGGATCTGGCCGACGCCGCCCCGACCGAACCGGGTCCCCGCGCCCTGGCCCTGCACGCCATCGAACAGCCCCTGTCCGAGATCATCGGTTCGCGCGCCGGCATGGCCGACCTGCTGGGCACGGCCAACGATCTTGGATCCACCCTGGCGGCCATGACCCGCTTGACGGGCGGCGCCCAGGTCGAGGCCCTGATCCGCATGCAGGCCCAGGTCCGCGCCTGCATGCCCGAGCTTTCCGGCACGGCCAAGCGGCTCAGCGAATGGCTGAGCGGCGATCATTTCGCCCCCGTCCGCGCGGCGATCGCCAAGCGGGTGCTGGCCGAACTGAACGGTGTACGCCGGCTCAAGCCCACCGACGCCGAGGCCGAGATCGAATATCTGCGCGCCCTGGCCATGAGCCTGACGGCCGCCGCCGGACGCATTCTGCCGCCCGAAGACATTCAGGCCGCCTTCACCGTTCGCTCCAAGACCCTGCTCAACGGCGAGTTCATCGAGGCCCTGCTCGGGCGCGACCGCTCGGCCCGCGAGGAGGTCGTGATCCTGATCCGCCTGGCCGAGAACGTCATGGGCGCGGTCAACAAGCGTCAGGCCGCCCGCTGGCTAAGCGCCAACATCACCGCCCTGCGGTTTGAAAAGGAACTGCGGCAGGGCCCCGATTCGCCGGCCGCGAAGCTGGCGGCGCTGGCCGGCCTGCAAAAGACCGTCACGCGGTCGGGCCTGGTGCGCGAAGACTACGAACCCCTGTGCAACAAGCTCGGCGAACTGGGCTCGCAGGTCGAGATCGACAGCCGGCTGCTGGCCATGCTGGTCCGCGCCCCGGCGCCGCTGGCTCATCGCCTGGCCCTGCTGGTCAAGCTGGCCACGGGCGAGGCCGGCCCCACGGGGCCGGTGGCCGACCGGGCCAAGATGGAAGCCTTCAAGCTGGCCCGAGATCCGGCGGCCCGCGAGGAACTGGCGGCCTCACCGGCGACCATGGATCTGCTCAGGGGCCTGATGCAGAGCGCCCAGGCCGCCTGACGCGCGCCTGCGCGGCTTGCGACACGCCCGGGGATGCCTAAGCTGGGTCCGGAGCCGCGCCAACAGGGCCGTGGCGACCCGGGGATGGACACATGGTGATCTTCAGCGTGCTCTATGCGGCGGCCGACGGCGCGCATTTCGACCATGACTATTACAACGCCACCCACATCCCGCTCGTCCACGAGGCCTTCGCCTCGACAGGCCTGACGGGTGTGCAGGTGTTCAAGGGTCTGTCGGCGGGCGATGGCGGCCCCGCGCCCTTCATCGCGATGGCGCATCTGGCGTTCCGCGACGCCGCCGCCCTGCAGGCCTCGATGGGCGGGCCACGCGCCGCCGAGGTGCTGGCCGATGTGGCCAAGTTCACCAACCTCCAGCCGATCGCCCAGGTCAGCGCGCTGGTCTAGCGGGGCAACACCCTGCCCAGCGCTTCGACCACGCGATCCACATCGCTGTCGGCCATGGTCGGATAGAGCGGCAGGGTCAGGCAGCGATCGTACCAGGCCTGGGCGCCGGGCAGGTCGAGCGCGCCGTAGCGCTTGGCGTAGTAGGGCTGCTGGTGCACCGGAATGTAGTGAACCTGCGTGCCGACTCCGTGGGCCTTCAGGCCATCGACCACCATCCGGCGGGTGATCCCCAGGGCGTCGAAATCGATCAGCACGGTCAGCAGGTGCAGGGCCGCGTCGGAATAGTCCGGGCTGGTCGCCAGGCGCACGCGGGGCGACAGCGCCTCCAGCCGTTCGACATAGAGCGCGGTCAGGGCCCGGCGGCGCGCGACGAAGCGGTCCAGCTTGGCCAGCTGCGACAGGCCCAGGGCGCACAGCACGTCGGGGATGCGATAGTTGAAGCCGATCTCCGGCATCTCGTACCACCAGGGATCCGCCCCCGGCGGCCGCACCATGCCGTGACCGCGCAGGGACCGGGCGCGCGCCGCGAGGTCGGCGTCGTTGGTGGTCAGCATGCCGCCCTCGCCGGTGGCCAGCGTCTTGACCGGGTGAAACGAGAAGCTGGCGAAGGCCGAGTAAGCGCCGTCGCCGACCGGATGCTCCACGCCGTCGAAAGTTCCGACCGAGCCCAGGGCGTGGGGCGCGTCTTCCACCAGCATCGCCCCGGCCGCGCTGGCCATGCCGCGCATCGCCGGCAGGTCGCAGATGTCGCCGCGCAGGTGGACGGGCAGGATCGCCTTGACCGGCCGGTCGCCGCACCGCGCCAGAGCGGCGGCCAGGGTGTCGGGGGTCATCAGGCCTGAATGCGGATCAACGTCGGCGAACAGCACCTCGGCCCCGACATAGCGGGCGCAGTTGGCGGTCGCCAGGAAGGTGATCGACGGTGCGATGCAGACGTCACCTTCACCGACGCCCAGGGCCAGCATGGCCAGGTGCAGGGTTGCGGTGCCGTTGCTCACCGCGATGGCGTGCTCGGCCCCGACCTTGGTCTTGAAGGCGGTCTCGAAGGCTTCGACCGTCGGGCCGGTGGTCAGGAAGTCGGCGCGCAGGGCGGCGGCGACGGCGGCGACGTCGTCGTCCTCGATGGTCTGGCGACCGTAGGGGAGGAACGGGGCTCCCGTCATCAGCGCGCCTTCTCCTCCAGCATGGCCAGCAGGCCCTGCGCCGACAGCCAGTCGTCATTGTTGTCGCTGCTGTAGCAGAAGCCTTCCTCGGCCGGCTTGGCGCCGTCCTCGGGGCCAAAGCGCTTGCGCGGATATTCGACGAAGGTGGGCTCGATCACATAGCGGTCGGAGAGCTCCACGGTGGCGCGCGCGTCGTCGGCGCTGATCATCATCTCGTGCAGCTTTTCGCCCGGCCGGATGCCGATGACCTTGACCCCGGCGGTCGGCGACATGGCCTTGACCAGATCGGGCATGGTCATGGACGGGATCTTGGGCACGAAGATTTCGCCGCCGCGCATCAGGTCCAGCGACGAGAGCACGAAATTGACGCCTTCGTTCAGGGTGATCCAGAAGCGGGTCATGCGCGCGTCGGTGATCGGCAGCTCGGTGGCGCCGTTGGCCAGCAGGCGCTTGAACAGCGGCACGACGCTGCCGCGCGAGCCGACGACATTGCCATAGCGGACCACCGCGAAGCGGGTGCCGATATCGCCCGACAGGTTGTTGGCGGCCACGAAGGTCTTGTCCGAAGCCAGCTTGGTGGCCCCGTACAGATTGATCGGGTTGCAGGCCTTGTCGGTCGACAGGGCCACCACCTTTTTCACGCCGTTGGTCAGGCTGGCCCAGACCACGTTCTCGGCCCCCAGCACATTGGTGTGGATGCATTCGGACGGGTTGTATTCGGCCGCCGGCACCTGCTTGAGGGCGGCGGCGTGGATGACAATGTCGACCCCGCGCAGGGCCAGGGTCAGGCGCTCGCGGTCACGCACGTCGCCCAGAAAGAAGCGCATCTTGGCATAGGTCGCGTCATCGAACTGCTCGCGCAGCTCCATCTGCATGTCGCTCTGCTTCAATTCGTCGCGGGAGTAGACGATGACCTTCCGCGGGTTCGAGAGCTTCAGAACCGTCTCGATGAACCGTCGGCCAAAAGAGCCGGTGCCGCCGGTGATCAGGATCACCTTGCCGTCGAGATCGAGGGTTTTCGGGAAAAAACGGCCCAAGTTCAGCCTCCTACCGCCCCCGCCGCGAAGAGTCGCGAGGATTGCGATTCGTGGTTAACGCTCCTTTGTCGCGCCTAGGCGTAAAGAGGACGTCAACCACGTCTTGCTAAGCATACCGCATGCGCCGCGCCCTGACCCTTCTTCCGCTCGTTCTTGCCAGCGTCCTGGCGGCCTCGGCGTCTCCGGCCTTGGCCAGTTCCGCCAAGAAGGAGGAGAAGGCGCCCGTCACCTATTTCGCCTTCAAGCCCCTGACTGCGGTCGCCCTGCGGCGGGATGGGCGACGCGGCGTGCTGACGCTTGAAGCCGGCATCGAGGCCAAGGACCCCAAGCTGATGGAGCGCGCCCAGCAGTCGGAGCCACGCCTGCGCGCCGCCTTCGCCCAGGTGCTGATGACCTACGCCTCGGGCATGCGGCGCGGCGATCCGCCGGACGTCGACTACCTGTCGCGGGAAATGCAGAAGACGGCCGACAAGGTGCTGGGCAAGTCCGGCAGCCGGGTGCTGCTGGGCTCGGCGCTCATGAACTGATCCATCCTGCGCTTCCGCGGCCTGCACCGGGCCGGGTGGCCATGGGATGAGCTTGAGTTTCGGCGTCCTGGAGCTAGGATGGCCCGTCACTCCAACGGTGGTTTTATGTCCGAGATTGTAAGCGAGGCCCGGGCCTAACAGGCTCCGAACCCTCCGGTTCGCAAGTCGATCAGGCCCTGATCCGTCCGCAGCCCCTGCGGATGCGCCCAGTCGTGTCCGTACTCCGAGAATGAGCGGGTCTCTCCGAGATCCGGGGGTTTGCGTTCCCACGCCTCGATCCTCGGACAATCTCCTTGAACATCTCCAAAGCGCAGCAACGCACGCTGCACGCCCTGGCGCAGGGCGCCCGCATCGAACCCGTACGCGACGACAAAGGCCGCCTCATCGACGTCGACTGCCTCACCCGCGAGGGCTGGCGGCTGAGCGACTGCTCGCTGAGGGTCTTCAAGTCGCTGAAGAAGCGGCGACTGATCGCCAGCAGCGGCGGCGGCCCCTACCGCATCACGCGGGAAGGCGCCGTCAGCCTGAGGTCGCAGCTGGACAACCGCGTCACCGCGCGCGGCTGGTAGCTACGCGGCCAGCTTGAGGAACAGGACACGCGCGGCGCCATAGTCGCGCGTGTCCAAGACCGTGAAGCCGGGCGTGGCGGGCTCGGGCTCGTCGCGGCCGCGCTCGAACATCACGATGGCGCCGGGCTTCAGCCAGCCATGGGCCAGCAACTGGGCCAGGGCCTTCTCGCCCAGGCCCTTGGCGTAGGGTGGATCCAGGAAGGCGATGTCGAACGGCGCGCCGACGCTGGACGGCGGCAGGCCAAGATCGGTGGCGTCGCGGCGATGCACGCGTGTGGCGCCGAACAGATTCATGGCGTCGATGTTCTCGCGGATCGCGCCGCGCGCCGGATCGGCGGTCTCGACAAACAGGCAGAAGGCCGCGCCCCGCGACAGGGCTTCCAGTCCCAGGGCGCCCGAGCCCGCGAACAGGTCGACGACGCGCGCACCGTGCAACTCCGGCGCCCAGGCGGCGTGTTCCAGGATGTTGAACACCGCCTGGCGCGCGCGGTCGGAGGTCGGCCGGGTGGCGTCGCCGGGCGGGGCGACGATGGCCTTGCCGCGATACTGGCCGGAAACGATGCGCATTGGGCTGCAATCCCTGTCTGGATCGGCGTGTGTGCCGCTGTTGCGGGGCCACGGCAAGCCGGACGCTTTACAAGTTTTGATGGGCGCTCTCTTAGTCGCTCCAAGAACAGGGGTGTCAGAAAACGCGATGGCGATAGCGGCGATCTTCGAAGCGATGCGGGAGTCGAGGTTTCTCGCCGACCTGACGCCCTATGATCGCGACGCGCGCCGTCTGGCCGTCGCAGTCCCGGTAGGCGTGCTGGCCGCCGTCGCCGCCGCCGTGCTGGGCGCGGCCTCGGCCTGCCTGCTGGTGATGGTGGTGGTCAGCGGCCTTGACGGCGCGCCGGCCGCCGCCGCGCTGTTTGCCGTGTTCGACCAGCCGGCCCGGGCCGAGACCGAGGGTCTGGCTTCGCTGTTTCTGCTGTCGGTGCTGGCCGGGGTCAATGGCGCCGCCGCCCTGGCCTTCGTCGCCGTGAGCGCCGGGCTGAGCCATCGGCCGATCCGTGGCTATGCCGTCGTGGGCGGTGTCTTTCGCACCCGTCTGCTGGTTGCGGGGCTGGTTCTGGTGGGCGCGATCATGGTGGCGCTGGTGATCGTCGCCGCCAGTCTGGGCGCGGGCGCGCCGACGCCGCCGATCCTGGCTCTGGCCTCGACAAGCCTGGGGCGCGCCACCTATGCCGGCTTCGCCATCATGCTGCTGGTGATCGCCGCCGCCGCCGAGGAGATCGTGTTCCGGGGCTGGCTGCTGAAGCACGCCGGCGCGTTCACGCGCAGTCCGGTGATCCTGATGGCGGTCAATGGCCTGCTGTTCGCGCTGATCCACTTTGACCCCAATCCCGGCGCCTTCCTGATCCGGGCGGCCATGGGCGCGGGTCTGACCTGGATGACCCTGCGCACCGGCGGCATCGAGCTGGCGATCGGCGCCCACGCGGCCAACAACATCGTCATCCTGCTGCTGCTACGTCCCCTGTCCCTGACCCCCGAGGCGCTGCATCCGTTCCAGTTGACCTCACTGGTCGGCGCGGTCGGGATCGGGGCCGGCTACGCCCTGCTGGCCGAAGCGGTGGTGCGCTGGCCCATCGTCACCCGCTGGTTTGGCAGCCGCGACACGGCCACGATCTAACGCCGGCGCAAGGGCCGACGACGCCCAAGCCTAGCGTGGCTTTTTGGGGCCCTTGTACGGACGCGGCGCGCCCGGCCTGGTCTCGAACGCGGCAGGGGCCGAGCGGGACGACGTCTCGGCGGCCGGTTTGGCGCCGGGCTTGCTGAAGGGCTTGCCGCCCGCGCTTGCGGGCCTGGCGAACACCTTTGCGCCTGTCTTGCCCGGTTCGGCTGACCGGGCGTCGAAACCAAAGGCGCGCGCCGGCTTCGCCGCTGAGGGCTTGCCGGCCGCCGCCTTGTCGAAGGACCTGGCCCCGGCCACGCCGCCCGCCGCCTTGGACCCGAACGACTTAGGGCCCGTCGCGGTCTTGGCCCCACGCGGGGTCAGATGGTCCGGCTTGGGGCCGATCATCTTGCTCTCGATCGACTTGGGCGCGCGCTTGATCGGCTTGACGCCGGCGATGACGACCTTCTTCTTCGGCTTGGCCCAGCCGGCCTTGTAGACCGGCTTTTCCAGCGTCCGCTCACCGGGTTCGAGAACCTTGGGCAGGGGTGCGGACTTGATGGCCCGGCGCTGCAGTTCGCCGCCCTTGGCGGTGCCCGGCGCGTGCAGAGGATCGGCCACGCCCATGAACTGCGGCTTGTCGCCGGTGGGCATGTCTTCCTCGGCCACCAGCCCGGCCAGCAGCTCGCGGATCACCCGGGGGCCGACTTCTTCCACCTGGCCCGGCATCAGGGTGGCCAGGGCGAACGGGCCATAGGAAAGGCGGATCAGGCGATTGACCTTCAGGTCCAGATGCTCGAGCACCCGGCGGATTTCCCGGTTCTTGCCCTCGGTCAGCGAGATGGTGATCCAGATGTTCTTGCCGCCGCCGGCCTTGTCCTGGGCCTTGTCGACCTTGGCTTCGATCGGGCCATAGCGCACGCCCTCGATGGTGACGCCGTCCTTCAGCCGGTCCAGCCGCGCCTGATCGGTATGGCCAAAGGCGCGGACGCGATAGCGGCGCACCCAGCCATTGTTGGGCGCTTCCAGCTTGCGCGACAGCTCGCCGTCATTGGTCAGCAGCAGCAGGCCTTCGGAGTTCAGGTCAAGGCGCCCCACCGAGATCAGGCGCGGCAGTTCGCGCGGCAGGGCCTGGAACACCGTCGGGCGTTCTTTGGGATCGTTGTGGGTGGTCATCAGACCAGTGGGCTTGTTGTAGCGGAATAGCCGTGTCGGCTCGCGTTCGGCCACCAACTTGCCGTCGACGGTCAGGAAGTCGCCGGGGCCCACCTTCACCGCCGGGGTGGTCAGGACCTTGCCATTGATGGCGACGCGGCCGGCCTCGATCAGCCGCTCGACCTCGCGACGCGAGGCCACACCCGCGCGGGCCAGGGCCTTGGCGACGCGCTCGCCCGTCGACGGATCGTCGAGGTCGCCATCGTGACCGGGCTCGTACAGAGGGTCGTGGGGCGTGTTGGGGGGTAAGTCGCTCATGGTCGGTCCTTCGAAGGGCAGGGCGCATCTCTCGATGGGCTGGACGCCAAATGCGCACCGAACGCGGTCAGGATCAAGGTTGCGGCGTTTGCGCCGTTCTGAAAATGACATACTGAAAGTCGGTGATCTTCGAGGCGACCCTGAAGTCTGCGCTGCGGCTTCGCTGTCTTCAGGCCCGCCGCGTCACCTTGCTGGCCTTGGAGGGCTAGACCATTTCCGATCCTCTGCGCCTGACCGATGAAGCCGCCATGGCCATCGCCCTGGACGAAGCCCGCGCCGCCGCCGCGCGCGGCGAGACGCCGGTCGGGGCGGTGATCCTTGATCCCAAGAGCGGCGAGGTCCTGGGCGTCGCAGGCAACGGTCCGATCGCCGCCCATGACCCGACGGCGCATGCCGAGATCGCCGTGATGCGGCAGGTGGCGGCCAAGCTGGAAAACTATCGGCTGACCGATCTGACGCTTGTCGTGACTCTGGAGCCCTGCGCCATGTGCGCCGGCGCGATCAGCCATGCGCGGATCGGACGGGTGGTGTTCGGAGCCGAAGATCCCAAGGGCGGCGCCGTGGTTCACGGCCCGCGCTTCTTCGCCCAGCCGACCTGCCACTGGCGGCCGGAGGTGACGGGCGGGGTGATGGCCCAGGAAAGCGCCGACCTGCTGCGGGGCTTCTTCCGCGAACGGCGGGGGCGGCCAAAGCCGGCGACCTGATCACCCCTCTACCCGCCCCGGCACAAGGCGCGGGCCGGGCGGTCCTGTTCCATTCCGGCGCCAGGATGCCTGGCCGGAAGGTCCCTAGTAGACGATGCCGAGGCTGCTGATACCGATGGCGGCCACTACGAAGGCGGCGATGGCGATCAGCTCGTAGCGTTTGAAGAATGGCTTGGTTGGCGTGCGCATGTTCAGGTCCCCCGTCCCAAATTGGTTCGTCGGGAAGGACCGCCCGCAAGGCTCAGGCCAAGGTTAGGGTCAAAGGTCAGGGTCGTTTTCCGGGCCAGACCAGGAAGCCGTCGGCGTCGCGGCCGGCGACGCGGTACTCGGTAAACCGCGAGGGGCCGGGGCCGTAGCGGTCTTCCTGCCGGTGTTGGGCGCGCGGATCGTGGCCGCCGCCGTAGCGATCGGCGTGATGGGCCGGCAGGGTCTCGACCTCAAGCGGCCGGCGGCCATAACCCCACGGGTCAAGGCCGGTCCAGCCGCGTTCGGCCTCGCAGTCCACGCGGTCCCAGCGATAGGCGCCGCCGGGGCCGGTGACCCGGCGCGTCACGCAATCGCCAGGCCCGGTGTTGGGCGGCAGCAGTTCCGGATCCAGCGGCAGTCCGGGTCGCGACACCGGGGCGCCGCCCCTAAAGCCCTGATCGAAATCTCCAGCCATGGCGGCTCCGGCGAGCAGGGCGCCGGCTGCGGCGAGACAGAAGGACAGGCGGGAAAAGATCATGGAACGCTCCTGGACCGGCAGCAAAGCATTAACAAAGGTTAACGGCCTGCGGGTTCACCCGGCGCGCGAACGGAGCGTCACCGCAGGCGCTTGCCTCGCGTCGAGCCGCGCCCTACCGTCGATCAAACAACTGTTTGAGGGCTGCATGGCGATCGAGGCGGTGATCTGGGATTTCGGCGGTGTCTTCACCACCTCGCCGTTCGAGGCTTTCCGCCGCTACGAGGCGCAGCGGGGCCTGCCGACCGACTTCATCCGCACGGTCAATTCCACCGACCCTGACACCAATGCCTGGGCGCGGTTCGAACGGTCCGAGATCGACGCGGCGGGCTTTGACGCCTTGTTCCTGGAAGAGGCCACGCTCCTGGGCCACGCGGTGCGCGGCGCCGATGTCCTGCCGCTGCTGTATGGCGACCTGCGCCCCCGGGTGCTGGCGGCGATGCTGGCCTGCAAGGCGCGGTTCAAGGTCGGCTGCATCACCAACAATGTCACCACCGGTCACGGGGCGGGCATGGCCTCGAGCGCCGAAAAGGCCGCCGCCGTCGGCGAGATCATGGGCCATTTCGCGGTGGTGATCGAAAGCTCCAAGGCCGGGGTCCGCAAGCCCGATCCGCGCATCTATCTGATGATGTGCGAGGCCCTGAACGTCGCGCCGAAGAACTGCGTCTATCTCGACGACCTGGGGGTCAACTGCAAACCGGCCGCCGCCTTGGGCATGACCGCGATCAAGGTCTCCAGCGAGGATCAGCTGCTCGCCGACCTTGCGAAGGCGACCGGATTGGCGTTCTGAAGGGGGGATCATCCCTTCGCGTCAGGACTTGCCATGTCACGCCCCCGGATCGGCGCCGCCGCCGCTGTTGCGCAGCTTTCGGGCTGGAACGCCGCGCCGGACAAGGACGCCATCACCAAGACGTTCAAGTTCGCCGATTTCAATGCCGCCTTCGGCTTCATGACCCGGGTGGCCCTGATGGCCGACAAGCTGGATCACCATCCCGAATGGTTCAATGTCTACAACCGGGTCGAGGTGCTGCTGACCACCCATGACGCCGATGGCGTGACGGAGCTGGACCTGGCTTTGGCGACGTTCATGGACTCAGTGGCTTAGCGCCAACGTCGGACGCCGCCTCCAAAACCGTTTCCCCCTTCCGCCCCGACCCCTTCCAGTTCAAACTAATGTTTGAATAATTGGGAGGACGCCAAATGGCGCAGAACACGGGCCGGGTCGCCGGCAAGAAGGCCTTCATCACCGGCGGGGCCCAGGGTCTGGGCGCGGCGGCGGGGCGCATGCTGGCCAGCCAGGGCGCCAAGGTCAGCCTGGCCGACATCAACCTGGCCGGAGCCCAGGCGGTCGCCGACGAGATCAACGCCGCCCACGGCGCCGGCACGGCCTTCGCCTTTGAGCTGGATGTCACCCAGGAAGACGAATGGATCGCGGTGCTTGAGAAGGCCACCCAGGCCATGGGCGGCCTGTCGGTGCTGGTCAATAATGCCGGCATCGGCGGCGATGGTCCGATCGAGAGCCTCGATTTCGCCCTCTGGAAGAAGGTGATGTCGGTCAATGTCGACTCGGTCTTCCTGGGCGCCAAGCACGCCCTGACCCACATGCGGGCCCATCAGCCGGGCTCGATCATCAATCTGAGCTCGATCGCCGGCCTGATCGCCAATGGCAATTCGCCGGCCTACAACGCCTCCAAGGCGGCGGTCTGGCTGCTGTCCAAGAACATCGCGCTGTACTGCGCCAAGATGAAGCTGGATATCCGCTCCAACTCGATCCACCCGACCTTCATCGACACGCCGATCCTCGACGGCTTTACCGCCCGGTTCGGCAAGGAAGAGGCTCACGCCAAGCTGGCGCGGCAGGTTCCGCTGGGCCGGATCGGCGAGCCCAACGACATCGCCAACGCCGTGCTCTACCTCGCCAGCGACGAGAGCAAGTTCATGACCGGCGCCGAGATCAAGGTCGACGGCGGCATTTCGGCGATGTGATCTGGAGATCCTCTCCCTGATGGGAGAGGTGTCGCCACAGGCGACGGAGAGGGAAGTATCAGCGGGGGTTCCGCATCACTTCCCCCTCCGGTCGCTACGCGACCACCTCCCCCGTCGGGGGGAGGATTGTCTTGCCCTTACCGCGGCGCCCGCTTGGCCAGGATCCGCTGCAGGGTCCGGCGGTGCATGTTCAGGCGGCGCGCGGTCTCAGACACGTTGTGGCCGCACATTTCATAGACCCGCTGGATATGTTCCCACCGCACGCGGTCGGCGCTCATCGGGTTGTCCGGCGGCACCGGCGCGGCGTCCTTGGCGGCCAGCAGGGCGCGGGCCACCTCATCGGCGTCGGCCGGCTTGGAGAGATAGTCGACCACCCCGGCCTTCACGGCCGCCACGGCGGTGGCGATATTGCCATAGCCGGTGAGCATGATGATCTTGGCGTCGGGCCGGGCGTCGCGCACCGCCTCGACGACCTTCAGCCCCGTGCCGTCTTCCAGCCGCATGTCGAGCACGGCGTGGGCGGGGGCGTGAACGCGCAGCAGGGCCAAGGCTTCGGCCACCGAGGCGGCCAGGGTCACCACGAACCCCCGCTGCTCCAGCGCGCGTCCCAGGCGCGTGCGCAGGGGCGCATCGTCGTCGAGAAGCAGAAGCGTCTTGTCGGGCAGGGCCGCAACCAGCTCACTAATATCCGCCATGACTTCAGCGCCTCCCCGCGCCCGTACTCAACCGAGTACACTCATAAAGCATCATGTTGTCCTTCCCGGCCAGGCATCAAGCCCCTGTGTAACCAGAGGCCTCAAGCGCCGACCGGGGCCAGCGCGCCGAGACTACCGCCCCGCCGCGCCGACCATTGCGAAAATCCACCGTGGCCCCTGTCCGTTCCAGCAGGGTCTTGGCGATGAAGAAGCCCAGACCCATGCCGATATGGCCCGTGCGCGAGCCCTCGGCCCCCGGACGGGTGGTTACATAGGGCTCGCCCAGCTTGGCCAGCACCTCGGCCGAAAAGCCGGGACCGTCGTCGCGCACCTCGATGACGATTGAGCGCGGGTCGAAGCGGGCGATGACCAGCACCTCGGCGCGGGCGAAGTCGACGGCGTTCTCGACGATGGAGGTCATCGCGTGGATCACCTCGGGCCGCCGCCAGATGTCGGGCGCGGATTCCCCGGACGGGCCGTTGACCACGGCCTCGACGCGCACGCCGTGCACCAGGTGCGGCTCGATGACGTCCTGGACCAGCTGGACCAGGCTCATGCGCTCGTGCACGGCGTCCTTGGCCTCGGGCATCTCGGTCAGGCGCTGGAGGATCTCGCGACAGCGCGCCGCCTGGCCGATCATCAGCTCGGCGTCCTCGCGGGTCTGGTCGTCGGGGGCGTTGCGGGCCATTTCGCGGGCGACCACCGAGATGGTCGCCAGGGGGGTGCCCAGTTCGTGGGCGGCGGCGGCGGCCAGGGCGCCCAGGGCCGACAGCCTCTGCTCGCGAGCCAGCACCGTCTCGGTGACGTTGAGGGCCAGCTCCATCCGCGCGGATTCGCTGGCCGCCTGCCAGGCATAGGCGCCGGTGATGACGATGCCCATGATCCGGGCCAGGATCATGATGGCCTGCTGCACCAGCGGCGGCTCCACCATCGGCGGCGCGCCCGCCATCATGGGAACCGGCAGGTGGAAAAAGGCCAGCAGCACCGTGCTGGCGATGGCCAGCAGCGCCAGACACAGGGCGTAGCGGGCGGGCAGGGTGGCCGCCGCCAGAGTGACGGGCGCGATCAGCAGCAGGCAGAAGGCGTTATGCACCCCGCCGGTCAGGTACAGCAGGCCTGACAACTGCAGGATGTCAAAGGCGATCTGGGCCGTGGCCTCGCCCTCGCGGGCCAGCCTCTGACCGCTTGAGGCCAGGCTCAGCAGCACATTGAGCCAGGCTGACAGGGCGATCAGCGAAAAGCACAGGGCCCAGGGAATCTCCAGCTTCAGCACCATGCCGACGAACAGCAGGGCCGCAGTCTGGCCCGCTACGGCCAGCCAGCGCTGGGCCAGCAGGGAACGAACCCGCAGACGTCCGCGACGCAGTCCGGGAGCGGCCCAGGACCAGCCATCATCTTGCGCCGGATCTTCACCCGGCCTATCGAGCCCCCTCGAACGCTGGTCTTCGGGCGCTCTTGCGAACGAAACGTCAGCCATGTCGCAGGATAAGGCCAGATTTTCGCGTCTGGCGAGAGCCAAAGGAAAAATGCCCATGCCTCGTCACCGCATCATCCTGATTCTGGCCTGTCTGATCGCCGCGATTTTCGCCACGGGCCTGGCCTTCCGGGCCGGCGTGTTCAAGTCGGCAAGCGGCCCTGCTGCGGTGGGCGGACCCTTCCAGCTGGTCGACCAGAACGGCGCCCCGACCACTGAAAAGGCCCTGAAGGGCAAGTGGAGCGCGGTGTTTTTCGGCTTCACCTATTGCCCCGACGTTTGCCCCGGCACCCTGCAGGGCCTGGCGGCGGCCACCGACATCCTGGGTCCCAAGAAGGCCGAAGACCTGCGGATCGTCTTCGTCTCGGTCGATCCGGGCCGCGACGACGTGAAGCAGATGAAGGCCTATCTCACGGCCGACTACGTGCCCAAGTCGACGCTTGGCCTGACGGGAACGCCTGAGCAGGTCGCGGCGGCGGCCAAGGCTTACCGCGTCTATTACGCCAAGGTCGGCGACGGTCCCGGCTATACGATCGACCACTCGACGGCGATCTATCTGATGGACCCCAAGGGCCGCTTCCGCACCGTGATCCCCTACAACCTGCCGCCGGAAGACATCGCCCGCCGCATCAACGACGCCATGCGCGAGGGCTGATCCCGGGCGGGCGCGCATCTTCGTTGGACTTTCTTAGGTTTCGCCATGCTATGCTGCGGCGCAACATATTGGATGCGCCATGCTCTACGCCCTTCATGAAGCGGCCTATTACGCCTCCTCCCCCTTGCGCGAAGCGGCCCGCGTCGCGCGCGACTTCTGGGGCTCGCCGCTAAACCCCGCCGCCAACACCGACCTTGGCCGCCGCATGCACGCCGGCGCCGACCTGTTCTCGAACGTCACGCGGCGATACGGCAAGCCGGCCTGGAATATCGACACCATCAAGGTCGGCCAGGTCGATGTGCGGGTGCGTCCCACCGTGGTCTGGGAAAGCCCCTGGGCCCGGGTCATCCAGTTCGACCGCGACATGGCCGACATGCGCCGGGCCGGGAAGTTCAGCCTCGATCCCGCCGTGCTGATCGTCGCGCCCCTCTCGGGACACTACGCGACGCTGCTCCGGGGTACGGTCGAGGCCTTCCTGCCCGACCACGCGGTGTTCATCGTCGACTGGGTCAATGCCCGCGAAGTCTCGATGCTGGAAGGCCGCTTCGACTTCCACGACTATATCGATCACATCATCCAGATGCTGGCCGTGCTGGGGCCGCGCCCCAATGTCGTGGCCGTCTGCCAGCCCGGCCCGCCGGTTCTGGCCGCCGCCGCCCTGATGGCCGCCGACAATCACCCCTCGCGCCCGGCCAGCATGACCTTCATGGGCTCGCCGATCGATGCGCGCCTGTCGCCGACCGTGACCAACAACCTGGCCGAGGAAAAGCCCTTCGCCTGGTTCCAGTCCAACATGATCTACACCGTGCCGCCGCCCTATGTGGGCGCGGGCCGGCGGGTCTATCCGGGCTTCGTTCAGCTGGCCAGCTTCATGAGCATGAACAAGGCCAAGCACCAGGAAGCCCACAAGCGCTACTTCCAGGACCTGGTGAAGGGCGATGGCGACAGCGCCGACAAGCACCTGGAATTCTACAACGAGTACCTGTCGGTCCTGGACCTGACCGAAGAGTT
This sequence comes from Caulobacter sp. FV1ye13L, assembly GCF_058681155.1. The sequence continues at coordinate 1,572,916 of NZ_CM178732.1, forward strand.
CTACCTGCAGACCATCGACATCGTCTTCCAGCAGCACCTGCTGCCCAAGGGCGAGCTGATGCATCGCGGCAAGCTGGTGCGGCCCGACCTGATCACCGACATCGGCCTGATGACGGTGGAAGGCGAGAACGACGACATCTCGGGCATCGGCCAGACCCAGGCCGCCCACGGCCTGACGCCCAACCTGCCCGACGACATGAAGACCGACTATGTCCAGCCCGGCGTTGGTCACTATGGCGTCTTCAACGGTCGCCGGTTCCGCGAGGAGATCTATCCGCGCGTGCGGGCGTTCATCCGCAAGAGCGATCCCAACTTCCCCGACGAGGCCTGACCGCGCCGCCTGCCTTGCATCGTCGTCGTCTAGACGCGATGTAGGGGCATGGGTCTGTTTACCGCTGCTCAGCGCTTCTCCGACGGCGACCGGCTGGACGTGGCCGGCTGCCCCGTGCGGCTGAAGGTCGACGGACGGGCCCGGCGCATTTCGCTGCGGGTCGATCGCGCGAGGTCTGAAGTGGTGGCCCTGGCCCCCAATCCGCGCCGGCTCTCCGAAGCCGTCGCCTTCGCCCACGAAAAGTCCGCCTGGATCGCCGGTCAACTGGCCGCCCTGCCAGGGCGGATCAGCGTCGCGCCGGGCGGAATCCTGCGGCTCTACGACAAAGCTTACAGGCTCGAGGTCGGCCCCGGTCGGGCGCGCATCGACGGCGATCGGCTGGTCGCGCCCGACGACGCCAACTGGGGGCTTAAGGTGCTGCGGCTGGCCAAGCGCGAGGCCCTGACCGTGCTGACCGACCGCACCGCCATCCACGCCCAGGCCCTGGGCCGGCCTATGCCGTCGGTGGCGGTGGCCGACCCCAAGGCGCGCTGGGGCTCGTGCCGGGCGGCGCGGCCCGGAACGCCGGCCGCCATCCGCTACAGCTGGCGCCTGATCCTGGCTCCGGCGGCGGTGGCCGACTATGTCGCCGCCCATGAATGCGCGCACCTGGTCGAGGCCAATCACGGGCCCAGGTTCTGGGCGCTGTGCGAGCGGCTGGTGGGCGATCCCGCCCCGCACCGGGCCTGGCTACGGGCGCATGCGGCCGAGCTGCACGCGATCTCGGCCTGAGGTCATCCCGGGCGACCACGCCGCTCCGGGATGACGGGAGCCGGGCGTCTATTGGTCCAGCATCACCTCGGCGATCTGCACGGCGTTCAGGGCCGCGCCCTTGCGCAGGTTGTCGCCGGTGACGAACAGGGCCAGGCCGTGGGCCACGGTGGGGTCGGGGCGGATGCGGCCGACGAAGACCGGGTCCTGACCGGTCGCGGCCAGCGGGTTGGGCACATCGTCCAGCACCACGCCCGGCGCGGCGGCCAGCAGGGCGGTAGCCTGCGCCACCGAGATCGGCCGCTCGAACTCGGCATTGATCGACAGCGAATGGCCGGTGAACACCGGCACGCGCACGCAGGTAGCCGACACCGGCAGGCCTGGGATCTCGAGGATCTTGCGGGTCTCGTCGCGCAGCTTCAGCTCTTCCTCGGTGTAGCCGTCTTCGGCCAGCACATAGTTCAGCGGCACCACATTATAGGCCAGGGGCACGGCCCACTTCTCGGGCGGGGGCAGGGCGACGGCGTCGCCGCTCAGGGCCAGGCCCGCCACATCGCCCTTGGCGCCGGCGGCCAACTGCTTGGCCAGCACCTCGATGCCGGCCACCCCGCCGCCCGAGGCGGCCTGATAGGTGCTGACCGTCAGGCGCTTGAGGCCGGCGGCCTCGTGCAGGGGCTTCAGGGCCGGCATGGCGGCCATGGTGGTGCAGTTGGGATTGGCGACGATGCCCTTGGGGATGTGGCGCAGAGCATGCGGATTGACCTCCGACACCACCAGCGGCACGTCGGGATCGCCGCGCCAGGCCGAGGAGTTGTCGATCACGATCGCCCCGGCCGCGGCGGCCTTCGGGGCCAGGAGGCGCGAGGTGTCGCCGCCGGCCGAGAAGAACACCAGGTCCAGACCCGCGAAGTCGGCCGTTTCGGCGTTCTCGACGGTGATCTCGCGGCCCTGGAACGCGATCTTCGTCCCCGCCGAACGGGGCGAGGCGAACAGGCGCAGGGACGCCAGCGGGAAATCGCGCTCGGCCAGTAGCTCGCGCATCATGCCGCCCACCAGACCGGTGGCGCCGACGACGCCGACATGCGGGGGATTGGATCTGGAAAACTTGAAGCTCACGGGGGTACGTCTCCTGGAAAGTGCGGAGGCGCGGGGAGCTGTCAGGTCTCTTGGAAAGTGAGAGCCGCCCCGCGCATCGGCGGGGCTGAGTTCGGGATGCGGACTAGATCGCGCACAGACCCGAAGACGCCCCACCGAAGCGGGTCGTTTTTGGGGTCATAATAGTGGTCGCGGCGATAGTCATCGGAGGGGTTTCTAGCGGTGAAGGTAGGCGGCGTAAAGGGCGGGTTTCCTTCTCCCCTTGCGGGAGAAGGTGTCGGCGCAGCCGACGGATGAGGGGTTGAAAGACCTGTCCGGATAGGGCGGGGCGACCCCTCATCCGCCCCCGGCCTTCGCCGGGGCCCCCTTCTCCCGCAAGGGGAGAAGGGGTGGGCGTGTCGGAGGACCGCCTCCGCCCCTAACCCGCCGCCCCCAACCGCTCCCACCCGTCAAAAAACGGAAACCGCTCCGCCCAGAACCCCGTCAGCCGAGGATCGGCGTCCACCCGCCGGACCACCTCCGCCATTCTCGGCGCCGCCTCGTAGAACCGCACCCGCCTCGGTCCCCAGCGGCTGATCACCGCGACATAGAGGTCGAGCACGGTCATCTGGTCGCCCAGCAGGTACCGCCCTGGCGTCAACTGGCTCTCCATCATCGCCCAGCAGTTGGTGATGCGGTCGGCGGTGGCGGCTTTCACCTTCGCCTGCATTTCTGCGTCGTCGCCGACCAGCCGCGAGGGATCATCGCGCACCCAGAACAGGCTGTAGATCGAAGCCGGGATGAAGGTCATCCAGCGCAGGAACTGGGCGCGTTCGGGGGCGTCGAGGGTGGGGGACAGGCCCGCCTGCGGATGGCGGTCGGCCAGCCAGATCAGCATGGCGGCGCTCTCGGTGATCGTCTCGCCGGCCGGGGTGACCAGGGCCGGGATCTGCTTCAGCGGGTTGACCACGGCCACCTTGGCCTGCTCGGACTCGCCTTCCCAGGTCGGCGCCTCTATGATCGCGTAGGGCTGCCCCAGCAGGGTCAAAGTGGCTTCGACAGGCACGGAACCCGAGCCAAGCGCGCCGTAAATGGTGTATGCTGCGTTAACCATCGATTAGCAATCTACCCACAACATGTTGTGTGCTGCGACCAACTGACCACTAGATGAACCTGTTGGCTGCGGTACGAAGAGAGCCTAACTCGTCCGTCCGATTCGTGTCCGCCCGTCCCTGGAGCCGCTGCCGATGTCCGCCAAGCTTATCACCCTTCCTGGCCTCCTGACGCCTTCGGCAGCCTACAAGCCCTTCCGCTATCCGTGGGCTCACGAGTTCTGGAAGAAGCAGCAGCAGGTCCACTGGATGCCCGAAGAGGTGCCGCTGGGCGAGGACCTCAAGGACTGGGCCGTCAAGCTCAATGACAAGGAACGGAACCTGCTGACGCAGATCTTCCGCTTCTTTACCCAGGCCGATATCGAGGTCGCCGACAACTACATGGAGCGCTACGGCCGGGTGTTCAAACCCACCGAAGTGAAGATGATGCTGTCGTCGTTCGCCAATATGGAGACCATCCATATCGCGGCCTACGCCCTGCTGCTCGAGACCATCGGCATGCCGGAAAGCGAGTTCGGGGCCTTCCTCGAATATGAGGCTATGCGCGACAAGCACGACTTCATGCAGAAGTTCGGCGTCGAGACCAATGCCGACATCGCCCGCACCCTGGCGATGTTTGGCGGCTTCACCGAGGGCCTGCAGCTGTTCGCCAGCTTTGCCATGCTGATGAACTTCCCGCGCTTCAACAAGATGAAGGGCATGGGCCAGATCGTGTCGTGGTCGATCCGCGACGAGAGCCTGCACTGCGAAGGCATCATCAAGCTCTACCACGCCTTCAACGCCGAGACCGGCGCGGTGACCAAGGCTGTGGCCGACGACATCGTCGACTGCTGCAAGACCGTGGTGGCCCTGGAGGACAAGTTCATCGACCTGGCCTTCGAGGCCGGCGAGGTCCAGGGCATGACCCCGGAAGACATCAAGCAATATATCCGCTTCATCGCCGACTGGCGCCTGCGCCAGCTGCAGCTGCCGGAAGTCTATGGCATCAAGGAAAACCCGCTGCCGTGGCTGCAGTCGCTGCTGAGCGGCGTCGAGCACGCCAATTTCTTCGAGGCGCGGTCCACCGAATATTCCAAGGCCGCGACCCGGGGTCAGTGGCATGGCGGCGAAGGCGTGTGGTCCAGCTTCGAACAGCTGATGGCCAAGCGTTCGGAGCCGTCGCTGCCGGCGGAATGATTTTTCGCAACGTGACGTAGGAAACGCCGCCCTCTATCAGGGCGGCGTTTTCGTTTTGGAGTCGCCGCCATGACCACCATCGCCCTGATCGGACCCGGCGCGGTCGGTGGAACCATCGCCGCGTGGCTGGCCCAGAGTCCGGCCCTGTCGGTCACGGTCTGCGCTCGCACCCCGTTTGACGGCCTGGAAGTCCAAACGCCCGGCGAGGTGATCACGGCCGCTCCCACGGTGCTGACCGATCCGGCCAAGGCCCGTCCCGTCGACTGGGTGCTGATCGCCACCAAGACCTATGACACCGCTTCGGCGCAGGGCTGGCTGGACGCCCTGGTCGGGCCACAGACCCGGCTGGCCGTGCTGCGCAACGGGGTCGAGCATGTCGAGCCGTTCCTGGAGCGCCTGCCGGCCGACCGCATCGTGCCGGCGGTGGTCGACATCCCCGCCGAGCGCAGTGCGCCGGGCCGCATCCTGCAGCGCCGCGACGGCTGGATCCAGGTTCCGGACGACGCGGCCGGCCGCGCCTTTGTGGCCCTGTTCGCCCACACCCCCATCGCGGTCTCGACCACGGCGGACTTCACGACGCAGGCGTGGAAGAAGCTGGCCCTCAACTGCGCCGGGGCGGTCAACGCCCTGGTGCTGAAGCCGGCGAGCCTGGCCCATGACGAGGGCGCGGCCCAGGTGATGCGGACCCTGGTGGCCGAATGCGTGGCCGTGGGCCGGGCCGAGGGCGCGGACCTGCCCGACGACCTCCCCGACGCCGTGATCGCCGGCTATCGCGGCGCCGCGCCGGACTCGGTCAATTCGCTGCACGCCGACCGCCTGGCAGGACGGCCGATGGAGCTGGACGCCCGCAACGGCGTGATCGTGCGCCGCGGCGCCCGGCACGGCATCCCCACCCCGGCCAACGCCATGGTGGTGGCGCTGATCAAGGCGGCGGCCGCTGCCTAGAGTCTAGGGCCGGTCCTTCTTGGGGATGGCGGCGATCTCTTCGGGCGTCAGCTTGGTGATGGTCTTGGCGCGGATGGGCATGGCGAAGCCCATGCCGTCGGAGACCCGCAGGTCAAGATCGATGGGATGGCAGACCCGGTCGCTGCCGCGCACCACACTGACGATATGCGTGCCGGCCGAGCCCAGCTGGTTGGAGCCGCTGGTCAGGTCCAGGCGATAGACGTCCTTGTTGCGGACCTTCATGTACAGCACATCGCGGCGTGGCGAGCTCCAGCCATGCCAGTCTGACAGCGAGAAGCAGGGCGGGCGTGGCTTGGCTTGCGCCGGAGCGCTGGTCTGGGCGTGGGCCGTCGAGGCGAGCAGGCCGGCGGCCGTCAGGGCCATGAGGCCGGCGCGAGTGACAGGCATGATCTTGCGCATTTTTGTCATCCTAGTCAGCCCCCTGACCTGAAGATTGGGCTTTGGCGGGCCCATGTCAACGGTCTTGTGCAGTAATTACTGAATAGGGCTGCGCGGCCGAACGGAAACGGCCCGCCTCGGGGTGCGAGGCGGGCCGTCTGTCGTGTCGATAGGGCCGGTTTGGCGCGAGGATCAGGCCTTGGCCGGCTCGGCGTCGTCTTCGGGCATGTCGTCCAGTTCGCCTTCCCATTTGGCGACCACGGCGGCGGCGACGCTGTTGCCGACCACGTTGGTGGCCGAGCGGCCCATGTCCAGCAGGTGGTCGACGCCCAGGACCAGAGCGATCCAGGCTTCCGGCAGGCCGAAATAGGTCAGGGTGGCCATGATCACCACCAGCGAGGCGCGCGGCACGCCGGCGATGCCCTTGGAGGTCACCATCAGCAGCAGCAGCATGAAGATCTGCTGGGCCACGGTCAGCTCCACCCCGTGCGCCTGCATGATGAACATGGTGGCGAAGGTGCAGTACAGCATCGAGCCGTCGAGATTGAACGAATAGCCCAGCGGCAGCACGAAGCTGACGATGCGGCGGCGCACGCCCACCTTGGGCAGGCTGTCGAGGATGCGCGGATAGGCGGCTTCCGATGAGGCGGTCGAGAAGGCCAGCAGGGTGGGGTCGCGGATCACGCCAAACAGCGGGATCACCCGCTTGCCCAGCACGGCGGCGCCGGCCAGGAACAGCAGCAGCCACAGCACGCCCATGGTGGCGTAGAAGCCCAGCACGAACTTGCCATAGGTGGCCAGCATGCCCAGGCCCTGGGTGGCGATGGTCGAGGCCAGGGCCGCGAAGATGGCCAGCGGGGCCAGCTTCATGACAAAGCCCGTGACCTTCAGCATGATCTGGGCGGCCTGTTCGACCAGTTCCAGAACCTTGGGCGCCTTGTCGTCGAGGGCCGCGACGGCGGTGCCGACGAACAGCGAGAAGACGACGATCTGCAGGATCTCGTTCTTGGCCATGGCGTCGAAGATCGAGGTGGGCACCAGATGGGTGATGAAGCCCTTGAGGGTGAAGGCCTCGGTGGTGGCGGTGGTCTTGGCGCCGACGATGTCCATGTGGGCCATGTTCAGGCCCGCGCCCGGATCCAGCAGGTGAACCATCAGCAGGCCCAGCACCAGGGAGACGGCCGAGGCGCCGATGAACCAGGTCATGGTCTTGGCGCCGATGCGGCCGACGGCGGCGGCGTCTTCCATGTGCGCGACGCCGGCCACCAGGGTCGTGAAGACCAGCGGGGCGATGATCATCTTGATCAGGCGCAGGAAGATGTCGGTGATGATCGACAGATTGCCGGCGGCGGCCTTGGCGGCGACCGGATCAAGGAACTGGTTGCAGGCCCAGCCCACCGTGACCCCAAGGACCATGGACGCGATGATCAGATAGGCGAAACGCTTGTTCATGAAGCTCCCCTCGGGCGCCGCGCCGCACGGCGCAAGCAGTCTTTTCAGCTCTGAACTGTCCGACGAAGCGCGAGCATGAACCCGCCATGGCCCGCCTCAGTCTTGAGCATGTCCGTCCTTGTGGCCGACGCGCGCGGGTTCGTCCATGCCCTTCGCGCCTGCGAAGGGGGCAGTCTCGCCAATGTCGCGAAACATCGCTATAAGAGCCCATGTCAAACCAAGAAAAAGCAATCGCTGTCGTTGAACAGCTGAATCAGGAATACGAGCGCGCCGTGGGCGCCCTCCGGACCGCCCTCAAGGCCTATCTCGAAACCGGCGCGCGGCCTGATCCGCAGCAGCGTTTCGACGGGACCTTCGCCTATCCCGAACTGCGTCTGATCTATGATCCCGAGGCCCTGCCGCCCAAGCTGGCGCGGTCCTATGCCCGGGTCAGCCGTCCCGGCGTGTATGCGACCACGGTCACCAAGCCCAATCAGTTCAAGGACTATCTGGTCGAGCAACTGACCCTGCTGCTCAATGATTTCGACGTCGAGATCGAGGTCGATCGCTCGCGTCAGGAGATCCCCTATCCCTACGTGCTGGACGCCAGCATCGACCTCAACCAGGCCGATGTGCGCTCAGAAGACATCGCGCGGTTCTTCCCGACCACGGACCTGGCCTTCATCGGCGACGAGATCGCCGACGGCGTCTGGGACGCGGCCCTGGAAGAGACCCGGCCGCTGGCCCTGTTCGACGGCCTGCGCACCGACTTCTCGCTGGCCCGTCTCAAGCACTACACCGGCGCCCCGGCCGAGGACGTGCAGCAGTTCATCCTGTTCACCAACTATCACCGCTATGTCGACGAGTTCGTCCGCTGGGGCATCGAGCAGTTGGCGGAGCCGGGCACGCGCTATGAGGGCCTGTCGTGCTCGGGCGGGCTGATGATCACCGCCGAAACCGCCAATCCCGACTTGGCGGTGGCCGAGTCGACCTGGCGCAAGCACCAGATGCCGGCCTACCACCTGATGGGCAAGGGCGGCACGGGCATCACCCTGGTCAATATCGGCGTCGGCCCGTCCAACGCCAAGACCATCTGCGACCACCTGGCCGTGCTGCGTCCGCAGGCCTGGCTGATGATCGGCCACTGCGGCGGCCTGCGCGACACCCAGACCATCGGCGACTATGTGCTGGCCCACGCCTATCTGCGCGACGACCACGTGCTGGACGCCGTGCTGCCGCCGGAAATCCCGGTGCCGTCGATCGCCGAGGTGCAGCGCGCCCTGTATGACGCCTCGAAAGCCATCAGCGGCGACAGCGGCGACCAGCTGAAGAAGCGCCTGCGCACCGGCACGGTGGTCACCACCGACGACCGCAACTGGGAGCTTCGCCACAGCCTGTCGGCCCTGCGCTTCAACCAGAGCCGCGCCGTGGCGATCGACATGGAGTCGGCCACCATCGCCGCCCAGGGCTATCGCTTCCGGGTGCCGTACGGGACGCTGCTGTGCGTGTCCGACAAGCCGCTGCACGGCGAGATCAAGCTGCCGGGCCAGGCCAACGCCTTCTACGAGCGGGCGATCAGCCAGCACCTGCAGATCGGGATTTTGACCTGCAAGCTGTTGCTGGACGAGGGCGCCAACCTGCACTCGCGCAAGCTGCGGGCGTTTGACGAGCCGCCGTTCAGGTAGATCCTCCCCCTCTGGGGGAGGTGGCCCGGAGGGCCGGAGGGGGCTAGCGCGGCCTATGCCCAGATGGCCCCCTCAGTCGCTCCGCGACAGCTCCCCCAAAGGGGGAGCATCTGCCCCTAAGCCTCCTCCACCCACGCCTTGATCAACTGATGCGCAATCGCCAGGGCCGGCGGGGCAAACACGCCGTCCAGTTCGCCCTTGATCAGCGCCCCGGCTTCTTCCTTGGTGAACCAGCGCACCTCTTCCAGCTCGGTCTGGTCCGGCCGAGCGTCGTCGCTGTCGACCTGGGCGATCAGGCCCATCATCAGCGACGAGGGCCACGGCCAGGGCTGGCTGGAGTGGTAGCGCACCGAGGTGGCCGTCAGGCCGGCCTCTTCCATCAGTTCGCGGGCGCAGGCTTCCTCGATGGTCTCGCCGGGCTCCAGGAAGCCGGCCAGGGCCGAGAACATGCCGGGCGGCCACAGGGCCTGGCGACCCAGCAGGCATTTGTCTTCGTGCACCGCCAGCATGATCGCCACCGGGTCGGTGCGCGGGAAATGCTCGGCCTTGCAGGCGGGGCAGATGCGCTTCCAGCCGCCGTCACCGACCTCCGAGGGCTGGCCGCAGGCGCTGCACCAGCGATGGCGGCGGCGCCATTCGAACATCGAGCGGGCGGTGGCCAGGATGCCGGCGTCGGCCTGCGGCATCGAGGCGGCGATCCCGCGCAGCTCCTCGAACCGGCCCAGACCCTTCAGCGGCCCCTCGGCCGGATCGGCATTGCCGTCCAGGTCGACGGCGAACACCGCGATGTCTTTCCATAGGCCCAGGAACAGCAGCTTCTCGCTGCCGCCGGCCAGCTCCTGGGCCATGTCGGCGCGCAGATAGGCGATCTGGGCTCCGGTCGGCTGGCCGTCCTCGCCCAGCACGTCCTCGACCAGGGGCTTGCCGTTCCACACCGCCACGGCCAGCGAGCCGGCGTCGGCCAGTTTCTCGGCCAGCCAGGACGGGTCGCTGCGTCGCTCGCTTGAGCGGTCCAAAGGGTTGCCGGCGAAGGTGTTGGTGATGATCGAAAGGGCCATGCGATTTCTGTAGCCCAGCCGAGAAGAGTCGTCACGACGTCGCACGGACTTGCATCGTCCGTCATGAGTCGCGATATAGGCCTCGGAGATCGGTGACGGGCGGAGCCCTCGCCAATCTGGTCAGGGCCGAGAGGCAGCAGCCACAACGAGCCAAGCTTCGGGTCGTCCGCCGGTCTCCACCTTTTCCCTTAAATCTGTCAGCAGATCGCCGCCGGGCTCTACCGAGCCTTTTGCTGGGCGCTCTGGCGCACTAGAGTTGTCGCCATGGCCGACCACGACGACCTCACAGCCGATTCCGCGCCGCCATGGGAAGAAGAGCCCGCCGAGCGGGACGCCAATACCGCCGACATCTTCGGCGCGCCGCCGGTTGAGCCCCCGGCCGCTGCGGTCGTCGCCGCGCCGCGGCCGGTCGCTGTCGAAGCCCCGAGCGATCCGGATGCGGCCTATACCGTGCTGGCCCGCAAATATCGGCCGCGCAACTTTGAGGACCTGATTGGCCAGGAGGCCATGGTCCGCACCCTGGCCAACGCCTTCTCCAGCGGCCGCATCGCCCACGCTTTCATGCTGACCGGCGTGCGGGGGGTGGGCAAGACCACGACCGCCCGCCTGCTGGCCCGCGCCCTCAACTACGAGAGCGACAACGTCCATCAGCCTTCTGTCGATCTGACGGTCGACGGCTATCACTGCCGCTCGATCATCGAAGGCCGGCACATGGACGTGCTGGAACTGGACGCCGCCTCGCGCACCAAGGTCGACGAGATGCGCGAGCTGCTGGACGGGGTGCGCTACGCCCCGGTCGAGGCGCGCTATAAAGTCTACATCATCGACGAAGTGCACATGCTGTCGACGGCGGCGTTCAACGCCCTGCTCAAGACGCTGGAAGAGCCGCCGCCGCACGCCAAGTTCATCTTCGCCACCACCGAGATCCGCAAGGTGCCGGTGACCATCCTGTCGCGCACCCAGCGCTTCGACCTGCGCCGGGTCGAGCCGGACGTGCTGGTCAAGCACTTCGACAGGATCGCCGCCAAGGAGGGCGCGCGGGTCGACGCCGACGGCCTGGCCCTGATCGCCCGGGCCGCCGAGGGTTCGGTGCGCGATGGCCTGTCCCTTCTCGACCAGGCCATCGTCCAGGCCGATCGTGGGGCCACGGTCTCGGCCGCCGTGATCCGCGACATGCTGGGCCTGGCCGATCGCGGCCAGACCATCGCCCTGTTCGAGGCCGTGATGAGCGGCAAGCCCGCCGACGCCCTGGAAGGTTTCCGCGCCCTGTGGGGCTTCGGGGCCGATCCGGCGGTGGTGATGCTGGATCTGCTGGACCATTGCCACGGTTCGGCCGTGGCCAAGGCCCTGGGGCCCGACGCCCTGACCCTGCCCAAGGAGCAGGCCGCGCGTCTGGCCGCTATCGGCGCCCATACCTCGGCCGGCACGCTGTCGCGCCTGTGGCAGATGCTGCTGAAGGCCCATGACGAGGTGCGCCGCGCGCCCGACGCCATGGCCGCCGCCGAGATGGCCCTGATCCGCCTGTGCTATGCGGCCGATCTGCCCGGTCCCGAAGAAGCCCTGAAGGCGATGCGCGACGGGACCTCCGTCGGCGGCGGCGCGCCCGGCGGCGGTTCATCGGGCGGCGGCGGCGGCTCCGGCGGCGTCAGCGCCCAGATCGTTTCAATGGCCTCGCCGGCGGCCCAGGCCATGCCTGTGCTGGCCTCGTTCGACGATGTGCTGGCCCTGATCGCCGCCAAGCGCGACATCGGCCTGCGGCTGGATGTCGAGCAATTTGTCCGTCCGATCAGCTTCCGGCCGGGCGCCATCACCTATGAGGCCGCCCCCGGCGCGCCCGGCAATCTGGCCGGACGTCTGGTGCGGGCCCTGAAGGAATGGACCGGCCAGCCCTGGCTGGTTGCCGCCGAGGGCGGCGGCGGGGCCGAGACCCTGATGGAGCGCCAGAAGCGCGAGGACCGCGAGGCGATGGCCCAGATCAAGGCCGACCCCTTCGTGGCCGCCCTGCTCAGCGCCTTTCCGGGCTCGGAGCTTGAGGTCCGCAAGATCCCTGGCCCCGAACTGGCGCCGATCGAGCCGGACGAGGTCGAGGACTGATTTCTCCCTTCCCCCTTGATGGGGAAGGGTTGGGGATAGGGGTGAAAGCCTTTCAGGATGCGGCTCGGCCGAGTTGAAATCGTCCGGCGGTGTCACCCCCACCCCTGCCCCTCCCCCATCCAAGGGGGAGGGAACGCGCTAGACTTGGAGACGTGAGATGAAAGACCTCGGCGGCCTGATGAAGCAGGCTCAGGAGATGCAGCAGAAACTGGCCGACGCCCAGGCGCGGCTGGCCGAGACCCTGATCGAGGGCGCCTCGGGCGGCGGCATGGTCACGGTCACGCTGAAGGGCACGGGCGAACTGGCCAAGGTCAGGATCGACGAAAGCCTGGTCGCGCCGGGCGAAGGCGAGGTCATCGAGGACCTGATCGTGGCCGCTCACGCCGACGCCAAGCGAAAGCTCGATATTACCCAGGCCCAGCTGATGCAGGACGCCGCCGGCCCGATGGCCGGGATGATGGGCGGCCTGCCGGGCATGAAGTTCTAGGACCCCCCCTTCCGTTGGAAGGGGATTTTCAAGGAAAAGAATGGCCGCTTCCGCCGGACCCGAGATCGAGCGCCTGATCGCCCTGCTGTCCAAGCTGCCGGGGCTTGGGCCGCGTTCGGGCCGGCGGGCGGCGCTGGCGCTGCTCAAGAAGCGCGACACGCTGCTGGCGCCGCTGACGGCGGCCATGGTCGACGCCCAGGCCAAGGTGCGCACCTGCTCGGTTTGCGGGTCTCTGGACACCACCGAGCCCTGCGCCGTGTGCGCCGATGAGACGCGCGACGGCCGGCTGATCTGCGTGGTCGAGGAGGTCGGCTCGCTGTGGGCCATGGAGCGCGGCGGTCAGTTCAAGGGCCGCTATCACGTGCTGGGCGGCCTGTTGTCGGCTCTGGACGGGATTGGACCCGAGGCGCTGCGAATCGGCGAGCTTCTGGCGCGGGTGGCGGGCGGCGAAGTGGTCGAGGTGATCCTGGCCCTGCCGGCCACGGTGGATGGCCAGACCACGGCGCACTATCTGGCCGATCGCCTGGCCCATTCGAATTCAGGTGTCTCGGTGACGATGCTGGCGCGTGGGGTCCCGGTCGGCGGCGATCTGGACTGGCTGGATGACGGCACGATCGCCCAAGCCCTGAGAGCCCGGCGCCCCGCCTGAAGCCTAGAGCATTTTTCGATCCAAATGGATCGGTGAAATGCTCTAGTCTTTTGTTTTAACGCACTTTCTAACGACGAGCCGGCGCCCACTTCGTCGGAAAATGCTCTAGAGGATCGTGCGGATCGCGAAGGCCAGGCCGACCCAGAAGGTCAGACTGAAGCCGACCATCGCGATGCGGCCCCAGGCCAGGCGCGGCGCGGCGATCTTGCGAGCGGCGCTGACGGCCGGCGCCTGTTCAAAGCTGATATAGGCCACGGTTTCCTCCATCGCCTCTCTGTCGGAGGCTCAATGCGATCACGTCAGAGCCATGCAACGCCCTGGACGCTTAACCAACCCTTACGGTGGTTCGCGGACAGGCGTAACGCGTCAAAGCGCCCCATGCCAGCGGCCGAGATGGAATCTTTTACCTTCTTTGAGTAAAGCTTCCCGGATAAGAAGGTTAATTCAACCTAAATTGCCTCAGTTTATACAATTCTATCCCAATGGTGGCGAAGGCTTCGCGGGCTCGCCGTCCGGACCATCGACGGTCGGCGCCCAGCGCTCGGCCTGGCTGGCGCCCGAACCGCTGTCGGTGTGGCGGACGATGTCGGCGATATCGAGAGACTCGGTCTCGGCAGCGGTATGGGCCCCGATCTCGAACTCGACATGTTGCGGATAGAAGGCCAAGCGGCCGCCGATTCCGCCGACGGCGGGATAGGGGTCCTCATAGGACCACACGGCGTTGTCGATCAGCTTGCCGTCGCGATAGATCGAGAAATAGGCCGCAGCGCCCTTGTAGGGACAGTGGGTCACCTTGTCGGTGCGGCGTAGGAACACCATCCGAACGTCTTCGCGCGGAAAATAGCGCACCGGCGGATAGCCGGCCTCGCGCAGCACGACCACGTCGCCGCTGTCGGCGATCTCGTGGCCCTCGAACAGCACGCGCACGCGCGCCGGTTCGCGCTCGATCGTGATCGGATGGCTCTCGTCAGGCGTCTTCATCGGTTTTCTCCCGCGCGTGGAATGGGCGTGCTTGCTTAACGCCCGAGACGCGAACTCGGCTACCGGCTGGCAAGCCATTGCTTGTTAAACGCATTGTCGCGTGATCTTCTCCCCGCGAACTGGGGGAGGCGAGGGTGAAACGACCGTAACGGCCGCCCCGACCCCTCATCACGTCAAGGTTAGTGTATGAACATCGTTATCGCCCTGGGCATCCTGGTCACCCTTGTGACCGGCATTCCCGTGCTCATCCAGCTTCTCCGACAGCACCCAAAGGGGCTGCTCATCCTGTTCTTTGCCGAGATGTGGGAGCGTTTCTCCTATTACGGCATGCGGGCTATCCTGATCTTCTATCTCACCCAGCACTTCCTCTTTGAGCCCAAGGCCGCCTCGGCCCACTACGGCTCCTACACTTCGCTGGTCTACCTGCTGCCGCTGATCGGCGGCTTCCTGGCCGACAAGTATCTGGGCACCCGCAAGGCGGTCGCGTTCGGCGCGATTCTGCTGGTGGCCGGCCATCTGACCATGGCCATCGAGGGCAAGCCCGCCGTCCAGACCCTGACCTATCAGGGCGCGACCTACGAGTTCCAGGCCGAGGGCCGGGGACAGCAACTGGTCGCCAAGCTGGTCGTCGCCGGCAAACCCTATGACGTCGCCGCCACCAAGACCGGTGATTTCGAGGTCAAGGGCCTGCCCGCCGACGCGCCGCTGCCGGCCGTTCTGGCCAAGGCTGACTACAAGCTGGACGTGAAGGGTCGCGACCCGCTGTACCTGAACATCTTCTGGCTGGCCCTGTCGCTGATCATCGTCGGCGTCGGCTTCCTCAAGCCCAACATCTCGACCATCGTTGGGCAGCTGTATCCGCAGGGCGATCCGCGCCGCGATCCGGGCTTCACCCTCTATTATTACGGCATCAATCTGGGTTCGTTCTGGGCCTCGATCCTGTGCGGCCTGCTGGGCGTCACGGTCGGCTGGTGGGCGGGCTTTGGCCTGGCCGGGATCGGCATGCTGGCCGGCTTCGTCGTCTTCGTGCTGGGCAAGCCGCTGCTGATGGGCAAGGGCGAGCCGCCGGAACCCAAGGCCCTGAAGGCCAAGGTGGTCGGCCCCATCGACCGCGAGATGGTGATCTACGCCCTGTCGCTGGTCGGCGTGGTCGGCGTCTTCTTCCTGGTGCAGCGCAACCCCGTGGTCGGCGCGGCCCTGATCGCGGGCATCGCCGCCTCGCTGGGCTACATCCTGTGGTTCATGTTCGCCAAGTGCGGCAAGGAAGAGCGTGAACGCCTGGCCCTGGCCGTGTTCCTGATCTTCGGCGCGGTGGTGTTCTGGACCCTGTTCGAGCAGGCCGGCTCGTCGCTCAGCCTGTTCGCGGCCACCAATGTCCAGCTCGATCTGGTCCAGGCCCCGGTCCAGTGGTTCGGCGGCGCGGTCACCCTGGCCACGTCAGAGCAACTGGTTGCGGCCGGCATCGACAAGGCCTCGACCTTCTGGATCAACACCAGCTTCAACGCGCCCCAGACCCAGGCCCTGAACGCCGGCTGGATCCTGATCTTCGCCCCGGTCTTCGCCTTCCTGTGGACCTGGCTGGGCAAGCGCGGCCGTGACCTGAACCCGGTGGTCAAGTTCGGCCTGGCCCTGATCCAGGTCGGGGCGGGCTTCCTGGTGCTGCAGATCGGCGCCACCTTCGCCGACGGGGCCTTCCGCCTGCCGTTGGTCTTCCTGGTGGTGATGTACATGCTGCACACGACCGGCGAGCTGTGCATGTCGCCCGTCGGCCTGTCGCAGATGACCAAGCTGTCGCCGCCCACCGTGGTGTCGTTCATGATGGCCGTCTGGTTCCTGGCCGTGGCCATCGCCCAGTATATCGGCGGCATGATCGCCGGACTGACCACCACCGAAACTGTCGGCGGCCAGGTGCTGGATCCCGCCGCCGCCCTGGCCACCTCGCTGGAGGTGTTCAACGTCATCGGCCTGATCGCGATCGGCATCGGGGTGCTGTTCCTGGTCCTGTCCCCGTGGCTGAAGAAGTGGTCGCACGGCTCGGACGACACCGACGCCGCGCCCGTGGATAGCGCCACGAAGATCCACTAGGGATCTCCGCAAACACGAAAGGCCCCGGAGCGATCCGGGGCCTTTTTTGTTGGGCTCTGCGTGAGCGGTCACGCCATGCCAAAAAGCTTGTCATTCCGGCCCCTCGGGTCGCGCGAAGTGCGCGCCCAAGGGTAAACTCCGCGAAGCGGAGAGCCGGGACCCAGCGGCCGATGCGCTGCGGCCGCCCCTGGGTCCCGGACAGCCTCTGCGAGGCTTCCGGGATGACAAGGGTTTTGATCTGTTCCCTAAACCGCCGTGCCGCCCACCGTCAGGCCGGTGATCTTCAGCGACGGCTGGCCGACGCCGACCGGCACGCCCTGGCCCGACTTGCCGCAGACGCCGATGCCGGGGTCGAAGTCGAAGTCGTGGCCGATCATGGTCACCTTGGTCAGGGCGCTGGGCCCGTCGCCGATCAGGGTGGCGCCCTTGACCGGGGCGGTGATCTTGCCGTCCTCGACCAGATAGGCCTCGGTGCACTGGAAGACGAACTTGCCGTTGGTGATGTCCACCTGGCCGCCGCCGAAATTGGCGCAGTAGAGGCCGCGCTTCATCGAGGCGATCATCTCGGCCGGATCGTCCTTGCCCGCCAGCATGCCGGTATTGGTCATGCGCGGCAGAGGCATGTGAGCATAGGACTGGCGGCGACCGTTGCCGGTGGCCTGCATGCCCATCAGCCGGGCGCTCATGCGGTCGTGCATGTAGCCCACCAGGATGCCGTCCTCGATCAGGATGGTGCGCTCGGTGGGGGTGCCCTCGTCGTCGATGGTCAGCGAGCCGCGACGGCCCGGCAGCGAACCGTCGTCGAACACGGTCACGCCCTTGGCCGCCACCCGCTCGCCGATGCGGCCGGAGAAGGCTGAAATGCCCTTGCGGTTGAAGTCGCCTTCCAGGCCGTGGCCGACGGCCTCGTGCAGCAGGATGCCGTTCCAGCCGCAGCCCAGCACCACGTCCATCTCGCCGGCGGGGCAGGGGATGGCGTCCAGATTGACCAGGGCCTGGCGCAGGGCCTCGTCGACCTGATGCTGCCACCGGTCGGGGCTGATCCAGGCCGAAAAGCCAGCGCGACCGCCGGCCCCTGACGAGCCGCTCTCGCGCTTGCCGTCCTTCTCGACGGTGACCTGTACATTGACGCGCACCAGCGGGCGGACGTCGCGCACCAGCTTGCCGTCGGCGCGCAGGATCTCGATCACCCGGCGCTCACCGGCCATCGAGGCCATCACCTGGACGACGCGCGGATCGCGGGCCCGGGCGAAGGCGTCGATTTCCTGCAGCAGCGAAATCTTGTCGGAAAAGGCGGGTGAGGCGAGGGGATCGTCTTCGCCGTACAGCCGCTCGTTGGTCGAACGCGGCCCTTCGGCGCTGACGCCGGCATAGCCGCGCTTGGCGAGGCTGGCCGAGGCGGCGGCCCGGCCGAGGGCGGCCTCGGAAATCTCGGCGGCGTGGGCGTAGCCGGCCGTCTCGCCGGCCACGACGCGAAGGCCGAAACCCTCGCCCGAATCATAGGAGGCGCTTTTCAGGCGGCCGTCGTCGAAGACGAAGGCCTCGCTCTCGGAGCGCTCGATAAAGAGCTCGCCGTCATCGGCGCCGGCCAGGGCCTCGCCCAGGATCTTGCGGGCGCGGTCGGGATCGACGCCGGCGGCGTCAAGCAGGGAGGGGGCGGAGATCGGAGCGTTCATGCGCTTACAGGTAAGCGTTCAAAGCGCGTCCGTCACCCCGCCCCCTTGTCGTTAGTAGTTGTGATGCACGGAACCCGAACCGCTGATCGTGCTGGTTTCGCTGACGGGTTGGCGGCGCAGGCTGACGTCGCCGCTGCCCGAGATGGCGATCTTGACCGTGTTGCTGGTCGAGATATCGGCGTCGCCGCTGCCGGAGAGGGCGATATCGGCGTTCAGCGCCTGCAGTTCGTCGAGCTCGGCGTCGCCCGATCCCGCCGTGGCCACGACCAGGCCCGTGGTCTGGCCGGAGGCGTTGATGTCGCCGCTGCCATTCAGCGCCAGGGTCAGGGCCGGTTGATTGTAGCCCTGGATCGCCAGATCGCCCGAACCGTCCAGCGTGAAGCTGCTGACGTTGGGGGCGGTGACGACGATCCGCGTCTGATCGGCGTTGCTGTGAAAGCGGATGCCGTTGCGGTCGATGGTCAGGCTGTCGGCATTGAGGTCGTAGTGATCGCCGTCGCCCTCGGTCAGGCTGATGCGGCCTTCCTCGACACGCAGGCGATCGACGACGGCCCTGGGGCCCCGGATCTCGACCCCGGCGACCGGACCCTGCACATAGGTCACGTCGATGGGCAGGTCGATCGTCAGCGTCTCGCTGGTCCAGGCCAGCTGGCGCGAGACGATCGGCGAGGCCTTCACGCCGCTGATATCCACATGACGGCTCCGGAACTCGCCGTCGCCGACATGGTCGAAGGGAATGGTCCAGCCGTCCTTGAGAATGACCGGACCGGCCAGGGCGGCGACGCCGGCGAAGCTGCCGAGCATCAGCACGAAGCTGGCTCCGCCGATGATGAGCGCATTACGGATCATGACGGGCCCCTCAGCCTTGGTTTTCGATGGCCGGCTTGAGCAGCCGGAAGTGCAGGCGGCCGTACCAGACGACCGCGTTGAAGAGGCCCACCGTGACGATGGTGAGCAGGGCGCCCAGGAAGGTGGCGCCGGCCATCAGGCCCACACCGGCCAGCAAGGCCGTCAGCGGCCCGCCCGGAGGCGCGGCTAATGGTCCCATGGCGAAGACGAAGCCGCCCGAGACGAACAGGGCGACCACGGCGACCAGGAAACCGAACAGCGCCGCCAGCACGCCCATCAGCATGGGCAGCAGGAACATGATGTCGATCGCCCCCAGGCCGATCAGGGCGATGATCGCCGCGCCGGCTGCAGCGGGGTTCTTGGCCTCTTCCCAGCGCTTCAGGCCCGCATCGGCGCGCAGCTCGCGGGCCAAACGGTCGGGATCGCCCAGGGCGGCGGCGGCTTCGGCCTCGCTGCGGCCTTCGGCCATGGCGTCGGCGAAGTGCGCCTCGTGATCGGCGACGATGTCGGCGATCGTGGTGGCGGGCAGACCGGCCAGACCCCGGCGCAGCCGGGACATGAACTCGATACGGGTCATGCGGCGGCTCCCAGGATGTCTTCGACGGCCGAGGTGAAGGCGGCCCATTCGGTCTTCTGCTGCGTGAAGCTGGCGCGGCCAGCCGACGTCAGGCGGTAATATTTGCGCGGCGGGCCGCTCTGGGATTCGACCAGATAGGTCTCCACCAGGCCGTCCGACTGCATGCGGCGCATCAGCGGATAGATTGTTCCCTCCCCCATATCGATGTCCTTCGCGAGCTTGCTGGCGATCTCGTAGGCATAGCTGTCGCCCTTCGACAGCAGGGCCAGCACACAGAGCGCCAGCACGCCTTTCTTCAGTTGTATTTCAATGGCTTCCGGCACTTGGTCCTCGCCTCGGTTGATGCACTCTTCTACGGCAAGGTACTGAGCGGTGCAAGGTACCTGTCAATGAACGTTACGTAATGATCCGGAGGCCTGCGGCCGTGGTTATTGAAAGCTGTTCGCAGCTGGATACCCGAACCGTTGCCAAGGAGGGTTTCCCGGGGGTTTCAGGCGCTTGGCAACCGCTGGCGATGCGCGTATGCAGCCAACAGAATGGTCAGTTGGGCGGGCGCGACCGCGACTCATTATCTGGAGTCGATTGCGCGATACCGTGAGCCTGACTGTAATGTGCATGTCGGCGCGACGTGACGTTGATCAAGGTCAAATGATCGACGTCAAATAGGCGCTGAAACGGGCCGTGAGGGATATGAAGGCGCAATTTCAGGGGTTTCGGCGGGTTCTGACGGGCGCTAGCGCCCTCGCCGCCATGACGGTTTTCGCGGGGCAGGCCCTGGCGCAGGACTTGATGGGTCAGCCGACCCCGGGGGCGATCGATCTTCAGCCCGCCGCCTCGTCGCTGAAGCATGAGGCGATCTGGTTCCACAACGTGATCCTGATGCCGATCATCACGGTCATCACCTTGTTCGTGCTGGGTCTGATCATCTGGATCGCGATCCGCTACAACAAGAAGGCCAACCCGATCCCGGCCAAGTTCAGCCACAACACCACCATCGAGATCGTCTGGACGGTGGTTCCTGTGATCATCCTGATGGTGATCGCGATCTTCTCGTTCCGGCTGCTGTTCGCCTATAACGACATGCCCAAGCCGTACATGACGGTGAAGGCCACGGGCTACCAGTGGTACTGGGGCTATGAATATCCCGACCAGAAGATCAGCGAGGAAATCTCCCTGCCGCTGACCCAGGCCGAAGCTGTCGCCAAGAAGGTTCCTTACCTGCTGGCTGCAGACAAGCCGCTGGTCGTTCCGGTCAATCAGGTGGTCCGTGTGCAGGTCACAGCCGCCGACGTGATCCACGCCTTCGCCCTTCCGGCCTTTGGCCTGAAGACCGACGCCATCCCCGGCCGCCTGAACGAAACCTGGTTCAAGGCTGAAAAGGTCGGAACCTATTACGGCCAGTGCTCGGAACTGTGCGGGGTTGAACACTCCAACATGCCCATCGAGATCAAGGTCGTGACCCAGGCCGAGTTTGACGCCTGGGTGCAGTCCAAGACCGCTCCGCCTGCGGCCGCCCCCGTCGCCGACGCCGCCGCTCCGGCCGCTGTCGCGATCCCGGCCGCCGCTCCCGCCACCGTCCCGGCCGCGGCTCCCGCCGCGCCGGCGGTCTAAGACTTAGATTGCAGGATTAGTCCGATGGCTCACGCCGCAGACATTGATCACCACGACGCGCACGGCGCCGACGACAAGCCGCCCTTCTTCCAGCGCTGGTTCTTCTCGACGAACCACAAGGACATCGGCACCCTCTACATCCTGTTCGCCATCATGGCCGGGATCGTGGGCGGCGCCCTTTCGGGCCTGATCCGCTGGGAGCTGATGGAGCCGGGCGTCCAGGTGTTCTCCGACACCGGCATCCTGGGTCTGTTCAAGGGCAAGCACGGCTACAACGCCGTCGTCACCGCCCACGCCCTGATCATGATCTTCTTCATGGTCATGCCGGCGATGATCGGCGGTTTCGGCAACTGGTTCGTCCCGATCATGATCGGCGCGCCGGACATGGCCTTCCCGCGGATGAACAACGTCTCGTTCTGGCTGTTGGTCGCCGCCTGGGTTCTGCTCTGCCTGTCGATGTTCGTCGACGGTGGTCCGGGCGCGGGTTTCGGTGGCGGCTGGACGATCTATCCGCCGCTCTCGACCATCGGTCACAAGGGTCCGGCCATGGACCTGGCGATCCTGGCGCTCCACCTGGCCGGCGCTTCGTCGATCCTGGGCGCGATCAACTTCATCACCACGATCTTCAACATGCGCGCGCCGGGCATGACCCTGCACCGCATGCCGCTGTTCGCCTGGTCGGTGCTGATCACCGCCTTCCTGCTGCTACTGTCGCTGCCCGTCCTGGCCGGCGCCATCACCATGCTGCTGACCGACCGTAACTTCGGCACCCACTTCTTCGACCCCGCCGCCGGCGGCGATCCGGTGATGTTCCAGCACCTGTTCTGGTTCTTCGGTCACCCGGAAGTGTACATCCTGATCCTGCCAGGCTTCGGCATCATCAGCCACATCGTCTCGACCTTCTCGCGCAAGCCGATCTTCGGTTATCTGGCGATGGCCTATGCCATGGTCGCCATCGGTTTCGTCGGCTTCGTCGTGTGGGCGCACCACATGTACACCGTCGGTATGAGCATCAACCTGCGCGCCTATTTCGTAGCCGCCACGATGATCATCGCGGTTCCGACCGGCGTGAAGATCTTCTCCTGGATCGCCACGATGTGGGGCGGTTCGATCAGCTTCAAGACGCCCATGCTGTGGGCGATCGGCTTCATCTTCCTGTTCACGGTCGGCGGCGTCACCGGCGTCGTCCTGTCCAACGCCGGCATCGATTACAGCCTGCACGACACCTATTATGTCGTCGCTCACTTCCACTACGTGCTGTCGCTGGGCGCCGTGTTCGCCATCTTCGCCGGCTTCTTCTACTGGTTCGAGAAGATGTGGGGCGTGAAGTACAACGAGTTCCTGGGCTGCGTGCAGTTCTGGATCATGTTCGTCGGCGTCAACCTGATCTTCTTCCCGCAGCACTTCCTGGGCCTGCAAGGCATGCCGCGTCGCTATGTCGACTATCCGGAAGCCTTCGCGAAGTGGAACTACGTCTCGACGGTCGGCTACGCGATCACGGTCGTTGGCGTGGTGGTGTTCCTGATCATCCTGATCGAGGCCGCCATTCGTCGTCGTCCGGCCGAGGCCAATCCGTGGGGCGAAGGCGCCACCACCTTGGAATGGACCCTGTCGTCGCCGCCGCCGTTCCACCAGTTCAGCGAGCCGCCGGTGATCCGCGAAGACGGCCACCACTAGGCCTGACGCCTGAATTGAAGCCTGCGGGGGCGCGGTCTGGACCACTTAAGGGTCCGGGCCGCGCCCTTCGCCCATCCAGACCGCTATAATCAGAATTCGATGTCGAAGATCGCCGCCATGACCCCGGAAACCGCCCCGCCGCAGACGACGCCCGATGTCGCCCGCTGGCAGGACTTCTTCCAGCTG
Organism: Caulobacter sp. FV1ye13L; assembly: GCF_058681155.1. The sequence goes on from NZ_CM178732.1 coordinate 1,595,749, forward strand.
CTCAAGCCCCGCGTCATGTCGCTGGTGGTGTTCACCGGCCTGACCGGCCTTCTGGCCGCCCGCACGCCCATGCACCCCGTACTGGCCGCCGTGGCGGTGCTGTGCATCGCCGTCGGGGCCGGGGCCTCGGGCGCCCTGAACATGTGGTTCGACGCCGATATCGACGGCCTGATGCGCCGCACGCGCGGCCGCCCCGTGCCGTCGGGCAAGGTGCGCGGCGACGACGCCGCCGCCCTGGGCGTGGTGCTCAGCCTGCTCTCGGTGATGCTGCTGGGCATGGCCGTCAACTGGCTGGCGGCGGGTCTGCTGGCCTTCACCATCGTCTTCTATGCCGTGGTCTACACCATGTGGCTCAAGCGCTGGACGACCCAGAACATCGTTATCGGCGGACTGGCCGGCGCCCTGCCGCCCGCCATCGGCTGGGCTGCGGCCACGGGCTCGGCCCCGCTGAACGCCTGGCTGATGGTGGCCATCATCTTCTTCTGGACCCCGCCGCACTTCTGGGCGCTGTCGCTGTACATCACCACCGACTACGCCAAGGCCGGCGTGCCGATGCTGCCGGTGGTCAAGGGCGCCAAGGCCACCCGCCTGCAGATCCTGATCTACAGCCTGATCCTGATTCCGGTCTGCCTGCTGCCGGTGCTGACCGGTCTGGGCGGCCCGCTGTATCTGGCGGTCGCCGGCCTGGGCGGCGCGGTGTTCCTGCTGCTGGCCTTCCGGGTGTTTCTCAGCAAGGCCGGTGACGCCGCCGATCCGCGCGCCGCCGACCGCGACCTCTATGAGGTCACTGATGACGGCACGTCTTCGCCGGCCGCAGCCGCCGGCGCCAAGGCGGCGCGCAATCTGTTCGCCTTCTCGATCCTCTATCTGTTCGCCATGTTCGCAGCCCTGCTGGGCGAAGCGGTCTTCGGCGTCAAAGCCCTGGAGCTTTTGCGATGAACAAGCCTGTCGAGCACGACCCCGCCGCACGGGCCCGCAAGGGGCGCAATATCGCCCTGGGCCTGGGCCTGATGGCCTTTGTCATTCTGATGTTTGTGGTCACTGTCGTGAGGCTCGGCGCCAATGTCGCAAACCGTCCCTTCTGATCCCGGCCCGGCTGAATCCGGCCCCCCTGATCTGGGCAAGGCTCCGCTCAAGGCGCTGAAGCCCGTCAAGGACCTGGCGGCCCGCCGCAACGCGCGCGTGGGCCTGCTGTGCGCCGCCGCCTTCTTCGGCATGATCGGGGCGGCCTACGCCTCGGTGCCGCTCTACAAGCTGTTTTGCCAGATGACCGGCTTCGACGGCACCGTGCGCAAGGCCGATCTGGCCCCGACCAAGGTGCTGGACCGCAAGGTCAAGATCCGGTTCGACGCCAATATCCGCAACCTGCCCTGGGATTTCTCGACCGAGCAGGTCAGCCAGGATATCCGGATCGGCGACACGGGCCTGGCGTTCTTCAAGGTCACCAACCGCAGCGACCAGGCCATGACCGGCCGGGCGATCTACAATGTGGTGCCCGAACAGGCCGGGCCCTACTTCCAGAAACTGGAATGTTTCTGCTTTTCCAACCAGACGATCCAGCCCGGCCAGACGATCGAGTTTCCCGTCGTCTACTTCGTCGATCCGCAATATGTCGATGATCCGGAGACCAAGGGTAAGGGCGAGATCACCCTCTCCTACACCTTCTTCCCGGCGGTCGAGGACGACTCCGGGAAAAAACTGGTGGCTTCTACGACGCCGCGTATAGTTCAACCCCTTGGCGGCGCGCCGTCGAGAGGGCTATAGCGTTCATTATGGAGCGTTGCAGCGGGGGGACTCGGCGGGCAACGTCTAGAGGGAATAAGGGTTAGCACCACCATGGCCCACGGCGCCGTCAAACACGACTATCACATCCTGCCGCCCAGCCCCTGGCCCCTCGTGGGCTCGGTCGCCGCCACCATCATGGCCATCGGCCTGATCGGCTGGATCAAGGGCGGTGTTCTGGGTATCGAAAAAGGCAACTGGGCGATCTTCGCCGCAGGCTTTGCCGGCATCCTCTACACCTTCTTCGGTTGGTGGAGCGATGTGGCCAAGGAAGCCAATGCCGGCGACCACACGCCGGTCGTCTCGATCGGCCTGCGATACGGCATGATCCTGTTCATCGCTTCGGAAGTGATGTTCTTCGTGGCCTGGTTCTGGATGTTCTTCGAGATGGCGCTGTTCCATGAACACCGCACCCTCTCGGCCATCGAGGAGGTCCGCACCGCCTGGGCCACCTGGCCGCCCCTGGGCGTCGAGACCGTCTCGGCCTGGCACCTGCCGCTGGTCAACACCCTGACCCTGCTGCTGTCGGGCACCACCGTCACCTGGGCGCACCACGCGCTGCAGGTCGGCGACCGCAAGGGCGCCAAGTGGGGTCTGATCCTGACCATCCTGCTGGGCGCGCTGTTCACCGCCATCCAGTTCTATGAATATGCCCACATCAACCACGAGCAGCTGTTCTATTCGGAAGCGGCCGTGAACTCGGGCCTCTACGGTTCGACCTTCTTCCTGGCCACCGGCTTCCACGGCTTCCACGTGTTTGTCGGCACCCTGTTCCTGATCGTCTGCCTGATCCGCCTGCAGAACGGCGCCTTCACCCCCAAGCAGCACTTCGGCTTCGAAGCGGCCGCCTGGTACTGGCACTTCGTGGACGTGGTCTGGCTGTTCCTGTTCGCCTTCATCTACGTGATCTTCGGCGCTTCGGCCCACTAGGGCTCGAAAGTTGAAATGTGAGGGCTAAACCCCTCACATTTTGAGCCGCCACGCTCTAAGATCCAGACTTCCGAGGGGGCCCGGAACGCTAAGCCAGCGTTCCGGGCCTTTTTCTTTTCAGGAGGCTCCATGAGCCACACCAACCCCTATCTGGCCGGCGCCAGCGGTCGCTGCCCCAAGTGCGGCGAGGGCTTCCTGTTCGACGGGTTCCTGAAGATCGCCCCGACCTGCGAAGCCTGCGGCTTCGAACTGGGCCGCCACGAGACCGGCGACGGGGCCTCGACCTTCATCATCCTGATCGGCGGCAGCGTCGGCGCGTTCGGCGCGCTGTTTTCGATGTTCGCCTGGAACTGGCCGATCTGGCTGCTGCTGCTGGTCTGGCTGCCCGTGACCCTGGGCCTGAGCCTGGGCCTGATGCGGCCCGCCAAGGGCCTGATGGTGGCTGCCCAGGTCGCCAACAAGGCCTCGGAAGCCGGCGGGCGCGATGTCTGAGGCCCCTCCCGTCAAAAGCCGCTTCCCCATCGGCCTGACCATCGCCGTGGCGATTGCGTTCGGCATCCTGTGTTTCCTGGGCGCCTGGCAGATCAAGCGCATGGCCTGGAAGGAGGATCTGCTCGGGCGGATCGAGACCCTGAAGACCGCCCCGGCGGCCCCGATCGGCCCGGTGCTGGCCGAGGCCGCCCAAGGCCGCAATGTCGCCTGGACGCGGGTCAGCGTCGCCTGCCGCCCGGCGTCCCTGCCGGCCCTGTCCCTGGCCTATGGCATTCGCGACGGCGACGTCGTCTGGCGCGCCCAGGCCCTGTGTGGCGTGCAGGGTGGTCCCTATGACCTGATCCTGGTCGATCGCGGCGTGGTTCCCGAGCTGACCGGCCAGGTCGAGGCGCCGGCCCGCGCCTTCGCCGAGCCGGGGCAGGTCACGGGCATCCTGATCCCGCTGGAGCAACTGGGCGGCCACCGAGCCGACGCCGTGACCGGGCTGGCCGGTCGCAAGCCGGCGCCGCTGGCCCTGATGGCCGAGCGCGAGACCCCGGCCCCGGCCGGGATCGTCCCCGCGCCGCTTCCGGCAGAAATTTCCAATCGGCACCTCGAATACGCCCTGACGTGGTTCGGTCTTGCCGTAACCCTGCTCTTTATCTATGCCGCCATGCTCTGGCGGAGACTGAGACCCTGATGCGCTACGTTTCGACCCGCGGCGAGGCCGCCCCCATCGGATTCCTCGACGCTGTCCTGGCGGGCCTGGCTCCCGACGGAGGCCTGTATGTGCCGGCCGAATGGCCGACCTTCACCAAGGCGGAAATCGCGGCCTTCGCCGGCAAGCCCTATGATCAGGTCGCCGCCGCCGTGATGGGCAAGTTCGTCGGCGACGACATCCCCGCCGACGTGCTGGCCGAGATGTGCGCCGAGGCCTATGCCAGCTTCGCCCACAGCGCCGTTGCGCCGCTCAAGCAGCTGGGTCCCAACCGCTTCCTGCTGGAGCTGTTCCACGGCCCGACCCTGGCGTTCAAGGACGTCGCCATGCAGCTGCTGGGGCGGCTGTACGACTATGTGCTGGAACGCCAGTCGCGCAAGATGACCATCATCTGCGCCACCTCGGGCGACACCGGCGGCGCGGCGGTCGAGGCCTTCCGGGGCCGCAAGAACGCCCGCATCGTGGCCCTCTTCCCCGAGGGCCGGATCAGCGAGGTCCAGCGCCGGTTCATGACCACGGCGACTGACGACAACGTCGCCTGCGTCTCGATCCAGGGCTCGTTCGACGACTGCCAGGCCATCGTCAAGCAGGCCTTCCAGGACGATCAGTTCCGCCACGCGGTCGACCTGTCGGGTGTCAACTCGATCAACTGGGCGCGGATCGCGGCCCAAAGCGTCTATTATTTCACCGCCGCCGTGGCCCTGGGCGCGCCCGAGCGGGCCGTGGCCTTCGTGGTGCCGACGGGCAATTTCGGCGACGCCTATGCCGCCTTTGTGGCCACCCGCATGGGCCTGCCGATCGCCCAGATCGTCTGCGCCACCAATTCCAACGACATCCTGGCCCGCACCTTCGAGGAGGGCCGCTACGCCAAGGGCGCGGTGGCCGCCACCCAGAGCCCGGCCATGGACATCCAGGTGGCCTCCAATTTCGAGCGCCTGTATTTCGAAGCGGTGCGCCGTGACGGGGTCGAGACCGGCCGCGCCTTCCGGGGCTTTACCGACAGCGGCCTGATCGACATTCCGCCCAGCGCCTTCGCCACCATGCGCGAGCTGTTCCGCGGCGTGGCCGTTAGCGAGGCCGACACCGCCAAGACCATGCTCTCGACCCTGAACGAAACCGGCGAGGTCATCGACCCGCACACTGCCGTGGGCGTGGCGGCGGCTGCGGGCGTCCAGCTGGACGACCCGACCACGCCGGTGGTGGTGCTCTCCACGGCCCATCCGGCCAAGTTCCCCGAGGCGGTCGCCGCCGCCTGCGGCCTGACCCCGGCCACGCCGCGCGCCACGCCGGACCTGTCGCAGAAGCCCGAGCGCTTCGAGAGGCTGCCGGCCAGCGGCGACACGGTGAAAGCCTTCGTGCGCACCTTCGCGGCCACTTCGTGAGCGCTGTCCTCAAGACGCTGAAAAACGGCGTCCGGGTCGTCTGCGATCCGATGCCCGGCCTTGAGACCCTGGCCCTGACCGTCGTCGCCGGTCGCGGCGCGGCCCATGAGGATGTCCCGCAGTCGGGCTGGTCGCACCTGCTGGAGCACATGGTCTTCAAGGGGGCCGGATCGCGCAGCGCGCGCGATATCGTCGAGGTCATCGAAAGCCAGGGCGGCTCGCTCAACGCCGCCACCGGCTATGAGCGCACCAGCTTCCAGGTGCGGGCCCTGAAGGGCGGCCTGGATCTGGGCATGGACGTCATCGCCGACCTGCTGCTGCGCCCCACCCTCGACGAGGCCGATCTGGTCCGCGAAAAGCAGGTGGTGCTGCAGGAGATCGCCGAGGCGGCCGACGCGCCCGACGACTATGTCTTCGATCTGATCCAGCGCGCGGCCTGGGGCCAGCACCCAGTGGCCCGCCCGATCCTGGGCTCGGTCGAGAGCGTCAATGCCGCCACCAACGCCGCCCTGTCCGACTGGCGGCGCGCGCTTTACGCCCCCGACCGGCTGGTGATCAGCGCCACCGGCGCGGTCAGCGAGGCCGAGCTGATGGCCGCCGCCGAGCGCGCCTTTGGCGGCGTGCCGGTGCGCGAGAGCCTGGCCGAACCCGTCGCCGCGCCGTTCGTGGGCGGCCACGAGGGCGAGGTGCGCAAGCTGGAGCAGTCGCATCTGGTGTTCATGCTGCCGGCCTGCGGCGCGCGCGAGCAGGACTATTTCGCCCTGCGGATCTTCGCCGAATGCCTGGGCGGCGGCATGTCGTCGCGGCTGTTCCAGGAGGCCCGCGAGAAGCGCGGTCTGGCCTACAATATCGACGCCTATTCCGACACCTATGCCGATCACGGGGCGCTGGGCATCTATGCCGGCTGCGCGGCGGGCAATGCGGTCGAGACCGCCAAGGTCTGCGCCGAGCAGCTGGTCGCCCTGGCCCGCCACATCGAGCCGGCCGAGCTGGCCCGCGCCAAGGCCCAGCTGAAGGCGCACATGTTCATGGCCCGCGAAGCGGCGCTGTCGCGCGCCGAGCAGGCCGCCGGCCAGGTGCTTCTGTTTGATCGCCTGTATCCGCCGGCCGAGCTGGCCTTCGAGGTCGACGCCGTCACCCCGGCCGATGTCGCCCGGCTGGGCCAGCGCCTGCTGGACTCGCGGCGTTGCGCCACGGCCATCCTGGGCGCCAAGTCGGCCCTGAAAGCCGGCCCCGCCTTCGAGAAGGCCTTGTTCGCTGCGGCCTGATCGCAGACCCTCGCGCGCCTTCGCGCCTGCTGGAGTTCAAGTGTCGACCCTTCTGAAGCTGTTCCGCGCCAGACCCGGCCTCAGGCTTCAGGGCAGCGGCGTCTATCTGCGACCGCCGCGGGTGTCGGATCACCGCGACTGGGCCGACCTGCGCCGCGAGTCGCGCAGCTTCCTGGAGCCCTGGGAGCCGACCTGGCCCGAGGACGACCTGGGGCGCCGCGCCTTCCGCGCCCGGCTGGGCGCCTATGCTCGCGAGCTGGAGACCGGCGAGGCGTGGCCGTTCTTCGTGTTCCGCAAGAGTGACGACGCCCTGATCGGCGCGGTGCGGCTGTTTCACGTCCGGCGCGGCGTGTCCCTGAGCGGTACGGTGGGCTACTGGCTGGGTCAGCCCTACACGCGCCAGGGGCACATGTCCGACGCCGTCGCCACCGTGATCCGCTTCGCCTTCGAGGGCCTGGGACTCCATCGGCTTGAGGCCGCCTGCATGCCGGAAAACACCGCCTCGGCCGGGCTTTTGCTGAAATGCGGCTTTTCCGAGGAGGGTTACGCCCCCGCTTATTTGAAAATTAACGGCGAGTGGCGAGATCATCGTCTGTTCGGACTTGTTGCGCGATCCTAGCGCCGGTCCGGGCGAGAGACGCCGAGGTGGCGTTGGGATCGAGTATGTCGTTTCGGGCTACGGACCGTAAGATCTGGGACACGACCGCCACGCTGGAAGCGTTGGGTGCGGCCGATGCGGCCCTGTGGATCTGGGAGCCTGAAGCCGACCGCCTGCGGGTCAATGGCGCCGCCCGGGCGCTGGGCCTGGGTCCGCTGGCCCCTGAATGCTCTTCCGCAGCCTTCCGCGCCCTGGCCCTGCCGCAGGACCGCGCCCAGGCCGAGGAAGTGCTGAAGGTCCGTGAACCCGGCTCCGAAGTCATGGCGCGCTTTCGCATGCGCGGCTTTGAGACCTGCATCTGGCGGGGCGTATGGCTGGAGGAAGGCGTGCGCGCCGCCGGCGTCGTCGCCCCCGAAGTGAAATTCGCCGCGTCCGAGCGCTGCGACCTGACCGGCCTGCTGGACCGCAAGAGCTTCATCGCCCGCGCCCGCGAGCGTCTGCGCCTTGAAGGCGTGCATGAGCTGGTGGTCGCCGATGTCGATCGCCTGCGCCGCCTGAACGAGGCCCTGGGCCACGAACGCGCCGACCTGGTTCTGGCCGCCCTGGGTTCGCGCCTGGCGGCCGCCTTCCCGACCGGCTCGATCCTGGGCCGGATCGGCGAGGACGAGTTCGCCGTGCTGTGCGAGCCCCGGGGCTTTGAGCCGGCCGAGCTGCTGCGCAACGCCCTGGAACAGCCGCTGCGGATCGCGGGCTTCGATATCCACCCCACCCTGTCGATCGGGGCCGTGAACGCCGAGGGCGGCGAAGATGCGCCCGAGGCGACCGAACTGCTGCGTCGCGCCGAACTGGCCGTCGAGGCCGCGTCCTCGGCCGGTCGCGGCGGCGCCGCCGCCTATGGCCGCTCGATGGAGACCGACGGCCTGTCGCGCCTGGCGCTGGAGGCCGACCTGCGCGGCGCCATCGCCCGCGGCGAGATCACCCCCTATTTCCAGCCCGTCGTGCGCCTGTCGACCGGCGCCCTGTCGGGCTTCGAGGCCCTGGCCCGCTGGCTGCACCCGCGCCGCGGCATGCTGCCGCCCGACGAATTCCTCCCGCTGATCGAGGAACTGGGCCTGATGAGCGAGCTGGGCGAGCACATGATGCGCACCGCCGGCGCGCAGCTGGCCGCCTGGCGTCGCAGCCATCCGGCCGTGGGCGCCCTGACCGTCAGCGTCAATCTGTCGACCGGTGAGATCGACCGTCCGGGCCTGGTCGACGACGTGGCCGAAGTGCTGCGGGTCAACAACCTGCCGCGCGGCGCCCTGAAGCTGGAAGTCACCGAAAGCGACATCATGCGCGACCCTGAACGGGCCGCCGTGATCCTGCGCACCCTGCGCGACGCCGGGGCCGGCCTGGCGCTGGACGATTTCGGCACCGGCTTCTCGTCGCTGCAGTATCTGACGCGCCTGCCCTTCGACACCCTGAAGGTCGACCGCTATTTCGTCCGCACCATGGGCAGCAATCCCGGCTCGGCCAAGATCGTCCGCTCGGTGGTCAAGCTGGGCCAGGACCTGGACCTGGAAGTCGTGGCCGAAGGCGTCGAAAACGCCGAGATGGCCGCCGCCCTGCAGGCCCTGGGCTGCGACTATGGCCAGGGCTTCGGCTATGCGCCGGCCCTGTCGCCGCAGGAGGCCGAGGTTTACCTCAATGAGGCCTATGTGGACGGCGCTGCGCCGGTGAAGGCCAGAGGTTAGTCTTCCTAGATCCTCCCCCTCTGGGGGAGGTGGCCCAGAGGGCCGGAGGGGGCCTACTCGGCCGATATCCAGCTAGCCCCCTCAGTCGCTCCGCGACAGCTCCCCCAGAGGGGGAGCAGCTTTTCGATCTAAGCCCGCCCCGCCTGCGCTGACAGGTGATCCGCCGAAATCCCCAGCTTGGCCAGGGCCCGCGTCCACTTGTGCTCATGGTCGTCGTCGAACAGCAGTTCCTCGTCGGCGTCGCAGACCAGCCAGATGTTGTCGCGCACCTCCTGCTCCAGCTGGCCAGGCCCCCAGCCGGCATAGCCCAGGGCCAGGATCGCCCGGCGGGGATGGTGGATTGGGCTGCCCATGGCGTCGAGCACGTCGCGGGTGGCGGTCAGGGCCAGGCCGTCGTGCAGGGCCAGAGTCGAGTCGGGCGAGTTGAAATCGTCGGTGTGCAGCACGAAGCCGCGCTCCAGCTCAACCGGACCGCCCAGCAGCACCAGGGTGTTCTGGGTCTTGATCTCGGAGCGCACGCCCAGCTTGTCGAGCAGCTCGAACACCGTCAGGCCCTCGACCGGGCGATTGACCGTGATGGCCATCGCCTGCTCTTCGTCGTGGGCGCACATGTAGAGGACGGCGCGTTCGAAGCGTTCGTCCTCGATGCCCGGCATGGCTACCAGCAGGCGCCCGGCCAGGAAGTCCGCCTCGTCATGCGTGTCGCGGTTCATGGATACAGGATCGGGATAGAACGCGACGGTTTCAAGTCGAACCTTGGGGTTGGCGCGTTGTCGTCGGACCTATATTCGATTTGCGCACTCTCAAAGGACAGGACCAAGCCCATGACGATCAAGGTTGGCGATACGCTTCCTGCGGCGACTTTCATGACCAGCACGGCCGAAGGCCCTGCGCCGGTCACCACTGACGACCTGTTCAAGGGCAAGACCGTCGCCCTGTTCGCCGTTCCCGGCGCCTTCACCCCCACTTGCTCGGCCAAGCACCTGCCGGGCTTCAAGGACCACGCCGCCGAGTTCAAGGCCAAGGGCGTCGATACGATCGCCTGCGTCTCGGTCAACGACCTGTTCGTGATGAAGGCCTGGGGCAAGGACCAGGGCATCACCGACGAAGTGATGCTGCTGGCCGACGGCAACGGCGACTTCACCCGCGCCGTGGGCCTGGACTTCGACGGCTCCAAGTTCGGCATGGGCTCGCGCTCGCAGCGCTATTCGCTGATCGCCAAGGACGGCGTCGTGACCTCGCTGAACGTCGAAGAGGGCGGTGAGTTCAAGGTCTCGTCGGCGGACTACATGCTGGCGCAGCTCTAATTCTGTAACCACTCGCCCCCTCCTGGCTGCTGCGCAGCCGTCCTCCCCCGTAGGGGGAAGACGGGATCATCTTCCCCCTACGGGGGAGGAGCGCCGCAGGCGCGGAGGGGGCCAGTGTTCAATAGGCCCCCAGCATCTCCGGCGTCGTCGCCTCGAAATCTGCCGCCCCGATCATCACCCCCGCGACCTGCCCGGGAACCTGAGCCAGCACAGCCTCGGCATAGATCCGCGCCAGGGCCAGCCGGGTTGAGAGCCAGCCGGCGTCGCCGCCGCCGGCCGCGATGGCCGCCGAGGCCGCCAGGGCGCCCTTGGCCAGCATCCAGCCGCCGACCACATCGCCCAGCAGTTTCAGATAGGCCGTGGCGCCCGACAGCGCGTCGGGCATGGCCCGCGCCCGGCGCTCGATCAGCCAGGCCGTGGCGGCGCTGGCGGCGTCCAGGGCGGTCTCCAGTCTTCTGGCCATCGTGCCCAAGGCCGGATCGGCGGCCGCGTTCAGGGCGTCGATCGTGTCGCGGATATCGTCCATCAGGTCGCCGATCGCCTGGCCTTCGCCAAGGCTCAGCTTGCGGCCGACCAGGTCGATGGCCTGGATGCCGTTGGTGCCCTCATAGATCGGGGCGATGCGGGCGTCGCGATAGTGCTGGGCCGCGCCGGTTTCCTCGACAAAGCCCATGCCGCCGTGAATCTGCACGCCCTGCGAGGCCACCTCGACGCCCATGTCGGTCGACCAGGCCTTGGCGATCGGGGTCAGCAGTTCCTCGCGCAGCTTGGCGGCGACGCGCTGGTCCTCGGTGGCGCCATGGGTGGCCAGGTCGGCGGCGACGCCGGTGGACAGGCAGATGCCCCGCGCCGCTTCGATGCGGGCCTTCATCAGCATCAGGGTGCGGCGCACGTCGGGATGGTCGAACAGGCGGGCCGCGTTTTCGCCGGTCCAGGCCGAGCGGCCCTGGCGGCGCTCCAGCGAGAAAGCCAGCGCCTGCTGATAGGCGCGCTCGGCGATGGCGACGCCCTGGGCGCCGACCTGCAGGCGGGCGGCGTTCATCATCGTGAACATATGGGCCAGGCCCTTGCCCAGCTCGCCGACCAGCTCGGCCTTGGCGCCCTCGAACAGCATCACGCAGGTGGGCGAGCCGTGGATGCCCAGCTTGTGCTCCAGTCCGCCGGCCCGCACGGCGTTGGCCGCGCCCAGGCTTCCGTCCTCGCCGACCAGCACCTTGGGGGCCAGGAACAGCGAGATGCCCTTCACGCCGGGAGGCGCGTCCGGCGTGCGGGCGATGATCAGGTGGACGATATTGTCGGCGACGTCGTGGTCGCCCCAGGTGATGTAGATCTTCTGGCCCGACAGGGTGTAGCCGCCGTCGCCATCCGGCGTGGCCATGGTGGTGATCGCCGCCAGGTCCGAGCCGGCCTGCGGTTCGGTCAGGTTCATGGTGCCGGTCCATTCGCCCGAGACCAGACGCGGCAGATACAGGCTCTTCTGGCGCTCCGAGCCGTGGTGGGCCAGGGCCTCGATCGCTCCCAGGGTCAGCATGGGACACAGGCCAAAGGCCATGTTGGCGGCCTGGAACATCTCGAAGACGCCGATCTCCAGGCTCTTGGGCAGGCCCTGGCCGCCATGGTCAGGATCGGCCGCCAGGCCGTTCCAGCCGCCCTGGGCAAATTGCCGATAGGCCTCGCCAAAGCCCGGCGCGGCGCGGACCATGCCGTTCTCCAGTTTCGCGCCGACCAGATCGCCCTGGCGGTTCAGCGGAGCCAGGATGTCGCCGGCCAGGGCCCCGGCCCCTTCCAGCACGGCCTGGACCGTGTCGGCGTCGGCGTCGGGAAAGGCGTCGGAAAGGCGATCAAAGCCGGCCGCATGCCGCAGCGAAAAAGCGATGTCACGGACAGGGGCGCGGTAGGTCATGAACGGCGAGGCTCCAGATTATCGGTGTTCTGTTTAGGCGCGCGCGGCGGCGGGGCCAAGCTGGCGCGACGTTCGTTCAAGAAGTCACGGCTTCGTGATGTTGCAGCCCTTTATCCCTGCGCCGGACTTCTTAAGTCGAGGCAATCGTAACTGCTGCAATCACAGTTTGGAGATTCCGACCTATGGCCCGTCCCTTCGCCTACGCCGCGCTCGCCGCCGCGCTGATCACGGCGCCCGCCGCCCTGGCCGCGCCGGGTGTCAGCTCGACCAAGCCTGCCGACCTGCCGGCCGGCAACTATGTGCTCGACAAGACCCACGCCGTGCTGACCGCCAAGCTCAGCCACATGGGTTTCTCCAACTACACCCTGCGCTTTACCAAGCTGGACGCCAGCTTCACCTATGATCCCAAGGCGCCGGAAGCCTCTAAGATCAGCGTTACGGTCGACCCCGCCTCGATCGACACCTCGACGGGCGCCGACGCCTTCGGCCTGAAGTTCAACAAGGAACTGGCCGGCGACGGCTGGCTGGAAACGGCCAAATATCCGACCATCACCTTCGTCTCGACCAAGGTCGATGTGGGCGACGGCAAGACCGGCAAGGTCACGGGCGATCTGACCTTCCATGGCGTGACCAAGCCGGTGGTTCTGGACGTCACCTTCAACGGCGTCGGCGGCAGCTTCATGCCCGGCAGCGTCAAGACCGGCTTCTCGGCCTCGACCACGATCAAGCGTTCGGAATTCGGCGTTTCCAAGTATGTTCCGCTGGTCGGCGATGACGTGACGCTGAACATCGAAGTCGAGTTCGACAAGAAGTAGTCTGATCAGACCGGATCTGGAGAGCCTGATGGCCGCGACACGCACGCGCTACACGACGGTGGCGATCGTCATTCACTGGCTGATCGCCGCGGCCATCATCTTCCAGATCATCCTGGGCTGGAGGGCGGGGGACGGTCCCAAGGGACCGGAGACCTTCGCCCTCTTCCAGCTGCACAAGTCGATCGGGATCACCATCCTGCTGCTCAGCCTGTTCCGGCTGGCCTGGAAGCTGACCCACACGTCGCCGCCGCCGCCGGTGGGCCAGCCCAACTGGGAGCGTATCGCCTCGCACGTGGTGCACTGGGGCTTCTATGGGATCATGATCGGCCTGCCGCTGACCGGCTGGATCCTGGTCTCGGCCAGCAAGACCAACATCCCGACCCTGCTGTTCGGGGTCGTTGCCTGGCCGCATCTGCCGCTGCTGCCCGACCTCGCGGACGGCGCCAAGCACGTCTGGCACGAGATCGGCGAGATCGGTCACAATGTGCTGGTCAAGACCACCTATCTGCTGCTGCTGCTGCACCTGGGCGCGGTGGCCAAGCACCAGATTCTCGATCGCGACGCGGTGTTCAGCCACATGACGCCCGGCGCCAAACCGGGCTGGAAAGAGCCGCGCGCCTGGCTGGCCGCCGCCGGCCTCGCGGCGGTGATCGCCGCCGGTTATCTCTACAGCCCGACCGTCAAGCCGGTGGCGGCACCTGCGGTCGCCGAGGAGTCTGTTGACGCGCCGCTCGCGCCGGTCGCCGCGCCCGCTGCGCCGGAGGCTGCGGCGACGCCGGCCGAGGCCGCCGCCGCGCCGGCGGCCCTGAAGGACCCCGTGGCCTGGACGGTGGCCAAGGGCGGCAAGCTCGGCTTCACCGCCACATGGTCGGGCGACGCCCTGGAGGGCAGCTTCACCCGCTGGTCCGCCGACATCCTGTTTTCGCCCGAGGCCCTGGACCGCTCGAAGCTGACCGTCAGCATCGACACGGCCTCGGCCCAGACCGGCGACGCCCAGCGCGACGAGAGCCTGCCCAGCGGCGACTTCTTCGACAGCGCCAGCCACCCCAAGGCGACGTTCACGGCCAGCAAGTTCCGCAAGACCGGCGAGGGCCGCTATATCGCCGACGGGACCCTGGACCTGCGCGGCGTCAAGAAGCCGCTCAGCCTGCCGTTCAGCCTGAAGATCGACGGCGACACGGCCACGGCGCGCGGTGTAACCAGCCTCGACCGGACGATGTTCGGGGTCGGACAGGGCGAATGGGCGAGCACGGATCAGATCGCGGCCAAGGTGAAGGTCAGCTTCTCCCTGAAGGCGACGCGCAAGTCGTAGAGGCCGCGCGCGCCCTGGCCGCCGGCCGGCTGGTGCTGCTGCCCACCGAGACGGTTTATGGCCTGGGCGCGGATGCGGCCAATCCGGCGGCCGTGGCGGCGATCTTCGAGGCCAAGGGCCGTCCGCGCTTTAACCCGTTGATCGCCCACGTGGCCGATATCGAGACCGCCGCGCGGATCGCTGTCTTCGACGAACGGGCTCTCGCCCTGGCCAAGGCCTTCTGGCCCGGCCCGCTGACCCTGGTCGCGCCGATCCGCGACGCTTCGGCGGTTTGCGATCTGGCCCGCGCTGGGCTCGACACCGTGGCCATCCGCGTGCCCGGCCATCCGCTGTCGCGCGCCGTGCTGGCGGCGTTCGGCGCGCCGGTGGTGGCCCCTTCGGCCAACCGCTCGGGCCGGCCCAGCCCCACCACCTATGACGACGCCTTCGGCGAGACCGGCGCGGCCTGCGCCGTCACCCTGGACGGCGGTCCCTGCGAAGTCGGCCTGGAATCCACCGTCGTCGCCGTGCTGGACGGCCCGCCGCGCCTGCTGCGTCCCGGCGCCGTGACCCGCGCCCAGCTGGAGGCCGTGGTTGGTCCCCTGGCCGAAGCCGAGGACGACGCCAAACGCTCGCCGGGCCGCCTGGCCCTGCACTATGCCCCCGACGCGCCGGTGCGCATCGATGCGGCCGCGCCCCTCGTCGGCGAGGCGTTCCTGGCCTTTGGTCCGTGGCCGGACGGGGAGGGGGTTTTCAATCTCAGCCCGGGCGGCCTGCTCAGCGAAGCCGCCGCCAACCTGTTCTCGTTCCTGCGCGCCGCCGATCGGACGAAGCCCGTCGGCATCGCCGTGGCGGCCATTCCTCAGGAAGGCCTGGGCGAGGCGATCAATGACCGGCTGAGACGCGCGGCCGGGTTCGTGGGATAGAGGCCGATGAAATTCAAGATCATGTACCTCGAGGACAAGTCCAAGGGCCTGAACGGTCCCGCGCGCATCGGGCGGGTGGGGTCGTCCAAGACCGGCGAGACCCTCTATTATGCCGGCCGCTCGTTCGAGGCCCTGCGCAATTCGGGCCTGAAGGCCAATTTCCGCGACATCGAGACCGGCCAGCCCTTCTGGATCGCCAAGGCCCGCAAGGACGGCGGCGACCGGCTCTACAAGGGCGCCGGCGACCCGGCCGTGATCGACGACGACGCGCGCGAGGAATACTGGGCCAAGATCCGGGGCATTCCCGATCCCGACCTGGGCTAGTCCAAGGCCGAGCGCACATCGGTGAGCGCAAAGTCGTCGCCCTTGTACAGCAGTGGCGCGTCGAGGGTCTTGGCCAGGGCGTAGGCGAAGCAGTCGGCGAGATTCAATTTCGCGGGGTGGCGTCGCCGGCCGTAGACGAGATAGGCGTCGAGCGCGGCCGACGCGAGATTCTCATCGGGCATGACGCTGGCGCCCAGCTGCTTGAGCCAGTCATCAAGATCTGCCTGGGTCGCCAGCCGTCCCCGACCTATCAGGATCAACCCCGCCTCGACATAGTTCACTGCCGAGATGCGGGAGGGGTTTCGCTCCAGAACGGCCAGAAAGTTCTCAGCCTCCGGCTCGTCGTCGCCAATGGCGACCAGTGCCGAAGCATCGACGACGATCACTGATCGTCTTCCACATCCGTGACGCCGGGAATTTCCCAGAGCGCGTCGAAATCGGCCTTGGTGACGTTGAGCTTGGTCTTGTCCAGTCCGGCCTTGCGACGAAACTCCGCAGTCGCCGCGCGCATGCTTTCCAGAGTCCGCCGAGGCGATTTGGACTGCTCGCGTTCGAGCGCTTCGCGCGCCAGCGCGTCGATCACGCCGGTGATCGTTGTGCCACGCAAGGCGGCGACTTCGCGAACGACCCGCTCGGTCTCGGGATTCTTGATGAAAATTCCCATCGATCGACTCCGGTATATACCCAAGTATATCCTATTCTGGACCGCTCCAAAAGCGTATCCTCCGTGCCCATGACCAAGCCCGTTCCCGCCGATACCCTGTCCCGCCTCAAGGCCGTGCTCGGCGAGGGCGGCTGGAGTGAAGACCCCGCCCGCCTCGAGCCCAAGCTGGTCGAATGGCGCGGCCGCTGGCGGGGCGAGACGCCGTTGCTGGTCATGCCGCGCACCACCGGCGAGGTCGCCGCCGTGGTCGGCATCTGCGCCGCCGACGGCGTGGCCATCACCCCGCAGGGCGGCAATACCGGACTGGTGGCGGGCCAGATCCCGCAGGGCGAGATCCTGCTCTCCACCGAAAAGCTGCGGGCCGTTCGCGATGTCGACGGCCTGGACGACGTCATGGTGCTGGAGGCGGGCGTCACCCTGTCGCAAGCCCATGCCCAGGCGGCCAGCGTGGGTCGGCGCTTCACGGTGGGCGTGGCCTCGGAAGGCTCCTGCACCATCGGCGGCCTGATCTCGACCAATGCCGGCGGCACGGCGGTTCTGCGCTACGGCATGATGCGCGAGCAGGTGCTGGGCCTGGAAGCCGTGCTGCCCAATGGCGAGATCTGGAAGGGCCTCAAGCGCCTGCGCAAGGACAATACCGGCTACGACCTCAAGCAGCTGCTGATCGGGGCCGAGGGCACGCTGGGCGTGGTCACCGCCGCCAGCCTGAAGCTGCACCCGCTGCTGGCCTCGCGGGCCGTGGCCATTGTCGGCCTGGGCTCGCCGGAAGACGCCATCCAACTGCTGGCCCGGGCCAAGGACGAGACGGGCGGGGCGGTCGAGGCCTTCGAGCTGATGGGCCGGCTGGGCTTTGAGCTGACGATCCGCAACGTGCCGGGCCTGCGCGATCCGCTGCCGTCGATCCATCCCTGGTATGTGCTGATCGAGATCGCCAGCGGCGAGCCCGGCGCGGCCGAGGCGGCGCTGGAGCGGCTGCTGACCAGCGCCCTGGAGCGCGGCCTGATCAGCGACGCGGCCGTGGCCCAGACAGAAACCCAGATGAAGGCCTTCTGGCACATCCGCGAGGGCCATTCGGCCGGCCAGAAGCCCGAGGGCGCGGCCTGGAAGCACGATGTCAGCGTGCCGGTCTCCAAGATCCCGGTCTTCATCGCGCGCGCCGACGCGGCCCTCGCCAGCGCCTATCCGGGCACGCGGATCGTCGCCTTTGGCCATGTGGGCGACGGCAATGTCCACTATGACGTGCTGCGCCCTGTCGGCGGCGACGAGGACGCCCACGAGGCCCTGCGCGACGCCGGCGCCAAGATTGTCCACGACATCACCGCCAGCCTGAACGGCTCGATCAGCGCCGAGCACGGCCTGGGGGCGATGAAGACGGCCGAGGCGCTGGGCTACAAGGATCCGGTCGAGGTCACGGCCCTGCGGGCCATACGCTCGGCGCTGGATCCGAAGCGGATCATGAACCCGCGGGTTTTGTTCTAGCCCGCAGCGCCGCCACGATCGCGATCACCGCGCCCAGCGGGATCACCGCCTTGTGGAAGCCGGCCATGTGGCCGGGGCCCAGCAGGTTGATGGCCAGCGGAATAAAGCCCCAACGGCCCGTGTCGATCTGCATCCAGAACGCCCCGACCCCGACCAGGCTGAGCAGGCACCACAGGACGCGAAACCGCAGGGCCTTGGTCGCGGCGACCAGGATCAGCGCGACGACCATCGGGATCGGCCAGGCGAGGGCGGCGAGGTGGGCGAGGGCTTGGGGTGTCATGGGGGCGGGATAGCGGGCAGGCGGGTCGGCGTCGAGGGGCGGGCGGAAAGCGGACTTTCCGGTATTCGGGAAGGGGTGGTTTGCGAATAGAAACCTTCGAGCGGGGTCAGTGCCTATCGTTGAACAGTCGGCCAAGAAGCCCTGCTATTATGGTGGCCAAGAGAGCGATCGGAAGCCCCAGATAGAATCCCAAGACGAGCGCCAGCCCAGCCAGCCCGCCCTCGTCGAAGTCTCCAGATTTGGTCAGAGTGACGGCGCTCCCAATAAGGACCAACAGCAGCCACCAGACCAAAGAACTAAGGACCGCAGTCCTCAAGCGAACCACAAAGCTTGGCCCGATCGCGGAGAAGAAGGCGATCGCCAACGCTGAAACTACAATAATAAAGCCGCGCGCTGAGACAGAGTCGAGAGCGTTGGACAAAGCGAAACCTGCAAAAAAACACAGGGCTGCGACGCCGAGGCCGGCCGCAATCTGTAGAGCGTCCGCGCGACGGAAAGACCCCGGTGAATCGCCTGTCTGGTGGTTGGACGCCATGGATGCACTCTAGCTCAACCGTTTTGAGACTCATAAGCAGACCTTCGTCAGGTCCGACTAGGGCGCGAAGGCGGTCTTTGGCTCAGTGCCAAAAAGCGGACGCCCTGCGTCCCGCTCATCCTTAAATCTCTTGGAGGCTGCAGCGCGCCGGTCTGACCAGGTTGGTCAAGGACGACGCTCTCGCGTCGCCGCTGCGCGGCGGCCCGCAGGGCCGGCCTTGAGTGACCTGGACAGACCGGCGATCGTCTCGCCGTGAGATTTAAGGATGGCTCCCTTCGGCGCGAAGGGGAGCGGGACGCCACTCCAATAGATCATCGTCATTCCCGCCCTTGTGGCGGGAACCCCTCTGTCCGCCGCAGGTGCAGGAGGGGCGAAGTGCGCGCGCACTTCGCTGGCGCTTCACGTGCGGGCTGAAACAGGGGTTCCCGCCACAAGGGCGGGAATGACGGGAGGAATGGGGATTGGGCGCGCTGTATCCCCGTTCTTTCCGAAACAAACCCCAGCCCAATCAACCGCTTGTAAAATAGTTGATCGCGCCAATCCTCGGCGCTCAAACCTCCCGCATAATCACAGCTGTCCCCGTCGCAGGGGGAGGGCGCCTGGTACCGGCCCAAAGCGGCGACGGGGATGGAGCTGAGCGGGGCCGCGACGCCCTGGAAGGCGGGTCGAGGTGTGCGGGCTGTCTCAGAAGGACGGCGCAAACGCTGAGTGGCTCGTCGGCCGGGTGAGCGCGGGTCGAAGAGGGCGAGGGATCGTAAACCCGCCTATCGCGCATCGTCGGCGTCGAGACGGTTAGCCGATCGACGGGATGCGCGCCCGTACGGGGGCTCTTGGGTATCAGAGCTGAAACACGCTCGCTTGGCCCAATCCTCACGCAAGAACAGCTTCTGCGAAGCGGACAGGTCGAGCCGAAACGCACACAACACATCACGGTCATCCGGGTTCGCCCCGGCCGCTTCGCGCCTCCCCAACCCCTTCAGTGGCTGATGCCGCGTGAGGCTACGAGCCCGTGTCTTCTCCCTTCCCCTTTGAATGCGGGGCTATCGCATATGAGTTTGCGCCCAGAGACGCTGTCATCCCGGACAAGCCTGGCGAAGCCGGGCGCCGATCCGGGACCGCCGGAAGCGCTGAGCTCAGGCGTCGGTCCCGGATCTTCGCGCTGCGCGCTCGGGCCAAGGCAGTGGCGGGATGACAACCGTTTTTGGCCATATGCGATAGCCCTGCCTTTGGATGGGGGAAGGGAGCTGTGACCACCAATCCCCAACCTCCCGCTAGCGATCCCGGTCAGGACACTCTATCTCCCGCCCATGCTGATGGTCATCTCCCCCGCCAAGTCGCTGGACTTCACCGCGCCCGATCAGGTGCTGCCGCTGACCACGCCCGAGCTGAAGGACAGGATCGCCGAGCTGGCCAAGGTGACGCGCAAGCTGACCGCCGCCGATCTGCGCCGGCTGATGCACATCTCCGAAAAGCTGGCCGACCTGAACCGCGAGCGGTTCCAGGCCTTCGATCCGCAGGTCGAGGACGGCCTGCAGGCCGTGATCGCCTTCAATGGCGACGTCTATGGCGGCCTGGCGGCGCGCGAGCTGGACCGGGCGGCCCTGGACTGGGCCCAGGACCATCTGCGCATCCTGTCGGGCCTGTATGGCGTGCTGCGGCCGCTGGACGCCCTGCAGCCCTATCGCCTGGAGATGGGCACCCGGCTGAAGACCAAGCGCGGGGCCAACCTTTATGACTTCTGGGGCGAGACCATCGCCCAGACCCTCAACGACGCCGCCGAAGGCCACGCCGACAAGACCCTGGTGAACCTGGCCAGCCAGGAATATTTCGGGGCCGTCGACGCCAAGGCCCTGAAACTGCCGGTCGTCACCTGCCACTTCAAGGAGGAGAAGGCGGGCCTGCTCAAGGTGCTGGGCTTCTTCGCCAAGAAGGCCCGGGGGCGGATGGCGCGTTACATCATCGACAACCGGGTCGAGCAGGCCAAGGATCTCAAGGCCTTCGACCTGGACGGCTATGCTTTCCGTCCCGCGCTCTCGACCGACACTGATTGGGTTTTCGCTCGCCCCCAACCCTGAATTCATCTATCGATGAATTTATAAGCGCTCGCCCTTCGCAATGGCGAGTTATATGCTGCGCTGCAGCAAATATTAGGGTCGCAATTAAAGGAACCGCGTCGCCATGGCCGTTGATTTCGGTTTGCAGGGCCAGGTCGCCATCGTCACAGGCTCGACCAGCGGCATTGGCCACGCGATGGCCGATGCGCTGGCCGCCCAGGGCGTCAATATCGTCCTGAACGGTCTGGGCGAGATGACCGCCATCGAGCGAACCCGCTCCGAACTGGCCGAACGGCATGGCGTCGAGGTGCTGTACAACGGCGCCGACATGACCAAGCCCGACCAGATCGCCGACATGGTCCGCGCCGCCAAGGCCGAGTTCGGCGAGCTGGACATCCTGATCAACAATGCCGGCATCCAGCATGTGGCCCCAATCGAGGACTTTCCCACCGACAAGTGGGACCAGATCATCGCCATCAACCTGACCTCGGCCTTCCACGCCACCAAGGCCGCCGTGCCGATCATGAAGGCCCAGGGGCGCGGCCGGATCATCAATATCGCCTCGGCCCACGCCCTGGTGGCCTCGCCGTTCAAGTCGGCCTATGTGGCCGCCAAGCACGGCGTCCTGGGCCTGACCAAGACGGTGGCGCTGGAAGTGGCGACCTTCGGCATCACCTGCAACGCCATCTGCCCGGGCTTCGTGAAGACCCCGCTGGTCGAGGCCCAGATCGCCGACCAGGCCAGGGCCCGCGGCATCAGCGAGGAGGCCGTCATGCGCGACGTCATCCTGGCCAGTCAGCCGACCAAGCAATTTGTCACCTTCGACCAGCTTTCCGGCATGCTGCTGTATCTGGTTTCCGACGCCGGGGCCTCGGCCAACGGCGCCGCCTTCCAGATCGACGGCGGCTGGGTGGCGCAATAAGGGGAACTGGGCCATGCCCATCGGCCCGTTCAAGAAGAAGCCCGCTGGCCCCAGGCCGCTAAGTCTGGCCCTGCAGGGCGGCGGCGCCCACGGCGCTTTCGAATGGGGCATCCTCGACCGCCTGCTCGAGGAAGACGATATCGAGATCAAGGCGGTGACCGCCGCCTCGGCCGGGGCGATGAACGCCGTCTGCCTGGCCCACGGCCTGATCGAGGGCGGCCGCGACGGGGCTCGCACGACGCTGGAGGCCTTCTGGCGAGGCACAAACCGGGCCGGCGGCCAGAACGTGTTCGGCGACTCCGCCATCTGGACCAAGGCCTTCGCCGGCCCCGACTGGCTCAAAAACACCCCCGGCTGGCGCATGGCCGAGACCCTGGCCATGAGCCTGTCGCCCTACGAATTCAATCCGTTCAACCTCAATCCGCTGCACGACGTGCTGGAAGCGACGGTGAACTTCGAGACGATCCGCCAGCGCTCGCCGATCAAGCTGTATATCGCCGCCACCGCGGTGCGGCTGAGCAAGGCCAGGATCTTCCGCGAGACCGAGCTGACCGCCAAACACATCATGGCCAGCGCCTGCCTGCCCCAGGTGTTCCAGGCCGTCGAGATCGACGGCGAGCCCTATTGGGACGGCGGCTTTCTGGCCAATCCGCCCCTGTGGCCGCTGTTCTATGACGACACGCCCGACGACATCCTGGTCGTCAGCCTCAACCCCTTCGTCCGCGACGAGACGCCCAAATCGCCGGGCGAGATCATGGACCGGCTCAACGAAATCACCTTCAATTCGTCCCTGGCCGCAGAGCTGCGGGCCATCGGCTTCGTGCAGAAGCTGCTGGATGAGGGGCTGCTGAAGGACACCGCCAAGGGCCGCTATCGCAAGATGCTGGTCCACGCCATCACCGCCGACGGGCCGCTGGCCGACCTGTCGCTGTCGACCAAGTTCAACACTGAGTGGAGCTTCCTGCTGGACCTCAAGGAACGGGGCCGCACCGCCGCCCAGACCTGGCTGGACGACTGCGGAACCCTTATCGGCGTCAAGTCCAGCATCGACCTGAAGACCGGATTTCCATGAACCACCCTGTACCCACCGTCGGCGTCGTCTGCCTGCGCGACGACCAGGTTCTGCTGATCAAGCGCGGCACGGCGCCCCGGCTTGGCCAGTGGAGCCTGCCCGGCGGCCGCATGGAGCTGGGCGAGACGACGATCGCCGCCGGCCTGCGCGAACTGAAGGAAGAGACCGGCGTCGAGGCCACGATCCTGGGCCTGATCGACGTGATCGACGGGGTCTTTCCCGCCAGGCCCTCGCTTGACGGAAAGCCGGGCGAGATCACCCGCCACTACGTCCTGATCGACTATGCCGCCCGCTGGATCTCGGGCGAGCCGGTGGCCGGCGACGATGCGGCCGAGGCGCGGTTCGTCTCCCGCGAGGAAGCCATGGTCCTGGTCGAATGGGACGAGACCCGGCGGATGATCACCGAAACCTATGAGCGGTTTGCGGCATGACCACTGTGGATGCCTCCGCCCCCCGCCACGGGATCAGCGTCAACGCCCTGATCCTGATCGGCGCCGTGGTCGCCCTGGGCTGGGCGCTGACGATCCCCACGGCCCTCACCGGCTTCCTCACCTTCGCCTTTGTGGCCCTGGCCTGGGTGCTGAGCGTGGGCGTTCACGAGTTCGGCCACGCCTTCGTCGCGCACAGGGCCGGCGACACCACCATCGTGGAAAAGGGCTATCTGACCCTCGACCCGGTGAAATATTCCGACCTGTCGACCACCCTGATCTTTCCGCTGATCGCTCTGGCCCTGGGCGGCATCGGCTTTCCGGGCGGGGCGGTCTATCTGCGCGAGGACCTGATGCGCACCAGGACCTGGCGGTCGCTGGCCTCGCTGGCCGGCCCGCTGGGGACGCTGGTCGTGCTGATCGTGATCGCCCTGGTCCTGCCGCTGTTTGGCGACCGCGCGCCGGCCCTGACCAACGCCCTCTCGCTGCTGGCCTTTCTGCAGGCCAGCGCCCTGGTCCTGAACCTGCTGCCGGTTCCGGGACTGGACGGTTATGGCGTCATTCGCCCCTTCCTGCCCGAAGGCGTCCGCGCCAGGCTGGTGAAGGTCGAGCTGATCGGCTTCCTGATCCTGTTTGGCCTGATCTTCTTCGTGCCCGGCGTCAGCGCCGTGATCTTCGGCCTCGCCGGGGCCGTGGCGGGGCTGCTGGGCGTTTCGTTCGACGCCATGGGCGCGGGCTGGGACGCCTTCCGCTTCTGGGACAGCGCCGGTTGACCTAGCGGGCACTTGACCGGGCGGCGCTTCGCGCTTCTCTTTCAAACAAACGTTCAAGGGAGAAACGCCATGGCCTATGCGCCGTTCAATCTGGCCGGCAAGGTCGCGCTCGTCACCGGCGGCAATCGCGGCATCGGCCTGGGCATGGCCAGCGCGATGGCCCAGGCGGGCGCCGACATTGTCATCTGGGGCTCCAACGCCGAGCGCAACCAGATCGCCGAGGGCGAGCTGCTGAAGCACGGCGTGCGGGTCAAGGCCCAGACGGTCGATGTCTCCGACGAGACCCAGGTGGCGCAGGCCATGGTCGAGGCGGTCGAGGCCATGGGCCGGATCGACTCGGTGTTCGCCAATGCCGGCGTGGGCTTTGGCTCGCCGTCCTTCGTGGACATGCAGACCGAGACCTATCGCAAGGTGCTGGCGGTCAATCTGGACGGCGTGTTCTTCACCCTGCGCGAGGCCTGCCGCCACATGGTGGATCGCGCCAAGTCGGGTGATCCGGGCGGCTCGCTGGTCGGCATCGCCTCGCTGGCCGCCATCGAGGGCGCGGCGCGCAACGAGGCCTATGCGGCCACCAAGGGCGCGGTGATCTCGATGATCAAGTCGGTGGCCGTCGAGCATGCCCGCTACGGCGTTCGCGCCAACGCCATCCTGCCCGGCTGGATCGCCACCGACATGACGGCCGGCGCCCAGGGCAATTCGGCCTTCGCCGAGAAGGTCATCCCCCGGGTCCCGGCCCGGCGCTGGGGCGAGCCCGCCGACTTTGGCGGCATGGCGGTCTATCTGGCCTCGGACGCCTCGAGCTATCACTCGGGCGACACCCTGATCATCGACGGCGGCTATTCGATCTTCTGATTTCTGGACTCCGGAGTCGAAGAAAACCCTTTTGTCGCAGGGGTCTTGCGGAGCGTCGGGCTTGGTGGGAAGCTTTGTCGGAAGGCAGCCTGGACGTCAGATCCGGGCGCCTTTCGAGGAAACGAAAAGATGACCCCGCAAGACGTCGTCGCTCTGGCTCCCCCGCGTGGCATGCTGGCCCTGATCGCCATGATGCTGACGGCGATGGCCGCCTGCTTCTTCACGACCGAGGCCACTACCGAAGCGGTGCGCAGCGACCGGGTCTGATCCCGCTGACCTCGCGGCACGCTTGCTAGCCGGCCAAGGCGACGCCCATTCTTCCGGAAAATAATGGGAGGACGGGTTTCATGGCGCTGCATACGCCCCTTTGCGATCTTCTGGACATCGAGCACCCGATCCTGCTGGCCGGCATGGGCGGCGTCTCCTACGCCCCCCTGGCGGCGGCCGTGTCGAACGCCGGCGGCTATGGCGTGCTGGGCATGGCCGGCACCTCGCCCGACTTCATCCGCGACCAGATGCGCCAGGTCCGCGCCCTGACCGACCGGCCGTTCGGCGTCGACCTGCTGGCCGCCACCCCCGATGCCCTGACCGACAGCGTCGAGGTCATCATCGCCGAGGGCGCTTCGTCCTTCATCGCCGGCCTGGGCGTGCCGATGCCGATCATCGAACGCCTGAAGTCGGCGGGCCTGAAGGTCATGGTCGTCTGCGGGGCGGTGAAACATGCGGTCAAGGCCGAGCAGGCCGGCTGCGACGCCGTGATCTGCCAGGGCGGCGAGGGCGGCGGCCATACCGGTCTGGTCGGCACCCTGCCTCTGGTGGCCCAGGCCGTGGACGCCGTGAAGATCCCCGTGGTCGCCGCCGGCGGTCTGCACGACGGCCGGGGCCTGGCGGCAGCTTTGGCCCTGGGCGCCCAGGGCGTCTGGATGGGCACGCGGTTCATCGCCTCGACCGAAGCCCATGCCGGCGACCTCTATCGTCAGGCGGTGGTCGATGCGGCCGACGAGGACACCGTTCGCACCCGCTGCTATTCGGGCAAGCCGATGCGGGTGAGGAAGAACCCCTATGTCGAGGACTGGGAGTCGCGCCCGGCGGACATCCAGGGCTTCCCCCAGCAGGCCATGGTCTCGATCCGCAATGGCGCCATGGGCGGCATCGGCGGCCAGATCGAGGGTCTGGACGCCGAAAAGTCGTGCTTCGCCATGGGGCAGAGCGCGGGCGGCATTCGCGAGGTGCTGCCGGCCGGCGTGATCGTCGAGCAACTGGTCGCCGAGGCCCGCGCCGCGATCAGCCGGATCGCCGCCCTCAATCGGTGAGGTCGACCTCGGGCCTATGGGGCGCCAGCCGGTTCAGGTCGCGGCGGCGCAGCGCCGGGCTTTCACCGTTGTCCGCCATGATGGATCTTCCGCGACCGTGCAGCGTGCTTGGCCATAGCGCGCTGGCGGTGCGTTAGTTTCCAATCGACGCGGCGAAGCTTCCAAGGCAGGCTGGAGCGCACCACGGAGAACGCGGCATGCGCACCGGCTATGTCCTCAAAACGCGGCTCAGCGAGTACGGGGCCCTGTGGCTGGCGTCCTTTGTGCTGGTCCTGGCCGGCGCCGGCTTTGTCACCTTTGCCCTGGGGCGGGATCTGATCGAGGTCGCCGACACGGTCCTGCCGATCAGCTTTGCCCTTCTCGGCCTGGCGGTGGTGGTCGGCGTGGGCGTGACCCTGGTCTCGACCGCCAGCCTGATCGCCAAGTGCCTGGTCACGCTGCTGGCCCTGCTGCTGATCCTGCCGCTGCTGTGGTCGCCGGTTCTGGCCGTGCTGATCATCGCTACGATCGGCCAGGTCGTGATCGAATATTCGCAGGCCTACGCCCAGTTCCGGATCGTCGTCAGCCAGCTGATCTATCCGGTGGTGGCGATGCTGGTGGAGGGGCCTCTGGTGGCTGTGGTCTGGAACGCCTTCCAGGTTGTCGCCTCGATCGTCGGCTTCGTGGCGTCGGCCCTGCAGGTCTGGCGCGTGGTCAAACCGTGGCTGGCGCGGTCGGCTCTCGAAGCCTGAGCTTG
The DNA here is from genome assembly GCF_058681155.1 of Caulobacter sp. FV1ye13L. The sequence goes on from NZ_CM178732.1 coordinate 1,622,305, forward strand.
TTCAGCTGAGCAGTGTGGGCGCGGGCAGGGTGAAATCGTCGTCCTGCACGACGAGCAGGACCGGCATGCCGACGCCGGTCGACTGCTCGGCCAGACGGGACACTGCCGCAGTCGCCTGATCTTGCGTCGCGTAGTGCCCAAATCGCAGGTGCTCGCCCACGATGGCCCAGTGATCGCCGACCCGGATGACGCCATAATGCACTTCAGTCATGATCGACCTCCTTGCAGTGGGGGTAACCTTGCGCCGATCCATGGCGATCGCAAGGCCCGATACGCCATCACATCGCCGCAGACTCGCGCGAAGGGCGCGTAGTGGTGACATCAGAGCGCGAGCCGGGGATACTGTGACCATGCTTCGCTTGCCTGTCGCCGCCCTGATCATCGCCTGCATGGCCACCGCCGCCCTCGCCCAGGAGCGCGAGCCGGAAGAGCGCCAGCGCCTGCTGGACCTGGCCTATTCGCTGGGCGAGAGCCACGCCCTGCGGCAGACCTGCGAAGGCCTCAACGACCAGTTCTGGCGCTCGCGCATGGTGCGTCTGACCGAGGTGGAGCAGGCCGAACAGGCCTTTGACGCCCAGCTGCGCGAGCGGTTCAACACCGGCTTCGCCGCGCGTCAGGGTGAGTTTCCACTGTGCGACGCCGCCAGCCGCAAGGCCGAGCAGCAGTCGGCGCGCAAGGGTCAGGCCCTGGCTCTGAAGCTCTCGCAATCCATCCGCGTGATCCCGCGTGGCGAGACCGCTCCGGATTCCATGGCGGAGCCCGCAGCCCCGCGCTAACCTGCGCCTCTTGGTTGTGCAGGGAGCGTCGTCTTGGCCTCATTTCTGGTTCCGCTGGTCCTTCTGGTCCTGGCGCTTTTCCTGGTCATCAGCGTCATCAAGATCGTGCCGCAGGGGCGCGAGTTCACGGTCGAGCGGTTCGGCCGCTATACCCGCACCCTCAAGCCCGGCATCAGCATCCTGACCCCCTTCGTCGAGACGATCGGCCGGCGGGTCAACATGATGGAGCAGGTGCTGGACGTGCCCCAGCAGGAGGTCATCACCAAGGACAACGTCTCGGTGAAGGTCGACGCCATCGTCTTCATTCAGGTGATGGACGCCGCCCAGGCCGCCTACAAGGTCGACAACCTGATGTACGCCATCACCCAGCTGGCCCAGACCAACCTGCGCACCGTGGTCGGTTCGATGGAGTTGGACGAAGTCCTCTCACAGCGCGACCAGATCAACACCCGCCTGCTGTCGACCATCGATCACGCCACCGGGCCGTGGGGCGTGAAGATCGCCCGCATCGAGATCAAGGACCTGACCCCGCCGGCCGACATCACCAACGCCATGGCCCGGCAGATGAAGGCCGAGCGCGAGCGCCGCGCGGTGATCACCGAGGCCGAGGGCGAGAAACAGGCCGCCATCGCCCGCGCCGAAGGGCAGAAGCAGTCGGCCATCCTGCAGGCCGAGGGCCGCAAGGAAGCCGCCTTCCGCGACTCCGAGGCCCGCGAGCGGGAAGCCGAGGCCGAGGCCAAGGCGACGGCCTTCGTGTCGGAGGCCATCTCCAAGGGCGACGTCAACGCCATCAACTACTTCATCGCCCAGAAATATGTCGAAGCCTTCGGCGAGCTGGCCCGTTCGCCCAACGCCAAGACCGTCATCGTGCCCGCCGACTTCGCGGGCCTGACCGGAACGGTCGCGGGCGTGGCCGAGCTGGTCAAGACGCTGGGCGGCTCCAGCGCGGTTGCGCCCACCCCGCCGATTCCGCGCACCAACACGCCGACCGGCGGCGCCAAGAGGGTCTGAGCCGATGGACGCCCTGGCGAGCTTCTATGCGATGCACCCCTTCTGGGTCTGGCTGGCGGTAGCCGCGATCTTCCTGGCCGTCGAGGTCGGGACCGGCAGCGGCTGGCTGCTGTGGCCGGCGGCGTCCTCGGCCCTGGTCGGCGTGCTGGCCCTGGTCGTGCCGATGAACCTGCCGGTCGAGATCGCTCTGTTCGCGATCCTGACCATCGCCACCACCTATCTGGCCCGCCGCTTTCTGCGGCCGGTGCTGGAGGGCGATGCGCCCGACCTCAACGACCCGCTGCTGCGCCTGATCGGCCGCGACGGCGAGGTGCTTTCGACCTTTGAGGCCGGCATGGGCCGGGTGTTTGTCGACGGCAAGGAATGGCAGGCGCGGCTTGACGGCGGTCCGCCCCTTCCAGGCCAGCGCATCCAGGTGGTCGGCGTCGACGGCGCCACCCTGACGGTTCGCGCCTACTAACTGTCCACGGGCCGAAAGGCGCGTCTGGCGCCGGGCCGGACGCGTCCCCATCTGGCCGTTACACCGCCGCTTGCATCGTGCGGGATCTTCAGGGGGACCCGTGACGGGCATCATATCGGTATCGGGTCTGACCAAGACCTATGCTTCAGGCCATCAGGCCCTGAAGTCGGTGGATCTGGACATCCGCCAGGGAGAGATCTTTGCGCTTCTGGGTCCCAACGGGGCCGGCAAGACCACCCTGATCAGCATTATCTGCGGCATCGTCAATCCCAGCACGGGGACGATCCTGGCCGACGGCCACGACGTTGTGCGCGACTATCGCGCCGCCCGCAGCAAGATCGGTCTGGTGCCGCAGGAGCTGAACACCGACGCCTTCGAGACCGTCTGGGCGACGACGCGGTTCAGCCGGGGCCTGTTCGGCAAGGCCCCCAACGACGCCTATATCGAGAAGATCCTGCGCGACCTGTCCCTGTGGGACAAGAAGGACGCCAAGATCATGACGCTGTCGGGCGGCATGAAGCGCCGGGTGATGATCGCCAAGGCCCTGAGCCACGAGCCGACCATCCTGTTCCTCGACGAGCCCACCGCCGGTGTCGATGTCGAGCTGCGTCGCGACATGTGGGTGATGGTCCGCGCCCTGCGCGAAAGCGGCGTCACCATCATCCTGACCACCCACTATATCGAAGAGGCCGAGGAGATGGCCGACCGGATCGGGGTGATCAGCAAGGGAGAGATCATCCTGGTCGAGGACAAGGATGTGCTGATGAGGAAACTGGGCAAGAAGCAGCTGACCCTGCAGCTGCACAGCCCGCTGACCGCCGTCCCCGCCGCCCTGTCCAGCTATCCGCTGGAGCTGGCCAGCGACGGCCACGAACTGATCTACACGTTCGACGCCCAGGCCGAGGAAACCGGCATCGCCGAGCTCCTGCGCCGCCTCGGTGAGGAAGGTGTCGATTTCAAGGATCTGCACACCAGCCAGAGCTCGCTGGAAGACATCTTCGTCAGCCTCGTGAGCGACGCCAAATGAACCTGCACGCCATCAAGTCCATCTACCGCTTCGAGCTGGCGCGGTGGTTCCGCACCTTGGCCCAGAGCATCCTGGCGCCGGTCATCTCGACCTCGCTGTATTTCGTGGTCTTCGGCTCGGCGATCGGCTCGCGGATGCAGTCCATCGACGGCGTCAGCTATGGCGCCTTCATCATCCCGGGTCTGGTGATGCTGTCCCTGCTCAGCGAGAGCATCTCTAACGCCGCCTTCGGCATCTACATGCCCAAATGGGCCGGCACGATCTATGAGCTGCTGTCGGCGCCGGTCTCATGGGTCGAGACGGTGATCGGCTATGTCGGCGCCGCCGCCACCAAGTCGGTGCTGCTGGGCCTGCTGATCCTGGCCACCGCCCGGTTGTTCGTGCCGTTCGAGATCGCCCATCCGTTCGTGATGGCGCTGTTTCTGGTGCTGACGGCCGTGACCTTCAGCCTGTTTGGCTTCGTGATCGGGGTCTGGGCCGACAACTTCCAGAAGCTGCAGATCGTGCCGGCCCTAATCATCACGCCGCTGACCTTCCTGGGCGGCAGCTTCTATTCGATCAACATGCTGCCCGAGTTCTGGCAGAAGGTGACCCTGTTCAACCCGGTGGTCTATCTGATCAGCGGCTTCCGCTGGAGCTTCTACGGCGTCTCCGACGTGGGGGTCGGCATCAGCCTGGCCATGACCTGCGTGTTCCTGGCGATCTGCCTGACAGCGGTGTGGTGGATCTTCAAGACGGGCTATCGGCTGAAGACCTGAGGCGGAGGACCGTTGCCAAGGTTGTCCGGTGCGTTTGATAGGCGATATAGACGCGACGACTTAAGGCGCGGTGCCGCTTTTCTCTATGACCCCTGAGCCGTGCGGAGGTTGGGGATGAGCGACAGGTTTCTACGAAAAGGCGGCAGGCGGCATGAGTACAGTAAAAGCTGAAGAAGAGATGGCGAAAAGCCTTATTGCAAAAGGTCGTGAGGTGAGCTCTTCAGGCGATATCGCCGGTGCAATTAATCTCTATGATGCGGCTCTTGCCCTCGACGCTAGCAATCATATAGCTCACAAGCTTCGCGGGGACTGCTTCTTTCGGCTTGGGCAGCATTCTGAAGCTATCGACGACTATAACCGCACCCTGCACCTTCAGCCTAAAAATGTCGCGGCGCTGTACAATAGGGCAGTTGCGAAGAAGTCAGTTGGCAAGCTGGATGAAGCGCTTGTCGATCTTGGCGATGTTCTGTCGCTGAACAAGGATGATTTCAACGCCTGCATGACCCGTGGGGACATATTGATTGAGTTTGGTCGCCTTGAAGAAGCTCAGGCCGACTATGCGCGAGCGACAGTGATCGATCCTAGTTCATTCGCTGCTGTCTATCGCCATGGGAAGGCGGCGCTTTTCCAGGTGAGAGGCATGGATGATCGGCGGGCGATCTTCGAGTACGTGTACAAGGCCGGGGCTTGGGGAAAATCTGGCGATCCATCTGATCTGTACTTTTCCGGGTCTGGCACGCGTGTTCCAGCCCACTCTAATACCTATCTGCAGGCGGTCGGCAGTTTCCTTCAGCAGTTCGAGCCCCGATTGAAGGCCGTCGATATCGGTTGTGGCGACTTTGTGATCGGTTCACAGGTCAGACCGCTCTGCGCAAACTATGTGGCCTGCGATGTTGTCGCCGGCCTGATTGAATATAACAAAGAAAAATACGCACATATTGACGTTGATTTCCGCGCACTAGACGCAGTCAATGACCCTCTTCCGGACGGTGATATAGTCTTCTTGAGAGAGGTGCTTCAGCACCTTTCGAATAGCGATATATCCAAGATTATCTCGAAGGTCAGTCGGAATTACAAATATGCCATCATTACCGAATGTTTGCCCAGCGTTGAAGGCTTCACTCCGAATCTCGACAAGGTGACGAGCGACAAGATCAGACCCAACGTCAATGGAAGCGGAGTGATCCTGACAGAAGCGCCCTTCAGCCTCACATGTCGGCACGAGCGTCGGCTTTGCGTTTCACCGGCCGAGCGTACATCGCTCGTCACGACGCTCTATAGTTTCTGATCCTCTCTCTCTCTGCGGCTATCCAACGCGCCAATTTCGCACTGCAAGCGACTTCAGTTGGGGTCAGATCTCCAGCGCCCCGGGTGGTGAGCCCTTGGAAACCATAGATGCCTCGGCGGCGCGGATCGTCGACCGTTCGCCGTTGAATGCCGCCAAAGCCAACCACGCGTCGAATAGGCTAGGACTGGTGCGGGTGTCGATTACAGGCTTCACGACGACCAGATGCAGGTCGCGCGTCTTCAGCCGCTGGATCACCTCCAGAAGGTCGGCCATGCTCCCGGCCAGGGCATGGAGGCTGGGCACGGCCAGCACGCCGCCGGGGACCAGGGCGGCCAGGGCCCGGTCAAGGCCGGTCCGCAAGACTGCGCCGGCCAGACAGCGGTCGCTGAACACTTCTTCGCAGCCCAGCAACAGGAGCCGCTCTTCCTGGGCCGGGCTGAAGAAGACGCCGCGCACGGGCGGCAGGCGATAATAGCCGACGAAGTTCATGTTCGGGGCGCCCTAGCCCCGCCGCTCGCTCAGACCCTGATTGGCCAGCTCATCCGCCCGTTCATTGAGCGGATGGCCGGCATGGCCCTTGACCCAGCGCCAGTCGACCTCGTGCCGGTTGCGCGCGGTGTCGAGGCGCTTCCACAGATCGTCGTTCTTGACCGGACTCTTGTCAGCGGTGCGCCAGCCGCGGGCCTTCCAGCCGTGGATCCACTGGGTGACGCCCTTCATCACATACTGGCTGTCGGTGTGCAGCTCGACCTTGCAGGGCTTGGTCAGGGTTTCCAGGGCCATGATGGCGCCCATCAGTTCCATGCGGTTGTTGGTCGTATGGGCCTCGCCGCCGCAGATTTCTTTCTTCTTTTCGCCGTAGAACATGATCGCGCCCCAGCCGCCCGGGCCGGGATTCCCCTTACAGGCGCCGTCCGTATAGACGATGACCTTGGGCGTCATTCGCCGGTTCCGAACAGGGTCAGGCCCTCGCGGTGCACGGCCAGCTTGCGCTCGTACTCCATGGGATCGTGCGGCTTGACCAGGGCGCCGGCGGGCGTCGCCTTCCAGTCGGCCAGGCGGGTCAGGAAGAACCGCATCGCCGCGCCCCGCGCCAGGATCGGCAGAGCCTGCTTTTCGACGGGGCTCAGCGGCCGTCGGCGCTGATAGCCGGTCAGCAGGGCGGCGGCGGCGGTGGCGTTGAAACTGCCGTCGGGCTCGAAACACCAGGCGTTCAGGGTCACCGCCACGTCGTAGGCGTAAGCGTCGTCGCAGGCGAAATAGAAGTCGATGGCGGCGGCGAACTTGCCGTCCGGCCGAAAGAAGACGTTGTCGGGGAAATAGTCGGCGTGGATCACGCCCGACGGCAGGTCGCGCGGCCAGGCCAGGGCCAGCTCGGCCAGGTCCTTTTCAATGGTCGCGGCCAGGCCCGGCTTGAGATCCTCGGCGCCCTTGCGATGCTTTGAGAACAGCGGGGCCCAGTAGGGCTGGCCCAGATCGTTGGTCCGGCGACCGGGATAGCCTTCGCCCGCCAGATGCAACTGGGCCAGGCCCTCGCCGGCTTCGCGGCAGTGGGCGACGGTGGGGCGACGCACCGACAGGCCCGACAGGAACTGCACCAGGGCGGCGGGTTTGCCGCGCAGGGTCTTGAGCGTGCGCCCGGCCCGATCGGCGATCGGCGTGGCGCTGGGAAAGCCGCGATCGGCCAGCCAGCGCATCAGATTAAGGAAATAGGGCAGGTCTTCCGGCGCGGCGCGCTTCTCATAGACCGTCAGGATGAACCGCCCGGCCTCCGTCTCCAGCAGGAAGTTGGAGTTCTCCACGCCTTCGGCGATGCCCTTGAACGCCAGGGCTTGCCCCAGGTCGAAGTCGGCCAGGAAGGCGGCGAGTTCTTCGTCGGTGATGTCGGTATAGACGGCCATGATCGGGGGATGCGGGAGCCGGCGCTGGCGGTCAAGAGGGCGAGGGCGCGTCGACGGTGTTATGATGGGGCCAAAGGAGCTTGAGCATGGACGAGCCCGCAGAACGCCCGACTGGCCCGCCGCCGAGTCCGGAAGCCAAGGCCGATGTTTCCCGGTCGGACGCCGAGCTTGAGCGAGGGTTCACGCGCGGCCTCGAAATTCTTGAGCGCTACCGAAAGACGTTCGAGGCGCTGGCGAAGTGAGCGGAAAACTCGCGGATCGACTTGTCGCCTTGGCGGCCCGGGATCTTGAGACCAGAGAGCGCCTCGCCAAGGACGGCAGCTTGTTCGACGGCTACCATCCCGAAATGCAGGTCGTTCACGAAGCGAACGCTGGTGAGTTGGAGAAGATCATTGAAGCGGTGGGATGGCCGACTCGCCAACTTGTCGGCGATGAGGGCGCTGAAGCAGCATGGCTGATCGCGCAGCACGCGATCGGCTTGCCGCGGTTCCAGCGAAAGTGCCTCGAACTGTTGCAGTCTGCTGTCGCTTCGGGAGATGCGCCGGCTTGGCAGATGGCAATGATGCTCGATCGCATCCTGACCTACGAGGGCCGCCCGCAGGTGTATGGGACAAGCTTCGACTGGGATGACGATGGGCAGTTGAGTCCTGGGCCGATCGAAGATCCCGGTGGCGTTGACCAGCGGCGCGCTGAAATCGACCTAGAACCGCTTGAAACGGCCGTCTCGAAGCTCCGATCGCGCGACGCCAACCACAGCCCGCCCGCCGATATGGCCGATCGTCGGAGGCGCATGGATGAGTGGGCGCGCCAGGTCGGATGGCGTTAGGCCGAACGGCCGCCTCTCACCGGGCGTGGGGGCGTCTAGCGGCTTCATGTCCAACTCGGAGCTGGGCTGATCGTCAGCCCGCAGCCCTTTAAGACCCTAGGTCGTCAAGAGCCTCGGCAGCTTGAAGGTCACCGTTTCGCGGGCCTCGATCAGGTCCTCGATGGTGACGTTGAAGCGGGCGGCGATGGCGTCGATGACGCCCTGCACCAGATCTTCGGGGGCCGAGGCGCCGGCCGTCAGGCCCACGCGGGAGACACCCTCGAACCACGACCAGTCCAGGCCGCCGGCGTCATCGATCAGGCGGGCGTCCTTGGCCCCGGCCTTCAGGCCGACCTCCGCCAGACGCACCGAGTTGGACGAATTGCGCGACCCGACCACCAGCACAAGCTCGGTCCCCTGGGCCAGATGCTTGACCGCATCCTGACGGTTGGTTGTGGCGTAGCAGATGTCTTCCTTGTGCGGCGCGGCGATGCCGGGGAAGCGGGCCTTCAGCAGGTCGACCATGTCGGCGGTGTCATCGACCGACAGGGTGGTCTGGGTCAGGAAGGCCACATTCGAAGCGTCCTTGGGAATCCAGGCCCGGGCGTCGTCGATGTTCTCGATCAGGGTCACGGTGCCTTCGGGAAGTTGGCCCATGGTGCCGACGACCTCGGGATGACCGGCGTGGCCGATCAGCACGATCTCGCGGCCGGAATTGAAATGCTTCTGGGCCTCGACATGGACCTTGGAGACCAGCGGGCAGGTGGCGTCCAGATAGATCATCTGGCGGGCCTTGGCCTCAGCCGGCACCGACTTGGGCACGCCGTGGGCCGAAAACACGATCGGGCGGTCGTCGGGGGCTTCGGACAGCTCCTCGATGAACACCGCGCCCAGCGCCTTCAGGCGATCGACGACATGGCGGTTGTGGACGATCTCGTGGCGCACATAGACCGGCGCGCCGAATTTCTCGATGGCGCGCTCAACGATCTGGATGGCGCGATCGACGCCCGCGCAGAAGCCCCGGGGGCTGGCGAGCACGACGGTGAGCGGCGGACGGACCGGAGCATGGGCGTTCATGGGCACGAACCTAAGCGTTCGAAGCCCCCGGCGCCAGCGCCGCTGCTCAGGTCTGTCCCCAAAGCAGTTGATTGCGACGTCACGCATATGCCTTTATCAGGCTGCATGACGCCGACTGGGGCATGCGCCCCTTCAGGCTCTTTCATTTTCTGACCGGACGTTTCATGCGCCCTCATTTCACTGTCGCCCTCAGCGCCCTGATGGCTGTTTCGATCGCGGCGACCGCGACGAGCGTTCACGCCCAGGCTCGCGGTCGCGGCCAGGACCAGGGTCAGCAGGACGAAGAGCAGGCCAGCAAGAAAAAGAAGCGCGACGAGGAGTGGAACCAGTCCAAGGCGCCGCTGGCCCAGCTGCGCAACGCCGGCCCATGCCCCTATGTGAAGGTGCTGTACGACGCCAGCCGCTTCGTCGAGTTCAAGGACGGGCGGGAAAACCCGGCCGCCGTGGCCTATACCGGCGAGATCCAGGGCATTTCGTCGGGCTGCGCCTACAAGAGCGACGATCCGATCAGCATCCGTGTCGAAGTGCTGTTCCAGCTCGGCCGCGGCCCACAGGGCGCGGAACCCCAGCGCAACTACCGCTACTGGGTTGCCGTCACCGAGCGGAACCAGTCCATCATCGCCAAGGAATATTTCGATCTGCCGATCACCTTCCCGGCGGGGCAGGACCGAGTTTTCGCCACCGAGCAACTGCAGACCATCACTATCCCGCGCGCTGACGCCAAGGTCAGCGGCGGCAATTTCGAAGTCCTGGTCGGCTTCGACGTGACCCCGGAAATGGCCGCCTTCAATCGTGAGGGCAAGCGCTTCCGGGTCAATGCCGGCCAGACGACGGCCCAAGCAGGGACTCCCAACAAGCAATGAGTGATTTGAAGCGGTCCTTGAGCGAGGCGGCCGCAGCCGCCTTCCAGGCCGCCGGACTGTCTCCCGAGTTCGGGCGTGTCACGGCGTCCGACCGGCCTGATCTCGCCGATTTCCAGTGCAACGGCGCCCTCGCGGCCGCCAAGAGCGCCAAGCGCAATCCGCGCGAGATCGCGGTGCAGGTGGTCGATCACCTGAAGGGCGACCCACGCCTGGCCTCGGTGGAAATTGCCGGCGTCGGCTTCATCAACATGCGTGTCAGCGCTGAGGCCCTGTCGGCCCGCGCCAAGGAGATCGCCGCCGATCCCCGCGTCGGCGCCGCCCTGGTCGAAGAGCCGCGCCGCGTCCTGATCGACTATGCCGGCCCCAATGTCGCCAAGCCGATGCATGTAGGCCACCTGCGCGCCTCGATCATCGGCGAGTCAGTCAAGCGCCTGTACCGCTTCCGCGGCGACGACGTGGTGGGCGACGCCCATTTCGGCGACTGGGGCTTCCAGATGGGCCTGCTGATCGTCGCGGTGATGGACGAGCATTCGTTCATCCAGGCCCTGATGGAAAAGCTGCCCGAAGCGCCGCGCGGCTTCACCAAGGCCGACGAGGACAAGGTGCTGGCGGAGTTCGTTCCGCTGGTCAGCCTGGCCGACCTGGACCGCCTGTATCCCCTGGCGTCGGCCCGCCAGAAGGAAGATCTGGACTACAAGGAGCGGGCCCGTCGGGCGACCGCCGAGCTGCAGAACGGCCGCTTCGGCTACCGCCTGCTGTGGCGCCATTTCGTCAATGTCAGCCGCGTGGCGCTGGAGCGCGAGTTCCACGCCCTTGGCGTCGACTTCGACCTCTGGAAGGGCGAGAGCGACGTCCAGGAGCTGATCGCGCCGATGGTGCGCCAGCTGGAGGACAAGGGCCTGCTGGTCGACGATCAGGGCGCGCGCATCGTCCGGGTGGCCCAGGAAGGCGACAAGCGCGACGTGCTGCCTTTGCTTGTGGTCTCGTCGGAAGGCTCGGCCATGTATGGCACGACCGATCTGGCCACAATTCTGGACCGGCGCAGCACCTTTGACCCGCACCTGATTCTCTATTGCGTTGACCAACGTCAGGCCGATCACTTCGAGACGGTGTTCCGCGCCGCCTATCTGGCCGGCTACGCCGAGCCGGGCACGCTGGAGCATATCGGCTTTGGCACCATGAACGGCAGCGACGGCAAGCCGTTCAAGACCCGCGCCGGTGGCGTTCTGAAGCTGCACGACCTGATCGAGATGGCCCGCGAAAAGGCCCGCGAGCGCCTGCGCGAAGCCGGCCTCGGCGCCGAACTGTCAGAGGAAGCCTTCGAGGACACCGCCCACAAGGTGGGGATCGCGGCCCTGAAGTTCGCCGACCTTCAGAACTTCCGCGGCACGTCCTACGTCTTCGATCTCGACCGTTTCACCAGTTTCGAGGGCAAGACCGGTCCCTACCTGCTGTACCAGTCGGTGCGCATCAAGAGCGTGCTGCGCAAGGCTGCGGAAGCTGGGGTTCAGGCCGGTCGGATCGTCATCGGCCAGCCGGCCGAGCGCGATCTGGCCATGCTGCTGGACGCCTTCGAAGGCGCACTGACCGAGGCCTATGACAAAAAGGCTCCCAACTTCGTGGCCGAGCACGCCTACAAGCTGGCCCAGACCTTCTCGAAGTTTTACGCGGCCTGTCCGATCATGAGCGCCGACGACGAGCCGACCCGCGCCTCACGCCTCAACCTGGCCCAGACCACCCTGCGTCAGCTGGAGCAGTCCCTGGAACTGCTGGGCATCGAAGCGCCGGACCGCATGTAGCCAACGGCATCGCGCCAGGGTCACTTGCGCCCTGACGGCGTCTTCGGATCGAAAGCCCGTCAGGCGGCACGGGCGTGTGCGACGCCATCGCTGACCCTGAATTGCTTGATCAGGGCACCAAGCTCGCCGGCTTCGCGGGTAAGGCTGTGGCTTGCGGCGGTGGTCTCCTCGACCATGGCGGCGTTCTGCTGGGTAACCTGATCCATCTGGCCGACAGCATTGTTGATCTCGGCCAGGCCGATGGCCTGATGCCGGGCGGCCGAGGCGATGGTGCTCACCAGGTCCTCGATCCGGCCGAAATGGTCGACCACGCCGGACAGCTCCTCGCCGACCCGGACCACCAATCCCACGCCACTCTGAACACTGTCCGAGGACTCGGTAACCAGGGTCTTGATCTCCTTGGCCGCGTCCGCCGAACGTTGGGCCAGGGCGCGGACTTCCTGGGCGACGACCGCGAAGCCGCGGCCGGCCTCGCCGGCCCGCGCCGCCTCGACCCCGGCATTGAGCGCCAGGAGATTGGTCTGGAAGGCGATCTCGTCGATCACCGTGATGATCTGGCCGATCTGGCGGGACGAGGCGTCGATCCGCTCCATGGCGGTCATGGCCTCATTGGCGACCGCGCTGGACTTGCCGACCATGGTGCGGCTGACCGACGTGGCCTTCTGGGCTTCGGCGGCATTTTCGGCCGTTTGCCGGATGGTGGCGGTGACCTGGTCAAGCGCTGCGGCCGTTTCCTCGAGGCTGGCGGCCTGTTGCTCTGTGCGCCGGGCCATATCGTCTGAGGCCGAGGAGATTTCGCGGGAGCCGCTGTCGACGGCGCTCGTGCTGACAAGGACGCGGCCCATGGTCTGTTCAAGAGTGTCCAGGGAGCTGTTGAAGTCAGCGCGCAGGCGCTCGAACTCCCGGGGGAACGCCTCGTCGATCCGACGGGTCAGATCGCCCTCCGCCAGTTGCCGCAGGCCTGATCCCAGACAGTCGACGACCTGCTGGCGCACCGCGCGTTCCTCGGCTCGTGCGGCCTCGGCCGCCCAATCCTGCTCCTGCGCCTGCTTTAGATGCTCAGCCGCTTTGGCAGCCTGTCGCTCCAGCGATGCCGTCCGAAAACTGTCGACCGAACGGGCCATGTCGCCGATTTCGTCCGCACGCCCCTGCATTGGCACCTCGTGGGTAAAGTCACCCATCGCCAGTCGGCCCATATAGTCGGACACCCTGGACAGGGGCGACACGACGAAGTTGCGCAGGGCATTGGTTCCGATCACCACAAGCGCCAGCATCAGCAGGGTCGACGCGGCCAGCAGGCCAAACGCGATCTTGGTGTTGCGCTCAGCCACGACCACCGAACTGGCCGCAGATTGAGTGGCCATGACCGTGAGGCTGTCGACCACCTTGCGGTGACGCGAGTAGATCGGCTCCAACTCGCTAATGGTCGTATTGATGGCAATGATGTCGCCGGCCTTCAAGGCGGGAGCGTACTTCTTTTCTACCACAGCCCAGAAGGCGTCCATCTCGGCCTGGGACTGCTCCAGCGTGGTCAGGGTTTCCTTCGGCAGGTCGGACTTCTGCCAATAGTCCCGACGCTGCGCATCCTGGCTCTTGAGCGCCTGCAAGGTCGCCAGTGTCGCCTCGGCCTGGCCGGCGTCCTCGGCCCCGTGATGGACGACGAGCATCGCCTCGACCAGATAGAGCGGCGGCGGCAGGATGTCGGCCAGAAACTCGTAGGCATGGGCCTGCTTCTGCGAAAGAGGCCCGCCGACCCTAAGCTCCATGAGGGAGAATACGGCCGTACCCGTAGCCAGAATGAAGCCCAGGAGCAGGGCGCCTGCAAAGAGGTGCAGGGCGTCTCGAAGTCTGAGGGTCATGGCCGGGTCCGCGTTGATCGCCCTTAAGGTTCAGCTTGGGTGATTAACGCGCTGAGAACCCTCGCTGCGGCCATGTGTCTCAGGCGGGAGTCGAGCTTCCAGTACCCGTTTTGAGTGTTACGAAAGCGGGTCGGCGTTTGGTCTCGTGCTTGACTCCCCGCGCCCCCTCCAGCATTGAGCCGCTGACCCACGCGGGAGACATCGGGATTCGCGTCCCGAGGCCGAAGGCGCAACCGCCCCGGAAACGCTCAGGCAAAAGGACCGCGCGGGTTTAGGAACGCTGGAAAGAGGCAGTCTGCTCTCCTTTAGAACAGGAAGTGGGATTGTCCGCCGAAGGAGCAAGGTCGTGCCCTTTTCACTTTGAAGGGTGGCCGGAATCTCTCAGGTCAAAGGGACAGCGGGGGCGCTATCGTCTGGTGAAAGCCGGGCTAGCAGCGCCGTCCCCGTTTGGAGTCCCCGCGTGTCCGACCAAGACCTCAAGAAGACGCCCCTGTACGACGCGCACGTCGCCGCCGGCGCCCGCATGGTCCCGTTCGCGGGCTACTCCATGCCGGTGCAATACAAGGACGGGGTGCTGAAAGAGCATCTGTGGACCCGCGAACATGCGGGCCTGTTCGACGTCTCGCACATGGGCCAGGCCCGGCTGCGCGGGGCCAATCCCGCCAAGAGCTTCGAGAAGCTGGTCTCGGCCGATTATCAGGGCCTCAAGCCCGGCAAGCAGCGCTATGCGGTGCTGCTGAACGCCGAAGGTGGCGTGATCGACGACTTGATGACCGCGCGGCCTGACGACGATGGCCTGTTCATCGTGGTCAACGGCGCCTGCAAGGACAATGACTACGCCATCATCGCCGAGGCCCTGAAGGGCGAAGCGACGGTTGAGCGCCTCGAGGACCGCGCCCTGCTGGCGCTGCAGGGACCCGAGGCCGCCGCCGTGCTGGCCGCCCATGTTCCCGAAGCGGCGAACATGGTGTTCATGGACACCGCCGCCCTGACCGCCTTTGGCGTCGACGCCATCATCTCCCGCTCGGGCTATACCGGCGAGGACGGCTACGAGATCTCGGTGCCGGCCGCCGATGCCGCGCGCATCTGGAATAACCTGCTGGAAGACGAGCGCGTGAAGGCCATCGGCCTGGGCGCCCGCGACAGCCTTCGCCTTGAAGCCGGTCTGCCGCTCTATGGCCACGATATGGACGAGACCGTCTCGCCGATCGAGGCCGGCATGAACTTCGCCATCGGCAAGAGCCGCCGCGAGGCCGGCGACTATCTGGGCGTCGATCGCATCGGCAAGGAACTGGCCGGCGAGTTGAAGCGCGTGCGGGTCAATCTGCGTATCCTGGAAGGCGCACCGGCTCGCGAAGGCGCCGAGATCGCCGACGAGACCGGCGCCGTGGTCGGCGTGGTCACCAGCGGCGGCTTTGGCCCCAGCGTTGGCGGCGCCATCGCCATCGGCTTCGTCCCTCCCGCCCTGGCGGTCATCGGCGCGCAGCTGAAAGTCATCGTTCGCGGCAAGCCGCAGGCGGCGGAGGTCGTGGCCTCGCCGTTCGTTCCCAATCGTTACGTCCGCAAGATCTAAGCGCGACAGCCAAAAAAAGTGGATGCCGGTTTTGGCGTCCGTCGCGCGACAACAAAGAGAAAAGGGCCTCCTGATGCGTTTCACCAAAGACCATGAATGGGTCGCCGTCGAAGGCGACATCGCCACCGTCGGCATCACCGCCTATGCCGCCGAGCAACTGGGCGACGTGGTGTTCGTCGAGGTCCCCGAGGTCGGCAAGACCGTGAAGCAGGGCGACGGCCTGGCCGTGGTCGAGAGCGTCAAGGCCGCCTCGGACGTCTATGCTCCGGTGTCGGGCGAGGTGGTCGAGGCCAATGCCGCCCTGGGTGATGCGCCCGAAACCGTCAACGCCGTGCCGGAAACGGGCGGCTGGTTCGCCAGGCTCAAGCTGTCGGCCCCCGCCGAGGTCGAGGCCCTGATGGACCGCGACGCCTACGAAGCCTTCCTCTCGACCCTCTGATTTTCCTGTCATCCCGGTCCTGGCCGGGATGACAAGCACAGGCTCCTCCCCATGCGTTACCTCCCCCTCACGCCCGAAGATCGCGCCGAAATGCTTGGCGTCATCGGCGTGGACTCGATCGACGCCCTGTTCGTCGACGTGCCCGCCTCCGCCCAGCGTTCCGGAACCGTCGACCTGCCGCTGCACGCCGGCGAACTGGAGGTCGAGCGCGAGATGTCGGCCCTGGCCAAGCGCAACCGCTCGGCGGGGGAGGGGCCCTTCTTCTGCGGCGCGGGGGCCTATCGCCACCATGTGCCGGCCACGGTCGACCACATCATCCAGCGGTCGGAGTTCCTGACCAGCTACACGCCTTACCAGCCGGAAATCGCTCAGGGCACGCTTCAGGTGCTGTTCGAGTTCCAGACCCAGGTCGCGGCTCTGACGGGCATGGAAGTGGCCAACGCCTCACTCTATGACGGCTCCACCGCCGCCGCCGAGGCGGTGATGATGGCCACCCGCGTGACCCGCCGCAACAAGGCGGTGATGTCCGGCGGCGTGCATCCGCACTATGTCGAGACCATCGACACCCTGGCCCATGCGGCCGGCGTCGCCACCCAGCGCCTGGCCGTCGCCATCGACGCCGAGGACGCGGTGATCGCCGCCATCGACGCCGACACCGCCTGCGTGGTCGTCCAGACCCCCAACGTGTTCGGCACGGCCACCGACGTCAGCAAGATCGCCGCCGCCGCCCAGGCCGCCGGCGCCCTGCTGATCGTGGTCACCACGGAAGTCGTGTCGCTGGGCCTGCTGAAGTCGCCTGGCGAGATGGGCGCCGACATCGTCGTGGCCGAGGGCCAGTCGATCGGCAACGGGCTGAACTTCGGCGGTCCCTATGTCGGCCTCTTCGCCTGCAAGGAAAAATACATCCGCCAGGCCCCGGGCCGGCTGTGCGGCGAGACCGTCGACGCCGACGGTCGTCGCGGCTTCGTCCTGACCCTGTCGACCCGCGAGCAGCACATCCGCCGCGACAAGGCGACGTCCAACATCTGCACCAACAGCGGCCTGTGCGCCCTGGCGTTCAGCATCCATATGAGCCTGCTGGGCGAGGTGGGCCTGCGTCAGCTGGCGGCGATCAATCACGACAAGGCCCGCGCCCTGCGCGACGCGCTCGCCGCCATTCCCGGCGTCGAGATCCTGACCTCGCGGTTCTTCAACGAGTTCGCCATCCGCCTGCCTGGCAAGGCCGCCGAGGTCGTCGAGACCCTGGCCGGTCACGGCATCATCGCCGGGGTGCCGTTCTCGCGCCTCGACGCCCACGCTGGCCTCGACGACGTGCTGCTGGTGGCCGCCACCGAGACCACCCTCGATATCGACATCACCTTCTTCGCCAAGGTTCTGGCCAAGGTCATCGCCCAATGAGCATGAACAGCGTCGGACGGCCGACCCGTCCCGAAACCGCCAATGACACCGTCGATACGCATGCGACCCTGACCGGGGCTCGCGGTCTGCTGCAGGACGAGGCCCTGATCTTCGAACTGGGCGGCTGGACCAAGACCGGCGTCGACCTGCCGGAAGCCTCGGCCCCCGCTGACGACCTGGGCGGCCTGCTGCGCACCGCGCCGATCGGCCTGCCGGGTCTCTCCGAGCCCGAAGCCGTGCGCCACTATGTGCGCCTGAGCCAGAAGAACCACGCCATCGACCTGGCGCTGTATCCGCTGGGCTCGTGCACGATGAAGCACAACCCGCGCCTCAACGAGAAGATGGCCCGTCTGCCGGGCTTTGCTGACATCCACCCGCTGCAGCCGCAGTCGACCGTGCAGGGCGCCCTGGAGCTGATGGACCGTCTGGCCCATTGGCTGAAGACCCTGACCGGCATGCCCGCCGTGGCCTTGACGCCAAAGGCCGGCGCCCACGGCGAGATGTGCGGCATGCTGGCCATCCGCGCCGCCCACGAGGCCAATGGCCAGGGTCATCGCAAGACCGTCCTGGCCCCGACCAGCGCCCACGGCACAAACCCCGCTACGGCGGCCTTCGTTGGCTACACCGTGGTCGAGATCGCCCAGACCTCTGATGGCCGCGTCGACCTGGCCGACCTGGCGTCGAAGCTCGGCGACCACGTGGCCGCCATCATGGTCACCAACCCCAATACCTGCGGCCTGTTCGAGCGCGACGTGGTCGAGATCGCCCGCCTGACTCATGCGGCCGGGGCCTATTTCTACTGCGATGGCGCCAATTTCAACGCCATCGTCGGCCGAGTGCGCCCGGGCGACCTGGGCGTCGACGCCATGCATATCAACCTGCACAAGACCTTCTCAACGCCCCACGGCGGCGGTGGGCCCGGCGCGGGGCCCGTTGTGCTCAGCGAGGCGCTCGCGCCCTTCGCGCCCACCCCCTGGCTCGTCCACGGCGACGATGGCTTCGCCCTGGTCGAACATGCCGGCGAGGCGGGCGCTGAGACCGCCTTTGGCCGGATGAGCGCCTTCCATGGCCAGATGGGCATGTACACCCGCGCCTATGCCTACATGCTCAGCCACGGGGCTGACGGCCTGCGTCAAGTGGCCGAGGACGCGGTGCTAAACGCCAACTACCTCAAGGCCCGCCTGTCGGACGTGATGAGCCCGGCCTTCCCGGACGGCCCGTGCATGCACGAAGCCCTGTTCGACGACAGCTGGCTGGAAGGCACCGGCGTGACCACGCTCGACTTCGCAAAGGCGATGATCGACGAGGGCTTCCACCCGATGACCATGTATTTCCCGCTGGTCGTCCACGGGGCGATGCTGATCGAGCCGACCGAAACCGAGAGCAAGCAGGAGCTGGATCGCTTCGTGCTGGCGCTGCGCGCCCTCGCCGGCGCCGCCAAGGCCGGCGATGTCGATCGTTTCAAGGGTGCGCCTTTCCATGCCCCCCTCAAGCGTCTCGACGAGACTCTGGCGGCCCGCAAGCCCCGGTTGAGGTGGAAACCTGTGGCTGAAGCGCCACTGGCCGCCGAATAGCAGGGAACTATTTCGACACGCGGCGATAGGGCGCCTTTACGGCGCCCTTATCGATCCACATATCAGGCTGGCGCGTCGGGCTGATTGGATTTTCCAGGGAGCAAGCGGAGCGCGTAGTCCGTCAGCCCCCTCATGAATGTCTCAGTCGCCCTCGCCATGCCGCGCGCACGTTTTTCCCCTGCCGATGATCTCGCCCGCGAGATCGTGGCGCGCGTCCTGCGCGTCGTGCTGGTCGTGCTTGGCCTGCTGCTGGTGCTGGCCGGCGCGCTGATCGCGCCGCTGCCCGGCCCCTTGGGCCTGCCGCTGACGGTGGTTGGCCTGATGCTAGTGCTGCGCAACTCGTTCAAGGCCCGCAAGCAGTTCGTGCGCTTCCAGCATGCTCACCCCAAGCTGATCTTCCCGATTCGCCGGCTGCTGCGCCGCGAGCCCGAGGTGATCCTGGTGGCGTGGCAACAGGCTTTGCGGATCGAGCGGCTGGTCATCCCGCGCCGCTGGCGCGTGGCTGTGCGCTGGCGCAAGTCGATCAAGCGCCGTCGTCGGTGACGATCGCGTCAACCGCTGCCATCGAAATCAAGCATAAGGTCCGCCGGCGCGCCCGGTTGGCCTTGCTGCTGCGCGAGTCGGCGGCGCGCGCCTATCGCATCGCCGCGATCACCTTCGGCAGTGTGGTGATCCTGGCCGGCGCGGTCCTGACGCCCCTGCCGGGACACATCGGCCTGCCGATGCTCGTGATCGGCCTGATGATCGTGCTGCGCTACTCGTTCCAGGCCCGCAAGACCTTCATCCGTTGGCAGCGCCGCCATCCCAAGCTGGTCTTCCCGATCCGGCGCCTGATGCGGCGCGAGCCCGAGGTGCTGCTGGTCTTCTGGCAGCAGTTGCTGCGCACCGAGAAGATGATCCTGCGCAAGGCGCGGTGGCGGGTGCTGAAGCGGGGACGCAAGCACGCCCGCCGGATGTGGACTCAAAGAAAAAGGGCGCAGCCGTAAGGCCGCGCCCTTGATCGTTTAAGCCGTTCGCCGTCTGCTATTGCAGCTTGGCGGCCATCTGACCGATGGCCGCATCGACCAGCGGATCGCTCTTCAGACCTGCCAGACGCGCCGTCAGGATGGCTTCAGCAGACTGGGCGGCGAGGTCGACGGCCGCAGCCTTGACGTCCGCCGTAGCCTGGGCTTCGGCCTGAGCGATCTTGCGTTCGGCCATTTCGGCGCGGCGCTTGATCTGCTCCTCGAGCTTTTCCTTGGCTTCCTCGGCCAGACGCTTGGCGTCAGCCTTGGCGGCCTCGATCATGCCGGCGGCCTGACGTTCGGCGTCCTCGCGCTGAGCCTTGACGTCCGCGAGCAGGGCCTGGGCCTCTTCCCGCAGTTGCTGGGCTTCGTCGAGTTCGGCCTTGATCTTGGCGGCATGGGCGTCGAGCGCCGCGAACAGGGCGCCGGGCAGGACCTTGAGCACGACCAGCAGGCCGAAGAACAGGACCAGCGCGACCAGAACCCAGAACTCGGGGTTTGAGAGGCTGAAAAGGGACTCGTGTTCCATCGTCTGTCTCTCCTTAGGCCGTGGCCGCCTTGAGCTCGGCGGCCGTGGCCGCCTTGCCCGTCAGCTTCTCGACGATGGCGCTGGCCGTATCCGAAGCCACGGCGCCGACATGGCTCATGGCCCGGTCGCGCGCGGCCTGGATGCCGGCTTCGGCGGTCGCCAGCTTCTCAGCCAGCACAGCCTCTTCCTTCGCCTGACGCTCGGCCGCAATGGCCGAAGCCTTGGCCTTGGCGTCCGCCGCAGTCCGTTGGGCCGAAGCGCGAGCCTCGGCGACCTCGGCCGCAGCCGCACGGGCCTGGACCTCGGCTTCGTCCTTCAGACGACGGGCGTCGGCGATGTCGCCGGCGATCTTGGCCCCGCGCGTCTCGATCGCGCCACTGACCCGGGGCAGCAGGCCCTTGGACAGCACCACGTACAGAACGGCGAAGATGAGCAACAGCCAGACGATCTGGCCGCCCCAGTGCTCGAACTGCAGCTGCGGAAGTCCGCCGCCACCGTGAGCCTCGGGCGCACCAGTCGTCTCGACCGTGCCGTGAGTTTCCGTCGCCATGGGCGAAGACGCCTCTTAGATAAAAATCAAGGACTCGGAGCGAGCTGCTTCCGTGGGAAGCGGCTCGCGCCGGGGTTTAGGAGAAGAGGATCAGGAAGGCGATGACCAGGGCGAAGATGCCCAGGGCTTCCGTCAGCGCCATGCCCAGGAACAGCATCGGACGCTCTTGAGCGGCGGCGGTCGGGTTGCGCAGAGCGCCTTGGAAATAGTTACCGAACATCACGCCCAGGCCGATGCCTGCACCGATCATGCCCAGCATCGCCAGACCAGCGCCGATGTACTTCGCGGCTTCAGCTTCCATTGTGAGACTCCTAAAGATCGAAAGGTTGGAAAGGAAAAAAGGTGATCAGTGGCTGTCGAGGTGCACGACGTCGTTCAGATAGACGCAGGTGAGCACCGCGAACACGAAGGCCTGAAGGAAGGCCACCATGAACTCTAGAGCCGTCAGAGCAACGACGGAGGACAGGGCCAGCGCCGCGCCGGCCCAGCCGAGCACGCCCATGCCGCCCATGGCGACGACGAAGCCGGCGAAGATCTTCAGCACCACGTGGCCGCCCAGCATGTTGCCGAACAGACGCAGGGCCAGGGTGACGGGTCGGATCAGGAACGACAGGATCTCGATCGGCACCAGCAGGAAATACAGCGGCCACGGCACGCCCGACGGGGCGAACAGCTTGAAGAACTTCAGGCCGTTCTTGGCGAAGCCGACAGCGACCACGGTCAGGATGACCATCAGGCCCAGGGTCAGGGTGACGGCGATCTGCGACGTGGCGGTGAACACCAGGAACATCCCCTGGATGTTGGCGAACAGCACGAAGATGAACAGGGTGAAGACGAACGGCAGGTACTTCTTGCCATCGTGGCCGATGATCGACTCGGTCAGGCCGTTGACCAGTCCGTAGAGCATCTCGCCCACGGACTGCAGGCGACCCGGCACCACGGCCTGTTTCGCAGAAGCCAGGACGTAGAACGCAATGACCAGGGCGGCGGCCAGCATCATGGCGGCCACGGAATTGGTGATCGACAGGTCGATCGCTTGGCCCAGCACGGTGACGGTCGGCAGTTCCACGATCTTCTGGATCTGGAACTGGTGCATCGGATCGGCCATTGGCCCTAGTCTCTCTTCTGCTTGGGGGCGGTAGACCCGCCTCCCGTGTCTTCGTCGACTGTTTCGGTCGACGCCTGCGCGCTCAGTTTCGTCGCCTTGCGGACGACGGAGAATATTGACGCCCCCATGCCGATCAGCAGACCGCCAACCATGCCCCAGGGCGCCGTGTGGGCGAACTGATCGAGAACCCAGCCAAAGCCGAGACCCACCAGGACGCCGCCGATCAAATCCGCCAGAAGCCGATAGCCGTCCTGGGACGATTTCTCGTGCTCCGCGCGCACCGGCTGTTCTGCCGCCTTCTTGGCCTCGAATGCGGCGAGCCGAGCGTCGAGGCTTTGCAGGGCCTTGTCGTTCGGTTCGTCGGCCTTGGGCATGGGAGCGGTCAGGTCCGAAAACGCCCGCGGATACGCCTGTAAGAGACGTATTTCCGGCCGGCTTGATCGCGGCGGAACCTATAGACCTCGCTGCGGTGCGTCAAGGTTGGCTTGGGGTGATGCAAGCATCTGTATAATAAGGCGTTTTACGCTACGGCGCCCATCGGCGGGCAAAACCTTGCGGCGTCGCCTTCGTGTCCGGGGCGCAGGGCAACAAAGCCGCGTGGCGAAGCCCCCTGTGAGGCCCGCCTGTGCGCAAGGCAAGCCTCCAACGTTCTGTATCGCCGCCGATCCGCGACATATCGGCCGCATCCAGTCTTCGGTTCCACGCGCACGCGGGATGACGCATTGCTTTTTGCATCATTTTGAGGTTTGAGAGCCGCGTCTTTCCCTTAGCCAGAAGATTCATGTCGCATCTGAAGAACACCGGTTTCTCCGATCGTATCTCCGCCGCCGCCGAGGCCAAGAAGGCCATGCTGGCGAAAATGAAGCCCAAGCCCACCGTCACGGATCCTGATTTCGACAAGCGCGAAGAGTTGCGCGCCGCCGAACTGGAAGCCGTGCGCGCTGCGCGCGCCGCAGCCCGCGAAGTCGTCCGCCTTGAGCAGTTGGCCAAGCAGGAAGCGATCCTCGCGGCCAAGCGCGCCGAGCGCAAGGAACGCAAGACCGACGCCGCCGCCGAGCAGAAGATGCGCAAGGAAGAGAAGGCCGCCCAGCGCGAGCAGCTTCGCTCCCTGGGGCGCAACACCAAGAGCGCCCGCGCTCACGAGTGGGGCAATCTGATCGGTTGATCAGACGGGAAGGGGCTATTGGCCCTTTCCGCTTCCTCCCGAGCCGCGACTCGACCGCATGGTCCAGGCTCTCAAGCCTGCCATGCGGGAGGGCCGGCCCATGGACCTAGTCCAACCTGAACTGCTGGCGACGATGTTCGCCGTGGCCGCGCTGGCCGGAGCTTTCGACGCCATAGCGGGCGGCGGAGGTCTTCTGACCCTGCCGGCGCTTCTGCTGGCGGGCCTTGACCCTGTCGCGGCGCTGGCCACCAACAAGCTGCAGGGCTCCTTTGGTTCGGTGTCGTCGACCATCGCCTTCGCGCGTCGCGGCCTGATTGACTGGAAGACCGCCCTGCCGGTCGCCCTCTCCGCCGGCCTCGCGGGCCTGTGCGGCGCCCTTTGCGCCAGCCTGCTGTCACCGACCTTTCTCAAGGCCCTGGTGCCGATCCTGCTGATCGTCATCGCGCTGTATTTCGCGCTCTCCAAGGCCCTGAAGGCCGAGGACGGCCTCGCCCGACTGACCCTGCCGGTGTTCGCCGGCTTCGTCGCGCCGCTGGTCGGCTTTTATGACGGCATCTTCGGGCCGGGCGCTGGGGCTTTCTACATGGTCGCGATCGTGACCCTGCTGGGCTATGGCGCGCTGAAGGCCACGGCCCACACCAAGCTGGCCAACGCCGCCAGCAATCTGGGCAGCCTGGTTCTGTTCATTCTCAAAGGCGCGGTGATCTGGCCGATCGGCCTGGCCATGGCCGCCGGGGCCTTCCTCGGCGCTCAGGTCGGCTCGCGGCTGGCCATGCGGTTTGGCGCCGGGCTGATCCGGCCGCTGTTGGTGACAATGTCATGCGCCATGGCGGTGAAGCTGCTGGCTGA
Source organism: Caulobacter sp. FV1ye13L (assembly GCF_058681155.1). Next base: position 1,646,118 of record NZ_CM178732.1, read on the forward strand.
TCCGCAGAACCCGCTGCGACTGGCGCTGTCGCAGCTGATCGGCGGCTGAAGCTCTACTGCGCGGCGACCAGTTGCTCGGCCGTCGACAGGTCCACGCTGACCAGCTGGCTGACGCCCCGCTCGCCCATGGTGACACCGAACAGGCGGTCCATCCGGCTCATGGTCACCGGATTGTGGGTGATGGCGATGAAGCGGGTCTGGGTGCGGCGGCGCATCTCGTCGAGCATGTTGCAGTAGCGGTCGACATTGGCGTCATCGAGCGGCGCGTCGACTTCGTCGAGCACGCAGATCGGAGCCGGGTTGGCCAGGAACACGCCGAAGATCAGGGCGCTGGCCGTCAAAGCCTGCTCGCCGCCGCTCATCAGGCTCATGCTGGCCATGCGCTTGCCGGGCGGGCAGGCATAGATCTCAAGACCCGCTTCGAGAGGGTCATCGTTCTCGACCAGCCGCAGCTCAGCCTGACCGCCGCCGAACAGGGCCTGGAAGAGGGTCTGGAAGTGGCCGTTGATCACCTCGAAGGCGGCCAGCAGGCGCTCGCGGCCCTCGGCGTTCAGCTCCTCGATGCCGGCCCGTAGCTTGCCGACGGCGCCCGACAGGTCGGCGCGTTCGGTGCGCATGGTCTCCAGGCGCGCCGTATATTCCTGGGCCTCTTCCTCGGCCCGCAGGTTCACCGGGCCGATGGCGTCGCGCTCTCTTTCGAGCGCGAAGAGGTGGGCTTCCACACCTGCGGCGTCCTTGGGCACGGCCACGGCCTCGCCGGCGACGTGGCGGCCAAGTTCCTCGGGCTCCATGCGCACCGATTCGCGGATATTGCCGGCGATCTCGGCGAAGCGGCCTCGGGCGCCGTCCAGGTGGGCGACCAGGGCAGCGCGCCGCTCGCGGGCCTCGCCGGCGGCCTGGTCGGCGGCGCGGGCGGCGCGGTCGGCGGTCAGCCGTGCGGTCTCAGCCTCTTCAAGGGCGTCGTTGGCCTTGGCGCGGCGCGCCTCTGCGGCGCCGAACTCGTCCAGCAGGACCAGCAGCTTTTCCTTCAGGACAGCCGGCGCCTCGCGGGCGGCTTCCAAGGCGTCGGCGGCCTTGATGCGGTCGGCGTCCAGCGTGGCGGTGCGCTTGCCGGCCGCTTCAGCCCGGCGCGTCCAATCGCCGTGATCGCGTTCCAGGCTTTCCAGCCGGCGCTGGCGCCCGGCCCTTTCGCGGGTCTCGACATCCAGAGCGGCGCGCGCGGTCGAGGCGGCTTCCCGGGCGGCGGCGGCGGCCTGCCGGGCCTGCGCAAGCTGCGGCGCCAGGTCGGCGGCGCCCTTCGCGCCGGCATGCTCGCCTCGCACGGCGGTGAGGGCGGTCTCGGCCTCGACGTGTTCGGCCTCAAAGCGGGCGATGGTCTCGTCCAGCGATTGGGCCCTTGCCGCGCGAAGCGCGGCCTGGCGTTCGAACTGGACGACGGCGTCGCGGGCGCCGGCCAGCAGACGCTCGGCGTCCGGCGGCGCCCGGCGCCGGTCGCGCAGGGCCTCTTCGGCGATTCGCAAGGCGTCCGAAGCGGTCCTCAGGGCGGCGGCTGTGGCCTCGGCGCGCGGCGCCTGAAGGTCGATCTCGGCTTCCACCTCGGCCAAGCGGGTGCGCTGTTCCAGCCGGACGGCGGCGGGCCTGGGGGCGTCGGCGCGGGCGACGAAGCCGTCCCAGCGCCACAGGTCGCCCTCGCGGGAGACCAGCCGCATGCCGGGCGTCAGGCTCTTCTGAAGCCGCTCGCCATCGGCGCGCTCGACCACGGCGGTCAGGGCCAGGCGCGCGGCCAGCTCGGGCGGCGCCTTGACCAGCGGGGCCAGGGCCTGCGCTCCGTCTGGCCACGAGGGCGACGGCGCCTCGGCGCCGCCCCAGTAGGACGGCGCGCGCGCGTCCAGGGCCGCGTCCAGATCGTCTCCGAGGGCGGCGGCCAGCGCCGCGCCATAGCCCTTGTCGGGCGAAACGGCGTCGAGGGCGGGGGCGTGGCCGCTCTTGCTGCGCGGCGCGGTCAGCTGAGCTAGGCCCCGGGCCTCGGTGCGAAGACGGCCAAGCTGGTCTTCCAGGCTGCGCGCCAGCTGGCGCGCCATGGCCTCCTGCTCGGCGGCCTTGGCGCGCTGGGCTTCGGCGGCTTCCAGGGCAGAGCGGGCGGCGGTCAGGGCGGCCTGAGCATTGTCGAAACGCTGGCGGGCGTCGGCGGCGGCCGGATCGCTCTCCGGGCCAAGGGCCCCGCGTTCTGACCTGGCTTGGTCGAGGGCGCGGACCGTGCGGGCCAGGCGCCCCTCGGCATCGGCCAGCCGCGCGGCGGCGGCGCGGGCGCGGGCGTCCTCGGCGGCGGCGCGGGCGGCTAGCTGCTCGACCACGGCCTCGGCGTCGGCGCGCGCCTCCTCGGCGGCCTCGGCGGCGGCGGCCAGTTCGGGGCCGCGCTCGGGCGCGGCGGCGACGAGGGCTCGAACCTCGGACAGCTCGGCGTCGAGCCGGGCAAGAGCCTGGACGGCGTCCTGCTGGGACTGCGCCTCGCGCGCCCGGTCGTCATCAATGCGGGCCAGATCGGCCGACAGGCGCTGGAACTCGGCGGCCGCAGCCTCGGCCTCCCGCTCGGCGCGGTCTTTCTGGATGGCCAGTTGGCCCAACACGGCCTGGGCGATGGTCGCCTCCTCGCGCAGGGGCGGCATGGCGGCCTCGGCGCGGGTGATCTCGACCTGGGCGGCGGCGGCGGCGCGGGCGGTGTCTTCGACGGCGCGAGCAGCGTCGGTCGCCTCGGTCTGGACGCGATGCAGGGTGTCGCGGGCCTCGGCCCAGCGCGCGAACAGCACCGCGCCCTGCACGGCCCGGATCTCGGCTGACAGTCGCTTGTACTTCTCGGCCTGGCGGGCTTCGCGACGCAGGCGATTGAGCGCCGTCTCAAGTTCTCGGGCCACGTCCTCGAGGCGCGAGAGATTGGTCTCGGCGGCCCGCAACCGCAGCTCGGCCTCGTGGCGGCGGGTGTGAAGTCCCGAGACGCCGGCCGCTTCTTCCAGGATGCGGCGGCGGTTCTGCGGCTTGGCGCCGATCAGCTCGCTGATCTGGCCCTGGCGCACCAGGGCCGGCGAATTGGCCCCGGTCGAGGCGTCGGCGAACAGCAGCTGCACGTCGCGGGCCCGCACCTCGCGGCCGTTGATGCGATAGGTCGAGCCCTCGCCCCGGTCGATACGGCGCACCACCTCAAGCACCGGGTCGTCATTGAACTGGGCGGGCGCCGTGCGGTCGGCATTGTCGATGGTCAGGGTGACGTCGGCGTGGTTGCGGGCCGGACGCGCGCCGCTGCCGGCGAAGATCACGTCGTCCATGCCGCCGGCCCGCATGGCCTTGGCCGAATTGGCGCCCATCACCCAGCGCAGGGCTTCCAGCAGGTTGGACTTGCCGCAGCCATTGGGCCCGACAATGCCGGTCAGGCCGGGCTCGATCCTGAACTCGGTCGGCTCGACGAAGGACTTGAAGCCCGTAAGGCGCAGGCGCAGGAACTGCACGGAGGCGGCTCCCTCCGCCTCAGCCCTTGGCCGACGAGGCCAGGGCGGCCTTGAGGCTGTCGGCGGTCAGTTCGCCGGGGACCTTGCGGCCATCGAGAATAAAGGTGGGGGTGACCTGGACCTTGTCGCGGACGCCGGCGATCTCGACACGTTCATTGAGCGCGGCCAGGGCCAGCTGATCCTGCAGGGCGGCGGTGAACTGGGCTTCGGTCAGGCCAAAGTCCTTGCCGATGGCCAGCAGGCCTTCCCAGAGCTCGCCGCTCTGAAGGATGACGGTCTGCCTGGCGAACACCGCGTCCAGCACGGCAAAATAGCGGGGCGCGCCCACGCGACGGGCCAGCAGGAAGGCGGCGGCGGCGAACTCGACGGGCCCGGTCAGGAACTCGCGAAACACCAACCGCACCTTGCCGGTGTCGATATAGGCCTTGCGGATGGCGGGCAGGTCGTCGTTCCACCAGTGGCCGCAATGGGGGCAGCTGGGGGAAGCAAAGACCACCAGCTGCAAAGGCGCCTTCGGCGACCCCATGACCATGTCGCCCGGCGCGGCCGGCAGCGGCGCGGCGCGCGCCATCGCTGGCCCGGCCGCGAGGACCAGGCTGGAGGCGATCAGCGCGCGACGGTCGAGAGGCAAGGCGGCGTCCTTACTTGGAAGCGGCGGCGATGGCCGCGTCCAACTCGGCCAGGCTGCGCTCGCCGCCGGCGGCGTCGCCGACCACCTTGCCATTGACGATGAAGGTCGGGGTGCCCTGGACGTTGAAGGCCTTGGCGTTCTTCTCGACGCGATCATTCAGGGCCTTCAGCGCCTTTTCGTCGGTGACGCAGGCGTTGAACTTGGCTTCGTCCAGGCCGGCCGACTGGCCGATGCGCAGAAGAACCTCGCGGAACTGGCCGGTGGTGAACATCTCTTCCTGGGCGCGATAGACCGAGTCGACGACCTCGAAATACTTGTCCTTGCCGGCGCAGCGGGCCATCAGGAACGAGGCGGCGGCGACCTGGGCGGGCGGGGTCAGCATCTCGCGATAGACGTAGTTGACCTTGCCGGTGTCGATATATTTGGCCTTGAAGGCCGGATAGACCTCTTCATTCCAGCGCGCGCAGTGGCTGCACGAGGCCGAGGCGTATTCGATCACCGTGATCTTGGCCTGGGCGTTGCCCTGGCTCATGTCGTCGGCCGAGACGGCGTCCTTCTTCGAGCAGGCCGAGAGGCCAACGCCCAGCGAGGCGGTGAGTGCGACGGCGGTCAGGAGCCGGCGGGTCAGCGGACGCATAATCGATCTTCCTTGAGGCGAGAACGTTGGAGTTAAGCGCGATTCTTTAGGCGTGCGAAAACGGCGCTGATAAGGCCTTGGCATGAGCGCAATCGCGGCGGGGTTGTCAATGTGTCGGCTTTAGCCAGGGTCATTGCGCAACACCCCGCGCCCCAGTTTCATCAGGGCGTCCTTCAGGCCGCCGTCGGGCTGGTCGGCCAGGCTGTCGGTCAGCTGGCGTTCCAGGGCGGCGTCCAGCGGCGGCTTGCGGCGCGAACGCTGGACGGGCGCCGCCGCCGGCGCGCTGAGCGGGCCCTGGACGATGCGCAGCCGGGTGACGGTTCCCCGGCCCAGCAGCATGTCGAGGCGGGCGGTGATCTGCGGGGCCTGATGCTGGATCAGCGACGCGACGGGACCATCGACTCGCAGTTCCAGCGCCCCGCCAGCGCCGTTGCGGCCCTTGATGATGCGGACCGGTTCGGTGCGCCGCGCCAGGGTCTCGCCGACGATTTCCTTCCAGCGGGTCTTCAGGGCGGCGGGGCCCTGGCCGTATTTTTCCTCCAGCGCCTTCAGCAGCGGCGCGAGGTTCTTGCCCGCCGGCGGCGGTGGGCGAATCTGCGGCCGGGTGCGGCGCTGGCGCAGGATCGCGAGGGCCTCTTCGGCGGTGGGCAGGGGGCGGCGGGCCATGGCGGCAAGCTAGCACGCGGCCTTCGCCTCAGGCGAGGTTTGCGGTAGGCGGAAGGCATGAAAGACCGCGACACGCTCCGCTCGGCCTTGCTGGCCTGGTACGACCGCCAGGCTCGCGACCTGGCCTGGCGTGTCGGCCCCTCCGACCGGCGCGGCGGCGTGCGCAGCGATCCTTATCGGGTGTGGCTGTCCGAAGTGATGCTGCAGCAGACCACCGTGCCGCACGCCACGCCCTATTTCCTGAGCTTCACGGCGCGATGGCCGACGGTGCTGGACCTCGCCGCCGTCGAGGACGGCGAGTTGATGGGGGCATGGGCCGGCCTCGGGTACTATGCCCGGGCCCGCAATCTGCTGGCCTGCGCCCGGGCCGTGGCCGGTCAGCATGGCGGGGTGTTTCCGGATACGGAGGACGGCCTGCGGGCCCTACCGGGCGTCGGGGCCTATACCGCCGCCGCCGTGGCCGCCATCGCCTTTGACCGGCAGGCCAATGTCGTCGACGGCAATGTCGAGCGGGTGATGGCGCGGCTGTTCGCCGTCGAGACCCCCGTGCCCGACGCCAAGCCGGAGCTGAAGGCGTTTGCGGGCGATCTGGTCACGGCCGACCGGCCCGGCGACTGGGCCCAGGCGCTGATGGATCTGGGGGCCACGGTCTGCCGGCCCAAGTCGCCGCTGTGTGATCTCTGCCCGATCTCGGATTGGTGCGAGGCCCGCAAGACCGGCGCGCCGGAGACCTATCCGCGCAAGACCAAGAAGGCGGACCGGCCCCGGCGTTACGGCGTCGCTTACTTGCTGACCCGGGGCGATGAGGTGGCGCTGGTCCGTCGTCCACCCAGGGGTCTGCTGGGCGGCATGCTGGGGTTGCCGACTTCGGATTGGCGAAGTGCGCCGTGGTCGGATGAAGAGGCTGTCACCGCAGCACCCGTCGCCGCCGCCTGGCATGATCGGGGCGCGGTCGAGCACGTCTTCACGCACTTTTCCCTGACCCTGCGGGTGTTCGCCGCCGACGGCGCTAATGCCGGCGACTTCGTCTGGACGCCACGCGAGGGACTGGGCGCCCTGCCCAGCGTGTTCCTGAAAGTGGCCCTGGCAGGCGAGGTGCTGGTCTAGTTCATCCCCGCCCGGACCTGGGCCCGCAGCACGTCGATGGGGGCCAGACCCGCATCCGTTTTGAAGTGCCAGTAGGTCCAGCCGTTGCAGGCCGGGGCCGATTGCACCAGGGCGCCGATCTTGTGGATCGAGCCCGACAGGTCGCCCACGGTGATCGAGCCGTCGGCCCGCACCTTGGCCGCATGGGCGCCCTTGGAGCAGAACAGGGTGTCGCCGGGGCTGAGCAGGCCGCTCTCGACGATGGTGCCGAACGGCACGCGTGGCTCGCTGCGCTTGGAGCCCATGACGTCGAGGTCTTCCGGCGCGATCGGGATGACCTTGGCGATGCGGGTCTTGGCGTGCTCGATATAGTCGGACTCGCGCTCGATGCCGACGAAGCGGCGGCCCAGGCGCTTGGCGGCCGCGCCGGTGGTGCCGACGCCGAAGAACGGGTCGAGGATCACGTCGCCCGGCTTGGTGGTCGACAGGATCACCCGGTAGAGCAGGGCCTCGGGCTTCTGGGTCGGGTGGGCCTTGTTGCCGTCGGAACCCTTGATGCGCTCCTCGCCGGTGCACAGCGGGATGGTCCAGTCCGAGCGCATCTGCACTTCGTCATTGGCCATCTTCAGGGCGTCGTAATTGAAGGTGTAGCGCTTGGCCGCCTGGCTCTTGGAGGCCCAGATCAGGGTCTCGTGAGCATTGGCGAAGCGGGTGCCCTTGAAGTTGGGCATCGGGTTGGACTTGCGCCAGATGACGTCGTTGAGGATCCAGAAGCCCAGGTCCTGCACGGCCACGCCGACGCGGAAGATGTTGTGATAGCTGCCGATCACCCAGATCGCGCCGTCGTCCTTCAGCACCCGGCGGGCGGCCTTCAGCCATTCGCGGGTGAACTTGTCATAGGCCGCGAAGCTCTCGAACTGGTCCCAGTGGTCGTCGACCGCGTCGACCTTGGAATTGTCGGGACGCAGAAGGTCGCCGCCCAGCTGCAGATTGTAGGGCGGGTCGGCGAAGATCAGGTCGACCGACTTCTCGGGCAGGGCGTTCATCGCCTCGATGCAGTCGCCCTGAATGATGGTTTCCGGCCCGAAGGTCATGTCCGCGTCCTGTAAAACAACAAACGGAATCATGAGTCTTGATGGTGAAGGCCGGGTTGAGAAGCGTGGTTAGCGAAAGGTGAACGGCTTCTGCGGGCGGTTTACTTCCCCAGCGGCGCCCAGCTGATCGTGTCGGCTCACACGCCAGATCCGCGCCAGACGGACGGCGTGATCCGGGAGAACGCCATGCAGAGCCCCCTTGAAGCGCTGGACCTCAGCCGCAAGAGCCCCTTCTATCAGGAGCATCATGCCGCCTGGCGCGACACCCTGCGCCGCTGGGTGGCCAAGGAGATCATGCCCTTCGTCGACGACTGGGACGAGGCCGGCGAGTTTCCGCGCGAGCTCTATCGCAAGGCCTCGGAGATCGGCCTGCTGGGCCTGGGCTGGCCCGAGGAATTCGGCGGCTCGCCGTCCGACCCGTTCATGTCGATCATCACCAGCCAGGAGATGGCCCGCCACGGGGCGGGCGGGGTAAACGCCAGCCTGATGAGCCACGGCATCGGTCTGCCGCCGATCCGGGCCCTGGGCAGCGACGCGTTGAAGGCCCGGATCATTCCGCCGGTGCTGGCCGGCGAGAAGATCTCGGCCCTGGCCATCACCGAGCCCTCGGCCGGCTCCGATGTCGCCGCCCTGACTACCACGGCCCGGCGCGAGGGCGACGTCTATGTCGTCAACGGCGGCAAGACCTATATCACCAGCGGCATGCGGGCCGACTTCTACACGGTGGCGGTGCGCACCGGCGGCGAGGGGGCGGGGGGCATCTCGCTGCTGCTGATCGAGCGCGACCGCGAGGGCTTTTCGCGCACGCCGCTGAAGAAGCAGGGCTGGTGGGCGTCCGACACCGCCAGCCTCTATTTCGACGACGTGCGGGTGCCGGTCGACAACCTGATCGGGGCCGAGAACCAGGGTTTCGCCGGCATCATGCGCAACTTCAACGGCGAGCGGATCGGCATGACCGCCGGGGCGCTGGGCTTCTCGCGTGTCTGCCTGGAGGATGCGATCGTCTGGGCCCGCGAGCGCAAGACCTTTGGCAAGCGCCTGGCCGACCACCAGGTGATCCGCCACAAGCTGGCCGACATGTACAAGCGCATCAGCGTCACCCAGGCCTGGCTGGAGACCCTGGCCTGGCGGATCAGCCAGGGCGAGCAGCCGATCGCCGAGATCGCCCTGCTCAAGGTCCAGGCCACCGAGACGCTGGAATATTGCGCCCGCGAGGCCATGCAGGTGATGGGCGGGGCCGGCTATATGCGCGGCAGCCGCGTCGAGCGCATCTATCGCGAGGTGCGGGTCAACGCCATCGGCGGCGGCTCGGAGGAGATCATGCGCGACCTGGCCGCGCGGCAGATGGGGATCTAGTCGCTGCGGCCCATGGGGTTGAGGCCCTGGGCGGCTAGTTTCACTGGCGCCCAGCTCATCCGGTGGATGGGCGAAGGGCCCAGCTGGCGCAGGCCTTCGACATGGCTCTTGGCGTGATAGCCCTTGTGGCCGGCGAAGCCGTAGCCCGGATAGAGGCTGTCCATCTCGACCATGATCCGGTCGCGGGCCTCCTTGGCCAGGATCGAGGCCGCAGCGATCGAGCACGACAGGCTATCGCCCTTGATCACGGTCTGGACCGGGCAGGGCAGTTTGAAGGCATAACTTCCATCAACCAATGCAAAGGCCGGCGTCACCGCCAGCGCCTCGATGGCCCGGCGCATGGCCAGGCCCGCCGCGTGCAGGATGTTGAGGTCGTCGATTTCCTCGATGCTGGCCAGGCCCACGCCCCAGGCAATGGCCGTCGCCTTGATCTCGATCTCCAGGGCCGCCCGGGCTTTCGCCGACAGTTTCTTGGAGTCGTTGAGGCCTTTGGGAATGCGGGCGGGATCCAGGATCACCGCCCCGGCGCTGACCGGTCCGGCCCAGGGGCCGCGGCCGGCTTCGTCCACCCCGCAGACCGGGCCGGGTCCGCAGGCCAGTTCGAGCATCATGTCGGGACCGGGAGGCATGGAGCGTGTCTAGGGAGATTTGGCCGGTCATTCAAATTGTCATCCCGGCTCGGCGCGCTGCGCTACGCCCGGGGTGAAAAGGCTTGAGAGAAGCCTAGGCTGGGCGTGGTCCCGCTCAGCTGCATCCCCGCCATTTCGGGGCGGGAACGATGGCCATGCGGGTTGGGCCTGGCTGTCCCGGCGCCATTTCATCACCTGATGAAAAAAGGCTGGCGTTGCGTCGTTCTCTGAGTGACAGTGCGGCTATTCGCGGTTCGATGAATTCGCGAGTTCCGAGCACGTGTCCGCCACAAGGATCCGGTTCGGGTGGGCGGAACGTACAAGGGAGGGGAAACCCAATGACTTCGATGTGGAAGGCTGCGCTGCTGGCTGGCGCGGCATGGGGCGCGGTCGCGACGGCCGTTTCGGCTCAAGAGCAGGCTCCGGCCGGCGCCGGGCAAGGGCTGACCGTGGACTCGGTGGTTGTCACCGCCCGTCGCCGCGAGGAAAACCTCAAGGACGTTCCGGTCGCCGTCTCGGCCTATAGCGGCGAGACTCTGGCCCGTCAGGGCGGCGCGGACATCACCGTCCTGCAGCAGACGACCCCCAACATCACGGTTCAGACCGCTCGCGGTTCGAACTCGACCCTGATCTCCTACATCCGCGGCATCGGCCAGCAGGACCCGCTGTGGGGCTATGAGCCCGGCGTGGGCCTGTATGTCGACGACGTCTATATCTATCGCCCGCAAGGCGCGGTGCTGGACGTGTTCGACGTGGAGCGCATCGAAGTGCTGCGCGGCCCGCAGGGCACGCTGTACGGCCGCAACACCATCGGCGGCGCGATCAAGTACGTGACCAAGCGCCTGGGTGACGAGGCGCACGGCAAGGTGCGCGGGACCTATGGCAGCTTCAATCAGACCGATCTGCTGGTCTCGGGCCAGACGCCTTTGGGTGGCGGCCTGTCGGTGGGCGGCGCCTATGCCCTCTACAAGCGCGACGGCTACGGCAAGAACCTGACCACCGGCGCCGAGCACTACAACAAGGACGTCCAGGCCATCCGCCTCAGCGCCGAATATGCGCCCAGCGAGGACCTGTTCTTCCGCCTGGCCTATGACAAGGTGCAGGACGATTCCAACCCCCGCCACGGCCATCGCGAACTGCCGGCCCTGGTCGGCGGTTACAAGGTGCTGGACGTCTATGACACCCAGGCCGGTTTCGGCGACGACAACTCGGTCGAGACCGAGGGCCTGTCGCTGACCGGTGAGTGGAACGCCAGCGACACCGTGACCCTCAAGTCGATCACGGCCAGCCGCAAGGGCCACACCGACACCGTCATCGATTTCGACGGCACCCCGCTGAACACCCTCGACATCCCGGCCACCTATGACGACCGGTCGTTCTCGCAGGAGCTTCAGGCGGTCTATTCGGACGAAAACGTCCAGGGCGTGTTTGGCCTGTACTACATGAACAGCCAGGCCTCGGGCGAGTTCGACACCATCGCCGGCAATCTGGGCCTGTCCATCGCCGACGGCGGCAAGGTCAGCACCCAGAGCTTCGCGGCCTTCTTCGACTTCAGCGCCAATCTGACCGACAAGTTCAAGGTCTCGCTGGGCGCCCGCGCCACGCGCGATCACAAGCGCAGCAACACCTTCCGCCTGTTCTATCTGGGCGCCACGCGCAGCCCCTATCAGGGCGGCACGCCGCGTCCGGTCCTGCAGACCCGCACCAACTACAACGCAGAGACCACCTTCTCGCAGTTCACCCCGCGCATCAGCGCCTCATATGAACTGAGCGACGACCTGAACACCTACGCGTCGTTCTCGAAGGGCTTCAAGTCGGGCGGCTGGGACATGCGCGGCGACGCCCTGATCACCCCGCAGACCGTCAATGGCTACAAGCCCGAAACGGTCGACGCCTATGAAGTCGGTCTGAAGGGCTATCTGTTCGACCGTCGCGTCTCGTTCGCCTCGGCCGCCTTCCTGTCGAAGTACCACGACCAGCAGGTGTCGACCCAGGTGGTTGTCCCGAGCGGCATCGCCAGCTCGATCGACAACGCCGGCGAGGCGACCATGTACGGCGTCGAATTCGAAGCCAAGGCCAAGCTGACCGCCAATCTTTCGGCCAATGTCGCGGTGGGCTACATCCACGCCGAGTACGACACCTTCAGCCGGTTCGTGCCTGGCGGCGCGCCCAACCCCCTCAATCCGGCGACGACCGTGCCGGCCGGTGGCCAGGTGATCAACGTCGCCAAGCTCTATGGCCTGCAGAACACGCCGGAATGGACGGGCAATTTCAGCCTGACCTGGACGGCGGACGTGGCGGGCGGCCTGCTTGCCGTTACCCCCATGATCAGCTATCGCGGCGACTATCAGCAGTTCGAGCTGCCGCTGCCCTTGCTGGACCAGAAGGCTTACACCCTGGTCGACATGACAGCGATCTGGACGGCGCCGGGCGGCGGCTACAAGCTTGCCCTGACCGGCAAGAACCTGACGGACGAGCGTTATCGGATCGGCGGCTATAACTTCGGCGTCCCGACCTATAACAACTCTGTCATCGGTTTCTATGGCCCGCCGCGCACGGTCTCGGCGAGCCTCGAAGTCGCATTCTGATCTAGGTAAAAACTGGCGGTGGTTCGCTGCAACGAGCCACCGCCATTTGTTTGTCTGAACTATCACGCGTAGCGGGGCGACCATGAGCGACAACCAGATCGAGCAATCGGCGACGGGGTCGCGCTACCGATATGTCGTGCTGGCGATGTTGATCCTCGCCTACACCTTCAATTTCCTGGATCGGCAGATCCTCGGCATCCTGGCCGGGTCGATCAAGGCCGACCTGCACCTTACCGACACCCAGATCGGCCTGATGGGCGGGGTCGCGTTCGCCGCGCTCTACACCACGCTGGGCGTGCCGCTGGCCTGGCTGGCCGACCGTGTCAGCCGCACCTGGATCATGACCGCCGCCCTGACCGTCTGGAGCGGTTTCACGGTGGCCTGCGGGTTCGCCGGGGGCTTCTGGAGCCTGTTCCTGTCGCGCATGGGCGTCGGCGTTGGCGAGGCCGGCGGCGTGGCCCCGGCCTATTCGCTGATCAGCGACTATTTCCCCAAGGACCAGCGGGCCCGCGCCCTGGCGGTCTATTCGTTCGGCATCCCGCTGGGCACGGCCCTGGGCGTGCTGTTCGGCGGCCTGATCGCGGCCTACGTCAACTGGCGCGTCGCCTTTATCATCGTGGGCCTGGCCGGCGTGCTGCTGGCCCCGATCTTCAAGTGGGTGGTCAAGGATCCGCCGCGCGGCGGCATGGACCGTGAACCCGGGGAGGCCGCGCCTCTGGTCGCGCCCAGGGCCCCGGCCTTCGGCAAGGTGCTGGCCACCATCCTGCCCAAGCCCAGTTTCTGGCTGCTGTCCTTCGGGGCCGCCTGCTCGTCGATCTGCGGCTATGGCGTGGCCTTCTGGTTGCCGACCTTCTTCCAGCGCAGCTTCGGCCTGACCCTGCCCGAGCGGGCGCTGTTCTACAGCGCCCTGTCCCTGATCGGCGGCGTGGCCGGCATCTGGCTGGGCGGCGTGCTGGCCGACAAGTTCGGCTCGAAGAACAAGGCCGCCTACGCCCTGGCCCCGGCCATCTGCTTCCTGGTGGCCCTGCCGTGCTTCCTGCTGGCCATGAACGTCAATTCGATGGTCTGGGCCTTCCTGCTGTTCCTGATTCCGACCGGTCTGAACCTGGCCTGGCTGGGACCCATTGTCGCAGCGGTGCAGCATCTGGCCCCGGCCTCGATGCGGACCACGACCTCGGCTCTGTTCCTGCTGATCAACAACCTGCTGGGTCTGGCCGTGGGCCTGTGGTTCTTCGGCTATGTCTCCGACCTGCTGGCCCCGCGCTACGGCGCCGAGTCGATGCGCCATGCCCTGTATTATGGCCTGGGCTTCTATGTCGTCGCGGCGGGCCTGCTGATCCTGGCCTCACGCCGACTGAAGCAGGACTGGGTGGAGTAGGTCGGCGTCCCAAGCTTGACCTTGGTTCTGTCACGCGACCTGCCTATAGGAGCGGGGGAAATTCGGGGGACGACATGTCAGGGTTCAAGCTTCTTTCCGGCGCTATGCTCGCCGTCGCGCTGCTCGCGGTCTCGGCTCCGGCCCAGGCCCAGGCCCAGGCCGCCGGCCCGCTGACCGAGCGCACGGAAAAGCTCAAGTTCGAGTTCAAGAAGGGCAAGAGCTTTCTGCAACCCGGCTATGTCATGGGCGAGTACAGCGGCATCACCCGCCAGTCGGCCAGCACCACCTCGGCGCTGGGGCTGTATGGCAGCGCCAAGTCCAAGGCCGAGATCAGCCTGAACTCGCCCAGCCTGGGCACCGTGACGATCAAGTGCAAGGGCGGCGAAAGCCGCACGGCCCTGGGCTGGATCACGTTCGATCGCGACAAGCTGGCCTATGTCTGCACGTTCGAGGGCGCCGGCCCCGAGGCGGCGTTCACCCTGGTGCAGTCCAAGGGCGGCCTGATGGCCCGCCTGCAGACGCCGCAGCGCGCCGCTGAATTGCGGCTTGGCGCAGTCACCCTGCGGGCCGAGTCCAAGCAGGTCGGCGCCATGCCCTTCGGACTGACCGCCGGCGCCGTGGGCTACGTGATCCGCAACGGCGACCAGGACGTCGCCGCCGTCGATCTGAGCGGCCTCGGCAAGACCGCTTACCTGCCGTCCAAGGGCGCCGCGGAGCGTGACGCCGCAGCCGTCATGGCCGTGATCCTGATCCTGTTCATGGACAACCCAGTCTAGCCGCTCAGCTGGATTGAGGCCCGCGGCAAGCGCGGGACCGGTAACAGTGTCTTAAGGTCAGGGGCTTCCTTGCCCTGGGCGCTCACGACGGCGGCGCCGCTGTCCTTTCGGACATAAGAAGCGCGCAAGGGGCCACCTTATCGGCCAAGCGCGGTTGCGCCTGCGAAATCACGCTCCTATAACCCGGCCACATTTCAGAAAAGCCGTCGTCGAGACCAGGCACTCATGAACATCCACGAACACCAAGCCAAAGCCGTACTCGCTGAGTTCGGCGCCCCCGTTCCGCGCGGCTTTGCCGTCTTCACAGCGGACGAGGCCTTCGCCGCCGCCGAGAAGCTGGGAACGCCGGTTTTCGTCGTAAAGAGCCAGATCCACGCCGGTGGCCGTGGCAAGGGCACGTTCGAGGGCCTCGGCCCCGACGCCAAGGGCGGCGTTCGCGTCGTCAAGTCGGCGGCTGACGTCAAGACCAACGCCGCCGAGATGCTCGGCCGCGTGCTGGTGACGCACCAGACCGGCCCCAAGGGCAAGCAGGTCAACCGCCTCTACATCGAAGAAGGCGCGGCGATCGCCAAGGAATTCTACCTGTCGCTGCTGGTCGATCGCGAAACCTCGATGGTCTCCGTCGTGGCCTCGACTGAAGGCGGCATGGACATCGAGGACGTGGCCCACGCCACCCCCGAGAAGATCCACAGCTTCTCGATCGACCCCGCCACCGGCGTGTGGCCGACCCACCAGCGTGCGCTGGCCAAGGCCCTGGGCCTGACCGGCGGCCTGGCCAAGGAAGCCGCCGTGCTGCTGACGCAGCTCTATACGGCGTTCCTGGCCAAGGACATGGCCATGCTGGAGATCAACCCGCTGATCGTCACCGCCGACGATCACCTGAAGGTCCTGGACGCCAAGCTGTCGTTCGACGGCAACGCCCTCTATCGCCACCCGGACATCAAGGCCCTGCGCGACGAGAGCGAAGAAGACCCCAAGGAAATCGAAGCCTCGAAGTACGACCTGGCCTATATCGCCCTCGACGGCGAAATCGGCTGCATGGTCAACGGCGCCGGCCTGGCCATGGCCACCATGGACATCATCAAGCTGTACGGCGCCGAGCCGGCCAACTTCCTCGATGTCGGCGGCGGCGCCAACAAGGAGAAGGTCACCGCGGCCTTCAAGATCATCACCGCTGACCCCGCCGTGAAGGGCATCCTGGTCAACATCTTCGGCGGCATCATGCGCTGCGACATCATCGCGGAAGGCGTCATCGCCGCCGTGAAGGAAGTCGGCCTGCAGGTTCCGCTGGTGGTGCGCCTGGAAGGCACCAACGTCGAACTCGGCAAGAAAATCATCTCGGAAAGCGGCCTGAACGTCATCGCCGCCAACGACCTGTCTGACGGCGCCGAAAAGATCGTCGCAGCCGTGAAGGGTGCTCGCTAAATGTCGATCCTCATCGGTTCTGAAACCAAGGTCATCTGCCAGGGCATCACCGGCGCCCAGGGCACGTTCCACTCCGAACAGGCCATCGCCTACGGCACCAAGATGGTCGGCGGCGTCACCCCCGGCAAGGGCGGCCAGACCCACATCGGCCTGCCCGTGTACGACACGGTCGGCGAAGCCAAGGAAGCCACCGGCGCCGACGCCTCGGTGATATACGTGCCGCCTCCCTTCGCGGCCGACTCGATCCTGGAAGCCATCGACGCCGAGATCGGCCTGATCATCTGCATCACCGAAGGCATTCCGGTGCTGGACATGGTCAAGGTGAAGAAGGCTCTGCAGGGCTCGCGCTCGCGCCTGATCGGCCCCAACTGCCCGGGCGTCCTGACGCCCAACCAGTGCAAGATCGGCATCATGCCGGGCGGCATCTTCTCGGCCGGTTCGGTCGGCGTCGTGTCGCGTTCGGGCACCCTGACCTATGAAGCCGTGTTCCAGACCACCAACGCTGGCCTCGGCCAGACCACGGCTGTCGGCATCGGCGGCGACCCGGTCAAGGGCACCGAGTTCATCGACATCCTGGAACTCTTCCTGGCCGACGAAGCCACCAAGTCGATCGTCATGATCGGCGAAATCGGCGGCTCGGCCGAAGAGGAAGCCGCCCAGTTCATCGCTGACGAAGCCAAGCGCGGCCGCAGCAAGCCCATGGTCGGCTTCATCGCCGGCCGCACGGCCCCTCCCGGCCGTCACATGGGCCACGCCGGCGCGATCATTTCGGGCGGCAAGGGCGGCGCGGAAGACAAGATCGCGGCGATGGAAGCTGCGGGCATCCGCGTCTCGCCGTCGCCGGCCAAGCTGGGCGAAACCCTGCTTGAGGTCCTCAAGGGCTAAAGACACACCGAAACCCCGCCTCGCGGGGCCCAGGTTTTTTGCGACCGCCAGTCGACGATCCGAAAAAATCACCTGGGCCCCTGCCGATGGCGGGCGCCCGGGTGATTGAGACACTATATTTACGGGCCTGGGTTACCGGTCCTGTAGACCGACGGATCTAAGGCAAAGAACCATGGCGGACGACGCAGGCATCATCAATCAGGTCTTGACCGAGACCTCGTTCCTCTACGGCGCCAATGCGGCGTTCGTTGAAGACCTGTACGCCCAGTGGGCCAGCGACCCCAATTCGGTCGAACCCTCGTGGAAAGCCTTCTTCTCGACGCTTCAGGAGCAGGCCGACCAGGTCAAGCGCGCCGCGCAGGACCCGGCCTGGACCCCGCGCCCGGTTCCGACCGCTCGCCCCGACTGGCTTTCAGCGCTTGATGGCCAGTGGCCCTCGGTGGCGCCGGCCGTCGAGGCCAAGATGGCCAAGGCCATCGAAGGCAAGGCTCCGGGCAGCTCGTCCGAAGCGGTTCGCGCCGCCACGCTGGACAGCCTGCGCGCCATCATGATGATCCGGGCTTACCGGATGCGCGGTCACCTGGCCGCCAATCTCGACCCGCTGGGCCTGGAGCCCAAGCCGCCGGCCCCCGAACTTGATCCCGCCACCTATGGCTTCTCGGAAGCCGACTATGATCGCTCGATCTTCCTGGACTTCGTGCTGGGCATGGAGACCTCGACGATCCGCGAGATCCTGTCGATCCTGCGCCGCACCTATGGCGGCAGCGTCGGCGTGCAGTACATGCACATCTCCGACCCGCACGAGAAGGCCTGGCTGCAGGAGCGGATCGAGGGTCGCGACAAGGAAATCGTGTTCTCGAAAGAGGGCAAGGTCGCCATCCTAAAAAAGCTGATCGAGACCGAGGGTTTCGAGCGCTTCCTGCACAAGCGCTTCCCCGGCACCAAGCGGTTCGGCATCGACGGCGGTGAAGCCATGGTTCCGGCCATGGAGCAGATCATCAAGCGCGGCGGTTCGCTGGGCGTGAAGGACATCGTCCTGGGCATGCCGCACCGCGGCCGCCTGAACGTGCTGGCCGCCGTGATGGGCAAGCCCTACCACGTGATTTTCCACGAGTTCCAGGGCGGCACCAGCCTGCCTTCGGACGTCGAGGGTTCGGGCGACGTCAAGTATCACATGGGCGCCTCGTCGGACCGTGAGTTCGACGACAACAAGGTCCACCTGTCGCTGACGGCCAACCCGTCGCACCTGGAAATCGTCAACCCGGTGGTGATCGGCAAGGCCCGCGCCAAGCAGGCTTTCCTGCTGCGCGAGACTCCCGACGCCGGCCGCGGCCATGTGCTGCCGCTGCTGCTGCACGGTGACGCGGCTTTCGCCGGCCAGGGCGTGGTGGCCGAGTGCTTCACCCTGTCGGGCCTGAAGGGCTACCGCACGGGCGGCACCATCCACTTCATCGTCAACAACCAGATCGGCTTCACCACCAGCCCGCGCTATTCGCGCAGCTCGCCCTATCCGTCGGATGTGGCGCTGATGGTCGAGGCCCCGATCTTCCACGTCAACGGCGACGATCCCGAAGCCGTGGTCTATGCGGCCAAGGTCGCCACCGAATACCGCCAGATGTTCGGCAAGGACGTCGTGGTCGACATGTTCTGCTATCGCCGGTTCGGTCACAACGAGGGCGACGACCCGACGATGACCTCGCCGCTGATGTACGCCAAGATCAAGGGTCACCCCTCGACCCGTGAGCTGTATGGCAATCGCCTGATCGCCGAGGGCGTCATCAACCAGGGTGAAGTCGACACCTGGGTGACCGAGTTCGAGACCTTCCTCGACAAGGAATTCGACGCCGGCAAGACCTACAAGGCCAACAAGGCCGACTGGCTGGACGGCAAGTGGGCCGGCCTCGCCACGCCCGCCGACGAAGAGCGTCGCGGCTCGACCGCCTTCCCGGCCACGCGCCTGCTGGAAATCGGCCGCCAGATCACGACCATCCCGGACCGCATCGACGCCCACAAGACCGTCAAGCGCGTTATCGAGAACCGTCGCGAAGCCATCGAAAAGGGCGAGGGCCTGGATTGGGGCACCGCCGAGCATCTGGCCTTCGCCACCCTGCTCGACGAGGGCTTCCCGGTCCGCCTGTCGGGCCAGGATTCGGTTCGCGGCACCTTCACCCAGCGCCATTCCGACGTCATCGACCAGACGACCGAGGAGCACTACACGCCGCTGAACAACATCGGTCCCAACCAGGCCCACTACGAGGTCATCGACTCGGCCCTGTCGGAAGAGGCGGTGCTGGGTTTCGAATACGGCTTCTCGCTGGCCGATCCGAACACCCTGACTCTTTGGGAAGGCCAGTTCGGCGACTTCGTGAACGGAGCCCAGGTGGTGATCGACCAGTTCATCAGCTCGGGCGAGCGCAAGTGGCTGCGGATGAGCGGTCTGGTGATGCTGCTGCCGCACGGCTACGAGGGCCAGGGTCCCGAGCACAGCTCGGCCCGCCTTGAGCGCTTCCTGCAGTCGTGCGCCGAAGACAACATGCAGGTGCTCAACTGCACCACCCCGGCCAACTATTTCCACGCCCTGCGTCGCCAGATGCATCGCGAGTTCCGCAAGCCGCTGGTGGTCATGACCCCCAAGAGCTTGCTGCGCCACAAGCGCGCCGTCTCCAACATGGCCGACCTGGCGGAAGGCTCGTCCTTCCACCGTGTGATGATCGACGGGGCCGAAGCCGGCTGCGACGTCGGCGGCGTGACCCTGGCCAGCGACGATCAGATCAAGCGTGTCGTGGTCTGCTCGGGCAAGGTCTATTTCGATCTGGTCGACGCCCGCGCCAAGAGCGGCCGCAACGACGTCTATCTGCTGCGTCTGGAGCAGTTCTATCCGTGGCCGATGAAATCGCTTCTGGGCGTGCTGGGCCGGTTCAAGAACGCCGAACTGGTCTGGGTTCAGGAAGAGCCCAAGAACATGGGCGGCTGGACGTTCGTTGATCCGTGGATCGAACTGACGCTCGCCAAGCTGGACATCAAGGCCAAGCGCGCGCGCTATATCGGTCGACCGGCCAGCGCCTCCACGGCGGCGGGTCTGATGAGCCGCCACATGAAGGAACTGCAGGCCTTCCTCGACGAGACCTTCGCCTAGCTTTATCGATAAGGCCCCGCCTTCGCGGCGGGGCCGTTTCCACCTGCCCCGCTACACTAGACCGGCACAAACGAGAGACATCGGAACCCCCATGGCCGACATCATGACCCCCGCCCTCGGCGAATCCGTCACCGAAGCGACGGTCGCGCGCTGGACCAAGAAGGTCGGCGAGGCGGTCAAGAAGGACGAGATCCTCATCGAGCTTGAGACCGACAAGGTCAGCCTGGAAGTTGCTTCGCCCTCCGACGGCGTGCTGACCGCGATCGGCGCCGAAGAGGGCGCGACCGTTGTTCCGGGTACGGTCCTGGGCATCGTGACCGAAGGCGCGACCGTCTCGGCCGCCCCGGCGGCTGCAGCTCCCGCCCCGAAGGCCGTCGCCCCGGCTCCTGCGCCGGCTCCGGTCGCCGCCGCAGCGCCGGCCCCGGCCGCTGCTGCGCCGGTCAGCCCGGCCCCGGCCCGCATTGCCGCCGAGAACAATCTTGACCTGTCGACCGTCGCCGGCACGGGCAAGGACGGCCGCGTCACCAAGGGCGACGCCCTGGCCGCCCTGGAAGCCCGCGCTTCGGCCCCGGCCCCGGCCGCTGCGCCGTCGGCTCCGCGTCCGCTCCATGAGCGCGAAGAGCGCGTGAAGATGACGCGCCTGCGTCAGACGATCGCCCGTCGCCTGAAGGAAGCCCAGAACAACGCCGCCATGTTGACGACCTTCAACGAGGTCGACATGAGCGCGGTGATGGCTCTGCGCGGTCAGTACAAGGACATTTTCGAAAAGAAGCACGGCGTGAAGCTGGGCTTCATGTCGTTCTTCACCAAGGCCGTCGTCGCCGCCCTCAAGGCCGTGCCGGACGTCAATGCCGAGATCGACGGGACCGACATCGTCTACAAGAACCACTATGACATCGGCGTCGCCGTCGGCACCGAAAAGGGCCTGGTGGTTCCGGTCGTCCGTGACGCCGACGCCATGAACCTGGCCGAGATCGAAAAGGCCATCGGCGCCCTGGGCAAGAAGGCCCGCGACGGCCAGCTGTCGATCGACGACATGCAGGGCGGCACCTTCACGATCACCAACGGCGGCATCTATGGCTCGCTGATGTCGACGCCGATCCTGAACGCGCCGCAGTCGGGCATTCTGGGCATGCACGCGATCAAGGACCGCGCCATGGTCGTGAACGGCAAGATCGAGATCCGCCCGATGATGTACCTGGCCCTCAGCTACGACCACCGCGTGGTCGACGGCCAAGGCGCCGTGACCTTCCTGGTCAAGGTCAAGGAAGCGCTGGAAGATCCGCAGCGCCTGCTGCTGGAACTGTAGTCCCGACGCATCGTCGGACGTTGAAGGGGCCGCGAAAGCGGCCCCTTTTTCGTTGGCGGTCAGTCAGGCCTCGGCCCCGGCCACACCGTTTTGAACGCCTCCAGCGCCGCCGGGTGGTAGATCGTGCTGTGCTGCAATCGGGGCATCGGGTCATATCGCCAAGTCAGCCCGGCTGGCGGCGCGGCGTTCAGCGCCGCCACCACCCTGTCGACACCCGCCTGCATGGTTGAGCCCTCGTCGGCGATGGTCAGGTACAGCTTGCGCTCTCCGGCCGGCCATCGCGCCAGGTCGGCAGCCGCGCCGCGCGCCAGGCTCTGGTCGTCCCACCACAGGCTGGGGCTGGCGGCGATATAGGCGTCGAACAGCGCCGGCTGTTTCAGGAAGGTCTCGACCACGAACAGGCCAGCCAGGGATTCGCCGATCAGGGCGGTTTCGCCGCTGGTGCGATAGCGGGCCGCGATCCACGGCTTCAGCTCTTGGCTCAGGAACTGACGATAGGCCGCCGAGCCGCCGTTGCTCGGGAAGTCGCTGCGCTCCTTGGCGACCGTGGTGGGGTGGGTCAGGTCGCGCCGCCGATCGACGCCCTCGATCCCGACCACGATCATCTCGCGATAGGTCCACGACAGCTCGCCCAGCTGGGCCAGGCCCGCGATGTGGGGGAAGTCCTCCTGCTCGCCGCCGTCCAGCAGATACAGCACCGGATAGGTCTTGGCGGGGCTGTCGGCATAGCTGGCCGGCAGGTGGACATTGATCCGCCGCGTATCCTTCAGGACCATCGAGTCCAGGGTCAGGGACTGGCCGATGATGATCGGACGGCCTTCGGCGGGCGCGGTCTGGGCCAGGGCCGGGGCAGCGGCCAGCAGGGTCAGGGCGAGGGCGAGGGGGCGAAGCATGGGCGTCACGCTAAGGCGCGTTGCAGGGCGAAGAAAGGGGATCCCTGAGCCCGTCCGGGCGCGCGACGCGCCTCCTCCGCAGACGGAGGACGCACGCCTGGCGGTCACGCTGGGGCAAGCGGTCAGGGTCATGACGCCCAAAGGCCGGATTTCGCGTCTCTTTCAGCTTGCGAAGCGTCGAAAGCGGGTTTCGTTTTAACCGTTCGCGCTCTAAGGAACTTCCGCCTCCAAAGGTCTGACAGTGCGGCCGGCGAGGCCCCATATTGTGTCCGGCGCCGCTCCCGGCGCGTCCTGAAGGCAAAGACCCATGGCTCAGTACGACGTCGTCATCATCGGGGGCGGTCCCGGCGGCTATAATGGCGCGATCCGCGCCGGTCAGCTGGGCCTCAAGGTCGCCATCATCGAAGGTCGCGGCAAGCTGGGCGGCACCTGCCTGAACGTCGGCTGCATGCCCTCCAAGGCCCTGCTGCACGCGTCGGAACTTTATGACTCGGCCACCAATGGCGAGTTCGCCAAGCTGGGCATCGAGGTGAAGCCCAAGCTGAACCTGCCCCAGATGATGGCCCAGAAGGCCGAGAGCGTCGAAGCCCTGACCAAGGGCGTCGAGTTCCTGATGAAGAAGAACAAGGTCGACTACATCAAGGGCTGGGGCCGCATCGCCGGGCCCGGCAAGGTGGTCGTGAAGGCCGAGGATGGTTCGGAAACCACGCTCGAGACCAAGAACATCGTCATCGCCACGGGCTCGGAGCCCACGCCGCTGCCGGGCGTCACCGTCGACAACACGCGCATCGTCGACTCGACCGGCGCCCTGTCGCTGGCCGAAGTGCCCAAGAGCCTGATCGTCATCGGCGCCGGCGTCATCGGCCTGGAGCTCGGCTCGGTGTGGCGCCGCCTGGGCGCCGAGGTCACCGTGGTCGAATATCTGGACCGCATCTGTCCGGGCCTGGACGACGACACCGCCAAGGTGTTCCAGCGCAGCCTGACCAAGCAGGGCTTCAAGTTCCAGCTGGGCGCCAAGGTCACCGGCGCCAAGGCTTCGGCCAAGGGCGTCGAGCTGACCGTCGAGCCGGTCGCCGGCGGCGCGGCCCAGACCCTGTCGGCCGACTATGTGCTGGTCGCTATCGGCCGTCGTCCGTACACGGAAGGCCTTGGCCTCGATACGGTGGGCGTGGTTCCTGACAAGCGCGGCGTGATCGCCAATGACCACTTCAAGACCACGGCTCCGGGCGTGTGGGTGATCGGCGACGTGACCTCGGGTCCGATGCTGGCCCACAAGGCCGAGGACGAGGGCGTGGCCTGTATCGAGCTGATCGCGGGCAAGGCCGGCCACGTGAACTACGGCCTGATCCCTGGCGTCATCTACACCAAGCCGGAGGTGGCCACGGTGGGCAAGACCGAGGAAGAACTGAAGGCCGCGGGCATCGCCTACAAGGTCGGCAAGTTCCCCTTCACCGCCAACAGCCGCGCCAAGATCAATCACGAGGGCGAAGGCCAGGTGAAGGTTCTGGCCGACGCCGCGACCGACCGCATCCTTGGCGTCCACATGGTGGGCCCCAATGTCGGCGACATGATCGGCGAATACTGCGTGGCCATGGAGTTTGGCGGCGCGTCGGAAGACGTGGCCCGCACCTGCCACCCGCACCCCACCCGTTCGGAAGCCCTGCGTCAGGCGGCCATGGGCGTCGAAGGCTGGACCATGCAGGCCTGATCGGCCTGTCTGAAATTTTATAACGACGTTCGAACAATCGGACGAGGAGTGGCGGGGTTTCGGCAACGGAGCCCCGCCATGTTTCTGTCTGCCCCGTCCGATAGCCTCCCAAAGAAAAGACCCCGCCGGTTGTCCGGCAGGGCCTGAAGGGTTTGGGTCTGGTGTTCCGCGCGCTCAGCTCGTCTTGCGGGACTCGCGCGCCAGTTTTTCGGCCTCCCGCTCCATCTCGTCGGCCTGGGCGGGCATTTGCGCCGCCACGGCGCGCAACTCGGCGTCGGTGACCACATTCCCCCGCGCGCGGTTCTCGGTGATCTGCCGGGCGCGATAGGCGGGATCGCGCAGGCGTACCGCCTCGGCGCGCAGATCCCGGGCGCCCTTGCGGATCTGTTCGGCGCCCTGGGCCATCTGGACGCGGGCCTCGATCATGTGCGTGGCCACCTCAAGGCGGGCGCGTTCGCCGACCATGCGGACCTGCTCCCTTATGATCCTGGCCTGATCGGCGCGGACACGGGCCTCCTCGCCGGCGACGCGGGCGCTATCGGCCAGGTGGCGGGCTTCCGCGGCCCGGCCCCGGACCTCGGCCGCAACGGCGCGGGCGTCTGCGGCCGCGCGACGCGACTCGGCGGCGATCTGCCTCTCTGTCGGCGGGGGGGGCGGCGGCGGCGGCGGCGGCAACTCTGGGGGAGGCGGCGGCGGCGGCGGCGGCGGCAGCTCCGGCGGGGGCGGCGGCGGCTCGGGCGGCTCGGGCGGCGCAGGCGGGGCCGGCGGCGGGGCGATTGTCGCAGTCGGCGCTTCAGCCGGCGCGGGCGGGTTCTGGCGGCTCAGGCCAAGCGCGGCCAGCGGCGTTGCCACCACGGCCAGGGCGGCGATGGTCAGGGCGATGGTCAGCGGGCGGCGGCGAGCCGGCGTGTCGGTCATGATGCAGGCGATCCTTGTCTTCAGCGTGCGAGCGTCGGCGGCCATGGCGGTCGCGGCGCGAGGCGCGCTTCGGTGAGGGGGTGGATAGGCGGCCAGTCGGACCAGGGCCCTGGCGTAGAGGGTGCGGTCGACGGTCTGCAGCGCGGCGGCGTCAGCGGCCTCTTCCGACCGATCGGCGAGCACCGCGTGCAGACGCCAGACCAGCGGATTGAACCAGAACAGGGCCAGGGCAAGGCGGGAGAGCACCAGGAAGATCCAGTCATGGCGCCGCAGATGGGCCATCTCGTGGGCCAGGATGGCGGGGGCGGCGTGGCGCTCGGCCAGGCTGCCCGGATCGATCAGGATAAAGCCGGGCGCCACGCCCCAGCTGAGCGGGCTGGTCAGCCGCGCGCTGGACACCAGGCGGGGCCGGTCGACCGGCGGCAGGTGTTCCAGCGGCGCCGACCATGCCGGGCAGGTCACCGGGCGGCCCTGGCGCGTCCAGCGGTGAAGGGTCAGCAGGCCCAGCTGCAGTCGGCCGGCCACGGCGACGACGCCCAGCAGCCACAGGCCGCCGATCACCTCGATGGAGGGCGGCCACGACAGCACGGGCGCGGCCGCCTCGCCGGTCAGGACCGGCAGGATCGGGGAAGGCATGTCCGGCGACGCCGGCGGCAACAGCGCCAGATTCATGACCGGCAGGACGTTCATGATAACCGGCAGGGCCAGTAGCAGGCAGACCGTGGCGCGCAGGATGTCCACCCGGTCGACGGGGCGCTGGGCCAGGAAGCGGGCGCAGGCCAGGCCGGCGCCGGCGACAAGGCTGGACTTGATCAGCAGCGACAGGAGCAGGCCCGCCGTCATGAGCGGGGCTCCACGGCCCGGTCGATCACTTGTTCCAGGGCGGCGGCTTCTTCGGGGGTCAGCCGCTGGCCCAGGCCCAGCAAGGCGGTGGCGGCGCTGGCGGCCGAGCCGGCGAAGAAGGTGTCGATCATGCGCCGCAGGGCGCCGGCGGCGACGGCCTCGGTCTGCTGGACAGGGCTGAACACGAAGCCGCCGGGTCCGCTGGACCGTTCGACCAGACCCTTGGCCTCCAGGCGCGAGAGCATGGTGCGGACGGCCGAATCGCTCAGTGGGTCGGACAGCGCCCCGCGCACCCCGGCGGCCGTGCTGGTCTCCAGGCGGCAGAGGGTCTCGAAGACCTCGCGTTCGCGGCGGGGCAGGGATTCGATCATGGCGGCCTCCACGACTTTGGCGTCACTACATGTGTAGCGCTACAGGTGTAGAGAGGCCAGCCGTCGTGACGGTGGTGCGGATGAAATCGCGGTAACCTGAGCGCCCGCCTGCCGGCCTCGCCTCGGGGCCAGAAAAAAGGCCCCGCCAGTTCCCGGCGGGGCCTCGAGTTCTTCAGGGGAGGAACGCCCCAAGAGGGGGGGGCTGGGGCGCTTTACGCTACGCTACTAAAACTCTTCCCACTCCTCGGCGGCCGGCTTGGCCGAACCGGCGAAGGCGGCCAGCTTGGCCTGGGCGGCGCGGACCGGATTGGCGCCCGGGCGGCTGGCCGAAGAGGCCGGCTGCAGGGTGGGACGCGTGGCCGGGGCGGCCGGACGGCGGGCGGGGGCGCGCGCCGTCGAGGTGTTGGATCCGCTGACCTGGAAGCGCGAGATCATCTGCATCAGGTTGCCGGCCTCGCCCTTCAGCGAGTGGCTGGCGGCGGTGGACTGCTCGACCATGGCCGCGTTCTGCTGGACAGTCTGGTCCATCTGATTGACGGCGGCGTTGACCTCGTTGAGGCCGGTGGCCTGCTCGGCGCCGCCGGCGGCGATCTCGCTGACCAGGGCGTCGATTTCGCTGACCTTGGCGACGATGGCCTGCAGGGCCTCGCCGGTCTGGCCCACCATCGACACGCCCTGACCCACTTGCTGGGTCGAGGTCGAGATCAGGGTCTTGATTTCCTTGGCGGCGTCGGCGGAGCGCTGGGCGAGAGCCCGAACTTCCTGGGCGACGACCGCGAAGCCACGGCCGGCTTCACCGGCGCGAGCCGCCTCAACGCCGGCGTTCAGGGCCAGCAGGTTGGTCTGGAAGGCGATCTCGTCGATGACGCCGATGATCTGGCTGATCGACTGCGAGGACTTCTCGATCTGGTTCATGGCGTCGACAGCGCTGCGGACCACGACGCTGGAGCGTTCGGCGTCGGCGCGGGTCGAGCCGACAACCCGTGAGGCTTCGACGGCGCCGGCCGACGAACGCTTCACCGTGGCGGTGATCTCGTCCAGGGCGGCGGCGGTTTCTTCCAGGCTGGCGGCCTGCTGCTCGCTGCGGCGCGACAGGTCGTCGGACGCCGAGGCGATCTCGTCGGCGCCGGCGCCGATGCTGCTGGCGGCGTGGACGATGGTGCGCATCGCCTCTTCCATCTGCGAGATCGACTCGTTGAAGTCGGACTGCAGGCGCTTGTAGGCGTCCGGGAACTCCTGATCGACGCGGTAGGTCAGGTCGCCTTCAGCCAGCTTGTTCAGGCCCGTGGCGAGGTTTTCCATCACGAAGGCCTGCTCGCGGGCGGCCGCGTCGGCGGCTTCCTGGTTGCGGCGGCGTTCGGCGTCGGTCTCGGCCGACAGGCGCTGCTGGTTGGCTTCGGCGGTGCGCAGGGCCAGGGCGTTGTCCTTGAACACCTGGACCGAGCGGGCCATGGCGCCGACCTCGTCCTTGCGCTGGGCGCCGACCACGTCGACGTCAACCGAACCCAGGGCCAGGGTTTCCATGGTCTTGGACAGGTTGTTCAGCGGCGCGGAGATCTTGGAGCGGCCGATCCAGATGGCGAACAGCAGGGCGAGGCCAGCCGAGATCACGCCGAACAGCACACTGATGATGGTGCCGGTGGTGGCTTCTTTTTCGGCCTTGGCGACCATCACCTTGGTCTCGTCGGAATGCTTGTTGGTAAAGTTGCTGACATCCTTGTTAAGCGCGGCGATGTCGGGATCGATCACGGCCATGACCATGATCGCGGCTTCATCGGCGTCCATCATGGCCAGGTCGGCGCCCTGACGGGCGCTGGAATAGATCTTTTCCAGACGCACGCCGAAATCGGCCAAGGTCTTGGCGGCGCTGGGGTCGGCTTTCTTGACCTCTGCGAGGCGCTCCTTGGCTTCCTTGTAGGCCGCATCCAGTTCGGCGCTGGCCTCGGCGGCTTCCGGAGAGCTCCCGGTGTTGGACACGGTGCGATAGGCCGCATAGCCGATCGTCATGATCCGCCGGTTGAAGCGCGAGGCTTCCAGCTCGGCCGGCGCGCGCTGTTCGACGAGAACCCTGGTGGCCACTTCGGCCTGTTTGGCCTGCCAGGCGCCCATGCCGACGATGGCCAGGGCCACCACGGTCAGAACCACGGCCGGCATGGCCACCTTGGTCGAAATCTTCAGATCGTCGAATTTCATCGCTAGCCCCATGTCCGCAACGCCCGCCAATCGGAAGACAGGCGTCGGTTCTTGAGACCAGAAGGCGCGCGGGCAGTAAAAACGCGGTTAATTCCCGGAATCTGCGGTGATCATCGCGACAAGATGCCCCAGATCTCTACTCATAATGAGGATGGGCCTTGGCATAGGCGGCCATCAGGCCGGCGGCGTCGACCTGGGTATAGCGCTGGGTGGTCGACAGCGAGGCATGGCCCAGCAGTTCCTGGATCGAGCGCAGGTCTGCGCCGGCCCCCAGCAGGTGGGTCGCGAAGGCGTGGCGCAGGGCGTGTGGCGTCACCCGGTCAGACAGCCCCAAGCGGCCGCGCAGGATCTGCACCGAAGCCTGGACATGGCGGGGCGACAGCGGGCCGCCACGCTTGGCGCGAAACAGCGGCTCGTCTGGCGACAGCACGAAGGGCAGGGCGGCGAGATAGACGTTGATCGCCTCGCGCACGGCGTCCAGCACCGGCACGATCCGGGTCTTGCCACCCTTGCCGGTGATGCGCAGGGCTTCGCCCAGGGGCGCGTTGCGACGCAGCAGGGACAGCCCCTCGGAGATGCGCAGACCGCAACCCCAAAGCAGGGTCAGCATCGCCTCGTCGCGGGCCACTTCCCAGTCGTCGCGGTCGGGCCCATCGCCAGATACGGACCCGATCTCATGGATCAGGCCATAGGCCTGGTCTTCGGTGACAGGGCGCGGCAGGCCAACCTTCAGGCGCGGGCCGCGCACCAGCGCGATCTGGGGGTTGGGCGTGTCCAGCCGCTGGTCGAGGAAGCGGTGGAAGGCGCGGATCGACGACAGGCTTTGGGACAGCGAGCGCGGGGCCAGGGCGTCCTCGCCGCTGCGGCGGAAGGCCAGATAGGCGCGCAGCTCGGCCGCGGTGATCGCGCCCAGGGCGGTCAGGGTCACGGTCTCGCCGCGATGGCGCTCCAGGAAGTTCAGATAGGCCAGGACGTTATCGCCATAGGCCCGCACGGTGCGCGGCGAGGCGCGGCGCTCGTGCTCCAGATGGTCGTGCCAGGCGACGAGGGCCTGGCGGCCGCTCGTCACAGGTGAGGTCACAGAACGGGCCAGCGCTCGGCGGTGCGCTCGACCACCCGGGCCAGGAAGGCCACCAGCTCGGAGCCCATGTCAGGGGTGAAGGCCTCGGGGTCGGACGAGCCGAACGCGAGGATGCCCTGGCGCGAAGGCTCCCACAGGGCCATGCGGACCATGGCCATGCTGCGGATGTGATCCAGCTTGTCGCCGAACAGACCCAGGGCCGGAGCATAGAAGCCCATGCGCGCCACGGCGTGGTCGCCCATCAGCATGTCGATCTGACCCTCGATCAGGGCGTGCCAGCCGGCCGGAACCCGGCCCGGACCTTCTAGGGCGATGACGCCGGTGGTCAGGGAAAAGCGCAGATTGGCCATTTCGTCGACGCGGCGCGCCAGGTCGGAATGGTTGCGGGCGTCCAGCAGGTCGATGACCGCGGCGTGGGTCTGGGCCTGGGCCGAGAAATTGGCGCGGGCGGTGTCCTCGATCTCGCGGCGGACCACGGCTTCGCGTTTGTGGGCGGCGGAGGCGCGGGCCAGGGCGGCGGGGCCAAAGTCGATGATATTGCCGCCGTCGACCCGCAGGCCCAGCTCGCCCAGCAGGCCGCTGTCGTCGCGCAGGAAGTCGGGCTCATCGCGCAGGAAGGCGCGGACGACCTCGGGATCGACGGGCTTCATCAAGGCTTGGGTCGCGTCGCTCATCGTCGGTCTTCTCCGCCCCACGGCAAATCCACTCAGAGACGAGGCATCAAACCCCATATCGGTTAACGCCGGCTTGCGGCCCGTGACGATGCTTGATCTCGACCCGGAGGGACTTTCACGGCAGAAGCTGTTTTCCATGCCGCGCATCGCTTCCGTCCTTCTGCCCATGCCGCTGCCGGAGGCGTTCGACTATGCCGAGCCCGAGGGGCTGGGCCTGGCGATCGGCGACCATGTGACCGTGCCCCTGGGGCCCCGCGTGATTCGCGGCGTGGTCACCGCCCTGCGCGACGGGACCGGTGGCAACCGGCCGCTGAAACCGGTTCTTGAAAAGCTCGACGATCCGTCCCTGCCGCCCGGAGTGCTGACCTTTATCGACTGGGCGGCGCGCTATTCGGTCGATGTTCCGGGCTGGCCGCTGGCCATGGCCCTGCGCGGCCTGCGCCATCCTCCGCCCAAGCCCGACAAGGTGCTGGTGCTCACCGGCTCGCAGCCCGTCCGCATGACGCCGGCCCGGCTCAAGGTGCTGGCGGCGGCCCAAGGCGGGCCGATGTCGGGCGCGGCCCTGGCCAATCTGGCGGGGGTCTCGGCCGGTGTCGTGAAAGGACTCGTCGATGAAGGCGCGCTGGCCGTCGACTATGTCGAGGCTGACAAGAGCTTCCCCGCTCCCGACCTGTCGCTGCCGCCTCAGTCGCTGAACGCCAGCCAGCAGGCCTGCGCCGATGTGCTGGGCGAGATGCTGGGGCAGGGCGGCTTCCAGGCGGCGCTGCTGGACGGCGTCACCGGCTCGGGCAAGACCGAGGTCTATCTGGAGGCGGTCGCCGCCGCCCTGGCCGAGGATCCCGAAAGCCAGGTCCTGATCCTGCTGCCCGAGATCGCCCTGACCCAGGCGGTGATGAGCCGCTTCGAGGCGCGGTTCGGGGCGGCTGCGGCCGAGTGGCATTCCGGCGTCGCCCCGCCCAAACGGCGGCGCGTCTGGGAGGGCGTGGCCAGCGGTCAGGCGCGGATCGTGGTCGGCGCCCGCTCGGCCCTGTTCCTGCCGTTCCGCAAGCTGCGCCTGATCGTGGTCGACGAAGAGCATGACAGCTCGTTCAAGCAGGAAGAGGGCTTCATCTATCAGGCCCGCGACCTGGCCGTGGCCCGCGCCAAGATCGAGGGCGCTCTGGTGGTTCTGGCCTCGGCCACGCCCTCGCTGGAGAGCCTGTTCAACGCCCAGAGCGGTCGCTACCGCTGGCTGCGGCTGAGCGCCCGGCACGGGGCGGCGCAGCTGCCCGACATCAGCCTGATCGACCTGCGCGAGACCCCGCCCGAGGCGGGCCGCTGGCTGTCGCCGCCGCTGATCAAGGCCATGACCGTGACCCTGGCGCGCGGCGAGCAGTCGATGCTGTTCCTCAACCGCCGGGGCTATGCGCCGCTCGTTTTGTGCAAGTCGTGCGGCGAGAAGATGAAATCGCCCGACACCGACAGCTGGCTGGTCGAGCACCGCTATACTGGACGTCTGGTCTGCCACCTGACCGGCTTCTCGATGAAGAAGCCTGAGGCCTGCCCGGCCTGCGGGGCCAAGGATAGCCTGGTCTCGATCGGCCCCGGCGTCGAGCGGGTGGAGGAGGAGGCGCGCTTCCTGTTCCCGACCGCGCGGATCGCGGTGTTCTCGTCCGACACGGTGATGGATGCGGCCGGGGCGCGGGCCCTGGTCGACAGCATGGCGGCGGGCGAGATCGACATCCTCGTGGCCACCCAGGCCGCCGCCAAGGGCCACAACTTCCCCAACCTCACCCTGGTGGGCGTGGTCGACGCCGACCTGTCCCTGCGCGGCGGCGATTTGCGGGCCGGCGAGCGGACCTTCCAGTTGCTGGCCCAGGCGGCCGGCCGGGCAGGGCGCCACGAAAAGCCGGGGCGGGCCATGCTGCAGACCTACACCCCCGACCACGCCGTGCTGCAGGCCCTGAAGGCCCAGGATCGCGACGCCTTTGTCGAGGCCGAACTGCGGATGCGCGAAGAGGCGGGCCTGCCGCCGTTCGGACGGCTGGCGGCGGTGATCGCCTCGGGCCCCGACGGCGCGGCCCTGGACGCCTATGTCGAGGCCCTGGCGGCGGTGATCCCCAATGCCGAAGGCGTGGAGGTATTTGGCCCCGCCGACGCGCCCCTGACCCTGGTGCGCGGACGGCGGCGCAAGCGCTTCCTGGTGCGGGCCGATCGCAGCGTGGACCTGCAGGGCTTCATGTCGGCCTGGCGGGCGCGGGCCAGGATCCCGAACTCGGTGCGGGTGGTGGTCGATATCGACCCCTACAGCTTTCTTTAACTATTGATTAATGAAATCTTCCGCGCCGCCATAGTAATGGCGCGACGAATTCGTGCGTCTCCGTGTCGCATTTCATAAATGAAAGCCTTGGTTTCAAAAGGAGATAGAAAACAACAGGTACTCATTTTGAGTTTGGCTGAACGGCCTTTCTCTAATGTTGTGCAGTCATTGGAGGGATGCTCTTGAAACTATCCATCGCGCCGATCGCACTGGCCCTGTGTCTCGGTTTGACGGGCACGGCGGGCGCGCAGTCGCCGGCCCCGACCGCGATCAGCGGCGCCGGCGGCTCCATCCAGTCGCCGTTGTTCAAGGCCTGGATGCCCGACTACCAGGCCGCCACCGGCGAGACGATGACCTATCAGGGGCAGAACTCGGCCTATGGCATTAGCCAGATCGAGGCCAAGGCCGCCGACTTCGGCGTGACCGCCATGCCGTTGTCGGACGCCGATCTCGCCGCCAAGGGTCTGAGCCAGTTTCCGTTCCTGATCAGCGGCACGGTTCTGGTGACCAATGTTCCCGGGCTCGAGAGCGGCAAGCTGCGCCTGGACAGCGCGCTGCTGGCCGACATCTTTCTGGGCAAGATCACCCAGTGGAATGACGCCAGGCTGAAGGCCGTCAATCCGGGTGTCGACCTGCCCGACTGGCCGATCACCGTTGCGCGCCGCACCGATCCGGCCAGCATGACCCTGCTGCTGACCAGCTATCTGTCGGCGGTCAGCCCGGCCTGGAAGGCCGGCCCCGGCGCCGGCGAGACGGTCGCCTGGCCCATCGGCCTGGGCGGCAAGGGCAATGCCGGGATCAGCGAGATCATGTCCGGCACCATGGGCACGATCAGCTATGTCGAATACGCCTATGCGCTGGAGCACAAGCTGGATCTGGTGACGCTGAAGAACCGCGACGGCGACTTCGTGGCGCCGTCGCCTGAGGCCTTCGCCGCCGTCGCGGCCCAGGCTGACTGGTCGGCGTCGAAGGGCTTTGGCGTTCCGACCCTGGATCAGCCCGGCGCCAAGAGCTGGCCGCTGGTGCTGGTCAGCTATGGCCTGGTGCGCGACGACACCCCTGCGGATCGTCGCAAGCGGGTGCTGGACTTCTTCGAGTGGGGCTACGCCAACGGCGACGCCCGGATGTCCAGCCTCGGCTATTCGCCCGCGCCGGCGAAGGCTAAGGCCCTGGTCCGGGAAAGCTGGAAAGCGCGATAGGCGTCCGCCCAACAAAAAACCCCGCCGCCCCGGACACGATCCGGGGCGACGGGGCCTTGAAGGCGATCGACGGGGCGGAGGCTTACTGGCCTTCGCCCTTTTTTCTGGCCGCAGCGCGACGGGACATCATGTTGAGCCCCTCGACCACACCCGAGAACGCCATGGCCGTATAGATGTAGCCCTTGGGCACGTGCATGCCGAAGGCCTCGGCGATCAGCACGGTGCCGATCATCAGCAGGAAGCCCAGGGCCAGCATCACCACGGTCGGGTTGTTGTTGATGAAGTTGGCCAGCGGATCGGCGGCCAGCAGCATCACCGTCACGGCGACCAGCACGGCGATGACCATGATCGGCAGATGCTCGGTCATGCCCACTGCGGTCAGGATCGAGTCGATCGAGAACACCAGGTCCAGCAGGATGATCTGGAAGATCGCCGAGCCGACATTCGAGATGGCGGCGCCGGTCTTGTCCAGGACGTCATGGCTTTCCTGGGCGGGATCGACCGTGTGGTGGATTTCCTTGGTGGCCTTCCAGATCAGGAACAGGCCGCCGGCCAGCAGGATCAGGTCGCGCCAGGAGAAGGCGGTCTCGAACGTCGGTTCGCCATGGGCGCCGGCCGGGCCGACGATCCCCAGGTCGAATACCGGATGCACAAGGCCGACGATGAAGGCGATGGTCGACAGCAGCACAAGACGCATGATCAGGGCCAGCGAGATGCCGATGCGGCGGACGCGTTGACGATGCTCGGGCGCGAGCTTGTTCGAGAGAATGGAAATGAACACCAGGTTGTCGATGCCTAGCACCACTTCCATGACGATCAGGGTGATCAGGGCGGCCCAGGCTGCTGGGTCCACGGCGAGGTTAAGGAGTTCGTTCATCGTCCTGTTCTAAGTCTGTTGTCTGGAAAAGCGTCTCGACCCACCCCTCCGTGGGCCCCGTCCATGCAAGGAACGTGACGGAAGCCCCCAGGCTTCGCCAAACTGGACCTGAAGTATGCCCGACGCCGCAAATATCAAGCCCTTAACCGCGCTTCGGTTCTTCGCCGCCTTCTGGGTGGTGTTGTTCCACTATTGGCCCAACCTGGCGGTCGGCTTCACGCCTGCGGTCGCGACCAAGGGCTATCTGGGCGTCGAGGCCTTCTTCACCCTGTCGGGCTTCATTCTCTGCCACGTTTATCTGCAGGGCTTTGGCCTGGGGCGGTTCCGCTATGGCGACTTCCTGTGGAATCGGCTGGCGCGGGTCTATCCGCTGCATCTGGCCACCCTGGCGGGCGTGGGCCTGATGGCCGCCCTGGCCAGCCTGGCGGGCATCGTGGTGGGTCACAACATCGTCTCGTGGGAAGCCCTGCCGGCCAACCTGTTGCTGGTCCATGCCTGGGGCTTTGCGCCGGTCTCGGGCTGGAATCACGCTTCCTGGTCGATCTCGGCCGAGTGGTTCGCCTATCTCAGCTTTCCCGCCTTCGCCTTCGTCGCCTGGAGGCTGCGCAAGCGGCCGTTCGTGGCCGTGGCCCTGGCCCTGACCTTTATCGCGGTGCTCTATCCCGCCTTCGAACGCCTGGCGGGCTTCCCGCTGACGGAAGCGACCATCAAGTGGGGCGCGCTGCGCATTGTCCCGTGCTTTGCCTATGGCTGCGCCCTGCACGCCCTGTGGCGTTCGGGTGCAATCCCGGGCCGACTTGCCGCGCCCGGCGCGGTGGTCATGGGCGCCCTGGTTCTGGGCGCCGTTCACCTTGGCGCCCCCGATCCGGTCATTGTTGCGGTGCTGGGCGGCCTGATTTTGATGCTGGCCAGCCTGGCCGCTACCGGCTCGACCTTCGCCAGCCAGAGCATTTTCGTCTATCTGGGCGAGATCAGCTATTCGACCTATATGATCTGCATTCCCTGGAAGATCGTTTCGGTCAATGCAGCGACGAAAATTCTGGGTATCGAGGGCGAGCAATTGCCCCTGCTGATCTGGCTGGGCATTGTCGCAGCGCTGATCCCGCTCTCGGCCGCATCCTATCATCTGATCGAAAAGCCGGCCCGCGAGCACATGAAATCTTGGGCTCAACGCCGCGCCCAGCGGCGACTGGTCGCGGCCGGCGCCTGAGAAACACTCTTTTCATAGGTCTCTGGCAAGGTTACTGCTTGGCCCAGTGACACGGGGGAGTGCCCACAGCATGACGAAACGGACGAGAACCCTCTGGGGTTCCATCGCCGCTGCCGCCATGATCAGCCTGATGCCGGTTTCCGGCGCGGTGGCTGACGGGTACTGGCAGTGCGTGCCGTTCGCGCGTCTGATGTCTGGCATTCAAATCTTCGGCGACGCCCGCACTTGGTGGGGCCAGGCCGCCGGCCACTACGACACCGGCTCGGCGCCGAAGATCGGCTCGGTCCTGTCCTTCAAGCCCACCGGCCGCATGAACCTGGGCCATGTCGCCTTCGTCAGCCAGGTGCTGACCGATCGCGTCATCCAGGTGACCCACGCCAACTGGTCGGTGATGAACGGCGCTCGCGGCCAGGTCGAACAGGACGTCACCGTGGTCGACGTCTCGCCGGCCGGCGACTGGACCCAGGTCAAGGTCTGGTACGATCCGATCCGCGATCTGGGCACCACGGTCTATCCGACCCACGGCTTCATCTATCAGAACGCTCAGGCCACCAAGATCGCCGTGGCGACCAGCAAGCTGGCCCTGGCCCAGGACGCCGCCGTTTCGCTGGCCAAGTCCGCCGCCAACCAGGTGGCCGCCTCGGTTCGCGCCTCGCCGCTGGACATCATCAACCAGGCCGCCGACTCCACCGACCGGATCGCCGCCCTGATCGCCGCCGCTTCGGGCGGCCCGTCCGAAGACGACAAGCCAGCCGCACCCCGCTAGGCCTCGCTGCGCCCCGATTGACGCCACGCTCGCGCTGGGTCATTCCCGGCGGGTGACGAGGCTCGCCGATCCATGCTGAGAATTCTGCGCCGTGGCGCGCCGGGCTTCGAGACCGGCGACGCGGGCCGCGACTGGCGGCTACCCGACGACGCCGTCTGGATCGAGCTTGTCGATCCTTCGCGCGCCGAGGAGGTGGCGGTTGAACAGGCCGTCGGCGTCCTGCTGCCCACCCGCGAGGAGATGGCCGAGATCGAGGCCTCTTCGCGCCTCTATCAGGAGGACGGCGGCACCTTCATGACCGCCACCGTCCTGGTCAATGCCGACGGCGACCTGCCGACCGCCGCCCCGGTGACCTTCGTTCTGGTCGGCCAGCGCCTGATCACGATCCGCTATGTCGAGCCGCGCGCCTTCTCGGTGTTCGCCGCCCAGGCCGAGCGCCAGCCCAGCCTGTGCCCCAACGGCCCGCAGACCTTCCTTGGCCTGCTCGACGCCGTCGTCGACCGCACAGCCGACATTCTCGAGCGCACCGCCAGCGAGGTCGAGGCCCAGTCGCGGGCCATCTTCAGCCGTCCGCGCGGCGGCGCCTTCGAGCAGATCCTCAACCGCCTGGGCCGCGCCCAGAACATCAACGCCAAGGCCCGCGACAGCCTGGTCAGCCTGGCCCGCCTGCTCAGCTTCGCGTCCCTGGCCGACCAGTTCGAGGGCGACCGCGAGCTGCGCGACCACCTCAAGTCCCTGCAGCGCGACGTGCAGTCGATCACCGACCATTCCAGCTATGTGTCGAGCAACATCACCTTCCTGCTCGATGCGGCCCTGGGCCTGATCAACATCGAGCAGAACGCGATCTTCAAGATCTTCTCGGTGTTCTCGGCGGTGTTCCTGCCGCCGACCCTGATCGCCGGGGTCTATGGCATGAACTTCGAGCACATGCCCGAGCTGCGGTGGATGGAGGGCTATCCCATGGCCCTGGGCATGATGTTCGCCGCAGGCATCGGGCCGTTGCTGTGGTTCAAACGCAAGGGCTGGCTTTAGGGCCGCTCGCGTTGGGCCTAAGCGGCATTTGCGCGCAGGTCTGCACCTTTCCTTAAAACTGGTGTGAGAGGGTCCTTCGCCAAAGGGACGCCTCAGCCTACATGTCCGCCGCCGCCAGACCCAGTCTGATCCGCTCGCTGCACGCCTCCGCCGTCCGGGAGGTGATGGACGCGCACGGCCGGTTCCTGAAGGGCCAGCCGGCTGGCCGCCGCGCCAATTTCTCGTATGTGAACCTCAACAACTACAATTTCGAGGGCCGTGATCTCTCGGAGGCCAACCTGACCGGCGCGCTGCTGGGCGGGGCGATGATGGCGCGCGCCAAGTTGGTGCGGGCCACGCTGTACGGGGCCGATTTGCGCGACGCCGACCTGCGCGACTGCGACCTGACCCGGGCCGACATGCGCGGCGTCTGCCTGCGCGGGGCCAATCTCTCGGGCGCTGACCTTTCAGCCTGCGACCTGCGCGAGGGCGTTACCGCCGTGCAGGATGACACCAAGGGCCTGCGGATCCTCAAGCATTCCACACGTCCGGGTGAACTGGACTACGCCCTGCTGAACGGGGCCAAGCTGGCCGGGGCCCAGATGTCGGGCGCCTTCGCCCAGGCCGCCGATTTCAGCGACGCCGACATGACGGGCGTCAGCCTGCAGGGCGCCAAGCTGGCCAATGCCCGCATGGACGGCGCCGACCTGTCGGGCGCCAATCTGCACAAGGCCGACATGTCCAAGGTCTCGCTGCGGCGGGCCGTCCTGGTGGGAACCGATCTGTCGGGGGCCAATCTGGAGGACGTCGACATGAGCGAGGTGCTGCGCGCCCCGCCGCCGATCATCTATATCGACGACCTGCCGCTGACCGACGTGCTCGAAGCCCATGAAGCCTTCGTCAGGTCCGAGGGCCGCGAGGGCGCGATCGCCAGGGTCGATGAGGTCGACTTCCGGCCGCTGAAACGCCTGAAGAACCGCCGGCTCGCGGGCCTGTCAGCGCCCGGAGCGGTCATGTTCGGCATGGATCTGGAGGGCGTCCAGCTGCAGGGCGCCAATCTGATGGGCGCGGACCTGCGTGGCGTGAAGTTCAGGAACGCCGACCTGCGCGGCGCGCGCCTGGTCGGGGCCCAACTGGCCAAGGCCGACCTGACCGGCGCCAAGCTTGGTCCGCTGAAGATCGCCGAGGACCGGTTCATCCGCACCGATCTGAGCCGCGCGGTGCTGCGCGGCGCCAATCTGACCGGAGCCAGCGCGCCGCGGGCCCGGTTCATCGAGGCGGACCTGACCAGAGCCCGCCTCGAGGGTTGCGACCTGACGGGCGCGGAAATGCCGGTGAAGGCTACATCTTCTTCTTGAGCGGCAGCAGGTCGGGGAAGTCAGCCGGCCGCTTCTCCATCTTCGCCTTGAACGCCTCGGCCATGTGCGATCCCGCGAACATGCCCGTCTGCCAGGTGGCGATATAGTCCAGGCTGTCGGCGATGGTGTGGTCGCGGGCGTAGTTGATCATCACCTTGCTGCCGGCCACGGCCAGGGGCGACTTTTCGGCGATCTCGCGGGCGGTGGCGAAGGCGTGGGCGATCAGGGCCTCGTGGCTGTCGAAGGTCTCGTTGACCAGGCCGATGTCGCGCGCGCGCCCCGCCGGCAGACGGCGGCCGGTATAGGCCAGCTCGCGCACCCAGCCCTCGGGGATCAGCTTGCACAGGCGCGGGAAGGTGCCGACATCGGCGGTCATGCCGATATTGATCTCCTGGATGCAGAAGAAGGCGTCGGAGGTGGCGTAGCGGATGTCGCAGGCGCTGACGAAATCGACCGCCCCGCCGATACAGCCGCCCTGGATGGCGACGATCACCGGCATGCGGGCCTTGTCCAGGCAGGTGAAGGTGTCCTGCAGGTGATGGACGTGATGGCGGAAGCTTTCGCCGGCCACGTGGCGGTCGCCGCCGCGCTCTTCAGTGACGCCCTCGCCGTCGGTGAACACCGAAAGCTCCATGCCGGCCGAGAAGTGCTTGCCGGTCGAGGTGATGACGATGCAGCGCGCCAGGGCGTTGTCGTCAATATGTTTCACAATTGCGGGAAGCTCGTTCCAGAACGCCCGTGTCATAGTGTTCATGGCGTCGGGACGCTTGAGCTGGATGTGCGCGACGCCAGCCTCGATCTCGACCTTGAAACACGTATAGTCTGCGTGATCGTGGGCGCTCATGACGTCCTCCCTTATCGTTGATAAGGGACTATCTCGCGGACTGGACGCGGCGCCAACACTGACTTTGCGGAATGTGGCCGCACAACCATCGGCCAAGACAGAGGGAAGACCCATGAAGACCACCCCCGCCCTGCTCGCCATCGCCGCCATGGCCGGCGCCAGCCTGGCCGTTCCGGCCCCCGTCCTGGCCCAGTCCAAGGGGCTGGGCAGCCTGTTCTCGTGCGAAGGCTCGGGCAAGAAGCAGGAAGGCGGAGCCCTGATCGGCGCGGCCGCCGGCGCATTCCTGGGCAGCAAGGTCGCCAAGAACGAAAAGACCCTCGGCGCCCTGGTCGGCGCGGCCGCCGGCGCGGCGGCGGGCTCCTATATCGGCTGCCGCATGCAGTCGACCGACACCGCCCTGGCCCAGCAGGCCACCAAGAAGGCGCTGGAAACCGGCCAGTCCCAGACCTGGAGCAATTCGCGCACGGGCGCCTCGGGCCGCATCGACGTGGTTTCGTCCAGCTATGGCCCGCCCGTCGACAGCCGCAACCTGCGCTTCGCCGCCGGCGTGCAGTCTCTTCCCAGCTATGACGCCCTGGGCGGCCAGTACGCCGCCAAGGGCGCAGCGAACATGCGTTCGACCCCCTCGACCAGCGGCAAGGTGGTCGGCAAGCTGGCCGCCGGCCAGGCCTTCGACGCCCTGGGCTCGGCCCCGAACGGTGGCTGGATCCTGGTCGGCCAGAGCGGCTACGCCGTCGGCTATGTGGCGCCGGGCCTGGTGCGTCCGCTGCAGACCGTCGCCGCCTCGTGCCGGGTGATCAACGCCTCGATCTCGACCTCGGGCCAGCGTCCGGCCACGGAACGCTACAGCGCCTGCCAGGACAATCGCGGCGAGTGGCAGCTGACCCAGGCCTGATCCTGACCGGCCGCCTCCGCTTTGGGGTCTTTGGCCCTTAAGCGGAGGCGGGGTTGGACGCGGCCGTCTTGCGGCCCTATCCTGACCGGGAGCCGCAAAAGGACCCTCGCCGATGGATGCGGCCGTGTTTCGACAACCCCGAAGGCGGATGATCGCCATCGACAGCCCCGCCGGCTCCGGCGAGATGGCGGCGCTGGAATTTGGCCCGCAGGACCGGGCCATCGATGTGGTCTTCGTCCACGCCAACGGCTTCAACGCCCAGACCTATAACAGCCTGCTGGCCCCGCTGTCGGCTGGCCTGCGGGTGCTGGCCATCGACCAGCGCGGCCATGGCGCCACGACCCTGGCCGCGAAAGGCGAGGGCCGTCGCTCGTGGCTGGACCTGCGCGACGATCTGGTCGCCCTGCTCAAGGCCCTCAACGGTCCCCCAGTGGTGCTGGCTGGACATTCGATGGGCGGAACGGTCAGCCTGCTGGCCGCCGCGGCCCTGCCCGGCGCGGTCAAGGGCCTCGTCCTGCTGGACCCGGTGATCATGCCGCGCCTGGTGGCCCTGTACGCCCAGGTTCCGTGGACCTCGGGCGCGCTGTGGAAGAAGATGCCCATCGCCCAGGCCGCCTCGCGCCGCCGCTCGGTCTTTGACGACCGCGAGGCGGTGGTCGCCGCCTATACCGGTCGCGGGGCCTTCAAGACCTGGCCCGAGACCATGCTGGCCGATTATGTC
Source organism: Caulobacter sp. FV1ye13L (assembly GCF_058681155.1). The sequence continues at coordinate 1,687,075 of NZ_CM178732.1, forward strand.
GACGGCGGCTTCGTCGATCGTGACGACGGCAAGGTGGAACTGGCCTGCGCGCCGGCGTGGGAAGCGTCCAACTATTCGGCCCAGGCCCACGATCCGTGGCGGGCGATCCGCAAGGTCATGGGGCCAGTACGGATCCTGAAAGCCGAGCGCGGCTCGACCTGCCGGGCCGGCGACAGCTTCGCCCGGCGCGGCAAGGACGTGACGGTCGAGACGGTGGCCGGAACCAGCCACTTCCTGCCGATGGAACGCCCGGACCTGGCGCGCGACGCGATCTTCGCGATGGCGACGCAGTGATCGTTCCGAGAGTGGCGACCTGAAGGCCCGCCTTGTTGGCAAAGCGCTTACGGTGAATCCCGACCCCTAAGATCCTAGGGCTCCGACACCATCGCACTGTTCCTCGTCATCCCGGGGCTTGTCCCCGGCCCCGGGGGCCCGGCTCTCCGCTGCGCTGCAGCCGGGATGACAAGGGTATATAGGGGTGTCGAAGAGACCGGCACGCTGCGCCTCCAAGAGACTTGAGGCTTGGCGCGACCCCGGAGCGCCGCCTTTCGGGTCGGAAGCCAAGGCGAGGGCCGCTCACCACCCCCAGCAGACACCTACCGCGTCAGCTCCCCCACGCCGCCCAACGCCCGCTCCACCGCCGCCAGGGCGTGCAGTTGCGTCGTGTCGAACACCGGAACGCTGCTGTCGGCCTGGCCGACCAGCAGCATGATCTCGGTGCAGCCCAGAATCACGGCCTGCGCCCCGCGCGCCACAAGCCGGGCGATCACGGCGCGATAGACCTCGCGGGAGGCGTCCAGCACCTGTCCCGCCACCAGCTCGCGATAGATGATGTTGTGCACCGCCGCCCGGTCGTCGGCCTCGGGGACCAGCACCTCAAGCCCGTGGCGCTTCTCCAGTCGGCCGCGATAGAAGTCGTGCTCCATCGTGAAGGCGGTGCCCAGCAGGCCCACCCGGGTCAGGCCGGCGGCCCTGATCGCCTCGGCAGTGGGGTCGGCAATGTGCAGCAGGGGGATGTGGACCGCCGCCTCGAGGGTGTCGGCCTCGCGGTGCATGGTGTTGGTGCACAGGACCAGAAAGTCGGCCCCGCCGGCCTCCAGCGCCCGGGCGGCGTCAGCCAGCCGCCGAGAGAGCTCCGGCCAGCGGCCCTGGTGCTGCAGGGCCTCGATCTCGGCGAAATCGAACGACCACATCAGGGTGCGGGCCGAAGCCACGCCGCCCAGCCGCTCCCGCACGGCCTCATTGATCAGCCGGTAGTACTGGGCCGAGCTTTCCCAGCTCATGCCGCCGATCAGGCCGATGATCGCTTGGTCGGTCATGGAGGGCTCCGAACATCCTTTGATCCTGATCTAGGCTGATCCGCACGCTCCGCCCAGAGCCGGGCTAGGGGCTAGGGGCTCGGGGCTCAGGCCCTGGCGCGGATCAGGCTCAGACCCGTTGCGATGAGCCAGGCCGTCAGGACTGCAAAGCCCGCCACGGTGAACATCGCGAAAAGGCTACCCTCGCGTCCCAGGGCCAGGGCCAGGGCCTCGCCTGTGCCGATCGCCAGCAGGATGGTGGTCAGGCCGCCCAGGGTGGCGGTGATGCGGCGGGCCTCGCTCCACTGCAGGATCGCCAACTGGGCGACGAACAGCACGGTCAGCCCCTGACCCAGATGCTCGCCGATGGCGACGCCGCCCCAGGCGTTCAGAAGGGCAAATGACTGCTCGGCCCCGGCCCGGTTGCTGTCGTGGGCCAGCATCGGGATGGCGAAGACCCAGCGCGACAGGCCGATGGCCTGGGTCAGTCCGGCCAGGGCGCCGCAGATCGCCGCGCTGATCGCCAAGGCCGGTCGCGCGGCCAGTCGGCTGGATGTGATCGACAGGCCCGCCGCCAGCGGGACCAGAGCCAGGGCGCTGAGCATGAAGGCGTACCAGGCCAGGATCAGAGGCGCCCCTCCCGCCACGAACAGGTCCAGCGCCTCGCCCGGGGGGCGGCGCAGCACCTGCGGATAGTCGTACAGGACGGCCAGGGCCGCGTAGGGCGCATTGAACCCGACGCCCAGGGCGATCGCCCCCAGGCCGATCCAGACGGCAGACGGGGTCGGACGGGCGGTCTTGGGCGTGAAGCTATGCGTCATGGCCATGTCTCCATTGGGTGACATGGCCAATATCACCGGTCGGTGACATGCGCAAGCAAATTGTCACCGGCCGGGGACATTGAGGCTGGACGGGGCGGCAGGGTCGTACTAACCACGGGCTATGTCCGAGACTCCCGATCCTCCCAGAGCGTCTGGCCGCGACCGCGCCCGGACCGAGGCCGCCCTCGTCGCCGCAGCGCGCCAGGTCCTGGCTGAGGCGGGGTTTCAGGGGTTTGGCGTCAACGCCGTGGCCCGCCAGGCCGGCTGCGACAAGCAACTGATCTATCGCTATTTCGGGGGGCTCGACGGGCTGGTCGAGGCGCTGGGGGCTGATCTGGCCGCCCGCATAGAGGCCGGACTGAGCCAGGGCGCCGCAGAGCCGCCGCGCACCTATGCCGAACTGGCCGAGCGGCTGATCCTGGGCTTTCTCGACGCCCTGCGCGACGATCCGCTGGTCCAGCGCATCGCCGCCTGGGAAGTGGCGGGGCCGTCTCCGCTGGTGGATCGGCTGACCGTCGCGCGGGGTCAGGCGCTCGGTCGCTGGATGGCCCGCATGCGCGGCGATCTGACGCCGCCGCCTGGCCTGGACGCGCCCGCCCTGAACCTCTTCCTGATTGCCGCCGTACAGCAGCTGGTGCTGTCAGCCTCGGCGGCGGGGGCCTTCTCAGGCGTGCCCCTGCGCTCAGAGGCCGACTGGGACCGTGTGAAGGCCGCCGCGCTGCTGATCATCCGGCGCGTCTACGCCTAGAGCATTTTCCGACGAAGTGGCCGCCGGTTCGTCGTCAGAAAATGCGTCAAAACAAAAGACTAGAGCATTTCACCGATCCGGTCGGATCGGAAAATGCTTTAGTCCTTCAGGCCCCGCAGCCGGTTCACATGGCCCATCTTGCGCCCCGGGCGGGCCTCGCCCTTGCCGTACAGGTGGACGCGGGTCTCGGGCTCGCCGGCCAGCTTTTTCCAGGCCTCGACATCGGGGCCCAGCAGGTTGGTCATTTCCACATGGGCCAGGGGCTGGGTCGGGCCCAGGGGCCAGCCGGCCACGGCGCGGATGTGCTGCTCGAACTGGTCGACCTCGCAGCCGTCCTGGGTCCAGTGGCCGGTATTGTGAACGCGAGGCGCGAACTCGTTGACCAGCAGCTTGCCGCCGGCCAGCTCGAACAGCTCCACCCCGATGACGCCCACATAGTCGAGGGCGGTGAGGATCTTGATGGCGATGGTTTCGGCCTGGTCGCGGGTGGCCGGCGTGACCCTGGCCGGGGCGGAGGTGCGCTTGAGCACGCCGCCCTCATGATGGTTTTCCGATAGGGGGTAGCAGGCGATTTCGCCATCGCGGCCGCGGGCGGCGATCACCGACAGTTCGCGCCCGAAATCGGCGGGGGCCTCCAGGATGGCGGCCTGGCGACCGATCTTCTCGAACGAGGCCTCGGCGTCGCTGGTCCGCTGGATCCACGCCTGGCCCTTGCCGTCATAGCCTTCGCGGCGGGTCTTCAGCAGGGACGGCGCGCCGATCTTGGCCACGGCAGCGGCCAGGGTTTCGCTGTCATGGACGGCGGCGAAGGCCACGGTGGGCACGCCGATCTCGGCCAGGAAGCTCTTTTCCACGACCCGGTCCTGGGCGGCGGCCAGGGCCTTGGCGCCGGGCGCGACCACGCAGTTCAGGGCCGCCAGCTCGGCGACGGTGTCGGCGGGAACGTTCTCGAATTCGTAGGTGACGACGTCGCAGGCCTCGGCCAGACGCTTGAGGGCCCAGCGGTCGTCATAGGCGGCGACGATCTGGCGGGCGGCGACGCGGCCGGCGGGGCTGTTTTCCTCAGGATCAAGAATGAGAACGTCGAAGCCCAGGCGCGCGGCGGCCAGGGCCAGCATGCGGCCCAGCTGTCCGCCGCCCAATATGCCGATGGTCGAGCCGGGAACGAGGGGGAAAGACGCGTCAGTCATGGGCGGTTCAGTCCTCGACGCTTTCGGCGACACTGTCGGTCTGGGCCTGGCGCATAGCGGCCAGCCGTTCAGCCAGGGCGGGATCGGACAGGGCCAGGATCTGGGCGGCCAGCAGGCCGGCGTTCTTGGCCCCCGCCTCGCCGATGGCCAGGGTGGCCACGGGAACGCCGCCGGGCATCTGGACGATGGAGAGCAGGGAATCCAGGCCGCTGAGGGCCTTGGACTGCACCGGCACGCCCAGCACCGGCAGGTTGGTCATCGAGGCGGCCATGCCCGGCAGGTGGGCTGCGCCGCCGGCCCCGGCGATGATCACCTTGAAGCCCGCGCCTTGCGCGCCCGTGGCGAAGTCGAACAGGCGCTGCGGCGTGCGGTGGGCCGAGATCACCTTGGCCTCATAGGCGACGCCCAGGCTGGCCAGCGCGTCGGCGGCGGCTTTCATGGTCGGCCAGTCGGAGCGGCTGCCCATGATGATGGCGACCGGAGGTGTATTCGGCATCGGCTTGCAGATCCCTCAAGGCGGCGCGCGGACGCGGATGCTTGACCCGAGCCCTGAAGGTCGCCCCGTATGCGCGTCAATCGCGCGAGCGCAAGCCCAAAACGCCCAGCGCGCCCGTGAAACAGGCGCCGCGCGCGCCGTGACGACAGGGTGCTGCGACCAAAACGCGCCCCGATTGCGCGCGACGCCGTTCCCGTTAACACTTGGCCAAGCTGTGCAAGAAACGATTCCCTAGTCCATGAAGATCTCCGGCGCCCGGACCGAACCCTTTGCCGCCATCCGCAAGCGGGCCCTGGCCCGTGCGGGGGCCCAGGTTTCCGTGCGCGAGGCGCCGGCCCCCGACAGCGCCGCCTTCCTGGGGCTGGGCGAGTCTGACCTGACGCCCCAGGTGCAGGAAGCGCTGACCACCCTGATGGCCGAGATCGACGACCTGCGCGGCGAGGTTTCGCGGCTCAAGCTGCGGCTCAACGAAGCCCAGCAGCAGGCCGACCAGGACGTGCTGACCCCGGTGCTGAACCGTCGCGCCTTCCTGCGCGAGATGAAGCGCGTGGCCGCCTTCGCCCAGCGCTATGGCTCGCCGGCCAGCGTGGTGTTCTTCGACCTGGACGGCTTCAAGAACGTCAATGACCGCTTTGGCCATGCGGCGGGCGACGCGGCCCTGCAGGCGGTTGCACGCCGTCTGCTGGCCAATGTGCGCGAAAGCGATGTGGTCGGACGCATGGGCGGCGACGAGTTCGCCGTGCTGTTGGCCCAGGCCGACAAGGAAACCGCCCTGTCCAAGGCCGCCAGCCTGGCGGCCGCCATCCAGGACACCCCCGTCGAGTTCGGCGAGTGGTCTGCGCCGCTGCACATCTCGTGGGGCGTGCGCGAGATTGCCCCGGGTTCGGACCCCGAAGTGGCCCTGGCTGAGGCCGATGCGGCGATGTTCGTGCGCAAGCGCAAGCAGGCCTAGAGCGTTTGCCGTCCTGACGGCGTCAGTCCGGAGCTCTAGATCTTTGTTTTAACGCATTTTCTTCACGCGAACCGGAACCCGCTTCGCTCGAAAATGCTCTAGGGTTTAGAATCTCCTCCGCTCGCCTCAAGGTCTTGCGACGTTTTGCGCAGGGACTCGTTCTGCCCCCCGCGTTACCAATTTAACGGTTGGTTAAGCAAAAGCGCTCTGACTGGTGTCAGGCGTGTGGGGCGCGACAATGCAGCGAATTTTGATCGCCGAGGACGATCCGATCCTTGCGATGATCTACGAGATCACGCTGGGCGAGGCCGGCTTTGACGTCCTGGTATGCCGCGACGGCGTGGAAGCGCTGGCCGCGCTGGACGCGTTCGCCCCCGATCTGGTGATCACCGACTTCTACATGCCCCGCATGACCGGCGGCGAGTTGATCCGCGCCGTCCGCAAGCGACGCGGCGTCCTGACCTCAACCCTTCTGGCCTCGGCCATCGATCCGGCTCGCCTGCGCGAGGATGAATGGGCCGACGCTCGCCTGGAGAAGCCGATCACCCCGGCCAAGCTGCTGCGCGGCGTGCGGGCCCTGGAGGCCTGTCAGGCGCACTGATGGGACGCGCTGATGGCGGCCCGCTGACAAACCCGGCGAACTAGGCGATGAACGGAACTCGTAACAGGGGTCCCGCATGACACACGAATGCGCCAAGTCCATCGTCCGCCGAATGCACGACCCCAAGTTCGCCAGCCACTATTTCGTGGGCAAGGGCCTGGATGTCGGGGGCGCGCCCGACCCCTTGGGCGCCTTCAGGCCGTTCTTTCCGCTGATGACCAGCTGCGACACCTGGGACCTGCCCCAGGGCGACGGCCAGGTCCTGGAAACGGTCGCGGACGAGACCTATGATTTCCTGCACTCCAGCCACTGCCTGGAGCATCTGGTCGATCCGGCGGTCAGCCTGAAGAACTGGCTGCGGGTGCTCAAGCCCGGCGGGCACATGGTGGTCATGATCCCCGACGAGGACATGTACGAGCAGGGGGTATTCCCCAGCACCTTCAACACCGATCACAAGTGGACGTTCACGGTCTTCAAGCCGGAGTCGTGGAGCGAGAAGTCGCTCAACGTGCTGGACCTGCTGCGCGATCTGGGGCCGCAGGCCGAGGTGCAGAAGGTGGAGAGCCTCAACAGCACCTTCTACAAGGGCCAGAAGCGGTTCGATCAGACGCGCCTGCCGACGACCGAGTGCGCCATCGAGTTCGTGGTGCGCAAGCGTCCGGCCTCGGAAGTCGCCGCCAGGGGCCGACTGCCGGGGTAGAGTTCCGGACTAGGCGATGATGTCGGGCATCAGCATGTCTTCCAGACGGCCGATCTTGTCCTTCAGGGCCAGCTTCTTTTTCTTCAGCCGCGCCACCTGCAGCATGTCGGGCTGAGGCCGGTCTTCCAGGGCCTGGACGGCGGCGTCCAGATCCTGGTGCTCTTCGCGCAGGATCGACAGCCGGCGCTCGATCGCCTGGTCGGATTCGTCCGACGGATCGTCGTCGTTCGTCGACGGTTCATCGGTCATGGACGGTTCCCCTTGGCTGGAAGCCAAGCGCGATAGATAGCAAAGGCGGGGCGCGCGTAAAGGGGCTCACGACAATGCGGTCGCCAGGCGTTCCAGAGCCGACGTGCGGGGCGGATCGCCAGACGCGGCTGCGGCGGCGATCAAGCCTTCCAGAACGTCCAGCGGCGGGCCCGAGGGACCGCTCATCGCTTCCAGACTTTCCATCAGCACCCGCTCGCCCTGCAGCTCGACGGCCTTGAGCGTTTCGCGGAAGGGTTCGCGCGCGGTGTCGGCGACGGCCGGGAAGGGAGCCTTCAGCGCCCGGCGCACGCCGCGCAGCGGGGCTCCGACCTCGGCGTCCCATTGCTTCATCAGCCCGGCGGCGGCCTTGGCGTCGGCGACGCGGCCCTCGCCGGCGGCCCAGGCGGCCCACAGCAGGTAGGGCACGTTCTGTCCGTGGGCGTCCTGCAGGTTCAGGCAGGCGGCCGCGACATCCTGTCGCGCATAGGCCGCAAGGGCCCAGTCCCAAAGCGTCATGGCTTTAACCCTCACTCTTTCCGGAGATGGGCGCGATGTCTTCGCCCCAGCGTTTGACGGGTTTCCAGTTGAGGTCGAACAGGTCCAGCACCCGGCCCACCGACTGGTCGACCATCTCGGCGATGGACCTTGGTTTGGCGTAGAAGGCCGGCAGGGGCGGGGCGATCACCGCGCCCATCTCCGACAGCTTGGTCAGGGTGCGCAGGTGGCCCAGATGCAGCGGCGTCTCGCGCACCATCAGCACCAGGGTCTTGCGCTCCTTCAGCACCACGTCGGCGGCCCGCGTCAGCAGCGAAGACGTTACGCCGCTGGCGATTTCGCTCATGGTCCGCACCGAGCAGGGGGCGATGATCATGCCCAGGGTCCGGAACGAGCCCGAGGCGATGGCGGCCCCCACATCGGCGGCGCGGTGCACGATATCGGCCTTGGCGTTGAGGTCGGAGACCGAAAGATCGGTCTCCTGCGACAGGGTCAGGGCCGCCGATTTTGACAGCACCAGATGGCTCTCGATCCCCAGGTCGCGACAGGCGTCCAGGGCGCGGATGCCGTAGATAACGCCCGAAGCGCCGGATATTCCGATGATCAGTCGGGGCTTGTCCGCGGTCTTGGAGGAGTCCGTCATGGTGAATTTTCGTCCGACACGGGATGAAGGTGGGCCAAGTCAAGCGGGGCCGCGTGCAACCATATGTGATCTGACAGCCGGGCGCAGCGGGTGTTCACTCGTCTTCTCAACAGCAAGGAGCCGACAGCCATGGCCATCGAATCCCGTATCCGCGAACTTGGGTCCCGTCACGAGAACCTCGATCGCTCGATCCAGGAAGAGACCAAGCGCCCCGCCAGCGATGCGACCCGACTTAGGGAGCTCAAGCGGCAGAAGCTGAGGCTGAAGGAAGAGATAGAGGGGCTGAGATCTCAGCTCCATTGACGCTGCTGAATTAGAAAAGGCCCATTCCGCGATCACGGAATGGGCCTCTTTCATTTTGATCGCCAGAACGCGTTAGTCTTCGTCGTCGTCCTCGTCCTCGTCGTCGGCCACATAGGTCGACTTGCCGAACACGTCCTCGGCCTTGGGCTCGGCGCGCGACTTGCGGTAATCGGCCTCTTCGTCCTCCTCGGGAGTCTCGACGACGCCGGTCTCCGAAGCGGGACGCAGGGTGGGATCTTCCGGCAGGATGCCCTTCTTCAGGTCGTCCTTGGCCTTCTTCTCGGCGGCCTTCTTGACCAGGGCGTCCAGCTCGAGCTGGCCGACCAGGCCCAGGGTCACGGGATCGACCGGCTTGATGTTGGCGGCGTTCCAGTGCGAGCGCTGACGCACCTGGTCGATGGTCGACTTGGTGGTGCCCAGGAGCTTGGAGATCTGGGCGTCGGTCACTTCGGGGTGGTGGCGCAGGAACCAGGCGATGGCGTCAGGGCGGTCCTGACGGCGCGACACGGGCGTGTAGCGCGGGGCCTTCTTCTGAGGCTTCAGCAGCTCGGCGTGACGGCTGACCTGGGCCTTCATGCGGTAGGCGTCGTTGGCCTGGGCCTTGTCCAGCTCTTCGCGGGTCAGCTGGCCATTGCCGATCGGATCGGCGCCGCGGATGTCGCGCGCCACTTCGCCATCGGCGATGCCGCGCACTTCCAGCGGGTGCAGATTACAGAAATCGGCGATCTGCTCGAAGCTCAGCGACGTATTGTCCACGAGCCAGACGGCCGTCGCCTTGGGCATCAGGATGTCGGACATGCGGTCCTCCAGAAATGACGGCGCCCGACCTTGCGGCCGGGCGGGATGTTCAACGGGGGAGCTATAATCCGGTTCTCGGCGAAAGGGAACGGGGCATGGTGAAGACCAGTCGTCGCGCGGTGTCGCTGCCCCGGTTCGGCGCCGTTACGGGCCCGCCGGGTCAGGCCTGGCGCTGGTCTTCCAGAAAGCGTGACAGCTGGTCGACCAGGCTGCGCGACCCTGCGACGTCGCAGACTGCTGCGGCCAGCTCCAGGCCGGCGCCGAAGTCGGTGATGGCCTGGAAGCCAAAGCCCCCGCCCGAGCCGCGCATATTGTGCCCCAGCAGGGTCACGGGCTGGAAGTCGGCCCGGTCCAGGGCGTCGCGCATCGTGATGACGTCCTGGCGGCAACTGTCCAGATAGCTGGGGATCAGCGCGGCCAGCCGGGCGCTGGGGCGCCACGATCGTGATTCCGGCCCGGACGCCGCCGACTCTGGCCGGGGGCTCGCGACCGCCGAATAGTCCCGGATCGCCTGCAGCAGCACGTCCTGCTTGATGGGCTTGGTCAGATAGGCCGTGCACCCCGCCGCCAGACAGGTCTCGCGGTCACCCTTCAGGGCCGAGGCGGTCAGGGCGATGATCGGGGTCGGTGGCCGGTCATTCGACTTTTCCCACGCCCGGAGCGTGCGGGTGGCGGTCAGGCCGTCCATCACCGGCATCTGCCGGTCCATCAGCACCAGGTCATAGTGACCGGTCTTGAACATCTCGCAGGCGATCAGGCCGGTCTCGGCCACGTCGATCAGGTAGGGCGTGTCTTCCAGATAGGCCAGGGCGATGGTGCAGTTGTCGGGCGAGTCCTCGGCCATCAGGATGCGCAGGCTGGGCAGGGGCGCGTCGGGGCCATGGCCCACCGGGGCGCTGACCGGCCGGTTGGCCGCCGCCCACACCTCGAAGGGCACCGAGAAGGCAAAGACGCTGCCCTGGCCCGGTGTGCTGGTCACGCCGATCCTGCCGCCCATAAGCTCGACCAGCCGCTTGGAGATCGTCAGCCCCAGGCCCGAACCGCCAAATCGACGGGTCGTCGAGCTGTCGGCCTGGGTGAAGCGCTCGAACACCCGGGAGAGCTTGTCGCTGGCGATGCCGATGCCGGTGTCGGCCACCGAGAAGCGCAGGGCGGTGGGGGCGGTGCTGTCGGTGTCGCGGTCGACCTTCAGGGACACCTCACCGGCGGCGGTGAACTTGATCGCATTGCCCAGCAGGTTGAGCAGCACCTGGCGCAGGCGGGTGGGGTCGCCGACCAGGTCGTTGCTGACGCCCGGCGCGATCTCGCAGATCAGGATCAGGCCCTTCTCCTGGGCCCTGGGGGCGACCATCTCGATGGCCTTTTCCAGGTGGTCGCTCAGCGAGAAGCCGGTCTGCTCCAGATCCAGCTGCGAGGCCTCGACCTTGGACAGGTCGAGAATATCGTTGATCAGGTTCAGCAGATTGTCGCCCGAGCGGCGGAAGATCTGGACGTACTTGTCCTGCTCCGGGGTCAGCTCGGTCTTGGCCAGCAGGTCGGCGATGCCCATCACCGCGTTCATCGGCGTGCGGATCTCGTGGCTCATGCTGGCCAGGAAGTCGGACTTGGTGCGGCTGGTGCTCTCGGCGGCGGCCTTGGCCTGTTGCAGCTCGGCCTCGACCCGCTTGCGCTCGGTGACGTCGCGGGCGGCGGCGAACACGCCCTGCAGCGTCCGCTTGCGATCATAGAAGGTGGTGGCGTTGTAGGACACGACCGTCTGCTTGCCGTCGCGGGCGCGGGCGGTCAGTTCGTAGTCGGTGACCGATTTCTCGGCCAGGACCCGCTTGATGCCGGCCTCGGCGCGCTCGGGATCGGTGAAGCAGTCCTTGAACGGCGCACCGATCAGTTCGTCGCGGGTGCAGCCCGTCAGCGCTTCCATCTGTTTGTTGACGTCGGTGATGATGCCCGAGGGGTCGGTGGTCATAAGGGCGTCGATGTTGGATTCGATCAGGGAGCGGGTGTAAAATTGCTGGTCCCGCAGCCGCTGGTCGGACTTTTTCTGTTCCTCTTCCACCAGCTTGCGGGCGGTGTTGTCGGTGCCGATCAGCAGATAGCCGATGATGCCGCCCTGGTCGTCGCGCAGGGCGGTGACCGAGACTACGGCCGGGAAACGCGTGCCGTCCTTGCGGATATAGGTCAGCTCATAGATGTCCTCGATCCCCCGCGAGGCCTTGAAGACCAGGGCTTCGAAGCCCGGCTCGATCGGGGTGGCCAGCTCGGCGCTCAGCGCCCGGGCCCGGGCGACCAGTTCCTGGGGGTCGGAGATGTCGGCCGGCGTGATGATGTTCATCACCTCGCCCGCCGCATAGCCCAGCATGCGCTCGGCCCCGACATTGAAGATCTGGATCACGCCCTTGGCGTCGGTGGCGATGCTGGAAAAGTTGGCGCTGTTGAAGATGGCGCTCTGCAGGGCGCCGGCTTTCTGCAGGGCGGCCTCGGCCGCCTTGCGGGCGGTGTTGTCGGTGCCGATCAGCAGATAGCCGATGATGCCGCCTTGCGCGTCGCGCAGGGCGGTGACCGAGACCACGGCGGGAAAGCGGGTGCCGTCCTTGCGGATATAGGTCAGCTCATAGATGTCCTCGATCCCGCGCGAGGCCTTGAAGACCAGGGCCTCGAAGCCCGGCATGATGGTGGTGGCCAGTTCGGCGCTCAGCGCCCGGGCCCGGGCGATCAGTTCCTGGGGGTCGGAGATGTCGGCCGGCGTGATGGTGTTCATCACCTCGGCGGCCGTGTAGCCCAGCATGCGCTCGGCCCCGACATTGAAGATCTGGATCACGCCCTTGGCGTCGGTGGCGATGCTGGAAAAGTTGGCGCTGTTGAAGATGGCGCTCTGCAGGGCGCCGGCCTTGACGATGGATTCTTCGGTCTGACCGGGCGTCTGGGCCGTCGTCGAGCTGGCTATGGCGCTTCCCAATTCATGCAGCAGGCGTGGCGCGGGAGTCTTACGCGCCGACGAAGTCTGGATAGGTCTGGTTCAGCAGCTTGCCGACCGAGGCTTCCAGCTGCTCTGGCGAATAGGGCTTCTGAAGGAACTGGCCGCCGCCGACGAACTGCTCGGACATCTCGGCCGTAAGCGGACTTCCGGACGTGTAGAGAACCCGCAGGCCCGGCCGGAGTTGCAGGGCCTGGTTGGCGATGTCGTAGCCGCCCAGGGGCAGGGCGCCGAGCCGGATGTCGACGAACAGCATGTCGATGCCGCCGGGCGCCGACAGGTGTTTCAGCGCGCCGGCCAAGTCCTCGGCCATCAGCGGCCGATGTCCCAGATCCTCGATGGCCCATTCCGCCGCCTGACGGATGAACATTTCATCTTCGACGACAAGAATAATGGCCATCAGGTCGACACAAATTCCGGCTGCAGGATTAAATCTTGTCCTCGATTTCGACGCTAGTCGGCGATTTCGAGGCGTTTCAGACGAGAATTTTTGCCGAGGAAATATTCAATTTCATTCGGAGGCATTTCGCATACCATCGATCGCGGCGCCGCTTCGCATGCGAAATTATTATTTGTGTCCGGCCGTAAACCTGAGAAGACTTTTCTAGGCCACCAGCACAACCTTCCCAACATGCTCCCCAGCTTCAAGATGTGCGTGGGCCTTGCCCGCCGCCTCCAGCGGGAAGGTCGCGTCGACGATCGGCTTCAGCTTGCCTGCCGCGATCCACGGCCAGACGACGCGTTCGATCTCAGCGGCCAGGCGAGCCTTTTCGTCGGCCGAGCGGGGGCGCAGGGTCGAGCCCGTGATCGTCGCGCGCTTCTGCATGATCTGCATGATCGGCACGTCCAGCACCGGGCCGGCCAGGGCGGCGATATAGACGATGCGGCCGCCGACATTGAGGGCGTGCAGGTTCTTGTCGAAATAGCTGGCCCCGACCATGTCGAGCACCACATCGACGCCGCCGGCCTCGCGGGCGATTTCGGCGAAGTCCTCGGTCTTGGTGTCGACGGCGATGTCGGCGCCCAGCTCCAGGGCCTTGGCCTTCTTGTCGGCCCCGCGTCCGGTCGCGATGACCCGGGCCCCGGCCGCCTTGGCCATGGCGATGGCGGTTGTTCCGATTCCGGACGTTCCGCCATGGACCAGCAGGGTCTCGCCAGGCTTGAGCGCGCCATGCTCGAACACATTCGCGTAAACGGTGAAAACCGTCTCGGGCAGGGCGGCCGCATGGACCATGTCAAAGCCGTCGGGCACGGGCAGGGCGTGGCGGGCGTCGACCACGGCATATTGCGCATAGCCGCCACCGCCTAGCAGGGCGCAGACCTTGTCGCCGACCTTCCAGCGGCCCGACGCCACCATGACTTCGCCCGCGACCTCCAGGCCCAGGGTGACCGGCGCGCCCGGCGGGGGTGGGTAATAGCCCAGGCGCTGGATGATGTCGGGGCGATTGACACCGGCCGCCGCGACCTTGATCAGGATCTCTCCGGCGCGCGGAACGGGCCGCTCCAGCGTGGTGGGAACCAGCGCATCGGCGGGCCCCTTGCCGCCTTCGATGGCGATCGCGGTCATCGCATCCGACATGGTCTCTGATCCCTCAAGCTTGCCTTGCGTCCTAGGTAGGCGTCAGATGAACGAACGAAAAGAACGTTCATAGTCTTGGGGAGCCAGTCGATGTTCGAGGAACCCGTCGAGCCGCGCGCTTTCAGCGGTCGCGCCCTGAATGAGACGACGCACGAAGACCTTGAAATCTATGGGGTCGCCGAGCTGGAGGAGCGCATCGACGCCCTCCAGGCCGAGATCACCCGCACAAAGGCCCAGCTGGACAAGAAGCGCGCGGGGCGCGACGCGGCCAATGCGCTGTTTGGTCGCCTCGACTAGGGATTCATTTACCCTAATCAATGTCTAAAGGCGGCAAGCCGCCTTCGCTGCGTATGCGTCGAGGTTCGAAGGGGGCAGGTCGCGAAACGGGACGGCGTCGGTTGGCACGGGGGTTGCAGTCCCCGCTCCAGGCGAGACGTTCTCGCGGCCTTTCGAAGGGGCATTGAGTACCTATGACCGATCTGAACGCATCCGCGTCGACACCCTGGCGCGCGGGGGTCATCCAGGACTTCGCGAAATCGGAGCTGTTTGACCGCACGTTCGAGGAAGGCATGATGCTGGTCGAGGAGACGGCCGGCTATCTCGACGGCGCGGGCCGGCATGATAGCAAGATCCTCTCGCGCAACGCCGCCCTGGCCTACGCCACCGAAAGCATGCGTCTGACCACCCGCCTGATGCAGGTGGCCTCGTGGCTGCTGGTGCAGCGCGCGGTCAAGGAAGGCGAGATGGCCCCCGAGGCCGCCTGCGCTGAAAGCTATCGCCTGGCCGAGGAAGTCGCCGTGGTCGGCGCGGCGGTCGAGGAACTGCCCTACGGCTTGGTCAACCTGCTGCAGCGCTCAGAGCGCCTGTACGAGCGCGTGCGCCATCTGGACAAGCGCATGTATGTCGAGATCGCTCTCGAAGACGCGCCCCGCCCGGTTCAGGCCCAGTTCGACCGCCTGACGGCGGCTTTCGGGGGCAGTTGATCCACCCCATCCCGCGCAACAAAAAGCCCGCCATCTCGACCGAGATGGCGGGCTTTTTTGACGCCTGAACACCAGACACAGAAAAAGCCGGTCCGCGAGCGCGGGACCGGCCTTTCGTCGCCCTTGCGGCGAGCGTGCTTACTTCTTGGTGAAGCCAGCGAACTTGGCGTTGAAACGCGAGACGCGGCCGCCACGGTCCAGCATGTGGGCGTTGCCGCCGGTCCAGGCCGGGTGAACGCGCGGATCGATATCCAGCGCCAGCACGGAGCCTTCTTTCCCGTAGGTCGAACGGGTCGGATAGGTGGTGCCATCGGTCATGGTGACGGTGATGAAGTGATAGTCGGGGTGAATGTCTTGTTTCATCGGGCGGTCCAACCGACTGGCGGTGTGAAAGTTGGTGAGCGGACGCCCTTGCGGGTGGCCCTCGAAGAGGCGCGGCTATAAAGAACACGCGCGAATTTGGCAAGGGACAGTTGATGACCGACGTACACGGCGGGGATATTTCGGTCGAGGGACGCCCCGGCGCAGGCGCCGAACTGGCTCAGGGCATGGCCGAGGCGGCCGCCCGGCGGCCCCGCCGCAAGGACATCCGTCCCCTGGCCCATCTGCTGCCCTTCGTGCGCCGCCACATCGGCGACGCCCTGGCCGCGGGCTTCTTCCTGCTGTTCTCCACCAGCGCCACCCTGGGCCTGACCGCCGCCTTCAAGACCGTTATCGACAAGGGGTTTGCGACCGGCGCAGCCTCGGCCGTCAATGGCGCCTTCATCGGCCTGGGGGTCGTGGCCCTGGTGCTGGCCGTCGCCACCTCGCTGCGGTTCTTCTTCGTCACCCGGCTGGGCGAGCGGGTCGTCGCCGACCTGCGCCGGGCGCTCTATGGCCACACCCTGACCCTGGATCCGGCCTATTTCCTCAAAACCCGCACCGGCGAGGTTTTGTCGCGCCTGACCACCGACGTGACCATCATCGAGCAGCTGGTCGGCACCTCGGCCTCGGTGGCGGTGCGCAACATTCTCAGCCTGGTGGGCGGCCTGGGCTACATGGCCGTGGTCAGCCCCAAGCTGGCGGGTTTCATCGTGCTGATGGTGCCGGTGATCCTGGCCCCGATGTTCCTGATGGGTCGCAAGGTGCGCAAGCTGTCCGTGACGGCCCAGGACCGCTTCGCCGACGCTGTGGGCTATGCCGGCGAGAGCCTGGACGCGCTGGACACGGTTCAGGCCTTCGGGCGCGAAAAGGCTTCGGACAGCCGCTTCGGCGAGGCGGTCGAGATGGCCTATCAGGCCTCGGTGCGGCGCATCACCGCCCGGGCCGGCATGACCGCCGTGGTCATCGTCCTGGCCTTTGGCGGCATCACCCTGCTGCTGTGGTCGGGCGCGCATCTGGTGCTGTCGGGCGAGATGACCCCCGGCACCCTGGCCCAGTTCGCCTTGCTGGCCATCATGGCCGCCGGCTCGATCGGCGCCCTGGGCGAGGTCTGGGGCGACGTTCAGAAGGCCGCCGGAGCCATGGAGCGCATCGCCGAACTGCTGAGCTCGCAGCCCGGCATCGCCGCGCCGGAGAAGCCCCGGACCCTGCCGGTTCCCGCCACGGGCGCTGTCGCCTTCGACAATGTCACCTTCGCCTATCCCGGCCGTCCCGACCTGCCGGCCCTGCGAGGCTTTGATTTGACCGTCAGGCCCGGTGAGACCGTCGCCCTGGTCGGACCCTCAGGGGCGGGCAAGAGCACCGTCCTGCGCCTGCTCCTGCGCTTCTACGACCCGCAGGAGGGCGTCATCCGCCTCGATGGCGTGGATCTGCGCGACGCCGACCCGGTGGAGGTGCGTCAGCGCATGGCCCTGGTGGCCCAGGACTCGCCGCTGTTCTCGGGCTCGGCGCTGGACAACATCCGCTTTGGCCGCGAGGACGCCACCGAGGCGCAAGCCCGCGAAGCCGCCGCCGCCGCCCAGGCCACCGGCTTCCTGGAAGCCCTGCCGCAGGGTTTCGACACCCCGGTCGGCGAGCGCGCCAAGACCCTGTCGGGCGGCCAGCGCCAGCGCCTGGCCATCGCCCGCGCCCTGGTCCGCCAGGCGCCCATCCTGTTGCTCGACGAGGCCACCAGCGCCCTGGACGCCGAAAACGAGCGCCTGGTCCAGCAGGCCCTACATGAGGCCATGAGCGGCCGCACCACCCTGGTCATCGCCCACCGCCTGGCCACGGTGCTCAAGGCCGATCGCATCGTGGTCATGGAAGACGGCCGGGTGGTCGAACAGGGCACCCACGCCGAGCTTTCGGCCCGCGGCGGGCTCTATTCCCGGCTGGCGAAGCTGCAGTTCGGAGTGGAGGCGGCCTAGAGCCTCTAGAGCGTGACTGGCGCCGGAACCGGCTTCCACTTTCGGCGTCACGCGCTCGTCGCTACAGGACGATGACCGCGACAGCGACCAGCAGGGCCACGCCCTCCAGGGCGTGGATCAGGATGGCCAGCCAGTTCGAGCGAAACACCTGGGCGGGCAGGCTGTAGCAAAGGCAGCTGATCACCAGCCCGGGCATCAGCCAGAACTTGTGCACGTGATAGGCGGTGAACAGCAGGCCATTGCCCAGCCAGGCCCAGCGTCCCCAGGCCTTTTCCATGCGGGGCAATAGAACCCCGTGGAACAGCAGCGCTTCGCCTAGCCCGTAGTTGAACAGGCAGGAGACGACGGCCAGGGCCAGGATGTCCCAGCGTCCCCGCGCCTCTGGCGTCGCCAGGGCCTCGATGAAGGCGAAGGCCGGCGTGCCCTCGGCCAGCAGCCAGCCCAGGGGCGTGCCCTGGAACCAGGTCGAGACCGCCTCGTCGCCGAACAGGCCGATGGCGACAAAGGCCGGAACCAGGAAGAACGCCGCAACGAAGGGCCGCCCGCTCGGCCGCCAGACCGGCATCGTCAGCCACAGGCGCTGGCGCAGGTCGGCCAGCCGGAACGGCACGCCCTCCAACTTCAGGACGATCAGCGACAGCACCAGCTGCCAGGCCATGCCGATCACGATCATCCGCCAGAAAACGAGGCCCGACAGGGGATCGCCCGGCGTCATCAGCCTTGGCGCGAGGACCCAGGCCAGCACCGCCATCGGCCCGGTGGCGGCCGCCCAGATCAGCAGGATCGTCGCCGAGCGCCGCAGGAGAGGCCCGTCCATTCCTAGAACCGCCGCACGAGGCTGATGAACCCGGCGCCGGCGCGGCTCTTGGCCATCAGCGGGCTGTCGGTGATGTCGTTGCTGTAGCTTTCGACCTCGGCCGCCGCGATCAGATAAACCCGCTCGCTGAGCTGGTATCGCAACTGGACACCCAGCGACGGGATGATGGCGCCGCCTGACGGCGCCCGAGGCGAACGGCCAAATTCATAGGCCCTTGCCGCCCCGACCTCTTTCACGCTCAGGCCGTACAGCCACGTGGCCAGCGCCTCGTCTTTCCACGACAGGCCAGCGGCCACCTCGACCGACAGCCGCTCGATCGGCTCGAACCCCACCGTCAGGTCCAGATTGAGCTCCTGTCCGTCGGTCTCGCCCGAGGCGTCTATCAGATATTCGACGCTCAGGGTCGCCGGGCCGGCGGTTCCGCTCAGGCGGGCGCCGGCGTCGACGCCGAAGTCGCGCTGCAGAAAGGCGAAATCCTTGGTGTCCTTGGGATCGACCAGTTGCAGGCGCGGCGCGATCCGCCCCTCCAGCTTGACGTGGCCGGTATCAAAGGCCGTGACCGCCAGGCCAGACAGGTCGGCCGTCAGATAGCGGTTCTGGTAGACGAACAGAGGCAGCAGGCCGGTCTCGACGTCCTCGCGGGCGCTCTCATAGGGGTTTGAGGTTACATAGGCCCCGGCGCCCAGCAGCAGCAGGTGGTCGGGTTCGTCGGACTGGGCGTGGGCGGCCGTACCGAACGCCAGGGCGCCGATCGCGATGGCGCTAAAAGCCACCGCGCCTGAGGCGAAGGTGAAGATGGAGAGGGCGGCGCGCAGGCCGTTTGAACGATAGATCATGACTGTTCTCTTGAGCCGTGAGGCGGGACAGTCAGCACCGTGATCGAGGCGACGGCGGGCGTCGTCCGGACGGGTAGGGTCGGATCGGCGACGCGTCCGGACGGGCAGGCCCGGACGTCAGGCGCTCAGCTCTCGGGTCGGAAAGCGCTGGGCGGCCGGCCGGAATGCTTCTTCACCGCCGCGTTGAAGGTGGAGCGGGAATTGAAGCCCACGTCATAGGCGATCATCAGGATCGGCTCGTCGCCGGAGCGGATTCGCGCGATGGCCTCCTCGACGCGCCACCGGTTCACATAGTCGAAGAAGCTCTGGTTCAGATGATCGTTCAGGGCCTGGGACAGGTGGTTGGGCGTTACCGCGATCCGGTTGGCCAGGGTGCTCAGCGAGAGCAGGGGATCGCGATACAGCGCGTCGGCGCGCATCGCCTGTTCCAGCCGGGCGGCAATCTCGACCTGACGCGTTTCGGGCAAGGCCGAGCGGGCATACTTTCCGGCGGTGGGCAGGGCCTGGGGCGTTTCGGCGCCCAGGGTGAAGATCGGCTTCTGCGACAGGCCAAACAGGCCGATGGCGGCGATCCAGCCCAATTCGACCGCCGCCGCGCCGACCTCCAGCCAGGGCGATTGGGCGAGGCCGGTGCTCAGCCCCGATTTCACCGCGCCCCAGATCCAGGCCGCCAGCATCACCAGCAAAAGGGCGCGAAGCCAGCTCAGGGTCCGGTCCTCAATGTTGGAGAACAGGTCGCGCACCCGGCGGACATGTCGGCTCAGCACCCAGAAAGCGGCGGCCAGATAGCCCAGGGTCAGGCCCAGAAACAGGGCGACGAAGGCCAGCTGGAACAGGCCGATCCGCGCGTCCAGCTCGGCGCCCGCCCCGGTATAGACCGCCAGCCGGGTCTGGGCCGGCAGCAGGAAGAAGGGCGACGCCAGCACGACGGCGACGCCCGCCGGCCAGGCGATGCGCGCCACCCTGGGCCAGGTCCAGCCCTGGCCGGGGTCGCCCGTCATCGCCACCACATAGGCCAGGATCGACGGGCCCAGGAACAGCGAGGTCGACCAGAGAATCCCGGTCATCCAGGGCGAGGCGGCATAGACGCCGGTCCGGTCGAACAGCAGGTCCAGCCCGGAAAGCGCGCTCAGCAGCAGAAACACGCCCAGCGCCGTCGCAGGCGCGGTTCGCCAGTCGTGTCGCACGCCCAGTTGGGCGGCCGCGAACAGCCCGATCCCGGTCGCCGCCGAGGACAGGATCAGCACCAGGGTGTAGGCCATTGCGTCGATCACCCTAGCGACCCGTTGAAAGCGGCGCGGAGAGTGTCGTGTAACGCGGGTTGGCGCAATTGCGGGCGCTAAGGTCTCGCTTCCGGCAAAGGGGAGAGGGGTCGCTTACCTCGCCAGATCCGCCGGCGTTGTCGGCTCGCTGATCACGGCCTCCATCGCCTTCCAGCGCGCGTCCTGGCTGGCTCCCGCCTGCTCGACATGCGCCCGGACCATGTCCTGGCCGAGATTGTAGTTGATCACGTAGGAGCGATAGGTCTCGATGAAGCTCAGGCGCTTTTCGGCCCGGGCGACGGAGCTGAGGCCGTACTTGGCCAGGGCCGCGATGGCGGTGGGTTTATCCATGCGACCCGACAGATAGGCGTCGGCGATGGTGTTTTCGCTGCTGGCCAGATCGGCCTTGGCGGTCATCAGGGCGTCGTAGGCGTCGGCGCTGGCCGGATCCAGGCCCGCCAGCGGATAGAGCTTTTCGCGCTCGAACTTGACCTTTTCCGCGCCCGGGAAGGCCAGGCTGATGCCGTAATTGGCCGAGCCCTCGGCAATCAGGGATTGGGGCGAGTACAGCGGGTAGACCGAGAACTCGACCCAGCCATTGCCCTTGGTCAGCTTCTCTTCCATCTGGGCGTTCAGCACGTGGTGGCCCGGATAGCCCTCGTGGCAGCCCAGGTCGACGGCGCGGCTGATGGCGACGGGTAGGTCGGTGTTGATCTCGATCAGGCTGTGGGCGCCGCCCTTGTACCAGTTGTAGCCGCTCCACGGCTTGCCGGTGACGAAGGCCAGGTCGAACTTCTCACCCTTGGGCAGGGCGATGTGCGCCTCGGTGCGCGCCTTGCAGGCGGCGATGCCGGCCTTCATGACCGCATCGAGTTTGTCGGCCGGGATCACGTATTGGTTCTGGAAGGCGTCGATGCGGGCGGCGAGATCGCCCTCGCCGGGGACCAGTTTGTCGAGCCGGGCCAGGATCGGGTCGAAGCTCGCAAGCGGCTTCAGCGGCGGACGCACGCCGAACAGGCCCTCGGCCTCGTCCTGGAAGCTGAACTTTTGGCCCTCCAGCATGGCCAGGCGGGTTTCGGCCGCCTTCAGCTGACCCAGCATGAACGCCTTGCGGCGGCGCTCGTCGGGGGTGAGGGCGGCGTCGTCGACGGCCCGCGTCGCGGCGGTCAGGCGGAGGGCCTCGGCCTTCAGGGCCGGCACGGCGCGGGGATGGGCCTTGGCGGCGTCAGCCCAGGCCTTGGGGCCGTAATAGGCGTCGACATAGCCAGGCTCGCGCTCGCCGGCCTCCAGCGTCAGGGCCACGAAGTCGCGGGCGATGGCGTCCAGCTTCGGCCCTCCCGCTGATGCGGCGAGGACGGGCGCCGAAGCGCCCAGCAGCAGGGCGGCGGCCAGGACGGCCAGACGGGTGTTCATGCAAAGCCTCAACGCGACAGGGCGCTCAGGCTGCACCCGCGAGCGTCAGAGGGTCAAGCGCGCGCCGCGACCGCCAGGCCGGGGAAGTCGCTGAACACGCCGTCGACGCCGGCCGCGTAGAGGGCCTTGAGCAGCGGCTCCACATCGCCATGCTGGGCCAGATGGTCTGGACGCGCGGCGTCGCCCCGGCGCAGGGACGTGGGCAGGAAGTAGTTCTCGGCCCGCACGGTCCACGGGTGCACCTGCAGGCCGGCGGTGTGGGCGTCCCTGACCAGGTTGGTGGCGGGCAGCAGGATGTCGCTGCGGGGCACGACCAGCGACTGCTGCGGCCCCAGGCCATCGGCATAGGCCGCCACGCCCTTCAGGCCCTCTGCGGTCAGCAGGTCGGCGTATTTGACGCCCGGCAGGTCGGGCGGGCCGCCCTCGGCGTCAGCCAGCAGCACCAGCCTGGCCCGGGTCTGGGGGCGCAAGGTCTTCAGGGGGGTGACCTCGAAACACTGCACGAACACCGGAGCGTCGGCCGAGTTGAGGTCATTGCGCTTCAGGGCGTCCAGCATCCGGCCTTCGACCGGCAGGCCGATCGAGGCGAAATAGCTGGGGTGCTTCATCTCGGGATAGACGCCGATGACGCGGCCGGTGCGCTTGCTGGCGGCCCGGGCGATCGCGACCACCTCGTCGAAGGTCAGGATCTGGGCCTGACCGTCAAACGTGGCGCTGGCCGGGCGCATCTGCGGCAGGCGCTCGCGGGCTCGCAGGGTCTTGAGCTCGGCCAGGGTGAAGTCTTCGGTGAACCAGCCGGTGATGCTCTCGCCGTCGATGGTCTTGGTCGCCTTGCGGGCGGCGAATTCGGGACGGCCGGCGATATCGGTCGTGCCGCCGATCTCGTTCTCGTGGCGGGCCACCAGATGGCCGTCCTTGGTGGGGACCAGATCGGGCTCGATGAAGTCGCAGCCCTGCTCGATCCCCAGCTCATAGGCCAGGGCCGTGTGCTCGGGCCGCAGGCCCGAGGCGCCCCGGTGGGCGATGACGAGGGGCTTCTTGCCCTGGGCGCGGGCCAGGCCGGGCAGGAAGGTGCCGGCGAGGGCGGCGGTGGTCAGGGCGCGACGGGTCAGCAGGGTCATGGCGGCGATTTAGCGCTGCATCATGACACTTTGGCTAGGGGTGAACACTGGCCCCCTCCGGGCCTCCGGGCCTGCGGCCCTCCTCCCCCGGGAGGGGGAAGACGAGATCATGCGCCCCCCTTGGGGGCGGACGGCTGCGCAGCAGCCCGGTGGGGGCGAGTCTGGCGTTCTCTAGGCCAGGCGCAGCTTCTCCAGCACCAGCGGGTGCAGTTCCTGGTTACAGGCCAGGATCGAGGCCCCTTCGGCCGGGTTGCCGTGCTCCTCGATGGTCGAGACCTTGCCGCCGGCTTCGGCGACCATCAGCACGCCGGCCGAGACGTCCCAGGCGCCCAGATTGCGCTCCCAATAGCCGTCGAAACGACCGGCCGCGACCCAGGCCAGGTCCAGCGAAGCGGCGCCGAAGCGGCGGACGCCGGCGACCTTCTGGCTGATCTGGTGCAGTTCCTTCAGGAACTGGGCATGGCCGGGCTTGCCCAGGAAGGGCACGCCGGTGGCCAGCACGGCCTCGTCCAGATGGCGGCGGGCGGCGACGCGCAGGCGCTTTTCGGCGCCCAGGAAGGCGCCCTTGCCCTTTTCGACCCAGAACAGGTCGTGGGTGATGGGGTTGTAGGTGACGCCGGCCACCACCTCGCCCTCGCGCTGCAGGGCGATATTGACCGCGAAGTGCGGGATGGCGTGCAGGAAGTTGGTGGTGCCGTCCAGCGGGTCGACGATCCAGGTGTGGGTCTTGTCGGTGCCCTCGATCAGGCCGCGCTCTTCACCCAGGAAGCTGTAGCCGGGGCGGGCCTTTTCCAGCAGTTCGAAGATGGTCTGCTCGGCCTTGAGGTCGGCATTGGTGACGAAGTCGGCCGCGCCCTTCTTGGAAACCTGCAGCTCGGCGACTTCACCGAAATCGCGAGCCAGGCCACGCGCCGCTTTGCGGGCAGCGTCGATCATCACGTTCAGAAGGGCGGAGGGAGTGGCCAAGGCGGGTTTTCCTCATAGGTCCCCCTGCGCAGCGTCCCCCCTCTTTGTTGAAAAGGGAGCAGACGGCGGGGGATATGCGAGCGGCGGTTAGAAAGATCGGGAAATTGGGCGCGGAACCTAGTCGCGGACGCGCGCGAAAGCAAGGCGGGGCAATTTTTCGGGCCGCCATGGCGCGGCCGCAAGGATCCTCCTCCTCCGGGGGAGGTGGTTCAGAGGGCCGGAGGGGGCTAGCTGGGCGGATGCCGCGACGGCCCCTCAGTCGCTCCGCGACAGCTTCCCCTGAGGGGGAGCATCTGCCCTGCCTAGGGCAGATCAACCTTGGGCAGGCTGTCGCGGGCTTCGCAGGCCAGCTTGCCGGCGCTGCCGGCGGCGGCCTTGGCGTCGTCGATCTTTTCGCCGTTCCGCCAGCCCTTGGTCAGGCCCATGTCCCCGACGAAATCCATGCCCAGGTCGATCCACTTGTCGGTCGCGCAGTCCAGGGCGAACATGATGATCGGTCCCTTGCTGGCCGGCCAGTTCCTGTAGGGACCGTTGGGCTTGCCCTCGGCGATGCGGACCAGGACCATGCCGGACTTGGCGTCCACCCGCATAAAGTCCTCGTCATAGAAGGTCTTGGCCTCGCCGGGCGAGGGCTTCCAGTTTTCGGCCAGGGCGTAGGTCGCCGCAGACAGAGCCGCCAGGCTCACCACGCACAATACGAGTCGCTTATTCATCGCGTTCCCCCCCGGAACCTATGGTTAACGGAGAGGCTAGGCCTGTCTGGTCTGCCCCGCAATAACGTCGTTAGACGAGGCTGCGGGCCGCCAGACCTGCGGCGATCGCGGCGTTCAGCGCAGCGACGGCGGCGGTCGGCCCCTGGGGATGGGCCCAGACCCCGGCCGAGACGGCCAGGAAGTCGGCGCCCGCCGTGGCCAGGCCGGCGGCGTTGTCTGCGGTGATGCCGCCGATGGCCACCGAGGGGGTCTCCATCACCTCCTGCCAGATCGACAGGATTTCCGGATCGGCGGTGGTCGGGGCGTCTTTCGTCGTGGTCGGAAAGAAGGCCCCGAAGGCCACATAGTCGGCCCCGGCCTCGGCGGCCTCCATGGCCAGGTGGCGGCTGTCATGGCAGGTGACCCCGACCATGCGGTCCTTGCCCATCAGCTTGCGGGCGGCGGCGTAGGGGGTGTCGCCCTGGCCCACATGCACGCCGTCGCAGTCGAGGCTGGCGGCGAGGTCTGGCCGGTCATTGAGGATCACCGCCACGCCCTGGGCGCGGGCGATCGGCGCGAGGACCGCCACGGCCTGCGCGATCGCGGCGTCAGAGACGTCCTTCAGCCGGATCTGCAGCGCGGCCACGTCGCCGCCGTCCAGGGCCTTCTTCAGCTCAAGGCCGAAGGCGCCCAGGTCGCTCAGGGCCGGCGGGGTGATCAGATAGAGGCGGCAATCGAGGGTCATGACGCGGGAATTACGCCAATTCGCGCCCGCGCCCAAGTCGTCAGCCTAAAGGGTCACGACCTCGCCCGCTGCGAACCATAGTGAGAGTCAGTTGCAAAAGGCCGCATCCTTCGCTACATGAGAATGACACTCATTCGGCAAGGGCGTTGCTTCCGTGTACGTTTGCAACTGTAACGGCATCCGCGAGCGCGAAGTGCGCGCCGCCATCGACGCGGGCGCCAGCCGCCCGGCCGAGATCTTTCGCCACAAGGGCTGCCAGGCCCAGTGCGCCAAGTGCGTGTGCGAGATGCGCCAGATGATCGAAGACAGCCGTCAGGCCCTGGCCTACGCCGCCGAATAGGTTTGGCCCGCCGCGCCACGATTTCCGTGAAAGCGCGAAACACTTGCAGACATTGCGGTTGAAGCCTGTTGCGCCTTGCCGCACGGTCGCCGTGACTCGCACTTCAAGGAGACCCGCCATGCAAGGCGATCCCGGTATCATCCGCCTGCTCAACGCGGTGCTCACCAACGAACTGACCGCCGTGAACCAGTATTTCCTGCACGCGCGGATGTACGACAACTGGGGCTTCAAGCGCCTGGGCAAGATCACCTATGATGAGTCGATCGGCGAGATGAAGCACGCCGACAAGCTGATCAATCGTATCCTGTTTCTGGAAGGCCTGCCCAACCTGCAGGACCTGCACAAGCTGAAGATCGGCGAGACCGTGCCCGAGTGCCTGACCTCGGACCTGGCCGTCGAGGTCGGCGGCCGCGAGACCCTGATCCCCGGCATCATCCAGTGCGAGCAGGTCCGCGACTATGTCAGCCGCGAGCTGCTGCGCGAGATCCTCAGCGACACCGAGGAGCACATCGACTTCCTCGAAATGCAGCTGGGCCTGGTCAAGTCGATCGGCGAGCAGAACTATCTGCAGAGCGCCATGGGCGAACTGCCGGCCGGCTGACCTTTCAGGCGGCGGCGCGCCTGTTGCGCGTCGCCGGCTCCAGGTTGAACTGGCCCACCAGTTGGGCCAAACGTCCCGACTCGTTGCGCAGAGAATGCGCCGCCGCCGTCGTCTGCTCGACCATGGCGGCGTTCTGCTGGGTCATCTGATCCATCTGGTTGATGGCCGTATTGACCTGGTTCAGGCCGGTCGACTGTTCCTGCGACGAGGCCGAGATCTCGGCCACCAGGGCGGCGATCTGGCCCACGCGCTCCAGGATGTCGCCCAGGGCCGTGCCGGTCTGGCCGACCAGGCCCACGCCTTCGCTGACCTTGGTCGAGGCCGTGCCGATCAGGACCTTGATTTGTTTGGCGGCGTCAGCGGAGCGCTGGGCGAGAGCCCGCACTTCCTGGGCCACGACCGCGAAGCCGCGACCGGCTTCACCGGCCCGCGCCGCCTCGACCCCTGCGTTCAGGGCCAGGAGGTTGGTCTGGAAGGCAATCTCGTCGATGACGCCGACGATCTGGCTGATCTGGTTGGAGGAGGTCTGGATCTCGCCCACCGCGTGGACCGCGGCCCCGACGGCCTGTTCAGTGGCCTGGGCCTGGCGACGGGTGTCGGCGACGATCAGGTCCGCCTTGCGGGCGCCGTCGGCGGTCTGGCGCACGGTCGAGGTGATCTGGTCCAGAGCGGCGGCGGTCTCTTCCAGGCTGGCGGCCTGCTGCTCGGTGCGGTGCGACAGGTCATCGGCCGCCTGGGCGATCTCGGCCGCGCCCGATCCCACGCCGCCCGAGCACTGGCGGATCTGGCTCAGCGTCTGGGTCAGCTTCTCGGCGGCGGCGTTGAAGTCGTTGCGCAGGCGCTCATATTCCGGCGCGAAGGCCGTCTCCAGTCGGTAGGCGACGTCGCCCGCCGACAGATGGTCCAGGCCCTGGGCCAGGCTGTGCATGGCGCTGTCGCGCTTCTGCTCGGCGGCGATGCGCTGGTCCTCATTCGAGCGGCGGTCGCTCTCGGCGGTCCGGCGTTCCTCATCCTGCTCCTGGCGTAGCGCCCGGCGCTCCAGAACGCCTTCGCGGAACACCGCCACGGACTTGGCCATGTCGCCCAACTCGTCGTGACGGCCGGCGAAGGGCACGGCGCGTTCGTAGTCGCCCGCCGCCAGTTCGCCCATATAGCGGGTGATGGCCTGCACCGGACGCACCACGCCGCGGCCCATGGCCCAGACGCCGCCCGTGATGATCGCGCCCATCAGCACGCAGAGCGCGCCCATCAGGGCCAGTTCCTCGATCTGCTTGGCGTGAGCTTCGGCCTCGATGCGGGCATTGTCGGCGGCGATCATCGGAACGATCTGTTCGATGGCCGCGCGATGGGCGTCGAAGGCTGCGGTCAGTTGCGCCTCCTGGGCGGCGGCGCCTGCGGTGTCGCCGCTCGACATGGCCTTGAGCATGGCGTCCGCCGACGTCCAGACGATCTGGGCCTTGTCATTGGACTCGCCCATCAGAACCGCCTTTACCTGCGGGTCAAAATCAAGGGCGCGCCAGTAGGCCAGGCGGGTGTCGTATTCGGCGCGATGCTTGGCCAGTTCCTCGGCCGCCTCCTTGAGATCGGCCGAGCCGCCGGCGGCAAAGGTCAGCTTGGCGTCGAGGTAGCCGTCAATGACGTACAGCGGCGGCGGCAGGATGTCGGCGGTCAGGTCCTTTCCCGCCACGATCTTGTCGTAGAGTGGCCCCCCGATACTCACCGTCTCGATCGCGAACCATGAAACGGCCGCCAGAATCAGAAGACCCCCCGCAAGGCTTGCGCCAAACAGATTCATCGCCCCAGACAGCCGCAGTCGCATTGCCATAGTCCCCACCAACTAAGCGCGTTCGTGCTACCTGCAGAATAAACAACGCCTTAATATGCGAAATTCGCTGCTCAAATTGAGTAAACTTCTTGCATTGATGATGAACAAAAGCGGCTCTTCGCCTGATGATGAAACGTAAAAAGACGCCGTTCGTGAACCGTCACCATCTGAGCCTGGGCGCGGACTATGCCCTGCGGATGATTCGGGTTTTTACCGATCTTTTCGACGGCGACATGGACCGGGCCCTGGTGTTCATCGCCGCCGCCCAGGCTGGCACCGAGCACCTGCGCGAGCAGGCCGATTATGTCGAACTGGTCTCGGGAGAGTTCTTTCCCGACGAGATGCGCCGGCCGGTGAGCATCTCGGCCCTGGCCCGATCGCTGGGCATCCCCGTGGAGACCACCCGGCGCCATGTGGTGAAACTGGCCAGCACGGGTTTTGCGCAGCGCACCGCGTCGGGCGGGGTGATTGTCACCTCGGAGATTCTGGCCCGCGACGAGATCCGCCAGGCGGGACTGCTCAATCTGGGCGCCATGGAGGCCCTGATCGACGGCCTGACGCGCACGCCGGCCAACCGCTGATCAGGGACCCCCAATCAGACACCGCCAATCATACGGGGCGCCGCATGAAGGTCCGCGCGTCCTCGTCCAGCCCGCGCTCCAGATGCGCCCGGCGGATTTCCAGCAGGCCGGGCGTCAGGGCGGCGTCGGCGATATCGATGAAGCCCAGCCGACGATACCAGGGCGCGTTCCAGGGCACCTCGCGGAAAGTCGACAGGGTCAGGGCGCCTAGCCCGCGCGTCCGGGCCGCATCGGCGGCGGCGTCCAGAAGCCGCGCGCCGATCCTCTGGCCGGCGAAGGCGGGCAGGACGTCGATCTGCTCGATATAGAGCCCGTCCTCGACCGGCCGGAACATCACGAAGGCGATGGGCGCATCAGCGTCGGTGGCGACCAGCAGGCCCCCCGCAGCGATGCGCGCCGCCAGGACCTCGGGCGATGAGGGCTCGTCGGCGGCCAGGGCGTCCATCAGTCCGATGAACCGCTGGGCCGAGGCCCGCTCGATGGCGCGCACGGTTTCAATGTCTTCGGGGCGGGCGTCGCGCAGCGTCGGCGTCATGATTCCTGCTCATTCTGGCGACCTCGACGCTGGCGCCGGGCCCAAAACGCACCCATCATAGGGTTGTCGAGGCCAGGGCGGGAACCAAGCCTGTCCCGATCGGTTAGACAGCCAGTTTAGCGAGGAGTCCGGGCATGAGCATCCTGAACGGCAGACACCACCGGACGCACGCCCGCGCGGGCCGCGAGGCCTTTGAGGTCGAGGCCCGCGAGGAAAATCATCCCGCCGCCCAGATCGCGCTGGGAGCCCTGCTGGCCGGCGGCGCCATCCTGGCGGCCCTGGCCATGGGCCGTCGGCACGAGACCGTGCTGGATGACGCGATGTATGCGGTCGAGTTCGCCGAGATGCACGAGCCGGTCGCCCATCAGCCCAAGCCGCTGACCAGCCTGCTCCTGCCGCCGCTGTTCATCGCCATGACCCTGTCGGGCCTGCGTACCTGGAACGCGCCGGCCAGTCCGGCGCGCACGCGGGCCCTGACCCTGTGGAGCCTGACCCAGGGCTTCAACGCCCTGTGGCTGGGTTTGGGCGCCAAGCGCCTGGGCGGGCAGGTTACGGCGGCGACCGCGTCGCTGGCGGCCTCCACGGCCTACGCGATCGAGGCCCGCAAGGTCGGCGGCGGTACGGCGCCGGATCTGGGCTGGCTGGGCGTCGCCAACGCCCTGACCGCCCAGCTGTGGCGGCGGCCGCAGGGGCCGACCCTGCACTAGGGTTATTTCCGATAAGTATTTGGGTGGTTATCGGACGGAAAAGTGCTCCAAATTTCCGATTTCGGGGCCGTACTTACCTCGATGAGGCTATCGGGGCGAATGCGGTTCCAAGCGGGCGGGGCCCGGTTCATTGACCATTCATGTGGTGAAGCTTTATCTCCGGGACACCGACTTGGGGAGTTTCTGACATGCGTCCGTTCTTGTTGTTTCCGCTCCTGGCGGGTGGCCTGCTTCTGGCCAGTTGCGCGACGATCAGCGAGGAGGCCTGCCTGCAGGGCGACTGGGCCGGCATCGGCTTCAAGGACGGCGAGGCTGGCCATCCGCAAAGCCGGCTGGACGAGCACGCCAAGGCCTGCGCCAAGACCGGCGTTGCGCCCGATCCCGCGCCCTATTTCGCCGCTCGCGCCCAGGGCCTGAGACTCTATTGCACGCCGGATCGCGGCTTTCGCGAGGGCCGCCTGGGCCATAGCTATGCCGGGGTCTGTCCCGAACCCGCCGCAGGCCGCTTCCTGCCGGCCTATGCCGACGGCCAGCTGGTTCATGCGGCGGCCGCGCGACTGAGCCAGGCGCGGTCCGATCGCGAAAGCGCCGACCGGCGCGCCGAAAAGCGCGATCGCGAAGCGCGCGGCGTCGAGGATGAACTGCGCAATCCCGTGCTCAACGACGAGCAGAAGCGTGAACTTCGCGACCGGCTGAACCGCCTTCGCAGCGAGCGCCGCGCCGCCATCGAGGACGGCCGCCGCGCCGACTGGGCCACGCGTGACGCCGAGCGCGAGGTCAGCAACCTGGAATACCAGTTCAGGCCGATCTACGGCGGCTGGTAACGGGTCCGGCGCCGAGCCTAGCGTGAGGCCCGCCGGGCCTCGCGCGCCGCGATCTGGTCCAGTCCCTTGAGGAGTTCGGCCGCGCCCTGGCCATCGGGCTGGACTCGGATGACCCGCAGAGCGGTGATGTGCAGGCCGATCAGGTCGTGATCGGCGCCGCCGCGCTCGTTCAGGGTGCGCACGATGTCGCCCAGTCGCTTGGCGACCCGGCACAGGGCGTTCAGCTGGAACATGCCCGCCAGACTCCCGATGCTATCGGAGAGCCGGGCCAGGGCTTCAGCAGAGGCCCGGCTTCCAGCGTCGGCCAGTTCGCCGAGCGCCTGATCTATCAGCTGCAGCGCGGCTTGCCGGTGGGACTCCAGGCTGGCGTCCGCCTGGGCCAGGGCCTCGTCGACGGCCAGTCCGTCCGGTAGGTCCATGAAGCGGGTGAGGCGGCTGGGCTGGCTCATTGCAGAAGCGCCAGGGCGGCCTGACGCAGCGGGTCGATGGTCTCGGCCTGAACGCCGGCATTGCCGGGATTTTCACCGCTGCGGGTGCGGGGCGCCATCGGTGCGGCGCTCCACAGGATCCGCTCCAGCAGGGTCGACGACGAGAAGGGCTTGGCCACGACATAGTCGGCCCCCACGGCCCGGGCTTCCTGGATAAGCTCCCGGGGCGTGTGGCCGGTCACGACGATGACCACCAGGGGCGGGTCAGTGGGCTGTTGTCGCTGGCGCATGCCGCGGATGAGGGCCAGGCCTTCGTCGGCTCTCGGAAAAGGATCCACCAGGATCAGGTCGACCTCTACGTCCTGGCTGAAGGCGTGGCTTTCCCCCAGGCTCGGGCATCGGTGAAGCTTTCGGAAGCCGAAGCCGGAAAGCATCAGGGCGGTAAGGTCCATGAAGCCGGCGTTTTCATCCACGATCAGGACGCTGGCCTCGCTGAAGTTGAAGGTCAGCTCCGCGCTTGCTGTTGGATCCGCCATGTCGCCGCTCCAGTTCGCCCAACCGTGTTACGTGACGATGAGGCGCGGCGAATAAAACAAGCTTAACGGGAATTATCTACGACAATAATACCCTGAGGCGTATTGTCGCACGACCGCTGCGGCGTTCAGCCGATCCGCAAAAGGCGATCCAGACTGAACCGGCCGCCGCCCTTGGCGAGGACCAAAAGCAGCAGGCCCGCCCAGGACAGGTGCGTGCTCCAGGCGTCGGGATAGACGAAGATCTCGATGACCAGGGTCATGCCCAGAAACGCGAGCGCGGACAGCCTCGTGAAGAGGCCCAGCACCAGCAGGATCGAGAACAGGTGCTCGCTGTAGGTCGCCAGATGGGCGGCGATGTCGGACGGGATCAGGGGCAGGGCGTATTCGTCCGAGAACAGCGAATATGTGCTGTCGGTGATGTGCAGCACGCCGTCGACCTTGGTGCGACCCGACAGCCAGAACACGCTGGCTACGCCCAGGCGGGCGACCAGGGTCAGGACGTCGTCGGGCAATAGCTTGCGGGCGATCTGCGCCAGGGTGTCGAGGGGTTTGAGCATGGCGGTGATCATGGCTTGGCTCCGGAAATGAGGTCGCCAAACACGCCGTCGGCGATCAGGGCGGCAAAGAGGGACTGCAGGTTCGCGTCGGGATCGGCCTGCGCCGCCTGGCCCATGGCCTCGGCGAGGGAGCCGCCGGTCCGGCAGGCGGCGAGGAAGGCGCAATCGGCGGGACCCACCACGCGGTAAGCCACGGCAGCGCCCGATCGGCTCACCAGCAGGCCCTGGGCGGCTTCGGACAGTTCCAGGTCATCGCGGCCCTGGCGGGCGCCGGCCCAGAGGCTGGGCAGGCCGGCCTCGAACAGCGCGAACCTCGCTGACGGGTGCAGCGCAACCCGCGCCGCGCCCAGCGCTTGGGGCGACAGGGCGGCGAAGGCGTCTGCGCCCAGCGACGGCGCCTCGGCCGCGAACAGGGCCTCGGTCCACAGGCGGTCCAGATGGGCGACGCCGGCCAGCCAGGGCAGGTCCCGGGCCGGTGGGAAGCGGTCCAGCCAGGCCGGGAAGGCCTCGCCATAGTCCAGCAAGGCGGCGCTGGCCGGCGGCGCCTCGCGGGCGAACAGGGCGGCGGCGGCGCGGAACCAGTCGTCTCCGACCAGGCTGGCGACGGTCGGGAAATTGGCGGCCAGGGCGTCGACGCAGCCCTTGGCGATGGTGTTGCGATAGACCGACAGACCCGTCTCGCCGGCCTCGCCTTCGGCCAGCCAGGGCGACAGGGCCGAGGGCGCGCCGCCCAGGGCCGCGACGAAGGCGTCCTGAAAGTCCAGCAGGTCAGACATGGGCGGGCTCCCGCCGCGCACGGTCCAGGGCCAGCTGGGCCCGGTCGCGCTCGGCCATCAGCACGGCAAAGGCGGGTACGTCGTCGTCGCGTTCGATCAGGGTGGGGCGCGGACCGATGCGGTCGATCAGGTGGAGATACAGCGTCCACACGCTTTCGGCGATCGGCGCGCCATGGGTGTCGATCAGCAAGCCCGAGCCGCCCTCGTCCTGGCCATGGCCGGCCAGATGGATTTCGCCGACGGCGGCGGCGGGCAGGGCGTCGAGATAGGCCTGCGCGCTGTAGCCCAGGTTATGGGCGCTGACGAAGACGTTGTTGACGTCGACCAGCAGGCCGCAGCCGGTCGTCTCGACCAGGGCGCGAAGAAACTGGGTCTCGTCGAGATCATGGCCCGTGAGCGGCAGGTACAGCGAGGGGTTCTCGACCAGCACGCGGCGACCCAGGGCGTCCTGCATGCGGCCGATATTGCCGGCGATGCGGGTCAGGGCCGCGCGGGTGCGGGGAAAGGGCAGCAGATCGGGCTGGTGGACGCCGCGATGGGTCGACCAGGCCAGATGCTCGGAGACCACGAACGGCTCGAAGCGATCGACCAGGGTCTTGAGGGCGGCCAGATGCTCGGGGTCCGGATCGGCGTCGGCGGCCAGCGACAGGCCCACGCCGTGCAGCGACAGCGGATGGCTCTGACGGATCGCCGCCAGGGCCGACAGGCGGGGTCCGCCGGCCGACATGTAGTTTTCCGGGTGGACTTCGAACCACAGGCCCGGCGCCGTCGCGGCCAGCGCGTCGTCATAGTGCTGGGGTTTCAGGCCGAGGCCGGCGGTCTGGGTCATTGGGGGGGCTCTAAGGTTGGACGGTCACCCGCCCCCTCCTGGCGGCTGCGCGGAGGGGGCAGGTGGCCGGGGCCGAACTACATCGCCTTGGGGGTCAGCGAGCCCATGCCCTTGGGGGTCTTCATCGTCACGCACGTGCCCTTGGCGACATGCTTCCAGGCGTCGCCCTGATAGTCGACCTTGGAGGTGCCGGCGCACGAGGTGCCCGCGCCCGCCTTGCAGTCGTTCTGGGCGGCCTTGGAGACGCCGTAGCACTTTTCCATCTCGGGCTTCTTGTCGGCGGCCATGGCGGCCCCGGCCGAGAGAGCGAAGATGGCGGCGAAGGCGGCGGAAGCGGTGCGGTTCATGGGATGGCTCCTTGGTGGGGTGGGAACCGGGTCCGTATGGCCGGTTCGAGGGGGAATACGGAAAGGGGGCGGCAAAGGTTACAGCGGTCGTCGAACAAATTATTCGACGGGACTTCGACAGCGGTTCCGGCTCACGCGCGGGCCGTGTAACCATTTGGCCCAGCCGCGCGAATAGGGGGATGCGTGACGGACACCGAAACCCGACTGAAGGCGCTGATGCTGCGCGGGTTGGAGGGCGACGCCCCGGCCTACCGCGAGTGTCTGGCCCTGCTCGGCGTTCGGCTTCGCGCCTATTTTGCGCGCCGGATGTCCGGCGCGCCCGGTGATGTGGAGGACATGGTGCAGGAGACGCTGCTGGCGGTGCATATCAAGCGGGCGACGTGGGACACGTCCCAGTCGTTTACCGCCTGGGCGCATGCCGTGGCGCGCTACAAGCTGATCGACCACTGGCGCCGCCGCAAGATCCGCCAGACCCTGCCGATCGACGACCATTCCGAATTCCTGGCCGCCGAGGAGCATGATCCTGGCGTGGGGCTGGAACTGGATCGCGCCCTGGCCAGCCTGCCCGAGCGGCAGCGCGTGCTGGTCAGCGACGTTAAGCTGGTTGGGCTCAGCCTGGCCCAGGCCGGGGCCAAGGCCGGCATGACCGAAGGCGCGGCCAAGGTCGCCCTGCACCGGGCGCTGAAGGCCCTGGCCGAAAGGATGCGCCATGCGGACCGATGACCTGATCGACGCCCTGGCCGCCAATGCCGGCCCGGCGCCCGGCGGGCGGCCCGGCGGGCGCCTTGGCCTGCTGGCGGGCCTGGGCGGCGTGGCGGCCCTGATCGGGGTGCTGGTCTGGCTGAAGGTGCGGCCCGACCTGATGGAGGTCATGCGGGGCGGCTTTTTCTGGCTCAAGGCGGCCTATACCGCCGCCCTGGCCCTGGCGGGCTATCTGGCGGTCGAGCAATTGTCGCGGCCCACGGGCTCGGCCCGGCGGGGACTGGGGCTGGGCCTGATCGTGCTGGGCGGCTTTGTCCTGGCGGGGCTGGTCCAGTTCGGGATGGCGCAGGATCCGATGGCCCTGCTGCGCGGCCAGTCCTGGACCCGCTGCTCGCTGAACATCCTGGCCCTGGGCGCGCCGACCACTCTCGCGGGTCTTTGGGTCGTGCGGGGGCTGGCGCCGACCCGCCCGGTTCTGGCCGGTTTCGCGACCGGCGCCCTAGCCGGGGGCGTCGCGGCCACGGTCTATGGACTGCATTGCGCCGAAAGCACCTTTGTCTTCGTCGGCGTCTGGTACAGCCTGGGCGTCCTGGCCTGCGGGGCCCTGGGCGCGGTTCTCGGGCGCTGGGCGCTGCGCTGGTGAGCAGCCCGGTCGGGCCTTTCGCCCGCTGTGATCACGTCTGGTTACGGTCCCATAACGGCGGTTGACAAGCGCTGGGCCAGATCTTCAACTGCTGTCGCCGAGATTGCGAGCCATACGCAAGCACGGATCCCATAGCCGGTTCTGACACCTTGTGGGGAGGGTCGCCCTTGACGATAGACGACGCCCTCGTCCTCCCCGACGAGGCGCCGGCGGCCACACAATCGTGGTCGACAGGGACGCTTCAGACACGCCTTCTGGAAGTCGCCGCGGCGGGCGCGCTGGCCGCTGTGCTGCTGGTTCTGTTCTGGCTGAAGCCGCGCCCCGATTTCTGGGCGGCGATCGGCCATCCGTTCTTCTGGATCAAGGGTCTCTATACGGCCACCCTGGCCGCCATCGCCTTGGGCGGGGCGACGGCTGCGGCGCGTCCAGGGGCGCCGCTGTGGCCGGCCCTGGTTTCGGGCGGCGCCATGGTTATCCTGATGACCCTCGCCGTCGCCTTCGAGGCCCCTGGCCTGGATGCGGCTCTGATCGCCCACATCTTCAATCCGGGCGGCGCCTTCAACTGCGTCTTCTACGTCTCCGTGCTGTCGGCTTCCATGCTGCTGGTCGCAGGGGTGGGCCTGCGCGGCGTTGAGCTGGAGCGTCCGGGCCTGACAGGCCTGTTCGTCGGCCTGTTCAGCGGCGCGGTGGCTGCGACCATCTACGGCGTGCACTGCCAGGACTCGACGTTTCTGTTCGTGGCTCTGTGGTACAGCTTCGGGGTAGCCCTGTGCGGCGCGGTCGGCGCGGCCGCGCTCAAGCTGATCAGCCGTCGCTCGCGGCCCGACCCGGCCTACAGCAGCGTCACTGACGCCTGAAAAAGGCCCCCCGGATCGCTCCGGGAGGCCCTCGTCTCATCAATCGTCGAAAGCCTATTCGGCCGCGACCTTGCCGGTCGAGGCGCCGAACTTGGCGTGCAGTTCGCCCGAGGCATAGCGCCTGGCCATGGTCGCGGTCGACAGCGCCTTGACCTTGTCGGCGTGGCCGGCCGAGCCGAACTCGACGAAGCGGGCCTGGCAGACCTTGCGCATGGCTTCCTTGGCGGGCTTGAGATAGGCGCGCGGATCGAACTCGCCGGGCTTTTCCATCAGGATCTTGCGGATCGCGCCGGTCATGGCCATCCGGTTGTCGGTGTCGACATTGATCTTGCGGACGCCGTGCTTGATGCCGCGCTGGATCTCTTCGACCGGCACGCCCCAGGTCTGGGGCATCTCGCCGCCGTACTGGTTGATGATGTCCTGCAGGTCCTGCGGCACCGAGCTGGAGCCGTGCATCACCAGGTGGGTGTTGGGCAGGCGGCGGTGGATTTCCTCGATCACGTTCATGGCCAGGACGTCGCCGTCCGGCTTGCGCGTGAACTTGTAGGCGCCGTGGCTGGTGCCCATGGCGATGGCCAGGGCGTCGACGCCGGTCTGGCCGACGAAGTCGACCGCCTGGTCGGGATCGGTCAGTAGCTCGTCATGGCTCAGCACGCCCTCGAAGCCGTGGCCGTCTTCGGCCTCGCCCATGCCGCTCTCCAGCGAGCCCAGCACGCCCAGTTCGCCTTCGACCGACACGCCGCAGCTGTGGGCCATCTGGACCACCTTGCGGGTGACCTCGACATTGTACTCGTAAGAGGCCGGGGTCTTGGCGTCTTCCATCAGCGAACCGTCCATCATCACCGAGGTGAAGCCGTACTGGATCGCCGTGGCGCAGGTGGCCGGGCCGTTGCCGTGGTCCTGGTGCATGCACACCGGAATGTGGGGGTAGATCTCGGCCAGGGCGTCGATCATGCGGGCCAGCATGATGTCGTTGGCATAGGACCGCGCGCCGCGCGAAGCCTGGATGATGACCGGCGAATTGACGGCGTCGGCCGCCTCCATGATCGCCAGACCCTGTTCCATGTTGTTGATATTGAAGGCCGGCAGCCCGTACTCATGCTCCGCCGCATGGTCCAGCAACTGCCTAAGCGTGATCCTCGCCACGTGATATTTCTCCTGCAAGCTTGAAAGGTTTGGGTCGTTTCTTGTTTTTGGGGCGTGACGCTTTTGCGTTCTCTGCCCGGGTCGTCCGGTAGCTCACGCGGACCCCTCCCGGAGGTCCGCGCCTGAAAAATCTGGAACCCTAGGTGTTCAAAGCCGAGACACCGGGCAGGTCCTTGCCCTCCATCCACTCAAGAAACGCGCCGCCGGCGGTCGAGACGAAGGTCATATCGCCCACGACGCCCGCGTGATTCAGCGCCGACACCGTATCACCGCCGCCGGCCACGGCGACGATCTTACCCGATTTTGCCAGCTGGGCGGCATGTTTCGCCGCTGCAACGGTCGCTTCGTCGAACGGCGGGACTTCAAAAACGCCCAGCGGGCCGTTCCAGATCAGGGTCTTGCTGGCGTCCATGGCGGCCAGCAGGGTCTTCACCGTCTCGGGGCCGGCGTCCAGGATCAGATCGTCGGGCTGGACATCATAGACATTGCGGGTCTCGGCGTGGACGCCGGGCTTGACGCTCTTGGCCACCACAACATCGGTCGGCAGCAGCAGCTTGCAGCCGGCCGCGCCGGCCAGGTCGATGATCTCGAGCGCGGTGTCGGCCAGGTCGGGCTCGCACAGCGAGGCGCCGACATCGATCTTGGCCGCGTGCAGGAAGGTGTTGGCCATGCCGCCGCCGATCGCCAGATAGTCCAGCTTGGTGACCAGGTTGCGCAGCAGGTCCAGCTTGGTCGAGACCTTGGAGCCGCCGACAATGCCGATCACCGGCTTCTTGGGGTTGCCGAGGGCCGAGTCCAGCGCTTCCAGTTCGCGCTGCATCGCCAGGCCCGGATAGGACGGCAGGGCGCGGGCCAGCGCTTCGGTCGAGGCGTGGGCGCGGTGGGCGGCGCTGAAGGCGTCGTTGACATAGAGGTCGCCCAGCTTGGCCAATTCGGCGGCAAAGGCCGGGTCGTTCTTTTCCTCGCCCGCGTGGAAGCGGACGTTTTCCAGCAGGGTGACGCCGCCGGCCGGCAGGGCGGCAATTGCCTCAGCGGCGGCTTCGCCGATGCAGTCGGCGGCGAAGGTCACCGGGGCGCCCAGCAAGGCGGCCAGGGGCGCGGCCACGAAGGCCAGGCTCATCTCGGGAACCACCTTGCCCTTGGGCCGGTCGAAGTGGGCCAGCAGCGCCACCTTGGCGCCCTTGCCGGTCAGGTACTGGATGGTCGGCAGGGCCGAGCGCAGCCGGGTGTCGTCGGTGACTTGATTGCCATTGGGGCCGCCCTCGACGGGCACGTTGAAGTCCACGCGGACCAGGGCGGTCTTGCCGGCGAGATCGGCGGTGTCGAGGGTGCGGAAGGTCATGGGAAGTCCTGACGTCGGAAGGCGGTAACGGGCAGAGAAAACCCCCGCCTCTCTGGGAGCGGCGGGGGTCTGGCAGGCTTTAGAGGTACTTGGCCATCACGAGCGCGGTGTCGCTCATGCGGGTCGCGAAGCCCCATTCGTTGTCGTACCAGCTGAGCACGCGGCCCAGCTTGCCTTCGATGACCTGGGTCTGGGCCAGGGCAGCGGTCGAGCTTTCGGCGATGTGGTTGAAGTCGGTCGAGACCAGGGCCTCGTCAGTGACGCCCAGCACGCCCTTCAGCGGGCCTTCGGCGGCGGCCTTCAGGGCGCTGTTCAGTTCCTCGACCGTGGTGTCGCGGCTGGGCACGAACTTCAGGTCGACGCACGAGACGTTCGGGGTCGGGACGCGGATCGACGAGCCGTCCAGCTTGCCCTTCAGGGCCGGCAGCACCAGGCCCAGGGCCTTGGCGGCGCCGGTCGAGGTCGGGATCATCGACAGGGCGGCGGCCCGGCCGCGGTACAGATCCTTGTGCATCGTATCCAGCGTCGGCTGGTCGCCGGTGTAGCTGTGGATGGTGGTCATGTAGCCACGCTCGATGCCGACCAGGTCGTGGATGACCTTGGCGATCGGGGCCAGGCAGTTGGTGGTGCACGAGCCGTTGGAGACCACCAGGTCGGCGGCGCTCAGCACGTTGTCATTGACCTTGTAGACGATGGTCTGGTCGGCGCCGTCGCACGGGGCGCTGACCAGCACGCGCTTGGCGCCGGCGGTCAGGTGGGCGCTGGCCTTTTCCTTGGTGGTGAACAGGCCCGTGCACTCGAACGCGATGTCGACGTTCAGCTCGGCGTGCGGCAGCTCGGCCGGGTTACGGATCGCGGTGACCTTGATCTTGCCGGTGCCGACATCGATCCAGTCCTCGCCCGAAGTGACGACGCCCGGGAACCGGCCGTGGACGCTGTCGTAGCGCAGCAGGTGGGCGTTGGTCTCGACCGGGCCCAGATCGTTGATCGCCACGACTTCAATATCCGTGCGGCCGTGCTCGACGATGGAGCGCAGGACGAGGCGGCCGATACGGCCAAAGCCGTTGATGGCGACGCGAAGAGCCATGGTGGTCTTTCTCCTAACGATCGGACGCGGCCCAGAGGGACCAACGTTCCCTGATTTTGCAGGCGCGTTTTGCGGGCGGGGGCGGGGAAGTCAAGCCCAGCTCCGGTAACAACGCATGACAGAATACGGCCAAGGGCGATTTCATCACCCTATTGTCGCCGCAGCGGGTGGCGAAGCTGGTCCTGATCTATATGTTGCACCGCATGATTGGAACCCGCCGATGACCCTGGGCGAAACGAGCGCCCTCGACCTCGCCGCGCGCCGACTGGAGCGCGCCGTGGCTCAGCTTGAGCAGCGGCTGGCCGCGCGCGCGACCGTGGCTGTCGCCTCGGCGGCGTCGTCGTCCACGTCTTCGTCCGACGTTTTCGACGGCGAGGCCGCGCGCCTGCAGGCCGAGCTGGACGCCGCCCGCGAGCGCGAGCGCGCCCTGGAAGAAGCCGGCGCCCAGGCCTCGGTCGCATTGGGCCGCGCCATCGCCGAAATCCGCGCCGCGTTAGGCGACGAGGGGCCGGTCAATGACGACCATCCGTCCGACGACCTCGCCGATGCCGACGAGACCAACGAGCTTTTCGATGATCCGCGGGAGGCCTGACCCATGGCCCAACTGACCATCCAGGTGAACGGCCGGCCCTATACGGTCGGCTGCGAGGACGGCCAGGAGGCCCACCTCATGGAGATCGCCCGCCTGTTCGACCGTCAGGTCCGCCAGGTCAGTCAGGATGTCGGCCAGCTGGGCGAGACCCGCCTGTTCCTGATGGGCGCCCTGCTGCTGGCTGACGAGATGAGCGACCTGAAGCTGCGCCTGGCCCACGCCCAGAGCGAACTGGCCAAGCTTCAGGCCGAACGCAGCCGCACCGAGATCGCCGCCATCCGGGCGATCGACGCGGCGGCCGAGCGGATCGAGAAGCTGGCGGCGGAGTAGGACTGAATGCATGCTTGACTGTACGACGGCCTACGGCCTGACCTTTTTGTTCCCTGTCGCCGACAAGGTGGTTGGAGCCTCGCTGCGCACGAGCGGAGAATTCGCGCGCGTCGAGCTCGATTTCTTCGTGGAAATGGCGCAGGGATCCGGCGGGGCGATGATCGACGTTGGCGCGAACATCGGTTCGATCGCCCTCCCGTTTGCGGCACAGCGTCCCAACTGGCGCGTAGTCGCCATCGAAGCTCACCGGGGGCTTTCCGGTGTGCTAAACGCCAATAGCCTCAACAACCGCCTTCACAATGTCGAGGTCATTCACGCCGCCGCCGGGGCCGAACAAGCCTTTGTGGACTTTCCTTCGGCGTCGCTTTCCGAACAGCGAAACTTTGGGGACTTGGGCTTTGCGAGCGCCGGTAGCAGGGAGGTCATTTCGATGTTCCCGCTGGACCAATTGGCGCCGTCTGACACCAAGCTGGTAAAGGTCGATGTCGAAGGCTTTGAACCGGAAGTCCTGAAGGGCGCCGAGAAGCTGATTGGCCGCCGCGATGCGGTTTGGCTTGTCGAGGCGACGGTCCAGCACCCCAAAGCCGCAGAGAACACAATCCGCACATTCCAGGACGCAGGCTACACCGTCCACTGGTTCTATGCGCCCTTCGTGACGCCCATCGCTGCAAAGGGCAAACCCGCCAACCCCACAAGTGGTGACGCAAACATCGTCGCCCTGCCTCCGGGGGCTGCCAACATCTGGGATCTGCCGCTCGTGGGGTCCCCCAGCGACAAGCGACCAGGCCATACCGATGCCTATCCCTATCTGAAGCGTTATGGATACGCATAAGACGGACGCGCGCTCGCCAGTCTCCGCCATTCGACGATGGAGTCCCTATCGCTGGCCGGCCCGACGCCCTATATTCCTCAACGGCGGGTCTGCTGTGGCCCTCGTCGAAGATTTCTATTCCCAGGGACCTTAATCTCTCTATCGGGACCTGTTCCCTCCCGTGGCCGTGGCTGCGGGGACACGGGGCCCACCTGTACCAAACAGGTTCGAGTGGATTGAAACGTCTTCACGGTTCTTCATGGCGCCGCCACCCTTTCCCCGTTCGCCGAGGCGGTCATGAAATCCGGCTGGTTTGGACCCAAGCCCTTCGGTGGCGGCCCGCGGCCGACCGGATGGCAGGGCTGGTTGATCACCATCGTGTTTTTCATCGCGATGATCGCCACGGCCCTGATCACCGATGATCTGCGGCTTTGGGTCCAGGGAGCGCTGGTCGTGCTTCTGCTCGGCGTGGTCTGGCTGACCTATCGGGCCTCTGATCCGTCTTGACCCTCGCTGACCCCGCCGCCGCCAAGGCCACCCTGCGGATGTTCGTCCGCACACGGCGAAAGATCCTGGCCCGGGAGGTCCCGCAGGCCGCCTGGATGGTCGCCGAGGTCGGACGCGCGCCCCTGGCGGCCCGCTTTCCCCAGGCCAGCGGCCAGGTCGCCGCGCTTTATCATGGCGTGGGCTCGGAACTCTCGACCCACGTTCTGGCCGACGGCCTGGCCGCAGCGGGCTGGACCCTGGCCCTGCCCTCGGTCGAGGGCGAGGCCGGCCGCATGGTCTTCCGGATCTGGGACCGCACCCGTCCGCTGGTTCGCGACGCGATCGGGCTGCAGGCGCCATCCATCGACCAGCCGGTGGTTGAGCCGGACCTGGTCGTCCTGCCGCTGCTGGCCTTTGACCGCCAGGGCCGGCGGCTGGGCCAGGGCGGCGGCTATTATGACCGGGCGCTGGAAGACCTGAAGGCCCGGCGCGATGTGTTCGCCCTAGCCCTGGCCTATAGCGGCCAGGAGACGGCGAATTTGCCGCATGAACCGCATGATCAAGCGCTGGACGCCATTCTCACCGAAAAAGAGTATATCGCGGTGAAAGTCTGAGGCTCACGCAGAGCCGCACCAAGGAATCTCTATGCGTTTTGCTTTCTTCGGCGACGTCGTCGGCAAGTCGGGCCGCGACGGTCTGGCCGATCATCTGCCCGCCCTGCGCCGTGACCTCGACCTCGAGTTCGTGATCATCAACGCCGAGAACGCCGCCGCCGGCTTCGGCATCACCGAGAACACCGCCCGCGAGCTGTTCGAGGCCGGGGCCGACTGCCTGACCCTGGGCAATCACAGCTGGGACCAGCGCGAGGCCCTGACCTACATCGTCCGCGAGCCCAGACTGATCCGTCCGGCCAACTATCCGATCCTGTCGGATGCGCCGGGTCGGGGCAGCCATCTGTTCCAGACCGAGCGCGGCCGGACCATCATGGTCATCAACCTGTTGGGCCGGGTGCACATGGACGCCATGGACGACCCGTTCGCCGCCGCCGACCGCGAGCTGGACAAGGCCCCGCTGGGCCAGGTGGCCGATGCGGTGGTGGTCGACATGCATTGCGAGGCCACGTCCGAGAAGATGGCCATGGGCCACTATTGCGACGGCCGCGCCTCGCTGGTGGTGGGCACCCACACCCATGTGCCGACCGCCGACGCCCAGATCCTCAACGGCGGCACCGCCTATCAGACCGACGCCGGGGCCTGCGCTGACTATGACAGCGTCATCGGCAATCAGAAGGAAGAGCCCCTGCGGCGCTTCACCACCAAGATCAGCGGCGGCCGCTATACCCCCGCCTCG
The DNA here is from genome assembly GCF_058681155.1 of Caulobacter sp. FV1ye13L. The sequence goes on from NZ_CM178732.1 coordinate 1,730,313, forward strand.
GGTCCGGCGACGGTCTGCGGCGTGTTCGTCGAGACCGACGACCGAACCGGCCTGGCCCTGAGGGTCGAGCCGATCCGTGTGGGCGGCCGGCTGCGGCAGACAATTCCAGTCGTCTAGAATCCCCTCCCTCTGGGCGAGGACTAGATTTGAGTGACAGAACCCCGCTCCAGCGGCTAGAAGCGCGCCCACTCCACCATCTTCAGATCAGAGACAGAGCCCCCGAATGGCCGGTCACTCGAAATTCAAGAACATCATGCACCGCAAGGGCCGCGCCGACGCCGCGCGCTCCAAGCTGTTCTCCAAGCTGTCGCGGGAAATCACCGTGGCGGCCAAGGCCGGCGTGCCCGACCCCAGCATGAACCCGCGCCTGCGCCTGGCCGTGAACAACGCCAAGGCCGAAAGCCTGCCCAAGGACGTCATCGACCGCGCGATCAAGAAGTCGCAGATGGGCGACGCCGCCGACTATTCGGAAATTCGCTATGAGGGCGTCGCCGCCGGCGGCGTCGGCATCATCGTCGAGGTGCTGACCGACAACCGCAACCGCGCCGCCGCTAATGTGCGCTCCTACTTCACCAAGCTGGGCGGCAATATGGGCGCGACCGGCTCGGTGGTGTTCAACTACGAGCATGTCGGCCAGATCACCTATCCGGCCAAGGTCGCCAGCGAAGACGCCATGATGGAAGCCGCCATCGAGGCCGGCGCCGACGACGTCACCTCGGACATGGACGAGGAAGGCGAAGGCCACACGATCTACACCGCGTTCGAAAGCCTCAACGAGGTGGGCGCCGCCCTGGAAGCCAAGTTCGGCCCCGCCGGCAACACCAAGATCGCCTGGCGTCCGAAGATGCAGGTGCCGGTGACCGGCGATAGCGTCACCACCCTGATGAAGCTACTCGACATGCTCAACGAGGATGACGACGTCCAGAACGTCTATTCAAACGAAGAGATCAGCGACGAGGATCTCGCGGCGCTGGGCTAGACGCCCCAAGCGCCGCGCCGGTTGCGGTCCCGGGTCTTGGCCCGGGATGACAGGCGCACAGCGCCCTTCTCTCCGTCATGCCCCCTCGGCTACACTGAGCGCATGACCCTGCGTTTGCACATCGATACCGACTGCGGCGTGGACGATGCCCTGGCGCTGGCCATGCTGGCGCGAGCGCACGACAGTATCGAGGTGGGCTCGGTCTCGGCGGTGTTTGGCAACACCTATGTCGACCAGGCCGCCGCCAATGCCCGGGGGGTCTTGCGGCTCGCCGGCTGCGGGGCCGAGGTCTATATCGGCGCGGGGTCTGGTCTGGCCAAGCGGCGGGTCGAACGCATGCGGCCGGCTCATGGCGCTGATGGGCTGAACGGCGCAGGGTTCTCGCAGCGCTGGAAACTGCCCGAGCTGGATCGCGGCCACGGGGTCAGCCTGCTGGCCTTCGCCGCCCGTCGCCGGATCACCGGCCTGTTCCTGGGCCCCCTGACCAACCTGGCCCAGGGCCTGCTGGACGATCCGGTCGCCTTTCGGGATTGGCGCCCGACCATCATGGCCGGCGCCTTCGCCGTCGAGGGCAAGGCCGCCGGCGGGGCCGACTTCAACAGCTGGAGCGATCCGGAGGCCTTGCAGCGGGTGCTCGAGGCCGGGGTTCGCCCACGTCTTATGCCGATGGATATCTCCAGCCGGGTCACCCTGACCCGCGCGGCGCTGGAGGCCGGCTCGGCCTGTTGCGGCTCGCCGCTCTCGGCCCGGCTCAACCGGGCGGTGGGCGGCTATATCGACTTCCACGCCCAGGTCTGGGGCACGGTGGAGTCCTGCCATCCGCATGACGCCGTGGCCGCCGCCAGCCTGATCGCGCCGGACGCCTTCACCTTCGAGCCGGCGCGGTTGCGGGTGTCGGTCGACGGGGTGCGCCAGGGCCGCATCGACCGCATCGACGGCGCGCCGAATGCCGAGGTCTGCGTAGACGTCGATGTCGCGGCGGTGGAGCGGCTGATCCTTGCGACTCTGTTTGGGACCAGGTCTGTGGCGGCCTGACAGATCCTCCCCTTTTGGGGGAGGTGGCCCGGAGGGCCGGAGGGGGCCACGCGGCGCCAATCCAGATGGCGCAAAGCATATCTACGCCTGCGCTGCCCCCTCAGTCGCGGAGTTTATCCTCGGGCCGACCTGCGGTCGGACCCGGGGGCGACAGCTCCCCCAGAGGGGGAGCATCACCGCAAGGCGCCCTACTTCCCGCCGGCATAGTCCTTGATCAGGCCGTGCAGGAAATCGCGCCCGTCATACAGCGACTTGACCCGCATGCGCTCGTTCAGGCCGTGGATGCCGTCGCCGTCCGAGCCGCCGAACAGGCCGGTGACGCCATAGGTCGGGATGCCGGCGGCGTTGGTGTGGACGCCATCGGTGGCGCCGGTCAGCAGGATCGGCACGATCGGCACGCCGGGCCACAGCTTGGCGGCCTGCTTGTTGATCGGGCCCATGATCGCGGGCGTCAGGGCCGGCGGCGGCGAGGCGGCCTTGGCCTCATGGGCCAGAGTGAAGGCGACGGCCGGATCGGCGGCGACCTCCGACAGCTTGGCCTTGACCTCCTCGACCGGCGTGCCCGGCAGGATGCGGCAATTGACGTTGGCTGTGGCGCGCTGGGGCAGGGCATTGGGCGCGTGGCCGGCGCTGACCATGGTGGCGACGCAGGTGGTGCGCAGCATCGAGTTCCACATCGGATCGGCCGTGACGACCTTCAGCGCCTCGGGGTCCTCGATATTGGCGACCAGGGCCTTCATGGCCGCAGCCTGCGGGGCCGGCACGCGGGGCTGCATCTGGGTGAAATAGCCCCGGGTGGCGTCGATGAAGCGCGGCGGGAACTGATAGGCGCCGATCCGGTCCAGCGCCGCCGACAGCTGGTAGATGGCGTTGGCGGGCACGGGCCGGCTGGAGTGGCCGCCCGGGTTGGTCACCGTCAGGGTGAAGTCCTGATAGACCTTTTCGCCGGCCTGGACCTCGAGCACGACTTCCTTGCCCTGATCATCGAGCAGGCCGTCGGCGCCTTCGTTGAGCGCGAACTCGGCGTCGACCAGGGCGCGGTGGTTCTTCAGCAGGTCCTCGATGCCGTTATAGCCCTCGCTTTCCTCGCCGCAGGTCAGGGCCATCTTGATGTCGCGCTTTGGCTTGAAGCCTTCCTGCTTCAGCCGGACCATGCTGTCGGCCCAGATGGCGGCCTGGGCCTTGTCGTCCGAGGCGCCGCGTCCGTAGAAATAGCCGTTCTCCTCGACCAGAACGAACGGGTCGCGGGTCCAGTCGGCGCGGTTGGCCTCGACGACGTCGATGTGGGCCAGCAGCAGCATGGGCTTGGCCTTGGGGTCGGTCCCCTGCAGCACGGCCACCAGCGAGCCCTCGCGGGGATGCTTGGGCTCGACGACGACCTTGACGTCGGCCTCTGGATAGCCGGCGGCCTTCAGACGCGCGCCCATGGCCTGCGCGGCCACGGTGCAGCTGCCGACCGACAGGGTGGTGTTGATCTCGACCAGCTCCTTGTAGAGCTCGCGGAACTTCAGCTGGTCGGGGCGAGGCGTCGCCTGAGCGTTCGCCGCCATCGGCAGGGCCAGCACGGCCGCCGTCGTCATCCATCCCGCCAAACGCATCAAATCATCTCCCAATGAACTGGGCGGGAGGAGAGCCCGGCGCGCGGCCGCGCGCAAGGGCCGCCGTTAAGCTCGCGTTAGCAATACAGGGGCTTTTCCTCGGGCGCGGAACAGGCGATGTTGCGAGAACACATGATGAACATGAATCGCATCCCGATCCGGATCCTGGGCCTTGACCCCGGCCTGCGCCGCACCGGCTGGGGCGTGATCGCGGTCGAGGGCTCGCGCATGAGCCACGTCGCCCACGGGGTGATCGCGCCCGACGAGAAGGCCGACTTTGCCCAGCGCCTGCTGCATCTGTTCGAAGGCATCTGCGCGGTGATCGAGCAGCACAGACCCGATGAGGCGGCGGTCGAGGAGGTGTTCCTCAACACCAACGCCCAATCCACGCTGAAGCTGGGCCACGCCCGCGCCGCCGCCCTGATCGCGCCGGCCCGCGCCGGCCTGCTGGTGGCCGAATATTCGACCCGGCTGGTCAAGAAGGCGGTGGTCGGCACCGGGGCGGCCGACAAGGCCCAGATCGGCTTCATGATCGCCCGCCTGCTGCCCACGGCCGGCAAGACCACGGCCGACTGCGCCGACGCGCTGGCCGTCGCCATCACCCACGCCAATCTGCGCGTCGCCAACCGGAGGGTCGCATGATCGGCAGATTGCGCGGGGCCGTCGCCGAGGTCGGCGAGGAAGAGGCCCTGATCGACGTGATGGGCGTGGGCTATGTGGTCCGCTGCGGCGGCCGCACCCTGTCGCGCCTGCCCGCCCTGGGCGAAGAGGCCCTGCTGCACATCGAGAGCCAGTGGAGCGAAAGCGCCGGCCTGCGGCTCTATGGTTTCGCCACCCGCGAGGACCGCCGCGCCTTCGTGCTGCTGCAGGCCATCCAGGGCGTCGGGCCCAAGGCGGCGATGGCGGTGCTGGACATCCTGTCGCCGGCCGAGCTGGCTTCGGCGGTGGCCCGCGAGGACAAGGCCGCCGTCGGCCGCGCCTCGGGCGTGGGGCCCAAGCTGGCCCTGCGGATCGTCACGGAGCTGAAGGACAAGCCGATCACCGACGGTCCGGTGCTGATGACTGCGCCGACCTCGGGCTCCGCGCCTGTGAAGGCCAAGCCCGCCCCGACCGGCGACGCTGTGGCGGCTCTGATGGGCCTGGGTGTGGCGGAAGTGAACGCCCGCCGCGTCGTCGAGGCGGCCGCCGCCAAGCTGGGTGAAGAGGCGACGGTTCAGGCTCTGATCAAGGCCGGGCTGCAGGAGCTCGGGCGTTGACCCGCATCATCTCCGGCGAAGCCCAGCCCCACGAAGCCGTCCCGCTGGCCGCCGACAAGGCCCTGCGGCCGCAGACCCTGGCCGAGTTCGTCGGCCAGGAGCAGGCCAAGAGCAATCTGCGCGTCTTCATCGAGGCCGCCAAGGGCCGGGGCGAGGCCCTGGACCATGTGCTGCTGTTTGGCCCGCCCGGCCTGGGCAAGACCACCCTGGCCCAGATCGTCGCCCGCGAGCTGGGGGTGAACTTCCGCGCCACCTCGGGCCCGGTGCTGAACAAGCCCGGCGACCTGGCGGCGATCCTGACCAATCTGGAAGCCAACGACGTTCTGTTCATCGACGAGATCCACCGCCTGTCGTCGAACGTCGAGGAGATCCTGTATCCGGCCATGGAAGACCATGTGCTGGACCTGGTGATCGGCGAGGGGCCCTCGGCCCGCTCGATCCGCATCGACCTGGCCCCCTTTACCTTGGTGGCGGCGACGACCCGGGCGGGCATGCTGGCGACGCCGCTGCGCGACCGCTTCGGCATCCCGATCCGGTTGGAATTCTACACCCACGCCGAGCTGAAACACGTGCTGCTGGGCGCGGCCCGCAAGATGGGCGCGCCGCTGTCGGAAGACGGCGCCGCCGAGATCGCCGCCCGGGCCCGGGGCACGCCCCGCGTCGCCGGCCGCCTGCTGCGCCGGGTCCGCGACTTCGCCGAGGCCGACGGCGCCACCGTGATCGACCGCAAGGCGGCCGGCATGGCGCTGGCCCGGCTGGAGGTCGACGAGGTCGGTCTCGACAGCCTGGACCGCCGCTATCTGCGCGCCCTGATCGAGCACTATGGCGGCGGTCCGGCCGGGGTCGAGACCATCGCCTACGCCATCGCCGAGTCCCGCGACGCGGTGGAAGACGTCATCGAGCCCTATCTGATGCAGCAGGGCTTCATCCAGCGCACCCCGCGCGGCCGGGTGGCCTGCGGCAAGGCGTATCTGCACCTGGGGCTGACGCCGCCCGCCGCGCCGCCGGCTCAGGGCGGCCTGTTCGGGGAGGCGTAGAGCCATGCGCGGTATCCGGTTCGTGACCGCCATTCAGGCGGCGGCCTGTTTCGGAGTTTCCCTGGCGGCGATCGGCGCGGCCGGCGCCGGCGCCAACGCGCTGGCGCTGCAGACCCTGGCCGCCGTCATCGCCCTTGGCCTGACGCTGGTGGTCGCGCGCTTCTGGCGCAAGGCCCGCTGGCGGTACTGGCTGCTGATCGCCGCCTGCGCCCTGGCCCTGGTCTGGACCCTGATGACCGGCTCTGTCCTGGAGGGCGCACGGCGCTGGCTGGCCTTGGGACCAGTGCAACTGCACACGGCCTTCCTGGTCCTGCCCCTGGCGGTGTGGGCCGTCGCGAGAGGTTTCGAGGACCGGCGCGTCGCCCCTCTGGCCGCCGGCCTGAGCTTTGCGCTGCTCTATCAGCACGACGCCGCCTCGTCCCTGGCCTGGGCCCTGGCGATCGGCGCGGCAACGCTGGTCCAGCGCCCGCGCCAGATGCTCCCCTGGGCCGTGGTCGCCGTCGCCGCCGTGTTCGCCTATGCCGCCTGGACCGAACCCGACACGCTGCCGGCCGTGCCCTATGTCGAAGGGCTGATCAGCGCCAGCTTCGCCGCCAGTCCCGTGATCGGCGCCCTGACGGCGATTTTGATGTTCAGCCTGCCCGCACCGTTTCTCCTGGTCGCCGCCAGCCGGCCCGAGCGACGCGCCGAAGCCCTGGCCCTTGCGGCATTGTGGGCGGGCTGGATTTTCGCCAACCTGTTTGGCAACTATCCTGCGCCGGTCCTGGGTTACGGCGCCGCGCCGATCCTGGCCTGGGGCCTGTCCGTCGGCCTCGTGCTCGGCGAGCCCGCCAGCCAGAGCAATCCGGCGCCATGATCCAGGCCTCAGGCCTCGACGTCCTGAGCGCCATGACGGATCCGCAGGATGAGAACGGCATCGTCCCTGACCCTGTAGCGGATCAGGTAAGGGTGGATGATCGCAAGCTCTCGCAATCCACGGACGGTCTCACGCCCACGGTCTGGATGCATGGCCAGACTGTCGGCCGCCGATTGAAGGCGTTGCGCCAGGCGAACAGCCGAGGAGGCATTAAACGCCGACACGTAGGCGAAGATGCTTTCGAGATTGGACACGGCCTCGGCCGTCCAGATGATCCGCCGCACTAGTCGCCCGGTTTGGGCGCCGGCGTGGGCGCGCCGTCGGACCATGACTTGAGCCAGCGGCTCACGGCTTCATGGCTGATGACGCGACCCGCCGCGATGTCGGCTTCTGCGCGCGCGTCGGCGGCGGCTTCAGCGGCATCGTCCGTTTCATCGAAGATGGCGGGTTCGATCTTCATGGCCAGAATTTATCATGGCGAGCGCGAAAGTCCATAATCAATTCCAGATTGAATTTTCACCTTTGCGCCTTTGGCGGCAGTACCGATTTCGCCAGCGGGCTTATCGCCCTTGCCTGACCAACCTATACTCTCCGGACCCCAGGGCGCGCCGGAGCGTAGATGACCACCCCAGACCCCACCGCCGGCGGCTTCGACGGCCGAGAGCACCAGCTGCCCGTCCGGATCTATTACGAAGACACCGACTTTTCCGGCATCGTCTATCACGCCAACTATCTGCGCTATTTCGAGCGGGGGCGGAGCGACTTCTTCCGGCTGATCGGCATCTCGCACACTGAGCTGGCCCAGGCCGACACCGCGTTCGCGATCATCCGCATGGAGCTGGACTTCAAGCGTTCGGCGCGGATCGACGACGCCCTGGTGGTTCGCACCACCTATGACAGCATCAAGGGGCCGCGCCTGTTCGTGAGCCAGAAGATCACGCGCGGCGAGGAGGTGATCTGCCAGGCCTCGGGCGTGGCGGTCTGCATCACCCTGGACGGGCGGCCGCGCAGGCCGACGGCGCAGATGCTGGCCCAGATGGCCCCGTGGCTTGAGCCCGCCGCTGGGACCGAAATCTGAGCGCGGGGAATTTTCAGGCTCTCCCGGTGATTGTCATAGTTTCACCAAAGCGCCGCTTCATGCCAGTAAGACGCTAGACCGATACAGACGCCCGAACGGAGCAGGATCCCCCGCATGGACGCCGCCGCAGCCGCCCCCGCCAATTTCTCGTTCCTCGCCCTGTTCATGCAGGCCGACTGGGTTGTGAAGGGGGTGATGGTCGGCCTGATCCTCGCCTCGCTGGGCTCGTGGGCCGTGATTCTGGACAAGCTGTTCCGCTTCGCCGCGCTCAACCGCGCCGCCGACCGCTTCGAGAGCCAGGTCGGGGCCGGCCGCTCGCTGGAAGACGTGGCCGGAGAGGCCGGCGCCAATCCGCGCCATCCGCTGCCGCGCATGCTGCAGGCGGCGCTGAAGGAATGGCGCGAGGCCAAGTCGCGCGGCGCCATCAGCGAAAATCAGGCCGCCTTCCTGATCCAGCGCATCGACCGGATCATGGACACCATGATCGCCCGCGAGAGCGCCAAGGTCGAAGAGGGCCTGGGCAGCCTGGCCATCGTCGCCACCGCCAGCCCGTTCATCGGCCTGTTCGGCACGGTGTGGGGCATCATGCACGCCTTCCAGGCCATCGCCATCTCGAAGAACACCTCGCTGGCCGTGGTGGCCCCGTCGATCGCCGAGGCCCTGTTCGCCACCGCCATCGGCCTGGTCGCCGCCATCCCGGCCTATATCGCCTACAACAAGTTCTCGACCGACGCGGGCAAGTATGCCGGCCGCCTGGAAGGCTTCGCCGACGACCTGTCGACCGCGATCCAGCGTCGCCTGGCCGAGCGGGTCTAGACCGATGTCGATGTCCGCCAACGACGCCTTCGCCACCGGCGGGCGCCGCGGTCGCCGGCGCGGCCGCCGCTCGCGCGGGGCCCTGTCCGAGATCAATGTCACCCCGCTGGTCGACGTGATGCTGGTGCTGCTGATCATCTTCATGATCAGCGCCCCGCTGCTGACCGCCGGCGTGCCGCTGGAGCTGCCCAAGACCGAGGCCGCCGCCCTGCAAAACCAGCAGGAGCCGATCACCGTGTCGATCGATCGCGCCGGCAAGATCTTCGTCGGCGAGACCGAGATCGCCTTCGAGAACCTGGCGCCGCGCATCACCGCCATCGCCGGCGACGGCTATGACAAGCCGCTGTTCGTGCGGGCCGACGGCGCGGCGACCTATGCCGTGGTCGCCCAGACCATGGCGGCGCTGTCGAACGCTGGCTTCGCCAAGATCAACCTGATCACCGAGACGGGCGGCCCTTCGTCGGGCGCGGCCCCGCTAGACGCCCAGCCCGAGGGCTCGGGCGACCTGCGGCCGGCCCAATAGGTCGCTGATGGCCCGGCGTGCTGAAATCGGATTCTCGCCCGCCCTGATCGGGTCGGTCGCGCTGCACGGGCTGGTGGCGGCGGCGATCCTGATCGGCCTGCCGTGGAAGAAGCCCGTGCCCATCACCCTGGGCGAGAGCGTACCGGTGACCATCGTCACCCAGGGCCCCACCAATGTGCGGCCAGCCGAAGAGGCGCTGGAAGACCAGACGGCCCTGACCGAAGAGCCGGTCGCCGAGGCCACGCCGACCCCGCCGGCCCCAGTGCCTGCGCCGGTTCCGACCCCCGCGCCGACCCCGCCGTCCAAGGCCGCGCCCAAGCCGACGCCCACGCCGACTCCGGCCAAGAAGCCGGCCCCAGCCAAGGCCAATGATGACTTCTTCGCCTCGATGGAGGCGTCGCTGTCCAAGACCAAGAAATCGACCGGCAAACCCGCCGCCAATGCGCCCAAGGGGCCCAGCCGGGCGGAGACCTCGGTTTCAGCCCGTCCCGCCGCCGGCGCCGCCACCGGCCTGTCGGCCGCGGCCCTGGGCCGCCTGCAGGGCGAGGTCCAGGATCGCTGGAACCCCAATTGCGAGGTCGAGGGCGGCTCGAACGTCAATGTGCGGGTGGTGTTCGTGATCGGACCGGGCGGCCGCGTGATCGGCCAGCCAGAGTCGCCTGGCACCACATCGCCCGATCCGGTGGTCAAGGCCGCCTCCGACCGCGCGGTTCGCGCGCTGTTGCAGGCTTCGCCGTTCGCTTATCTGCCGTCTGATCTCTACGGTCAGAAAATAGCCCTGAACTTCAACGCAAAACAGGCTTGCACGCGATGATGACGCCCAAGGGGAATGTGATGCGCCTGAAAGCTCTGCTTCTGATGGTCGCCGCCTTGCTGGGCGGGGCCATGGTCTCGCCGGCCGCCGCCCAGATCGAGGTCGACATCAACGCCGGCGCGGTCAAGCCGCTGCCGATCGCCGTGCCCGCCTTCTCCGGCGCAGGACGCGGGGCCGAGATCGCCCAGGTCATCACCGGCAATCTGGAGCGCTCAGGCCTGTTCCAGCCGCTGAACGTCTCGGCTGTGCCCGACAAGCTGCCCGACGTGAACGTCCAGCCGCGCTTTCCCGACTGGCAGGCCACCGGGGCCCAGGCCCTGATCAACGGCCAGGTGACGGTGGGCGCCGACGGCGGCCTGCGCGTCGATTTCCGCCTGTGGGACGTGTTCAGCCAGCAGCAACTGCTGGGCCTGCAGTTCAGCTCCACGCCCGACAACTGGCGCCGCGTGGCCCACAAGATCAGCGACGCCGTCTATGAGCGGCTGACCGGCGAAAAGGGCTATTTCGACACCCGCGTCGCCTTCGTCGCCGAGAGCGGCCCCAAGATGGCCCGCATCAAGCGCCTGGCGATCATGGACCAGGACGGCGCCAATCCGCAGTTCCTGACCGACGGCTCCTATATCGTCATGACCCCACGCTTCTCGGCCACCAGCCAGGAGCTGACCTATATGGCCCTGCGGCCGACCGGCTCGTCGATCTATCTCCTCAATCTCGAGACCAGCCGCCAGGAAACGGTCGGCAAGTTCCCGGGCATGGTCTTCGCCCCGCGCTTCTCGCCCGACGGCAGCAAGGTGGCCTTCTCGGTCGAGAAGGGCGGCAACAGCGACATCTATGTGCTGGACCTGCGCAGCCGCCAGTCGACCCGCATCACCACCGATCCGTCGATCGACACCTCGCCATCGTTCTCGCCAGACGGCAGCAAGATCGTCTTCAACTCCGACCGTGGCGGCCAGGCCCAGCTCTACATGATGAACGCCGACGGCTCGGGCGTGCGGCGCATCTCTTATGGCGGCGGCCGCTATACGACGCCCGTCTGGAGCCCGCGCGGCGACTTCATCGCCTTCACCAAGCAGCTTTCCGGCCAGTTCCACATTGGCGTCATGCGCACCGATGGCAGCGACGAGCGCCTGCTGACCACCAGCTATCTGGACGAGGGCCCGACCTGGGCGCCGAACGGCCGGGTGCTGATGTACTTCCGCGAGAGCCAGAGCGGCACGCCGCGCCTGTGGACCGTCGACATCACCGGCCGCATCCTGCGTCCGGCCGCCTATCAGGGCCAAGCCTCCGATCCGGCCTGGTCGCCGTTGCTGGACTGAATCTGGACGGTCGAGCAACCTCGACTGTTCGGCGACGTTTGTTGTGACGGTTCGCCTTGCAAGTGAATCAAGGTCGCGACAGGGTGATCTGACGCCATTGTGAGGCTTGGTCGGGCGTTTTCATTGTCCCGTTGAGGTGCTTGAAGGGTATCCAACTGGTCCGAACCGAGGTTTTGAGGAGAAACTGGATGAACTTCGACACCAAGCGCGCCGCTAGACTGGCGCTGATCGGTTTGGCGGCCGCCTCTCTCGCCGCCTGCGCTTCGCGGCCGACGCCGGCCGGTCCCGCCCCCGTGGCGCCGAGCGAGCCCGCCAGCCCCAGCGCGCCCTACACCCCGCCGACCTCGCCGGTCAGCCAGGGCGCGGTCCCCGGCTCGGTCCAGGACTTCGTCATCAATATCGGCGAGCGCATCTATTTCGACACGGACGAATATGTCGTGCGCAGCGACGCCCAGCCGGTGCTCGGCGCCCAGGCCCAGTGGCTGAACCGCTATCCGGCCGTCCGCGTCCGCATCGAAGGCAATGCCGACGAACGCGGCACCCGCGAATACAACCTCGCCCTGGGCGCCCGCCGCGCCAACGCCGTCCGCGACTTCCTGGTCAGCCAGGGCGTTTCGGGCGCGCGCATCGAGACCCTGTCCTACGGCAAGGAACGTCCGATCGACGCCGGTTCGTCGGAAGAAGCCTGGGCCAAGAACCGTAACGCCCGCACCGCCATCACCGACGGCGCGCGCTAGCACAAGACGGAACCCTTCCCCCTTGATGGGGGAAGGGTAGGGATGGGGGTGATGCGGCGGTTGGTCCGTCCAGCACCGCGTCACCCCCACCCAACCCTCTCCCATCAAAGGGGGAGGGCTTTGTTTTTCGTCGCCCCACTTTTGTCCGCAATCAGGGCATAATCGCCGACATGAAGCTTAAATCCGTTCTGCTCGCCGCCCTGCTGGTGTCCGCAGCCTTGCCGGCCGTGGCCCAGACTCCCATGCCCGAAGATCCGCTGGACGATCGCTCGGTCAAGCGCGTCGAGCGCATGGAGAAGGTGGTCCGCGAGCTGCGGTCGATCGTGTTCCAGGGCCGCGACACCGGCAAGCCGGTCGTGGTGCAGCCGGCCGAGACCGAGGCCCAGATCCTGACCCTGGGCGAGCGTATCGGCGATCTGGAACAGACCCTGCAGCGCGTCAACGGCCAGAACGAGACCCTGACCCACGACCTGGACCAGGCCCGCCGGGCCACGACCGAACAGAAGACCCGCAGCGACGCGCTGGAGGCCCGTCTCGCGGCGCTCGAGGCCAAGCTGACCGCCCTGGAGACCGCCGCCGTCGAGGCCGCCCAGGTGGCCGAGACGCCGGCCCCGCCCGCGCCGCCGGCCGATCCGGCCGTGGCCTTCAAGCAGGCCCGGCAGTTCCTGCTGGACGGCGACTACGCCAATGCCGAGGCCGCCTTCTTGGCCTATGTGACCAACTATCCCGACAACCCCAAGGCGCCCGAAGCCCGTTACTGGCTGGGCGAGACCCTGTTCGTGCGCGAAGCCTATGGCGACGCCGCCGGGGCCTTTCTGGGCGCCGTGCGCGGCTGGCCGCAGACCGGCTGGGCGCCCGACGCCACCCTGAAGCTGTCGCGCGCGCTGGTGGCGCTGAAAAAGCCCGCCGACGCCTGCAAGACGCTGGACGAGCTGGCCAAGCGCTATCCCAAGGCCCCGCCGGCCGTCGTGTCGCGCGCCGCCTCGACCCGCGTCGCGGCCAAGTGCGCCTAGCAGGGATTTCGGCCGCCCTCGACCGGCGGCTGGATCCCGCGAGCCGCGCGCCCATTGCGGTCGGCTTTTCCGGCGGGGGCGACTCCCTGGCCCTGCTGATCCTCACCCTGGACTGGGCCCGGGCGCACGGCCGTCCGGTGCTGAGCCTGACCGTCGACCATCAGCTGCAGCCGGCCAGCGCCGCCTGGACCCGCGAGGCGGTCACCCACGCGCGCGATCTCGGCGCGAACGCCCTCTCCGTGGCCTGGACGGGTGGCAAGCCGACCGCGGGCCTTTCGGCCGCCGCCCGCCGAGCCCGTCACGCCCTGCTGGCCCAGGCCGCCCGCGTCGGCGGGGCGCGCGTGCTGCTTCTGGGTCACACCGCCGACGATCGGATGGAAGCCGCCGCCATGCGGTCCGAGGGCTCGACCGTCTCCGATCCGCGCGACTGGTCGCCGTCTCCGGTCTGGCCCGAGGGGCGGGACGTCTTCCTGCTGCGCCCCCTGCTGGACCAGCGCCGTTTGGACCTGCGCGACTTTTTGCGCGAGCGGGGCGAGACCTGGCTGGACGACCCGGCCAATGACGATCCGCGCTCGGCCCGCGCCCGGGCGCGGCGGTCGCTGGCTGCGACCGGTGCGCCGGCCGCCGAGCCGGCGCGGCGCGAGCCCCCGAGCTTCGAAGGCGACCCCCTGGGCGTCATCGCCCTGCCGCGAGACGCCGCCGCCGCCCACCTCGCCGCCGCCTGCCTGTGCGCCGCCGGGACCGAGCGTCCGCCGCGCGGCGAGCGACTGGAGCGCCTGGTCGCCCGGCTGCGATCGGGTGAGCTGTTCACCGCCACCCTGGCCGGCGCGCGAACCGAGGCCGGCCCCGACGCGGTGCGATTCCACAGGGACGCGGGCGAGTCGGCGCGGGGCGGTCTGGCCGATCTGGCGCTGGGGCCGCATGAAACCGGCGTCTGGGACGGCCGCTATGAAATTACCGCCGGCAATGTTGCCATCACCGTCCGCGCCCTGAAAGGCCTGGCCGCCAGCCTGTCGAAAGCTCAGCGCGCCGCCCTCAAGGCCACACCCGCCGCAGCCCGCCAGGCCTTGCCCGCCTTGGCTTTGGCGAGCGGCGGCGTCGTTTGTCCCATGCTCGGCGGCCCGGCTCTTGCAGTCAGCGAGGGTGTGCGAATTCGGGCTCTCTTCCTGGATCGTTTCAGGGCCGCGACGGGTCTGATCGACCAAGAATGCGTGACCTGACGACGCACGCGTGGCGCAAGCGCTTGCGACCCCCTATCTTGGGATGTCGAAGGCTATCGTTGGGAAGACGACGGGTATGAATTTCAGGAATGCGGCCATCTGGCTGGTCATCGTTGCGGTGCTGGTCGGCGTCTTTGTCGTCAACCAGACCTCGCACACCCAGGCTGGCGGCGAAATCAGCTATTCGCAGCTTCTGCGCAAGGTGGACGCCGGCGAAATCAAGTCGGCCGAGATCGCCGGCCCGATCGTGGCGGCCAAGGACGGCTCGGGCAATGTGCTCACCGTCAACGCGCCGAACAATTCGGACGAACTGGTCAATCGCCTCGTGGCGAGGGGCGCGGACGTCAAGTTCAAGGGTGGCGGCATCAGCGTGCTGGCCATCCTGGTCAACCTGCTGCCGATCATTCTGGTGATCGGCGTCTGGGTGTTTTTCATGCGCCAGATGCAGGGCGGGGCCAAGGGCGCCATGGGCTTTGGCAAGTCCAAGGCCCGCCTGCTGACCGAGAACAAGAACAAGGTGATCTTCGACGACGTCGCCGGCGTCGACGAGGCTAAGGAAGAACTGCAGGAGATCGTCGATTTCCTGAAGGATCCGGCCAAGTTCCAGCGCCTGGGCGGCAAGATCCCCAAGGGCGCCCTGCTGATCGGCCCTCCCGGCACCGGCAAGACCCTGATCGCCCGCGCCGTCGCGGGTGAGGCGGGCGTGCCGTTCTTCACCATCTCGGGCTCCGACTTCGTCGAGATGTTCGTCGGCGTCGGCGCCAGCCGCGTGCGCGACATGTTCGAGCAGGCCAAGAAGAACGCTCCCTGCATCATCTTCATCGACGAAATCGACGCCGTCGGTCGCCATCGCGGCGCCGGCCTGGGTGGCGGTAACGACGAGCGCGAACAGACCCTCAACCAGCTGCTGGTCGAGATGGACGGCTTCGAGGCTAATGAAGGCATCATCCTGATCGCGGCCACCAACCGTCCCGACGTTCTGGACCCGGCCCTGCTGCGTCCCGGCCGTTTTGACCGTCAGGTCGTGGTGCCCAATCCCGATGTCGCCGGTCGCGAGAAGATCATCCGCGTCCACATGAAGAACGTTCCCCTGGCCGCCGATGTCGACGTGCGCACCCTGGCGCGCGGCACTCCCGGCTTCTCGGGCGCGGATCTGGCCAATCTGGTCAATGAAGCGGCCCTGACGGCGGCCCGCAAGGAGCGTCGCATGGTCACCATGCACGACTTCGAGCACGCCAAGGACAAGGTCATGATGGGCGCCGAGCGTCGCTCGATGGCCATGAGCGAGGACGAGAAGAAGCTGACGGCCTATCACGAGGGCGGTCACGCCCTGGTGGCCCTGCGCGTTCCCGTCGCCGATCCGGTCCACAAGGCCACCATCGTGCCGCGTGGCCGGGCCCTGGGCATGGTCATGCAGCTTCCCGAGGGCGATCGCTACTCGATGAGCTTCGACATGATGACCTCGCGCCTGGCGATCATGATGGCCGGCCGGGTGGCCGAGGAACTGATCTTCGGCAAGGAGAAGATCACCTCGGGCGCCTCCAGCGACATCAGCGCCGCCACCGGCCTGGCCCGCAACATGGTCACCCGCTGGGGCTTCTCCGACAAGCTGGGCACGGTGTCCTATGGCGACAACCAGGACGAAGTGTTCCTGGGTCACTCCGTGGCTCGCACCCAGAACGTTTCGCCCGAGACCATGATCACGATCGACGCCGAGGTCCGCCGCCTGGTCAAGACCGGCGAGGACGAGGCCCGCCGGATCCTGACCGAGGAGCTGGACAACCTGCATGCGGTCGCCAAGGCCCTGCTGGAGTTCGAAACCCTGAGCGGCGACGAGATCATCGGCGTCATGAAGGGCGTCCAGCCCAACCGCAAAGACGAAGACGAAAAGAAGCCGGCCCTGCCGATGTCCTCGGTGCCGATCTCGCCCACGGGCGTCACGGCCTAAGGCCTTCTTCAGACGACACGGAAAAGCCGGTCCCTCGCGGGGCCGGCTTTTTCTTTGGGCCGTCTGCGGCCTACAACACCTGCCATGACCGTCAGCCCTGCCAGACCCCGCCTCATGGGCATCGTCAATGTCACGCCCGACAGCTTTTCGGACGGGGGCCGGTTCCTGCACCACGCCTCGGCCCTGGCCCATGCCCGCCGGCTGATCGCCGACGGCGCCGACATCCTCGACATCGGCGGCGAGTCGACCCGGCCCGGCGCCGCGCCGGTCACACAAGCCGACGAGTTGGCCCGGGTGATCCCGTTGATCGAGGCGATCCGCGCCGACAGCGACGTGATGATCTCGATCGACACCATGAAGCCGGCCGTCGCCCGCGCCGCCGTCGCGGCCGGGGCCACCATCTGGAACGACGTCGCCGCCCTGCGCTTCGCGCCCGACGCGCCGCAAGTCGCCGCCGAACTGGGCTGCGAGGTCGTGCTGATGCACATGCTGGGCGAGCCGGGCACGATGCAGGACGCCCCGGTCTATGACGACGTGGTCGCGCAGGTGCAGGCCTTCCTGCTGGCCCGCGCCGACGCCGCCGTGGCGGCGGGGGTCGAGCGCGGCAAGATCTGGCTGGATCCCGGCATCGGCTTTGGCAAGACGCTCCAGCACAACCTGTCCCTGATCGCCGCCCTGCCGCGCCTTGTCGCCCTGGGCTATCCGGTGCTGCTGGGCGCCAGCCGCAAGCGCTTCATCGCCGCCATCGACCCCTTGGGCGAGGCCGCCGGGGCGCGTCTGGGCGGCTCCCTGGCGGCGCACCTGGCCGGCGCGGCGGCGGGCGTCGCGGCGGTGCGGGCCCACGACGTGCGCGAGACGGCCCAGGCGCTGGCGGTGTGGGAGGCGGTGCGGGCGGCGCCGTGAGGGGCGGGGGCGGATGCTTTGAAGGTCCGCTAGGGGTGGTGAGCGGCCTCGGAACCCTCTCTCTATGAGAGAGGGGTTCAAAACGTCCGACACGAGTCGAAAGCGGTCTTCGGCTCATGGCCAACAGGCGGACGCCCTGCGTCACGCTCATCCTTAAATCTCTTGGAGGCTGGAGCGGCCGGTCGAAGACCGGTCCTTGAGAGACCTTTCCAGTCCGGCGATCGTCTCGCCGTGAGATTTAAGGATGGCTCCTTTCGGCGCGAAGGGGGGCGAGGCGCGCCAATCCCATAAATCACCGTCATTCCCGCCCTTGTGGCGGGAACCCCTCTCTCCGCCGCAGGTGCGGGAGGGGCGAAGTGCGCGCGCACTTCGCTGGCGTCTCACGGGTCAGCTGAAACAGGGGTTCCCGCCACAAGGGCGGGAATGACGAGAGGGTATGGGGATGGACCGTGCGGCATCCCCGTTCTTTCGAAAGTCGACTTCAACGAAATCAACGCCTTGTAAGAAACTTGATCGCGCCTGTCAGACGCGCCGAAACCTCCCGTATTCTTGTCCCACCTCGTCGCGAGGAAAGGGCGCAAGGCCAGCGACCATTGCGGCGGCGGGGGGTGATCGAGCGGGGCTGGGCTTCAGGGGGATACTGAAGCGCGTCCGGGGATCTGGTTGCTGGCCAGACCCGCCCGCCGTCGGCGTGGTTGAAGGCAAAAGGGCGTGTCTGGCTGTAAGCCCGTCCTCTTCGACCGCCGTAGCGCGCTGGAAACGGCGCGGTCCGGGTCCCGGTAAGGCCTCAAGAGGGCCACCCGACGGGAAGCTGACGGAAAACGGTTACGCGGAGCGGACGGCTTCGTCGAAACGGTATTGTCTATCTCTCATCCGGACGTGGTCCGGACGCTCCGCAGCCCTTTACGTCCCTTCAGCGAGCCGTCGCGTGAAGCTGACAAGCCGTGTCCGCCGGACTTGCCCCCTCCGGGGGAAGACGGTCGCGATAGCGGTCAGGAGGGGGCCCGTGACGCCGCCCTCTTCGCACTCCGCCGATTCCCCCCTAGGACTGCCGTCATGACCCACGCTCATCAAGGCCGCGTTCTCGTCATCGCCGGATCGGATTCCGGCGGCGGCGCGGGCATTCAGGCCGACATCAAGACCATCACCGCCCTGGGCGGCTATGCCGCCACCGCCATCACCGCCGTGACGGTGCAGAACACGCTGGGCGTCACCGGCGTGCATCCGATCCCGCTGGAGATCATCGCCGCCCAGGCCCGGGCCGTGCTCGATGACATCGGGGCTGACGCCATCAAGACCGGCATGCTGGGCGATGTGGGCGTGGTCGAGACGGTGGCCGTCATTCTGGAATACGCCAAAAACGTCCCGGTGGTCGTCGATCCGGTGATGGTCGCCAAGGGCGGGGCCAGCCTGCTGGCCGACGCGGCGATCGGGGCGGTGAAGAGCCTGATGATCCCCCGCGCCGCCCTGCTGACCCCCAACGCCCCCGAGGCTGCGGCCCTGACCGGGTTGAGCGTCGAGACCACCGACGACCTGCGCCGGGCCGGCGAGGCGCTGCTGGCCATGGGCGCCCGGGCCGTGCTGATGAAGGGCGGGCACATTGAGGGCGACCGGATGATCGACGTGCTGATGACCCCGGCCGGCGAGACCACCTTCGAGGGCGAGCGGATCGACACCCGTCACACCCACGGCACCGGCTGCACCCTGGCCAGCGCCTGCGCGACGGGCCTGGCCCAGGGCCTGCCGCTGGAACAGGCGGTGGCGCGGGCCTGGAACTATGTGCATGAGGCCATGTTGCGCGCGCCTGGCCTCGGCAAGGGGCATGGCCCTCTGGATCACGGATGGATGCTGCGCAAATGACCGGTTCCCTGGAAACCCGCCTGATCGACATCGTCCATGGCGTGCCCACGACGATGCAGGTGCTGCGCGTCGTTAGGGATCTGGATCTGCCCGACGCCATGATCTTTTCCGGCGCCATCTATCAACCGGTCTGGAACCACCTGACCGGCCGCGCGCCCGACTACGGGATCAAGGACTATGACGTCGCCTATCACGACGCCTCCAACACCTCCTACGAGGCCGAAGATGTGGTGATCCAGCGCGTGGCCGCCGCCTTCGAACCGCCGCTGCGCGACCTGGTCGAGGTGCGCAACCAGGCCCGGGTGCATCTGTGGTTCGAAAAGAAGTTCGGGGCCGACGAGCCCTATCCGCCGCTGGAAAACAGCGCCGCCGCGCTGAAGCGTTTCGTGGCCACCGCCTTCTGCGTGGGCGTGCGGATGGAGGCCGATGACACCCTGAGCGTCTTTGCGCCGTTTGGGCTGGACGACCTGTTTGCGATGCATCTGCGGCCCAATCCCCTGCGGCTAAAGGGCGCCGGCGGCTGGGAACGGACGACGGGCTCGGCCCAGGCGCGCTGGCCGGAGATCACGGTGGAATAGGATGTCATCCCGGATCGGCGCCCGGCTTCGCCAGGATGACAGATCTTAGATTGTCACCATGACAATGTTGTCTTTGCTCTGTGGATCAATCCGAATTAGCCCTGTCGGCGCCTTCCTCTGAAAGATCCGCCCCATGCGCCAGTGGACCATCGACGCCTTCGCCTCCGCGCCCTTCAAGGGCAACCCCGCCTGTGTGGTCGAACCCTTCGACGCCTGGCCTTCCACGGCCTGGATGCAGGCCATGGCGGGTGAGAACAACCAGGCCGAGACCTCGTTCCTGTTGAAGACCGCCGATCCGGCGCGCTTTGGCCTGCGCTGGTTCACCCCCACCGTCGAGGCGCCGATCTGCGGCCACGCCACCCTGGCGGCGGCCCATGCGCTGTTCTTCGAGCTGGGCGTCGAGGCGCCGCTCCTGACCTTCGACACCCAGGCGGGCGCCCTGATCGTGCGTCGCGACGGTGAGCGTCTGGAGATGGATTTTCCCGCCGATCCGCCGCGCAGGACTTCCCTTCCCGAAGGCCTGACCGAGGCCCTGGGTGCGGCGCCGGTCGAGGTCTGGGCCGGCATGTATCTGATCGCGGTGATGAAGGACGAGGCGACCGTCCGCGCCCTGACGCCGGATCAGTCGGCGGTGAAGCTGATTGGCGGCGAGGCTACGGGCGGTCCGGGCCAGATCGTGGCCGTGGCCCTGGCCGATCCGGGCCGGCCCTATCAGGTGGTCAGCCGCTTCTTCGCGCCGGGCTGCGGCATCCCCGAGGATCCGACGACGGGCTCGGCCCACTGCATGCTGATGCCGCTGTTTGGCGAGCGGCTGGGGCGGGAGGTTCTGAACTTCCATCAGGCCTATCCCGGTCGCGGCGGGGACCTGGACTGCGAAAACCGCGGCGCGCGCGTTCTGTTGCGCGGCCGCGGCTTTACGGTGGTGGAAAGCCGGCTCCGTCTGGAGCCGGTCTGACCGGCGTCGGGACTACCAGCGCGGGCGATAGTCGTCGCGGTGATCGCGATAGTCGCGGTCGTGGTCGCGGCCATAGCCTGAGCCATAGTCACGGTCGTGACGCTCGTAGCGGATGGCGGCGCTGATGCGGTCGAAGCGACGATCCAGGTCGGCGCGCTCCCAGCCGCTCAGGCCATCGCGGCGATAGCGGTATTCGAGGCGGGCGGTTTCGCGCAGCTGGGCGTTGAGGCGGTAGGCTTCGCCACGGCTCAGCGAACCGTTGCGCAGGCCTTGGTCAATGCGGCGCTCCAGGCGGTCCTGGCGGTGATTGAAGGACTGGGCGGACGCAACAGCGGGGACAACGGTGGCGGCCGCCAGGGCCGAGACCGCCGTGATCGAAAGCAGGATCTTTTTCATCGGTCGGTTCCTCTTCAAACTTTCCGCCGCCCGGGTGGATGACGTTGATCTGAAGAAACCATGCCCAGCCTGAAGCGGTTCTGAGCCGCTCGTTGTCTGGCGTTCAGGTTGGGAGAATCTTCGCCAGGCGGCCTTCAGGCCGCGTCGGCGAGGCGCGCGGCGGTCATGGCCGCTTCGATGGCCGCATACAGCTTGGTCACTTCGATCGGCTTGGCGACGTGGCCGTCCATGCCGGCGGCCAGATAACCCTCGACCTGATGGGCCAGGGCGTTGGCCGTGACCGCCACGATCGGCGTGCGGGTCCGGCCTTCGGCCCGTTCAAGCTCGCGGATGGTCCTGGCGGCCTCGACGCCGTCCATGATCGGCATGTGAATGTCCATCAGGATGATGTCGTGCCCGCCGCGCTTCCAGGCCTCGATACAGGCCGCGCCGTCTGAGACCAGTTCGACCTCGGCGCCCAGCGGAGCCAGGACGGCGGCGATGACCTTCTGATTGGTCGGATTGTCGTCGGCGGCCAGCACGCGCGGACGGGTGCGAGGGGCCGCAGGGCGTGCCTCCACGGCTCCGGCGACGCTGGCCTCGGCGTCGCCGCGCGGCATGGAGAGCACTACGGTAAAGGTAGAGCCTCGGCCCTCGCGGCTCTGCACGGCGATCCCGCCGCCCATCAGGGTGGCCAGCTCGCGGCAGATCGCCAGGCCCAGACCCGAGCCGCCGAACTGGCGGGTCATCGAGCTGTCGGCCTGGACGAACTTGTCAAACAGTCGCGGCTGCATCTCGGCCGAGATGCCGATGCCGGTGTCCGCAACATCGATCCGAAGGCCCGAGCCATCCTCGGCAGAGGCAAATCGCACAGCCACCGCGCCGGCCGGGGTGAACTTCAGGGCGTTGGAGATCAAGTTGCCGAGGATCTGCCGCAGGCGGTCGACATCGCCGCGCCAAACGCCCTGGGCTTCGGCGGCCACCGCGACTTCAAAGGCCAGGCCCTTGTCACGCGCTTCGCCGGCGAAGCTGTCGCGCAGAGAGACCGCCAGGGCGGGCAGGTCGAAGTCCTCGGCTGCCAGGTCCAGACGGCCGGCCTCGATCTTAGAGAGATCGAGCACATCGTTCAGCACGGCCAGCAGGAGGCCGCCCGACTCGCGGATCACCATCAGGCGCTCATGCTGGGCGGGCTTGAGCTCGTCCATCGCCATGACCTCGGCCATGGCCAGAACGCCGTTCAGCGGCGTGCGGATCTCGTGGCTCATATTGGCCAGGAAGTGGGATTTCAGGACATTGGCGGCGTTGGCTTCATCGCGCGCCTTGACCAGTTCGGCCATGGCCCCGCGCAGGTCCTGGTCATTGATTTCCAGCCGGCTGACCAGCTGGTTGAAGCTTTCGGTCAGGCTCTGGAAGACATCGTCCTCGCTGGTCTGCTCGACCGGGCGGAAGCGTCCGTCGGCGGCCACGGCCTGCATGGCCTCGGTCAGGCGCTGCATCGGGCGGGTCATGCGGCGCGCCAGGCCGTTGGCCAGCAGGATCGCCAGTCCGGCCGAGCCGAAGAACAGCGTGCCGGTCAGGGCCAGGTCGCGGGCCAGAATCTGTTCCAGCCGCGGTTCGCGGGCCACCAGGGCCAGGGTTCCGATCTGCCGGCCGTCCAGCAGGATCTTCTTCTCGACGGTCTGGGTCGATTTTCCGGCCTCGGGCGCGGCGCCAAGGTGGGCGACCACGCGGCCCTGCAGGTCGGAAATCTGTACGCCTGCCACGTGCGGCGCATTGGCGACGGCGGCCAGGGCGTTGCTGACGCCGACCACGTCGCCAGCAGCCAGGGGCGCGGCGGCGCCCGCCGCGACCATCTGGGTCAGAACCTGATGATTGGCCCGGGCCTCCTGCCGGGCGACGCTCCATTGCTGGACCATGAAGCAGGCGCAGGCGGCGACCAGGGCGATGACCGTGGTGATCAGCGCCACGCCCGCGATTCGCGCCTGGAGGGGAACGTGCGTTGGAGCGTCGGTGCTGCGCAGCGGATCAGACATGGGAGGCCCGGGTGAATGCCAAGACCCATTTTGGGGGCATCTCCCTAACGCTTCGCTTCCAAGCCGGTCAGATAGCGCGGCAAAACAACGCTAGGACGTGTTTCTGATTGCACACTCGTTAAGACTTCGTTTACCTTCATTGACAGGTTCTTAACGGGAGATGGGCATGGACAAGGTTTTTGTTGCGCAACGTATCGCGACCAAGCTGTTCGCGACGGAGAACGCCGTTGATACGGCCATGGTCGAAGCCGCCGAGTTGATGGCGGACCTGCTGAAGGCTCGCAAGGACATCGGCCTGTCGGCCGTGGTCGGCGACCGCGCCAGCGCCAAGCTGGTCGAAGCTCTGGCCGCTCTGGGCGAAGCCCGCTCGGCCATGGTCGAAATGCACAATGAACTCAACGATGTAAAGCTGCGCATCGGCATCCGTACGAAGCTGATCGGCATCGAGGACAAGTCGAAGGACGGCGTTCGCGGAGAGGCCGCAGACCTGCGCGAAGTGGGTTAACTCCCGCGAACGTTGCAATACTTTAACTTCGCGAGGCCCCTAATGTGAGTTAGGGGCCTTTGACATGTTACAGCTTATCGCGCCGCTGCTCTGGATACTGTCGGTCGCAACAGTGCTTTTGGCTTGGTCGCGTGGCGGCCCTGCTGAGCGCTGGGGCGCGACAATGATCCTCGTCGGCAATCTGTTTGTTGCGGGGATTCATTTTCTCGTGCCGGCCGAACTTCAAGCCTTGGTCTTGTTGATGGGCGAAGCGGCTCTCGCGGTAGGCTTCCTGATCGTGGCCATGCGCTATTTGAGTCCCTGGCTTGGCTTGGCAATGATTCTGCAAGCGATCCAGTTCAGCCTGCACGCCTACTATCTGATCGGCGAAAAGCCGCACGACTACCTGTATCGCGCCATCAATAATTTCAACACCTTCGCCATCCTGTTGATCATCCTGGCCGCTACGATCCTATCAGCGCTTCGGTATCGGAGCCCCAGGGCAAAATAGTGCCGGGCCGTGGCGAAAAGCCCACCGCCGCGACAATTCTCTCCTTGCCTTTCGGTCTGAAACGGCGTTTCTCGCCGGCGGGCCACGCCCCCCCAACGGGGCGCTGTCCATCTGTAAGGATGGGAGACATCGCTATGACTACCTTCGCCAAGCCGGCGCAACGTCCGGCTCGCCCCGAGTTCTCTTCCGGCCCCTGCGCCAAGCGCCCCGGCTGGACCCCTGAAAATCTCAGAAACGCCGTTTTGGGCCGGTCGCACCGCTCCAAGCTGGGCAAGGCGCGCCTGAAGGCCGCCATCGACCAGACCCGCGAAGTGCTGGAAGTCCCGGCCGACTTCCTGATCGGCATCGTCGCCGGCTCCGACACCGGCGCCGTCGAAATGGCGATGTGGTCGATGCTGGGCGCCCGCCCCGTGCAGCTGATGGCCTTCGAGTCCTTCGGCAAGGACTGGGTCACCGACGTCACCAAGCAATTGAAGCTGCCCAACGTCGAGGTGCTCGACGCGCCTTACGGCCAGCTGCCCGACACCTCCAAGGTCGATCCGGCCAAGGACCTGGTTTTCACCTGGAACGGCACCACCTCGGGCGTCCGCGTCCCGAACGCCGACTTCATCGCGGCTGACCGCGAAGGCATCACGATCTGCGACGCCACCAGCGCCGCCTTCGCCCAGGACCTGGACTGGACCAAGCTGGATGTCGTGACCTTCTCCTGGCAGAAGGCGCTCGGCGGCGAAGGCGCGCACGGCGTGCTGATCCTGTCGCCCCGCGCGGTGGCTCGCCTCGAGAGCTACACGCCGGCCTGGCCGATGCCCAAGCTGTTCCGCATGACCAAGGGCGGCAAGGTCAGCCTCGACATCTTCGAGGGCGCGACCATCAACACGCCGTCGATGCTCTGCGTGGAAGACGCCCTGGACGCCCTGAAGTGGGCCTCGTCCATCGGCGGTCTGGAAGGCATGCAATCGCGCGCCGACCAGAACCTGGCCGTGATCGCCGACTGGGTGGCCAAGACCCCGTGGGTCGATTTCCTGGCCGCCACGCAGCACATCCGCTCCAACACCTCGGTGTGCCTCAAGGTCGTCGATCCCGCGATCGCCGCCCTGCCGGAAGACGCCCAGGCCGACTTCGCCAAGAAGCTGGCCAGCCTGCTCGAGAAAGAGGGCGCGGCCCTCGACATCGGCGGCTATCGCGACGCCCCGGCCGGCCTGCGCATCTGGTGCGGCGCCACCGTCGAGGCCTCGGATCTGGAAGCCCTGACACCTTGGCTGGACTGGGCGTTCGCCACCGTCTCGGCCGAGCTGGTCGCCTAAACACCTCCCAATACGACTGCAATCCTCGTCCCTCGATCTGTTCGGGACGGGGGTTGCAGAACCCCCCATCACAGCCGCCGCCCGAAATCCGTCGCAGGACAGGGCCGGCTCTCCAGGATCGGACACCTCATCATGGCTCCCCGCGTTCTCATCGCTGACAAGCTCAGCCCCGCCGCCGTCGACATCTTCAAGAACCGCGGCGTCGATTTCGACATCAAGGTCGGCCTGTCGAAAGACGAACTGATCGCCGTCATCGGCGACTATGACGGCATCGCCATCCGCTCGGGCGCCAAGCTCGACAAGGATGTCATCGCCGCCGCCCACAAGCTGCAGGTCATCGCCCGCGCCGGCATCGGCGTCGACAATGTCGACATACCCGCCGCGACGGCCAAGGGCGTGGTGGTGATGAACACCCCGTTCGGCAACTCGATCACCACGGCCGAGCACGCCATTGCGATGATGTTCGCCCTGGCCCGCCAGCTGCCCGCCGCCGACGCCAGCACCCAGGCCGGCAAGTGGGAAAAGAACCGGTTCATGGGCGTGGAGCTGTACGCCAAGACCCTTGGCCTGATCGGCGCCGGCAATATCGGCGGCATCGTCGCTGACCGGGCCCTGGGCCTGAAGATGAAGGTCGTCGCCTACGACCCGTTCCTGAGCCCCGAGCGCGCCATCGAGATGGGTGTCGAAAAGGTCGAGCTGGAAGACCTGCTGGCCCGCGCCGACGTCATCACCCTGCACACCCCGCTGACCGACAAGACCCGCAACATCCTGTCGGCCGAGAACCTGGCCAAGACCAAGAAGGGCGTGCTGATCGTCAACTGCGCCCGTGGCGGTCTGGTCGACGAGGTCGCCCTGCGCGCCCTGCTCGACAGCGGCCATGTCGGCGGCGCCGGCTTTGACGTCTTCGTCACCGAGCCGGCCAAGGAAAACCCGCTGTTCGGTTCGGACCGCGTGGTGGCCACCCCGCACCTGGGCGCCAGCACCAACGAAGCCCAAGAAAACGTCGCCCTGCAGGTCGCCGAGCAGATGAGCGACTACCTGCTGACCGGCGCCGTCACCAACGCGCTGAACAGCCCGTCGATCACGGCCGAAGAAGCCCCCAAGCTGAAGCCGTTCGTGGCCCTGGCCGAGAAGATCGGCGCCCTGGCCGGCCAGATGGTCGACTTCGGCATCAAGGCCATCGACATCGCCTATGAGGGCGAGGTCGCCAATCTCAACGTCAAGCCGATGACCTCGGCCGCCCTGGCCGGGATCCTCAAGCCGATGCTGGCCGAGATCAACATGGTCTCCGCTCCGGCCGTGGCCAAGGAGCGCGGCATCACCGTTTCCGAGAGCCGCCAGGAAGTCAGCCCCACCTATGACAGCCTGATGCGCATCACCATCACCACCGAAAAGGGCAAGCGCGCCTTTGCCGGCACGGTGATCGCCGGCGCCCCGCGCGTCGTCG
This sequence comes from Caulobacter sp. FV1ye13L, assembly GCF_058681155.1. The sequence goes on from NZ_CM178732.1 coordinate 1,756,989, forward strand.
AGGTCAAGGGCATGGAGCTGGACGCGGCCTTCTCGCCGGCCATGCTCTACATCAACAACCTCGACAAACCGGGCTTCATCGGCGCCCTGGGCATGCTGCTGGGCGAGGCGGGCGTCAATATCGCCACCTTCAACCTGGGCCGGCTGTCGGCCGACGAGGACGCCATCGCCCTGGTCGGCGTCGACCAGGCTCCGAGCGCCGATCTTCTGGCCAAGATCCAGGCTCTGCCGCACGTCAAGGAAGCGCGCGCGCTGACGTTCTAGGCTTTGCGATTTCGTCATCCCGGGGCGGCATAGTCGCCGTTCCCGGGATGATGATGGGTTTCAAGTTTGAGCATGCCGCTGTTCCAGAACCGCAAGGTCAATCGCCTGGCCTTGGCCGTCTTCGTGGCGGCGTCGCTGTTCACCCTGTGGCGCGCCGTGCTGCCGGATGACGGTGGCGTCGACTTTATTCCGTGGGACAAGGCCAAGCATTTCATCGCCTTCTATGTGCTGACCGCCCTGGCGGTCGCCGCCCTGCCGGCCAGCCGCTTCTGGCGGATCGGCGCGGTCCTGCTGAGCTTCGGCGTCGGGATCGAGCTGGTTCAGGCCCTGGTCGGCCGTGACGCCGCGTTTGGCGACGTGGTCGCCGACGCCTGCGGGATCGGGGCGCTGTTTGGGCCGATCGTCCTGCGCGCCTGGACCCGGAGAGAGCCAGCCGCAGCCTAATTATAGGCCAGATGCTCGGGTCGGAAGTAGAACAGCCACTCCAGCTTCAGGACGTTTTGCAGTTCCCGGAAGCTGGGCGGCTCGTAGCGCGACACCACATGCAGCGGCTTGTCGGTAATTTTCAGCGCCTCGATCAGCAGGACGATCGAGGTGTCGACCGTGGCGATCCGCGCGGCGCGTTCGATCACCGTGCTCCAGTCAATCAGGGTGTAACCCTCAACCATCCGTAGGCGGACTTCCTTTTCCGGCGCCCGGTGCGGAAAGGGAATGGTGCGCGAGCTGCAGGTCTCGTTGATCAGGGCATAGGGCACGCCGTCGTCCAGGCCCAGTTCGCGAAACAGCCGCTCTTCCTTTTCCAGGTCGCGGCGCAGGGTGACGTGGTCGGCCCAGCCGTCCATCTCGACGCCGGAGACCTGGTATTTCAGATCCATGGTCTGTTCGGGGGCGTAGCGCCACGAGAAGAACAGCGACAGGAACGTGTAGGCGTTGGCCTCGATGGGGCTGAGCGCGATCTTGTCGGCCAGGAACAACACCTCGTCGCGGAAGTCGAAATCGCCCTCCAGGATCGGTGTCTCGACCGTCTCCGGCATCACCAGGGCGTCATAGACCCATTTGTGCGTCTCGCGCACCGGCAGGATCACTCTGCGGCCGCCGGCGGCATAGGTTTTGACGATCTTCTGGATGAACAGCAGATCGCCGGCCATGCCGGGTTGAAAGATGATCACGGGCTTCATGTCGGGCTCGCAGAATCGTGCTGGCGACCAGTCTGGCACAACTTCACCATTGGACACCCTGTGACGGAGACACACGGCTTTGCGCTCTCGCGCCGAAATCGGCCGCAAGTGGGTTGGGGAGGCGCGAAGCGGCCGGGGCGAACCCGGATGACCGTGATGTGTTGTGTGCGTTTCGGCTCGACCTGTCCGCTTCGCAGAAGCTGTTCTTGCGTGAGGATCGGGCCAAGCGAGCGTCTTTCAGCTCTGATACCCAAGAGCCCCCGTACGGGCGCGCTCCAAGGTCGATCGGCTAACCGTCTCGACCCCCGACGATGCGCGATAGGCGGGTTTACGATCCCTCGCCCTGTTGCTCCGCGCTGTTCCTCCGACGAGCCCTCCGGTGGTCCCGGATCTATCCAACGAACAGACCACCTTCGTCCTCGCCGCGTGACCGCGCGGCCCCGCTCAGCTCCATCCCCATCGCCGCTGTTGGGCCGGATCCAGGCGCCTCCCCCTGCGACGGGGACAGCTACGATTATGCGGGAGGTTTGAGCGCCGAGGATTGGCGCGATCAACTATTTTACAGGGCGTTGATTTCGTTGAGCTCGGCGCCGGAAAGAACGGGGATAGACTGCGCTGTATCCCCGCACTTGCCTCCTACGGGTCGCTGCGCGACCGTCTTCCCCCGGAGGGGGAAGATGAGGTCGGCGCGTTTCATCTTCCCCCTGACAAGGGGGAGGACGACCGCGTAGCGGTCAGGAGGGGGCCTGCGGCGTTGGCCAGAGAAACACCGCCGCTTCGCGCCAGCGTCTCCATCGCGGTCCAGGCTGAACCCTAAGCCCGGCTGCGGGCCTTGGCCGGGGTGGCGGCCTCGGTCCCGCGAATGCGGTCGACCATCGCGAACAGCTGGCTGCGGACGCCAAACTCGTCGCCCGCCATGGCGGTGCTTTCCAGCAGGGCCAGCAGGTCAGCGTCGATGATCGGGCACGGCGTCTGGGGCGCGGCTTCGATCACCCCCGGCGCCTTGGGCCTGGCGGCCTCGTTGACGTCGACCAGCACCTCGGTGAGCTTTTCGCCGGGGCGAAGGCCGGTGATGCGGATCTCGATGTCGCGGTCGGGGACCAGGCCTTGCAGTTCGATCATGCGGCGGGCCAGGTCGATGATCTTGACCGGCTCGCCCATTTCCAGGGTCAGCACGCCGGCCGGCGGCTCGGGCGAGGTGGTCGACAGGGCCACGGCGCGCAGCACCAGTTGCACCGCCTCGGGGATGGTCATGAAGAAGCGTTCGACCTCGGCGTCGGTCAGGGTGATCGGGCCGCCGCGGGCGATCTGGTGCTGGAACAGCGGCACCACCGAACCGGCCGAGCCCAGCACATTGCCGAACCGCACGATGCTGACGCGAGTCTCGTGGCTGGAGCCGTACTGGCGGGCCAGGGCTTCGGCGACGCGCTTGGTCGCGCCCATCACGCTGGTCGGGGCCACGGCCTTGTCGGTCGAGATCAACGCCATGTGCGCCGCGCCGAAGGCCTTGGCGGCCATGGCCACGTTGCGGGTGCCCAGCACATTGGTGCGGGCGCCTTCGCAGGGATGGTTCTCGACCATGGTGACGTGCTTGAGCGCCGCGGCGTGGAAGACGATCTCGGGCCGCTCGGCGGCAAAGACGCGGTCCAGTCGGGCGGCGTCGCGGACGTCGCACAGGACCTCGCGGCGCAACAGGGAGGGCCAGGCCTCGCCCAGCTCGCGGTCGATATGGAAGAGGTTGGCCTCGGAGACATCCAGCAGGGTCAGCTGGGCGCAGCCGCTGGCGGCGATCTGGCGGCACAGCTCTGAGCCGATGCTGCCGCCGGCCCCGGTGACCAGAACCCGGCGGCCGGCCACCAGGGTGCGGACGGGCTCGGGATCCAGACACACGGGCGGGCGGCTGAGCAGTTCCTCGAGGCTGATTTCGCGCAGGGCGGTGGCGGTGTGGCCCATCTCGACCACGCCATGGCGGCGCAGCAGGCGCATGCCCTCGCTCTTCAACCGGCCCAGGCGCTCGGAGCCGAAGGCGCTCATCGGGCTGTCGGCCAGAAACAGGATGGCCGCCGGGGCCAGTCCGCCCTCGCGCAGTTGCGCCAGCACCGAGTCGAAGGCCGCGATCGAGCCCAGCACGCAGACGCCGCGCAGTTCGTCGCCGGTTTCCCGGTCGAGCGGCGAGACCACGCCGACCGGGGTGTAGCGTTCGCCAAGGCCGGTCGGAGCCCGCAGGAATTCCTCGGCCTCCGCGGCGGCGCCGACGATCAGCAGGCGGGGCTGGGCGGGATGGGCGGCGCCCGTGCGCAGGCCAAGAACCGATTCGAACAGCACGCGCTCGTGCAGGCCGCGACGCACGACCCGCAGGCTGGCCAGCAGGAACACCTGGATCACGAACGCGCCGATCAGGGCGCGAAGGCCCTCGAACCGCGCGGTGACCAGCCAGAGCAGGGCGGCGAAAACCAGACAGGTGACGAAGGCCGAACGGGCCAGACGCAGTATGTCGCTGGCCGCCACGAAGCGCCATGGCACGCGCTCAACGCGAAGCACCAGCTCGACCAGCAGCGCCGAGACGGCGAACAGAGCGGCCTGGGGCAAGACGTGCATGTCGATCGTCGTGACGCCGGCCAAGACCCTGCCAGCCAGGAAGGCCAGGAAGGCTAGCAGCGTGTGTGCTGCGATCTTTCCCGCACGACCCATAGACGAAACCTCTACTTCAAACGCCCGGCCTAGACCCGGAGTCGTCCGGGCTTAGCACGCCTGCTCGCCGCCGTCCTCCCCGTCACCCCACGCTTTCTCAAGCCCGTGCGAGCGGCAGAACCTCGACGATGTCGCCGGCAGACGCTGCGGCCGCGTTGACCGGCCGCCGGACCAGAGCATCGGCCCTGGAGAAGACGCCGACCAGCGAGGAATCCTGATCGGAGAATGCCGAGGCGATCGCTCGCCCCTGGGGATCGATCGACAGGCTCGCCCGCATCCAGTGTTCGCGGGGTCCGTTGGCGCCCAGAGGCGCGGCCAGATGCGCCGGGATCATGGCTGGAGCGGGGTCGCGCCCGGTCAGGGCGGCCAGCAGCGGACGCAGAAAGAGCTCGGCGCAGACCAGGGCCGAGGCCGGATTGCCGGGCAGGCCCAGAACGCGCCGGCCGTCCGCCAGGGTTCCAAACCAGGTTGGTTTGCCCGGACGGATGGCGATGGTCTCGACCCGCAGGGTCAGGCCCAGCCGGTCCATGGCCGGCTTGACCAGGTCGTGGTCGCCGACCGAGGCGCCGCCGATGGTGACGATCAGATCGGCCTCGATATCGGCCACCGAGGCGGCGATGGCCTCGGCATTGTCGGCCGCAGCGGTCAGGCGCGTGGCCGATCCGCCCCAGGTCTCGACCAGGGCGGCCAGGGCGATGGACCCCGACTCGAAGATCTGGTCGGGAGCGGGGTCGTCGCCCGGCTGGACCAGCTCGTCGCCGGTGGCCAGGATGGCGACACGCGGCCGGCGGGCGACCTCCAGCGTGGCGCGGCCCGCCGCCGCCACCAGGGACAGCCGCCACGGATCGAGGCGGACGCCGGCCTCCAGCAGGCGGTCGCCGGATCGGAAATCGCCGCCGGCCGGTCGGATATGGGTTCGGGGTTCGTCGTCGGGGGCAAAGCGCACCGTGTCGCCGTCGCGCCGGGCCTCTTCCTGGATGACCACCAGATCAGCCCCGGCCGGAACGGGCGCGCCGGTGAAGATGCGGACCGCCTCGCCCTGGGTCACGACGCCGGCATAGGCCTTGCCTGCAGCGCTCTCTCCGGCGACGCGAAAGACGGCGTCCGGCGCCAGGTCGGCGCGGCGGATAGCCCAGCCGTCCATGGCCGAGGCCGCGAACGGCGGCTGGTCGCGGGTCGCGTCGATGGACCGGGCCAGCACCCGGCCCAGAGCCTCGCCGATCGCGACGGTCTCCACGCCCAGCGGCATGGTGTCGGCCAGCATCCGGGCGCGGGCCTCCTGGACGGTGAGGTTCTTGAGCGGCGCCTGGGTCATGCCCTAGCCGACGAAGGCCCGCTCGATGACGAAGTCGCCCGGCTCGGCGTTGGAACCTTCCTTCAGGCCGTGGGCCTCGAGCAGGGCGGCGGTGTCCTTGATCATGGCCATCGAGCCGCACAGCATGGCGCGGTCGTTCTCGGGATCGAACCGGTCAGTGTCCAGGCCCAGGTCGCGGAACAGCTGGCCGCTCTCGATCAGGTCGGTGAAGCGGCCCTGACGCTCGAACGGCTCGCGGGTGACGGTGGGATAATAGATCAGCTGGGCGCGGGCCTCGTCGCCGACCAGCGGGTCGTCGAAGATCTCGTGGGTGAACAGCTCACGATAGGCCAGTTCCTTCACCTCGCGCACGCCGTGACAGACGATGACCTTCTCGAAGCGGCTATAGGCGTCGGGGTCGCGGGCCACCGCCAGCCAGGGGGCCAGGCCGGTGCCGGTGCCGAACAGGAACAGGCGCTTGCCGGGACGCACCGCGTCCAAAACGAGGGTGCCGGTCGGCTTCTTGCCCAGCAGCACCGGGTCGCCGGGCTGGATCAGCTGCAGGCGCGAGGTCAGGGGGCCGTCGGGAACCTTGATCGAGAAGAACTCCAGCTCCTCGGCGAAGCTGGGCGAAGCGATCGAATAGGCGCGCAGGATCGGCTTCTTCTCGCCCAGATCTTCGCGGGGCGGCAGGCCGATCATCACGAACTCGCCCGATCGGAAGCGGAAGCTGGCCGGCCGGGTGATGGCGAAGCTGAACAGGCGGTCGGTCCAGTGCTTCACCCACAGCACGGTTTCCACGGACTGGGCGGCTTCCTTGACCGGGGCGGCGGGGACAGGGGCGGCGGGGGTGGGGGCGGCCGTCATCGTCAATGTTTCGGTCCTGTGCGCAGACGCGCGAAAAGGTAAATCCAGTCTCGTCGCCACGGCCCTGAGGCGACGCTGTTTTCATTTGAGGAGCGGGGCAAGGAAGTCAACTCAGCTCCTCTGATGCCGGCCCGGGAAAATCTTTCGCCAAACTGTCAAAACGCGCGGCAACACTTTTTCAAAATGCGTCAAAAATGTGATTGCCGACCACCCAAAGGGGGCGCAGACTTCGTTTTGCTTCGTTCGCGGAGCCAACGATACGGAGGAACGTATGCGGGTAAGGTTCGTGAGGGCCGCCGCGGCGGCCAGTCTGTTAGCGTTTGGTTTGGCCGGTTGTGGTGATGGCGGCGCGAAGACGAAAGTCGCGCAGGCCCAACAAGTTATCTTGGAAGCCAAGTCTGTCACGGCGTCCGGCTGCGTGCGGCCGGTCGAGACCACGTCGTGTCTTGTGGTTCGCGGTCGCGCGGGCGGATATTACGACATCAGCTCCGCCAGTCCGGCGCCGGATCCCTCAAAGGGTGTGGCCATCTCTCTGCAGGGCAAGGATTTGGGCAAGAACACGGAGTGCGGCCGTCAGCTGACGGACGTGAAGTGGTCCTATCTGGGCATTCAGTGCGCCGCCCCGTCGACCTCGGCCTCGACCGAAAAGGCCGAAAAGAAGGCGGGCTAGACATCCAGGCCGGGACGGGCGGCGCGTCAGTGACCGCCCGACGGTTTCAGCTTTCGCCTGACCCCGGATCCGTGCGGGTCTTGGGAGACTCTGTGCCGTCTTCGCTGCCGTGCGGCTCTGTCGCCGGGCGCGGCGGCTTGCCGTCGCTTGAGGGCGGCCGAAGATTCTCATTCTCGACGGAGGGATTCGAGGCGCGCAGCGATTTCGCGGGCGGCGCCCGCGCGTCCCGGGCTGTGACGGGCTGGCTCATGCCGTCTGAACGCGCGGACCGGCGCGTTCGATCCATCGCGTTCAAGGGCCCTGTCTGTCTGCTTCTGGCCCCGACGCCGGGCCGGTTTGGCGAGGTTCGACCTCGTCTTGCGGACTTTCATCGGCGCCAACGCCATGCAGACGGCTTGCGGCCGCTTGCCCGGCGGAGACGACCCTGCTAAATGGCGCGGCTCTGGCGATTGGACCCAGCGCGCCGACAGCCCTTGAAGGCTTGCGGCGGGTTATCCATTTCCAGAGACCGGGACCCGAAAGGGGCCATGGTCTGCAGGAGTGTAGCTCAGCTGGTAGAGCGTCGGTCTCCAAAACCGAAAGTCGTGGGTTCGAGTCCCCCCACTCCTGCCATTTTATGTTTTCGATAGGTCCGGCTCCCGGCCCTATCGTATTTGAAAGTCGTGAGCCTCAAGAGCATGGCCAGGAAACCGGGTTCGAGCCCGTCCGCGATCAAGAGCCGCGCCGCCCGTACGGCGGCAGCGCTCGCGCCCGCCGGCGGCGCCCCCGCTGCGGCGGCGACGCCCAAGAAGAAGCGCACGAATCCCGTGCAGTTCTTCCGTGAAGTGCGCGCCGAAGCCCGCAAGATCACCTGGACGACCCGCAAGGAGACCTGGATCACCTCGGTGATGGTCTTCATGATGGTGGTTCTGGCGGCTATCTTCTTCTCGGCGGTCGATGGGCTGCTGGGCCTCGGAGCCAAGGCGCTCCTGTCGTTCGCCGCGGGATAAGAGACCATGAGCACCGAAACCGCGTCCAACCCGAACCACAAGTGGTACATCGTCCACGCCTACTCGAACTTCGAGAAGAAGGTGGCTGACAGCATCCGCGAGCAAGCCAAGAGCCAGGGGCTCGAGGACAGCTTCTCCGAAATCCTGGTTCCGACCGAGAACGTCGTCGAGATCCGTCGCGGTCGCAAGGTCGACGCCGAACGCAAGTTCTTCCCCGGCTATGTGCTGGTGAAAATGAACCTCTCGGACGAAGCCTATCACCTGATCAAGAACACGCCGAAGGTCACCGGCTTCCTGGGCAGCGCCTCCAAGCCGCAGCCCGTCTCGGAAAAGGAAGTCCAGCGCATCATCGGCACGATCGAAGAAGGCGTCGAGCGTCCCAAGACGGTCGTGCTGTTCGAGATCGGCGAGAACGTCCGCGTCACCGACGGCCCGTTCGCCAGCTTCAACGGTTCGGTCGAGCAGGTCGACGAAGAGCGCTCGCGCCTTCGCGTCACCGTCTCGATCTTCGGCCGGGCTACCCCGGTCGAGCTGGAATACAACCAGGTCGAAAAGATCAGCTGATCTCGACTTCGGTCTGCGTTTCGAAAACCCCGCGTCGGCAACGGCGCGGGGTTTTTGCTGTCTGGGGTTCGGCGGTTTCGAGGTGGGTGTCGGCTTTCGGTCCTAGGGCTCCGTAAACCCCGGTCCCGCCCGCGTCTCGACCTCGCGCGCGGTGACCACTTCCCCGCAGGCCGAGCAGGCCTGCACCGGATGGAAGTCGCAGCCGCAGCCCTTGTGCCGGCGCAGCAGGGGCGGGCCCTCGGGGCCGGCATAGTGGGTGTCGCCGAAGTGAGCGACGGCCATGATCACCGGGTGCAGGTCCATTCCCTTGGCGGTCAGCCGGTAGTCGTGGCGGGGCGGATTGGCCTGATAGGCCTCGCGGCGCAGCACGCCTTCCTCGACCAGCACCCGCAGGCGATCGGTGACGATGCTGCGCGAGATGCCCAGGCGCGCCTGGAAGGCCTCGAACCGGCGCACGCCCAGAAAGCAGTCGCGCAGGATCATCAGGGTCCAGCGATCGCCGATCACGGCCAGGGATCGCGAGACCGAGCAGGGCTGGGCGGCGAGATCATCCCACTTCATGGCGTCGGGGTCCTTTTGCGTGCGCCGCCATTCTGCATTTGACTCAGTACAGATTCAATACGAACTTGAGCGCAACGAGATCAGGGAGACGGCGATGGCGACGACCGGAAAAGGCGCATGCCTGGTGGTGGGGGTCGGCGACGGCGTCGGCGGCGCGATCGCCCGGGCCTTCGCCGCCGAGGGCTACGAGGTCTGCATGACCCGCCGGCCGCGCCATCTCGATCAGCTGGAAGTCCTGGCCCAGACCATACGCGACAGTGGCGGAAGGGCCCGCGCCTATGGCGTCGACGCCCGCCAGGAGGCCGAGGTGGTCGCCCTGTTCGACCAGATCGAAGCCGAGGTCGGGCCGCTGGAGGTGGTGGTCTTCAATATCGGCGCGAACGTGCGCTTCACGGTCGTCGACACCACGGCCCAGGTGTTTTCCAAGGTCTGGGAGATGGCCTGCTTCGCCGGCTTCCTGACCGGGCGCGAGGCGGCGCGGGTGATGGCGCCGCGCGGTCGCGGCACAATCCTGTTCACCGGGGCCAGCGCCAGCCTGCGCGGCAAGGACGGCTTCTCCGCCTTCGCCTCGGCCAAGGCCGGCCTGCGAGCGCTGGCCCAGAGCCTGGCGCGCGAGATGGGACCACAGGGCGTGCATGTGGCCCATGTGGTGGTCGACGGGGCCATCGACGGGGTCTTCACCCGCCAGATGCGCGACGACGTGCAGGGCCTGCTGGATCGCGACGAGATCCTCAAGCCCGACGAGATCGCGGCCAACTATGTCTGGCTGCACAACCAGCCACGCTCGGCCTGGACGCACGAGATCGACCTGCGCCCCCATTCTGAAACCTGGTGAGGAGCTGCTGACATGAGCAAGACCATCGACTTCATCTTCGACTTCGGCAGCCCCAACGCCTATCTGGCTTGGAAGCTGCTGCCCGACATCGCCGCGCGGCAGGGGGCCCAGGTCCGGCTTGTGCCCTGCCTGCTGGGCGGCATCTTCAAGCTGACCGGCAATCAGGCCCCGATGGTCGCCTTCGGCGGGATCAAGGGCAAGATGGACTATGAGATGCTGGAGACCCGCCGCTTCATCGCGGCCCATGGCCTGACCGCCTTCCAGTTCAACCCGCATTTCCCGGTCAATACCCTGCTGCTGATGCGCGGCATGGTCGCGGCGCAGCGAGCCGGCATCGGCCCGGCCTATCTGGACGCCATGCTGCGGGGCATGTGGGAGCAGGGCCTGAAGCTGGACGATCCGGCCGTCTTCGTCGCCACGGCCGATGCGGCGGGCCTGGACGGCGCGGCGCTGCTGGCGGCGACCGCCGACCCTGAGGTCAAGGCCGAGCTGGCCGCCAACACCGACGCCGCCGTGGCGCGCGGCGTGTTCGGCATTCCCAGCTTCTTCGTCGAGGGCGAGATGTTCTTCGGCAAGGAGCGGCTGGGCCAGGTGGAGGCGGAGCTGGCGCGGTAGTTTGGCCAGCGCTGGGCGCTACAGCCTCCAGGAGATGTAGGGCTTGGCGCGACGCCGGGGCGTCGGCTTTCGGCGGTGGTGTCGAAGGCTGCTTGCGGCCCCGGTCAGACCTTCGGGTTGGCCTGACTGATCGGCTAAACCTGACTCGTCTCAGGCCTTGGGAAGGTCTGCTTTTCGGCCGAGGCGAGGTCGAGGGCGCGGACATCCTGGAAGCGGGGAAACCTGGCGCTGAACGTGCAAGACCGCGATCGCGCGAAGGGTCAGTTCAGCGCCTGGGCCAGGTCTGTGGCCATGCTTTTCGCCAGCGTCTCTTGGAGCGGCACATAGTCCTGCATCTCGGTTGGAGCAGCGAATTGGCCGGACCAGAGCACGCGGTCGGATCCGATCTCGGCCAGGGTCACGACGACCGTCGTCCGGGCCGGGGTCTGGCGGACGCTGATGCGGGCGCGATGGTCCACCTTTTCCCCTTGAGCCGCGACGGCGTAGTTGGCGGGCAGTCTCTGACTCAGCTCGGCCACGAAGCTTTCGCGAAGCCCGGCGTTGAACCGTGGAAACAGCACGTACTCGCACAGGCCGCGAACTGGCTCGATCAGGATCCGGTGTTGAGCTGGGAACAGGGCGTCCTTCGCCCATACCATCCCGCCGATCGCCAGCGGCGCCAACAGCCCGCCCATGATCGCGAACCGTCTGTTCTTGTGCGCGGGCCTCTCGGGAAAGGTTTTGACCGGCAACAGCGCGCCGATGAAACGATATCCTGATCGCGGTCGCGTCTGGATGTAGCGCGGCGTATCGGCATTGTCGGAGAGCAGCGTCCGGATACGGCGAATGCAGGTGTTCAGGGCGGCGTCGCCGCCCGTGCCGGCGCGGGGCCAAAACCGATCGAGCAGTTCCTGCCTGCCGACCGTCCGTTCGCCGTGCTCGATCAGGTAGGCCAGGACCTCCACCGCCTGGGGCGGCGCATCGAGCGGCTCATCGCCCTGGAAGACCTGCAAGGCGGCGGAGTCGACGCGAAAATCGGCGAAGCGGAACATCTCGAGACCCTCCGGCGATGCGCTGACGAGACAGGCGCGGTCGCAAAATGTCAGATCAGGTCATGGATTGTCATTCGGCTTTTCGATCTGCGGTGGGTTAGCGCTCGTCACCCCAACGGTCCGACATGAAAGAGCCCCTGTGCCAAAGACCCATCCCGTTGCCGATCCTGCCCGGCGAGGCGTCGTTGGTTTGGGACTGTCTTGCCTGGCGGCATCGTTGATCCGGGCGCCGGTGGCCCGCGCCGCGTCAGTCACCGACGGCATAGACAACCTGCTCGACGTATCGGCGAGCGCCTATGGCACGGTCGGTTACTCGGTCGCCGTGCTTCGTCGCGGCAAGCTGGTCCATGCCCGCCATGCCGGACTTGCGGATCTCGGGACCGGCGCGCCGATCACTGATCGTTCCGTCTACCCGATCTTCTCGATCTCGAAGCTGTTCCTGGTCGTAGAGCTGCTCAAGGCCCAGGCGCGTGGTCTGATCGACCTTGGTATGCCGCTCGGCAAGATCCGGAGCGGACTGCCCGCGACCTGGTCCGAGATCACCTTGGCGCAGGCCCTGGCCCACGTTTCGGGCTTGCCGGACTATATCCCCGACCATGTGAAGCCGACCGCAGATCAAGCGTTCGCCGCCATCGCGTCGCTGCCGCTCCGTTTTTCGCCCGGCACGCGCAACGACTACAACCAGACCAATTTCCTGCTCGCGAAGGAAGCGCTGGAAAAGGCGACCCAAACGCCGCTGACCACACTGGTCGGTCGTCAGTTTCGCGCCGCCGGCATGAAACATGCCGCCTATGCCGAGGTGGGCGTATCGTCGCCGGGACAGGTGACGACCTATCAGTCATCCGCCACGCGAGATCGCTCGCCCGTCGCGTTCATCCCGGCGCAGTGGCCGTCCTACACCCACGGGTCGGGGGGCGTGTGCGCGTCGCTTGCCGACATGGTGGTTTGGAGCCAGAGCCTGTTGCGCGGCGACCTGCTCCCCCTGACGCCGTTGCAAGCGTCGTGGAGGCCGTTCCTGATGCCGGACGGTGGGGCCGCATGGCACACGCACGGCTGGGAGTACTATCGGCACGGCGATGTGACGATCATCGGGCATGGCGGCGGCGTGCGCTTGGTCTGGCGGCATGTCTTTCGAACGGCCGATCCGGCCGACTGCGCGACTGTGGTCTATCTCGACAATGGCGGGCGCACGACATTCGACCGGCATCGCCTTGTCACACTCCTGGCTGATCGCGTTATGCCCGGCGCAGCTCGCCTATGGGAGGACCAGGAAGAAGCTCTGTACCGAGGACTGGCGTCGAATCAGTGGGACCGCGCCATAGCTTCGGTCGAAGCCACGGTTCCCGTCGATCGCGTCGAGGCCATCGTCAATCGCGTCGGCTACGATACGATGAGCATTCTCGATGCCGGCGCCGCCTTGCCGGTGTTCCAGTGGAACGCGAAACGGTTTGCCCAATCTTCCAACGCCCATGACAGCCTGGGAGAGGCCTTTCGCGCCATGGGGCGGCTTGATCAGGCCAGGGTGTCCTACCAGCGCGCCCTGGCTCTGGATCCGTCGAACGCCCGCATCAAGACGGTTCTCCAGGAACTCGATCGTCCGACCCCTTCTCTTTAGCCGTTCAACCGCCCAAACTGAGGATCCTGTCGATGCGCCTTTTCAAGAGCTTGATCTGCGCCGCCGCCATTCTGTCGTCCGTCCATCCGGCCATGGCTGGGCCCACCAAGATCGAGGTTCGCGTGATCGCGCGCGGCGCCAAGTTCCTCGGTGGCTATACAAGTCCGGTTCGCGTGACGCTGAGCGATGCCGACACTGGCGAAACGCTGGCGCGCGGCGCGACGTCAGGCTCCACGGGCGACACGCAGCGGATTATGACGAATGGCAAGGATAGCGATGGCAAGAGGGCCAGCGCCGATTCGGCCGTCTTCCAGACCACGTTGGATATCGATCGGCCGCGCCGGGTCACGGTGACTGTCGCCGGACCTCTCAGCCAACCCCAAGCAACGACGACGGCCAGCAGCACGCAATGGGTCTTGCCGGGACATGATGTGACCGCCGGCGATGGCTGGTTGATCGAGTTGCCCGGTCTCATTGTCGATATCGCCGATCCCATCGCCTATCGGTGGGTCAAGGTCGGGGAGACTGTGCCTCTGCGGGTCGGGGTGACGATGCTGTGCGGATGCGCAATCCTGGAGACTGGACCCTGGCGCTCAGGTGACACTGAGGTGGAAGCGTTCGTCACGACCAACGGCAAGTCTCTGCGCCGCATCCCTCTGCGCTTCGAGCCCAGCACGGCGATATTCGTCGCGAACGTGCCTGCCGACGAGGTCGGTCTCTACGAAGTCGAAGTGCGAGGGTGGATGAAGGCCAGCAACAACGCCGGTGTCGCGCGCACGGCCTTTTTTGTTCACTAGATTACTCACCCCAAAGGGACGCGCCGGGAGCACAAGGGATGCTTGCGACGCGTCCGCCTTGTAAGGCAATCGCCAAGCGTCTGGATTTCTGAAGCGGGTTCCTGCTCCGTCCCCGCCCGCTAGACTCCCTCCGCCCCACCTGCTACACGCCTCGCCTCGCTCCAGGACTACGTCCCGGGGCGCGTTCGTCGTTATCGGTTCGAGGACGACGAATTCAAATCCGTGGAAGGGACGCCAAGCCCGCACCACGGCCAACCAGCGAAGGCCGTTAGCTCGGCTTTCTTGAGAGGATACAATGGCTAAAAAGATCCTGGGCTATATCAAGCTCCAGGTGAAGGCTGGCTCGGCCACGCCTTCGCCCCCCATCGGCCCCGCACTGGGCCAGCGCGGCGTCAACATCATGGGCTTCTGTAAGGAGTTCAACGCGCGCACCGAGAACGTCGAAAAGGGCACCCCCCTGCCGACCGTGATCACCGTGTTCCAAGACAAGTCGTTCACCTTCGTCACCAAGACGCCCCCGGCGACGCACTATCTGAAGCAGATCACCGGCCTGAAGTCCGGCGCGAAGCTGACCGGTCGCGAGACCGTCGGCGAAGTGACCCGCACCCAGCTGCGCGAGATCGCCGAAAAGAAGATGAAGGACCTGAACGCCAACGACATCGAGGCTGCAGCCAAGATCATCGAAGGCTCCGCCAAGGCCATGGGCCTGAAGATCGTGGAGGCCTAAGTCATGGCTAAGCAAGCAAAGCGCGTCCAGGCCTGGACCGGCGATCGTGAAGCCACCTACACCGCTTCGGAAGCCATCGCCCTGGTGAAGGCTAACGCCAAGGCCAAGTTCGACGAGTCGATCGAAATCTCGGTCAACCTCGGCGTTGACCCGCGCCACGCCGACCAACAGGTCCGCGGCGTCGTCAACCTGCCGTCGGGCACCGGCCGCGACGTTCGCGTCGCCGTCTTCGCCAAGGACGCCAAGGCGGCCGAAGCCACCGCAGCCGGCGCTGAACACGTCGGCGCCGAAGACCTGTACGAGAAGATCGTCGGCGGCTTCATGGACTTTGATCGCGTCATCGCGACCCCGGACATGATGGCCCTGGTCGGTCGTCTGGGTAAGGTGCTGGGCCCGCGCGGCCTGATGCCTAACCCCAAGGTCGGCACCGTGACCCCGAACGTCGGTCAAGCCGTGAAGGACGCCAAGGGCGGCGCCGTCGAGTTCCGCGTTGAAAAGGCCGGCATCATCCACGCCGGCATCGGCAAGGTCTCGTTCACCGACGAAGCCCTGCTGATCAACGTCAAGGCGATGATCGACGCGCTGAACAAGTCCAAGCCTTCGGGCGCCAAGGGCATCTATGTGAAGCGTATCGGCCTGTCCTCGACGATGGGCCCGGGCTTCAAGGTCGACACCTCGTCGATCGCCTAAGCCTTTCGAGCTTTTGACTACCGGCCATCTAGGCCACCGGAGCGGGCGCTGGAGAAATCCAGCGCCCGTTTTGCGTTTCGGGCTCACGTTGTGAGGTCGGCTAGCCGGTGTTATGTTTTGGCTAGCCGGAGGCTCCCGATGCCCTTCCATGTCCGTGATCCCGAAGCCGACGCAATGTTGCGGTCCTATGCCGAGGAAAAGCGCGTCGGCATCACCGACGCCATCAAGCTGGCCGTGACCAGGGCGCGTGAGGCCGACGAGACGGCCAAGGCCGAGAAGCTGGCCAAGATCGATGCGATCCTTGCCGAGGTCGACGCTCTGCCGCGCACGGGCCTCAAGGCTGACAAGGCGTTCTTTGACGACCTAAGCGGCGATTGATGTTTGTCGACGCCTCGGCCTGGACGGCCATTCTGCTCAATGAGCCCGAACGGGAGCGGCTGCGCTCGACCCTGGTGTCCGCTGTCACGATTCTGACCTCGCCCATCGCGAACTGGGAGACCGTGCGCGCCTTGTCACGCGAGACCTCAGACAGCATCGCAATGGCGGCGGCCCGGCTAGCAGCGTTGCAGGCGAGCGTCGGCGCGCGGGGGGTCACCATTGGCCCGGCGGAACAGGTGATGGCCCTCGAAGTCCACGCCCGCTTCGGCAAGGGTGTCCATCCGGCCCGCCTCAACATGGGCGACTGCTTCGCCTATGCCTGCGCCAGGACCAACGCCGTACCGTTGCTGTTCAAGGGCGACGACTTTTCCCTGACCGACATCGAGCCCGCGTGAGCGACGCCCAGGCCCTCGACGTCGCCGTGATCGGCGGCGGGCCGGCCGGGCTGATGGCCGCCGAGATGCTGAGCGCGGCCGGCAAGTCGGTGACGGTGTTCGAGAAGATGCCGACCTTCGGGCGCAAGTTCCTGATGGCCGGGCGCGGCGGGCTGAACCTCACCCATTCGGAAGACTTCGCGCGGTTCGCCAGCCGCTATGGCGCGGCCAATGCGGCCTTGCGGCCGATGCTGGAGGCCTTCACGCCCGCCGACCTGATCGCCTGGGCCGAAGGGCTGGGGCAGGAGACCTTCATCGGCTCCAGCGGCCGGGTTTTTCCCAGGGTGCTGAAGGCTTCGCCGCTGCTGCGGGCCTGGCTGGCCCGGCTGGAGGGGCAGGGCGTCAGCTTGCGGGCGCGCGCCG
Organism: Caulobacter sp. FV1ye13L; assembly: GCF_058681155.1. Next base: position 1,773,551 of record NZ_CM178732.1, read on the forward strand.
CGTGGCGCGGCTGGACGGACGACGGCGACCTGTCATTTCTCACCCCCGAGGGTGCCCTGGCCGTGCGGCCGCAGGCGACGATCTTGGCCCTGGGCGGCGCCAGCTGGGCGCAGCTGGGCTCGGACGGCGCCTGGGCCCCGTTGCTGGCGGCGCAGGGCGCGGCGGTGGCGCCGTTCGCCGCCGCCAACAGCGGCTTCGACGTCGCCTGGAGCGCGGTGTTCCGTGAGCGCTTCGCCGGTGAGCCGTTGAAGGCCATCGGCCTGCGGCTGGGCGAGGTCGCGGCGCGAGGCGACGCCATGATCGCCGGCTATGGGCTGGAGGGCGGGGCGGTCTACGCCCTGGGCGCTGCGCCGCGCGAAGCGATCGCGGCGACGGGGCGGGCGATCATCGAGATCGACCTGCGGCCGGACATGCCTGTCGAGACCCTGACCGCGCGCCTCAACCGGCCCCGCAACGGCCAGTCTGTGGCCAATTTCCTGCGCAAGGCCGCCAACCTTTCGCCGGTCGAGGTCAATCTGCTGCGCGAGGCCCATGGCCTGGACCTGCCGGCGGAACCTGTCGCCCTTGCGGCGGCGATCAAGGCCGCGCCGATCGTGCTGACCAGGGCGCAGCCGCTGGACCGGGCGATCTCGTCGGCCGGCGGCCTGACCCTGGAGTCGCTGGATGGCCTTGAGCTGAAGGCCGCGCCCGGCGTGTTCGTCGCCGGCGAGATGCTGGACTGGGAAGCGCCGACCGGCGGCTATCTGCTGCAGGCCTGTTTCGCCACCGGCGTCGCGGCGGCGCAGCAGGTCCTGGCGCACCTGGACCAGGAGCGCCGGCCCGTTGCGTAAGTCTCCCTGGCGCGGTTAGCCTGTCCTGAGTTTCGCAAGGGAGGGGCGACATGGCGGACGAGAAGGTGAAGGGACCTGCGTCCTATTTTCCGTCGATCGAGAAGACCTATGGGCGGCCGGTTTCGGAGTGGCAGCAGCTTGTCCGCGACCGCTATCCCGCCAAACACATGGATCTGGTGGCGATGCTGAAGACCGAGCATGGACTCGGACACGGCCACGCCAATGCGATCGTCGCCCACACCCTGGTTCAGGACGGGTTGAAATAGGTGGCCGCCGCTGGGGCTCCCAGGCCGGCGGCAGACTTGCGGCGATCGCCCCGGTATCGGCCGCGCCGATCTTCCTTTGATGCAACGAACCGGGGACTGTCACAGTTTAGGATGTCGGCGGGCTTCCTGCCGCAGCGAGGATATTGTCCATGACACGAGCTCTCGAAGGCAAGGTCGCCCTCATCACCGGCGGGGCCGGGGCGATCGGTTTGGCGACCGCCAGGCTGATGGCCGAGCGTGGCGCGACCATCGTCGCTGTCGATATCCCCGGAAGCGACTGGTCCAAGCTGAAGGCCGCCTTGCCCGAGGGCTCCAGACTGGTCACGGCCGAAGCCGATGTCACCGACGAGGCCTCGGTGAAGGCCTATGTCGACAAGGCCAGGGCCGAGTGCGGACGGATCGACATCTTCTTCAACAACGCGGGGATCGAAGGTCCCGTCCAGCCGATCGAATCCTATCCGCTGGACGCCTTCATGAAGGTGCTGGGCGTCAATGTGGCCGGGGTGTTCCTGGGGCTGAAATACGTCCTGCCGGTGATGTACGCCCAGGGCTCGGGCAGCATCATTAACACCTCCAGCGTCGCGGGCCTCACCGGTGCGTCCGGCATGGCCGGCTACTGCACCTCGAAACACGCCGTCGTGGGCGTCACGCGCGTGGCGGCGATCGAGGCCGCGCCCAAGGGCGTGCGGGTCAATTGCGTCAATCCCGGCCCGATCGAGAGCCGGATGATGCAGTCGATCAACACCGGCCAGTCGGGCGACCCCAAGCTGGCCCGTGAGCAGATCAGCAACGCGGTGCCGGCCAAGCGCTATGGCACGCCCGAGGAGGTTGCGGGCCTGGTGGCCTTCCTGGCCTCCGACGACGCGACCTACTGCAATGGCGGCGTCTACACCGTCGATGGCGCGCTCACCGCCGCCTGACCGGCCTCGCCCGGCGCGGTCTCGAGCCTGCGCCGGGCCCTTCCTGTCGCCCCCGGTTGATATTGCCTCACAAACCGTCTATACGCCGCCCCTTCTCCGTCGGGCTCGCCCGGCGAAGACCTGTTTGTGAACAGCGGGGCGTGGGGTCACCAACGCCGTAAATGAGGAAGAGCCCTTCCTCGCCGTCGGGAGACAGGGATGGACAAGACCACGCTATTTCCTCCTTCACGGATGGGACGCGCGGCTGACTTTCCTTGGAACAGGCTGATGCAACTCGCGTGCGGGAGCGATCCCTCATGCGCTGTGGCATTTGGCTGCCGGAATGGTCCGGCCGCTGTAATTGAGTAGGAGACCGCAATGGACCGCGCTCAAAAGCAGGAGTCGATCGAGTCGCTGAAAAGCGTATTCGCCGGCGCCGGCGCTGTCGTCGTGACCCACTATATGGGCATGACCGTTGCGGAAATGACTGAACTGCGTGCCCGTCTCCGCAAGGAAGACGCCACGTTCCAGGTGGTGAAGAACACCCTCGTCCAGAAGGCCCTCGACGGCTCGATCGGTGAAGCGGGCGACGCCCTGTTCACCGGCCCGGTCGCCATTGCCTTCGGCAAGGATCCGGTCTCCGCCGCCAAGATCGTCACCCAGTACGCCAAGGAAAACGAGAAGCTCAAGCTTGTCGGCGGCATCCTGGGTCAGACGACGGTTCTGGACGAAGCGGCTGTGCGGGCTCTCGCCACGCTGCCGTCGCTCGATCAGATCCGTGGCAAGCTTATCGGCCTCATCCAGGCTCCGGCGACCAAGATCGCTGGCGTCCTGCAGGCCCCGGCTGGCCAACTTGCGCGCGTCTTCAACGCTTATGCGACCAAAGACGCCGCCTAACGGTCATCTCCGCTACATCCCTCATTCGTTTTTAGGAATTGAACATGTCCAAGCTCGAAAAGCTGGTTGAAGAACTGTCCACCCTGTCGGTCCTCGAAGCCGCTGATCTGTCGAAGATGCTGGAAGAAAAGTGGGGCGTTTCGGCCGCCGCTCCGGTCGCCGTCGCCGCTGCTGGCCCGGCCGCTGTGGTCGAAGCTGCTGAAGAGCAAACCGAGTTCACCGTTGTTCTGACCGCCGGTGGCGACAAGAAGATCAACGTGATCAAGGAAGTCCGCGGCGTCCGTCCGGACCTCGGCCTGAAGGAAGCCAAGGACCTGGTCGAAGGCGCTCCGCAGAACGTCGTCGAAAACGTCTCCAAGGCCCAAGCCGACGAAGTCGCCAAGAAGCTGACCGAAGCCGGCGCGACCGTCCAAATCAAGTAGTCCATTCCACGCCTCGGCGTGGATGGGTTCCGCCAGCCCTCTCCTCGGAGAGGCTGGTCCTGGACCAAGCTAGTCAGCGGCCCCGGAGGGAAACCTCCGGGGCCGTTTTCTTTGGTCGCGCGCCAGGGCTTTGCGGTTTCCGCATTCCTTCGGTATCGAGCAGAGATGACGATTGACCAGCAAGGCGCCCCGCTGGGGGATTTCTCCGGTTCGCGGCTCACGCGGAGGGCCGCGCTGGCCCTGACGGGCGCGGCCTTTGCGACCGGTCCCGCCCTGGCTGCGGCGCCGCGCGGACCCGGTGTGATCCGGCTGCCGGCTACCGTCACCCCCAGCGAGCTGCGAGGGTTGTCGGCGACGGGCAAGACCTATTGGGCCTCCGGCTCGAAAGGCTGGCTGGTGCGCGGCAAGGGCGCTCGGCTGGAGGCGGTGCGTGCGGCGGGGTTCGACGCGCTGGATTTCCGGGGACTGCACGCCTTTTCAGACCGCCACGTCCTGGCCATGAGCGCTGGACCAGGTGGGGCCTCGCAACTGTGGCGCACCACTGACGGCGGCGAGACGTGGGCGCGCCTGTTCGCCAACAGCGATCCTAACGGCTTTTGGGACACCCTGACCTTTGTCGACAAGCGGCGCGGCTTCATTCTGGGCGATCCGACCGAAGGCCGCTTCACCGTGCTCTATACCGGCGACGCCGGCGAGACCTGGACCCGCTTGCCATTGGACGCTGTTCCGCCGGCCAATGACGGGGAGGGGGCGTTCGCCGCCAGCAACGGATGTCTCGCGGTCGGACCCGGCGGGCGGATCGCCTTCTGCACCGGCGGCGCGGGCTGGGCCAAGGTCTATCTGTCGCTCGACGGCGGCCGTTATTTTCACCCGCTGGACACGCCGATCCGCGCAGACGCCCCGTCGCGGGGCGCCTTCGCCGTCGCCTTCGGGAGGGATGGGGCCCTTTGGATCTGTGGCGGTGACTACAAGGAGCCCGCTGCGGCCGGCGTCAACCTGGCCTGGTTGGCTCCCAACAGCCGGAGGTTCCAGGCGGTCGACGCCCCGGCCGGCTATCTTTCCAGCGTGGCGGTCAAGGGCGCGACCGTGCTGGCCACAGGACTGGCCGGGACGATCGCCGCCGTCGATGGCCGCAGCTTTGAGCGGGTCTCGACAACGCCGTTCAACACGGTCCGCCTGGTCAACGCCCGCAAGGGCCTGCTGTGCGGACCCAAAGGCTCCGTCGGACTGTGGGAAGCGTGAGATGCAACGGATCCTCGCCCGGCGCGTTTGGCCCTGATGCTTAAGCTCGCCGGTATCCTGCTGGTCCTGATGATCGCCTTTGGCATTCTCGGCTTTGTCGTGGACGTCGCCGGCGGCCTGGCCAAGTTCGCCTTCTTTGTCTGTCTGATCGGCCTGGGCGTCTCGCTGGCCGCCAAGGCGCTCCGCAAGAGCTGAACCCTTCGGCCAAGCGCACAAAACATCGGTCCAGAGTGAACCTTTGGGCCCGGCTTCTGTTGGGTCATCAGTGATTGCCGGCGCGCCCCCTTGGGGGACGGGCCAAGGCGCACCACATGCCTTAGCCCACCGAAGCGAGCGCCCCCTATGAACATCCTGATGGTCCTGACCTCCCACGATCGCCTTGGCGACACCGGCGAAAAGACCGGCTTCTGGCTGGAGGAGTTCGCCGCGCCCTACTATGCGCTGAAGGACGCCGGCGCGACGCTGGTTCTGGCTTCGCCGCAAGGCGGCCAGCCGCCGCTTGACCCCAAGAGCGACGCGCCCGACGCACAGAGCGAGGACACGGCGCGCTTCAAGGCCGACCCCGAAGCCCAGAAGGCCCTGGCCGGCACGGTGAAGCTGGCGGAGATCAAGGCCGCAGATTTCGACGCCGTGTTCTATCCCGGCGGCCACGGCCCGCTGTGGGATCTGGCCGAAGACGCCAAGTCTATCGCCCTGATCGAGGCGATGGCTGCGGCCGGCAAGCCGGTGGCCGCTGTATGTCATGCGCCGGGCGTCTTTCGCCATGTGAAGGGCCCCGACGGCGAGCTGCTGGTCAAGGGCAAGGCGGTCACCGGCTTTGCGGACACCGAGGAGGCCGCTGTCGGCTTGACCGACGTGGTGCCGTTTCTGGTCGAAGCCATGCTGAAGGACAGCGGCGGCCTCTATTCCAAGGGCGCGGACTGGGCGCCCCATGTGCTGACCGACGGCCTGCTGGTCACCGGGCAGAACCCGGCCTCGTCGCGGCCTGCCGCCGAGGCGCTGCTGGCCCTGATCGCGAAAAAGTAGCGCTGAGCCCTGCGGTCAGGCGACGGCGGATAGGTCCGTCGCCTGATCGGGCCGGCCTGGCGATTAGACAGACCTGGCTCAGGCCTTCGCCGCGCTCACGCCCGATCGGCGCCGCCAGCGTTGCAGAGGTTGTTCCAGATAGCGATGTGTCGCGGCTCCCGCCGCCAGGCTGGCGAGGAACACGCCGACGACCATGAGGTCGCCCGACGTCGCCCAGGGCGCGCGTATCAGCAGCAGCCCCGCCAAGCCGATCACCAGCGGGTGAACGAGATAGAGCGCGTAGGAAGCGTCACCCATCCAGGCCATGGCGCGCCTCGCCGGCGACGGTGGGGTCAGGGGTTCCAGGGCCACAATACCCAGGGTCAGCAGCGCGCTTGGCACGCCCCAGACCAGGACGCGCAGGGCTGACGCCTGGCCGTCCAGGATGACCGACGCTTCCGAGATTCCGCCATTGCCGAGCCAGAGCCCGGCGACCAGCCCAAAGACTCCAAGTCCGGCGGCCAGCCACCCCGCCCGCCGGGTCATGTGTGGCGCGAGCCTGGCCGCCGCGACGCCCATCAGAAATTCCAGGATGATCGGGTTGCCCAGGAACTGGAACGCCACCAGTCCGGTATGGACGCGCGCGACCCAGCAGGCGGCGAAGGCGGCGAGCGCCGCCGCAACGGCCCAGGTCCGCCAACGTCCCGCCGCCAGGATCGCCGCGACGGCCACGTAGAACAGCATCTCGAAACAAAGCGTCCAGCCGACATCCAGCGCCGGCAGGGTCATCCGGGCGCCCGCCGCCGGCCAAAAGGCGAGGGACGCGGCCAGCATCGGGCCGCGCAACTGTCCGGCGACAGCCGCCGCCAGCAACCAGGGCAGGGACAGCAGGTAATAGATCGGCGCCACGCGCCACAGCCGGCGCCAGGCGAAGGTTCCGGCCGCGACAGGTCCCGACTGGAACGCCGTGCGGGTGATGATCAGGCCGCTGATCACGAAGAAGATGTCGACGCCGATCGCGCCGAAGTTTTCGAACGCCCCGGCGGCCAGGATGTTGGGCGGGGCTCCGGCCTTTTGGGCCAGGTCCACGCCATGGGCATGGACCACCATGGCGGCAGCGGCGAAGCGCAGGATCTGAAGGTTGGCCAAACGGGGCGAAGGCACGGGGGTGGGACTCGTCGGCTACGCCCGGCCCTGGCCGGTGATCACTCTTAGATTTCAGCGGCTTTCGAAATCATTGCCGTTGCGCGATATGTTGGCGCGCCGGAGGCCGATGGGACGGAACGACGGTTTCTTAACAAACCCCCTTTTCATCCCTGGCCGCTTGGCCTATATCCGCCCGTTCACGAAGACATTCGGCGGAACGCGCACGCGTGTGTCCGCATATTACGCCCCGAGGCGCGGTCAGCCGCCCTCCGACCCGCGCGAAGGGGCGCCCGCCAGGTCTACCGGTCCCGGTCGCCTGTCAGGGGAATTCCAGCGTCCGACGTTCCCGCCCCGGCGGGTGCGGCGAGGGTGGACGCAGGATCAAGACGAACGCACGCGCGGAGTCTCTCCGTGCGAGCCCTTCGAAACATTTGGCGCGGCGATCCGCGCCCAAGGGAAAAACATGGCGCAATCCTTCACCGGCAAGAAGCGGATCCGGAAGTCTTTCGGCCGCATCCCCGAAGCTGTGCAGATGCCGAACCTGATCGAGGTTCAGCGCTCCTCCTACGAACAGTTCCTGCAGCGCGAAGTCCGTCCGGGCATGCGCAAGGAAGAGGGCATCGAGGCGGTCTTCAAGTCCGTCTTCCCGATCAAGGATTTCAACGAGCGCGCGGTGCTCGAATACGTCTCGTACGAATTCGAAGAGCCCAAGTACGACGTTGAAGAATGCATCCAGCGCGACATGACCTTCGCGGCGCCGCTGAAGGTCAAGCTGCGCCTGATCGTGTTCGAAACCGAAGAAGAAACCGGCGCCCGGTCCGTCAAGGACATCAAGGAGCAGGACGTCTACATGGGCGATATCCCGCTCATGACCGACAAGGGCACCTTTATCGTCAACGGCACCGAGCGGGTCATCGTCTCGCAGATGCACCGTTCGCCCGGCGTGTTCTTCGACCACGACAAGGGCAAGACCCACGCCTCGGGCAAGCTGCTGTTCGCCGCCCGCGTCATTCCCTATCGCGGCTCGTGGCTGGACTTCGAGTTCGACGCCAAGGACGTGGTCTATGTCCGCATCGACCGTCGCCGCAAGCTGCCCGCCACCACCTTCCTCTATGCCCTGGGCATGGACGGCGAAGAGATTCTGACGACGTTCTACGACGTGGTGCCCTTCGAGAAGCGCACCACGGCCGGCGCCGAAGGCTGGGCCACTCCCTACAAGCCCGAGCGCTGGCGCGGCGTGAAGCCGGAATTCGCCCTGATCGACGCCGACACCGGCGAAGAAGTGGCTCCGGCCGGCACCAAGATCACCGCCCGTCAGGCCAAGAAGCTGGCTGACGCCGGCCTCAAGACCCTGCTGCTGGCGCCCGAGGCCCTGACCGGCCGTTATCTGGCCCGCGACGCCGTCAACTACGAGAACGGCGAGATCTACGCCGAAGCCGGCGACGAGCTGGACGTGGTCTCGATCCAGGCCCTGGCCGATCAAGGCTTCAGCACCATCGACGTGCTGGACATCGACCACGTCACGGTCGGCGCCTACATGCGCAACACCCTGCGCGTGGACAAGAACGCCGTCCGCGAGGACGCCCTGTTCGACATCTATCGCGTCATGCGTCCGGGCGAGCCGCCGACCGTTGAAGCCGCTGAAGCGATGTTCAAGTCGCTGTTCTTCGACGCCGAGCGCTACGACCTGTCGGCCGTTGGCCGCGTGAAGATGAACATGCGCCTGGAGCTGGACGCTTCGGACGAGATGCGCGTGCTCCGCAAGGAAGACGTGCTGGCCGTCCTGAAGCTGCTGGTCGGCCTGCGCGATGGTCGCGGCGAAATTGACGACATCGACAACCTCGGCAACCGCCGGGTGCGTTCGGTCGGCGAACTGCTGGAAAACCAGTACCGCGTCGGCCTGCTGCGCATGGAACGCGCCATCAAGGAACGCATGTCGTCCGTCGACATCGACACCGTGATGCCGCACGACCTGATCAACGCCAAGCCGGCCGCGGCCTCGGTGCGTGAATTCTTCGGCTCCTCGCAGCTGTCGCAGTTCATGGACCAGACCAACCCGCTGTCGGAGATCACCCACAAGCGCCGTCTCTCGGCGCTTGGCCCGGGCGGTCTGACGCGCGAACGCGCCGGCTTCGAAGTCCGCGACGTTCACCCGACCCACTACGGCCGCATCTGCCCGATTGAAACGCCGGAAGGCCCGAACATCGGTCTGATCAACTCGCTGGCCACCCACGCCCGCGTCAACAAGTACGGCTTCATCGAGAGCCCTTACCGTCGCGTCGCCGACGGCAAGCCGCTCGAAGAGGTCGTCTACATGTCGGCCATGGAAGAGTCGAAGCACGTCATCGCCCAGTCCAACATCAAGGTGTTGAACGGCGAGATCGTCGACGACCTGGTCCCCGGCCGGATCAACGGCGAACCCACGCTCCTGCAAAAGGAGATGGTCGACCTGATGGACGTGTCGCCGCGTCAGGTGGTTTCGGTGGCCGCGGCCCTGATCCCCTTCCTCGAAAACGATGACGCCAACCGCGCCCTCATGGGCTCGAACATGCAACGTCAGGCCGTGCCTCTGGTGCAGTCGGACGCGCCGCTGGTCGGCACCGGCATGGAAGCCGTGGTCGCTCGCGACTCCGGCGCCGTGGTCGTGGCCAAGCGCACCGGCGTGGTCGAGCAGATCGACGGTACGCGTATCGTCGTTCGCGCCACCGAGGAAACCGACGCCGCCCGTTCGGGCGTCGATATCTATCGCCTCAGCAAGTTCCAGCGTTCGAACCAGTCGACCTGCATCAACCAGCGTCCGCTGGTGAAGGTGGGCGACAAGATCAACTCGGGCGACATCATCGCCGACGGTCCTTCGACCGAACTGGGCGAACTGGCCCTGGGCCGCAACGCGCTCGTCGCGTTCATGCCCTGGAACGGCTACAACTTCGAAGACTCGATCCTGATCTCCGAACGCATCGTCCGCGACGACGTCTTCACCTCGATCCACATCGAGGAATTCGAAGTCATGGCCCGCGACACCAAGCTCGGCCCAGAAGAAATCACCCGCGACATCCCCAACGTCGGCGAGGAAGCCCTGCGCAACCTCGACGAAGCTGGCATCGTGGCCATCGGCGCCGAAGTCCAGCCGGGCGACATCCTGGTCGGCAAGGTCACGCCGAAGGGCGAAAGCCCGATGACGCCGGAAGAAAAGCTCCTGCGCGCCATCTTCGGTGAAAAGGCCTCGGACGTCCGCGACACCAGCCTGCGCCTGCCCCCGGGCGTCGCCGGCACGATCGTCGACGTGCGCGTGTTCAACCGTCACGGCGTCGACAAGGACGAACGCGCCCTGGCCATCGAACGCTCGGAAATCGACCGTCTGGGCAAGGACCGCGACGATGAATTCGCGATCCTGAACCGCAACATCTCGGGCCGTCTGCGCGAGCTGCTGATCGGCAACGTCGCTCTGTCGGGCCCCAAGGGCCTGTCGCGCGGCGAGATCACCGCCCAGGGCCTGGCTGACGTTCAGCCCGGCCTGTGGTGGCAGATCGCGCTCGAAGACGAGAAGGCGATGGGCGAACTCGAGTCGCTGCGCCGTCTGTTCGACGAGAACCGCAAGCGTCTGGACCGTCGTTTCGAGGACAAGGTCGACAAGCTGCAGCGCGGCGACGAACTGCCCCCCGGCGTGATGAAGATGGTCAAGGTCTTCGTGGCCGTGAAGCGCAAGCTTCAGCCTGGCGACAAGATGGCCGGCCGTCACGGCAACAAGGGCGTCATCTCGCGCATCCTGCCGATCGAGGACATGCCGTTCCTCGCCGACGGGACGCACGTCGACGTGGTTCTGAACCCGCTGGGCGTGCCTTCGCGCATGAACGTCGGCCAGATCTTCGAAACCCACCTGGGTTGGGCCTGCGCCGGTCTCGGCAAGCAGATCACCGCCCTGCTGGAAGACTGGCAGGCCGGCGGTCAGAAGGAAGCGCTCATCGAGCGTCTGACCGAGATCTATGGTCCCGACGAAGAACTGCCGGACACCGAAGAGGGTCTGGTGGAACTGGCTCGCAACCTCGGCAAGGGCGTTCCGATCGCGACGCCCGTGTTCGACGGCGCGCGCATCGGCGACATCGAAGATCACCTGCGCATGGCGGGTCTTGACCCCTCGGGCCAGTCGATCCTGTTCGACGGTCAGACGGGCGACCAGTTCAAGCGTCCGGTCACGGTCGGCTACATCTACATGCTGAAGCTGCACCACCTGGTCGACGACAAGATCCACGCCCGTTCGATCGGTCCGTACTCCCTCGTCACGCAACAGCCGCTGGGTGGTAAGGCCCAGTTCGGCGGTCAGCGCTTCGGGGAAATGGAAGTCTGGGCGCTGGAAGCCTACGGCGCGGCCTACACCCTGCAGGAAATGCTTACGGTGAAGTCCGACGACGTGGCCGGCCGGACCAAGGTCTACGAGTCGATCGTCCGTGGCGATGACACGTTCGAAGCCGGTATCCCCGAAAGCTTCAACGTGCTGGTCAAGGAAATGCGCTCGCTCGGCCTGAACGTCGAGCTGGAGAACAGCTGATCCATCGCACCCTCCTCGGTCTGAAGACCGGGGAGGGGCCTTCGCTCAGCCTCTCTCCACTTTGAATTTTCGCGGGTAATCCCGCAGAAGGAACCAAGATGAACCAGGAAGTCCTGAACATCTTCAATCCGGTCCAGGCCGCTCCGACCTTCGACCAGATCCGTATTTCGCTGGCCTCGCCGGAAAAGATCCGCTCGTGGTCGTTCGGCGAGATCAAGAAGCCCGAAACCATCAACTACCGCACGTTCAAGCCCGAGCGTGATGGCCTGTTCTGCGCCCGTATCTTTGGCCCGACCAAGGACTACGAATGCCTGTGCGGCAAGTACAAGCGCATGAAGTACAAGGGCATCATCTGCGAAAAGTGCGGTGTTGAAGTCACCCTGGCCCGCGTTCGTCGCGAGCGCATGGGCCACATCGAACTGGCCTCGCCGGTCGCCCACATCTGGTTCCTGAAGTCGCTGCCGTCGCGTATCGCCATGATGCTCGACATGCCGCTGAAGGACATCGAACGCGTCCTGTACTTCGAATACTACATCATCACCGAGCCGGGCCTGACCCCGCTGAAGCAGCACCAGCTGCTCAGCGAGGACGACTACATGCGCGCCCAGGAAGAGTACGGCGATGACAGCTTCACCGCCGAGATCGGCGCTGAAGCCATCCAGAACCTGCTCAAGGCGATCGACCTCGACAAGGAAGCCGAACGCCTGCGCGAAGAGCTGGCCGGCACCGTGTCGGACATGAAGCAGAAGAAGTTCAGCAAGCGCCTGAAGATCCTCGAAGCCTTCTCCGAGTCGGGCAACCGTCCCGAGTGGATGGTTCTGACGGTCGTGCCGGTGATCCCGCCGGAACTGCGCCCGCTGGTGCCGCTGGACGGTGGCCGCTTCGCCACCTCCGACCTGAACGACCTCTATCGCCGGGTCATCAACCGTAACAACCGCCTCAAGCGCCTGATCGAGCTGCGCGCGCCCGACATCATCATCCGCAACGAAAAGCGGATGCTGCAGGAGTCGGTCGACGCCCTGTTCGACAACGGCCGTCGCGGTCGCGTCATCACCGGCGCCAACAAGCGCCCGCTGAAGTCGCTGGCCGACATGCTGAAGGGCAAGCAGGGTCGCTTCCGTCAGAACCTGCTGGGCAAGCGCGTCGACTATTCGGGCCGTTCGGTCATCGTGGTCGGTCCCGATCTGAAGCTGCACGAGTGCGGCCTGCCCAAGAAGATGGCTCTGGAGCTGTTCAAGCCGTTCATCTATGCGCGCCTGGACGCCAAGGGCCTGTCGGGCACCGTCAAGCAGTCCAAGCGCATGGTCGAGCGCGAACAGCCCCAGGTGTGGGACATCCTCGAAGAGGTGATCCGCGAACACCCGGTGATGCTGAACCGCGCGCCGACGCTTCACCGTCTGGGCATCCAGGCGTTCGAGCCCAAGCTGATCGAGGGCAAGGCCATCCAGCTGCACCCGCTGGTCTGCGCCGCCTTCAACGCCGACTTCGACGGCGACCAGATGGCTGTCCACGTGCCGCTGTCGCTGGAGGCGCAACTCGAAGCGCGCGTCCTGATGATGTCGACCAACAACATCCTGTCGCCCGCCAACGGTCGCCCGATCATCGTGCCGTCGCAGGACATCGTCCTGGGTCTGTACTACCTGTCGGTCGCTCGCGAAGGTGAGCCGGGCGAAGGCAAGATCTTTGCCGACCTGGGCGAAATCGAAGCCGCCATGGACGCCGGCGTCGTCAGCCTGCACGCCAAGATCAAGTCGCGCTTTACCGAAGTTGACGCCGATGGCGTGGCGCGTCGCCGCGTGATCGACACCACGCCGGGCCGGATGAAGATCGCCGCCCTGCTGCCGCGTCACCCGCAGGTGGGTCACCGCCTGATCGAGAAGGCCCTGACCAAGAAGGAAATCGGCAACCTCATCGACATCGTCTACCGCCACTGCGGTCAGAAGGCGACGGTGATCTTCGCCGACCAGATCATGGGTCTGGGCTTCAAGGAAGCGGCCAAGGCCGGCATCTCCTTCGGCAAGGACGACATCATCATCCCGAAGCGGAAAGAGGCGATCGTCGCCGAAACCCGCACCCTGGCTGAAGAGTACGAGCAGCAATATGCTGACGGCCTGATCACCAAGGGCGAGAAGTACAACAAGGTCGTTGACGCCTGGGCCAAGGCCACCGACCGCGTCGCCGACGAGATGATGGCCGAGCTTCAGATGAAGCATCTGGACGAGAACGGCCGCGAGAAGGAGATCAACTCCATCTACATGATGGCCCACTCCGGCGCCCGTGGTTCGCAAGCCCAGATGAAGCAGCTGGGCGGCATGCGCGGTTTGATGGCCAAGCCTTCGGGCGAGATCATCGAGACCCCGATCGTCTCGAACTTCAAGGAAGGCCTGACCGTTCAGGAATACTTCAACTCGACCCACGGCGCCCGTAAGGGCCTCGCGGACACCGCGCTGAAGACCGCCAACTCGGGCTATCTGACGCGTCGTCTGGTCGACGTGGCGCAGGACTGCATCATCGTCGAGGAAGATTGCGGCACCACGCGGGGCATCACCCTGCGCGCCGTGGTCGAGGGCGGTGACGTCCTGGTCTCGCTGGGCATGCGCGTTCTGGGCCGCTTCTCGGCCGAGGACATCAAGGATCCGGCGACCGGCGAGCTGGTCGTTCCGGCCGACACCTATCTGACCGAGAACATGGCCGACGCGATCGAAGCGGCTGCCGTGCAGTCGGTGAAGGTGCGTTCGGTCCTGACCTGCGAAGCCAAGGTCGGCGTCTGCGGCGCCTGCTACGGCCGCGACCTGGCCCGCGGTACCCCGGTCAACATCGGTGAAGCGGTCGGCGTCATCGCCGCCCAGTCCATCGGCGAGCCCGGCACCCAGCTGACGATGCGGACCTTCCACATCGGCGGCACCGCCCAGGTCGCCGAGCAGTCGTTCTTCGAAAGCAGCAACGACGGTACGGTCCGCGTGACCGGCGCCACCGTTGTCGGCACCGAAGGCTTCCTGGTCGTCATGAGCCGCAACACGGCCGTGAGCGTCCTGGTCGACGGCAAGGAACGCGAAAACTACAAGCCGCCTTACGGCGCGCGCCTAAAGATCAAGGACGGCGACAAGGTGAAGCGTGGCCAGCGTCTGGCCGATTGGGACCCCTACACCACCCCGATCATCACCGAAGTGGCCGGCAAGATCCGTGCGGAAGACCTGGTGGACGGCTTCTCCGTCCGCGAGGAAACCGATGAAGCCACCGGTATCGCGCAACGCGTGATCGCCGACTGGCGGACCTCGGCCCGCGCCGCCGACCTGCGCCCCGCCATGGGCGTTCTGGCCGAGGACAGTTCCTATGTCCGCCTCGCCAACGGCGGTGAGGCTCGCTACCTGATGTCGGTTGGGGCCATTCTGTCCGTCGGTGACGGCGACATGGTCAAGCCGGGCGAGGTCATCGCGCGGATCCCCACCGAAGGCGCCAAGACCCGCGACATCACCGGCGGTCTGCCGCGCGTCGCCGAACTCTTCGAAGCCCGCCGTCCCAAGGACTGCGCGGTCATCGCGGAAATGGACGGTCGTGTCGAATTCGGCAAGGATTACAAGAACAAGCGCCGCATCAAGATCACCCCGGAAATCGACGCTGACGGTAACCAGGGCGAGCCGGTCGAGTTCCTGATCCCCAAGGGCAAGCACATCGCGGTGCACGATGGCGACTTCATCGCGCGCGGCGAATACATCATCGACGGCAACCCGGATCCGCACGACATCCTGCGCATCTTGGGCGTCGAGGCCCTGGCCAACTTCCTGGTCGACGAAATTCAGGAAGTTTACCGACTGCAAGGCGTGCCGATCAACGACAAGCACATCGAGACGATCGTTCGTCAGATGCTGCAAAAGGTCGAGATCCTCGAGCCGGGCGATACGGGTCTGATCAAGGGCGATCACCTGGACAAGCCTGAGTTCTACATCGAGCAGGATCGCGCGGTTTCGCGTGGCGGCCGTCCGGCCACCACCCAGCCCGTGCTGCTCGGCATCACCAAGGCCTCGCTGCAGACCAAGAGCTTCATCTCGGCCGCGTCGTTCCAGGAAACGACCCGCGTCCTGACCGAAGCCTCGGTGCACGGCAAGACCGACACCCTGGAAGGCCTGAAGGAAAACGTCATCGTGGGTCGTCTGATCCCCGCCGGTACGGGTTCCTATCTGCGCAGCCTGCAGCGCGTCGCCGCCAAGCGCGACGAGCAGCTGGCCCAGCAGCGCGAAGATGCGATGGAGCCTCTGCCCGAGGCCATCGCTCTGGCCGACGCCGAATAGGCTTCGACCTGACGAACTGAACGGAAAGGCCCGGGAGCGATCCCGGGCCTTTTCTTTTGCCCGCGGCTTGGCTGGTCATGAGACCCAAAGTGCGGGTTTCCCGGGCGGATCCGGCGGCATAAGGTCGCAAAGCGTCGAGGAATTCGAGCTAAATCAAGATTTTAAGCCTTGGTTTACGCGCGTTAGGCATGTGGAAAAGCTCAACCCCTTCCCACGGATGCCATGCGCTCGGACATTTCCACCAAGGTCAGTCTGACCATCGCCGCAGCTTTTCTGGTCCTGACCGTTGCGGTCCTGGCCATCGTCGCCAGTGGTTCGCTCGGCTTCGCCAAGCAGCAGGCCGCCGCCCAGCAGGAAGCCAGCATGCGGGTGGCGTGGGACGTCATCGGTCAGCGCGGCGCGATCTTCCGCCGGGAGGCTGACCAGCTGATGGTGGGCGACAAGGTTCTGAACGGCGACTTCGACGGCGTCGACAGGGTCAAGGCCCTGGTCGGCGGCACGGCCACGGTGTTCATGGGCGACACCCGGATCACCACCAATGTCACCAAGCCCGATGGCAGCCGAGCGGTCGGCACCCCCCTGGCCAAGGGCAAGGTCCATGACGCCGTCCTGGGTCGGGGCGAGTCCTATCGCGGCGAGGCCAAGATCCTGGGCCGGCCCTTCTTCGTCGCCTATGATCCGATCAAGGACACCAGCGGTCAGGTGATCGGCATCCTGTATGTCGGCGTGCCCCAGGCCGACTTCTTCCAACCGGTCTACAAGCAGCTGGGTTTCCTGGCGGCAGCCTGCCTGCTGCTGGGCGCCGCCGGCGCCACGGCCTCGGTGCTGATGGTGCGTGGTCAACTGAAGCCGCTATCGACCCTGCGCGACGCCATGGGCAAGGTGATGGCCGGCGACCTGACCGTCAGCCTGCCCTTCGCCGGCCGCCGCGACGACATCGGCCTGATGGCCGACGCGGTCCACGCCTTCCGCGACGACGCCCGGGAAAAGCAAACCATTCAGGCCCAGGCCGAGGCTCGCGACGGTGTCGAACAGGCCGGCCGCCTGGCCGCCCGGGATCGCGACGCCCGCCAGGCCGCCGCCCAGAACAGCGTCGTCACCAGCCTGGCCGAGGGGCTGCGGCGCTTGTCCGACGGCGACCTGACGGTGCGCATCGAGACGGCTTTCGCGGCCGACTATGAAGGCCTGCGGGCCGACTTCAACCAGACCGTGGCGCGTCTGCAGGACGCCATGGGCGCCGTGATCGACGCCGTGGGCGGCCTCCACGCCGGGGCCGGCGGCATCGCTTCGGAGGCCGGCGACCTGTCGCGGCGCACCGAGCAACAGGCCGCCAGCCTGGAAGAGACCGCCGCCGCCCTCGACGAGATCACCGCCACGGTCAAACGCACCGCCGACGGCGCGCGCGGGGCCCGCGAGGCCGTACGCGAGGCCCAGGCCGAAGCCGACCGCTCGCGCCAGGTCGTCAGCGAGACCATCGATGCGATCAACGGGGTGGAGGCCTCGGCCGCCCAGGTGGCCCAGATCATCGGCGTGATCGACGAGATCGCCTTCCAGACCAATCTGCTGGCCCTGAACGCCGGGGTCGAGGCCGCGCGGGCCGGTGAGGCCGGTCGCGGCTTCGCGGTTGTGGCCCAGGAAGTGCGGGCCCTGGCACAGCGCTCGGCCGACGCGGCCAAGGAGATCAAGACCCATATCGGCGACTCCACCCGTCAGGTCGAGGCGGGGGTGAAGCTGGTCGGCCGCACGGGCGAGGCGCTGCAGAAGATCGCCGCCCAGGTCGCGGCCATCGACGGCAGCGTTTCCGAGATCGCCGCCAGCGCGCAGGAACAGGCCGCCGGCCTCAGCGAGGTCAACACCGCCGTCAACCAGATGGACCAGGGCACGCAGCAGAACGCCGCCATGGTCAACCGCTCGGCTGACGCCAGCCGCGATCTGGTCGCCCAGGCCGATAGCCTGGCGGGCCTGGTCGGCCGCTTCAAGGTGGACGCCCACTCGGCGTCCCAGCGCCGCGTCGCCTAGACGCCCGTCAACGCTGTTCTGACTCCCGCCGGGCCTTGGCGCGCGCGGCCTCTATCTGCTTGGCCTTGCCCAGCAGATAGAGCTCCTGGCCGCGCGCGTCGCGGGGCCGGCCCAGCCCGTCCTGCTCGAGACCGCCGACGAAGGGGATGTCCTTGGCCCTGCCCGGGCCGTCGCGGCTACGATGATCCACGCCTACGCCCATGGGGCTTTCCCTGTAGGCGCGACTGGCTTCCTGGGCGAGCGACTGCTGACGGAAGTCGATCGCCGCCCCGGCGCTGACCGGTGCGTTGGCATAGACCGGAGCGTTGCGCGCCGCCGCCCCCCAACGCTCCTGACATGTCTCGATCTCCCGCCGGTTCAGCCCGACCGCGCGCCCATTGGCGCAGCCTACGCCGCTGCCGCGCAGGGCGGCGCGCAGGTCGCCCTTGGGACCTTCCGGCAGGGGGGCAGGGTGCGGGGCTGTTCCGCGCCGCGGCTCGGCCGGCAGGCCCGGAACCATCAGCGGCGCCACGGGCGAGCGAAAGACTGCGCGGGGCGTTCGCGCCGGGATCTGGCCGGGCTCGCTGGCGGGCGGGGCGTCGGTCTGGACTTCCGGCGTCCGGTCGATCCGCTCCAGGGTCACTGTCAGGGCGTCTTCGTCGTTGGAATGGTCAGGAAAGGCCTCGATCCGGGGGAAGGCCAACAAGGCCAGCACCAGTCCGTGGGCGATGAGGGAGCCGGCCAGAACAGCGCTCGGTCTGATTGGGTTGGAGCGCGCCGTTGGCAAGGTCACAGATCATTCGACAGAAGGGTTACAACGCCCGCAGCCTCGCCATCGGAAGTGGCGAAAGCGTGGCCTTTAAGGCCTCGTTAACCGACGCAATCACCGGCGTTGACGCGGATCGACTTCGCGAGTAAATACCGCGCTCTTTCGAGGTGGGCCCTGCGCCCGTCCTGATAAGCGCCCGTCCCCTACCGACGGATAGCCCGCCGGAACGCTTTCCGCGTCCCGGCGAGTTTCGTGTTTATCGGGTCTCCATCTGGAGCCTTGCAAGCCGGAATACATGACTAGGACCCGAAGCGCCTCGGCCGACAGGCACACGCTTCCATCAGAGCAGAGACTTAATGCCTACCGTCAACCAGCTCATCCGTAAGCCGCGCCAGCCTAAGCCGGTCCGGAACAAGGTGCCCGCCCTCAAGGGCTGCCCGCAACGCCGTGGTGTTTGCACCCGCGTCTATACGACGACCCCGAAGAAGCCCAACTCGGCTCTGCGTAAGGTCGCCAAGGTCCGTCTGACCACCGGCATTGAAGCCGTTTGCTACATCCCGGGTGAAGGCCACAACCTGCAGGAGCACTCGGTGGTGCTTATCCGCGGCGGCCGCGTCAAGGATTTGCCCGGCGTCCGTTATCACATCCTGCGCGGCGTCCTCGACACCCAAGGTGTCAAGGATCGTAAGCAGCGTCGTTCGCTCTACGGCGCCAAGCGTCCGAAGTAAGGAAAAAGAAGCATGTCACGCCGCCGTCGCGCCGAGAAACGCCAAGTTCTGCCGGACCCGAAGTTCGGAGACCTGGTGGTCACCAAATTCATGAACTATGTGATGTACGAGGGCAAAAAAGCCGTCGCCGAAAACATCATCTATGGTGCTTTCGACATCATCGAAACCAAGCGCAAGGACCAGGGTCCCCTGGAAACCTTCCACTCCGCCTTGGACAACGTCGCCCCGGCGATCGAAGTCCGGTCGCGTCGCGTTGGCGGCGCCACCTATCAGGTGCCCGTGGAAGTCCGTCCGGACCGTCGTCGCGCCCTGGCCATCCGCTGGCTGGTGACCGCTGCGCGCAAGCGCGGCGAGAACACCATGACCGAGAAGCTGGCCGGTGAACTGCTCGACGCTTCCAACAACCGCGGCACCGCGGTGAAGAAGCGCGAAGACACCCACAAGATGGCTGAAGCCAACCGGGCGTTCTCGCACTACCGCTGGTAACCTTTCTTACCAGCACTCTTTCAGGCGCGGGCGGTTTGCGATAAACCGCCCGCGCCGCACGTTTAAATGTCCCTGCCTCACAGCAGCGCTTCGCAGAGCTCCATCATGGCCCGCCAGCATAAAATCGAAGACTACCGTAACTTCGGCATCATGGCGCACATCGACGCCGGGAAGACGACGACGACCGAGCGGATCCTGTATTACACGGGCAAGTCGCACAAGATCGGCGAAGTCCACGACGGCGCCGCGACCATGGACTGGATGGACCAGGAGCAAGAGCGCGGCATCACGATCACGTCCGCCGCGACGACCGCTTTCTGGAAAGAAAAGCGCCTCAACATCATCGACACCCCCGGCCACGTCGACTTCACCATCGAAGTCGAACGTTCGCTGCGCGTGCTGGATGGCGCCGTCACCGTTCTGGACGGTAACGCCGGTGTTGAGCCCCAGACCGAAACCGTCTGGCGCCAGGCCGACAAGTACAACGTTCCGCGTATCGTGTTCGTCAACAAGATGGACAAGATCGGCGCCGACTTCGACAAGTCGGTCGAGTCGATCCGCGACCGCCTGGGCGCCAAGGCCGTTCCGATCCAGTTCCCGATCGGCTCGGAAAACACCCTCAGCGGCCTGGTCGACCTGGTCCGCATGAAGGCCGTCGTCTGGGACAATGACGCCCTGGGCGCCAACTTCCGCGACGAAGAAATTCCCGCCGATCTGATGGACAAGGCCGTCGAGGCCCGCGCCTATCTGGTCGAATGCGCCGTCGAAATGGACGACGAAGCGATGGAAGCCTATCTGGGCGGCGAAGAGCCCTCGGAAGCGACCATCAAGAACTGCATCCGCAAGGCCGTGCTGAGCGGCGCGTTCTATCCGATCCTCTGCGGCTCGGCCTTCAAGAACAAGGGCGTGCAGACCCTGCTGGACGCCGTTGTCGACTACCTGCCGTCGCCGCTGGACATCCCGCCGACCAAGGGCATCGACTTCAAGACCGAAGAAGAAATCGTTCGCAAGGCCTCGGACGAAGAGCCGCTGTCGGTTCTGGCGTTCAAGATCATGGACGACCCCTTCGTCGGTTCGCTGACCTTCTGCCGCATCTATTCGGGCAAGCTGGAAACCGGCATGGGCCTGCTCAACGCCACGCGCGACAAGCGCGAGCGCGTTGGCCGCATGCTGCTGATGCACTCCAACAACCGCGAAGACATCAAGGAAGCCTTCGCCGGCGACATCGTTGCTCTGGCTGGCCTCAAGGACACCCGCACCGGTGATACCCTGTGCGATCCGCTGAAGTCCCCGGTGATCCTGGAGCGCATGATCTTCCCGGCGCCCGTCATCGAAATCGCTGTCGAGCCCAAGTCGAAGGCCGACCAGGAGAAGCTGGGCGTCGCCCTGCAGAAGCTGGCCGCCGAAGATCCGTCCTTCACCGTCTCGACCGACTTCGAAAGCGGCCAGACGATCCTGAAGGGCATGGGCGAGCTGCACCTGGACATCAAGATCGACATCCTGAAGCGGACCTACAAGGTCGAAGCCAACATCGGCGCGCCGCAGGTTGCCTATCGCGAAAGCCTGGGTAAGACGGTCGACATCGACTACACCCACAAGAAGCAGACCGGCGGTACGGGCCAGTTCGCCCGCGTCATGATCACCTTCGAACCCGGCGAGCCCGGTTCGGGCTTCGTGTTCGAAAACTCGATCGTCGGCGGCGCGGTGCCCAAGGAATACATCCCGGGCGTCGAAAAGGGTCTGAACTCCGTCAAGGACAACGGCCTGCTGGCCGGCTTCCCGCTGATCGACTTCAAGGCCACCCTGACGGACGGCAAGTACCACGACGTCGACTCCAGCGTGCTGGCGTTCGAAATCGCGTCGCGCGCCGCCTTCAAGGAACTGCGCGAAAAGGGCGCTCCCAAGCTGCTCGAGCCGATCATGGCCGTCGAAGTCGTGACCCCGGAAGAGTATCTGGGTTCGGTCATCGGCGACCTGAACAGCCGTCGCGGCATGATCCAGGGTCAAGACATGCGCGGCAACGCCACGGTGGTTAACGCCTTCGTGCCGCTGGCCAACATGTTCGGCTACGTGAACACCCTGCGGGGCATGTCGCAAGGCCGCGCCCAGTTCACCATGCAATACGATCACTACGAGCCGGTGCCGCAACACGTCGCCGACGAAGTGATCAAGAAGTACGCGTAGTTTTTTCCCTCGGGAAAAGCCTGCACGAAGGAAGCAGAGAGGGCTCCGTTAGGGGCCCTCTCAACAAGAACCCCAGAAATTCCCATTAATTTGAGGCCCCTCTGGGGTCCTAAGGTAGAGAAAAATGGCCAAGGAAAAGTTCGAACGTAACAAGCCGCACTGCAACATCGGCACCATCGGTCACGTTGACCATGGCAAGACGACGCTGACGGCTGCGATCACCATCACGCTGGCCAAGACCGGCGGCGGCAAGGCGATGAACTACGCCGACATCGACGCTGCGCCGGAAGAAAAGGCCCGCGGCATCACGATTAACACCGCCCACGTGGAATATGAGACGGCCAACCGTCACTATGCCCACGTCGACTGCCCCGGCCACGCCGACTATGTGAAGAACATGATCACCGGCGCCGCGCAGATGGACGGCGCGATCCTGGTGGTTTCGGCCGCCGACGGCCCGATGCCCCAGACCCGCGAGCACATCCTGCTGGCCCGTCAGGTCGGCGTTCCGGCCCTGGTCGTCTACATGAACAAGGTCGACCTGGTCGACGACGAAGAGCTGCTCGAGCTGGTCGAGATGGAAGTGCGCGAGCTGCTTTCGTCGTATGACTTCCCGGGCGACGACATTCCGATCACCAAGGGTTCGGCCAAGGTCGCCATCGACGGTGGCAACCCCAAGATCGGCGAAGAGTCGATCCTGGCGCTGATGCAGACGGTTGACGACTACATCCCGCAGCCGGCGCGTCCGCTGGACCTGCCGTTCCTGATGCCGGTCGAAGACGTGTTCTCGATCTCGGGCCGCGGCACCGTGGTCACGGGCCGTATCGAAAAGGGTATCGTCAAGGTCGGCGAAGAAGTCGAAATCGTCGGCATCCGTCCGGTTCAGAAGACGACCTGCACGGGCGTCGAAATGTTCCGCAAGCTGCTGGACCAAGGTCAAGCTGGCGACAACGTCGGCGTTCTGCTGCGCGGCACCAAGCGCGAAGACGTTGAGCGCGGCCAAGTGCTGTGCAAGCCGGGTTCGATCACCCCGCACACCAAGTTCGTGGCTGAGGCCTATATCCTCAACAAGGAAGAAGGCGGCCGTCACACCCCGTTCTTCACCAACTATCGCCCGCAGTTCTACTTCCGCACCACGGACGTCACCGGGATCATCAAGCTGCGCGAAGGCGTGGAAATGATCATGCCGGGCGACAACGCCGAGCTGGACGTCGAGCTGATCACCCCGATCGCCATGGACCAGGGCCTGCGCTTCGCCATTCGCGAAGGCGGCCGCACGGTCGGCGCCGGCGTGGTTGCCAAGATCGTCGAGTAGTCGACCGATCTTCAGCGACAAGCTGATCTAAGCGAAGGCCCCGGCGGAAACGCCGGGGCCTTTTGCTTTGGGGGCTGAGGCCATGTTAGCTGGCGGCTTGACGCGGCCGGTCATTGGGGGGAGTGCCCAATCGACGTTTGGGGAACGGACGATGGACTGGCGAGACCTCCACGAAAAGCGGGCATCGAGGTACGGGCTCGCCGGCTTGGCCGCGCTGCTGGCGTTTGCCGTGCGTCTCGCGATCAACGACTGGCTTCCGCCCGGCTTCCCCTATGTGACCTTTTTCCCGGCCGTGGTCATCACGGCCTATTTCGCCGGTTCCGGCCCGGCGATCCTGTGCGCTGTACTGTCCATTGTCGGCGCGGGCTACTTCTTCTCGCCGCCGTATAACGGGTTCCAGTTTACGCTGGCGACGAGCGTCGCTCTGCTGTTCTACGGGTTCGTGGTGGCGGTCGATATCTTCTTCATCGACGGCATGCGCACAGCGATGCGGCAGCTGTCGAACGAGCGCGAGCGCTATGAGCGGCTGGCCGAGAGCAAGGAGCTGCTCTATCGCGAGCTGCATCATCGGGTGAGCAACAACATCCAGGTCGTCGGCGCCCTGCTGCGGCTTCAGGCGGCCGGGGTCACCGACGGCGACGCGCGTCACGCCCTGACCGAGGCCAGTGGCCGGATCGAAACCATCGCCCGCATCCAGCGCGAACTCCATAATCAGGTCGGCGACCCGATCCCGTTCCGGGCTTTCGCAATGAGCCTTCTGAACGACGCCAACCTCGCTGCCGGCGGCCAGGTGCGGGTGGAGCTGGAGGGCGGCGATCTTCCGCTGCATCCCGACCAGTCGACGCCGGTCACGCTGGTGGTGCTGGAATGCTTCAACAACGCCCTGGAGCACGCCTTTGCCGGCGGTGGCCAGGGCGCTGTCGCGGTCCGGCTGGACCAGACCGGGACCGAACATGTCCTGACCATCCGCGACAATGGCGACGGGCCGCCTACGGGGTTTGACCCCGCCCAGTCCAAGAGCCTTGGCCTGCGCATCGTCAGGGCCATGGCCGGTCAGCTGGGCGGCCGCTTCGAGATGCAGCGCGAGGGAACCTGGACGGTCTGTCGTCTGACCTACGTCGCCAAGGTCGACTAGACGACCGGGGCTTTTTCGGGCGCCTCCCGCGGGGTGGTCCAGCGGGCCAGCTTGGGCTTCAGCCAGTTTTCGAAGTCGTCGATGATCTCATAGACCACCGGCACCAGCACCAGCGACAGGACCGTCGAGGTGATGAGGCCGCCGATCACCGCCACAGCCATGGGCTGACGGAATTCGGCGCCCTTGCCGATGCCCAGGGCGGTGGGCAGCATGCCGGCCATCATCGCCAGGGTGGTCATGATGATCGGACGCGCGCGTTCGCGACAGGCTTCGAGGATGGCGTCGCGCTGAGGCTTGCCGGCCCGTTCCTCCTCGATGGCGTAGTCGACCAGCAGGATCGAGTTCTTGGCGGCCAGGCCCATCAGCATCAGCAGGCCGATCAGCGACGGGATCGACATGCTCATGCCGCAGACCAGCAGGCCCGCAAAGGCGCCGCCGATGGCCAGCGGCAGGGCCGACATGATGGTGATCGGCTTGAAGAAGCTGCCAAACAGCAGGGCCATGACGCCGAACACCAGGAAGATGGCCGAGAGCAGGGCGATGGCGAAGCCGCCGAACAGCTCGCCCATCGCCTCCTCGGTGCCACCCGTGGCCTTCTCGACCCCGGCAGGCAGGTTCTTCATGATCGGCAGGCTGTCGACTTCGGCGGTGGCCGAGCCCAGCACGACGCCGGGCTGCAGATCCGCCTCGGTGGTCAGCTGACGCTTGCGGCCATAGCGCTCGATCTTGGCGGGACCGGCCTGGAACTCGACATCGGCCACGGCGTCCAAGCGCGTATAGCCGCCGGATGCGGTCGGCAATTGCAGAGCCTTGATCTGGGCCAGGTCGCCGCGAATGTTGTCGGGCAGGCGCACCCGGATCGGCAGGCGGCGCTCGCCGTCGGTCAGCTTGGCGACATTGGCGTCGATGTCGCCCACCGTGGCCACGCGGGCGACGGCGGCGATGTCGGCGGCCGAGACGCCCAGACGGGCCGCTTCATCGGTGCGCGGGCGGATGACGATTTCCGGACCGCTGGGCGGCGAGGCCGGGCGCGGGTCGGCGATGGTCTTCAAGCCGCGCATCTGGCGTTCCAGCGCCAGGGCGGCGCGTTCCAGCGCCGTGCCGTCTTCGCTGGTCAGGATGGTGGAGACCTCGGCCGAGCCGTCATCGCTGAGCAGGTTGACCCGGACGTCAGGCAGTTCCAGCAGCTTGTCACGCATCAGGGCCTTGATCTCGGGGACCCGCAGCTCGCGCTCGTCATGCAGCACGATGGTCACCGTGCCGTCGCGCAGGTCGCTGCCGCCGGAGCCGCCGCCGGGACCGCTGGCGGCGATCACCGACCCGACCTGGGCGAAGACGTGGGCTGTCTCGGGGCGCGCCTTGAACAGCTTGGTGATCGACTGGACGGCGCGGTCCATGTCGGCCGCTGTGGCGCCCGGCGGGCCCTGGACCTTGAGATAGTAGTAGTTGTTGTTGGCCGGCGGCTGGAATCCGGCGGGCAGATTGCTGGCCATGAAGATCGAGAAGGCGAAGATCACGCCGCCGATGATGCAGGCGACGATCCGGTGGTCGAGCGACCATTCCAGCACGTTGCGGTACAGGCCCTTGAACGGCTTGCGCGGGTGCGGGTTGGTGGCCGGCTTGAGGAAATAGGCGGCCAGCAGCGGCGTCAGGAGACGCGCCACGACCAGCGAGAACAGCACCGCCACGGCGACGGTCAGGCCAAACTCCCGGAAGAACTGTCCGGGAATGCCGGGCATGAAGGCCACCGGCGCGAACACCGCCACGATGGTGAAGGTGGTGGCCACGACCGCGAGCCCGATCGCGTCTGCGCCGACCATGGCCGCCGCATAGGGACGCTCGCCGGCGGCGATGCGTTTTTCGATATTCTCGATCTCGACGATGGCGTCATCGACCAGAATGCCGATCACCAGGGTCAGGCCCAGCAGGGTCACGACATTGAGCGAAAAGCCCATGATCGCCATGAAGATGAAGGTCGGGATCAGCGACATCGGCATGGCGATGGCGGTGATCAGGGTGGCGCGCCATTCGCGCAGGAACAGAAACACCACCAGAGCGGCCAGCAGCATGCCTTCGAGCAGGGTGGTCCGTGTGGCCTCGAAGCTGGCGCGGGTGTCGTCGACGATCGAATAGATCTTGGTGAAGGTGACGTCCGGGTGGGCCTCGACCAGCTTTTCGATGGCGATCTTGATGCCGTCCTCGACGCGCACGTCGCTGGCGTCCTTGGTCTTGCTGACCTGGAAGGCCACCACGGGGCGGCCGTCGAGGCGTGCGAAGGAGCGCGCTTCGCCGGCGCCGTCGCCGACCTCGGCCACGTCGGTCAGGCGCACGAAACGCCCGCCACTGGTGGGTATGGTCACGGCCCGCAGTTGCTCGACAGTGCGGGCTGCGGCCAGCACGCGGACGGTCTGTTCGCGGGCGCCGATCGCCAGTCGTCCGCCCGGGGCGTCGACGCTGAAACTGGCCAGGGCCGCGTTGAGCTGCGGCGCGGTCAGGCCAGCGGCGGCCATGCGGTCGGGATCGATGACGATGTTGATCTCGCGATCCACGCCGCCGACCCGGGCCACCTGGGCGACGCCCTTTTCGCCCTGCAGGCTGCGGCTGATGGTGTCATCCACGAACCAGGACAGCTCGCTGATCGTCATGGACGGCGAAGACACCGCGTAGGTGATGATCGGCAGGGAATCCAGGTCGACACGCTGGACGATCGGCTCGTCGATCTCGCGCGGCAGCAGGGCGCGCGACTGGTCGATCTTGGAGCGCACCTCGTCGGTGGCCTTCTGCAGGTCCTCGCCGATCTCGAATTCGATCGAGGTGGTCGAGACGCCCTGCACGACCGAGGAGCGGATGCTCTTGACGTTGGAGATGCCGGCCAGGGCGTCTTCGACCTGGCGGGTGATCTGGGTTTCCATCTCGCCGGCGGCCGCGCCGCTCTGGGTGATGGTCACCGCCACCAGCGGGAACGAGACGTTGGGATACTGCTTGATGGGCAGCATCATGTAGCTGGCGACGCCCGCCAGGATCAGGGCGATGAACAGGACCGCGACCGGGATCGGGTTCTTGATCGACCAGGCGGATATGCGGACGTTGGCCATCAGCGAGCGGCCTTGCCATTGGCGTCGGTCGGCTTGACCAGATCGCCGTCGAGGGTGAAGGCCGAGCCGCCCAGCAGCACGCGGGAGCCGACCGGCGGGCCGTCAAGCAGTTCCACCCAGCCGCCGCCGCGTTGACCAGTGCGGACGGGCGCTTGGCGCGCGCGGTTGGAGGCGTCGACGGTCACCAGGGACGAGCCCTCGGCGTCATAGCGGATGGCGGTTTCGGGCGCGGCCTTCACCTTTCGGCCCGAGGCGGCGAAGATGGCGCGGCCAAAGCCGCCGGGGCGCAGGCCCGCATCGGTGGGCAGGCGCAGCCGCACCTTGCCCAGGCGGGTCGCCGCGTCGATGCGCGGACTGATCAGGCGCACGACGCCGGACACCGAGCGGCCGTCGGGCAGCATGACCTGAGCCGACTGGCCCACCGCGAGAGACGACAGCTGGGCGTCGCCGACCTCGGCGTCCAGCTCGACCAGGCCGTCGCGAGCGATGCGGAACCAGGGCGTGGTCGCGCCGCCGGAAATCTCGCCGGGGCGTACGGTGCGTTCCAGCACCCGGCCGCCGACCGGGGCGGTGATGGTCATGCGGCTCGAGCGCGTGCGCAGTTCGGCCAGGGCCGCTTCCTGGGCCTTGGCGGCATAGCGGCGGCTTTCGATCTGTTCCTGGCTGAGGACGCCCTGGCCGTCCAGGCCGGCGACGCGCGCGGCCTCGGCCTGGGCCTGGGCGGTCAGCGCCGCCTGCTGGGCGATCTGGGCGCGCAGCAGGGTGTCGTCCAACTGGACCAGCGGCTGGCCGGCGCGGACATAGGCCCCTTCCTCGACATAGACCCGGGCGACGCGATAGCCGGCCAGTTCCGAGCCGACGGCGGCCTCCTCGCGCGGGACCAGCTGGCCGGAGGCTTCGAACCCGGCGCCCAGCGGGCGGCTTTCGACGCGGCCGACGGTGACGGCGCGGGCCCCCTGGTTCACGGCCGTGGCGGCGGCGGGTTCGTCCTTCTTGCCGCCGCAGGCGGCGAGGCCCACCGTTGTTGCAAGGAGGGCTGTCGTCAGGAGCAGGGCGGCGATCAGGGGGCGGTTCATCGGGGAGGATCTCATCGCGAAGAGGCTTTTTCGGGAACGGCTTGGGGCGACCAGCCGCCGCCAAGCGCCTTGTAGGACTGGACGGCGCGCTGCAGGGCCTGGCCCCGCGCGCCGCTGAGAGCGGTGCGGGCGGCGCGCCAGGACTGTTCGGTCTGCAGGGCCGATGTCAGGTCGGTCAGACCCGCAGCGTAGCCGCGGCGGCTGGATTCGTAGGCCGTGGCCGCGCGACGCTCGCCGGCGCTGAGCAGGGCGACCCGGCGCTGGTCGGCCGACAGCTGGAGCAGGGCGCCCTCGGCCTCGCCGAACGCGGCCTGCACCGACCTTTCGTAGGTGATGGCGGCCTGTTCGGTGCGCGCATCCTGGGCGTTGATATCGGCCAGCAGCTTGGGGATGTTCAGCACGGGGATCGACAGGTCCAGGCCGATCGACCACGCCGAGCTGGTGGTCGAGGAGGTGGCTCCCGGCGTCAGGAAGCTGGGCGAGACCGCCTTGCTCAGGCCAATGCCCGGAGCCAGGGTGAAGGTCGGGAACATCGCCAGCTCGTTAACCTTGAGATTGGCCGAGGCCGAGGCCAGCCGGGCCTGGGCCTCGCGCACGTCGGGGCGGCGGGCCAGCAGGGTTCCGGGGACGGCGGCGGGCGCGGGCGGCGCATCGGCCAGTGCAGCGGGGATCTGCAGGCTGTCCAAGGGGTCGATTCCGCGCCCGACCAGGATCAGCAGGCTGCGGCGGGCGACCTGAAGCTCGGCCTCCAGGCTGGCGACCTGGGCCTCGGACTGGGCCAGATCAGCGGCGGCGCGGTCGGCGTCGGAGCTCGGCGACAGCCCGCGCGTGGCGCGTGCTCCGGCCAGATCGGCTAGCGACCGGGCGATGCGGGTGCTCTCGCGAGCGTCTTCCAGCTGCACGGCCAGGACGCGGGCCTGAAAATAGGATTGGGCGACATTGGCGGCCAGGGCGGCGCGCGCGCCTTCATAGGCAAAGCGATTGGCGGCCAGATCATTGTTGACCACACCCATGGCGGCGCGGCGACGGCCGATCAGGTCCAGCTCCCAGCTGACGTCGAAACCGGCGCGGTAGTTTTCGCTGTCGCCGCTCTGGGTAAAGCCGACCGGACCGCTCTGGTCGACGATATCGGTGCTGGTGCGACTGGCTGAGCCGGTCAGCGGCGTGGAAGGAATATAGAGCTGCCGCACCTGGCCCCGGCGCACGGCGCGCGCCTCGTCCAGACGTGCAGCCGCCAGGCGGGCGTCCTGGCTCTGCTCCAGGGCGGCGTCCACCAGCT
This sequence comes from Caulobacter sp. FV1ye13L, assembly GCF_058681155.1. The sequence goes on from NZ_CM178732.1 coordinate 1,803,158, forward strand.
GGGTCAGGGCCGGATCGTTGAACACCGTCCACCAGCGGTCCAGCGTCTGGTCGGGCAGGGGAGCCCCGGCCATGACCTCATAGGCGGCGGGCAAGCGGGTCTCGGCTGTATGGCGTGGGGCGGTCGCGCAAGCGGTCAAGGCCAGCCCCGTCAGGGCCAGGGCCAGAGCCGACATGCTCGCACCCGTCCTTAGTCGCGGGCCGGTCTTGCTAGGATTCATCTGCCAGTACTCGGGCGCGCTAGAGAACAGTGGGGGAGGCGTCATCGGGTTCAGTCGGTTCGGGACACAGGGGCGGTGGCCCCGACGCTTTGAGGTATATATCGACGACTTGGTCCAAAAAGGTCTCGATGACGCGGCGTTCGGCGGGCTCGAGGTCAGAGATCACGCCGCTCAGGGCGTCGAGCATCGGCGCCAGCAGCGCGAAGGCCCTTGCTTCCGATGCTTCCACGGGAACGACGAAGATTTTGCGACGATCGATGGTCTTTCGCTCGCGGGTGACATGGCCGGCCCGCTCCAGACGATCCACGATCTGGGTGGCGGCAGCGGTTGTCACCTTCAGCTGATTGGCGAGCTGGCTGGGGGTCAGGGTTCGCGCGTCGATCAACAGCTCCATCGCCGCCATGTCGGTGACGTTGACCCCCAGGGTCTCGCCAATCTTTTTCCCGATCTCGAGGTTCAGAAACGAGATCGCCTTCAGGCGCTGCATGATCGGGTCGTGCAGCCTGTCGGCATAGGCGGCGCGAGGCGCGCATTCGGACGGTCCTGAATCGTCACTCATGTCTGGGGAATTATCACTAAGCAACTTAGCAATCAAGGTGCTTAGGAATGCGCCGCCCCCGGATCGGTTTGACTTGATTGAGGCGGCTCGCGCGTTCGCGCGACAGACAGGCAGTTGCGTCCCTTGGAAACATACCGCATCATCGAAACAGGCGTTCGGATTCAGGTTCGGGCCCCGCCTCGCGCCGTTTTTCGAGGCAGTAAGCTTGCGTTTTCCGGTATCCGGCTCAGGGAGCTCCCAGGCGTGTCGGTTAGGTGCGGTGCATCATCAGGTTTCGAAAATGCTGCGGCGCCAGATTTCGCCCTCGATGGCGTAATTTGGCCAGCGACCTGTCGTGCAAGGCGTCCAGACGGCTGAGATCGACCACGGCCCCCTAGAAATAAGCATCAAAAAAGCAAACGAGGGAGGGAAGCATAATGAAAAGAACCGTGTTCCTGCGCGGCGGCTCGTCACTGGCGTTGGCCATCGCCCTAAGCGCCGGGGCGGCTCACGCCCAGACCCGGCCTGACACCACGCCCACCGAGGTCGAGGAAGTCGTCGTCACCGGCTCGTTCATCCGTGGCACTCCCGAGGATGCCGCCCTCCCGGTCGATGTGATCGGCGCCGAAGAACTGCAGAAGCGAGGCTCTCCCTCGACCGTCGAACTGCTCAAGGCCCTGTCGGTCTCCAGCGGGGTTCTGGGCGACACCAACCAGTTCGACAGCCGCGCCCAGGGGTCAGAAGGCTCCGGCTCGGTCAATCTTCGCGGTTTGGGCTCGCAGCGCACCCTCGTGCTGCTGAACGGTCGCCGCCTGGCGATCAACCCGTTCGGCGCCGCCGGCGCCGGCATCGTCGACACCAACATCATCCCCGCCGCCGCCATCGGCCGGCTGGAAGTGCTGAAGGACGGCGCGGCGGCGACCTATGGCTCGGACGCCATCGCCGGCGTCGTCAACTTCATCACCAAGAAGAACTTCAACGGGCTGGAAGTGGGCGCCGACTATCGGGTGATCGATGGTTCTGACGGCGACCACAGCCTCAACGCCACCTTCGGCAAGATCTGGGACAACGGCAACCTGCTGGTCAGCGCCGGCTGGCAGCACCGCTCCAAGCTCAGCGTCGCCGAGCGCAGCTGGGCCAACACGCCCTATCTGAACAATCCGGAAGCCGGTTGGTCAGCGGCGGGCAGCCCATCGACCTTCATCCCCCTGGCCAGCACGACCAGCGGCATGCGCGACCCGGGCTGCGCCGGCCTCAGCGGCTTCCCCGGCTTCAGCGGCCTGACGCCGGTCTGCTACTGGCACTACACGCCGTTCGACAACCTGGTCGAGAAGTCTGACGCAATCCAGATCTATGGCGAGGTCAATGCCGACCTTTCCGACAAGACCAAGTTCCATGTCGAGGTGCTGTACGCCCACACCGACGTGCCTGACTGGAACACCTCGCCGTCCTATGCCGCCCTAGCGGTTCCCACGGCCGAAGCTTCGCCCATTGCCGGGCGCTATATTGTGCCGGCCAGCAATCCGGGCCTGCAGGCCTTCATCGCATCCAACCCGACGGTTCAGCTGACCAATCTGGTCAATGGAACCCAGTTCACGGCGCCGGGATCGATTTTCGCCTTCGGCGCCATCAACGCCGCCAACCGCCCCTTCGGCATCGGCGGCAACCCGGCCTTCGGCTACGGCCCCTCGATCGGCTCACGCGCCTTCGACGCCTTCCGCGTCTCGGGCGACCTGAAGGGCGAGTTCGACAACGGCATCGGCTGGGAAATGGCGCTGACCTATTCCCAGGAAATCGGCATCCGCACGGGTTATGACACCCTGGTCAACCGCTACGCCCTGTCCCTGCAAGGCCTGGGCGGCCCGACCTGCGACAGCAACCCAAGCCTGCCCGGCATCCAGGGTACGGCCGGGGTCGGCGGTTGCATGTACTTCAACCCCTTCGCCAGCGCGATTCCCAGCAACGCCATCACGGGCGCGGCCAATCCGGCCTACAACTCCGCCCTGGCGATCAACAAGGACCTCGCCAAGTGGTTCTTCCAGAAGCTGTCGACCAAGCAATCGTCGCGACTGTTCGTCGGTGAAGCGGTCCTGAACGGCAAGACCGGCATCAGCCTGGCCGGCGGCGACGTGGCCTGGGCGGCGGGCGTGCAGTACCGCCGCAGCTACTTCAAGGCCGACTACAACGACATCAGCAACGCGGCGATCAATCCGTGCGTCAACACGCCCGACTTCGGCGTCACGACCTGTACGGGCTCGCAGCGCAACGGCCCCTTCATGTTCCTGGGTGTCGGCAACGAGGCCGATAACCAGTCTGACGTGATGGCCGCGTTCGGTGAACTGTCGGTGCCGATGACTGACACCTTCCAGGTGCAACTGGCCGCCCGCTTCGAGGACTATGGCGGAGCGGTGGGTGACACCTTCAATCCCAAGATCTCGGCGCGCTGGCAGGCTCTGCCCTGGCTGGCCGTGCGCGGATCGGCCGGCTCCACGTTCCGCGGCCCGCCGGACCCGATCACCACCACCACCTCTGTGACGTCGCTGCAAAGCATCCTGGGCACGTTCCGGGCCGTCGATATCTTCGGCAACCCGAACCTCAATCCGGAAAAGGCCAATACCTACAATGCGGGCCTGATCTTCAACGCCGGCAACTTCAAGGCCAGCATCGACTACTTCCAGTTCGACTTCAAAAACCCGATCGTCACCGAGCCGGTGGCGGGCATCGTCAACGCCCTCTATCCGAACGGCGCCACGGGGGCCAACAACTGCGCCCTCTATCCGGCCCTGGCCGCGCGGTTCACCTTCAACGGCGCCTGCGGTCCGCCCACCACCATCGCCCGCCTGAAGACCAACTACATCAACGGCGCGGCGGTGAAGAACTCGGGCTTCGACTTCTCGGCCGACTACCGGTTCGACAACGTGCTGGGCGGGGACCTCTCGGTCGGCGGCAACGCCACCTACATCGCCGAATACAAGGTCGGCGCCACGAGCGTCGAGGGCGTGGTGGTCGAGAAGGCCTTCGATGCTGTGGGCCTGCTGAACTACCAGACCACGGTCGTTCCGATCCCGCAGTGGAAGGGCGACATTCACGGCGAGTGGAGCATGGGGCCGCACAATGTGCGCCTGACTGTCCACTACATCGACTCCTACACCGACCAGCGCACGGCGCCCTTCGCGGCCAACGCCTACAAGGACACCACCGGCGCGGGCGTGCAGATCACCAACGGCAAGACGATCGACGCCCAGATCCTGACCGATCTGGCCTATCGCGTCTTCCTGCCCTGGGACACCACGGTTACTGCGGCGATCACCAACCTGTTCGACAAGGATCCGTCCTACGCCCGTCTGGACCTTGGCTACGACCCCTTCACCGGGGACCCGCTGGGCAGGACCTACAAGATCGGTCTGCGCAAGAAGTTCTAGATCTCGCTGGAGAGACCAAGACGGAAGCGCGCCCTTCGCGGGGCGCGCTTCTTTCGTTTGGGGGAGAAGGTCAGCGCGTGAACACGCCCATCAGCAGCGGACGAGCGAACAGTTCAGCCGCCTCGTCGCGCTCGACGCCAGGCACCCAGGCGCCCAGGGCGGCGGCGGCGTTGAGCATCGAATTGATCATGTGGGCGGCGATCATCGGATCGACGGGTCGGATCGAGCCGTCGGCGATGCCGTCCGAGATCATCGCCGCGAACCGTTCGGAGCCCCGGCCATAGCCTTCGGCCATGTCGTGGCGGATATCGGTGGGAAGGGCCCCCATCGACGAGGCCCGCAGCAGGGGGCCGTGGTCCGACAACTGATAGGCCACCAGGGTCGCGGTGGCGGCGGCCACCTGGTCCCAGGACGAGCCCTTGCTGGCGCGGGCGTCGACCTGAGACTTGCGGGTCACGGCGAAGGTGCGCTGGAAGCACTCCACCACCAGGGCGTCCTTGTCTTCGTGGTGGTGGTAGAACGAGCCCTTGGTCACGTTCAGCGCCGCCGATATGTCCTCGACCGAGGCGCCGCGATAGCCGCGTTGATTGATCAGCCGGGTGGCGGCGACCAGGAAGGTCTCGCGCCATTCCTGGCCTTCGGCCGAGACGGGGGTCGGGTCGGGCAGGGCGGCGGGCGCCCAGGCGCGGCCGGGTGCGGCCAGGCCGCCGATCAGGATGTCGTAGATCTTGTCGCGGACGCGCTCGTAGTCGTCCACGTCGTAGCGCCGCAGCCAGGTGCCCGACCAGAACACCTGCTCCATCAACAGGTGGGTGCGGGCGTTGCGCTGGCGCTTTTCCAGGTGCTCGAAGCCCTCGCCCTCGAAGAAGCCGCGCACGCGGCGGAAGAGGTCATTGAAGGCGTTGGAGACCGACGAGCGCAGCGGTTCCTTGAGGGCCTTGATCTCGGTGAAGCTGGTCAGGGGCGTGGCCTCGCCCAGCCGTACGCGACGGTTCAGATCGAGATACAGATCGATGAAGGTCTTCAGGCGCGAGGGCGGATCGGGCTGGGCCGCCGCCTGGGCGATCATGGCGTCGAACCGCTCCAGGCCGCGCATGAAGCAGGCGGCCGCCAGATCGTCCTTCTTGCGATAGTAGTAGGTGACGCTGGTGGTGATCAGGCCCACGCGGGCGGCGACGTCGGCCAGGGTCATGCCGCGCACGCCCTGACGGTTGAGGATCGCCGTGGCCGCCGCCAGGATGGCTTCCTTCTTGCGCGCATAGCGCGCCGTGGCCACGCCCGCGATCCGTCCATCATCCATACGCAGGACCCCCGAAGCACCGTCTACGCCGGTTGTTCGACTACTTGGTGCAATTTAGGCGCGCCGAGGGGCTGCGCAAAGGCCGCGCCCCGATTATCTCGACAATAACAGGCCTTCTGATCCGGCGTTTTTCAGCTTTGTTGCAGAACACCGATCGGCCGGGCGCCTTCGACGTCTTCCAGGGTGGCCTTGTCGCTCAGGTCCTTGCCCATCGGCGTTCCCTCGTTTTCAATAACCCTGCGCGAGGCGCGTAGAGCGAACACCGCTTCACAAGGTCTCGTCGCCAACAAAAACAACGCCCTCCCTGCGGGGGCGGTCGCAGGGGAGATGTAGAATCGTGAGCACGCCTGAAGCCGTGGGGCTGTCGTCCGAGCGCCTGAAGCGCATCGAGACCTTCATCCAGGAAAAATACATCGACAGCGGCAAGCTGCCCTGCGCCCTGACCCAGGTCTGGCGACGCGGCCAGCTGGCCTATACGTCCGTGCTGGGATCGGCCGATATCGAGCGCGGCAAGCCGCTGAAGGCCGACAGCCTGTTTCGCATCTATTCGATGACCAAGCCGGTCACCAGCGTCGCCTTCATGATGCTGGTCGAGGAGGGCAAGGTCTCGCTGGACGACCCTGTCCATCGCTTCATTCCGGCCTGGCGTGACCTGGGTGTCTTCCAGGCGGGCGTGCAGGGCGCATTCCAGACCAAGCGGTCGGCCGAACCGATGCGGATGCTGGACCTGCTGCGCCACACGGCCGGCCTGACCTATGGCTTCCAGCAGCGCACCAATGTCGACGCGGCCTATCGCAAGCTGAAGCTGGACGGCATCGACAGCGAAGGCGGCCTGCAGGAGTTTATCGACAGGCTGGGAACCGTGCCGCTGGAGTTCAGCCCCGGCGATGCCTGGAACTATTCGGTGGCCACCGACGTGCTGGGCTATCTGGTCGAGAAGATCTCCGGCCAGCCCTTCGACGCCTTCCTCAAGAGCCGCATCTTCGATCCGCTGAAGATGGTCGACACCAGCTTCTTCGTGCCGGAAAGCCAGCGCGCCCGCTTCACGGCCTGCTACGCCCTGACCCCGTCGGGCAAGATCGTCCTGCAGGACGATCCGGAAAAGAGCCGCTATCTGACCGATCCCTCGGTCAAGTCGGGCGGCGGCGGCCTGGTCTCGACGGCTGACGACTATATGCGCTTCTGCCGCATGCTGCTGAACGGCGGCGAGCTGGACGGCGCGCGGCTGCTCAGCCCCAAGACCATCAGGCTGATGACCATCAACCACCTGCCGGGCGGCAAGGAACTGACCGAGCTGTCCAAGTCGCTGTTCAGCGAGGCGGTGTTCGAGGGCCTGGGCTTTGGCCTGGGCTTTGCGATGACGGTCGACCAGGCGCGGACCAAGAACATCGGCTCGCACGGCGAATATTTCTGGGGCGGCATGGCCTCGACGGCGTTCTGGATCGATCCGGTCGAAGACCTGGCGGTGGTGTTCATGACCCAGTTGATGCCGTCGACCGCCTACCCGATCCGGCGCGAATTGCGGACGCTGGTCTATTCGGCGTTCACGGAGTCAGCGGCCTAGCGGCAGGCGCGAAAGAAAAGCGGCGCGGGAGCCGGGCTCCCGCGCCGAAGTGCGCTTTACCTAAGTTCGACGCATTGGCCACAACGCGCCGCGCCCACGCAAAAACCATGACTTCGAAATTCCGGGACGCTTGCAAGTCGCGTCCCAAGTCCCAGCTTCCACGCGTACGCCCTCCCCCAGCCCGACCGTTCTCATGACAGTGGAGGGCCGACCGCGTTCAACGCGTCGTCCGCCCCCACGGACAATCTTGGCTGAAATTACTGTTTCGAACTTGTAGTATGTTCACCACGTCGTCAACGCCGGCTGCCCACAATTCGGGCGCCGCTTCGTCAGGCTGGACATCCGCGTCTGGCCGTGCAGGTTTTGTCTTCAAACAACCGTTCAAAAGAGCAGGGGTGGAAACCGCCATGACCGCGATCAACGCCGTCACCGATCTAACTGTCGAAGGCGACATCGGCGTCATCACGCTGAACTCGCCGCCGGTCAACGCACTGTCGGCCGCCGTGCGCGAGGGGCTTTCGGGCGCCTTTGACGCCGCCATCGCCGATCCGGCCGTCAAGGCCATCGTGCTGATCTGCGAGGGCAAGACCTTCATCGCCGGCGCCGACATCACCGAGTTCGGCAAGGCCATGACCGGCCCGTCCCTGCAGGACGTGCAGAACACCATCGAGAACTCGCCCAAGCCGGTGATCGCCGCGATCCACGGCACGGTGCTGGGCGGCGGTCTGGAAGTGGCGCTGGTGGCGCATTACCGCGTCGCCGTGCCCTCGGCCAAGGGCGGCCTGCCCGAAGTCAACATCGGCCTGCTGCCGGGGGCCGGCGGCACCCAGCGACTGCCGCGCATCGTCGGCGTCGAGAAGGCGCTGGAGATGGTCACCAGCGGCCAGCACGTGCCGGCCAAGGCCGCTCTGGCCATGGGTCTGTTCGACGAGCTGGTGGAGGAGGGTAACCTCCGCGCCGGCGCCATCGCCTACGCCCAAAAGGTGCTGGCCGAGAAGCGGCCCCTGGCCAAGGTTCGCGAGCTGAACGCCAAGGTCGAGGCCGCTCGCGGCAAGCCCGAGATCTTCGCCGCCTTCCGCGCCGCCAACGCCAAGAAGTTCCGCGGCTTCATGGCTCCGGAAAACAACATCAAGTGCATCGAGGCGGCGGTGAACCTGCCCTTCGACGAGGGCCTCAAGGCCGAGCGCAGGCTGTTCATGGAGCTGATGACCGGCAACCAGTCGGCCGCCCAGCGCCATGTGTTCTTCGCTGAACGCCAGGCCGCCAAGATCCCCGACGTGCCGGACGACACCGCCATCATCCCCGTCAAGAAGGTCGGCGTCATCGGCGCCGGCACCATGGGCGGCGGCATCTCGATGAACTTCCTCAACGCCGGCATCCCGGTGACCATCATCGAGATGAAGCAGGAAAACCTGGATCGCGGCGTCGCGGTGATCCGCAAGAACTACGAGAACACCGCCAAGAAGGGCCGCATCACCCAGGACGACGTCGAAAAGCGCATGGCGCTGCTGACGCCTTCGATGAGCCTCGAAGACCTGGCCGATTGCGACCTGATCATCGAGGCCGTGTTCGAGCTGATGGAGATCAAGAAGGAAGTGTTCGGCAAGCTGGACAAGATCGCCAAGCCCGGCGCGATCCTGGCCTCTAACACCTCGTATCTCGACATCGACGTGATCGCGGCCTCGACCTCGCGGCCGGAAAGCGTGATCGGCCTGCACTTCTTCTCGCCGGCCAATGTCATGCGCCTGCTGGAGATCGTGCGCGGCGAGAAGACCGACAAGTCGGTGATCGCCACCTCGATGCAGATCGGCAAGAAGATCGGCAAGGTCGCGGTGCTGGTCGGCAACTGCCACGGCTTTGTCGGCAACCGCATGCTGGCCCAGCGCCAGCGCGAGGCCCAGAAGCTGATCCTGGAAGGCGCCATGCCCTGGGATGTCGACCGCGTGCTCTACGACTTCGGCCTGCCCATGGGCCCGTTCGCGATGAGCGATCTGGCCGGCCTCGATATCGGCTGGGACTCGGCCAAGACCTCGTCTTCGACCGTCCGCGAAGTGCTGTGCGAGATGGACCGTCGCGGCCAGAAAAACGGCAAGGGCTTCTACGACTACGACGAAAACCGCGTGGCCAAGCCCTCGGCGATCGTCGAGGAAGTGATCCGCGACTTCGCCGAGAAGCGCCAGATCCAGCGCCGCGACATCACCGACCAGGAGATCCTGGAGCGGTGCCTGTACCCCATGGTCAATGAGGGCGCGAAGATCCTCGAAGAGGGCAAGGCCATCCGGGCGTCGGACATCGATACGGTGTGGCTCAACGGCTATGGCTGGCCGGTCTATACCGGCGGCCCGATGTTCTGGGGCGAACTGGTCGGCCTCGACAAGGTGCTGGCCAAGATGAAGGAATTCCACGCCACGCTGGGCGAGGACTTCAAGCCGTCGGCCCTGCTGGAGCGGCTGGTAGCCGAGGGCAAGGGCTTCAAGGACGCATAGCGTTCGGCGCCATCCAAAAAAGCTTGTCATCCCGGCCGCAGCGAAGCGGAGAGCCGGGACGCAGGGGCAACCGCACTGCACTGGCCCCTGGGTCCCGGGTCGGCTTCGCCGCCCGGGATGACAAGAGTTTTGAGTTCTAGGAAGAAGCCCATGACCACCATCGCTGCCATGATGTCCGCCGACTACGGCGTGATGGGCGACATTCTGCGGCTGCGGACGGCGCAAAACCCCGACCATCCGGCCGTCGTCATGGAAACCGGCGAGGCGGTGACCTACGGCCAGTTCGACGCCCTGGCAGATCGCGTGGCGGCGGCCCTGCAACGCGACGGGATCGCGCCGGGCGAGGCGGTCGCGGTCTGCGCCCTCTCATCCATCCCTTACACGGCGGTGTTCCTGGGCGGCCTGCGGGCCGGAGTGGCCGTGGCGCCGATCGCGCCGTCCTCGACGCCCGAGGCCATAGCCGGCATGGTCGCCGACTGCGGGGCCAGGCTGTTCTTCCTCGACGCCGGCGTGGCCGAGGCCCAGAAGCCCGCGCCGGTTCCGGTGCGCCTGATCGCGCTGGACGGCTCAAGCGCTGGTGAGGCCTTCGATGCCTGGCTGGCTCCTGAAGGCGCAAAGCCGTCGCCCGTCGAGATCGCGCCCGAAGCGCCGTTCAACATCATCTATTCCAGCGGCACCACCGGCACGCCCAAGGGCATCGTCCAGTCGCACGCCATGCGCTGGAAGCACGTCTTCCGGGGCGACGCCGTCGGCTATGGCCCCACTGCGGTGACCCTGCTGTCGACCCCGCTCTATTCCAACACCACCCTGGTCTGCTTCTTCCCCACCCTGGCGGGCGGCGGCACGGTGGTGCTGATGAAGAAGTTCGACGCCGGCCGGTATCTGGAGCTGGCCCAGATGCACCGCATGAGCCACACCATGCTGGTGCCCGTGCAGTACCGCCGCCTGATGGAGCGGCCGGACTTCGACCGCTACGACCTGTCGACCACCCACCTGAAGTTCTGCACCAGCGCGCCGTTCGCGGCCAACCTCAAGGCCGATGTGCTCAAGCGCTGGCCCGGCGGGCTGGTCGAGTATTTCGGCATGACCGAAGGCGGCGGCACCTGCATCCTGATGTGCCATGAGCACCCGGACAAGCTCCACACGGTCGGCCAGCCGGCGCCGGGCCACGACATCCGGCTGATCGACGAGGACGGCATGCAGGTCGGGCCCGGCGTGGTCGGCGAGATCGTCGGGCGGTCGGCCGGCATGATGAACGGCTATCACGGCCAGCCGGGCAAGACCGCCGAGGCGACCTGGGTCTCACCCGAAGGGCTGCGCTTCATCCGCACCGGCGATGTGGGCCGGTTCGACGAGGAGGGTTTCCTGACGCTGATGGACCGCAAGAAGGACATGATCATCAGCGGCGGCTTCAACATCTATCCCAGCGATCTGGAGGCCGAGATTGTCAAGCACGAGGCCGTCGCCGAGGCCGCCGTGGTCGGTGTGCCGTCGGACGCCTGGGGCGAGACGCCGGTGGCCTTCGTGGCCCTGAAGGCCGGCGCGATCGCCGACGCCGACGAGATCAAGACCTTCGTCAATAGTCGGGTGGGCAAGACCCAGCGCGTGGCGGAGTTGCACCTGGTCGATGCTTTGCCGCGGAGCCACATCGGCAAGGTTCTCAAGCGCGAACTGCGCGACTCATGGCAGGCTTCATCGAAAGCTTGAGCTTTTCCCCGCGACGGCGCGCCGCAGTGGGGCGAACGGAATCGGTTGTTACGGTTGCTTAACCATAAGGTGACGCCATAGGGCGGAACCGGTCTCTCGTGGAAGCGCCTGCCCCATGCGTCCTTCGCCCGCCGCCGCCCCCGTTCCGCAGCCGACCACCGCCAAGAAGCGCGCGCCCTCCCTGCCGGTGGACTTCGACGCCGTGACCGAGGCCCTGCGCGCAGCCGGCCATGGTCCGGGCGAGGAAGCGGGCCTGATGTCGCGCTTTTGCCGCCCCGTGGCCGTGCGGGTGCTGTCCGATCACGCGCAGGCCGTTTCCGTCGCCCTGACCGCCCTGGGCGTCCGTCCCGGCGGCTATTGCGTGGTGTCGGCCCTGGCCTGCTCCGAGACCCTGGCCGGCGTTGACGCGGCCGGCCTCAAGCCCTGGCTGGTCGATGTCGATCCGTTCAGCTGGATGTTCGACCCCTCGCATCTGCGCGAGCGCCTGCCCGAGGCTCCGGGGCCGCTGGAAGCCATCCTGCCGGCCGGCGCCCATGGCCGCGCGCCCGACCTGCGCGCCTGGGCCGCCTTTCGCGACGAGACCGGCCTGCCGATCCTGGTCGAGGCCGTCGAGGCCTTCGACGTCATCCAGAGCGCCCCGGTGCCGGTCATTGTCGGCCTGCCCAGCGGCCAGGGCGTGTTCGTCGCCTGCGAGGACGCCACCCCGATCAACGCCATGGACGCCCCACTGTTCGAAGGCGAGGCGGGCCTGGACCTGTGGCCGCAAAGGCGTCCGCGCCTGGCCACTGCCGCCCAGCGCCTGCGCGTGCTGCTGCTGGATGCGCCGATCGGTTTCCAGCCCGGCTGGGGCATGAGCTGGGTGTCCGAGACCTGCGCCTTCAGCCTGCCCGACGACACCGCCGCCGGCGTGCTGACAAAGCTCGGCGAGGCCGGCGTGGAAGCCATCGGCGCTTCGTTCCGCACCCGTGACATGGACGCCGACGAGACCCCGGTCGCCGACCGCCTGGCGGGTTCGGTGGTGGTGATCCGTATCGATCCGGACCTGGGTCTTGAGGCCCTGGACGATATCGCAGCGGTGCTGCGCAGCGCTGTGGCGGGTTAGTTCGCCGCCGCGTAGGCCTCAACGCCCGCGATTCGCTCGGCCTTTTCCGCCTCGCTGAGGAAGGACCCGGCGAAGCTGTTGCGGGCCAGGGTCACCAGTTCGTCGCGGCTCAGGCCCACCGCCGTCGCCGTGGCCATGTAGTTCTCAAGCAGATAGCCGCCGAAATAGGCCGGGTCGTCGGAATTGACCGTGGCCTTCAGGCCCAGGTCCAGCATGCGCTTGAGGGGGTGCTCCTCCAGGGTCTTAACGCCGCACAGCTTGAGGTTCGACAGCGGGCAGACCGTCAGGGTCACGCCATCGCGCACCAGCCGCGCGGTCAGGGCCTCGTCTTCCAGCGCGCGGTTGCCGTGGTCGATACGGTCGACCTTGATCAGGTCGATGGCCTCCCAGACATAGGCCGGCGGGCCTTCCTCGCCGGCATGGGCGACGATCTTGAGCCCGAGGTCGCGGGCCGCCTGGAACACCCGGGCGAACTTGGCCGGCGGGTGGCCGACCTCCGAGCTGTCCAGACCGACGCCGGCGATCTTTGAAAGCCAGGGCTTGGCCTGCTCCAGGGTGGCGAAGGCGGCGTCTTCGTCCAGATGGCGCAGGAAGCAGAGGATCAGCTTGGAAGTGACGCCCAGCGTCTTCTCGGCCTCGTCCATGCCGGCCAGCAGGCCGTTCATGACCACATCGAAGGCGATGCCCCGATCGGTGTGGGTCTGGGGGTCGAAGAAGATCTCGGCGTGGGTGCCGCCATCTGCCGCCAGGCGGCGGAAATAGGCCAGGGCCAGGTCCTTGAAGTCGACCTCCGTGATCAGCACGCCCGCGCCCTGGTAATAAATGTCCAGGAAGTCCTGCAGGTTTGAGAAGGCGTAGGCGGCGCGGATCTCTTCGACCGACTTGAAGGGCAGGGCGATGCCGTTGCGCTCGGCCAGTTCGAACATCAGCTCGGGCTCGAGGCTGCCCTCGATGTGCATGTGCAACTCGGCCTTGGGCAGGCCGCGAACGAAGGTGGTGAGATCGGTGTCGGTCATGCAGGTTTATGATCGCACCAGCGGGGCGCGATCAACCGTCATTGCGGCGCGCAGCCTGCAAATGCGACCCGACAAGCCCGACAGCCGTAAACCGGACATCGACCCGATAAATCCGGACATTCCCGATAAACCCCTTAAGGCCTCGGCGCTTCGCGCCGGGACTGGCAATCACGCTTCGATATCGGTTAAGTCGGTTCCGTACCCAAGGTTGTCGCCGCGAAGGTCTCATGACTGTTTCCCAGAAGCTTCTGCCGGGCGTGCCGGTCATCGAGTCGATGCTGTTTGCGGCCTCGCTGCACGACATGGGCCTGTCCAACAGCGAGCGCGACATCGCCATTCAGCTGAACGAGAAGGGCTTCGCGGTCTTTGACTTCCCTGACGAGCAGATCGACCAGCGGATCGAGCGCATCATCGCGGCCCTGACGCCGGAATATGATCTGGAGCACTACCGCGCCCACGGCTGGGCCCGGAAGGATCAGCGCGTGCAGGACGCCTGGCGGACCAACGAGGATGTCCGCGCCATCGCCGCCAACACGGTGGTGACCGATCTGCTGAGCAAGCTGTACGGCCGGCGCGCCTTCCCGTTCCAGACGCTGAACTTTCCCGTCGGGACCCAGCAGCACATCCATTCGGACTCGATCCACTTCTCGAGCATTCCCGAGCGCTTCATGTGCGGCGTCTGGCTGGCGATGGAGGACATTCATCCCGACGCCGGCCCGCTGGTCTACTATCCGGGCTCTCACAAGTGGCCGATCGTCTATAACGACATGATCGGCAAGGTGATCGGGACCGGGGCCGACTTCATGGCCCAGAAGCCCTATGAAGACGTCTGGGACGCCATGGTCGAAGCCTCGGGCGCCCAGCCGGAGCTGTTTCGGCCCAAAAAGGGCCAGGCGCTGATCTGGGCCGCCAACCTGCTGCATGGCGGCAGCCGCCAGAACGATCCGACGCGGACGCGCTGGTCGCAGGTGACGCACTACTATTTCGACGACTGCGCCTATTACACGCCGGCCTTCTCGGACCCGCTGATGGGCAATCTGGACCTGCGCCAGATCGTCGACATCACCACCGGCCAGACCGCGCCGAACGTCTATGTCGATCGCCCGGTCGAGCAGGTCCAGCGTCGGGCCTCGCCGGTCGGCGCCGCCCAGCCCGCGCCGGTTCCCGGCAAGACGCCGCCGGACTTCGATCCGCAACGCTATCTGGCGCTCAATCCCGATGTGGCGGCGGCCCGCGTCGACGCCAAGAAGCACTATCTGCGGTTCGGCATCCGCGAGAACCGTCGCTACAAGTAGTGCCGGCCGCCAGGCGGGCGGCCGGCGCCTGTCGGATCAGTGCGCCGCGTCCTAGGCCTCGGGCAGGGGAATGAACTCGTCGTGGTCGAGGTCGGGCAGCTTCATGCGGCCGGCCTTCCAGTCGGCCTTGGCCTGTTCCAGCCGGTCCTTTGACGAGGAGACGAAGTTCCACTCCATGAAGCGCGGCCCCACGGGCTCGCCGCCAAGCAGCATGACGGTCGAGGGCTCCAGGGCCTTGAAGACGATGGTCTGGCCCGGCGCGAACACGGCCATCTGCAGGGCGGTCAGTTCGCGTCCGTCCACCTCGACCCGGCCGCTGGCGATATAGGCCGCGCGCTCGGAATATTCGGCGGGCAGGGCGGCGGTGGTTCCGGCCGCCAGCTCCCAGTGTACGTAGAACAGCGGCGAATAGACCGGCACATTGGTCTTGGCTCCGAAGGCCTCGCCGGCGATCAGCCGCGCCTTCAGCCCGCCGCTCTCATAGGCGGGCAGGGCGGCGTCGCCCTCGTGGTGGCTGAAGCTGGGAGGCACCTCCTCGAACTCCTGGGGCAGGGCGATCCAGGCCTGCATGCCGTCCATCCGGCCGCCCTGACGACGCAGGGTCTCGAAGCGTTCGGAATGGGTGATGCCGCTGCCGGCCGTCATCCAGTTGACCTCGCCCGGCTTGATCACCGCCAGCGAGCCGACGCTGTCGCGGTGGGTGATCTCGCCCTGGAACAGATAGGTCAGGGTCGACAGGCCGATATGGGGATGAGGCCGCACGTCGGCGCTCTTGGGAAACCCCGGCGCGAACTCGGCGGGGCCCATGTGGTCCAGGAAGGTGAAGGGGCCGACCATGCGGTGGGCGTGGAACGGCAGCACGCGCCCGACCTCGAAATTGCCGATGTCGTGACGGCGGGCTTCGATAACGAGGTCGATCATGGAGGACTCCGGCGCGGGGATGGCCGGAGATTCTCACAGGTTGCGGTGAGCGTCTTGTCGAAATGCGCCTCGCGCTAGCGCGACACAGCGATGCCCATGACACGCGCGGCTCTGGGCTCCGCCGTCTTCAGCCCGTCGTCGCCGAATTCGGTCCACTGGCTGCGGGCCACGAAGACAAAGTCGTCGCCGCGCATCGCGCCGCTGGTCGGCTCATCCAGCTCGGGCAGGTTGGCGGCCAGGGTCTCGACTCGGGTCAGGCGCTTTCCGTCCGGCGTCGGCCACAGGCGCAGCAGCCGCTGGGGCGCGACGCCGTTCTGGACGGCGATCAGGGATTGGCCGGCGCGGGTCAGGCCATCGACGCCCAGCAGGGTCACGTCCGGCGGCGTCGCCACGGGCGAGACCGCACCGCTGGCCGGGTCGACCACGTGCAGGCCGCGGGAATAGTCGGCGACCAGCAGATGCTTGCCGTCGGCGGTCAGGGCCAGGCCCTGGGGCGAACCCAACTCGGGCGAGGAGACCAGCCGGTCCAGCGCCTTGGCTCCGGGCTCCAGCCGCCAGATCTCGCCGCCCAGGGAATTGGAGGCATAGACCGCGCCGGCGGGGCCCACGGTCAGGTCGCCCAGCTGGCGCTTGGCCCCGTCAGCGGGCGGTACGTGGCGGGCCAGGGTCTTGCCGGTGTCCAGATCGATGCGCAACAGGGCGGTCGCGCCCAGATCGGTGGCGGCGACGCCCTTGGCCTGGGGCGTGGCGGCGGTCAGGGCCCATAGAATCCGCCGCGGCGCATCGATGGCGATACCGAACACGCCCCAGATGTCGTCGGAGGGCGCCGTAAACTCTGAGACCGCGCCGTCCTCGCCGATGGCGACGATCCGTCGGGTGTGGATCTGGCTGACCAGCAGGCGGCCGGTCCTGCTGTCATAGGCGACGCTCTCGGTCAGGACGGGGCCGGCGAAGTCCTTGACCGGCTTCAGCGCGCCGATTGGCTGGCGGTTGACGGCGACCCGTGCGGCGACCGGGGCGTAGTCGGGGCGCTCGGCCAGAGCCTTGAGGACCGGATCGGCGGATGCGTTGTGGGTCAGGCCCATGGCCGCGTGGCGGGCCAGCAGGGCGACCGCGCCGGCGGGATCGTCGGCGGCCTTCAGACGGGCCAGCAGCAGGATGGCGCCGGGGTGTGACGGCATCGTCGTCACCGCCTCGCTGAGCCGGGCTTGAGCGGCTGCCATGTCGCCGGCCTTGGCGGCGGCCAGGCCCTCGGCGCGCAGGCGGCGGAAGGCGTCCAGCCGTCCCTCGGCCAGGGACGGCGTGGTCAGGCAAAAGGCGAGCGCGCCGACGGCGGCGCTCGCGAGCGCCTTAGCCCAGCGGGCTGACATAGGGGCTGACGAGACCCAGCGGCACGGCGGTGGAGTTCTTGACCCCCCGGATGACGATCCGGCTTTCGATGTTGCTCACCAGGCCCAGCGACAGCAGCTTGTCGCGCAGGAACTCATCGAAGGCGCGCATGTCGCGGGTGACGATGCGCATCTCGTAGTCAGCCGAGCCCGTGACGGTCGCGCACTGCACCACCTCGGCCCACTTGCTGACGGCCTGCTCGAACGTGTCGAGGTTTTCCTTGGTCGGCAGCGACAGCTTGACAGTGCAATAGACTTCGAAGCCCAGGCCCAGCTTCTCGCGGTCCAGGATGGTGACGCGGCGCTGGATGACGCCGGCGTCTTCCAGCCTTTTGATCCGCCGCCAGCACGGGCTGGACGACAATCCGACTCGTTCCGCGATCTCCGCGACAGACAGTCCGGCGTCGTGCTGGATGAGATCGAGGATCTTGGCATCCACGGCGTCGAGTTGTTCGGACAAGAATTCCTCCCCCAGAGGTCATTTGGCGCGGCGATCATGCCGAAAGCGGCCATGGGTAGGGCACGCCTTGGGCAAACAATTTCCCTGTTTCTATAAGATATTGCTACGCGGGCGAGAAGACCCGGGAGGAATTTTTTTGCCATGAGGCACTCGGAAGTCACTCTAGACGACAAATATCTTCTCGAAGATGGTCGCGCCTTCATCACCGGCGTGCAGGCGCTGATCCGGGTTTTGCTCGATCGCAAGCGCCTGGACCGCAAGGCGGGGTTGAATACGGCGGGCTTTCTCTCCGGCTATCGCGGCTCGCCGCTGGGGGGGCTGGACCAGCAGGCCGCGCGCCTGAACAAGCTGCTCACCGCCCACGATGTGGTCTTCAAGGAAGGCCTCAACGAAGACTTGGCCGCCACCGCCGTGTGGGGCAGCCAGCAGGCCAACCTGTTCCCGGGCGCGACCCATGATGGCGTGTTCGGCATGTGGTACGGCAAGGCGCCGGGCGTCGACCGCACCGGCGACGTCTTCAAGCACGCCAATTTCGCCGGCAGCTTCCCGACCGGCGGCGTCTTGGCCGTGGCCGGCGACGACCATGCCTGCAAGAGCTCGACCCTGCCGTCACAGTCGGAGTTCGCCTTCCAGGACTTCGAAATGCCGGTGCTGTCGCCGGCCGACGTGCAGGAAGTGCTCGACTACGGCCTGATGGGGATCGCGATGTCGCGGTTCACCGGCCTGTGGACCGGCATGATCGCTCTGGCTGACACCATGGATAGCGGCGTGACGATCGACGTCTCGCTGGACCGACACAAGATCATCCTCCCCGACTTCGCTATGCCTCCGGGGGGACTCGGCATCCGGCTGAAGGATCAGCCGATGGAGAAGGAGCGTCGCCTCCGCCTCCACAAGATTCCCGCCGCCCTGGCCTTCGCCCGCGCCAACCATATCGACCGCGTGGTGCTGGGCGCCTCGCACGTGCGGGTCGGCAAGGCCCGCCTGGGCATCGTCTGTCAGGGTCAGGCCTACAAGGACGTGCTGGAGGCCTTCACGGCCATGGGCATGACTTTGCAGGAAGCCGCCGACCTCGGCGTGTCGATCTACAAGGTCGGCATGCCCTGGCCGCTGGAGCCCCTGGGCATCCGCGCCTTCGCCGCCGGCCTCGAGACCCTGATGGTCATCGAGCACAAGCGCGGCCTGATCGAGCCCCAGGCGCGCGCCGCGCTCTATGACCTGCCGGCGCAGGCCCGCCCGCGCATCATCGGCAAGACCGACGAGCACCATCACCCGCTGCTGTCGGAGCTGGGCTCGCTGTCGGTCGCCGAAATCGCCCTGGCCATCTATGACCGCCTGCCCGACGGGCCGCACATGGAACGGGCCCGCGCCTATCTGGACCGCGTCTCGGCCGCCGGCGTCGCCGCCGTCAGCCTCGCCGCCGATCAGGCCCGCAAGCCGTTCTTCTGCTCGGGTTGCCC
Source organism: Caulobacter sp. FV1ye13L (assembly GCF_058681155.1). Next base: position 1,822,037 of record NZ_CM178732.1, read on the forward strand.
GCACAACACCTCGACCAAGCTGCCGGAAGGCTCGCGGGCCCTGGCCGGCATCGGTTGCCACTACATGGCCGGCTTCAACGATCCCGCGACCGACCTCAACACTCACATGGGTGGCGAGGGCCTGACCTGGGTGGGCGCGGCGCCGTTCACCACCGAGAAGCACGTCTTCCAGAACCTGGGCGACGGCACTTACAATCACTCCGGCTCGCTGGCGATCCGGGCGGCGATCGCGGCGAAAGCCAACATCACCTACAAGCTGCTCTTCAATGACGCCGTCGCCATGACCGGCGGCCAGAAGGCCGAGAGCGGCTTCACCCCCGCTCAGATCACCCGTCAGCTGGCGTCAGAAGGCGTGACCAAGACAGTCATCGTCGTCGACGAGCTGGAACGCTACGCCGAGGTCAAGGATCTGGCCCCCGGCGTCGAGGTCTTCCCACGATCCGAGCTGATGACCGTGCAGAAGATGCTGCGCGACACGGTTGGGACCACGGTTCTGCTCTACGACCAGACCTGCGCCACCGAAAAGCGCCGCCGTCGCAAGCGCGGGACCATGGCCAAGGCGACCCAGCGCGTCTTCATCAACCCGCTGGTCTGCGAAGGCTGCGGCGACTGCTCGGTGAAGTCCAACTGCGTCTCGGTCGAGCCGCTGGACACCGAATTTGGGCGCAAGCGCAAGATCAACCAGTCCAGCTGCAATCAGGACTATTCCTGCGTCGAAGGCTTCTGCCCGTCGTTCATCACCCTGGAAGGGGCCGAGGGCGCGCAGTCGAAAAAGGCCCCCGCCGCCCTGACGGCCGACTCCACGCCGCTGCCGGAATTTGAGCCCCTGGCCGGCGTGCGTAAGATCCTGTTCACCGGCGTCGGCGGCACGGGCGTGACCACCGTGGCCTCGATCCTGGCCATGGCCGCCCATATCGACGGGCGCTCGGGCAGCGTGGTCGACATGACCGGTCTGGCCCAGAAGGGCGGCTCGGTGTTCAGCCACGTCAAGATCGGCGAGACCGAAGAGACCGTGGTCGGCGGTCGCGTCCCGGCCGCCAGCACCGACGTGCTGATCGCCTGCGACCTGCTGGTGGCCGCCTCGCCGGAAGGCCTGTCGCTGTACGCCAAGGACCGCACCGCCGCCTTCGGCAACAGCGACTTCGCCCCCACCGCCGACTTCGTCACCAGCCGCGACGTCAAGTTCGACAGCGGCGCCATGGCCCGTCGGGTCAAGGCGGCGTCCAAGTCGTTCGACGCTTGCCCGGCCCAGCATCTGGCCGAAAGCCAGTTCGGCGACGCCATCTTCGCCAACATGATCATGGTCGGTTTCGCCTGGCAGCGCGGCGTGATCCCGCTGTCCAGCCGCGCCCTCTACCGGGCCATCAAGCTGAACGGGGTCGAGGCCGACGCCAACCTGCAGGCCTTCGAGCTGGGCCGCCGCATCGCCCACGACCCCACGGCCGCCGGCCCCAAGGTCGACGCCGTGGCCACGCCCGAGACGATGCCGCTGGACGACCTGATCGCCAAGCGCACGGCCGAGCTGACCGCCTATCAGAACGCCGCTTATGCGGACCGCTACGCCGCCAAGGTGGCCAAGGTGCGCGCGGCCGAGGTCGCGGTCAGCGGCGCCGAAAGCGCCCTGCCGCTGACCCGCGCGGCGGCGGTCAATCTCTACAAGCTGATGGCCTACAAGGACGAGTACGAGGTCGCCCGTCTGTACACGGACGGTCGCTTCGCGGCGGAACTCGCCGGGACCTTCAAGGGCGGCAAGGCCAAGGTCTGGCTGGCCCCGCCGATCATCGGCGCCAAGGGTCCTGACGGCAAGCCGAAGAAGATCGCCTTCGGCGGCTGGATGCTCGACTACGCCTTCCCGCTGATGGCGAAGATGAAGGGCCTGCGCGGCGGCCCGTTCGACATCTTCGGCAAGACCGAAGAGCGCCGGATGGAACGCGGCCTGATGGCGGACTACGAGGTCGCGCTCGATCGCCTGTCAGCCGGCCTGCGGCCCGAGAACGCGGCTCTGGCCCTCAAGATCGCCGAGATCCCGCAGACCATCCGCGGCTACGGCCACGTGAAGGAAGCGTCGGTGGTCACGGCCAAGGCGGCTGAGGCCAAGCTGTGGGAGCAGTGGGCGGGGTAGGGACTCTGGCTCTCCCGAAGGTTCGTGATAGGCTGGGGCCATGAACAAGCCGGTCAAGAACGCGCCTGTTTCGGTCAATCTTCCGTCCAGTGCGGTGGAGGATCTGAGCCGCCGTGTCGGCGCCGGTGAGTTCGCGACGCTGGATGAGGCGGTCACGGCCGCCTTGCTTGAGCTGGAACATTTTCGGGCGGTAGAGCTGGTCGGCGGTGAGGCGGCGTTTCACGCCTTGGCCGAAAGCGTAGAGGTCGAGGCTGGTCTCGGCGAAGTCGACGCTTTTGAGTTTCTCTACGACCTCAAGGCGGAATACCGGCGGCGGGCGGAGATCCAGGAAAGCCAGGGTTGAAGTCGGTTCGGCTCAGCAAGACGGCTGTGGTCGATATCCGCAGCATCGGCAATGAAATCGCCATCGACAAGCCCCGCGCCGCCGAGGCCTTTGTCGAACAGATCATCCAGCGCTGCCACAGCATAGCCGACGCGCCGGAAGGATACGGGCTGCGGTCTGACTTTGGCGCCGGCGTACGCGGCGTGGCGATCAGGCCGTATGTCATTCTGTATCGTGTGCGCGAGAACGATATCCTGATCCTCGGCGTGCGGCACGGCGCAAGAAGGCCCACGCCTTTCAGGTGATAGCGATCAAACCCGCCTGACGAACGGCACCTTCCACGTCCGATACGTCGCCGCCCGCCACAGCCACTCCAGCGGGCCATAGGCGAAGCGCCTGAACCATAGTCGGGCGATGACGGCCTGGACCACCAGATAGCCCACGCCCAGCCACAGGGCGGTCGCCTGCGGCAGGGTCTTCCACGCGCCCAGGCCAAAGCCGTAGAACACCGGCGCCCAGATCAGCGACTGGACGACATAGAAGGTCAGGGTCATCCGGCCCATCGGGGCCAGCAGGCGCAGGGCCTTGCCGGCAAGGCCCTGATAGGCCTCGACGATCAGCAGCGCATAGGTCCCCATCAGGGCTATGTCGAACCAGCCGCCCAGCAGGTTTCCGGCCGCGACGCGCGCCATGCCGGGCTCGGGCGTCTCGGGCAGCAGGGCGGTCAGGTGCGGCTTGGCCAGGTACAGCGCCAGGGCGGTGGTCGCCAGCACGGCCAGGGCGACGCGGCGCTGGACGATGAAGCGCTGCGGCGCGTCGAGAAAGCCGCTGCGGCCCAGCATCAGCCCGATCAGGAACAGGCCCAGCACCAGGCTCAGCCGGCCGGTCTCGATGAAGAACCACCACTTGGTCAGCTGGCCTTCGAACAGGTTGGTCTTCAGCACCGCCGCGAGGTCTGCGGTCTGGTAGAGCGCCAGGGCCGGGTCGGTCCAGTGGTGGGGCGGCGTATTGGCCCAGGGCGCGCCCGAGGCGGCGATGGCGATCTGCGCCCACATCCACGGCTGCAGCAGGAACAGCGCCGCCGCGCCCGCCAGCACCCTGGTCGAGGCGCGATAGAACGGGATCAGCGGGATGCCCAACAGGGCCAGCACCACCAGGATGTCGCCGCGATAGATCAGGCCGTGGACCATGCCGATCACGGCCAGCAGCGCCATTCGCCAGACAAAGCGCGCCGAGAAGTCCTCGCCCCGTCGGGCCGAGCGGTCCATCAGCAGGAAGAAGCTCAGCCCAAAGCACAGGGCCAGCAGGGCGAAGGCCTTGCCCATCATCAGGGTGGTGATCAGGGTGTGGGTCAGGGTCTGCTGGGGGGAAGCCCAGTAGATCTCGAACTGCTCGAACATATGGACCATGAACACGCCGATCAGGGCGAAGGCGCGCAGCGTGTCGATCAGGTCGTTGCGCATGGAGACGGTCGGCGCGTCGCGGTCCATGGTCGAAATTCCCCCCTTGGACAGTGCGCCGCCATTGGCCTGACTAGCGCTGTCATTGGTCGGACCTTGCCGCCGTGGCCCGGCTTGTCAACCGCCCGCGCCGCCGAGGTGTCGCACGGCGGGGCGTTCGTGTTAGGCTCTGCGCCATGACCAGACCGCTCGATCCCCCTCACGTCACGGTGCAGCTTTCCGCCGAGGACGCCGCCGATCTGCAGGCCCGGGTGGAGCGGGGCGAGTTCGCGTCGCTGGACGAAGGCGTCGCCGCCGAACTGGCCGAGCTCAACTATCGCCGCGCCGCCGAGATCGTCGGAGGCTCCGAGCAGCTCGAAGCGCTGCTGGACGAGTTGGATTTCGACCTGGTCGATCCCGAAGAGCCGGTGGCCGGCAATATCTCGCTGACGCAGATGCTGACCAACCTGAAGGCGCAGGCCAAGGCCGCCGACGAGTGAGCGAGACCTTTGATTTCGACGCTGTCGTCGTCGGCGCCGGCGCCGTGGGCCTGGCCTGTGGCTATGCGCTGGCCAAGCGCGGCCTGGTCGTGGCGGTGCTGGAAGAGCAGGGCCATATCGGTCAGGGCGTGTCGTCGCGCAATTCCGAGGTGGTTCACGGCGGGCTCTACTATGCCACCGGTTCGCTAAAGGCGCGGCTGTGCGTGCAGGGGCGACGCTTGCTCTACACGTTCCTCGACCGGCACAACGTCTCCTACAAGAAGTGCGGCAAGCTGGTGGTGGCCACCAGCGACGAGGAGGTCGCGCGCCTCGACGGCATCTGGGCCCAGGCTCTGGCGAACGACGTCGAAGGCATGCAGCGCCTGACCGGCGAACAGGCCAGGGCCATGGAGCCCGGCCTCAACGCCCACGCCGCCCTGCTGTCGCCGGAAAGCGGCGTGTTCGACAGCCACGGCTACATGCTGGCCCTGCAGGGCGAGATCGAGGCGGCCGGCGGGGCGGTGGTGATCGCCACGCCGTTCGAGGGTGCGGAAGCCCTGGCCGACGGCGGCTTCTCGGTGCGGGCCGGCGGGGCCGAGCCCACCACCCTGACCTGCCGGCTGCTGGTCACCGCGCCGGGGCTGTCGGCCCAGGCCGTGGCGGCGCGGATCGAAGGCTATCCGGAAGATGGCATTCCCAAGGGCCACTTCGGCAAGGGCGTCTATTTCCGCCTGACCGGCAAGGCGCCGTTCCAGCGGCTGATCTATCCGCCGCCGATCCCTGGGGCGCTGGGCACCCACTATCGCAACGACCTGGGTGGCCAGGCGGTGTTCGGCCCCGATCTGGAATTTGTGCCGGAGCCGGACTATTCCGTCGACCCGGCCCGGGCCGAGGTCTTCGCCGCCTATATCCGCAAGTTCTGGCCAGGCCTGCCCGACGGCGCCCTGACCCCCGACTATGCCGGCGTGCGGCCCAAGCTGCATGGCGCGGGCGAGCCGCAGCCGGACTTCCAGCTGCGCGGCCAGGACGACCACGGCCTTGCAGGCCTCATGGCGCTTTTTGGCATCGAGAGCCCCGGCCTGACCAGCTCTCTGGCCATCGGCGAAGAGGTCGCGGCGCGGCTGCTGGACTAAGCCGGCCAGGCGGCGCCGGCCGCCGCAGGCTCTAGATTGACACGCCCGACCCACCCGCAGATGGTCCGCGCGCCTCGCCGTATCGGAGACCCGCCGTGACCAACATCCTGCACGCCATGCTGGGCAAGGGGCTGGGCGGTCTGGAGCGCGTGTTCCTCGACTACCAGCCGATCCTCGAGGCCTATGCCGCCAAGCACAGCGGAACCTGCACGGGCGTGGTGCGCCGGGGCGGGGCGGTCAGCGGGGCCGAGGCCATGCGCTCGCCGCCGCTGGCGCTGATGCCCGCCTTTACCGACTGGGATCCCTGGACCGTGGGCGCCGCCCGGCGACTGGTCGAAAAGGTGCGCCCGGGCCTGATCCTCAGCCACGGCCAGCGGCCCGCGCGGCTGTTTGGCCGACTGGCGCCGGTCGGGGTGGTGCAGGCGATCTGCGTGCACAAGCCGGTCTTCGACGTGATCGAGGGCGCCCACTATATCTGCGTCGGACGCCATCTGGCCGAGCTGGCCGTGGCGCGCGGCGTGCCGTCGGCGCGGGCCCACTTCGTGCCCAACGCCGTGGCCGAGCCCTCCGCCCAGGCCGATCCCTTCGCCGCGCCGGGCACGGCCATCCGGGTGGTGGCCGCCGGCCGGCTGCATCCCAAAAAGGGCTTCGACATCCTGATCCGCGCCATCGGCCTGCTGCGCGCCCGCGGCCTGGACGTGGTGTGCGACATCGCCGGCGAGGGCGAGGAGCGCGCGCATCTGGAGCGCCTGATCGCCGAACTGGACCTGGGCGCCGCCGTCAGCCTGATCGGCTGGACGGCCGACGTCTCGGGCTTTCTGGCCATGGGCGACCTCTTCGCCTTTCCGTCGCACCAGGAGGGTTTCCCCCTGGCCCTGCTGGAGGCCATGGCCGTGGCGCTGCCGGTGGTGTCGTCGGCCATTGATGGCCCGGTCGAGATGGTCGTGGACGGCGAAACCGGCCGCCTCGTGCCGCCCGATGATCCCGTGGCCTTGGCCGACGCCCTGGCCGACCTGATCGCTGTGCCCGACCTCGCCCGCGCCATGGGCCAGCGCGCCCGCGAGACCGTGCTGCGCGACTATGGCTCGGCCCGCCTGGCGCGGCGTCTTGAAGCGGTCCTGGATCGCATGCTCGAGCCTTCCCGGGACGGGGCTTCCCGTCCCGGGAAGGCTCTTTTCTAAGTGGAAGCGCGATCTGGCGCCGAACCGGCGGCCACTTCGGCGGATCGCGCTTGCAGGCTTGATGCCTAGGCCGCGAGAGCGTATGACGCCGCTCCGTTCTGGAACGGTTGGGTAGCTCAGATGGTTAGAGCGGTGGATTCATAACCCACAGGTCGGCGGTTCGATCCCGCCTCCAACCACCAGTCGGCTCCCACTTGGGGCGACTTGGTCACCAGACGGTCTCATGAACTCGGCGACGCGGCCGAACATGAGCAGTTCGACCGGCGACCTCTTGTCCTGGGAGGTCGGCCGGATCTCGACTTTCTCGACCAGCCGGCGCACCGCCTCGATCACCTTGCGGTCGTCGGCGGTCGGGCGACCGTCTGTCAGCTCGGCCAGTCGCTCGTGCAGCTCGCGCACCTGTTGGGCGTAGACGTCGGCCGCGCCGGGGTGCAGCGCGATGGGGCTGTCGTCGCCCGTGTCCTTGAGTTGGATCTCGATCTCGGCTTTCTCGGCCTCAAGCGTCGCCAGCCTGGCGCGCATGGCCGGCGACGCGGCGCCCTCGCAGATCGCGTCGACCAGTCGCTCGATCGTACGGGTCAATTCGCCGAGGCGGCGATCGAGGGGTGCGCGGCGGTTTCGGCGTGACGCTGCGGCGGCGTGCCACTCGGCATGATAGGCGCGGACATAGGCGGCGACGGCGGCGGGCGACAGCATCCGCGTGCGCAGGCCCGTGAGAACGCGATCCTCGACCTCGGCGCGCATCACGCTGCGACGGTTGGCGCAGGCGGCGTCGCCCTTGTTGACGTGGTTCGAACACATCAACCGGCCGTTGGCCTTGATCGTGTAGTTGCCGCCGCAGTCGCCGCACTTGAGCAGGCCGGAGAACAGGCCGGGCTTGTGGCGGTTGGCGAGATGCGGGGTGCGGGTCGGGCCGCTGATCGCGAAGCGCTTCTGCACCGCATCCCATGCGGCCTGATCGACGATGGCCAGATGCGGAACCGCCACCCGTCGCCACTCGGCCTCGGGTCGGATGCGCTGCACCTTCTTGCCGGTGGCGCGATCCTTGCGCATGTCGAACCGGTTCCAGACCTTGACGCCGACATAGATCTCGCTGCGCAGGATGCCGTTGCCGCGATGGCGCGAGCCGACGATCGTGCTGGCGTTCCAAACCCCGCCCTGCGGCCCGGGGATGTGGTCGCGGTTGAGCCTGTCGGCGATCTCGCGGCCGGTGTAGCCGCCGCCATAGTCGTCGAAGATCCGGCGGATGATCTGGGCCTGCTCCTCTACGATCGACTGCGCGCCGCCGGGCGCTGTGATGTAGCCGTACAGCTTAGAGCCGGTGGCCAGGCCCTTCTCGGCGTTGGAGTGCATGCCGCGCTTGGTCTTGGCCGACAGCCCTTCGAGGAACAGCTCGCTCATCAGGCCCTTGAACGCCACGTCCATGATCTGGACGCGGTCGGTCTGGAGCGTGGCGATGCCGACGCCGACCTGCTTGAGGCGGTTGAAGACGTGAGCCTCGTGCTCAAGGTTGCGGGCGAGGCGATCCTGCTCCTCGACCAGCACGAGGTCGAACTCGCCAGCCTCGGCCTGCGCCAGGAGCTGGTGCAGGCCCGGCCGATTGGCCATGGCCGAGCCGCTGATCGCCGCGTCGGAGAAGGTGGCGACGACAGTCCAACCGCGTGCCTCGGCATGCCGCCGACAGACGACCACCTGATCGGCGATCGAGCGCTCATTCTGCCGGTCGTCGGAATAGCGGGCATAGAGCGCAACGCGCATGGTTAGGCCGTCTCTCGCTTCTCGGCGGCGGCATAGTCCCTGCGCGCGTTGGCGCGCGCAAGGGCCTCGATCACGAGCAGGATCTCGGGATCGAGTTCGTCCCCGGCCGGGGACGCTTCGCGCTGATGGAGGGGCGCGGCGGGGGGCATGTCAGGCGATGGCCGTCGTCGGCGCGCCGAACGCCGTTCGCGCGTCGGCCAGGCCCTCGGGGAACAGCCGGCGTTCAATCAGGCCCGCCAGCTCGGTCGCGGCGTGCGGGTCAAACTCCGAGGCGACGGCCTGGCGGCGCAGCTCGGCGGCATTGCGTCCTGTGCAGCGACGGAACGATCCGTTAGCGCGGGCGATCTCTCGGGCTTGCGCCCACTGGATCTCGTGCGCCAGGGCGACGATGTCGTGCTCTGTCGGTGTCACTTCTGCACCGCCAACAGGCGCTTGGCCTTGTCGTCCAGCCGGCGCAGCGTGTCCTCTTCCGACCGCTCGACTACCGGAACATTCCAGCCCGCGCCGGGCGAACGCCAGTTCTTGCCGTATGTCGCTTCGAGCAGCGCCTCGCGGCGATCGAGGCCGAGGATGATCGCCGTCGCGTAGGCTGAGAGCTTCCGGGGCGGCAAGGTGTCGAGCTTGACCAGTCCCTCGGTCAGCGCCTCGATCTTGCGGCGGGTCGCGCCATCGGGGGCGACATGATCGGTGACGGGCATGGTCAGTTCCGACCACTGCCGGCGACGGCTTCATGGTACGCTTGGGTTCCGAGGGTGGGTTGGTTCCGCAGGACGGAATGCGCGAAGCCGATCGCGCAATTGTTCGTGCAGAAATGGCCCGCGTAGGTCTCCCCATCCCAGATCGACACCCGACAGATCAGTCGGTCGGCGTCTCGCATCGTGTGAACGATCCTCAGGTTCACCCTGCGGCGCGCCTCTTCAATCGTGGCGGGTTGTTCCTTGCGATCTTCGCAGGTCGCGGCCCGGCCGAAGTCGATGTCGTCCGTCACTTTGCGGACGCGGCGGCCACACTGGCGGCAGAAGACTTGGGTTGCGGATTTGACGTATCCCATCAGCGCACCGCCTTGCGGGCGCGCTCGGCGACCATGTCGGCCGCTGCCGCGAACACCTGGCGCGGGGTGTTGAGCGCGCGGTTGCTGACCCAATCCAGATCCTCGCCGACAACGTCACCGAAGTGCCAAAAGCAGTAGTCGATCAGGATGCTATAGGCGTTGTCCTCGCTCCACTCCGGCTGCTCGCCGCCGTCCGTACCGCCAAACATGATCGTCCCCTTCAGGGGGCAGCTCGGCGGGCGCATCACGACGGTGTGGCCTGCGCGCGTGGTGAACACGATCTCGCGCCCGGCCGGGACGCTCCAGTTATTCCAACCCTTGTAGGTCGGATGGCAGCGCGACCGATCCCAATGCTTGCGGTCGCGCACGAGCGGAACGCCGTAGCTGTCTTGAGCGCGGGCGGCGAACTGCTCGCGGCGTTCGCCGAGCTGCACGAGCAGGGGCGCGGCGCGCTTCGATAGCTTCTTGAGGATGCGAAGGTTCATCAGTCACCCACCAAGGCGCTGTGGCCCTTGGGCGTGAAGTGCGCCTCGTTGCCCTCGCGCCTAAGCCAGCGCTTGCGCAGGCCGAGGTCGACGGCGAGTTGCTCGAAGGCGTCGTCGCGGACGGCGTGCATCCAGCCTCGACTGGCGAACCGCGCGAGGAAGGCTGACTGCTCAGCGCTCATGGTGATTGCTGCGCCCATCAAGCGGGCTCCGACGAGGCGCGGCTTTGCGAATGGCCGGGCGGAACTATGCTGTCCGCAGCTTCGGCCATGGCCCGCTCCAGCTCCTCGCGTGTGATCAGGATCATGTCGGGGTACTCTTCCGGAGAGTTCCGATCATCCATTTCGAGCATCCTGTTCCAGGCGACGGTTAGGGCTCCGTCGACACCGCCCCATTCGAGCGGCGGTTCCTTTGCTGGGGCTCTGGCTTCTTTCCGATTGAGGAGCTGCTCGGCGCAGTACAGCGCCCCGTCGATGTCGGTCGAACTCTCCATCGGGTGCGCGGCGGCGAAGTCGCGCAGGTGCTCCGAGCATCGCAGCAGCTCGCGCTCCAACGCATCGACCCGGCCGTGATCGACAAGGCCCATGACCACCACGCCGATCGGCAAGTCGAACTGGCCACCGGCCAGCACGAACGTCACCTGGCGGATGATCTCGCGGCCGGTGAAGCTGGGGTCGTGACCGGGCATGTACTCTTGCAGCAGCAGGTAATCGCCGACGCGAAAGTCGCGGTCATCCCAGCGGACCTCGAAGGGTTTGCGACCCTCGGCCAGGGCTTCGAACGGCTCTGGCCACGTCTTCAGCTCGTGGATACGATCAGACATTCGCCTCTCCTCCGGTGGCCCAAAGGCGCACGAGGCGGTCAAGCATCTGGCGCGACATGGGGAAGTCTTCGTGGGTGTCGAAGTCGGCCTGCCGGTCGACGACCAGTTCCTGCGGCTCGCCCGTCGTGATCGCGAGCAGACCCTTGGCCGCGTCGAACAGGGCCTGGCCTTGCTCGGGCGTCGCGACCGGCAGGTTGACGATGGTCAGGAAGTTGTCGCCGTCGGGGTGTTGGCCGCAAACGTGCAGACCGTGCCGGCAGGGCTGATAGCAGTAGTCATCCTTGCGATGGTTCACGCCCATCTTGGGGCTGGCGATGAAGGCGAGCGCCTGCTCGATCTTCTCGGCCGGGGTGGCGGCGGTGTCCGACCAGCTCATGAGGGTCTCCAGCGGCGCGGCTTCAAGGCCTCGTCGCGGGCCGCGAGATTGGCGGCGGTGCGTGGATCGCGCAGGCGGCCACCAGCCACGTGCTCGGGTTCGTCGGGGCGGATGATCGGGCCTTGCGGTCCCTCGGGAACGGCGACGGTTCCGGTCGGCGGGTCGGCCCGCCAGCAACCGGGCGTGAACCCGGCGCCGCCCATGAAGGGCTGGCCGCGAACGGTTCCGAGATTGCGGCGGTTAGGCATGGGTCACCCTCCGCGCGCTGGCACGCCAGATGGTGTAGCGATCCCGCCCGTCGAACGACCAAGAGTTCCCGCGCGAGCGCCACAATCCGAAGCGGCTCAGGTCGTGGCCGAGCAGCTTGAACGGGCCGACGCCGCGATAGTAGCTGCCCGCCTTGGCCTTGACCCAGAACCTCGCGCCGTTGATCTCCTGGCTGCTCTCGAAGAGGTCGGGTCGGAACCAGACGGGGCACGACTTGAAGCCGCGAAGCCAGCGCACCCCGTTGCGCCACGCCCGCCAAGCCCGATGCCAAGCCGGTTCGCTGGCCGCCATCGCCGTGGCCCAAAGCTGGAGGGCTTCGTACTGCCACCGCGTAGCTGGCGGCCAGCTATAGACCGACTGTTCCCCGTCGGATGTCAGGTGATAGACCTGCTCGGCGGTAAGATCCGTGTCGTTCCGCAGCGCCTTGGCGGCGCGCATCTGGTCGGTCACTAGGCGTGGGTTGAGGTCGGCGTAGCTGGTCAGGAAGGTGTCGCTGTAGCGACGGCAGAGCCCTTCCCAGACGGTCGTGCCGCCCCATCGGCGATCATCCTCGGCCTGGAGCAGCAGGCTGCGCGCCGTGGCTTCGCGGTCGAAGAGCTTGCCGGTTCCGGTCTTGCCGGTGAGGTAGTCGTAGTCGCAGCCTTTGACGAACAGCGCAGCATCCCAAGGGCTCGTCCAAAGGTCGGTCATTCCGCGATAGACGATCTCGCCGAGGTCGCCCGTGATGATCACCGCGCCCGGCGCCCACGTGACCCGGAACCCGTAGTTCCACGTCTTGGGCTTCATCATCCGCCACGTGTATCCGCCCTCGCGGCGCAGCTCGTGGTCGGCGAAGGCGGTCTGCGCCATGGCCTTGATGTCGACGTGTCGCTGCATCACGCCCTCCCCATCGGATTGAGGATCTCGGCCAGGGCCTGCTGGTTGCCCTTCTCGATGTTGGCGGCGACGATGCGCATGTAGAGCGCTGCGTCGCCCTTGGTCTGGTCCTGCATGGCCAGAACCTTGCCGACCATGTTGGCGGTCACGGCGAGGATCTCGATGGCCGAGAGGTCATGCCTGCGCATGGCGGCGATCAGGTCCTGATACAGGGCCTCGTGCTTGTCGGTTGCGCGGTTGAGCTGCATCACTCGCCCTCGTGCTCGATGATCTGATCGACGGCCGGGCCTTCGCCCGCGAGGAACATCCACGGATGCCACTCGACGGCCTCGACGATCCGTTGCGGTGTCAGGTTGAAGGTGGTCGCGGCCTCGCCGACCGTGACCGGGCGGACGCCTTGCAGCCCCGACCAGCACTGGATCGCGGCGGACAGGGTGCAGAGCGTCGGGCGGCCGTCCTCGTGGTAGCCGTGCTCGTGGTCTTCGATCTCGTCGCTCATGGCGCGACCTCGACGCCGTGCTCGCCGCGCGCGGCCTTGCGGTCGATCTTCTCAATCTCGGCGATGATCAGGGCGGCGGCCTTGACCAGGGCGCGGCGAACGCCGTTCGGCTTCCACCACTCGCGCGCCCAAGGCCAGAGCGGCGGCGGGCAGCACGGGGCGAACTGGCCGTCGAGCTGGGTCTCGGTGGCGTGTATGACGTAGCAGGCTGCGGCGCCGGACAATGTGCCGGGCGCGTAGCCGTCATCGTCCGCCAGCGTGAAGCCTTCCTCGCTGGTCTGGCGATGGCGCTCGGCGACCACGTCGCGGATCGCCAGAGACGGCTCGACGTCCGACGCGCAGTCGAAGAAATACCGCACCGGGAACGCGCCCTCGTCGCGGGCGCGCATGAAGTGGCCGCCCATGGTGCAGCGGCGGCCGAGCGCATCGACGCAGACCGACCCAACCTGGCCGCCCATCAGCGGGTCGCGTGTGCCGGTAAGGCGGGTCGTGGCGAAGCTCACCCAATCTTCGAAGGTGGTGAACTCGCCCGCCCAACGGGGCGACAGCGTGTTCTCCGACGGCGGGCGGGGCCAGCTCAAACGCGGGGTGATGTGGCCCGGCGTCGGCAGGGTCGCGGTCGTGATCATGGCCGCACCCTCAGGCCTTCCGGCAGCAGGCCGTCGAGATCCCTGGCCAAGGTGCGGAACGTCTCGGCGCTACCGCCCGCGAACTCCGGCTCGGCGAGGTCGATCAGGCGGTGAACGACGCCAGCAATGGTTTCGAGATTGACCTCCATCCGCGACCGGTCCTGCACGCGGTCCAGCCAAAGCCGCCGATAGCTCTCCTGCACGTCCCCGGCCTGGGTGACCGCGTCGTCGAGCGCGACGTGGTGCGTGCCCAGATGCTTGGTCACGGTGACGTCGCCCATCTCGTAGACGGTGCGGGTGTCGCGTCCGGCGTTGTACTTCCACGGCGGCTTGCGGCCGAGGGCGCGATAGGCGGCGGCCAGCAGCACGGCGTCGTAGTCCGCGCCCTGGCCCCAAATCCGGTGGCCCCCGACAAAGGTCCAATAGGCGTCGAACATGTCGAGCACTTCGGCCAGCGGGCGCGGGTTCACCTTCAATGCGGCGTAGGCGTCCGCGCGTTCCGGCGCCTGCCACCATGCGACCGTCTCGGGGTCGAGGGTCAGGCCGACGTCGAGGCAGCTCTGCTCGTCGATGTTCATCGAGAACGGCTCGCCGACAAAGACGCCGTGCGGGTCGAACACCGTGGCGCCGAGCGAGGCCAGCACCCGGCCGGGCTCGTTGCCCATGGTTTCGAGGTCGTGCATCACATGCGCCATGGTCAGGCCGCCTTCCGGCCGACGACGGGAACGTCGGGCGTGGCGACTTCGAGCGCGGCGCGCAGGGCGGCGGCGCTGCGGCCATTGAGGTAAGCCCAGCCGAGGTAGCGCGAGCGCTCGCCCTCGGCGGTGGCGAAGATCGACACGCCCTTGCGGGGCACGAGCGCCCCGTCGACCTCGATCTCGATCTGGGCGTCGAAGGTCTGGAGGCTGTCGCCGCTCCGGTCGCGGTGGATGGCCTGCACCAAGGCGGCCAGGCTGGCGTGGACGACCGGCTTGCAGGCCGGATCGGTGGGCTTGCGCACGAGCGCGTAGCGGATGTCTGACGACATGCGGGGTCTCCTGTTACGGGCGGTCGCCGGGCCGTAGAAGGCCGGGGCGGAAGGTCGGAAGGGGTCGGCCTTGATCGGCCGGTCGGCGACGCTGGCGGCCATGGCCGCCGGGTCAGGGGTGCGCAGCAGCCGGCTCATGACGGTCGGCTCAGCAGCGCGCGGGCGATTTGGACGATGGTCATCCAGAGCAGTACGGCGATGGCGACCGCGCCGCCGAACTGGCGGAAGTCGGGCTTGAGCGGTGGCGGGTTCATGCCGACAGCCGATCGTCTTCAGTCGGGCGAACGGCGTTCGCACCCATCAGCGGCGACAGGGCGTGCGCCATGTCGAGGTGGCTTTGGGCGATGGCCATGGCCGCCTTGGCGCACTGGTGCAGGCCGGCGCTGCGCACGGGGTTGGGTCGGGCGTCGGCGCGGCGGGCCTCGGCGACGGCCATGTCGGTCCAGTTGCGGGCGATCTGCACATAGCGACCCGCCTCGGCGGCGTGGTGGTCGATGACGTCTTGCGGGGTCATTGGCGCGTCCATGACTTGCAGACCGCGTTAGCCGTCCGGCCGCCGACATAGAGGTCGATGGTCTCGTAAAGGCCCGACGCCATGAGCACGTCGGCCAGCTCGTCGGCCTCGGTCTTCGTACCGATCGCGACGTGCGTCTCGATGGCGTCCGCCTCGCGGGCGAAGACGAGCAGGTAGCCGCAGCATCGCCGCATGTGCTCGTCGACATCGGCGGCCGGGATCTTGCCGTCGAACGCCTCCAGCGCCTCGGTCGTTTCGACCAGCGCCGCGCCGGGGCGGTCTTCGCTCGACCAGTTGTCGATCGGGATCTCGATGCGGTCGGTCGCCACGTCACTACCGCTGATCAGCGGTTCGCCGGTGACGGCCATTGGTGCGGTATTCAGCCAGGGCGTGGAATAGGCGAGGCCCGCCTTGGCCAAGGCGTCGCAGGCCGGGTCGCCGAGCGTCTCGCGCTGATGGCTGGCCAGCACCGACAGGCTGACCTCCTCCTCGAAATGCTCCGACGCGGCGGGCGTGAGGTAGGCGATGAAGGCGAGACCGGCGGGGGCCTGCACGAAGCCCAGCATGCGCTTGTGGATCAGGCCCTGCGCCGCCTTGGCGCCGGGGCCGGACTGATAGTTGCCGACGGTCGCGCCGATGATCGAGCCGCCGCGCGCCTCGACGGGCGAGACGTTGATCTTGTGGGCCAGCTCGACGAGGGCGATCCACTCCTCGTTGGTGAAGCCGGGGCCGTGCGGCTGGTCGACCGACGGTGTCGCGGCGGGATCGACGCGGGTGTCGATGAGCTGGCGCATCGCCTCTTCGAGGCGGGGCGATGCGGCGGGCTGGTCGTCGGCGTTTACCGCTCGGATCAGCGCCGCGAAGCTGTCGCGCGGGGGCGGCAGGGGCGATGCTGGGGCCGCTTCCTCGTCGCCGTCCTCGTGCTCGTCCCCGTCGCCCGTGGTCTCCTCTGCCGGACGACATGCGGGACAAAGGGTCTCGTCGCGATCGTCCGAGAACATCTTGTTGCAGCCGTAGCACTCGACTTCGTCGCTGGCGTCATCTGCCTCTTCGGCCTCCTCGGGCCCTGCGCCCGGCTCTGGCGCCGGCTTCGGCGGATTGACGAAGCTCGTGGCGTAGCGGCCCTCCTCGCGCGCCAGGCGCTCGCCCATAGGGCCGAGGGCTTCCGTCCGGATCTCGGCCAGAACCTTCTCGGGATCGACGTCGAACCCGCGCGCGGTAAGCCAGTCGCGAGCCTTGGCCGTGATCCGCGCCCGCATGTAGGCGGGGCCGCGATCTTCCTCGACGAGGTCGAGACCCTCGGCTTCGCCCCAATAGCCGCCGCCCGGCGGGTGCGAGATCTCACTCCAGCCGTCATCGCTGATCATGGGATCTTTGACCTGGCGGTGCGCCAGCTCGACGACCAGCAGGGTCACGCGACCGTTCTTGTCCAGGGCTGCCTTGTGCTTGGGCAGGCGCACCTCGTCGCGCAGGTTCTCCCAAGTAAAGGTTCGCTTGGCCTCGCCGCCCGTGGTCTTGGCGTGGGCGTAGGCGCGCTCGCTCTCGACGTAGCGGGCCTTGTCCTCGGGGCTGGCTTCCTTGGCCACCTTCATGGCGATCTGCACATAGCGCGGCGTCTTGCCGATGATCTTGGCGATCTGGTCGGGGGTGCGATCGTGGCGCGTGGCCAGGGTCAGGAAGCCTTCGCCGGCTTCGAGGTTGTTGAGGTCGCTGCGTTGCAGGTTCTCGACGAGGCCCGCCTCCAGTCGGCCGGCGTCGTCGCTCTCGTCGATCTTGCAGACAATGCGCTTGTCGGCGGGCCAATCGCCCTGCTCGATCAGGCGGCCCCATGCCCGCCAGCGGCGCTCGCCCATGGTCAGCAGCCAGTCTGGGCCGACCAGTGGATTGTGGCGCACGCCCGGCGACTGCAGCATGCCCTTGTCGAGCAGGCTCTCGGCCATCTGGGTGATCTCGGCGTCGCTCAGCCCCGATTGGGTGCGGGCGTTGTCGGGGTCGGGGCCGATCTCGGCGTGGGTCAAGGCGACATAGCCGTCGGGCGTGGCTGCCGGGTCACCCTCGGCGCGCAGCAGGGCGTCGAGGGCGGCGTCGCCGGTCGAGGTCAGCTTGATCTCCAGCGGGCTCGACGAGATCACGTCGATCAGCTCCGACCCGCTCAGCAGCTTGAGGGTCTTGCTGAAGTTGCTGACGTCGCGCCCGATCAAGTTGGCCAGGGCCGTGATGGTCGGGATCTCGGCGGGCGGGGTGGCGCGCACGGCGCGCAGCACGTCGGCGTTCTGGAACGCCAGTAAGGTCAGGGCGGACATTGAGGCTCCTAGAGCTTCTCGAAGCGGCTGGCGCGGAACCAGCCGGAGTGTTTGGGGAAGCGAAGCGACTTGCCGTCGGCCGAGACCGCCGACACCTCGACGATGTCGCCGACGGCGAAGGGCGGCTTGCCCTTGGGCAGCTTCAGATCCGACAGGTCGACGACGCGGGCGCCGTCGCCGGCTTTCCAGCGGGTCATGGGCGGCCTCGCGGTGGCAGGGCCTTGAGGGCGTCCAGGGCGGTCGAGGCCTCGGCGGCGCTCAGGCCTTCCCAGACGAACGCCCATGGCTGATGCGGCATGCCCACCGGATGGATCGCCAGCTCGCCGTTGGTCATCTGCGAGATCGCGACCTGGCGCGCCGACACCTCCAGCCTGTTGAGCAGGGCGGCAAGCGCCTGTCCGGGCCTGCGATGTACGGCGTAGCCCCGGCGTCGGTCGCCGACGGCGGCGG
This sequence comes from Caulobacter sp. FV1ye13L, assembly GCF_058681155.1. The sequence goes on from NZ_CM178732.1 coordinate 1,839,771, forward strand.
TCTCGCAGCCCTTGGCAAAGGGCGACAGATGGAAGACGACCGACCGGGCCTCGGGCGGAATGATGGTGACCTCGGGCGCGGCCAAGGTGGCGGCGGCGGCCATCACGAGGCCCGGCCTTCGACGATCCAGTCGACGATCGCGGCGACCGTGTCGATCCGGTTGGCGTCCTCGTCGCTGATGGCGACGTCGAACTCATCTTCGATGTCGAGTGTCAGCTCCAGCTTGTCGAGGCTGTCGGCCTTGAAGTCGTCCGTCAGGCTGGCGGTTTCGGGCAGGGCCTGGCGGGGGTCGCCCGTCTTGATCCCCAACCGTTCGAACAGGATCTTTCGAACCCTGGCGGCGCAGGCTTCGCGAACGGCGTTCGCGGCGTCGGCGTCGATCTCGGCGTGCGCCTCGCGCATGGCGGCCCCGGCGCTCATCGGGCGACGCCGAGCAGCCGGCTCAGCCATGACCTTGGCGGCTGCGGCAGCGGCGCGACGATGGCGGCGGGGTGGGCAAAGGCGAGGCCGCCGCCGAACCCGACACGGTCGAACCGGCCGGACGTGTCATCGAAGCGGGCGAGGAGCGGCGCGGCGGGCGCGGCGATGTCGCCACGCTGGCTTGGCCAGTCACCGCGGGCGCTGAGCGCGGACATGTGCTGTCGCACCGCCTCGGCCGCCCATTCCTGAGGCGTCTCGACACGGTGCGGATGAAACGCGGCAGGGTAGATGATCGTCGCCGAGCGGCGGACGGGTAGTTTTGGCGAAGCGGGCAGCGGCATGACGGTCCCCCGCCGCACCGGAGCGATGGGGACCTTAGAGGTTCTCAGCGCTCGACCAGTCCTGGATAAACGCCCTGTGCGCTTAATCGTCCGGTGCGGGTGACCATATCGTTAGATGCGGGTAGATACCCGCGTCAAGAGGAATGCGGATTATTACCCGCATTTCCCGATCTTTCCCTCTTGCCTATGATCGCAGGCGAGTGGGGGGCTGGGGCGGATGATCAGAGTTTCGAAGGCGCGAGCAGACCTACTGGCCGGCCTTTTTGTCGGGGCGGTGATCTTGGGTAGCGCGATCTATTTCTCGTGGCCTGGCGAGGTCTCGCCGCCCGTTCCAGTCCGCAAGGTTGTCCCCTCAGCTCGGCCTGAGCCGACGTGTGACATGACTTGGTCGAACCGGACGATTGAGGGAGCGCGCGCAGGGCTTCTGGTTCGCGACATGGCCGTGAGGAGGGACGGCCTGCATCTTGTCGTCGACCTGAGGTCGTGGGCGGCTTTGTCGCTTGATCAGCGCGACCAGCTCGTATCCGCAGCAGATTGCGCTATAGCGGGGCCTGATTATCTGAAGCGACTTGTCGTGGAAACAAAAACAGGTGCGCCGATAAAGGTATACGAAAGCCTCGATTTGCGAGAGGCGCGACGATTGCAGCGTTAGTATCAGCAAGTCAAAACGACATGTAGGCTTTCAACACTTTTGCCGATATTTCGATAACAGTGTCGGCGTGCGCGTCTTCAGAAAGAGATACCGGGCTGTTCCATTTTGGATTGTGTGACCGTGGCCAAAGCTCGATCACGCCGCTGGCGTTGATCTCGATTTGTTTAACGGTCCGCTCGACGAAGCTGCCTTGGGCGCGTGAACGCGTCACCACGACCACGTCGCCGTGCCTCGGCGCGTAACCCATCGCGATGGCATCGACCACATGAATGAGGGCTCCATCGGGGATTTCCCGATTGAACGAGTCCCCCCGGACACGCTCAAGCCATTGGGGGAATGGCAAATTCGGAAAGTTTTGCGCCTCACTCCAGCCGATCGGCTCTTGCGGTAAGTCGTCCACCGCCAGCCAGGGGCCGGCTGCAACCTCGTAGCGGATCGGTAGCTGGATACTGGTCGGTACGGCGAGCGCTTCCGCTCTGCCCACATCCTCTGTCTCAGCAAGCAAATAGCCGATGTTGCATTCGAGGGAGTTGGCTAACCGCGCGAGGTTCTCGGCGCGAGGGTTAGTATTGGGGCGTCGCTGAAGGGTCCTAATGAAATCCCGGCTAAGCCCGGCTTCTCTAGACGCCGCTTCCGGTGTCTTGCCCAGCGCCTTCAGGCGGCTCTCAATTCGTTCAACAAGGGTGCGGGACATGCCCCGCATAGTGCCCGGCTCCCCGGCCCATGCGAACGCGGGTAATGCGTCTTGACGAAGCGGGTAATTACCCGCATCAATCCGTGCCATGGTCATTCCGACGTTTCTCTCACGATGTGATGCTTACGCCGCAAGGCGCGGCATAAGCCGTGCCCGGCTCAGCACGCTGTTGTTCAACGATGGCAAGAAGCTGGATGCCCTGGCCGATGGCCGGGACGTCGGCGTATTGACGCTTGAGCGCGTCGAGCAGGAATTGACCAACTTGGAGCGGGCTCTGCCTGTTCCCGCCGAATGACGGCCTGTCAGGCCATCGGTGCGCAGCGCTGGCACTCGGCGCAACGCGCAAGGATGATCCCGGCGGCGGCGGTTCGCACGGCGCTGTCGAGGCTCGTGTCGGTATCCAGTCGGTCGAGGGCGCCCGATACTGTCATCGCGCATCTCGTGATGGCACGCGAGGTCGATCCTATCGCCAAGATCATCGCCGCGTCCGCCACCGCAAGGGCGGTGGCTGGGCGTGGTTCGGCCAGACTTGGGGCGGCCGGCTCCAGCAGCTTGCGCGTGTCCACCAACGCTCGCCGCCGCCCCCCGACCCTTACGCTCGGATCGAGAAGCGCAGACACACTGATACGCATACGCGGCATTCACACCCCCAAGGGTTGCGAATGCTGCACGCCTCGCGCGCACGGTCAAGCTGTGAACTATCCGACGAGCAACTGTTTCGCGAGCCGCTCGGCCCAAATGATAGCAGGATCGTCCTCGCTGTCGGGTCGTCGCAAGTCCTCGGTGGCCAGCATCAGCTTGGCCATGAAGACCTCGCTCTGGCCTAATCGCTCGAAGGTTTCGGCGACCGCCGAGGCCAAAATACTGAGGGCGCGAAACTCCGGAGAACTCGTAGGGTCGGTCATCCCCGCGTCTTACAGCGTAGCTCAACGAAACGCTGACAATTCCCCCGCTGCGACACTGCGACACATCGCCGTCGAGCGCAGGTTGTCGGGGGGCGCAAAGAACACCGCGCCTTGTAACCCGATCTGGGCATTTGCCCGATGACCGCCCCGTTCTCGGATCTCGACCGGATCTTCGTCGAGCGCATCGACCCTGACGCCGCCCGCGAGCTGCTGGCCCTGCTGGGTCGGGCTCAGCCGACGTCATTGCTTTCTCTCGCCGGCCGTCTTGGCGGCCAGCTCGATGGCCAGATCGACGATCCTGTCGGTCTCGGCCATGGCTTCATGCCGCAGGTCTATGGCGGCCTGACTTTCCGGCTGAACCTCGGCTTCGTTCCGAGCTTGCCAGGGGCGGGCCAAGATCTCGCGCACGATTTCCACCTCGCGGGGCTCCAGCCCCTTGAGGTTGATGGCGACAAGGGCCGCGAGGATCGTGGCGTGGGCGCGTTGGCGGCCCGCCGTGGTTTCTTCGAACGTCATGTTAGCAGTGCCTTCTGTTGGGGCGGCGACGGTCTCATGAGTCCCGGCGGGGTTAAGCCGTGACCCGCCCCGCCGCCCCCTTCATGCCGCGATATTTAGCCGCGACCTCGACCTTTGTCGTTTGCGATCGCCGCGCCGTTTTGCAACGCCGCGCCCTTCGCCAGTCCGACCGCCTGACGGGGGTGTCTCCAGCCCCGCGTCGTCAGGCGCGCGCCGCCGGTTCTCCCCCAACCGGCGGCGCGATGAGCTTCCCGGCGGTGACGGCATGACCAAGCTGCGCGCACCCGGTAGCTTCGCCGACGCCGTGACCCGTGTGGTCGGTCGCATCACCTGGCGCAAGGCGGCCGACGTGGTCGGCAAGTCCGAGCGGACGGTGCGCAACTGGTCGGAGGGCGATACCGGCGCCCTGCCGACGATCGAAGAGGCCTTGCTGCTCGACGCGGCCTATCTGAGAGCCGGTGGCAGCCATGCTCCGATGATGCAGGCCTATGGCTTGCTGCTGAAGAACATCACCGAGGGTCCGGCGGACGCAGCGGCGATTGCGGGCTTCATCGGCCCCGCCGCGCGCGAGGGCGGTGAGGCTGTTGCCGCCCTGGCCGACGCCAGCCGGCCAGACGCCGACGCCGCCGCGCGCGCCCGCGCCGGGCGCGAATGCCTTGAGGCCGCCGAGGTCTTCACTGACGCCGCGCGCAAGCTGATGCCGCCGGGTGCGCCCGAATGAGCGGCTATGGATCATACCGCCCCGGCCAGTCGCGGCGTCCATCGGGCCGCCCTGGCGGCGAACGCCGTTCGTCGCCAGACCGTCGCGCATGGCTGGCGATGCTGGACTTCGCCAAGGCCGCCGTCGCCGAACCGACCGCCGCCGCGCATGACTTCGCCGCCAGCCTCAAGGGTCTGGCCGGCGACAATTTTCCTGTCGCCGCGACCGACATCCGCCGTCGCTGGGCCAAGACCTTCGTCGATCAGGCGCGGCTTTGGGTCGAGGGCGGGCCGGGTACGCGCACGACCTGGGCGCCGGTCATCGCCGACGGGGCCAAGGCGCTTGGCGACATTCTGATCGAGGTTGGCGCGCAAGAGGCTCAGGCCGCACGCGACCGCATGGGTTTTCGGGAGGACTGAAAATGCAAATGGGGGGGGGCGCGATCCTGCGCTCACAGATCGGCGGCCACGACCTGGCTCCAACCGCGACGCGGGAACGCCTGACGGCGGGCGAGATCGCCTATGTGGCCGAGCGCCGCCGCAGTGTCCGCGCCAGTTGGCAGGCCTGCGCGACGATCCTGTCGCGGCCGGTTCACGACGTGCGGATGGCCTGCGACGCCGAGTACGCGGCTCAGTTCAATCGCGACAGGCCGCTCGCGATGGCCTCGCGGTCATATCGGCCGGTGCTCGACGACGCGCTGGGTGGCCCCGGCAAGGTGCTGCTGGCGCTGGGCTCGCTGGAGCGAAAGTTCCCATCGCGATCGAGCGCGCCGCGCGTCTCTGCCTCGGCTGTCGCCGGGACGCTCGGGGTCGGCTCGGTCTGGGTTGGCCAGCGTCTTCGTCGGCTGGAGAGCCTCGGCCTCGTGCTCGGCGAACGCGCCGGGCGAGGTTCGGAAAACAAGCTTTGGTGTCTGACCGACCGAGGCCGGGCCGAAGCCGACCGGCTGGAGCCGACCCAATGAGCCGTCCTCGCGAGCTGTCATTCGGCGACGTCAATGTCGATCGCGCGGTCGAGGTCTCGGCGCGGGCCTATGGCGATGACCTGATGGCGGTGTTCGCCGGGGTCTGTAGCCGGGATCGCCGTTGCCTGTCGGCCGCCGCGTCGGGGCTCGACCGCGCGGGCGTCATGAACATTGACGCGGCGGCTGAGGCGGTCGGGCTAGTGGCGAAGTCGGTTCGCGTCACGCGCCGACGCCGCCTGGCCTCGTTCCTGGCGGCCGAAGCTGCTGTCGTGGCTGACATACTCGGTGAGGCCCCGCCGGAGCCGGTCGCCGTTCGCGCCCTGCGTCACGAGGTCAGCCGTCCGAACTGTCAGGCGCCTGACGCGTGCGCGGCCAAGCCGCGCGGCTATGGTCACTGCCGCGCCTGCGAGGTAGCGGCCCGCGCCGTGGCCCGGCCTCCCCGCAAGCCCCGCGCCGCCTCGGCCCCGCGTCGCAAGGCCGAGCCTCGGTCGCGCCCCGTGGTCAGCGAGACGGCGGCCCGCAAGGCTCGCTTCGCCTCGCGTTTCATCGCCGCCGGCTGGAAACTGGCCGAGACCGCGTCTCTCTTCGACCTCAAGCCGCACGAGCTGAAGCGCGCGCTGGCGGTGGCGCATGGCTGATGGCGCGTCGCATCCCTATATCGCCCCGGCCAATGCCGAGGCCGACCGTCCGATCGACGTGGTCTATTTCGCGGGCGCGGGCGGGTCGTCGGAGGCCTACCGCATCGCGCTGGGCAAGCATCCTGACGTCGCGCTGAACCACAACGCCACGGCCATCGGCGTCCACATGGCCAACTGTCCCGAGACCGAGCACTTCATCGCCGACGTGTTCGACATCGACCCGACCGTTATCCGGCCGGGCGTGAAGTGGCGGTCGTTCTGGGCCTCGCCCGATTGTCGCCACTTCAGCAAGGCCAAGGGCAGCGCGCCCGTCAGCCCGCGCGTGCGGGGCCTGGCGTGGGTGGTGGTCAAGGTCGCCAAGCTGCTGGGTGATCTGGCCCCCGACGTGATCTTTCTGGAGAACGTCGAGGAGTTCGTCGATTGGGGGCCGCTGCTGCCGCCCGACGACAAGGGCTTGCAGCGGCCCGACCCGGCCCGGCGGGGCGAGACGTTCGGCCTGTGGTGTCAGCGGCTTCGCCAGTGCGGTTATGTCGTCGAGTACAAGGTCGATTGGGTGGCGGCAGACTATGGCGCGCCGACCACGCGCAAGCGGCTGATCCTGATCGCGCGTCGCGACGGGCTCAAGATCGTCTGGCCGTCACCGACCCACGCCAACCGCAAGGTCGCCAAGGCCAGGGGGCTCAAGCCCTATGTGCCCGCCGCCGACTGCATCGACTTCTCGCTGCCCTGTCCGTCGATCTTCCTGACGCAGGCGCAGTGTCGCGAGCGGGGCATAAGGGCCAAGCGCCCGCTGGAGCCCGCGACCCTGGCGCGGATCGCCAAGGGGGTGATGCGCTATGTCATCGCGACGGGCGATCCGTTCATCGTGCCTCTGACGCATCAGGGCGGCGACCGGGTCCATGACCTTGGCGATCCCTTCCGAACGATCACTGCCGCCCATCGCGGCGAGCTGGCTATCGTGCAGCCGACCTTACAGGGCGGGGCGGTCGTCGGATGCGGTAGCCGCGCGGCGCAAAGCCCGCCGCGCGGCCTGGACGATCCGCTCGGCACGATCATCGGCAAGCCCGACCGCTGCCTGGCCACGGCCTATCTGACCAAGTTCAGCGAGAACTCCATCGGGGAAGATCCGGCCGAGCCGCTGCATACGGTGATGGCCGGGGCGCCGAGGCATGGGCTGGTCGAGGTGTTGGGGGCTTTCGTCGAGCAGGCCAATACCGGCATGGTCGGGCGTGAGGCGTCTGAGCCGCTGAGTACGATTGTCCAGCGGGGGACGACGCAGCGGCTGATCACGGCCCATCTCGACTACGCTTACGGCTCCAACGACGGCGCGGCGGCGGGCAATCCTCGCGACGCGCTGAAGACCATAACCGCCGGCGGCAGTCACCATTTCCTCTTGCAGGAGACCCTGCAGCGACCCTTCGCCGCGCACGGTGACGAGCTGCGCGCCTTCCTCGTGAAATACTACGGCACGGCCGACGCAGCGGATCTCGCAGATCCAATGCACAGCGTCGTCTCGCGGGCGCGGTTCGGGCTGGTCGTGGTGTCAGGTCAGGTGATGCAGATCACCGACATCGGCATGCGCATGCTCACGCCCGCCGAGCTGGCGGCGGCGCAGGGTTTCCCCAAGTCCTACCGCACCAACTGGAACGCGGCGACCGGGACCGCCGTCACCAAGACCGACGAGACCCGCCTGATCGGCAACAGCGTCTCGCCCATCGCCGCAGCCCCGTTCATTGCCGCCAACCTGCCGGCGTTCGCGGCCGATCGGGAGATCGCGGCATGACGAACGCCGTTCGCGTCGCGACCTTTCGCGCGGGGGTCGAGGTCCGTCGCAGGACGTGGGCGCGCGGGCGCGTCCGCGTCGCCCTGACGACCTTGCGGTCGGGTTGCGTCTGGTGGCTTCGGCTGCGGATCTGGATCGACGGTGCGCGCGCGATGGCCGGCGGGCGGAATAGGCAACCTCGGATCTGGGAAGGGTAGTCGGTGCTTGGGGGTGTAAGCGAACTCACGCGCCTGCTCGGGCAGGGGCGCTTTGACCTGTCGACAGAGGCCAACTGTCAGGCTGATATCGAGACGCTGCTGCGCGCCAGCCTGCCGGAAGGCGCGGTCTCGCGCGAGCATCGCCTGACACCGAGCGACCGGCCCGACTTCCTGATCGACGGTCGGTTCGTGGTCGAGGTGAAGGTCAAGGGCGCGGGCCGAGCCGCCATCGAGCGGCAACTGCTGCGCTACGCGGTCCATCCGCAGGTCGAGGGTCTCGTGCTGGCGACAGGCGTCGCCATGTCGCTGCCGCCGAGGCTGTACGGCAAGCCGCTCGCCGTTGTCGGCATGGGAAGGGCCTGGCTATGAGGGCGAGCTTCTTCACCCCCGTGCCCGTGGTTCTGCCGCCCGGTCTGGACGATGACGCGCGCCTGCTGGCCGCATGGTCGGCCTATCCCGATCCGCAGGTCTGGGCGGGCGAGGTCAGCACCGTGCGTCTGGCGCGCCAACGCCTCCTCGTGCTGCGTCGAGCCCGCGAGGCGCGCGCATGAGAACCTATGGCAGTCTCGCGCGGGCCGGCGATCAATGGGTCGTGCAGGATCTTGAGCCGCACGTCGCGATCAAGATCAAGGCGCTGTTCCCTGGCGTGCCCAAGGCCGCCAAGCTGTTGACCTTCCCGGCGTCGCCCTCGATCGCGGCGGACCTGTCGTGGTTCTGCGAGCGCTATCCGCTTGCGGCCAGCAACGATGACCTGGCGACCCTCGATGCGGCGCGAACGGCGTTCGGCGCGATGCAGGCCGAGGCCGACCGCATCCTGGCGCCCGACTACACGCCGCCGCTGTTCACCGGCCTGCGCGAGGGGCAGGAGATCCGGCCGCACCAAGGCCGGTCGGTTGAGATCCTGCGTCTGTTCGGCGGTTTGCTGGTCGGTGACGACACCGGCAAAGGCAAGACCTATACGGCAGGGGCGGCGATGCTGCTGCCCGGCGCGCTGCCGGCGACGGTCGTCTGCTTTCCGAACCTGAAAAAGCAGTGGCGACACAAGATCGAGACCTTCACGACGCTGAAGTGTCACCTCGTCGAGGGCGGCCGGCCCTATCCGCTCCCGGCCTGCGACGTGCGGATCTTCAGCTACATGATCCTGCCCGGCTGGGCCGACATGTTCGACCTGCTCGGCTGCGGGCTGTCGGTCTGGGATGAAATCCACGACCTGCGTGCGGGGACCGCGACGGACAAGGGCGGCGCGGCCATGCGCCTCTCGACCGCCTCGCGCTACCGCCTCGGCCTGACGGCCACGCCGATCTTCAACTACGGCACCGAGATCCACAACGTGATGCAGTTCCTCCGGCCGGAGGTGCTGGGTGAACGCGGCGATTTCCTGCGCGAATGGGCGCCGAGCGGCCATGTCAGCGACACCAAGGCCCTCGGCGCGTACCTGCGAGACCAGAAGGCCTTAGTTCGGGAACGCAAGACCGATCCCAAGCCCAACGTGATCGTCCACACCCTGACCGACTATGAGGCGGGCGAGATCGCCGACATCGAGGAGATGGCGCAGCAGCTCGCTGAGGTGGCGGTCTCGGGGTCGTGGTCGGAGCGCGGCGAGGCGACCCGCCAGCTTGACCTGCGCGTGCGTCAAGCGACGGGCGTCTCGAAGGCGCGGGCGGTGGCCCGGTTCGTTCGCATCCTCGTCGAGGGCGGCACGCCGGTGTTGCTGTTCGGCTGGCATCGCGAGGTCTACGACATCTGGCTGGCCGAGTTGGCCGACCTCGCACCGGCCATGTACACCGGCAGCGAGACGCAGGCCCGCAAGGCTTCGGAGGCTGCGCGGTTCCTCAATGGCGAGACCGACATCCTGATCATGTCCCTGCGCTCCGGTGCGGGGGTCGATGGGCTCCAGCAGCGCTGCTCGACCGTGGTCAAGGGCGAGCTGGACTGGTCGCCCGGCCAGCACCATCAGTGCATCGGCCGCGTCGACCGCGAAGGCCAGCCGCTCTGGGACGCGGGCGAGCCTGTGACCGCGATCTATCTGGTCGTCGATGACGGCTCTGATCCGCCCATGATGGAAGTGCTCGGCCTCAAGGCCAGCGAGGCCGCTGGCGTGGTCGATCCCGATCTCGGCGTGCAGTCCAAGGTAAGCGACGAAACCAAGCTCCAGGGCCTCGTGCGGCGCTACCTCGACCGGCGCGCCGCGCCCGGCGGTGGCGCATGAAGCGCGACAACTTCTACCGCCGTGATCCTGCTGCCGCCCTCAACGGGATGTCGTCGATGAACCTCGAAGAGCGAGGTGTCTACAACACGATGATCGACCTGCTCTATCTGACCTGGCGACCTTTGGAGGATAACCGGCGCTACCTGGCTGGGCACTGCGGCTGCGCCGTCCAGAAGCTCAATCCGATCCTCGACCGCCTGATCGCACGCGAGAAGCTGATCCGCTTCGAGGTCGACGGTGTTGGCTACATTTCGAACGCCAAATTCGAGGACGAGCGGCGCTCGGTGAAGGGCGTTACGACCCGGTCTGGGCGGGCAGAAGTCGGGGAGAAGTCGGCAGGTGTCGAGGAGAAGTCGGCGGGTGTCGGAAAGAACCCATCACTTCTCGATAGCGATATCGAGGAAAATCAAGACGTTGCGGCCCTAGAGAAGAGTAGAGAAGACAAGAGTAGTTCGGAAGCTAACGCTTCCTCACCGGGCGAGCGCGAGCGCGCGAACGTCGTTCGGGAGGTGGTCGATGCGATCTGGGCTGTGTGGCCCCGAGAGGGTCGCAACGCCTCCAGCCGTCGGGAGCTGACCAGGGTCATCCGCGCTGAGCTGGCGGTGGGTGGCGATCCCGACCGCATGGTCGAGGCGGCGCGGGCCTATGCTGCTGACCGGTCGTCGCATGGCTCCTCGGGCCGGGCCAAGAACGTCGCCGAGTGGTTCGAGCTGGGTCGCTGGGTCGACTTCGAACCAACCGGCGGCGCAGCCTCTCGCAGCCTTGGGCTCGGCGGGAAGGTCGCTGATCTGCGGCGCTTCGACGGACCCGAGGAGGTGGTGGCCGCGCTGCTGGCAGCTCGTGGCGAGGCCTTCGTCCAGTCGTATCTCAACCTGGCCAGATACGACCCCGGAGGACGGAGGATCTTCCCGCATTCGGGTCAGGCCCGAACCAAACTCGCGGACGCCTGGGGTCCGCTCAAAGACATGGGCTTCGTGCTCGGTGAAGTTCAAAAAGGGGTGGCGTGATGGTTGCGGTTCAAGGTTCGGCGAAGGGTCAACAGGTGGTCGGGGAGCGTTGGAGCATTGTCGTCAGTCGCCAGCACGAGGAGCGAACGGCGCGCGAGAACCTCGTCAATCAACAGTTCGAAGTCTACTTGCCGATGCTGATCAAGGAAGCCAAGCCGACCAAGATGAAGCCTAAGCCCGGCCTCGTCGCGCTGCCGCTGTTCTCGACCTATCTGTTCGTCCGCTTCGATCCGACCGTCGCGGGTTGGAAGCGGATCTTCTCGACCAGGGGCGTGCGCGCGATGTTCATGGCCGGCGACCGTCCGCTCGTCGTGCCCGACCGTGTCATCGAGATGATCCAGGCGCGCGAGGAGAACGGCTTCATTAAGATCGCGGACGTCGATGGCGACATCGAGGGCCGCTGGTCGCGCGGCGACAAGGTCCGCGTCAATGGTAACACTGCTGACTATGAGGCGGTGTTCGAAGAGAGGATTGACAGAAACCGCGCCTTGGTGTTGATCAACCTCCTCGGGCGCAGTGTGCCCAAGGAAGTACATCTGCTAACGCTGCAATGAAGCACCTGCTCACACCCTCGTGAGGTCAGGTGCGGTAGCCGTATCAGACCTCCCATCATCCAAGGCTCGCAGCCCGCCCGACGATGTCGCGGCGGGCTCGCCTTTGGTCTGTCCCGCCCCATGGAATGCGACGTGTGCGAGCCATTCGCCCTTGATCCGAGGCCTCGGCCAGCGGGTGCAGGACCTCACGGGTCCTTCCTAGGCTCCTGACGTATACGGCGCGTTCGAAGTCGCGTTCGATTTCTTGTGTGAACCGTGAGCAAAGGCGCACGGGTTGCACGCTTCCCCCTGCACGGATGCGCACGCATGCACGACACGATTGGGCCGGTGTCCGTCGCGCGTTGCGCGGAACTCCTGACGGCCAAGGGCGACAAGATCGACCGATCCGCGCTGTCGCGTTACTGCGACGCGCACGGCCTCAAGGGCGAGAAGATCGGGCGCGAGGTGAAGGTCGATTACGAGACCGTCGCTGCTCACCGGGCCGCCAACTTCACGCGCGAGGTGATGTCCGGAGCTGCGATCGAGGCGACGGTGGGTCCGGCCGCGCCGGTGGCTGCGCCTACGCTGGTTGCGCAGGTTGCGCAGGTTGCGCCGCCGATGTCGCCGACGGCGCAGATCGCCAACATGTCGGAGCATCGCGGGCTCAAGGCCGTCCAGTTGCGCCGCGAGCTGCGCGAGGAAGCGCACGAGGAAGGGCTGCTGACGGTTGTGGCTGAGGTCGACGCGGGTGTCGCCGAGGCGATCGTCGAGATGCGGGCCGCGTTCGCCCATGCGAACGAAGATTGCTCGGAACGCCTGGCGGCCGAGCTGAACCTGCCGCCTGAGCGGGTACGGGCCTTGCGCGCCGCCTTCAAGCGGTTCGCGCAGATCGGCCAAGAGCGGTTCGCCACGCGGATGGCCAAGACCCTGGCCGCCGGCAACGAGCCGGTGGGCGACGCGATTGATCGGTTGAAGGCCCTGTCGGCGTACGCCGTTCGCCTTCGCGGCCATGCCGAAGCCTCGCCGGGATGACGATCCGCGAGACCTTCCCGGGGCTTGCCCTGGGATGGTCGGTGTTCTTCTCGGCCGTGGCGACGCAAGCCGCGCCGCCGCCGGAGATGGACACGCCCACATGGACCGACGAGTACCGCAAGATCGCGGCAGAGAGCGGCGCGCGTAAGACGGGCGACTGGGACACGAACTACGCGCCGTACATGCGGCGGCCGATGAAGGTTGGCGGCGTCGATCATCCTGCGGCGTCGATGTGGCTGCGCTGGTCGGCCAAGTCGGGCAAGACCCAGATCTTCATCAACGTTGCGTTCCACTGCATCGACACCGCCCCGCGCTCGATCGGCATCGTCTGCGCGTCCGACCAGAAGCAGAAGGATTTCGAGAAGGAAGTCTGGACGCCGAACGCCAGGGCGACGACGCAAGTCGGGCTGAAGATCCTGGCGATCAAGGCCGGCGCCGAGGACAGCTCGACCAAGTATCACAAGCGCTTCCGGGGCGGCTTCCTCAAGATCATCAACGGCGGCTCCGAGGCGCAGCTCCAGCAGTCCGACATCGGCCTGCTGATCTTCGAAGAGCCTTCGTCCTATCCGAAGGATGTCGGCGGACGCGGCCCGACGATCCGCCAGGCGCGCTCGCGATCGGACGCATGGGGCGACGACCTCAAGGAACTCGGCGGCGGTACGCCCAATGTCGTCGGCGATTGCCCGGTCACGGGCGAGGTCGAGCGGCGCACGCTGGAGCGGTACTACATGCCGTGCCCGCACTGCGGCGGGCTCCAGCTCCTCGTCTGGGAAAACATGCAGCGCGAGAACGGTCGCCCGTTCTTCATCTGCCAGCTACCGGACTGCGGCGAAAAGATCGGCCACGAGCACAAGCGCGGCATGCTGGACGCCGCCGCCGAGCTTGAGGCTGTCGGCAAGGCCGGCTGGTTGGCCTGCTTCGAGCACAAGCTGCCCGACGGGACGCTGGACAAGGAACATCCTAACCGGCCGCCGCCGCCGTTCATGACCCCGGCTGAGTGGGATTACTGGTTTGAGCGGCGCGGGCCTGACATCGGCACGATGCTTGAAGGCCGCGACCCCTCGTTCGACGCGATCTGGCAGGCCTATTCCCCGTTCACCACGTGGGCGCGGATCTGGGAAAAATTCGACGAGGCGAGCCAGTCCGGCAACCCGCAGGATCTCGTCGTCTTCTGGCAGCAAGTCCTGGCCCGCCCTTTCGAGGCCAGTTACGACCGCCCGGCCACGGCGGTGCTTTACGAGAAGCGCGAGATCGCTGCGGCCATCGCGGGCAACCTGCAACGCGGCGTCATCCCGCCATGGGCTTGGACCCTGTTCGGCGCCGCTGACGTTCAGGGCGACCGTCTTGAATGGGCTGTATGGGCGGTCGGCCCTGTCGACCTGACACCCGAGGGCGCGGTCGGCCGTCTGTACGGTCGGATCGACGCCGGGATCATCCCTATCCCGCCGATCGACGCGCGGGCGTGGACCGAGTTGGCCGAGATCACCCGCCGGACCTATGAGGGGCCGCACATCCACCCGATCGGGTTTGACCGGTTCGGCGTCGACACCGGCGGCCACCACACCAGTCGCGCCTATGCCTTCTGCGCGGGCCGCCCGAACGTCATGGCGCTGAAGGGCGCGTCTCAGTCAGGCGACCTGGCGCAGGCCTTCCCGATCGAGGCGGGCACGCGGCGCAAGGCCAAGATCGGCAAGCGCGTTGTCGGTGAAGTCCAGCTCTATCTGGTCAGCACCCACAAGGTGAAGAAAGAGATCTATTTCGGCCTGGCCCAAACCCTGGCCGGCTGCGAGACGGGCGAACACCTCCCCGGCTCCGTCACCCTTGAAGGCACCGCGACCGAGCTGGATTTCCAGCAAATCACGGCCGAGGTGCTGAAGCCCGCCGACCCTGCCAAAGGGCGTAAGTTCGAAGTCTGGGAACCCGTCGCCGGTTGCCGCAACGAGCAGCTCGACATGGCGGTCTATTGCCACGCCATGGCGTGGTCGTTCCTGCCGGAAATCCTGACACTCGCCGACTGGAAGCGCCTTGTGGCCTCGCGTCGGCGCGAACCGAGCCGCGAAGGTCAGTTGCCTCTTGAGGGCATCTGGTCAGGCGCCCCGCCCTTGCCGCCGCCCGTCGCCGGCCAGTCCCCCGTCGCCCTGCCGCCCCCGCGCGCGAACGCCGTTCGCGAGCAGGCCACGGCGGCCCCTGACGCCAACCATGCGCTGTTGCGCCTGGCCCGATTGAATGGAGCTTCCGCATGAGCTGGCGCGATAACCTGCCCGCCGCCCAAGCCCGGCTCGCCGCCCTTGAGGCCGCCGAGTTGAGCGCCCTGATCGGCGAGCGCGTCAAGAGCGTCCGCTATGAAACCGGCGGCGTCGAGTACAGCGAACCGGTCAGCACAGACCAGCTCGCCCGCTCGATCTATGAGGCCCGCGTGATCATCGGCCGTCTCGGCGGCGCGGCTCCGCGCGGCGGGGCTATCATCCCGACCATGGGCGGCTGATCATGGCCGCACCGGTTCTCTACGGCCCGACCGGCCAGATGCTGCCGCCTGGCATCGGCCAGCTCGTGCGCGCGGCCTCGGGCGTCGAGGTCAGCTATCGCCACGGCGCGGCGCAACGCCAGGCCCTCGACGGTTGGAACGTCGGCCAGACCAGCGCCGACGCCTACTGGCTGCGCGACCGCGACGACTTCGTCGCCAAGACCCGCGATCTGCTGGCTCGCGAGCCGTGGGCGCAGGGTGGCGTCGAACGCAAACTCGACATGCTGGTCGGTGCGGGGTGGCGCCCTTCGATCAAGCCTGACGCGGCGGTGCTGGGCATCACGCAAGAGCAAGCGGCGGCGCTGGGCAGCGGCCTGGAGCGCAACTATCGCACCTGGGCGGATGATCCGCTCTGCCGCTGCGACGTTGAGGAGACCCTCAACGCCTCATGGCTGATGCACATGGCGGTGATGGAGCACACCATTACGGGCGACGGCCTCGGCGTGATGCGCTGGAAGCCTGGCCGGGGTTGGGGCTATCGCACGGCGATCCAGATCGTCGATGCGGACCGCCTGTCGAACCCGAACGGTTCGCCTGAAACCGAATACCTGCGCGGCGGCGTCGAGAAGAACACCGACGGCGCTCCGGTCGCCTACCACATCCGCAACGCGCATCCGGGCGACTATCTGGGTTCGACTTCTCCCGACGCCTTCACCTGGACCCGCGTCGAGCGCCGCGAGGAGTGGGGTCGGCCCCGCGTCATGCACCTGTTCCGCAAGGACCGACCCGGCCAGACGCGCGGCGTGTCCAAGCTGGTCGCCGCCCTGGCGCGCTTCAAGCAACTCCAGCGCTATGCCGACAGCGAGCTGGCCAACGCCGTCGTCAACGCCCTGTTCGCGGCGACGATCACGTCAAGCTTCGACCCGACGGTCGCGCAGGAACACCTCACCTCCTCGGCCGTCGCGGGCGTCCATGACCTGCGGCATAGCTTCTACGAGCAGTACAATCCGACCCTGTCGGGCGCTCGCATCCAGCACCTGTTCCCCGGCGATGACCTGAAATTCCTGACCTCGTCGCGCGAGGCCGGTTCGCTTGGGGTCTTCACCCAGACCTTTCTGCGCTCGATCTCCAGCGGGCTCGACATCGCCTACGAGCAGATGTCGATGGACTGGTCGAACGTCAATTACTCGTCGGCGCGCATGCTGCTGATCGAGATCTGGCGCGGGGTGATGAAGAGCCGCAGCCTGATCGGCATGATGTGGGCGACCCCGACCCTGCTGGCGGTGTCCGAAGACGGGATCGACGCAGGTCTCGTCGATGTGCCTGCTACGAAGGTCGATCTCTATGAGGCCCCCGCCGCTTGGCTGAAGGGCCAATGGATCGGCCCCGCCAAGGGTTGGGGCGATCCGGTCAAGGAACCGACCGGCGCCCTCATGCAGGTCGCCATGGGTTCGACGACGCTCGAAGCCATCGCCGCCGAGCAGGGTGGCGATCTCGAAATGAACGTTCCGCAGCTTGGCCGCGAGGTCGAACTCTTCAAACGCGAAGGGCTCCTGCCACCCGCGCTGCGCGACATGCTCGCGGCGACCCACGCCATCGAAAGCTCGCCCGACCGGGCCGACGACTAGGACATCAATCATGCGAAATCTCGCCATCATGGCGGCCCGCCTGTCGGGCCGTCCCTTGCTCATGCGCGACGAGGCGTCTGTCCTGTCGCTGGCGCGCCTGGCCGGTGTCGAGCCCGACCGCGAACGGCGTTCGGGGCTGTCGACGCTGTTCGGTCGTGCCCGCAAGGTCGCGGCGGACGTCGGCGGCGACGAGCTGCTGGAGCCTCTGGCGTGGATGCCCGACTGGATGGGCCAGCCTGACGCCGTCGGCTACGGCTGGTCGATGCGCAATGGCGTGGCGATCATCCGCGTCGATGGCCCGCTGCTCGACGAGGGCTTCGGCTACGGCGATTGCTGGTGGCATGGCTACGACACCCTGCGCGTGGCCATCGAGACGGCCCGTGAGGCGGGCGCGCGCGGGATCGCGATCCGCTCCAACAGTCCCGGTGGCATGTGCGCGCCAGGCCTGCCGGAGCTGGGCGACTACATTCGTTCGATCCGCGCGGCGGCGGGCGGCATTCCAATCTGGGGCATCGTCGAGGCCGGCTACAGCGCCATGTATTGGCTGCTCAGCGCCTGCGACGTCATCGTCTGCATGAAACAGGGCGGCGCGGGCTCGATCGGCGCGGTCGTCACCCACTGCGACGTCTCCGGCGCCCTGTCGAAAGACGGCATGGTCGTCACCCACGTCCAGTTCGGCGCGAACAAGACCGATTTCTCGTCGTTCAAGCCGCTCTCCGACGACGCCAAGGCGCGGCTGCAAGCCGAGATCGACCAATGGGGCCGCTGGTTCGTCGATGCGGTCGCCGAGGGCCGTCCGAACCTGACGCCTGAAGCGATCATCGCGACCCAAGCCCGCTGCTATTTCGGCGACAGCGACGATCCGCAGCTCTCGGCTCTGGCCGTTGGCCTTGTCGACCGCGTGATGACCGAGCGCGAGGCCTTCGCGGCGCTCGAAGAGCTGGTCGCAAACCCCGTTTCCCCGGCGGCCCCTGCCGCTTCCGCGCCTCTTAAGGAGAAAACCATGAAGCGCAGCACCCTGGCGGCCGTCCTCGACGACCCCAAGCTGACGGCGACCCAAAAGGTCGCCCAGCTCAACGCCATCCGCGCCGATGAAGGCGAAGGCAAGCCTGACGACGAGATCGCGGACGATGAAGCGGCCGAAATGCCGGCCGAGGACGAGCCCGCCGAAGGCGAAGGCGAAGACGGCGAAGACAAGCCGGTCGACGCCAAGGTGGCCAAGTCGATCCTCGACAGCCCGGAAGCCAAGGGCCGAGAGAACCTCGCCCGCGAACTGGCCTTCACGCCGGGCATGAGCCTGGATCGCGCCGAAAAGCTGCTCAAGGCCTCGGCCAAGGGCGGCAGTCTCGGCTCGCGCATGGATGGCCGTGACCCGCCCGTAAGCCACTCCGGTGGTCGGCAGCAGAACAAAGGTGAAGCGGCCATCGACACGGGCGGCATCTACGCCAAGCGCCGCGACGCCCGCAAGCGCTAGCCGCCCTGTCGGCCTAGCACCCATCCTCACCGCTTAGCGGTGAAGCGCCGCCGCGCGCCATCAGCGGCTTCCCTGAATGGAGAGCAACCATGCTCACTGAACGCACTTATGGCGGCGAGTTCCTGATCTCGGACGCCAATCGCACCCGCTCGCGGGAAAACATCGTCATCGCGGCCAGCCAGACCCTCAACGCCGGTCGTGTGCTGGGTCGCGTGCTGGTCGGGGCTCTGACGGCTGTCGCCGCCGCTGTCGCCGGTAACACCGGGAACGGCGTCATGGGCGCGGTAACGGTCGACGATGGGGCCGCCGTCGGCGTCTATCGCCTGGTCATGATCGAGCCCGGCTCCAACCTCGGGGACTTCGTTGTGGAGCGCCCTGACGGGGTCATCGACGGCCATGGCAAGGTCGCCACTGCCTACAATGGCCGGGTCAACTTCACCCTGGCCGATGGCGCGACCGACTTCGTGGCTGGTGACAGCTTCGACATCACCGTCACCGCCGCCGACGCCACCGCGCAGGGCCAGTACAAGGCCGTCGCCCCGGCGGCGACCGACGGGACGCAGGTCGCCGCCGGCATCCTCTGGGACGCCGTGACCACGGGTGTCGGCGTTACGGCCAAGGCCGCCGCCGTCGTTCGCGACGCCGAGGTCGATCTGGCCATGCTGGACTTCGGCGCCCTCGACGCCGGGCAGAAGGCGACCGCCATCGCGCAACTGGCCGCCCTCGGCATCATCTGCCGCTAAGGCCCACCCGCCGTCCGGACAGCCGGGCGGCGGGCTCTAATCCAGCCGGGATCGCCGGCCGTTTTTCCTCAAAATCAAGGACCAAAGCTATGCTGGATATCTTCAAATCCCGGCTGTTCGAAACCACGACCCTGACGGCGTCGATCAACGATCAGCAGTATGTGCCGACCTACATCAATGACCTGGGCATCTTCGAAGAGCAGGGCGTTTCGACGACGTCCGTGGTGATCGAGCGCCAGGGCTCGATCATCTCTGTCCTGCCGACGACCGCTCGCGGCGCGCCGGGCAAGCCGATCCAAGGCGACAAGCGCAAGGGCATCCCCCTGCTGATCCCGCACGTGAAGGCAACCGCCCAGCTTCAGGCTGACGAGGTCCAGAACGTTCGCGCCTTCGGCTCCAATGACCAACTGGCCGGCGTGGCGGAAAAGCGCGACGAGAAGACCCGCAAGATCTCGACCAGCCTCGACCTGACGCTGGAGTATCACCGCCTCGGCTGTATTCAGGGCCTCGTGCTCGACGCCGACGGCTCGGTCATCCTCGACATCTTCGACGCGATGGGGATCGAGGAGTTGGCCGAGGTCGAGATTGATCCGTCTGTGACCTACGATCCCAACAATCCGGTCAAGGCGGGCGCCATCCGCCAGAAGCTGCGCGGCATGAAGCGCGAAACCGTCGTCGCCCTCGGCGGCATCAGGCCCAAGGGCTGGCTCTGCCTGGCCGGTAACGATCTCTACGATCAGGTCGCCGACGCCCCGGAAGTTCGGGCGACCTATCTGGCCCAACAGGAAGCCACCGACCTGCGCGGTGATGCCGATCTGGAAAGCTTCAAGTACGGCGGCATCACCTTCGTCAACTACGTCGGCGCTGGCGATGTCTCGATCGACGATGAAGTCGGCCGTGTCATCCCGCTCGGCGTCCCCGGCCTGTTCCGCACGGACTTCGGCCCGGCCGACTATCTCGAGGCCGTCAACACCAACGGCCTGCCCAAGTACCTCAAGGCGGTCATGGACCCCTCGGGCTACAACCGGTTCATCGAGATGGAAGGTCAGATGAACGACCTCAACTACTGCACCCATCCGCAGTCGCTTCGGAAGCTGGTCCTCGCCTAGGGCGGGGTCCAGCCGTCACCGGCCGGCGGCCTCGCGTCGCCGGCCACTCTCTTCCTCGACATCACCGGAGGCCGATCATGGCCAAGACCCCCTTGACGGCTCCTGCCGCCACGTCGGAACTGCTCGACGATCAAACGCCCGCCACCGTCCCTGCCGGAGAAAGCCACGACGCGGTCGTGGCCTCCGACGCCCTGGCCGAGGGCGATCCTGCCGCCGAACCGGCGGTATCCGCGTTGCCGCCAGAAGTCGTCGCCCAACTGACGCAGGCGGCCGACAATCTCGAAGCGGCTCAACGGGCGACCGAGGATCTGCAGCTCCAGCTCACGGCGTCGACCGCCAAGGCTGTCGATCTGCAAGACCGTCTCGACATCGCCGAGCGTTCTCTGGCCTCCGAGGTCTCGGCCAATGCCGCGACCCGCACGGAACTGGCGCGAGCGTGGGCAGGCGCCGGGCCGCGCGAGACCGACGACGACGCCCCCGACGGCGAACCCGCTGATTGGATCGCCGACGGGCTCTACGTCATGAAGACCTCCAAGATCCCCGACGAGACCGGCGCGCTGGCGCCGCGTGGCCGTCTGGCCATCGTCGGCGAAAAGCGCGCCGACGAGCTGGTCGAGCAGGGTCACGCCCGCCCGGCCACGCGCGCCGACGTGATCGCCGCCAAGCGTCCGCCGGTTCGTCTCTAACCATGCGCGCCGATCACGCCGCCCGCGTCGCGAACGCCGTTCGTCAGCACCTTTGGGGCGACCTTGAGGTTTGCCCTCCCGAGGGTGGCTGGCGGACGGTGCGGGGCGAGGTGCGGCCTGATTGGGTCGAGGAGACCCTCGACGGGTTTGCCAGCCGCACCGGTGTCGTCGCCGACGCCCTTCACCTCGACGAGATGGACTTCGCGCCGACCGTCCCCGCCAGCCCGCGTCCGATCAAGGATTGGTGGGTGCGCTATGTCGACGTGACCGGCGCGACCGTGGTCAAGCGTCTGGCCGAGCCCCTGCGCGGCAAGCCCGGCGGACGGTTCATGTGGGGTCCTCTGAAGCCCGCCGACCGGGAAGCCGATGTTCCGGTCTGACGACCTTATGGTCACCCTGGCGATACAGGGTGATCTGGAGCGTTGGGCGGAAGCGGCCAAGGTCGCCATCCTACAGGGCGTCGCCGACGCGGCGGCCGAGGAAGGGCGCGACGGTCTGGAGAAGCTGCGCGCCGACGTTCGCAATGCGGGCCTCGGTGACGGCGTCGCCAACGCCTGGCGGATGGAAGTCCAGCCCCGCAAGCGACTGGCCTATTCCCCTGCCGTGTTCTTCCGCTCGGCCGCGCCGCACATCATCGACGCCTTCACCAAGGGTCAGCCGATCCGGGGCAAGCCGCTGCTGGCGGTTCCGATCCCCGGAAGCCCGGCCGATACAATCCGCATTCGGCGTGGCCAGGAGCGCACGGCCGAGATCGAGAAGCGCTACGGCCCGTTGCGGGCCATCAACCTCAAGGGTGGCGGCGTCATGCTGGTCGCCCGTGGCCGCGCCAATGCCGACGGCTCCGGCGTGCGCCAGCTCATGCGTCGCCGCGCCACCGGGACGAAAGATTACTTCACCCCGCTCAACCAGAAAAATCAGGTCGATATCCCGATGTTCTGGCTGATCCCCAATGTGCGGCTCGGCAAGCGGCTCAACTGGCCGGAAATCGCCCGGCAGATCCAGTCCGACTACGCCCAACGGGTCGAGACGAACCTGCGCAAGCGGCTGGCCAATACCGGGTCGTCGCTCCTCAACGCCTCGTATGGCGACGCGCAGCGCGCGCAGTCTGACGCCTGGCTGCTGGAGCAGTCGGAACAGATCGCCGCCCGCCGTCTGCAACCCGCGAAGGAACTCGACTGGTGACCGACCTGACGCAGATCGCCCTGGCTCAGACCGGCATGGTCGCCGCCTTGCAGGCCGGCGACATCGCCGACGGCCTGACTGTACGAAACAACGAAGCCCTGCTCGACGATTGGGGTGAGGTCTGGCTCAACGTCGTGCGCTCGCCCGCGCCGCCCAAGATCCTCGACGAGGTGCTTGGCTTGGGTGAGGACGACGTCGTTGTCGAATATGCCCAGACCTTCAATCTGGAGTGGATAGTCACCCGCGAGGATGATGCCAAGCGCGAGCTGGCGTTTCAGCAGGGGCTCAAGGCGATCGAGACCGCCCTGCACGCCGACCGCACGCTCGGCGGCGTGGCTCGTCACCTGATGATCGGCCCGCCCGATTTCGAAAACCACCGGCTGGCCTTCATGGCGAAGACCTCGGCCGGCGTCATTCCCGTCCGCGTCCTGCTGGCGGGCGCGTCCCTCATCGGCTGAGGAGCTTCCCATGTCACGTCTGCCCAAGGGTGGGGCCTCGGCCGCCGCCGCGACCGCTGCTGTCGAGCCCGCCATCGGCGAAGCGGCGAGCGATCCGGCCGCGACCGCCTTCAATGGCGCCGACCCCGCCGCCTTCGACCATGACCATGACGGCAAGCCCGGCGGCTCGACCCCGGCCGAGCCTTCCGAGATCGCAGAACGCCAGCTCGCGGTCGTGCTGCTGAAGCCCTTCGAAGGCGTAGCGCGCGGCATGGTCGTCACCGGCTCGGTGTCGCGCATCGCGCAGATCCCCGATGACGCCAAGCGCATCGCCTCCGACCACGACCTGGCCGTCGCCGGTCGCAACGTTCGCCCTCTCTGACTGTCACGCCAGCCCTCACAGGCAAGCCCTAACCGGGAGCATCCCTTATGACCGCCACCACGATCCCCGCCTCTTCGCGGGGCCGCGCCGTCGAGACCCGCCTGGCCTTCGAGGCCACGGCCGGCGTCGTCGCCGCCACCGGCTGGAAGCGCGCGCGCTTTTACGACCTGACCGCCGGCATGGAACGCCCGCTGGTCAAAGATGACCAGCTCGGCCTGGCCCTGGCCAACACCCGCGACAGCGGCAAGCGCCGCCAGGGCCTGCCCGGCGGCTCCCTGCGCCGGGTCGCCCCGATCAACCTGACTGAGGTCGGCTACTGGCTGTCGGCGGGCTTCGCGCGCGCTGCCGCCACGGGCGAGGAGGACGCCTATGTCCACGTCTTCACCTCCGGCGGCGACCCGGCCCAGACCTTGAGCCTGGCGCAAAAGTACGGCGCAGCCGATTTCGGCTGGGATATCGGCGTCGCCCTGGCCGAGGTGCAGATCTCGGCCGCCAAGACCGATCAGACGGCCCGCCTCAACATGACCCTGATCGGTCTGGGTGATGCTGTTGGAACCGACTGGCCGCAGGCCACCATCGCCGCCGCCGCCGAGGCCGATGACTTCTCCGACTGGCGCTGGCGGGTGCTCTGGGACGATGTCGCCGTCGGCGCGGCCCTCAACCTCGACGTCAACCTCAATCGCGGTGTCGAGCGCGTGAACGGCCTGGACGGCGACGAATGGCCGTCGTTCCACCACTTCGGCGAGGGCGACGCCACCGGCAGCTTTAAGCTGTACGGCCGGGGATCGACCTTCCGGGATCTGGGCCGGTCGGGCGACACCGGCAAGCTGACGCTGGAGGCGACCAGCCCGACCGATCCGGACAACCTGTTTTTCCGCATCGAACAGGAAGGCGTGCAGTTCAACCAGCCCCAAAATCAGGTGTCGGGTGGCGGCCAGTTGTCGGCCGACATGACCTATGCCGCGTCGCAGGACGCCACCAACCATGCCGTGACCATCACGCTCGGCAACCGTGTGGCCGCGTACTGATGGGGCCGCGCGACAAGCAGATCGGCGATCAGCTCGGGCTTGTCGTCAATGATGGGCTTCGAACGCTTGATCTGGCGCACGGTGTTGTCCTGACCTATCGACCGCCGGAGGGCGCTGATTGGGCGGCGGCGCGAACGGCGTTCGCCAGAACGATGGGGGCGATCAAGACTATCGCCGATGCTCGCGCCGCTTATGGTCTGAGCGATCAGGATGTCGTCGCCATGATCAAGCCGACGGTCTGGGAAGATTTCGGGGACTGGTGCGTTTGCGTGCATCTTGCCGCCCGCATCGTGACATCGGTCTCCCGAAAGGTGGGCGAGGAAGTCCGTGTGGTCGAACCGGACGTTGCGGCCTTCAGTTACCTGTTCAAGCTCGTCAATAACTACGATGTTTTCGACGCTGCTGTGCGGGTTGCGGGGCGGGAGCTGATAACCGCAAAAAAAGAATAGGCGCCCTCGCAGAGTACCTGTTTCAGGGCGGGGGCGCCCACTGCGACGGCTGCGAGCGGATGGGTCGGCCTTGCCGGGACACTCCCGACAGTTGCCCGCGAGACCGCAATGGCCCTGAGCACCCCGCCGAGCATGAGGCGTGGTCGATCGCGGCTTCCGGTGGTGCTTGGCTGGCTCCGGTTCATCCGCGCTTCAAGGATCGACGGCCCGCTCTGGATTGGGCCGGGGTTCGCAATCTCCACGATCCGGACGCCGCCCCATGGGCGCAGGTCCGCCCTTTACTGATCGCTCTCGAAGCCGGTGCGCGCCGGGCTGTCGGCGTCGATCGAGAACCCCCGTTGCCGGAGGATCAAGGCCTATGACCATTCCTGTCGCCATCCGCCTGGGTCTTGAGGGTGGCCAGGCCGCCACGCGCGGCATCGAAGAGTTCGGGCGCAAAGGCGGCGGCGCGCTTCGAGATCTGAGAAAAGAGGCGGCAGCGCTGCCGCCACATCTCGTCGCGGTATCTCGTGGTGTCGGGTTGATCAAAGACAAGGTCGATGATCTCGCGTCGGGGACGGGTGCTCTCGGTGACATTGCTGGATCATTTGGCAAGTACGGGACTGCTGTAGCGGCGACAACTGCGGTTGTTGCCGCCGCAGCGATGGCGCTAAATCGCGCTGCTGAGAACGCGATCGCGTTCGCTGACGAGATCGACGGTGCTGCGCAACGTGCAGGCGTCAATACCGACACGCTGCAAGAGCTTCGGTATGCTGTGAAGATGACCGGCGGCGAGTACGCCGATGCGGACGCCGCGATTGGCGGCTTCACCAAAACCCTTGGTCTGGCCGAGAGCGGGAATGCCAAGGCGCTGAAAAACTTCAAGCAGCTTGGCTTCACTCAGGCGGACCTCAAGGCGTTCAAGTCGGCCGACGAGGCGTTGATGGCTGTGGCCGCGCGCGTCGCTGAGTTGGACAAGGAAACCGAACGGCAGGCGATTGCTGACAAGCTTGGCATTACCGGTTTGACCCCAGCGCTCCGTGAGGGGACTGGCCGGCTCGCGGAGCTTCGCGCTGAAGCGCACGAGGTTGGCATTGTCAGTCAGGAAGTGACGAAAAAGGCAGGCGAACTGCAGGATAAACTCGACCAGTTGTCGACCAAGACCCTGGCGACCCTGAACAGTCAGCTCGTCCAGGCCGGGCCGCTCACCGTCGCATTGGCCACCGGGCTGAGCGAGGGCGCTGTCGGCGCCGCAGGATTCTTCAAAAACCTTAGTGACGCGCTCCCTGTCGTCGATGACCTGATCAAGAAAACGCCCCTGTTGAAGGGTTGGCTGGAGGCTCTCAAGGTCGCGTGGAATATCACGCCGTTTCCTTGGATTGGCCGGGGTGTGAACGCTCTTGGCGCCCCGACCCGGGCTAAGGATCTTGGGGCGTCCATCCAGAACATGCTCGGTGGCGGCTTGGGCAAGATGGAGCTTCGCGACGGTGAGTGGGCTGCCGCTGGAAAGCCTGGCCCTAGCCGTGGAAGGTCGCTCTTGGACGTCCCGGGCGACGGCAAGGCCGCTGCCGGTGCGGAGGCTGCGCGGGTCAAGCGCGAGCTGGAGCAGGCCCGCAAAGAAGCCGAAAAGCTGGAGCTGGCGACGAGACAGGCGTCGGGTGCTGCGCTCGACTATGCGGACGCCACGGCCAAGGCTGCGGCCGAGGCTAGCGGTGACGCCTCGACCCTCGACTATCTGGAGCGGGTCAAGGTCTACTATGCCGATCTGAACGGTCTGCTGAAGGTTGGTGTCGATATCCTCGAAGCCAAGACGCTGGTTCAAGATCGCATCCTGGCTCAAGCCAAGGCCGAGATGTCTGCTCGGTCAAACCCGGAAGGGTTCAAGTCCGCCTCGCAGGGTGTGGCTGAGGCGCTCGGCGACGCGGTGATCGAGGCTCCGGAGATGGACTTCGATTGGCTGCGCATTGGCGCGGGCGACGCCTTCCACGACGGCCTGATGGCGGCGGCCGACAATGGCGACTTCTTCGAGGCTTTCGAGGCCCGTCTGCGTTATGCCGCCGCGTCGGCCCTCGCTGGCCAACTCACCAATGCGCTGTTCGCCAAGTCTAGCGGCGGTGGGTGGTTCGGAAAGCTGGTCGGCGCAGCGGCCGGAGCCTTGGGCGGAAGCTTCGGCGCGTCGGCCGGGGTCTCGGCCGCCTCGGCGGCGGATCTGGGCGGATCGGATCTGGCTTCGCGCCTGGCGGCAGGCCGGGCCACGGGCGGGCCTGTCTATCGCGGCGATGTGCGGCCGATCGACGAGTACGGGGTCGAGCGTTATGGCCGCTTCAGCGGCGACGGCTACATGGTCGACGCCGCTCGCACGGCGCGAGAGATCACCGACCAGACCCTGTCGGCCAAGTCGGCCTATGGGCAGTCGGCCGGCGGCGGCGGCCCGATTTCGGTCGCGCTGCACAACAATGCGCCCATGCCGCTCCAGGCGTCCGCGCGCGAAAGCGACGACGGCATGGGTGGCCGCAGGGTCGAGATCGACATCGTCGAGCTGATCGACAAGCGCGTCGCCAAGGGTAACCGCGACCTGTTCGGCGGTGACTACGACAGCGCTTTTCAAACCACCTTCGGCGCCCGGCGTCGTCTGAACGGAGGCTGATCCGTGACCGCTCCTGCCTGGCCCGACGACAAGGGCCGCGTCCTGGCCGACGGCTTTCGCGAAACCTTCCCCGACCTCGTCGATCGCAGCGAGACCGACGCTGGCCCGGCCAAGCAGCGCCGCGTGACGACCGCCGCGCCGTTCATGGTCGACGTCGTCTACAAGATGACGACGGCCGAGCGCCAATGGCTGGAGGACTTCTTTCTCGGCGACGCGGCCGGCGGCGGGGTGTGGTTCACCTGGCGCCACCCGGTCAAGCAGGTCTCGGTCGTGGCGCGCTTCGTCAAGGGCTCGCCGCCGTCTTACGATCCATGGAAACCCGACTGGCGTGTGTCCCTGCGGCTTGAGGTTCGCGCATGACCTCGGCGTCGTTTCACGCGGCGGTCAAGGGCGACGGCTCGGCCGACATCATCGTCGAGCTGGCCACGCTGGAGCATGAGAGCTGGGATGCACCCGTCTACGTGGTCAACGTGGCCGAGGAAGGTTATCGGCTGGTCAGTCTGGAGCGCGAGTTCATCGCCTATCCCTTCGACCTGTCGTGGCCCGCCCGTGATCCCGACAACCCGTTCGGCGGCGCGCGCTTCACGATCGGCAATGTCGTGGCGCAGGACGGCTCCGACGAGCCGCTGGTCCTGGCGGCCCTGCGCGGCCTGCCCGACTATGCCCGCGTCCGCTTCGAGGCCGTGCGGGTCGCTGCGCCGGACGTGATCGAGCAGCGCACGACGCGCCTGCGGCTGACCGGCCTGACCTATAACGAGACCGCCATCACAGGCGAGCTGCGCATGCCCAGCTTTACCGACCGCCGCGCTGGGGCGGTGTTCGCGCCCGACGTCTATCGCCACCTGAGGGCGGGCTGATGGCCGCGAACGGCGTTCGCCTCACGGGCGAACATGCGTGGATCGCCCGCTATATGCCCGTGCCCTTCGTCGAAGAGGGGCGCGGGTTCCGGGGCGCTGACTGCCGGGGTCTGCACTATCTGATCCTTGAGCACGAGACCGGGGTGCGGGTTCCCGACCTGGCCGAGGTGGTTGCTGACCGGGTCGGCGACGAACGCCGTTCGCCGCGCGCCTGCGCCGAGCTGGTCAAGGCCCATGCCGCACGCTGGCGGCGGATAGAGCCGACGGCCGACGGCGGCTATCCGCGCTTCTGCCTGCTGCTGTTCACCATCGCCAGCCTGCCGACCCATGTCGGCACGTCGATGGGCGGGCGGCTTTTCATTCACACCCAGAAGGGCTGCGGCGTTCGCCCGGCCAGCCTCGACGAGGCCGAGGCCGGCGAGGGCTTCTGGGGTTCACGGCTAGAGGGGGCATACCAATATGGCGGATGACGCCCTGACCTTGCCGCGTCACGCGGGGCTTGTCCTGACGCCGCGCCCGATGGCGCGCGACGAGGAGGTGTCCCTGCACGCCATGCCGGCGGGGCTGAGCGTCGCCGAGATGATCGCGGCTCTGGAGCAGCAGGGCTCGGTCGATCCCGCCCTGCGGCCCTGGCTGCGCGTCACGGTCGGCGACGAGCGCCTGCCGCGCGAGTTCTGGCCGCACCGTCGCCCCCTGGCCGACGAGACCATCACGGTCGAGGTCGCGCCGATGGCCGGGTCGAACGCGCTGCGCACCCTGATGCAGATCGCCGTCATCGCCCTGTCGGCCTTCGTCGGCGGCGCGATCGGCGGCGTTGGCGGCGCCCTGGCCGCCGCCGCGATCAATGTCGGCGGCATGATGCTGGTCAACGCCGTCGCGCCGATCAAGCAGCCGGAGCTGTCGGCCCGCCAGCAACGCTATTCTCTGGACGGGGGCTCCAACGCCGCACGTCCGCACGAGGCCATCCCGGTCGTGCTGGGTCGCCGCCGGATCTTCCCGGCCCGCTGCGCCAACTGGTTCACGGTGACGGTCGATAACGTCGTCTATCTGCGCCAGATGTTTCAGCCCTGCGTCACCTGGGTCGACCATGAAAGCCCGCGCATCGGCCAGACGGCGCTGGACAGCTATGACGGCGTGACCGTCCGCTGGGCCACGCGGCCCGACGAAGACCTGACGCCGATCTGGTTCAACCGCACCCCGGCCGAGGACAGCCTGGCCCTGCCGGTCAAGCAGGCCTCGGGCTGGGTCACGCGCAGCGCGCCGCTCGAAGCCGACGACCTGTCGATCGACATCGCCTTCATGGCGGGCCTGTTCGAAAGCAAGGAAAGCAGCGGCAATCCCAAGAACCGCAGCGTGACCTTCGAGTTTCGCTACGGCCTCAAGGGTGGCGATCCGGACGCCGCGACCGCCTGCCCGTTCGCGCCGGGCGGCCTGCTGACCTTCACCCGCGACAAGCTGGACGCCTATCGCGTGGGCTACGAATGGGCGGTGACGCGGGGCGAGTACGACGTCCACATCCGCCGCATCACCAACGAAGAGCCGAACAATCCCCGGATCTCCGACGAGCTGACCTGGGTGTGCATCCGCGCGTTCCGCGACGAGGCGGCGGTGCGCGACGCGGCGACCAAGCCGTGGATCGAGCTGGAGCTGCGCGCCAGCGACCAGCTCAACGGCGTGCCCGACGATTTCAACTTCATCGCTACCAGCATCGTGCCCACGGCTACGGCCGATGGACCGGGCGATCTGATCGTCACCCGCAATCCGGCCGACCTGTTCCTGGCTGTCAGCTATCCGCCGCTGTCCGACGTCGAGCTGGACGATGACGAGCGCAACTTCGCGGCCATCGCCGAGTGGCGGGCGACCTGCGTCGAGCAGGAATGGACCTGCGACCTGGCCGAGCA
The DNA here is from genome assembly GCF_058681155.1 of Caulobacter sp. FV1ye13L. The sequence goes on from NZ_CM178732.1 coordinate 1,869,325, forward strand.
GGGCGAGATCGCTGTCGGCGAGCTGCTGCAACGCACCGCCGCTGCCGGCCGGGCGCGGCCGACGTTGGACTATGGCGCGCTGTCGGTTGTGGTCGATTGGGAAAAGCCCTTCCCGCGCCAGATGTTCACGCCGCGCAACGTCTCGTCGTTTCAGGGCGAGGTCGTGGTTCCCAAGCCGGTCCATGCCCTGCGCGTGCGCTTCCCCAACGCCGACAAGGACTATGCCGACGACACGATCACGGTCTTCGCGCAGAAGCCCGACGGTCTGACCTTCTATGATCTCGACAGCGCCTCGATCTATGAGGGGCTGGAGATCCGCGACAAGACCGTCCCCGACGAGGTCGAATGGGAAGCCGCCCGCATCCTGGCTGAGCGACTGTTGCGGCCGGAGCGCTTCAGCTTCGATCTGGACGTCGAACACCTGACGGCGGCCGAGGGCTCGCGCGCCTGGCTGGCGCACCATGTCGCCCTCGTGGGCGAAGTGTCCGGCCGCGTCGAGGCCCGCGTGGTCGACGCCGGGGACGCTCTGCGCAATGGCCTGCGTCTCGACGAGACCGTGGTCATGACGGCGGGCCGCAGCTACGACCTGGCCTGGCGGCCCTCGACCGATGCGCCGCTGCAAGTGCTGACGCTGGAAACGGTCGAGGGGCCGTCCGATGTCGTCTGGTTCCAGTTCCCCGCCCCGGCCCTGGCCGACCAGCCCGTGCCCGGCGATCTGGTCACGGTGTTCGAACACGCCGTCGAGCTGCTCGACGTGGTGGTCGACCGCATCGCGCCCAAGGATGGGCTCAAGGCGACCCTCACCTGCGTGCCCTATGCCGAGGCGTTGCAGCATGTCGGCGAGGGCGGCCCGATCCCGGCCTATCGCACGGGTGTCAGCCGCCCGCCCGGCCTCGACAGCGCCATCACCAACACCCGAACCGACCGGGGGCTTGAGCAACTGGTCAATGTGATCGGGGCGGGCCTGACGGCGGCGGGGTCGGCGCTGGACGGGCTGGCCACCGGAACGGGCCTGTTCGCCGGGCGGACGGCGGCGAGCGTCGTCTCTGATCTGTTGGCGGTCGGCAAGACGGGGGCTGATCAGGCGGCTGCGCTGATGAAGCTGGCGCTCGATGCGGCGGTGGCGCAGGCGGCGATCGAGGGCAAGACCTACCTGCCCGACGGCCAGCCCGTCGGCCCGGTGGCCTATGAGCAGAAGATCATCACCGCCGGTCTGGTCCAGTTCTCGACCCTGCTCGGGATCATCAACGAAGACGAAAGCGCGGTGCTGCTCAATCAGCTCACCGTGCAGGTCTCTCCCGGCCAGAGCCTGGCCAGCTTCCTGACCTATGTGTCCTCGACGCTCGGCGACGGTACGGTGACCGTCTCCATGCTGCTGGAGGCCGTCAACGGCCAGGCCGGGCGGATCGCCCTGGCGGTCAACAATGATGAGCAGGTGGTCGGTCTCGACCTCGGCGTCGATGGCGAGACCGCCTATTTCGACATGGTCTCGCCAAACTTCCGGTTCATCGACCCGACGGGCCTTGGTCCGCCGACCGGCGTCGCCACCTACAGCGGCGGCAAATGGGTGTTCAACGCCACGCTCTATGCGCAGAAGGTCGTCGCCGACAGTATCGAGACCGCCAACCTCAAGGTCGGCGCGGTGACTATCGACAAGCTGTTGGCCGGTGCTGCGTCGGGCAAGGTTTCGGCCTATACCACCACCCGGCTCAACAGCGTGGCCGACGGCACGGCGGTGATGGCCGGCTACTACGAACCGGCGACCGATCGCGGGGTCGAGGTTCGCTACAACGCCACTTGGCACTATCCCTCGACGCGCACGACCTTGCGCCTGGGTCTCTATCGCGACGGCTCCTATGTGACGGGCTCGGGCCGCCAGTGCAGCTTCGACGGCCAGGACGAGGACATCATGTCGATCTCGTTTCAGGACGAGTTCGCCGATGAGGGCGTCAACCACCTTTATGAGGTGGTCAAGCTGGCGGGCACGGGCTGCGATCAGATCGAGGCGTCGATCATCATCGAGGAGCTGCGGCGGTGAGTGGTCTCAAGCGAGTGATCGCCGCGATCTATCGGCCTGACGATCCAGCCGGGACGCTCTGGCGCATGATCGTGGTGCGCGGGTCGGTCGAGGCAGACGATCAGGCCCTGGCCGATACGCAGTGCCTGCCCGGCGAGGCGGCCATGCTGCTGGCCGCGCCGATCGAGACCCACAAGTACCGCCGCCTTAACGGCGCGCTTCAGGCCATTCCCGGCGCCTAGCCGAACAGGCTTCCACCAATCGTGAAACGAACGCCGTTCGCGCCCTGGCGCGCGGGCGGCAACCCATGGGGGCGTGATGCTCAGCAACGCACAATTCGCGGCCGAAGACCTGGCGCTCGACGAGGCCTATGCCGCCGAGGAGATGACCCGGCCGGAATACCTCGCTGCCAAGGTCGCCCTGCTCGACCAGTTCAATATCCCGTCCACGCTGGCGGCGCAGGTTGCCGACAACCTCGAAGCGCAGCGGACGGTCACCGACCAGATCGGATTGTTGAACCTTAATGGCACTGTGGCCAATGTCGGCGATCTGCCGGGCGGGGCAGCGAACGGCGACACCTATGTCGTCGAGAACAACGGTCACGCCTATATCCGCATCACAGGCCAATGGAAGGATCTCGGCGTCTATGGCGGGCGGGGCGGGTCTGCGTTGTATTCGGTCGATGGTGAGCCGGACGCTGACCTCGGCATCGCCGGTGACATGGCGATCGATCTGGAAACTGGAGACTTCTACGGCCCCAAGACGGCCGAGGGGTGGGGCGATGCTGTTCTCGCGACCGGCCTGCAAGCCAAGGTCGTGGCGGCTGAGACGGCGAAGACAGCCGCCGAGGTGGCGCGCGATCAGGTCAACACGGCGATCTCGGAATGGTCGGATGTCGAGGTTCTCGGCAAGGTCGCTTCGCCCGCCAACGGCTCCAACGCCACGGCCGGGGTTTTCGTCCTGGCCAATCCCGCCGTCCATGATGGCGTGATCAAGCACGTGCGCGCCTATGTCAGCGCGGGCGTCACGATCATTGTCAGGGTTTGGAGCAAGGCCGGGAACGACTTCACCCAGGTTGGCCCTGACTATCCCGTGGCGATGACGACGGGTCTGAACGACAAGACGGTCGCCATCCCTATCGAGGCGGGCCAACGCATCGGCTACTACACCCCGTCGAACGGGATCGACTACGACACCACGACGGCGGGCGACAGCGGCGGCTATTACGCGACCGCTGGCAACCTGACGGCGTTCACCGATGCGACGGTTACGACCAACGTTCAGCTTCAGATCGGCTTCGATCTCGAGTACCTGGTCGTCACAAAGGAACGTGCCGACGCGGTCGACACGGCGATCGAGGATCTGCAAGCCGACGTCGTCGCGTCCTCGGCGGCCGTCGCTGCAAGCGTCACGACTGGCTTTGTTGGCCGGCCAGCCACGCCGACCACTGGGACTTCAGGTTCCGAGGGGACCTTTGCCTTCGCCGACCCGCAGCCTCACGCGGGTGTGGTCCGCGTGTTCAAGGCGCAGGGCCATTCTGAGGGTCCATATGGCGTCAAGCTCAGGGTCTTCGATAAGGCGGGGTTCGACTTCACGCAGTCTGGCGTCGATCATGACGTCGCGGTCTCGGGGGCTACCGCCGTCGCCGTGTCGATCCCCTTCGAGGCTGGCCAACACCTGGGCTGGTATGCCCCCGCAGGGATCGACTATCTGACCGCGACCGGCGACAGCGGCGGCCTTTACTCGTCGAACGGCAACCAGACGTCGTTCACCGACTCCAACGGCATCACGACCACGATCCAGTATCAGGTCAGCTTTGAGGTCGAATATTTCCCCGTCACCCCGGCCAGGGTCGATGCGATCGAGGACACGGCGAACACCGCCGCCGAGGACGCGACGGCCGCTCTTGCGGGGGTCGATCTCCTGACCGAAGTGGTCACCGTGGGTCTGCCGGTCGCCGTGGCGACGGGGTCGAACGCCGCTGCGACCACCTTTGTATTCGCCAACCCGGTCGAGAATGCAGGGGTGCTGGACAAGGTCGACTTCTGGGCCAAGTCGGCGGGCACGATCAAGCTGCGGCGGTTCCACAAGGTCGGGGACCTGTTCACCCAGGTCGGGTCCGACCTTGCCATCACCGTCGGCGCTTCGGGCGCCTACGAATACACCGCCGACGCGCTGGGCAACTGGCCGGTCGAAGCAGGCGATCTGATCGGCTTCTATTCGCCGCTCAACTTCATCCCCTACACCGCCGTGGCGGGCGACAGCGGCGGTTACTATGCCGCTGCCGGCGATCTGACGACCTTCACTGATAGCGCTGTGACCACCAGCGTTCGGCTTCAGATCGGCTTCACCTTCCGAACGGTGAAGAGCTTCAGCGCCAACGCGTCCGGCTCCACCGACGTCGATCTGCTGGCCGCGCCCTATGTCGAGGTGTCGGTCACTGGCCTGAACCTGAGCGTGGATGGCCGCATCCACAAGAACGGCGCCGACCTGGCGATTGTCAGCACGGTCGCCCTGCCGGCGGCGGCCAGCGGCAAGGAACGCCTGGATTTGATCGTTGCGGATCGGGTGACGGGTGTGGTGAGCCGGGTTGCTGGAACCGAGCGGGACGTGAACGTCGACGCCATCGAGTACCAGCCCGCCAAGACCGCCGGCAGCGTTCATCTCGCTACTGCTCTGGTGGGCTCGGCGACCGCTGTCGCCGTGAACGCCTCTCAATTTCGGGGTCTGATCAAGACTGGGCGCGAAGGCGAGATGGCGGCTCATGTCGCTCGGAACCGCCACATCCTTCGCCGCACGCTGGGTAAGGCGGCGCGCGGCGCGGCGATCAAATGGGGCGGCTATGGCGACAGCCTCACGGCTTTTCAGGACACAAACGCGAAGCCCGGCACATTGGCGGATCAATACGTCGCCAATGGCGCCTGGCGGGATCTGGTCGCCTACTACTTCTCAGCGTATCCGAGCGACACCATCGCGTTGATCAACGCCGATATCGCGGCAAATGGTAAGCTGGGCTGGAATTGGGCAATAAAGCGCGCCCTCGATGCCATCGCTGGTTCTGGGGTCGTCACCTATTACAACTTCGGAATTGGATCGACCAAGAGCCTCAACACCCTTGAAGGTGGGACACTGCCGCACGGGCTCTATCAGCCCAGGCTTGATGTCGTGCTCGCCGCAGCGCTGGATGCCTGTGGTGTCGGCTACGGCCGCAACGAGGCGGGCCAGACCTATACCTACGCGAACCTCGTAAACATGACTGGCCAACTACAGGCAAGTGGTGCGGAGGTCGTTCTATTTGGCGTTCCGCGCGGCAACAGCGTTCTGTCCCTGGCGAACACCAACTACACGAATGACGCCATCGAGGCCGCCGCTATGGATGCGGGTGCCGCCTACATCTCGATGACCATGATCGACGACGACCGGAACCTCGGGGCGATGGGTGCGCCCGCGCAATGTCTCGGCTCTGCCAACGAGATCACCAGTGGTTACAACCATCCTGGCTGGTTTGAGCATCGTCAGTATGAGCGCGCAGCCCTACTGCAGCTCGGGCTGTGACCGATGATTGAAGCGCATCTGGGAACGCCCCTCACTCTCTTTCTGGTGATCGAGGGTGCTCTAAGTTTGCTGGTTTGTGCAGTGCGTCTATTGACGAATTTCCGCGCGAGGCTTCGATGAGCCCGGAAATTCGTCTAATCGGCTTCATGGCTTTATTGACGGTTCTGAACTGGATGCACCGCTACTTGGAAGGTCTGTGGTTGCGCGATCGGCCTGATCGCCTCCGGCGAAAGACCCAAGAACTGTGTCTCCATGTCCGCTATCGCCCTGCCATGGGCTGGATGTGGCGGCTACACCCCCACACCCACTGGCGCAGGTTCAAAAAGCCTACTAGGGCCTCGCTAAGAGCGCCGATCTCGCGTTAAGGCAGCAAGCGCCCTATGGTGTCCAAGCTGTGGCGGCTATGTCGGGGGAGTCATGCGCAAGTTGACGTGGATTTTCGCTGGTGTGCTTGTTCTGGCAATCAGTCTTTACAGCACCAGGTTAATTCGCCCGGCGACGCCGCGCTTAATGTTCGTCGGCGACTCCATAGTCGCCGGATACACGGTGAAAGGATGGTCTGAGCCGTTTGCTTTCGGATTTCGCGGTGCAGTCGTCGCAGAGGCCCAAAGGGCCGGATGTCGGATTCGACTGGTCGGCGGCAGCAAGGAACCTTGGAAGGGTCGCTGGGAGACACCGCGCCCTGTTGGGGTCGATCTTCGGTCAGCTGGGCAAGACGGACATCGCGGCTATGGCGGAAAGTCCGTCAAAAGATTGGCCGTGTGGTTCCCGTTCTGGCTTATCGCAGACAACCCGGACGTCGTGGTTATCTACGCCGGGATTAACGATCTAGCGCGTACTGGTTCGCGAGTTCCGCTAGCGACGAAAGTTGGCCTTCGCTACATGATCTGGGCGACGCGCATTATCCAGCCCAGAGCCCGTATCCTAGTCGCAAAGATCGCCCCCTACGCGTCCAGCGCGGCTTCAGTGAAAGCCTACAATCAGTTCATCGAAAGCGAGATCGCCGGGAAGCACGTAACGGCGGTCGATCAGTATTCTCTATTCGTGGACGCATCAGGACATCCCAAGAGCGTCGCCTACTCGAACGGCATCAACCACCCGACGAACGCCGCCTATCGCGCAATGGCTGAGCGCTGGTTTTCGGCACTGCACCCGATCTTGAAAGCCAAGGGTGCATGCCGGACCTAGAGCGCAAGCCGGCGCCGTTCCTGCCGTAGGCTTGCATTCCAGCGGCGTGTCACCGCGTCGCTGTAGAAGCGAAGAGCTAGTTCCCGATCTCTGCTCAAAATTTCTGTCTCGTTGTTTTGCAGCGAGCGGGGCCGTGAACTCACGGCAAGCGCGATCTGAAATCAAATCTTCAAAACAAAGGAGGGGCCAGATGCCCTGGCGAGACCCCGAGACCATCGGGCGATACCTCATGGCCCTGTCGGGGTCTGGCCTCTATGGCCTGTACCTGTTCACCACTCGGGTGCGCAGCGGTACACCCGTCACGCCGCAGGATGTCAGGGGGCTTGCGCTCAACGCCGCCTGCGCGGCGGTGTGCGGTCTGCTGATGACCTACGCCCTGGCCGAGCGTCTGACCGCCGTCATCCCGTGGCCGAGCCTGCGCGACGCCGGGCTGCTGGCCTTCGTGTTCGGGGTGTTCGGCTTCGAGCTGCTGCCGCTGCTGTTTCCGAAGGCCCTGCGCTGGGCCGAGAAACAGGCCGACCGGGCGGGGGGCGAATGATGACCCATCCCCCGCTCGACGTCGTCGCCATCATCGCCGGAACGCTGGCCAGCGGCTGGCTTGCCCTGCGCGCCTACATGCTCAAACCGGTATTTCGGAGCTGGTGTACCGCGCCTGGCCGGGTCTGGGCTTCGCTGCTTGCCCTGTCGGTCACATGCGCCGTCGTGGCCTTGTCGATCCTGCGCGGCGGTGGCCACGCCACAGCGCGCGAGGCGCTGCTGCTGATCGTCCTGGCGGTGACCGCTCTGGTCATGCTGGAGAACCTGCACCGGCAGGCCCCGGCCAAGCTGCCGGCCGAGCCCTCCGAACCTTCCGGCGCTGAGCCGACGACCTGATCTCGCGCGAACGCCGTTCGCGCCCTTCCATCCCTGACATCGTGAAAGGATACCGCCATGCCCTTGGTCAATCCCAAGGCGTTCTTCGATCGCGTGCGTGACTTCGACCTGCTTGGCCCGACCTTGACGGCTGGTGAGGTCGCCGGCTGCGAAGCGATCCTCGCCGCGTGCAAGACCTGGCCGCTGGCCCATGTCGCCTACGGCCTTGCCACGACCTACCACGAGACCGCCGGCACGATGCAGCCGATCAAGGAAATGGGCGGCCCTGAGTATCTGCGGCGGCTCTACGACATCGAAGGTCGCGATCCCGATCGCGCCAGATCGCATGGCAACGTCAAGGCCGGCGACGGTGCGCGCTACTGCGGCCGGGGCTACGTGCAGCTCACCTGGCAGGCCAACTATCTCAAGGCGCAGATCAAGCTGGGCGTGCCGCTGGTCGACAATCCGGATCTTGCCATGCGCCCTGATGTGGCCGCCAAGATCCTTGAGGTGGGCATGCGCGAGGGGTGGTTCACCGGCCATCGACTGGTGAGCTTCCTGCCTATATCCGCCGGCGTTGCGGCGCGTGGGCAGTTCATCGGCGCGCGGCGGATCATCAACGGCACCGACAAGGCCGAGAAGATCGCCGAGCACGCGATGGACTTCCAAGAGGCGCTTATGGCTGGAGGTTGGTCGTGATCTCGACCGCCGTCGCCAGCGTCGTCGTCCTGGCCACGCGTCTGGGCAAAGGCGCGCTGCGTCTCATCCGCACGCCGACCGGCCAGAAGGTCGCCATCGTCCTGGCCTGTCTGCTGGCCGCCCTCGGCTATGGCGAGCTGCGCTATCACGCGGGTGTCCGGCATGAACAGGCTGCGCAGGCCGAGCGTCTGAAGGTCGGCAAGAAAGTCGTCGCCAAGGTCGCCGAGGAAGGCGCGGCGATCAGCAAGGATGTCCGCCAGCGCCTCGACACCAAGACCGTCGAGATCCGCTGGCGCACCCAGATCCTGAAAGAGGAGGTTCCTGTCTATGTCCCGTTTGAGGTCGATCGCTCTACTGTCGTGCCTGACGGCTTTGTGTGGATGCACGACGCCGCAGCTCTTGGGTCCGCCCTTCCCGCCGCCCCCGGCGGACCTGTCGAAGCCCCTTCCGGCGTTGCGCTCTCTGAAGTCGCCGACACCGTCGTCGAGAACTACGGCGCCTGCCACGTCCTCCGCGCCGAGGTCGTAGCCTGGCGCGAATGGTATCCGCGCATCGCGGCGCTCTGGGCTAAGTACGTCAAGACGGTCGAGCTGGAGCCGGAACCCGCGCCAGTCCCGTCGCCCTGACTGCTCGACGCTAAGCCTATCAGAAGCCCGTCACCCTAACCGGGGTGGCGGGCTTTTTGCGTTCTGGGCCTCGCTGCGCGGCGTGATGCCGTTCTGCCCTGGGATGCTGGGAAAGTCCGGCCGCGTTTCCCATTTCCACGCGCCGCAGGCTGGGCACGGGCCGGTCATTAAACGGGCCACGGCGCGGATGCCGGTACGTTCGCCACCCACGCCTCGCTCGACGAGCCGGGCAATCACTGAGACCAGTAGCAGTTGGCGCGCATAGGTGCAGCCGTTGCACATCAGCAGCACGTCTGCCTGCCCGGCGTACTGGCCGAGCGGAACGCCGGGATCAAAGGGACGCTGCGCCATGTTCCGCGAACGTTCTCATACCTCAAACAAGAGAAGTCAACGCTGTCGGGGCTTAGACCGCGATCCGGACTGACGCAGGTCCGAATATGGGTTCCGAACTGCACACGCCTCCAACCACCAGGACGGATTTCCACAACACACGGGTTTGTCGGGCCTTGTTCGCCCGCTACGCTGGACCGTACGGGCGCTCAGGCAAACCTGATGGGCTGGTGCCGATGGTGCGCGAAATCGACCTTTTCGGGATTCATCCGTGAACGACAATCCCGATCTCGCCGCCCTCGATAGGCTCAAGACCCGCATCCAGGGGCTGCGCGCCAAGACCACCGACAACGGCTGCACCGAAGGCGAGGCCCTGTCAGCCGCCGCCAAGGTCGCCGAGTTGCTGGATCGCTACGACCTGTCGCTGACCGATGTCGAAATCCGTGATGCGCCGTGCGAGCGGCGAGACTACGAGACCCATCGCAACAAGCGCATACCGCTGGACGATTGCGTTGGCGCGATCGCGGACTTCTGCGATTGCCGGGTCTGGCGCGAGAAAAACCCGGCAGGCGAGGCGCGATACGTCTTTTTTGGGCTCCGATCCGATGTTGAAGCCGCGCACTGCCTGACCGAACTGATCGATCTCGCCGTTCGCTCCGAGCTCGGCCGCTACAAGACCAGTGCCGACTATCAGCGGTTTCGGCACCAGGAGCGACACATGGCCAATGCGTCCTTCACCCTGGGCATGGTCGCGTCCATCGCTGCCAAATTGACGGCGATGAAGGCCCGGCGCGACCAGGCCAACACCGGCGCCGGGCGTGATCTTGTTGTCCTCAAGGCGTCGGTCGTCGACGCTGAACTCGACAAGCTCGATCTCAAGCTAAAGACCGTGCGCCGCGCGACCCGCATGGTGTCGCCAGAGGCCTACGACGCCGGCGGCGCGGCGGGCGCGGCCCTGGCCCTCTCTCGGGCCATCCGGGAGCCGTGACGACCTCGGCCGCCGGCGCCTCGCCCGCTATCGGGCGCGGCGTGAAAGGCTGAGAAACCCGCGCGCGATCAAGCCGCTTTCAGGGCCTTGAAGAACGCATCAGCCTCGCGGCGCAGGGTGTCGGTGGCTTCGTTGACCTTGCCCGAGGTGTCGAGCAGGCGGCGGCTGGACTCGCCGGCCTCGGCGGTGGCCATGGTCATGCTTTCCACCCCGCGGGCAGCCGAAGAAGCGCCGCGGGCCGCGCCGAGGGCGCGATCGGAAATGTCGCTGGTGGTCGCCGCCTGTTCCTCGACCGCCGCCGCGACTGCCGCACAGATTTCGCGCACCTGGGTCATGGCCGACAGGACCGAGCGCACGCCCGTCGCCGTGGTGCGGCTGACCTGCTGGATCTCGGCGATCCGCTTGGAAATCGCGCCGGTCGAATTGGTGGTCTGGGTGGCGAGCTGCTTGACCTCAGCGGCGACGACGGCAAAGCCCTGGCCGGCCTGACCGGCGCGGGCGGCTTCGATCGTGGCGTTCAGGGCCAGGAGGTTGGTCTGGTCGGCCACGTCGCTGATCAGGGACGTCACCTCCTCGACCTGACGGGTGGCGTCAGCCAGCTGTTCGATGACCTTCTCGGTTTCCAGGCCGATGGCTTCGGCTTCGCTGGAGATGCGGGCCGACTCGGCGATACGGCTGGAGATTTCCTCGACCGCGATGCGCAGCTGACCGGTGGCCGCCGCGATTTCCTCGATGTGGCTGGAGGTGTTGCGCGCGGCTTCGTCGGCCTGTTCGGCCTGGCGGCTGGCATTGGTGGAGCTGTTGTCGAGATTGACCGCCGAGGTGTGCAGTTCCTGGGACGAGGAGGTCAGGCCGCCGATCACGTCGTCGAGCTTGCCGGTGAAGGCTTCGACCAGTTCAGCCATGCGTTGGGCGCGCTCGACCTCGACGTCCTTCTGGCTCGAAGAGGCCGCCTCCAGACGCTGGCGCTCCTGGGCGTTGGTACGGAACTTTTCCAGAGCCTTGGCCAGGGCGCCGATCTCGTCGGACCGCTTGGTGTGGGTCGAGCGGACATTCAGGTCGCCATTGGCCAGGGCGTTCATCAGGCCGGTGGTGTCTTCCAGCGGGGCCAGGACGTGCTTGCGGACAATGATGGTGGCGGCGGCCAACAGGGCCACGGTGGCCAGGGCGAGGGCCAGCAGGATGCCGAAAGCGAAGGTCTGCGCCTTTTGGGCGTTTTCTTCCTGGCGTGCGGCCTCGGCCTGGATGACCGGCACCATAAGATTGACGGCGGCCCGATGCTTTTCGAAGACCGCGGTCATTTCTAGCACCTTGGCCTCGACCTGGGCGCGGTCGCCACGGTCGATTGCCGGCAACAGCCCATCCTCGACGATCGTCCAGAATTCACGGGCATGGCGATCGGAGTCGCCGAAAATCGCCGCCTTGATTTCAGGCTTCAAGGCCTTGCCCTGCCAGTAGGCCAGCCGCTGATCGTACTCGGACTTGAGGCGCTTCAGGGTGGCCTTGTTGGCGGCCAGATTCTCGGGCGCATCTTCGGCGAGGTGCGCGGTCATGTACGCTTCGATGACATAGATCGGCGGCGGCAGGACGTCGGCGATGGCGTCCTTGTTGTCGATGATGCCTGCGTAATTGGCTCCGCCGATCCGCAGGGTCTCGATGCTGTTCCAGACCACGCCTCCAGCAACCGCGAGGAACAAGGCAAACACGCCGGCGAGGATGGCGAACGCGGACGACAGTTTCATGGCGTGACCCCGGAAGAGCGATGATCGAGCTTCCAGCGCCGTTGGTTAATGCACCGTTAGAAAGCGCCTTGACTACCCATTCTGAGCTGCGTCATGGGGTCGCGCATGGTCCTGAAAGGCCCTCAGGCCGGGGTGATCTTGCGGATCATGCGGTCGACCCGACGCAGCAATTGCCGGCTCTCGAACGGCTTGCCGATATAGTCGTTTGCCCCCAACTGGACGGCGCGACGGATGTCTTCCGGCGAGCTTTGGGCCGACAGCATCAGAACCGGAAGGTCGCTGGTCTCGGGGTCGTTTTTCAGCCTTTCCAGCACGGTGAAACCGTCCATGCGCGGCATGTTGATATCGAGCAGCACAGCGTCCGGCCGGCGGTCGCGAATGGCCGCCAGGCCTTCGAGGCCATCCGCTGCGGTCGACACCTCAAAGCCGGCGTCCTGAAGCTGGGAAACAATCAGGTTGCGGATGGACTCGTCGTCTTCGACCACCAGGATTTCCATCGCGCGCCTCCAGTGCCGGTATTGGCCAAGCCACTAAGGTCAAAACCAGTCTCAGGGCCATATCGCTCAAGCGTGTTGCCGTCAAAATCAGATTGGTCGAGCAGCCTGTAGTGCGGGAAATGGCCGCCGGATGGACAATCGATTTCAGTCGGTTGCTGCTGCAAGTCAAATTGTCGCAGCTAGGGGCCAATCTGAATCCCTATTTCCCGCGCGTTAAGCTTCAACAACCATGATCGCGCCAAGAGATTGGGGACTTGCATGATCTTAGCGGTGGCGAAAGACAGGCGACCGTCGAGAGACAACAAGCGCATCGCCCGGGAGATGTCGATCGCGCTCGTCCTGATGGGCGGTCTGATCGTGCTGGTCGCGGGCCTGTGGGCGGCGTCGGCGAGCCATGATCTGAGCGAAAGGCGGCTGCAGAACCAGCGCGACGCCCAGATCACCTCGGCCACCTTCGAGCTGAACCAGTCCATCGCGGCGATGAAGTTCGATGCCATCCAGGTTCAGCAGTTCCTGCAGGATATCGCTGCGACGCGCGGCGAGGACGGCCTGACCGATGGCTTTGACCAGGCCGAGGCCTTCCGCCAGCGCTACACGCAGGATGCCACCCGGGCCCGCAAGCTGTCTTTGGCGCTGGAGGCGCCGGAACTGGCCCAGCGCCTGGCCAATTCCCAGACGGCGTTTGACGCCTATTACGCCAGCGGCGTGACCATGGCCCAGGCCTATGTCGACAACGGCACCTCTGCGGGCAACGCCCTGATGGCCGATTTCGACGCGGCGGCCCTGGCCCTGACAGCTGACCTAGACAGCCTCAGCACCCAGCGACAGAACCTGATGCAGCGCATCACCGCCCAGCACACCGCGACGGAAGCCGCCCTGATCAATCGGATGGAACAGGCCCAGCTTGAGGCCATGGTCCTGGCCGGCGTCGGGCTGATCGTGAGCTTGCTGATCATCCTGCATCTACGCCGTACGGTTCTGGCGCCTCTGAAGAGGACGACCGCCTATATGGCCGGACTGGCCGAGGGCCAATATGACGTCGAGCCGCCTTTTCTGGATCGCAAGGACGAGATCGGCAGCATGCTGCGCTCGGTCGACACCTTCCGGCGCGCCGCCCTGCAGCGCAAGACGGCGCGCCTGGCCCACGAGAGCGAGATCCAGTCCTATCAGCACGAGCTGCTGACCCGGGCCGAACAGGTTGAGCGTCTGTCGGCCGATCACGCGGCGATCATCGACCAGCTGGGCGATGCGCTCGAGCGTCTGGCGGTCGGCGATCTGTCGATCCGGATGACCGAGCGCTTCGGGCCGGGCTTCGACCAGCTTCGCATCGACTTCAACGCCTCCATGGAGGCGCTGGGCACGGTCATGGGCTCGATCCTGGAGGCGACGGAAGCCGTCAGCTTCGGGGCCTCGGAGCTGTCGCGCGCCGCCGAGCGTCTGTCGTCGCGCACGGAGCAGCAGGCGACCTCGGTACGGGAATCGGCGGAATCTCTGCAGATCCTGCACCGGGAAGTGGCCGTCACCACGAACACGGCCGATGAGGCCCTCAGTGTCGTCGCCACCGCCAAGCAGTCGGCCGAGCGCTCGACGACGGTGATGGACGGGGCCATCGACGCCATGGCGCGCATCCAGGCCTCGTCGGGCCAGATCGGCAAGATCAGCACGGTGATCGACGAGATCGCTTTCCAGACCAACCTCCTGGCCCTCAATGCCGGGGTCGAGGCGGCGAGGGCGGGCGAGTCCGGACGCGGCTTCGCCGTTGTGGCCCAGGAAGTCCGCGCCCTGGCCCAGCGTTCGGCGGCGGCGGCCAAGGAGATCAGCGCCCTGGTCACGCGCGCCAATGCCGAGGTGGCGGCCGGCGGCAATCAGGTGTCCCAGACCAGTCAGGTCCTGACCGAGATTGTCGGTCAGGTCATGCAGATCCACGGTCTGGTGCAGGGCATCTCCACCTCCAGCCGCAAGCAGAGCGACAGCATCAGCGCCATCCATGGGGCCGTGACCCTGATTGATGAAATCACGCGCAACAATGCGGCGATGGTCGCCGAGGCCACCGGCGCCAGCCAGTCCCTGGCCGGCGAGGCCAGCGGGCTGATGACCTCGATCAGCCGCTTCCGCGACGGGGGGCAGCCCAAGAACGGCGAGGCCCAGACCCCGGAGCAGGCTGAGGCCATGAACGAGATCGACCGGCTGTTCGGATGAGTGCGGACCGCCGGATCCAGACGCCGGGCGCCAAGGGCGATCCCCGCCTGACCATGGTCCTGCGCGGCGTCGCCCGGATCCTCGACCAGAGCACCATCGGGCTGGCCTGGCCTGAAGCGTCGGCGTCAGTTCGAGACAAGGCCCTGATCGCCCGACTGAAGCGGACTGACGGCCTTTTGGCCATGGGGCTCGACGCCCAAGGCGCTCTGGTCGAGCGCGCGGCGGCCGAGAGCGGCTCCTTGACGGCGGCCGCCATCCACGACGAGCAGGGCGTCTTTCTGGCCGCGCTCTATGCCATTGACGACGTGCCCCGGCGATCGATCAGCAGCCGGGCCAAGGCCGTTCTGACCGAGGTCGCCGCGAGTCTCGGGGTGCTGCTGGCGATGCGCATCGCCGAGTCGCGCCTGAATGTTGCTGAGATCCAGCTGACCAGCGCCGAGCGCCTGCTGGGCGTCGGCAAATGGTCCTACGATCTGGACAGCGGCATCTGGGAGGGCTCCCCGGCCATTCACCGGTTGCACGGCTCAGACCCGGCTGCGCCGGCCAGGGACCTGTCCAGCCTCTATGCCCAGATCCACCCGGACGACATCCCGGCCATCGAGGCCGCGATCAACCAGGTCGCGATCCTGCCGGGCAAGGTCATTTCCTGCGACTATCGGGTCCGCCGTTCTGATGGCGAGACCCGTCACCTGACCTCGACCCTGGCAGGCCAGACCTCGGCGGCGGGCGATCTGATCCGGATCAGCGGCGTCGCCCAGGACATGACCGACAGCCGGGCCATGCGCGAAAAACTGGCCCAGAGCGAAGCCCATTACCGTCGCATAGCCGAGAACAGTAACGACATGATCGTCGTCTGCGGACCCGACGGCATCATCTCCTACGTCTCGATGGCCTGCGAGCGTGTGTTGGGATTTGCCATTGATGACCTCAAGGGTCGCAATCTGCTGGATTTGGTCCACCCCGAGGACCAGCCCAGGACCGTGAGCCAGTTTGGGCCCCTCCTGAGCGGCCAGATCAAGAACGACGAGCTGGTCGCCGAGTATCGCATGGCCCGCAGGGACGGCGAGGTGATCTGGATCGAGACGCACCCTCGTGTCCTCCGGGATCCCGTCTCGAACAGCATTGTGGAGTTGGTCCACGCGATCCGGGACATCACGGCTCGCAAGCGGGCCGAACAGGCCCTGGCCGAACGTGACGAGCAGTTTCGCCTGCTCACCGAAGGGTCGCGCGACGTCATAATGCGCTTAGCCCCCAATGGTCGGACCCTGTCTGTCTCCCCGGTCGTGCGGGACATCCTCGGCTTCGAGCCCGAGGATCTGGTCGGTCATTTTACCAGCGAATTCATGCATCCGGAGGATGTCCCCCGCCTGGCGGCGTACTATGGGCGCCTGGCCGCCGAACCGGGCGTGCGTCTGGAACCTATCGAGTCGCGGATCCGAAATCACGCCGATGAGTATCGTGTCATGGAGTCCCGACCCTTCGCGATTTGGGACCCCAAGACCGGCAAGCTGAAGGAGTTCGTCGACGTCTCGCGCGACATCACCGAGCGCAAGGCCTTCGAGGCCGCCCTGACGCTGGCTCACCAGGAAGCGCGTCTTGCCCAGGTGGAGGCCGAGTCCAGCGAGCGTCGCTATCGCATCCTCGCCGATGGCGCGCGCGATCTGACCTTGCAGTTCGGGGTCGACGGAGTGATCCGCTATGCCTCGCCCTCGGCGATCAATTTCGGCTATAGGCCGGATGAACTGGTCGGGCTGCGCCTGATCGAGTTCATCCATCCCGACGATGTCGCGACTGCGTTGAACACAGCGGCGTCCCATTTCCAGAACTCGGGCGCCAAACCGACCGGCCATGCCGAACTGCGGGTCCGGACCAAGGCAGGCCATTATGTCTGGCTGGAGGGCAGCCCTTCCCTGATCAAGGACGAGTCTGGCCAGACCCTGCTGGTGAACTCGACCTTCCGCGATGTGACCGAGCGGCGCGAGATGGAAGAGAACCTGATCCGGGCCCGCCAGCAGGCCGAGGCCGCTGCGGCGGCGAAGGCCGAGTTCCTGGCCAATATGAGCCATGAGCTGCGCACGCCCCTGACCAGCGTGATCGGCTATTCGCAACAGATCCAGGGCGAGCAAGAGCTTTCCGACCGTGTGCGCCTCGCCGCCGACCGCATCGCCGCCGGCGGACGGACCCTGTTGTCGACGATCAATGACATTCTGGACTTCTCCAAGATCGAGGCCGGCGAGATCCAGATCCTGACCGAGGCGACCGCCGTGGCGCCCCTGGTCGTGGAGACCCTGGACCTGTTGCACGGCCAGGCCGCGCAGAAGGGCCTCGACCTGCGTTGTGAAGGTCTGGACGCCCTGCCACCGTTCCTGCTGTGCGACGCCAAGCGGATCCGTCAGGTGCTGGTCAATCTGGTGGGTAACGCCATCAAGTTCACCCAGACCGGCCAGGTCTCGGTCAAGGCGACCCATGATCCGCAGACCGGCCTTGTGCGGCTTGCGGTCACCGACAGCGGGATCGGCATTTCTCCCGAGCAGGTCGCGCGGCTGTTCCTGCGGTTCTCGCAGGTGGACGGCTCGATCTCACGCCGCTTTGGCGGCACGGGTCTTGGTCTGGCCATCTGTCGGGGCCTGGTCGAGGCCATGGGCGGCGAAATCGGGGTCGACAGTCTTGAGGGGCAGGGCTCGACCTTCTGGTTCGCCTTGCCGGCCCCCGCCTGTGACGCCACGCGCCTGAGCCTGGAAGCCGAGACTCCGGTCCTGCCCCCCGGTTTGAAGGTCCTGGTGGTCGACGACCAGAGCGAGATCGCCGAGGTCATCAGCCTCATGCTGCAGCCGCTGGGCCTATCGGTGCATACGGTCGCCAACGGCCGGGACGCCATCGCCGCGGCGGAGGCTCACCCCTATGACGTGATCCTGATGGACTGGCACATGCCGGGCCTGTCCGGCGTGGATACGGCCCAGACCATCCGCTCCGGCGTCGGACCCAATCGATACTCCCCGATGGTCCTGTGCTCAGCCGACAACGGGCCCTTGCCCGAGTCGCGGGCCGGCCTGTTCGAAGGTCGCTTGCTCAAGCCGATCTCGACCAGCGGCCTGCTGGCCGCGATCAGCGCCGCACTCGACCCTGAGCCCTTCGCCGCCTTGCGGTCGGCCTGATATCCGGCCTTCGTTCGCGAGCCGAGCGCTGAGGCTCAAGCCGTCAGTCGGGCCGTCGCCGGTCGGGTGGTGGGGGCCTTAACATAGAGGCCGGCGTCAGGACCTGCCTGGAAGGCGTTGGTCACGCCCATCACCGTTTCGGAGCCGCCAAGCACCAGGTAGCCATCATCGACGACCTGGCGCGCAATGCGCTCGAGGATCGCCGTACGGGTGCTGGTGTCAAAATAGATCAGCACATTGCGGCAGAACACGATGTCGAAGCGGCCCAGATGGCCGGGGTCCTCGAGCAGGTTGAAGCGCCGCCAGGTCACGGCGCCCCGCATATCAGCCTTGATCCGCCAGCTCTCGCCCACCCGTTCAAAGTGCTTCATCAGCTTCTGGACCGGCAGGCCCCGTTGCACTTCAAAGCCCGAATAGATCCCGGCCTGAGCCTTGGCCAGACATTCGCGCGACAGATCCGTCGCCATGATCTCGAGGCTCACCCCGGGCAGCAGATGGGCCACCTCCTGCCAGAGCATGGCGATGGAATAGGGCTCCTGGCCGGTCGAGCAGGCGGCGCTCCAAAGCCGAATTGGCCCGCGCCGGTTGCGGCCCAGGTCGACGAAGGTGCGTCGGAGCAGATCGAACGGCTTCTGATCGCGAAAGAACAGCGTCTCGTTGGTCGTCATGGCGTCGATCGCCGCCTCGACGATCCGCTCGACCGGCGCCTTGCGGATGGCCGCCAGCAGGGCGTCGACGGTTTCATAGCCACTGGTGCCGGCGACCGAAGCCAGCCGGGTATTGATCAGATAGGCCTTGCTGGCGTCCAGGACGATGCCGGTCCGCGACTGCAGCAGGTCTCTGAAATGCTTGAGATCGGGCGTGCTCATGCCGTACCCACCCGCGTCCACTGCAACAGTTGCGGCGCCAGGGCCGACAGAGGATGGACCTCGGCGGGCACGCCCGCCTGGATGACGGACCCCGGCATCCCCCAGACGACACTGCTGGCCTCGTCCTGAACCAGGACCGGCGCGCCGCAAGCCGCCAGGGCCCGCGCCCCGTCGCGACCATCATGGCCCATGCCGGTCAACACCATGCCGGCCGCCGCCCCGCCCCACATCTCGGCGGCGCTGATGAACAGCGGGTCGGCCGCCGGACGGCACCAATGCACCTCGGGACCCTGATTGAGCTGCACAGTCGGCGCGCCGTCCCGGCCGCGCTCGACGATCATGTGGAACCCGCCCGGCGCGATATAGATCACCCCATCGGTCACCGGCTCGCCGTGCTCGCCTTCCTTGACGGTCATCGGCGTCACCCGCCCGATCATCTGGGCCAGGGCCTTGGTGAAGCCCTGCGGCATGTGCTGAGCGATCAGGATCGGTCCGCGCCATTCAGCGCCAAGGCCAGAAATCACCTCGCGCAGGGCCGGGGGGCCACCGGTGGAGGCCGCCACAACCAGCGCCTCCAGCCGGACCTTGCGACTTGGACGCGGGCCATTGCGCACGACGGGCGGAGCGGACAGGGGCTCAGGGGGCGGCTTCAGATAGGATTTGATGGGCCGCTCGAGCCCCGGCGCGCGCCGGCGGCCCAGTTGGACGATCTTCTCGATCAGGTCGCGTTGGTAGGCCTCCGCGCCGCCGATGCGGCTGGTCGAAGGCTTGGGGATAAAGTCGGCCGCTCCGAGGGTCAGCGCCCGAAGCGTTATCTCCGCCCCGCGCTCCGACAGGGTCGAGGCCATGATCACCTTCAGGCGCGGACGCAAGGCCAGCAGCTTGGGCAGGGCCTCCAGGCCTGACATGTTGGGCATCTCGATGTCGAGGACGCAGACATCGATCTCGTGTTCCTCAAGTTTCTTGAGGGCCTGCAGTCCGTCGACCGCCAGGGCGACGACGACGATGTCGGCCCGGGCTTCGAGCCATCGCGAGACCATGCCG
The DNA here is from genome assembly GCF_058681155.1 of Caulobacter sp. FV1ye13L. The sequence continues at coordinate 1,889,086 of NZ_CM178732.1, forward strand.
CGCACGACTGCGGAATCGTCGACAATCATGACCCTGACACGGTCGGCTCGGGCAGCGGCAGGTGTTGGCTGCGCCGTCACGGGGCGATCCCGATAATGGTCAGCTTGCTCTCCAGGGTCGACTGGTCAAAGGGCTTGAACAGATACTCGTCTGCGCCCTTTTCCATGGCGGCGGCCATGTGGTCGAAATCGTTTTGAGTGGTGCAGAACAACACCTTTGGCCGGGCGCCGTCCGGCGACGCTCTAAGGGCTTCCAGGAAGGCCAGGCCGTCCATATTGGGCATGTTCCAGTCCAGCAGCACACCGTCGGGCATGGCGCCGAGACAGGCCTTCAAAGCGTCTTCGCCGTCGATAGCTTCATCCACGGCATAGCCCAGGGTTTCAAGCATCCGCCGGGCCACCTTGCGGATGACCCCACTGTCGTCCACCACCAGGAACCGGGTCATGCGGCGACGCCCAGTTGCAGGCCGGCGGTCAGCAGTCGGGGCGCATCGAAGATCACCAGCAGGGAGTCGGGCAATCTGAATACGCCCGGAATGATTTCAGCCCAGCGCGGCGGCAGGTTGTTCGGAGGCGGGATCATCTCGTCAGAATCCAGCTTCATCACGGATTCGACCTGGTCGACGATCAAGCCGTAATTGTCACCGCCGACCTCGATCCCGACCGCCTTGGGCTCGGGGGCGCCGGCCTCGCGGGGCTGAAGTCCCAGCCGCCGGCGAGCACAGACAGCCGTCACGATCCGGCCGCGCAGATTCAGCACACCCAGGATCTCATGGGCCGCCAGGGGCACGGGCGTGATGTTCCGGGGATAGAAGACGTCCTGGATCGAAAGCGCCTCGATCCCGAACAGATGGCCGCCCACGCGGACGGTCACATAGTCGCGAACGCTCATGCCGCCTCCTGGGCTTGATCCGCCTGACTGGCCGGTCCGGTCCGGGCATGCTCTGCCAGGGCCATGATCATGAAATGGTCGAGGTCGATGATTTCGGTGGCCCGGCCATTGATCAGGGCTGTGCCGATGATGCCCGTCTTCGTGGGGCTCAGCTCAATCGTCACGGGCGTCTCGACCACATCGACGATGCGATCGACGGCCAGGCCCATGGCGTAGAGCATGCCGGAGACGACCAGAATGGGCTGAACGCCCTCCGTCTTCAGGCGTTGGTCCTCGTCGACGCACAGGACCGGCATCAGCTTGCCACGATACTGCAGGGCCGCGCGCGCGCCGAGATGTTGCAACTCGCCGACCGGCACATGCTCCAGACGGGTGATCTGGCCCAGTTCAACAGCCTTGAGCGCACCGGATCCGACACGGACTAGCAGCATGGTCTTGCGCTCGATCCTGGTGTCCTCGTCGCTCGTTGCGGCGGCGTCGATCGCCCGCCTCGCGGCCACAGGCATCTCGCCGGCGCGCTGTGAGAGGCCATTGGGCTCGATGATCAGCACGACCGAGCCATCACCCAGAAGGGTCGCGCCCGAAAACACCGAGATGCCGCGCAGCACACTGGCCAGCGGTTTGACGACGATCTCTTCGGTATCGATGACTTCCTCGACGATGACCCCGAAGCGGTGGCTTCCCACCTTCATGATCATCACGAAATTGGGCTGTACCGCCTGGGTCAGGCCAAGCTCGGCGCCTAGGTCGATCAGCGGCACGAGCTGTTCCCGCAGCCGGACCATACGGACCTGTTCGATGACCTCTGTCCGGTGCTCGGCGCCTTCGCCGATCTTGATCAGTTCGAGCACGGCCCCCTGGGGCACCGCGAACCGCTCGCCGCTGGCCCCGACGATCAGGGCCGAGATGATGGCCAGGGTCAGGGGGATCTTTATGGTGACCGTGCAGCCGGAACCAAAGGTCGACTGCAGTTCGATCTGGCCGCCGATCTGCTCGATATTGCTGCGCACGACGTCCATGCCGACGCCACGGCCGGAGACATTGGTGACGGCCGCCGCGGTCGAGAAGCCGGGCGCGAAAATCAGGCGATGGACCTGGCTCTCGCTGAGCGCCTCGGCGTCGGCGCGGGTCAGCAGGCCCTTCTCGATCGCCTTTTCGCGGATCCGGGCCGTATCCAGGCCGCGGCCGTCGTCGCGCAGGCGGATCACGATCGAACCGCCTTCGTGATAGGCGGAAAGATGGATTGTTCCGGTTTCAGCCTTGCCCGCCGCCCGTCGGTCCCCCGGGCCCTCGAGGCCATGATCGGCCGAGTTGCGGACCATGTGGGTCAGGGGGTCACGGATCTGCTCAAGGACCTGACGGTCCAGCTCGGTGGCCTCGCCCTCAAGCACCAGATCAATCTTCTTGTCCAGTTCGTTGGCCAGATCGCGAATGATCCGGGGCAGCTTCTTCCAGGCCTGACCGATCGGCTGCATCCGCGTCTTCATGACGCTGTCCTGCAGTTCGCCGGTGATCGTCGACAGGCGCTGCAGGGGCGGTGAGAAACTGTCGTCGGACCGGCCGCGATTGATCTGCAGAAGCTGGTTGCGGGTCAGGACCAGTTCGGAGACCAGGGTCATCATGTCTTCGAGCACATCCACGCCGACCCGGATCGATTGAGCCGCCGCGATCGGCGCGGCATCCTCGTCGACGGTGTCCACCGGGCGCGCTTCAGGCGTCGGGATAGAGGGCTCGGGCAACGGCGGCGGGGCGAAATCGGCCGGGCCTTCCGCAGCGGCGAACGCTGCATCAAGATCAGCCGTAGAGACTTCGCCCGGGCGCAGGGCGCGGCCCAGAACAGGATCATAGCCCTCGACCTGAGGCTCGGGCTCAGGGGTCTTCGGCGTGGGCGCGCCCATCGCCATGGCTTCCAGGGCCGTGATCAGATCGCCATCATCACCGGCCGGCTCCGAGCCCGTTGCGCCCAGGCCGTCGATCACCGTCTTGATGCGATCGATCGACTTCAGAACCAGGGTGACGGCCTCGCCGCTGACCTGCAGCTTGCCGTCCCGGAACCGACCCAGCAGGGTCTCGCCGGCATGGGCCAGGGATTCCAGTCGACCCAGGCCAAGAAAGCCGCAGGTGCCCTTCAGGGTGTGAACAAGCCGGAAAATCTTGTCGAGCGCCGGCCGGTCATCCGGATGGGCTTCAAACCGGACGAGCTCGATATCGATGACCTCAAGGCTCTCATTGGCCTCGGTCAGGAAGTCGGAGATTAGGTCATCCATGGCGGCGCCTATCGGCTTGACGGGTTGTGACGGTCGCCATCAGGCGGCTCGAACCGAACGCAGGAAGGCGTCGACTTCGGCGCGCAGGGTCGAGGCCTGCCGCCCCAGTTCCTGCGAGGCCATCACCACCTGTTGCGAGGCGGCCCCGGTCTGGTTGGCCCCAAGCAGCACTTCCGAGATGTTGCGCGACACGTCCTGGGTGCCATTGGCTGCTTCATTGGTGTTGCGGGCGATCTCGCGCGTCGCTGCGGACTGCTCTTCGACAGCGGCGTTGATCGCAACCGAGACCGTATTCATCTCATCGATCGTGCGCTGAATGTCGGCGATGGCGATCACGGTGTCGCCCGTGATCAGCTGGATCTCACCGATCTGGCTGGCTATGTCTTCCGTGGCCTTGGCGGTCTGGGTGGCCAGGCTCTTGACCTCGGCGGCGACGACGGCAAAGCCGCGACCGGCCTCGCCGGCGCGGGCGCTTTCGATCGTGGCGTTCAGGGCCAGCAGATTGGTCTGGCCGGCAATGTCGCTGATCAACCGGACCACCTCGCCGATCTTCTCGGCGGAGCGGGACATGCGGTCGATGGTTTCGCCGGTGGCCTGGGCCCGCAACACCGCCTGGCCGGCCATCGTGGTCGAGTGATTGACCTGCTGGGCGATCTCGGCGACCGACTTGCCCATCTCGTCCGAGGAGGAGGCCACAATGGCGACATTGGCCGTGGCCTGTTCGGCGGCGGCGGCGACAGTCGTTGACTGCTCGCTGGTGCGGGTCGCCGTATCAGCCATCATGCGTGCGGTCGCCTCGAGTTCGCGGGCCTGGTCGGCGACGGTTCCCGCAATCTTGCCGACGCTGGCCTCGAAGCGTTCGGCCATGTCGATCATGGCCCGCTGCTTGTCGGCCTCGACGGCCTCGAGATAGGTCGCGATCGAAATGTCCAGATCGAGAAGCACCGCCTTCATGACGCCGGTCATCTGAGCGGCCAGGTCCTTGCCGCTCTTGCGTTGGCCGAACTTCAAGAACCCGCCGCCGTGCGCTTCGCCGATCATGCGGCGCATTAGTCCGTCCAGCAGCTGTGCGTAGCCCGCGATGCGCCAGCGCGGCTCCAGCCTGTGCGTCCCCTGGGCCTTGGCCATTTCCGCGACGCTGTCGAAATAGGCCTGATCAAAGTCACCCCGGACGATGGTTTCCCAATGGCGGATCTGGCCAGCCTTGCTGCTGTCGAGCCGGCTATCGTCGCCAAAGGCCCGTCGAGCGTCCGGAGCGGCGCGGACCTGGTCGTGGAAACGGTCCAGGGCGATTGGCAGTTCCTGAGCCACCAGCGCGCCGGCCGCCCGGAGGGCGCTGCGCGCGTCGCGATCCAACCCGAGAAAATCGAGTCTCTGGTCGATCGAGTCGTGGCTGGCCATGGGTCGGTTTCCGGACGGGAATTTCAGATATTGAGGCTGGTCCCTGTTAGTTAATTGTCAGTTACGGGCTGGCCCTCGTCTGAGGCCCTCAACACTTCGACAAAGGCGTGTGTCAGCGCCTTGGCGGGCTCGGAGTCTGAAATACTGTTTTCGTGCAAGAACACTCGCGGGTTCGACCCGGCGAATACCCATTTTGGGTGCGACAAGATGCCCCAGATAGCATCACAAGCATATTTTTACAGACCTGTGTTCAGGTGCGTCCTGACCGGATTCCTGGAGGACAGAATGGCCGCCGACGCTTCGATGCCTATCCTTGTTGTCGATGACTACAAGACCACCATCAGGATCGTTCACAGCCTGCTGCGACAGCTGGGCTTTGATAATCTCGACGAAGCCGCCAGTGGCGAAGAGGCCCTGGGCAAGCTCAAGCGCAAATCCTACGGCCTAGTGATCTCCGACTGGAACATGGAGCCGATGACAGGTTACGACCTGCTCAAGTCCGTGCGGGGAGACGCTGCCCTGAGCCGCACGCCGTTCATCATGATCACGGCCGAGAGCAAGACGGAAAACGTCGTCGCCGCCAAGCAGGCCGGGGCCAACAACTACATTGTCAAACCCTTCAACGCCGAGACCCTGAAGCAAAAGATGTCGACCATCTTCGGAGAGTTCTGACATCAGGCGGGAGCGCCCCGCAGCCAAGGAGTCGATGCACCGGTGACCTCGCCCCAGCGCCCAGCGCCAGACCTCTACCTTGCCGCAGGTGATGACCGAGCGGCTTCCAGCGAGGTCGCTTCCCTGCGTGAGAGCCTGATGGAGCTGCGCGCGGTTGTCGGCGCTCTGGCCCCGCGCCGTATGAGCGCTGAGCGACTGCCCGCAGCCCTGGCTGAAATTGTCGCCATGCGCCGAGAGGCCGACGACGGCGTCGATCGGATCCTGACGTCTGCAGAAGCCATTCTAGCCGCGCCGGACGGCGGGACGAGCGATGTCCACAGCCACGCCATCGCCATACTGGAAGCTTGCGGCTTCCACGATCTGGTCGGCCAGCGGCTAAGCAAGGTTGCGGACATCTTGGGCACGCTGGAGGTTCGACTGAACAGGATTGCAGGGTGCGCCGGCGTCGTTGACGCAGAGGAGGCGGAGACGGCCTCCGAGCGACTTTACCGTGAGCAGACTATCAATGGCCCAGCGCTCAATGGCCCGGACGTACTTCAAAGCGAGATCGACGGGCTGTTTGCGCGTCCTTGACCAGAGCATGACGCCCTCAAAAAAATGGCCCGCTCAGCGAACCGAGCGGACCAGTTGAGGGGAAGGCGGTATCGAAAGGGGCGTCCTAGAACTTGGCCCGCAGGCCAAGGCTCACCGTGCGGCCATACTTGGTGTAACCGCCGAACCAGCCGCCCTTGACGAACTGCCACTGGGCCGCATCGGCCAGGTTCTGGGCCTCGACCGCCGCCGTGATCTGAGGCGTGATCTTGTAGCTGACGCTGGCGTCCAGCGAGCCGAAGGCGCTGTCGTTCAGCGCCGACAGGCCAACCCCGCCGACGTCCTGAAGCACGTCGTCGACCCAGCTGTAGCTGGCGCGGGCCGCGAAGCGGTCCTTCTCGTAGAAGCCGGTGACGTTGAAGCTGTTCTTGGCGACGTTGACCATCTCGTCCTTGAGGGTCGGCGAATAGGTCGCTTCGGTGTCGGTGTAGGTATAGTTGGCCAAGAAGCCCAGGCCGTCGAACGGCGCGGGCAGGCTCTTGAACAGGTGCTGATAGGCCAGCTCCACGCCCTTGATCGTCGCCTTGCCGCCATTGGTCGGCGAGGTCAGCAGATAGGTCTGGCCGTCGACCACGAGGTTGGTCTTCTGGCTGTAAACGAAGGTGGTGATGTCCTTGTAGAAGGCGCCGGCGATCAGGGCGCTGCCGGGGGCAAAATACCATTCCAGCGTCGCGTCGTACTGCCAGGCCTCGAAGGGACGAAGCTCGGGATTGCCCCCGACGGCGGTCAGCACGGTGCCCGACGAGTTCAGGGTGAGGCGGGGCGCCAGGTCGGCCAGTGACGGACGCGTAATGACCTTGGCCGCCGCGACATGGGCCTGCAGGGTCTCTGACAGCTCCAGCACGAAGTTGGCGGTCGGCAGGGCGTCGCTATAGGTCTTCTCGTAGCGCACAGGGATCGCCGCCGTGCCGTTGTCGGCATAGCCCGCCGAGACTTGCTTGGTCTGGGCCAGCCGCACGCCGACCTGACCCCGCAGCCCGGCGCCCAACAGCTTGGAGTCGATGTCGGTCAGCGCGTAGGCGGCGCCGATATCTTCCGACACATGGTACGAATTGCGACGGTCGGCGCGGGCCGTGCCCTTCTGGGTTTTGTCGGCCACGGCCCAGAACGCGGCCGGATCGGGCATGGCCCAGGTGTTGGGCAAGGTCCCGTCGACGTCGCCCAGGAAGTCGCTGACCGGGAACGCATCGAAATAGTCGGCGCCGAAGAACTTACCGGCCAGGTTGGTCGTGAAGTTGATGTCGGCGCGGTTATAGTCGCGCGAGCGCTCGCGGTACTTCACGCCGAACTGCACGCGGGTCAGCGGCCCCCAGGACACCGGCCGCTCGGCGTCGAACTGGATGGCGCTCTCGTCGTCGGTGGAGTTGTTGATCCGCCATTCGATGCGGCGGAACGGCAGCAGCGAAGGGTTGCTCAGATTGGCCGTGAGCAGCTTGACGCTGGGCACGGCGTCGTCGTCGGCCCTGGTCATGGCGAAGGTCGTCTGGCCGATGGCGCCCAGCAGACGGGTGCGGGTGATCGGCTTGGAGGTTTCGGAATAGGCGCGCGCGTAGGCCACATCGGCCGTCAGGGTCCAGTCGTCGAGCTTCTGGCGGATCTTGCCGGCGACCATCAGGTTGTCGTGGGCCAGGTCGCTGACCTCGCGGCCGATCTGGGTGGTCGAGGTGACCGTGCCGCCGACCAGGACATTGTCCTTGATCACCGCCGAGCCGGGAACCAGCGTGGCGACGCCCTGGTCGACCGAATAGGTCAGCTCGTCATAGTGATCGTCCAGCTTGGTGTAGCTGGCGTCGAAGGTCACTTCGGTTTCTTCGCTCGGCCGATACTGGGCCGACAACACCACGCCCTTGCGCTCGCGATCCTCGCGCTCGAGGGTCGGGCGGATGGCGGTCGGATAGAGGTTGATCCCCTGGGCGATCATGGTCTTGCCCAGGGTCGTGGACGGGTCCGAATAGCTCCAGCCCACGCCCGTGATGCGATCCTGGCGCAAGGTGCGCTGATCGAACACAGCCGCCGCGAGTACGCCGAAAGTCTGGGCGTCATTGGTCCAGCTGATCAGGCCCGAAACGCGCGGATCCGTCTTGCCGGCCAGTTCTGGCCGACTGGCCGTGGCCGACAGGGCCACGGTGCTGCGGCCCAGATCCAGCGGACGGAAGGTCTTGATGTCGACCACACCGCCGATCGCGCCTTCGTCCAGGGAGGCCAGGGGCGTCTTGCCGACCTCGACGCCGGCGACCAGCTCTGACGGCAGGGTGTCAAAGCGGAATTGACGGCCGCTCTGGCCGCTGTCGCGCATGTTTTCGTTCACGGCGGCGCTGCGGCCGTTCAGGGTGACGATCTGGAAGTTGGGGCCCAGGCCCCGAACGCGCACGAACAGTCCCTCGCCCCGGTCGCGGGTGATGGCCACGCCCGGCACCCGCTGCAGGGCCTCGGCGATGTTGTTGGATGGGAACTTGCCGATGTCCTCGGCTGAGATGCCATCGACCACATTGGTCGCCTTGCGCTTGTCCGACAGCGCCTTGGCCAGCGAGTTGGCGAAGCCGCCGGTCACGACGATCTCCTCGACGGTGCTGGGCGCCTCCTGGGGCGCCTCGGCGACCGGCGCGGCGGCCTCGGCGCGGGACGCCGGGGCGGTCGAGATCTTCTGGACGGCCGGGCGCAGAATCGCCGCGCCACCGTTGCGGACATAGGTCAGGCCCGTGCCGCGCAGCAGCTGAGCCAGGCCGCTCTCGACGTTCAGCTCGCCGCTGACGCCGCCGGTGCGCTTGCCCGCCAGCAGAGCCGGATCGGCCAGCACCTGTAGGCCGGTGGCGCGCGAGAAGGCCGGCAGGGCGGAGGCCAGATCGCCGGCCGGGATGGCCAGGACGGGCTTGGGCGCGGGCGCCGATAGGGCGGGAGAGGCCGCCAGCAGGGCGGCGGCGGACGTCGCGCCAAGCCAGGCAAAGGTTTTGGAGGTCATCGCGTCATCCCCGAATTCGCGCGGCGCGTTCGCCGGCTTCGGTGGTGAAGACGTCGGCCGACCCGGATCCCGGACAGGGAATTTTGTGAAGTTTCCGCGACGCCCGGGTTGTCAGCGGGACAACGCCAAGCTGCCGGCCTCTTCGCGGACCCGGAAACCGTGGACGAGAGCCAGGTTGCGCACCAGGGCCTCGGGCTCGTCGAGGCGGAACCGGCCGGCCACGCGTCGGCGGCCCAGGGTGGGATCGTCGATGACGATCGGCGTCATCGACGCGCGGTTGAGGCGCTCGACCAGCCGCGCCAGCGTCACGCCATCGGTCTCCAGCCAGCCCGACCGCCAGTCGTCTGCTGACGGATCAAAGGCGCGCAATCGGGACAGTCGACCCTCCTTGGCGAAGGCCTGCTGTCCCGGTGTCAGGTCGGCGGTGCGATGGACAAGGCCCGCCGGCGCCAGGCGCACCTTGCCGCGATGCACCGACAGTTCCAGCCTGCCGTCGCCGCGCTCCAGATTGAAGGCGGTGCCCAGCACCCGGGCCGAGCCCTCCGGCGCGCTGACCGTGAACGGACGCGCGGCGTCGTGGGCGACATCGAAATAAGCCTCGCCGGTGATCAGGCGGACCTCGCGACGGTGCGTCCCGATCCGGGCCTCCAGCCTGGTGGCGCCGTCCAGGGTGACCTTCGAGCCATCCGCCAGGGCCACGGAGCGGATCCTGCCCGGCGCCGTCTGGACCGTGATCGGCTCCACGGTCATCAGCTGCAGCTGGGGCCAGGCCAGGACCAGAGCGAAGGCGCAGGCCGCCAAACCTCCCGCCAGGGCCGCGACGGGCGCCCAGGCCGATCGCCGGATCGAACGGCGCTGGACATCGAGGGCCATGGCCTCGATCAGCGCCACATCCTGCGCCGTGGTCCAGATCTGGTCGAAGGCCGCGCTGTTGGCAGGATCGGCGGCGCGCCAGGCGTCGAAGTCCTGATCGTCCTGCGCCTGGCGATCCAGGCGTCGCGCCACCCAGAGCGCGGCCTGCTGTCGAGACCCGCTCATGGACGGCCCCCGGCGCGGCGCTCGGCCTTGGCCATTTCGCGATGCAGTTGCTCCAGCGCCCGCACCACATGCTTCTCGACCGCCGCCTCGTTCATGTTCAGCTCGGCGGCGATCTGGCGGGTGGAGTGGCCGTGCAGCCGTCGCCGAATGAACACGTCGCGCCGCAGGGGCGGCATGGCGTCCAGCGCCTTTCCGAACACCTCAACCTTCTGGCGATGCATCAGGATCTGCTCCGGAGCGGGGGCCTCGCAGGGAATGTCGTCGTTCAGCGCCTGGACCGCGCGGCGGCTGTGATGGCGGAAGTGGTCGTGGACGAGGTTGAGCGCGATCCGGTAGCCAAGCGCCGCCCGGTCCACGACGTTTCGCGCCCGCTCGTAGGTCATCAGGCGCAGCAGGGTTTCCTGCACCAGGTCGTCGGCTGCGGCCGGGTCGCGCGTGCGGCGGACGATGAAGTGATAGAGGTCATGACGCTGAGCGCGCAGGCTGGCGAGATCAGTCATCAGCGCCCGTCATCGACGCGGTCGATCGCAAAGGAAACGGGCGCGCTTCTGGCTGGCATCCGGCGGCGCTACCACGCGTTGATGACAGTTTTCACGATGCGTCGACGGCTGGACAGGCGCCTTGGCCACCAGGACGGTCTTCCGCCTTCAGCCAGATGTCGTCGCCGGCGCGCCCTTGCGGCCGCGTGGGCTCTCGCCTGTCCAGCGCTTGAAGGCGCGGGAGAAGGCGCTGGGGTCGGAGAAGCCGACGAGATAGGCGGTCTCGTTGACCGACAGCTTCTTGCTCCCCAGATAGTCCAGCGCCATCCGGCGACGCAGATCGTCCAGCACCGCGTCGAAGCTGGCGCCCTCGGCTTTCAAGCGGCGATAGAGGGTCTGTCGGCTGAGGCCCAGACGTTTGGCGATGGCGTCCATGGCCAGGTCGCCGGTATGCAGCAGGGGGATCAGCAGGGTCTCGACCCGGCCGCGCGTGGTCCCGCTGGTTTCCAGCTGTTTCAGCAGCGTCTCGGCGTGTTCGTTGAAGATTCCGAAGACATAGCGATTGGGCTTATGGGTCTTGACCGCCAGCCACGAGGCTTCGATCCGCAGGGCGTTGCGGGGCTGGTCGAAGGCGACGGGCGCCTTGAAGATGCGGTCGTATTCGGCGCTGTAGCCGGGCCGGGGATGGGTGAGGTGCACCGCGGTCACGAACGGCACGTCGCCATGGCTGCGGGTCACTTCGCAGGCAAACCGCGAGAAGGCTCCCTCGGTCAGTTCGGGGAAGTCGTTGGGATCGGGGCGCCGGTCCTCCAGCCACAGCTCTTCGCCCTGCCGGACCAACTGGAAGCGCTGCTCGACGCCCAGGCCGTCGATCTCGGTGACCAGCCGGGAATAGCGGCTCAGCTGCTGCAGGCTCTCGCCCATGGTCTCGCCGGCCTTGCAGATCAGGCCGACGATCGACAGCTCCTCAAAGCGCGTGCCTTCGCTGAACCGCAGCGCCAGGGCGGGCTCGCCGCAGAGGTCCTGGCCGGCTTTCATCAGGGCCTTGTAGCGGTCCATCGGGATGCGGCTGTCCTGGTCGGCGAGGTCTTCGACCGCGATGCCGGCCCGCGCCGCGAGGGTTTCGCGGTCGGCTCCAAGAGAGACGGCGAAGTCCAGCAGCGCCCGGGCGAAGCCGCCTGAAACCGTCGATCCGCGCATCTGGTCTCCAGGGTCAAGAATCTGGCCCCCGCGATCATGGCGGCCCGCGCGACCGGTTCCTAGCCTGGATCTCACGGCTCGCTTTGAAGCCTTTCGGAAACAGGCAGGCAGAATGAAACCGGTATCGGCGCGCCGCATCGATGGGCTGACGGCGGCCACCCTGGCGCTCAGGGCTTCGGCGGCGCTCTGGTATCTGGCGCTGGTCGTCGGGCTGTGGGTGTTCGGCTACTACATCGTCACCCTCTATGGCGTCAGCGCGTTGCGGGGCGAGTGGACGCGCTGGAACACGGTGTTGCCGGCCGGGCACGGCTTCAATCCCGGTGATCTGGGCGGCAATGCGGTGCTGGGCGTCCACCTGTTCGCGGCCGGACTCGTCAGCTTCAGCGGCGCGTTGCAACTGGTCCCGCAGATCCGGTCGCGCATCCCGGCCCTGCATCGCTGGAACGGCCGGCTATTTCTGCTGATTGCCCTGATGATCAGCGGCTCTGGCCTGTATGTGGCCTTCACGCGCGGGGCGGTCGCCGGAAGCTATATGGCGGTCGGCAATACGCTGAACGCGGTGTTGGTGATCGTCTGCGCCGTCCTGGCCTGGCGTCACGCCGCCGCCCGCCGGATCGCCCTGCACCAGCGCTGGGCCCTGCGGCTGTTCGTGCTGATGTACGGGGTCTGGTTCTACCGGGTGGGGATGATGCTGTGGTTCGTCATCCACAGGGCGCCGGTGGGCCACAATGACACCTTCACCGGGCCGTTCGACATCTTCCTGGCCTTCGCCCACGTGCTGCTGCCGCTGGCGGTGCTGGAGGTCTACATGGTGGCCCGCGACCGGGGCGGGGCGCTGGCCAGGACCGGCATGGCGCTGGCCCTGTTTGTCCTGACCCTGGCCATGAGCGTCGGCATCTTTGGCGCGACCATGGGGATGTGGCTGCCCAGGCTCTAGGTTCCGGCCAGGGGAAACACCCGCGTCTGCTTGACCACGCCATAGGCGAAGCTGGTGTCGATCGAGGCGATGCCGGGGATGGCGTGCAGCCGGCGGCGGATGAAGTCCTCATAGGCCTCCAGGCTCTCGACGATCACCCGCAGCAGATAGTCGTCGCCGCCGGCCAGCAGGAAGCAGTCGAGGATCTGGTCGATCCGCGCCACCTGGTCCTCGAAGCCCTTGACCACGTCCTGACCATGGCGATCCAGCCGCACGCGGATGAATACAGTGATCGGCAGGCCATAGGCCTTCTGGTCGACCAGGGCGGTGTAGCCGGTGATCACCCCTTCGGCTTCCAGATGGCGCAGCCGGCGCAGGCAAGGGGAGGGCGACAGGTTCACTCGGTCGGCCAGGTCCTGGTTGGTCAGGCGGCCGTCCTTCTGCAGTTCGCGGATGATCTGACGGTCCTTGGCGTCCATAGTGGGTCCTCGGGGTGGAATCTGCCAAAATTGATGCCTTCACTAGCAGACTTGGCAATCTTCCGCCGATGAATCCGCGTCAATCTCGTGCCGTAGCAACGGAGCACAGCCATGGCGCGCGACCTCATCGAGACCGGCTTTTCAACGCGGGCGATCCACGCGGGCTATGATCCGGCTGACGAGCACGGCGCCCTGACCCCGCCCGTCCACCTGACCTCGACCTTCGCCTTCGACAGCGCCGAGGCCGGCGGTGAGATGTTCGCCGGCACGCGGCCGGGGCACTTCTATTCGCGCATCTCCAACCCGACGACCGACCTGCTGGAGCGCCGGGTGGCCTCGCTGGAAGGCGCCGAGGCCGGCGTCGCCACCGCCTCGGGCATGGGGGCGATCACGGCGGTGATGTGGAGCTTCCTGCGCTCGGGCGACGAGGTGGTCACCGACCAGACCCTGTATGGCTGCACCTTCGCCTTCCTGCGCGACGGGCTCTCTCGGTTTGGGGTCACCGTCACCCAGGTCGACATGACTGACCTGGACGCCCTGGCGGCGGTGGTCAGCGACAAGACCCGGATTATCTATTTCGAGACCCCGGCCAATCCCAACATGCGGCTGGTCGACATCGCCGGCGCCGCTAAGGTCGCGCGGGCCTGCGGGGCCAAGCTGGTGGTCGACAACACCTATGCCACGCCGTTGCTGACCCGGCCGATCGCGCTGGGCGCCGACATCGTCGTGCATTCGGCGACCAAGTATCTGGGCGGTCATGGCGACCTGATCGGCGGCATCGCCGTCGGCGGGGTCGAGGATATGGCACGCGTGCGGCTGACCGGGGTCAAGGACATGACCGGGGCGGTGATGTCGCCCTTCACGGCCTTTCTGGTGATGCGCGGTCTCAAGACCCTGGCCCTGCGCATGCGCCAGCACTGCGCCAGCGCCGCCAGCGTCGCGACCTGGCTGGAGGCCCATCCGGCCGTGACGCGGGTCTTCTATCCGGGGCTGAAGAGCTTCGCCCAGCATGACCTGGCCCAGCGCCAGATGGCCTTGCCCGGCGGCATGATCGCGTTTGAACTGGCCGGCGGGCACGCGGCCGGGGTGGCGATGATGAACCGCCTGACCCTGATCCGTCGGGCCGTGTCGCTGGGCGACGCCGAGACCCTGATCCAGCATCCGGCCAGCATGACCCACTCGACCTATAGCGCCCAGGAGCGGGCGGCGGCGGGCATCGGCGAGGGGCTGGTGCGGCTGTCGATCGGCCTGGAGGACGAGGCCGACATCCTGGCCGATCTGGCCGGCGCGCTGGAGCGGGCGGCCTCGCCGGTGGTCGCCTGACAGCCCTTAAAGGTTAACAGAGCGGCGCCATGATCCGGGGGCGGCTGGTCATGTTGGGTTTCCGGCAAAAGCCTCGGGGTTTCAGCGGCTTGTGCGAGATCAAAGGTCGCAGGAGCGATAAAATCGCGCCGCCTGCACGGCCGATTAACCGCGCCATGCGTTTATGACTTCATGTCCAAGTACGCGCCAGGCGCAGACGGTGATCGGCGGGGCGCGGCCCGTATCTCGACCCATAGGGCGGGAAAGCTGCTCTGTGGCGCCTTCGCCTGGGACTGCGTGATCCGCGACGTTTCCGACGCCGGCGTTCGCGTGCAGATGCTGGCCGGCGCGGCGCCTCCCGCCAAGGCCCAGCTTGTCGATCTGGCCGCCGGCCTGGCCCATGATGTCCAGATGGCCTGGCACAAGGAGCGTGAGGTCGGCTTCAAGATCCTCAAGACCCACGACCTGCGCGGCCTGACCCACGCCTCGGCGCGGACGGCCAAGAACATCTGGGCAGCCTCGCAGGCGCGCATCTCGGCCAGTTAGAGCTCTATGGGGCGACCCGGACGCAAGAAGGCCTCGACGGTCGCCCGCCGAGGCCTTTTGTTGCGCTGGGCCGCTGAGGGATCAGGCGGCGGCTTCGTTGCGCCCGGCGTCGTCGGCCATCGCCCGGACCAGATCCAGCACCTGGCGACGGACCCGGCCGCGCGCGATGCGCGGGAACACCTCGGCCAGTTCCAGGCCTTCGGGCGTGGTCAGGAATTCCTGGACGATGCGTTCGGCGTGCAGGCCGGCGTCATCGGCTTCCGAGCCGCCCATGGGGTCGGCCAGGCCATCGAAGAAGAACGACACCGGCACCTGCAGGGTCTTGGCGATCTCATACAGTTTGCTGGCGCTGACGCGGTTGGCGCCGCGCTCGTACTTCTGGACTTGCTGGAAGGTCAGGCCCAGGGAATCGGCCAGTTGCTCCTGGCTGACGCCCAGGAGTTTGCGGCGCATCCGAACGCGCCCGCCGACATGCAGGTCGACCGGATTGGGTCGCCGGCCCTCGGTTTCTTCGCCCATGATTTCGCCTCCAAAGGTTGTCTGGCTTACATGACACGACCGTGACGGCCCGGAAAGTCAGGCGCGGCATTAGGTCGCGCATACAGGCCCCATACCCACCCCGATATGGGTTCAGGGCGGGCTTGCGCCTTCAGGAGACGGTCGAACAGGGTGGTGGACAGGGCGATCTCTGCCCCCCGTCGCTGCACCAGACGTTGAGGCGCGGGGCAGAACCGGTCATGGCCAAAGGCGGCGATGGCCAGGCAAAATGGGTTTCAGCCGCGCCTCGTCGAAAGCCTTTGATCAGGCCGCGACCTCTTCCTCGGCTTCGCCGCTGAGCAGGGCGCTGAGCACGGTGGCCAGGCGCTCGGGCTTGATCGGCTTTTCGACCACGTCCTGCATGCCGGCCGCCAGATAGGTCTGGACGTCAGCGGGATCGGCATTGGCGGTCAGGGCGACGATGGGGGTGATGGCCGGACGACCGCTCATCTCGCGAATGGTGCGGGTGGCGGTCACGCCGTCCATGCGCGGCATCTTGATGTCCATCAGGATCAGGTCGAAGCGGCCGCTTCGAGCCATTTCGACAGCTTCCACACCGTCGACCGCCTGTTCGGAGGTGCAGTCGAACATGTCGCACAGCGCTTCGGCGACCATGCGGTTGGTGGCGTTGTCGTCGACGATCAGGATGTGGGCGGCGCGGGTGTCAAGGGTCGGTTCGGCCGGCGCCGCTGCATCGATCTCGGCGGTCGGGGCGTCAAAGGCGAAGCGTACGGTCAGGCCGGCGCCGCGATTGGCCTGCGCCATCACCTCGCCGCCCAGGCCGCGCACGATCCGGTGGGCCAGGGCCATGCCCACGCCCAAGGCCATTTCGGTGCGATCCTCGATGCGCGCCGCGCCCAGCGGCTCGTAAATCCGCGCGAGACGATCTGCGGCCAGACCCCCGGCGTTGTCGCGGACGCTGCCGTCCAGATGCACGCCGTCGGCGCCGATGCGGGCTTGCAGGCAGGCCTCGATGACGCCGCGGCCACTGGCCAGGGCGCTTTCGATCAACGCGTCGAACACCTGCAGCAGGCGCTCGCCGTCGACCTCGACCCCGCATTCGGGTTCGCCGTCATAGGAGAACAATAGGGTGGATCCGCCCTCGGCGGCGCGGGCCGACCAGCGGGCCTCGACGGCGTCGGCCAGGTCGCGCAGGCGCACGGGCGTCGGGGTCATCGGCAGTTGCCCCCCGGTCGCGCTGTGCAGGTCGATCGCGCGGCCCAGCATGGCGCCCATGTCGCGGCTGGTCTCGCCGATGGCGCGCACGAAGGCGCTGGCGTCCGGGGTCAGGCGCTGCTGCTCCAGACGCGCGGTGATGGCCAGGACGCCGTCCAGGTGGTGATTGATGTCGGTGGCCATCCGTTCGACCAGCGCCATGGCGTCTGCAGCCTCGCGCTGGCGACGACGATAGGAGGTCAGCAGCGAGCCCAGTCCGCCCACACCGACATAGTCACCGGCCTCATCCACCGCCACGAACGCGGTGCGGAACACGGGCGAGGGGCTATCGGCGAGGCGGTCGACGAAGGCGCCAAGCTCGGTCTCGACGGGGACCTGGCGCGGATCTCGGTCCATGACCTCTACGATGGGACGCTGGCTCAGGGCGTCGCGGGCGACGGCCATCATGCCCATCAACACATCGCGATAGACCATGCCGGTCGGTGTGGCGCCGTCGACGACGGCAACCGAAAAAGCTCGGGGATCTGCGTCGAAGATCGCCCAGACGTCCTGGCAGGACGTGGTTGAGGCGACCGGCGGACGGCGATCAATGAGACGAGATAGCGTTTCCATGCGGCCGCTTCGCTGGCGTCTGTGAGCGACTACCTTGCCCGCCTCGCCCTTGCGGAGTCGTTAAGTCGAGGCCGATTCTCAGGAAAGTTGCTTCCGGCGCACCCAATCTCGGGACCACGGGCAGACCATCAGGCCATAAAAAGGGGCGGCGGGATGACCCGCCGCCCCCTGCAGAAGAGCGTCCCTTCAGGGACAGCCGGTTACCACTTCTTGGTGATGCTCACACCGTAGAGGCGCGGCTCCTGAGTGATGACGTTGGTGAACAGGCCCGAGGAATCGTCGCTGGTATAGGCGTCGATGATCGGAACGTCGTTCAGCAGGTTCTTCACATAGGCGTCGACCTCCAGGCCCCATTCCGACTTCTCGAGCTTGAGGGTCAGGTTGGCGTTGTCCCAGGCCTTCAGGCGGTCATAGGCGGTGTTGTAGACCCGGGCGTACTGCCCCGTCTGGCGGTAGTAGTCGCCGCGCAGCGTGGCCGACCAGCCGGCCGCCATGTCCCAACGATACTGGGCGCCGATCGAGGTCGTCCAATGCGGCGAACTGGGCAGCTCGTTGCCGGAGATGTCAGCCGCCGTACCTTCGATCGAATAGCCGGCGCCGTAGTTATAGAGGCCGGTGCCATTGGCCAGGAAGTTGGCCGTGGCCGCAGGAGCGCCTCGGCTCTGCAGGAAGCCGGCAAACACCGCCGGACCGCCGCAGGCGAAGGGCAGGGTGCCGCCCTGGCCGATGGCCAGCAGGGTGGCGACGCCGGCCGTGCTGAGCACGCAGTTGGCGCCGACGCTGGCGTTGGGCAGGCCCGGGCCGACCTTGACCAAGGTGTAGGCCGGGTTGCTCTGCGTGCGGTCCATCGTGTCGATCGACTTCACGCCCTTGCCGATCTCGGTGTGCAGGTAACCGACATTGGCGTTGATGCGCAGATTGTAGATCGGCGACCAGATCGACTCGAACTCCAAGCCATAGACCTTGGCGTTGACGTTCTCGTTGACCGAGGTGCGGTTGACGATCTTCGAGATCTGGTAGCCTTGGTAGTCGTAGTAGAAGCCTGTCGCGTTCATGATCAGGCTGCCACCCATCAGGGTGTTCTTGGTGCCCAGTTCGAACGCGTTGACGAATTCCGGTTCGAAGGTTTGGGGGATGCCGACGGCGTTGGCAGGCACGCCCGGATTGATGCCGCCGCCCTTGTAGCCTTTGGAATAGAAGGCATAGACCAGGGTGTCGTCGGTCATCGACAGCTCTGGCTTGTAGTCGAAGCCGAAGCGGCCGGTCAGTTCACTGAAGCTGACCTTGGCGGTCGGCGTGACCGGGTCGAGGACCAGGCCGGTGCCCGGCGCGAGCAGCACGGTCTTGTAGTTGTCGACTTCCTTGCGGTCGCGCGTCTGGCGCAGGCCCAGGGTGAACTTCAGCTTGTCATTGGCCTGCCAGTACATTTCGCCAAACAGGGCGTCCGACTTCAGGCGGTAGGGGGTGCGGTTGTCATAATAGTTGTGGCCCGAGCCATTGGGCGTGGCCCCGGTGTCGATGCCGATACAGGTCAGCGGCAGGGTGACCGGATTACAGTTTGGATTGCCGCCATTGCCCGGCGTGGTGGCGTTCAGGGCCAG
Source organism: Caulobacter sp. FV1ye13L (assembly GCF_058681155.1). The sequence continues at coordinate 1,907,753 of NZ_CM178732.1, forward strand.
GGCCGACAGGGTCAGCGAGTTGCCGATCACATAATAGTCGGTGACCGTCTCGTAGTCGAAGTGGATGCCGCCGATGTTGAAGTTCAGCGGGCCATCGAAGTTCGACGACAGGCGGAATTCCTGACTGAACTGCTCGGCCGCGTTGGACGAGATGTCCAGCGTGGTGAACTTGTTCGTCCGGCCCGTCTGCGGATCGGTGAAGAAGCCGCCCGGCGTGAAGGGCGTGTTGTTGAACGGCACGGCCGAGACGTTGCGGTTGTAGTCCTGCTTCGAATAGACCGAGTTCTCGCTGTACGACGTCATGGCCGTGATGGTCAGGCTGTCGGTCAGGTCGTAGTTCAGGGTGAACTGATAGACGTCCGACTTGGACTGATAGATCGGGTCGAACGACGACTCGAACTTGTTCAGATCCTTGTCCGTGGTGTCGCCAGCGTTCACGTCGCCGCTGGTGAAGCCGAAGATGTTGCCCAGTTCGCCGGTGAGCGTGCCCGAGCTGTTGACGGTGCCATAGGCGTTGTTGCTGTAAAGCGAGCCGGGCAGACAGCCCTGGGTCAGGAAGATGCGCGCCGCGCCGGTCGCGACGCCGCCGACGGTGGCGGGGCCGTTGTCCTTGGTGCACAGCTGCTTGCCGGTGCGCGAGCGGGCGTCTTCTTCATCGAAGCGCTCCCACAGGAAGTTGGTGCGCAGCTTTTCCGTCGGGTTGAACATCACCGAGATGCGGGTCGAGTACAGATCCCGGTCGTCCACCTTGTTGCCGGTGAACGTGTTGGTCATGAAGCCGTCGCGCTTCAGATAGGCGCCGGCGGCCCGGATGGCGAGCTTGTCGCCGAAGATCGGCACGTTGATCATGCCGCGGACCTTCTGGGTCCCGTAGTTGCCGACTTCGGCGCGGGCCATGGCTTCGAAGGTGTCGGTCGGCTTGGCGGTGATCAGGTTGACCACGCCGCCAGTGGCGTTGCGGCCGTACAGCGTGCCTTGCGGGCCGCGCAGAACTTCCACGCGCTCCATGTCGTAGAATTCGGCTTCGAACAGGTTGCCCGACTGCTGGGGGGCGTTGTTCAGGTGGACGCCGACGCCGGCGTCGGCCGATGCGCCGACCGCCCGGGCCCCGATGCCGCGGATCTGGAAGTTGAAGCTGTTGGTGAAGTTGCTCTTGGCGAAGCTGACGTTCGGAATGGCAAGCTGAAGATTCGGACCCCCGTCGATCTTCTGGGCTTCAAGCGTATCCTGGCTGAAGGCGGAAACCGCGATCGGCACGTCCTGAAGGGCTTCTTCCTTCTTCTGGGCGGTGACGACCAGTTCCTCGATGACCGTGGTCTGCTGACCGGTCTGGGCCAGCACGGGTGTGGCGACGGCTGCGAGCACGGCCGCCGAAGCGCCCATGGCCAGCAGGCTCCGCAAACGCGAAGATTGCGACATTCGAATTCCCTCCCTGAACGCCGCGGCTCCTTATGGCGGACCCTGCGTGCGTCGCTTGTTTCCTCGGCGCCGTACAATTCGCGCTACGCGGGCGTACGGCGGACCCCTCGCAGCATAGGCAGATTGCATACTTGCGTTCTTTGACTGTCAACTGCCGTCAGCCTAAGTGAACAGCGATAGGTTACGCCTTTTCACTTTCCCCGGCATCACGTTCTCCTGTTTGGGGCAAGTTTCCACCGGTATTAGAAAAGCGGGTTTGGCGCTTACCTTGCGGCAGTCTCGGCAGAGGGGCCCAAAACCCGGGCGCAATGGTTTGCGGCCTCCTGCGGTGTTGGGCGATTACGGCCTTGGGTATTGACCCAGATCATTGTTTTTCGGGGCTTGATGCGCCCTGGCGAGCCGTTGCTGGACCCCGCCGCGCCGCTGGACCGTTTCGAGCCGTCGCCGCCTGGTGTAGAGGGAGCCATGGCTTTCTGTTTCTACTCTTGTGCAGCCCGCCGCGCGCCGGGCCGGAGAACCGTTCATGACTGACGCCGCCCTGGTGCTGTTCTCCGGCGGCCAGGACAGCAGCGTCTGCCTGGCCTGGGCGCTGGAGCGCTATGCCCGCGTCGAGACGGTCGGCTTCGACTATGGCCAGCGGCACGTCATCGAGATGGAGGCGCGCGTGGCTGTGCGTCACCAGATCGCCGCCCGCTTTCCGCACTGGGCCGAGCGCCTGGGCGAAGACCATGTGCTGGACCTCAAGGGTTTCGGCGCGGTCGCCGAGAGCGCCCTGACCGCCGACCGGGCCATCGAGATGACCGACCGCGGCCTGCCCTCGACCTTCGTGCCCGGCCGCAACCTGGTGTTCCTGATCTATGCCGCAGCCCTGGCCGACCGGCGCGGCATCCCGGCCTTGGTCGGCGGCATGTGCGAGACCGACTTCTCGGGCTATCCGGACTGTCGGCGCGACACGCTGGACGCCATGCAGACCGCGCTGAACCTGGGCATGGATCGCGACTTCCGCATCGAAACCCCGCTGATGACCCTGACCAAGGCGGAAACCTGGGCCCTGGCCAAGGCGCTGGGCGGCGAGGATCTGGTCGATCTGATCGTGGTCGAGAGCCACACCTGCTATCGGGGCGAGCGCGGCGACCTGCACCCCTGGGGCCACGGCTGCGGCGACTGCCCGGCCTGCGACCTGCGCCAGAAGGGCTATGAAGACTGGGACGCGGCGGGACGCGAGGTCCTGGTCTCGTGACCTATTCGGTGAAAGAGATTTTCCTGACCCTGCAGGGCGAGGGCGGGCAGGCGGGCAAGGCGGCGGTGTTCTGCCGGTTTTCCGGCTGCAACCTGTGGACCGGCCGCGAGCAGGATCGCGCCAAGGCCGTCTGCACCTTCTGCGACACTGATTTCGTCGGCACGGACGGCGAGAACGGTGGAAAGTTCGCCACGGCCGAGGCTCTGGCCGATGCGGTCGAGGCCCAGTGGACAGGCGGGCCGAACGACCGGCTTGTCGTCTGCACCGGCGGCGAGCCGCTGCTGCAACTGGATCCGCCCGCCATCGCGGCCCTGCACGCCCGGGGTTTCATGATCGCGGTGGAGAGCAACGGCACCGTCGAAGCGCCTGACGGCATCGACTGGGTCTGCATCAGCCCCAAGGCCGACGCGCCCGTCGTCCAGACCCGGGGCCAGGAGCTGAAGCTGGTCTATCCGCAGGACAAGGCCCTGCCTGAGCGGTTCGAAAGCCTGGATTTCGAGCGCTTCTACCTGCAGCCGATGGATGGTCCCGATCGCGACCGGAACACGCAATTGGCGGTCGCCTATTGCCTTTCCCACCCTCAATGGCGTTTAAGCGTCCAAACACACAAATATCTCGGCCTGCCCTGACGGATAAGGCGCTCGACCTGGTGACAGGGTCGTTGCGCTAGAGCCTCCCAGGCCCTGTCAAAAGAAGTACCTGATGAAGCCTGTCTTCGAGATCACGAAGGCCGCGACGTTCGACGCGGCTCACTACATCGAGCAAGGTCCCGCCGACCATCGCTACCGCAAGCTGCACGGCCACTCGTTCAAGGTGGAGGCCAGCGTGAAGGGGCAGATGCAGGACGCCGGCTGGGTCGCCGACCTGGAGGGCCTGGACACGGCGCTCAAGGCCGTGGCCACCGAGCTGGATCATGGCCTGCTGAACGATCGCCCCGGTCTGGAAAGCCCGACCCTGGAGCGTCTGTGCCTGTATTTCGCCGAACGCTTGACGCCGACCTTTCCGGGTCTGTCGCGCGTGGTGATCTCGCGTCCGACTATCGGCGAAAGCTGCGCGCTTTGCCTTTAGGGTCGAGGCTTTAGCGCGAGCGCTTCCACTCTTCATATTCGCGCTTGTCGCGGTCCTTGGCGCTTTCGCCTGGGATCACCGCCTTGCCGGTGGCGACGACGGCCTTGCCGCCAACCTTGGCGGCGCCCCCGACCACGGCGCCGGTGACGCCAATGGCGGTGCCGGCCACCATGCCGACGGCGCTGGCCGCGATGCAGCCCTGCAGGCTCAGGCCCAGCGCGACCAGGGCGGCGGTGGACATCAGACGTTTGGCGGTCATGGCTCGCTTATCCCGGCTAACAGCGATCCCATGATGGCTAACAGGTCTTAAGACCGGCTTAGCCGAAGTCGATGGCGATCGCGTCCTCGTCCCGCCGCCAGGGGCCCTTGTATCCGGCGGCTACCTGCCGTCGCCGATCGGGGCCGAAATAGCCCTCGCAGCGGATGAACGGGCGGGGATGCTCGATCAGCAGGGTCAGGCGATGGACCAGGCTACGGCCGGTCACCGGCTTGGTCAGGAACTCGTTGACCCCGGCGTCGCGGGCGTCCTGGACGCGCCGCATCGTCGAATGGCCAGTCACCATCAGGACCGGCGCGAAGGGATTGGGACTGGCGGGCGAGCGGCGCAGCAGGTTGACGAACTCGATGCCGCCCAGCAGGCCCATCTTCAGGTCGGTAATGACGATGTCGATCGGCACGCGCTGCATCATTTGCAGCGCCTCGGCGCCGTCGATGGCCTCAAAGATGTTCCGGACGCCGATGGCGCGCAGCATCTCGGTCAACAGCAGCCGCATGTGCTGATTGTCGTCGACGAGCAGAATTTTCAGGGTGTCGAAGCGCACGCGTTTTCTTGAGCCCTAACGCGCACTAGCGCAACCTATGCACGAATCAATCACAAGATGTCCGCATTGGAAGAAGCATTACAGCTTCGCAATGTAAGAGGTCAACCCAAAAACCTGAGTGTTTTCAGTGATCAGACCATATTGGATAAAGTTGACAGACCAGTGGTCTCAGAAACGGTCTGTCTGGCCCGGGTGAAAGGCCCCGCCGCCGGTCTGGGCGCGATGGCGCAGGAAGGCGTCGGCCAGGACGCAGGCGGTCATGGCCTCGACCACCGGCACCCCGCGAATGCCCACGCAGGGATCGTGGCGGCCCTTGGTGCGCAGCTCCACCTCTTCGCCCGCCTCGTTGACGGTGTCGCGCGGGATCAGGATGGAGGAGGTGGGTTTGAAGGCCACCCGGGCCACCACCGGCTGGCCGGTCGAGAGGCCGCCCAGCACGCCGCCGGCATGGTTGGTCAGGAACACCGGACCGTCATTCCCCATCCGCATCTGGTCGGCATTGTCCTCGCCGGTCAGGGCGGCGCTGGCGAAACCCTCGCCGATCTCGACGCCCTTGGCGGCGTTGATCGACATCAGGGCCGCCGCCAGCTCGGCGTCCAGCTTGCCATACAGCGGCGCGCCCCAGCCGGCCGGCACGCCGGTCGCCTCGACCTCGACGATGGCCCCGGTCGAGGAGCCGGCCTTGCGGATCTTTTCCAGGTGCTCTTCCCACACCGGAATGATCGCCGCATCGGGCGACCAGTAGGGATTGTTGTCGACCTCGCTCCAGTCCCAGCGCGAGCGGTCGATGGCGTGCGGGCCGATCTGCACCAGGGCCGCGCGCACGCTCACGCCGGGGATGACCAGCCGGGCGATGGCGCCGGCCGCCACCCGGGCGGCGGTCTCGCGGGCCGAGCTGCGCCCGCCGCCGCGATAGTCGCGCACGCCGTACTTGGCGAAATAGGGATAGTCGGCATGGCCCGGCCGGAAGGCCTGGGCGATCTCGCCATAGTCTTTCGAGCGCTGGTCGGTGTTGTCGATCATCAGCGAGATCGGCGTGCCGGTCGTGCGCTGGCCGTCGCTGCGGCTGTCCTCGAACACGCCTGACAGGATGCGCACCGCGTCCGGTTCCTGGCGCTGGGTGACGAACTTGCCCTGTCCCGGCCGGCGCTTGTCGAGGAAGTCCTGGATCATTTCCGCCGTCAGGGCGATGCCGGGAGGGCAGCCGTCGACGACGCAGCCGAGCGCCGGCCCATGGCTTTCGCCCCAGGTTGTGACGCGGAACAGATGACCGAAGGTGTTGTGCGACATGGCGGGGCTTCTAGCGGAAAGCGGGGGGCGGGGCAAAAGCGATTGGTAGATGCTCCCCCTTCGGGGGAGCTGTCGCGGAGCGACTGAGGGGGTGTCTGGGCTTAGGCCGCGCTGGCCCCCTCCGGCCCTCTGGGCCACCTCCCCCAGAGGGGGAGGATTTGCCGCTCATCCCCGAACCTTCGCCGCATCGGCCAGATAAAGCTCCAGGTTCGTCCAGCCTGAGCCTTCCTTGGCTGGCGCCGCGCCATCGGGCTTCTTCGAATTGAGCCCGTGGGCTGCTTCCCACGCATCCGGCATGCCGTCGCTGTCCGTATCCGGCGCGGCGACGCCGGGCGCCAGCACGGGCCAGCCGCCGACATCCTGTTCGTTGTTGATGATCTTGCCGGTTCTGGTCCTGACGCCCTCGATCACGCGCAGATCGACCGTGTCGCGCCAGACCGAAGCCCCGGCGTCGGCCAGCACGCGGTCATAGGCGCTGGCGGCGGGATCGGCGGCGATGGACGCGATGTCGATCGGAGCCGCCTGGCGATAGCCTTCCACCTGCAGGCCGGTGACCAGGCTCCACGGATCGGCCGGAACCACGCCGTTCATGCTGTTGCCGGCGAACCAGGCCCGGGCCAGGCTGTTGCTCTCGTTGAAGGCGATGGCCTTTTCAGAGCTGGGGCCCATGACATAGGCGTTGTCGACGAAGTTGTAGGCGACCAGCGCCGCCTTGTCGGCGTCATAGCCGGCATGGCCCTTGCCCCAGTTGTAGAAGACGTTGGAGCGGAACTCGATGAAGGCCCCGACGGGGTCCTTGTCGGGCCCGTCATAGTTGCCGGGGCGCGGCATGCGGGCCAGGTGATTGGCCCACAGATTGTGGTGGAAGCTGATCTTCGAGCCCTGGCCGCCGCGGATCAGGCTGCCATAGCCGTGGTCGCCCTTGGCGTGGATCGACTGGGCCAGGCTTTCGCTGATGATCGACCATTGCACGGTCAGGTCATAAAAACCCTGGTCGGGATTGTCGAAGCGGGCCGAGGCCGACAGGGTCTCGTCCACCGACCAGCTGGCCGAGACGTGGTCCAGGATGATGCGGCGGCCCTTGGCGATCCAGATCGCGTCGCCCTCGGTGCGGCTTTCGGCGCCGAGCCGCGAGCGGATGAAGCGGATCACCACATCGTCGGCGGCCACGATCAGGGTCTGGTCGCGCAGGGTGATCCCGCCGCCCGGCGCGGTCTGGCCGGCGAGGGTGATCTGGCCGTTGGCGATCTTCAGCGGGCTCTTCAGGGCGATCGTGCCGGCCACCGCGAAGACGACGGTGCGCGGCCCCTTGGCCTCGACGGCGGCGCGTAGCGAGCCGGGTCCGGCGTCCTCCAGGTTGGTGACCCTGATCACCGCCCCGCCGCGTCCGCCGACACTCAGGCGACCCGCGCCCTCTGCGCCGGGGAACGCGACCACCTCTTTCGGCGCGGCTACGCCGGACGCGGTGGCGCAGGCGGTCAGGGCGAGGGTCAGGGCGGTCAGGCTGGCGGCGTTGTGAAGCGGGCGGCGCATCGGTTTCATCCCCGGTGGAGCGGCGTCTGCGGCGCCGGTGTCGAGGCGCGAAAATGGAGGCGAGGCGCGGATTTGTCCACCGGTGTCATTTCTCCGTCGAAGCCACTGGCCCCCTCCTGACCGCTTCGCGTTTCATCTTCCCCCTCCGGGGGAAGACGGCTGCGCAGCAGCCCGTAGGGGGCAAGTCTGGCGGACACGGTTTCACAACCTCGCGCTTTCGCTGCGATGGGAATGGGAAGGGTCGCGGAGCGCCCGGGCCTCGCCCGGATGATTGGATAGTTGAATACCGTTTCGACGAAGACAGACGCTCCGCGTGATCGTTATCCCTCTGGCCGGGGTGCGCAGGCCTGTTCAGCCTTTTGCCCCACCCGGGTTTTGCCCTCCTCGCGACGGACCCAGCCTTGGGCTGCAGCCGCGCCGATTCCGGAGGAACCCGGAGCGAACCTTCGGACGGGCGGAGGCCTTGGCTTGCCCCCGATAGGCGGGTTTACGTCACCCGCCCTCTCTTTAAACCGGCCGCCCGGGCCTTGGCCCGAACGGTGGCCCCGCTCGATCACCCCTGACAGCCGTCGCTGGTCGCCGGCCGGACGCCCTTCCCGTGCTGTCAGGTGAGATTGATTATGCGGGCGGTTTCGACGCGTCTGATGGGCGCGATCAAGTTTTTTGCAAATGGTTGATCGGGTTGGGGTTTGTTCTCGCGAGAACGGGGATTGAGCGCCCTCTATCCCCATTGGCGCCCAACAAACTCTTGTCATCCCGGGCGGCGAAGCCGACCCGGGACCCAGGGGCCGGCGCATTGCGGTTGCCCCTGGGTCCCGGCGCTCCGCTTCGCTGCGGCCGGGATGACAAGAGTTTGTGGTTGTCGAAGACCCCTTCTCGCTCGCGCCGAAGGGAGCCATCCTTAAATCTCACGGTGAGACGATCGCCGGTCTTTCCAGGTTGCTCAAGGACGGCCCTGCGGGCCGCCGCGTCGCGGCCGGTCGGAGACCGGTGTCGGCGGACCAACCTGGACAGGCCGGCACGCTGCTGCCTCCAAGAGATTTAAGGATGAGCGGGACGCCGGGCGTCCGCTTTTGGGCGGGAAGGCAAAGCGTGCTTTCGACCCGTTGCTGACCTAAATCCCTCTCCTTTAGGGAGAGGGAGGGGCCCGCCGCGAAGCGGTGGGAGGGTGAGGGGTTACGAGGCTTGACGGCGTGCCGGCACTCCGTCGAACGCCGTAACCCCTCACCCCAACCCTCTCCCTTTGGGAGAGGGAGCAACGAACACGAACCACCCCAACCGAACCCCGCAAGGTCCGCCTCAGCGCCCCCACATCACGCCGTCTAACGCGGCGCGCGATCCAGCGAGCGGATGTAGGCCGTCAGGTCGGCGATATCGATCGAGGTCAGGGGCTTGCGCGGCATGCGGTAGTGGCCGACCTGCGAGATCGCTTCCAGCTCCCAGTCGAGGCGGGTGTTGCGATAGGTCTGGGCGACGCTGGCGAAGCTGGGCGCGGCGGTCTTGGGGTTGCCGGCGCTGGAGCCTACCGCGTGGCACTGCGAGCATTCGGTCAGGGCCAGATTGCGTCCGCGCGTTACCAGATCGGCCTTTGACGGCTCTCCCGGGGTGGACGCGCAGCCGACCAGGCTGGCGCCGGCGGCCAGGATGAGGATCAGGCGACGGGTGGCGATCAAGGGCGATGACATGGTGACGCTCGGGCCCAGTGGGGGTCAGATTTGAGTGTGCGCCCCGGCGGCGGGTTGCAATTGATCGGGATCAATTCCGGGTGGGTTCGGGCGCCTAGTCGACCTTCGCCAGCACGTCGCGCAGGGTCTCGACCACCTGGTCCACGTGGCTCTTTTCGATGATCAGCGGCGGCGACAGGGCGATGATGTCGGCGGTCACGCGGATCAGCAGGCCGGTGTCGAAAGCCGCCTCGAACACCTCCATCGCCCGCGCCGTGGGGGCGCCGGCGCGGGGCTCCAGCTCGATGCCGCCGATCAGGCCCAGATTGCGGATGTCGATAACGTGGCGGGCGTCCTTCAGGCTGTGCATGGCCTCCTGCCAGTAGGCCTCCATGCCCGCCGCCCGGGCGAACAGGTCGTCTTCCTTGTAGGTCTCCAGCGTCGCGATGCCGGCGGCGCAGGCCAGGGGGTGGGCCGAATAGGTGTAGCCGTGGAACAGCTCGATGGGGGCGTCGGCGCCCTCCATCATGGCGTCATAGATCTTGCTGCTGGCGGCGACGGCGCCGCAGGGTACGGCGGCGTTGGTCAGGCCCTTGGCCATGCAGATCAGGTCGGGCGTGACGCCGAAGCGGTCGGCGGCGAACGGCGCGCCCAGGCGGCCAAAGCCGGTGATCACCTCGTCGAAGATCAGCAGGATGTCGTGCCTGTCGCAGATCGCCCGCAGGCGCTGCAGATAGCCTTTCGGCGGGATCAGCACGCCGGTCGAGCCCGCGACCGGCTCGACGATCACGGCGGCGATGTTGGAGGCGTCATGCAGGGCGACGATCTTCTCCAGAGTGTCGGCCAGGTCGGCGCCGTGCTCGGGCTCGCCCTTGGCGAACAGGTTGCCGGCCACGCCGTGCGTGTGGGGCAGGTGGTCGACGCCGGTCAGCAGCGAGCCGAAATACATCCGGTTCTTGGGGATGCCGCCCACCGAAATGCCGCCGAACCCGACGCCGTGATAGCCGCGCTCGCGGCCGATCAGCCGGGTCTTGGTGCCCTTGCCCCGGGCGCGGTGATAGGCCAGCGCGATCTTCAGGGCGGTGTCGACCGACTCCGAGCCGCTGTTGGTGAAAAAGATCCGGTCCAGGCCCTGCGGCGTCACCTGGGCCAGCTGGCTGGCGAAGGCGAAGGCCAGGGGATGGCCCATGTTGAAGCAGGGGGCGTAGTCCATCTCGGCGGCCTGCTTCTGGATCGCCTCGCGAATGCGGGGGCGGTCGTGGCCGGCATTGACGCACCACAGGCCCGAGGTGGCGTCGAGGATCTCGCGGCCTTCCGGCGTCTTGTAATGCATGTCCCGGGCGCTGGAGAGCATGCGCGGATGGGCCTTGAACCGCCGGTTGGGCGTGAAGGGCATCCAGAAGGCGTCGAGGTTGTTGGCGCCGAAATCGGGCATGGGCGGTCTCGAAGGCTGGGCCGGGGGCTGGCGTCGGGCGAGGGATCATGCACTGTGATCGCAATTGACCGCTTTCTGGAAGCCCCTTCGTGCCCGCCGCCCCGCAAAGACGCGCCCTGGCCGATTCCACGGCCGTACATGACCAGGTTTATGACGCCATCCGTCAGGCCCTGATCACCGGCCGCATCGCGCCCGGCGTCGGGGTGTCCCTGCGCAGCCTGGCCGCCGAGCTGGGGGTCAGTCCGATGCCGGTGCGCGACGCCGTGCGGCGGCTGGCGGCCGAGCGGGCCCTGGCGATCAATCCGGCCAACAAGCGCCTGTCGGTGCCGTCCCTGACCGCCGACCGGCTGGCCCAGCTGTCCCAGGCCCGGTTGTGGATCGAGCCCGAGCTGGCCGCCCGCGCCGCGCGCCATGCCGACGAGGGGCTGATCCGGACCCTGCAGGCCATCGACGCCCGGCTGGACGCCGCGCTGGCGGCCGGCGATGTCGACGGCTACATGACCGCCAACCACGCCTTTCACTTCGCGATCTATGAGCGGTCGGGCGCCGATGTGCTGCTGTCGATGGCCGGCGGGCTATGGCTGCAGATCGGGCCGTTCATGCGGGTGGTGTTCGGGCGCGTCGGCACCGGCAGCCTGCCGGCCGACCGTCACGCCGAGGCGATCGCCGCCCTGAAGGCCCGCGACGCCGACGGCGCCCGCCGCGCCATCGCCGCTGACCTGTCTGAAGGCATGGACAAGATGCGGACCGCCGTGGAGGCGGGCGCATGAGCGGCCGTCTTGACAGGCGCGCTGAGGCCGCGAACTGTGATCACAGTTTCAGGAAAGCCTGCCCGTGACCCTCCCCGCCGCCCTTCATGCGTTGAACCAACACGCCGACCTGACGTCGGTGTGCGTGACGCTGAGGTGACCTCCCCATGACCGGCCTGAAGCTCGTCGAAACCGCCGCCCTTATCGATGGCCTGTGGATCCAGGCCGACGCGACCTTCGAGGTGACCAACCCGGCTGACGGGACGGTGATCGCGCAGGTCGCTGATTTGGGCGCGATGCAGACCGTCATCGCCATCGACGCCGCCCATCGCGCCTTCCCGGCCTGGGCCGCGCGCACCGCCAAGGATCGCGGGGCGATCCTGCGGCGGTGGAGCGACCTGATGCTCGCTAACGCCGACGACCTGGCCCGGCTGATGACCGCCGAGCAGGGCAAGCCCCTGGCCGAGGCGCGGGGCGAGGTCGTCTATGGGGCCAGTTTCATCGACTGGTTCGCCGAGGAGGCCAAGCGCGGCCACGGCCAGTCGATCCCGACGCCGGATCCCAACAAGCGGCTGATGTCGATCAAGCAGCCGGTCGGGGTGTGCGCGGCCATCGCGCCGTGGAACTTCCCGATCGCCATGATCACCCGCAAGGTCGGCCCGGCCCTGGCGGCCGGCTGCACGGTGGTGGTCAAGCCGGCGGCCGAGACCCCGCTGTGCGCCCTGGCCATCGCCCGGCTGGCGATGGCGGCGGGTGTGCCGGCCGGGGTGCTGAACATCGTCACCGGCAAGGACGCCAGCGCCATCGGCAAGGCGCTGTGCGATGACCCGCGCGTGCGCAAGCTGTCGTTCACCGGCTCCACCCCCGTGGGCAAGACGCTGTACGCTCAGTGCGCCGGCACCATGAAGAAGCTCAGCCTCGAGCTGGGCGGCAATGCGCCGTTCATCGTCTTTGATGACGCCGATCTGGAGGCCGCCGTCGACGGCGCCATCGCCAGCAAGTACCGCAACACCGGCCAGACCTGCGTCTGCGCCAACCGGCTGATCGTGCAGTCGGGCATCCATGACGCCTTCGCCGCCCGGCTGACGCAGAAGGTGGCGGCGATGAAGGTCGGTCCTGGCACGGGCGAGGGCGTGACCATCGGTCCGCTGATCAATGACAAGGCGCTGATCAAGGTCGACAGCCTGGTGCGCGAGGCGGTTGAGGCCGGCGCCGTCGTCCTGATCGGCGGCGACGCGCATGGCCTGGGCGGCCTGTTCTACCAGCCCACCGTCCTGACCGGCGCGACAGCGGACATGCGCTTGTTTCAGGAGGAGATCTTCGGCCCGGTCGCCCCCATCGTGAAGTTCGAGACCGAGCAGGAAGCCATCGACCTGGCCAACGCCACGCCGTTTGGCCTGGCCGCCTATTTCTACAGCCGCGATGTCGGCCGCTGCTGGCGGGTGGCCGAGGCCATCGAGGCCGGCATGGTCGGCATCAACGAAGGCATCATCTCCACCGAGGTCGCGCCGTTCGGCGGGGTCAAGGAATCGGGCCTGGGCCGGGAGGGCGCGTCCGAGGGGCTGGATGAGTATTTCGAGACCAAATACCTGTGCTTTGGCGGGGTGAAGGGATGATGCGTTCGCGCCGCCATTTCCCCATCTCCCGTCATTCCCGCCCTTGTGGCGGGAACTCCTCTGTCCGCCGCAGGGGCGGTGGTGTGGCGGGCCGGCCCGCCAATGCGCTTCACGTGTCAGCTGAACCAGGGGTTCCCGCCACAAGGGCGGGAATGACGGGAGTTTTTTTCGGGGCGGCGGGATGATGGCGGAACTCGCCAACGCGTCCACCCTCGAGGGGTTGATGCAGGCCGAAGCCGCGCGCTTCACGGCCGAGCATCCGCGCAGCGTGGCGATGGCCGGGCAGGCGGCGCAGGTCTGGCGCGGCGGCGCGCCGATGCACTGGATGAACGACTGGGCCAGTCCCAGCCCGATCTTCGCGGCCCAGGGCGTCGGGGCCCAGATCACCGATGTCGACGGCAAGCTGTATGACGACTTCTGCCTGGGCGACACGCCGTCGATGTTCGGCCATGGCGATGCGGCGGTGGCCTCGGCGGTGTCGGGCCAGATCCGGCGCGGCGCGGGCTTCATGCTGCCGACGGCCAGCGCGATCCTCGTCGGCCGGCTGCTGGCCGAGCGTTTCGGCCTGCCGCTGTGGCAGACGGCGACCACGGCCAGCGACGCCAACCGCGCCGCCATCCGCTGGGCGCGGGCGGTCACGCAGCGGCCGGTGATCCTGGTGTTCGACGGCTGTTATCACGGCATGGTCGAGGACGCCTTCGTTGTGCTTCGGGACGGCCAGCGGGTGATGAAGCCGGGCCTGCTGGGCCAGGTCCACGACCTGACCGCCACCACCTGGGTCGTACCGTTCAACGACCTGGCCGCCCTGGAAATGGCCCTGGCCTCCGACCAGGTGGCCGCCGTCCTGGCCGAGCCGGTGATGACCAATTGCGGGATGATCCTGCCCGAGCCCGGCTTTCACGAGGCCCTGCGCCGGCTGACCCGCGACTCCGGAACCCTGCTGATCCTCGACGAGACCCACACCCTGTCCAGCGGTCCCGGCGGCTATGCCGGTCTGCACGGGCTGGAGCCCGACATGTTTGTGGTGGGCAAGGCCATCGCCGGCGGCGTGCCGGCCGCCGTCTGGGGCGTCACGGCCGAGCTCTCCGAGCGCATGGACGAAGCCCAGGCGCGGATCGGACCGGGCCAGTCGGGCATCGGCACCACCCTGTCGGGCAACGCCCTGGCCATGGCGGCCATGCGCGCCATGCTGACCGAGGTCATGACGCCCGCCGCCTATGACCGCATGCTGGCCGGGGCCGAGCGTCTGGTGGCCGGGCTGAATGGTGTGATCGCGGCGCGCGGTCTGCCCTGGTCTGTGGTCCATGTCGGGGCGCGGGTCGAGCTGGTCTTCGCCGATCCTGCGCCAAAAAATGCCGCCCAGATGCGCAAGGCGCTGGACCACGACCTCGTGGCCGCGCTTCATCTGTGGCTGATGAACCGGGGCGTGCTGATTGCGCCCTTCCACAACATGATGCTGGTGTCGCCGGTAACTGAAGACGCGTCGATCGACCGGTTGGTCGCGGCCGTCGACGGGTTCGCCGCCGAGATCGAGGGCCTGTCCGCATGAGCCATCCCATGGTCGCCGATCCCCAGGAATGCCGCGACTTCCTGGCCGCCAATCCGCAGGTGCGGTTTGTCGATGTGTTCTTCACCAGCATGACCGGCGTGCCGCGCGGCAAGCGGCTGCGGGTGCATGAGCTGCAGGCGGTCTATGACTATGGCCGCTTCCTGCCAGGCTCGATCCTGGTGGTCGACACCACCGGGGCCGATTGCGAGGATACCGGTCTGGTCTGGGAAGACGGCGACGCCGACCGCCGCGCGCGGCCGGTGCCCGGCACCCTGACCCTGGCCCCGTGGCTGGGCGACGACATGGCCCAGGTCATGCTGTCCCTCTACGAGCTGGACGGCACGCCCAACGATCTGGACCCGCGCCACGTGCTGCAGCGGGTGCTGGACCGCTACGCCGCCGACGGCCTGACGCCGGTCGCCGCCTGCGAGCTGGAATATTACTTGGTCGACCTGGAGCGCACCGCCGACGGCGACCTGCAGCCGCCCAAGTCCCTGCAGACGGGCCGTCGCCCGCACGGCATTGAGGTCTATGGCCTGCCCGAGCTGGAGGCCATCGCCCCGTTCCTGCGCGAGCTGTGGGACACCGCCGACGTGATCGGCGTGCCGCTGGAAGGGGCCATCTCGGAGTTCGCCCCCAGCCAGGTCGAGCTGACCCTCAAGCACAAGCCTGATGCGCTGCGGGCCTGCGACGACGCCCTGCTGTACAAGCGCATGGCCAAGGGCGTGGCCCTGCGCCATGGCTGCGAGGCTACCTTCATGGCCAAGCCCTGGGCCGACAAGGCGGGCAACGGCTTCCACGTCCATGTCAGCTTCAACGACAAGGACGGCAACAACCTGTGCGCTGACGAGGACCCCGAGGGCTCGCCGATGCTGCGCCACGCCATCGGCGGCATGAAGCAGCTGCTGGGCGAGGGCATGGCCATCCTGGCGCCCAACGCCAACAGCTATCGCCGCTTCAAGGCCAACAGCTATGCGCCGGTCGCGGCGACCTGGGGCGTCAATAACCGCACGGTGTCTCTGCGTATTCCGGCCGGTCCGGCCCCGACGCGCCATGTCGAGCACCGCGTCGCGGGCGCGGACGGCAACCCCTATCTGGTGATGGCCGTGCTGCTGGCCAGCGCTCACCACGGCCTGACCAACAAGATCGATCCGGGCCCGGCGGTGGTCGGCGACGGCTATGCGGCCGCGGCCAAGGAGAAGTCGCGTCTGCCGTCCCACTGGTTCGCCTCGGTCGATCTGTTCGATCAGTCGGCCGTGCTGCGCGACTATCTGGGTGATCGCTTTGTGGACATGTTCGTGTCGGTGAAGCGGACCGAACAGGCGAGGTTCTTCGAGGTGGTCACCAGCCTCGATTTCGATTGGTACCTGCGCAACGCGTGATCACGCTGCGCGGCAATGGCTTTGGGTTGAAAACCGCCGGGGGGATCGCCGGCTTCGAACAAATAGGGAGCTTTGAGGGACCATGAGCACCATTACCCAACGGGGCATGCAACGGGCCGGAATGAACCGCCGATCGCTGCTGACGGCCACGGGCGCCGCCGCCATCGGCCTGACCTTCACCGCCTGCGGCGAGAAGCCCGCGCCGGCCGCCGCCGGCGCCGAGGAAGCCAAGCTGAACTTCTACAACTGGGACACCTATATCGGCGACACCACCCTGGCCGACTTCAAGACGGCCACCGGCGTTGACGTGAACATGAGCCTGTTCGCCACCAATGATGAGCTGTTCGCCAAGCTGAAGGCCGGCAATCCGGGCTTTGACGTGATCGTGCCGTCCAACGAGTTCGTCACCCGCATGGGCCAGGCGGGCCTTCTGGAGCCGCTGGACCATGCCAAGATCCCGAATCTGACGAACATCGACCCGGCCTTCATGGACCCGGAATACGATCCGGGCCGCAAATATTCGATGCCCTATACCTGGCTGGTGCTCGGCATCGGCTATCGCAAGAGCAAGGTGAAGGGCGTTCCTGACAGCTGGAAGTACCTGTTCGACAGCGACCAGTACAAAGGCAAGATCGCCCTGCTGTCGGAAAGCGCCGACCTGATCCGCCTGTCGGCCAAGTACAAGGGCCACAGCGTCAACAAGATCCCGCCCGAACTGCTCGCCGAGATCGAGGCGATGCTGATCAAGCAGAAGCCGTTCATCAAGGCGTTCCACGACGACAACGGCCAGGACATGCTGGCCTCGGGCGAGGTGGATCTGGTCCTGGAATACAACGGCGACATCGCCCAGCTGATGACCGAGGACGACGATGTCGGCTTCGTGGTGCCCAAGGAAGGCAGCCTGATCAATTCCGACACCCTGTGCATCCCCAAGGGCGCGCCGCGTCCGCTGAACGCCCACAAGTTCATCAACTATCTGCTGGACGCGCAGGCCGGGGCGGCGATCTCCAAGACCATCCTCTATCCGACGCCCAACGCGGCGGCCAAGGCGCTGATGCCCGACGACTACAAGAACAATCCGGTGATCTTCCCGCCGCTGGATGTGATGTCCAAGTGCGAATACGGCGCCTTCGAAGGCGCCGAAAAGGCCAGCCAGTACGAGGAAGTCATCACGCGGGTGCGGGCGGCTTAGGCCAGATCCTCCCCCTCCGGGGGGAGGTGGCCCAGAGGGCCGGAGGGGGCAGCGCGGCCTAGGCCGCATTAGCCCCCTCAGTCGCTCCGCGACAGCTCCCCCAGAGGGGGAGCATCTACCTAGGACAGGGGGTTGGGATGGAACAGAGCTGGAAACAGGCCAAGGCGGTGTTCGCCGGCGCGCTCGGCCCGCCGCTGTTCTGGCTTGTGCTGTTCTTCCTCGTGCCGCTGGCCATCGTCTGGGCCTACAGCTTTGGCAATAACGACGGCCTGACCGAGATCGCCATCACCGGCACGTTCAAGAACTACGCCCGGGCGATCGAGCCGCTGTATCTGAAGATCTTCCTGAAATCGGCCTGGGTGGCGGCCATCACCACGGGGCTGTGCCTGGTGATCGGCTTTCCGGTGGCCCTGGCCATCACCTTCGCGTCCGAAAAGACCAAGACCTGGCTGCTGCTGCTGATCATGCTGCCGTTCTGGACCAACCTGCTGATCCGCACCTACGCCCTGATCGCGGTGCTGCGGACCGAGGGCTACGTCAATATGGGGCTGGAGTGGCTGTGGAAGGGCGGGGGCACGGCGGCGGCCCTGCTGGGCCTGCAGCCGCTCGGCGACTTCCAGCCGCTGGAGCTGCTGCACAACAATTTCGCGGTCATTCTCGGCCTGATCTATGTGCACCTGCCGTTCATGGTGCTGCCGCTGTATTCGGCCCTGGACCGGCTGGACAAGTCGCTGCTGGAGGCCAGTCTCGACCTCGGCGCCGGCCATCTGCAGACGCTGTTCAAGGTGGTCGTGCCCCTGGCCCTGCCGGGCATTGCGTCGGGCGTGCTGATCACCTTCATCCCGGCCCTGGGGGCCTATCTGACGCCCGACCTGCTGGGCGGTCCCGACAGCCAGATGATCGCTAATGTCATTGAGCGCCAGTTCAAGCGAGCCAATGACTGGCCGTTCGGCGCGGCGATGTCGTTCCTGCTGATGTACCTGACCTTCATCGCCATCGCGATCCAGGCGGTGCTGTCTCGCAAGACCCCGGAGGCCAAGTGATGGCGAAACGCTCCGCTCCCGGTCCCCTCGAATATCTCCGCCGCTGGCAGATGCAGGCCTGGCTGGCGGCGGTGGCGATCTTCCTCTACGCGCCGCTGATCGCCCTGATGGCCTTCAGCTTCAATGACAGCCGGCGCAACATCGTCTGGAAGGGCTTCACGCTCAAATATTACGAGAAGGCCTTCAACAATGCGGGCCTGATCGAGGCGTTCGGCAACAGCCTGACCATCGCGGCCGTCTCGACCGTGGTCAGCGTGGCGCTGGGCGCCATGGTCGCCCTGGCCCTCTGGCGGTTCCGCTTCCCCGGCAAGACGGCCCTGAACGGGGCCCTGGCCCTGCCCATCGTGGTGCCCGAAATCTGCATGGGCGTGGCCATGCTGGTGTTCTTCGCCAAGGTGATGCCGTGGCCGCAGGGCATGGTGTGGCCGCTGAACCTGGGGGCGATCATCATCGCCCACGTCTCGTTCTCGTTCCCGTTCGTGGCGGTGGTGGTGCGGGCCCGGATGACCAGTTTCAACCGCGAGATGGAAGAGGCGGCCCGCGATCTAGGGGCCGGCGAATGGCGAACGATCAAGGACGTGATCCTGCCGCACATGGCCCCGTCTCTGGTGGCCGGGGCGCTGCTGGCCTTCACCTTGAGCCTCGATGACTTCGTGATCACCTTCTTCACGGCCGGACCCGACACCGTGACCTTCCCGGTGAAGGTCTATTCGATGGTCCGCTTCTCGGTGACGCCCGAGGTCAATGCGGCCTCGACCATACTGATCGTGCTGACCGTGATCCTGACGGCGGCGGCGCTGAAGATGCAGGGCAATTCGGCGGCCACGGCCGGACATGGGGGAGAGAAGTCGTGAGCATCATCACCTTCGAGAACGTCACCAAGCGCTTTGGCAAGATGGTGGCCGTCGACAACGTCTCGCTCAGCGTCGAGGAGGGCGAGTTCTTCTCGCTGCTGGGCCCGTCGGGCTGCGGCAAGACCACCCTGCTGCGGATGCTGGCCGGCTTCGAGACCCCCAGCGAGGGCCGGATCCTGATCGACGGCCAGGACGTCTCGACCGTGCCGCCCAACAAGCGGCCGGTGAACATGGTGTTCCAGTCCTATGCGGTGTTCCCGCACATGAGCGTCGCCGACAATGTCGCCTATGGCCTGAAGGTGGATCGCGTGCCGACCGCCGAGCGCAACAAGCGCGTCGAGGAGGCCCTGGAGCTGGTGCAGCTGGGCGGTCTGGGCGGCCGCAAGCCCGACCAGCTGTCGGGCGGCCAGCGGCAACGCGTTGCGCTGGCGCGGGCTCTGGTCAAGCGCCCCCGCGTGCTGCTGCTGGACGAGCCGCTGTCGGCCCTGGACGCCAAGCTGCGGGAGCAGATGCGCACCGAGCTGTGCACCCTGCAGGAGAAGGTCGGCATCACCTTCATCATGGTCACCCACGACCAGGACGAGGCCCTGGCCCTGGCCACCCGCTGCGCGGTGATGAACCGCGGCGTGCTGCAGCAGGTGGCCACGCCCAGCGACCTGTACGAGTTTCCCAACAGCCGCTTCGTGGCCGACTTCATCGGCAGCGTGAACCTGTTCGAGGGTGTGCTGGCGGTGGACGAGCCCAGCCATGCGATCATCCGCTCGCCTGACCTGCCGGTGGACATCTTTCTCGATCACGGCGTCACCGGCCCGCGCGGCGGCGCGGCCTGGGCGGCGATCCGGCCAGAGAAGATCGAGCTGCACAAGAAGACCGACGACACCCCGCCCAATCTGGGCGACGCCCCCAAGGGCGCCAACGCGGTGGCGGGTGTCATCAAGCACGAGGCCTATCTGGGCGGCTCGTCGGTCTATGAGGTCGAGATCGCCAAACCGTCCGGGGGCGGCCGCAGTATCAAGGTCCACCGCTCCAACCTGACCCGCTGGGACCAGGAAGACTTCAAGCTGGGCGAAGAGGTCTGGCTGTGCTGGCACGCCTGTTCGCCGGCGGTGCTGTTGTCATGACCCGTCCCGTCGCCGGCATCATCTGCTGCACCCGCACCGTCGGGATCGAGCCGGCCCAGGCGGTGATGAACCGCTATGTCGCCGGCGCCATGCAGTATGCCGATGTCGCCGCCCTGCTGGTGCCGTCGATGCCGCAGCTGATGAAGGCCTCGGAAGTCGCCGCGCGGCTGGACGGGCTGATGCTGACCGGCAGCCCCTCGAACCTGGATCCCGCGCTTTACGGCGAGGAGATCGGCGACGCGCCCGGCCCGTTCGACCTGGCCCGCGACACCACGACCGCCGACCTGATCAAGGCCATGCTCGACCTGGGTCGGCCGGTGTTCGGCGTCTGCCGGGGCTTCCAGGAGATCAATGTCGCGTTCGGCGGCACCCTGCGCCGCGACATGGCCTCCAGCGCCGAGCTGATCGCGCACCATGCACCTGACGAGGTCGATTTCAACGGCATGTTCGACCATCTGCATCCGGTCGACCTGACCCCCGGCGGCGTGCTGTCGGCCGCGTTCGGGACCGAGCGGGCGGTGGTCAATTCGGTGCACTATCAGGGCGTCGACCGGCTAGGCGAGGGCCTGACCGTCGAGGCCCGCGCCCCCGATGGCGTGGTCGAGGCGGTCTCGGCCACCGTCAACGGCGCGCCGGTCCTGGCCGTGCAGTGGCATCCCGAGTGGCAGACCGCCGCCCATCCGCAATCCCAGATTTTCTTCCAGCTTTTCGGACGCGCCCTCAGAGGCGCGCCGCTCGTCGGTCCCGCCTCGGCGGGAGCGCCCCAAAAAGACGTCGCGTAGGAACATACCCCAATGACTGTCCCGATCCGAAACCACGACATCGCCGAGCTCAAGCGCCTGGACCTGGCTCACCACCTGCCGGCCCAGACCGACTACAAGCTGCAGCAGGAGCTGGGCGGCAGCCGGATCATCACCCGCGCTGACGGGATCTATATCCACGACGGCGAGGGCCACCAGATCCTCGACGGCATGGCTGGCCTGTGGTGCGTGAACGTCGGCTACGGCCGCCAGGAACTGGCCCAGGCGGCCTATGACCAGATGCTGGAGCTGCCCTACTACAACACCTTCTTCAAGACCGCCTCGCCGCCGCCGATCCGGCTGGCCGCCAAGATCGCCGAGAAGATGGGCGGCAATCTGACCCACGTGTTCTTCAACTCGTCCGGGTCGGAAGCCAATGACACCGTCTTCCGCCTGGCCCGCCACTACTGGAAGCTGAAGGGCCAGCCGCAGCGCACGATCTTCATCAGCCGCTGGAACGCCTATCACGGCTCGACCGTGGCGGGGGTCAGCCTGGGCGGCATGAAGCACATGCATGTGCAGGGCGACCTGCCGATCCCCGGCGTCGAGCACGTGATGCAGCCCTATCCCTTCGGCGAGGGCTTCGGCGAGGATACGGCCGCCTTCCGCGACCGGGCGGTCAAGGAGATCGAGGATCGGATCCTGGCGGTCGGCCCCGAGAATGTCGCCGCCTTCATCGGCGAGCCCGTCCAGGGCGCCGGCGGGGTGATCATACCGCCTGACGGCTACTGGCCGGCGGTCGAGGCCGTCTGCCGCAAGTACGGCATCCTGCTGGTCTGCGACGAGGTGATCTGCGGTTATGGGCGGCTGGGCCAGTGGTTCGGCCACCAGCACTACGGGATCAAGCCCGACATGATCGCCATGGCCAAGGGCCTGTCGTCGGGCTACCTGCCGATCAGCGCCGTGGGCGTTGCCGACTTCATCGTCGCCGAGCTGAAGGAAAAGGGCGGGGACTTCATCCACGGCTTTACCTATTCGGGCCACCCGACCTGCTGCGCCGTGGCGCTTAAGAACATCGAGATCCTGGAGCGCGAGGGCCTGGTCGAGCGCACCCGCGAGGACACTGGCCCCTATCTGGCCAAGGCCCTGGCCACGCTGAACGACCTGCCGCTGGTGGGCGAGGCCCGCTCGCTGGGCCTGATCGGCGCGGTCGAGATCGTCCGCGAGAAGGGTACGAACCATCGCTTCCTCGACAAGGAGGGCGAGGCCGGACCCATCGTGCGCGATATCTGCATCAAGAACGGCCTGATGGTGCGGGCCATCCGCGACAGCATCGTCTGCTGCCCGCCCCTGATCATCACCCACGCCCAGATCGACGAGCTGGTGGGGATCATCCGCAAGTCGCTGATCGAGGCCGAACCGGTGCTCCGCGCCCTGAAGCCTGAGGCCGCGTCATGAAACAGCCCAAGCACAAGAAGACCAAGCCGGACCAGCGGGTGAAGCGTGGCGTCGCCACGCTGGAGGAGGCGCAAGCCTGGTTCACCCGGCAGAATATCGAGGAGATCGAGTGCGTCGTGCCCGACCTGGCCGGCGTGGCGCGCGGCAAGATCATGCCGGTGCGCAAGTTCCTGGGCACGCCGTCGATGAACCTGCCGCTGGCTGTGTTTTACCAGACCATCACCGGCGACTTCCCCGAGTTCGAGGGGGTGGTCAATTCGGTGCAGGCCGACACCGACATCGTGCTGACCCCGGATTTCGCCACCCTGGCCGCCGTGCCCTGGGCCCAGGATCCCACCGCCCAGGTGATCCACGACGCCTACCATCCCGACGGCCGGCCGGTGGAGGAAAGCCCGCGCCAGGTGTTGCGCCGGGTACTGGCCCTGTATGCCGAAAAGGGCTGGGTGCCGATCGTGGCCCCGGAGATCGAGTTCTATCTCGTCGACAAAAACACTGACCCGGACTATCCGCTGAAACCGCCGATCGGCCGCTCGGGCCGGCCCGAGACCGGGCGCCAAGGCTATTCGATCAGCGCGGTCAACGAGTTCGATGCGCTGTTCGAGGACATGTACGAATACTCTGAACGCCAGGGTCTGGAGATCGACACCCTGATCCACGAAAGCGGCGTGGCTCAGATGGAGATCAACCTGCGCCATGGTCCGCCGCTGGAACTGGCCGACCAGGTATTCATGTTCAAGCGCACCATCCGCGAGGTGGCGCTGGAGCACGAGATCTACGCCACCTTCATGGCCAAGCCGATGGCGTCAGAGCCGGGCAGCGCCATGCATGTCCACCAGTCGATCATCGACAAGGATGGCCAGAACCTGTTCTCCCACCCCAAGACCGGGGAAGAGACGGCGCTGTTCCACAATTTCATCGCCGGTCAGCAGACCTATCTGCCGGCGATCATGGCCATACTGGCGCCCTATGTGAATTCCTACCGCCGGATCGCCAAGGACTCCGGCGCGCCGGTCAACACCCAGTGGGGCTATGACAATCGCACCTGCGGCCTGCGCGTGCCGCCGTCGAACCCCGCCAACCGGCGACTGGAAAACCGCATCCCCTCGTCGGACGCCAATCCCTATCTGGCCATCGCCGCGACCCTGGCGGCCGGCTATCTGGGCATGGTCAAGGACCTCAAGCCCAGCCCGCCGGTTCTCACCGACGCCGGCGCCCGGGGCATCGAACTGCCGCGCAGCCTGACCGAATCCCTGAAGCTGTTCGAGGCCTGCCAGGACCTGGTCGATATCCTGGGGCCGGTCTTCTGCCAGGCCTATGACCACGTTAAACAGGCCGAGTACGAGACCTTCATGCGCACGATCAGTCCCTGGGAGCGCGAGTTCCTGTTGCTGAATGTTTAGCGCCTCAAAGCCCTTCCCCCATCAAGGGGGAAGGGAGACGACCTCCTGGTACGCCGACACCGCCACGCCCTTCCCAAGCCTGCTTCCGCTCAGGGGCGATGTCCGCGCCGATGTCTGCGTGATCGGCGCGGGCTATACCGGCCTGGGCGCAGCGCTCCAGCTGGCCCGGCGCGGCGTCTCTGTGATCGTGCTTGAAGCGGGCCGTGTCGGGTCGCAGGCGTCGGGCCGCAATGGCGGGCAGGTCCATACCGGCCATCGCCGTGATCAGGCCTGGCTGGAAAAGACGGTGGGCCAGGACGACGCCATGGCCCTGTGGCGACTGGCCCAGGACGGGCGGACGCACCTGCACGCCACCATCGCCGAGCACGCCATCGCCTGCGACCTCAAGCCCGGCATGATCCATGCTCGCCACCGTTCAGGCGGCGAGGCCGAAGACGCGGCCCATATCGAGCACATGGCCCGGCGCTATGGCTATGACGCCCTGTCCCTGGTCGGAACCGATGATCTGGCCCGGGATCTCGGGACAGACGTCTATCATGGCGGGCTGATCGACCGGGACGGGGGCCACCTGCATCCGCTGAACCTGGCCCTTGGCCTGGCCCGCGCGGCCATGGCCGCTGGCGCGACACTCTCCGAGCACAGCCGCGCGCTGTCCTGGACCCGCCAGGGCGGCAAGATCGTGGTGTTCACCGCCGATAGCCGGGTCACCTGCGACCAGCTGATCGTCAGTGGCGACGGCAGCCTCAACCACATGGCGGGTCGGGCGCGGGATCGGGTCATGCCGATCAACAACTTCATCCTGACCACCGAGCCGTTGGGTGATCTGGCCGACCAGATCATCACCTCCGACGCCGCCGTGGCCGACAGCCGTTTTGTCGTGAACTATTTCCGCAAGACCCCGGATGGCCGGCTGCTGTTTGGCGGCGGCGAGAACTACCGCCCGGGCTTCCCGGCCGACATCGCCGGCTTCGTCCGTCGACACATGCTGAAGATCTATCCGCGACTGAAAGACGTGAAGATCAGCCACGCCTGGGGCGGCACCCTGGGCATCACCATGAACCGCGTGCCGTTCGTGGCGCAGGTCGCGCCCGGCGTTCGGGTGGCGTCCGGCTATTCGGGGCAGGGGGTGATGCTGGCCCCCTATGTCGGCAAGCTGCTGGCCGACGCGGCGCTGGGCGAAGGCGCTGGCGTGGATCTGCTGTCGCGTCTGCCGACCCCGCCGTTTCCGGGCGGCGGCCTGCTGCGCTGGCCGCTAACCGTCGCAGGGCTGAGCTGGTACGGACTACGGGATCGTCTGTGAACTTGCCCCCTCCTGACCGCTGCGCGGTCGTCCTCCCCCGGAGGGGGAAGATGAAGCCGCGCTGACCTCATCTTCCCCCTCCGGGGGAGGAGCGCCGAAGGCGCGGAGGGGGCAAGTGCGAATTGACAAGCTCCGCGAGCCTCTCTCTCCTCGCCCGATGACCACACAGACGACCTCTGCCCAGGGCGGCCTCGCCACCGCGCTTGAACACGCCCAGCGTCTGCTGGAGCGCGACCCGGCCCTGGCCCGCCAGCAGGCCGAAGCCATCCTGGAAACGGTTCCGCGCCACGCCGGCACGACCGTGGTGCTGGCCGCCGCGCACCGTCTGGGCGGAGACCCCGACAAGGCCCTGGCCGTGATCGCGCCGCTGGCGCGGGGCCTGCCCAGCCTGGCCGAGGGCCAGCTGGAGCTGGGTCTGACCCTCGCCGATCTTGGCCGCACCGCTGAGGCTGTCGCGGCCTTCCGGCGCACGGTTGCGCTCGATCCCCGCGCCGGCGAAGCCTGGCGCGGTCTGGCCGAGGGGCTGGACCTGATGGGCGACACGGCCGGCGCCGAGCAGGCCCTGGCCCAGCAGCTACGGGCCTCGACCCGTGATCCGGCCCTGATCGAGGCCGCCGCCGCCCTGATCGACAACCGGCTGGGCGAGGCCGAGCAGCGGCTGCGCGACTACCTCGCCGACCATCCCGCCGACGTCGCCGCCCTGCGCATGCTGGCCGAGACCGGCGCCCGGCTGGGCCGTTACGAGGACGCCGAGCGCCTGCTGACGGGTTGCCTGGAGATCGCGCCCGGCTTCGCCGCCGCGCGGCACAATCTGGCGACCATGCTCTATCGCCAGAACAAGTCGGCCCAGGCCCTGGCCCAGATCGAGCGCCTGACCGACCGCGATCCGCGCCATCCCGGCTACGCCAACCTGCGCGCCGCCATCCTGTCGCGGCTGGGCGAGTACGACACCGCCATCGGGATTTACGAGCGGATGCTGGCTGAGTTCCCCAACCAGCCCAAGGGCTGGATGAGCTATGGCCATGCGCTCAAGACCGTGGGCCGCCAGCCCGACTGCGTCGCCGCCTATCGCAAGGCGCTGGAGCTGTCGCCGGGTCTGGGCGAGGCCTGGTGGAGTCTGGCCAATCTGAAGACCGTGAAGTTCGACGCCGCCGACCGCGCCGCCATGGCCGCCGGGCTGGAGCAGCCTGACCTGTCGGACGATGATCGGCTGCACCTGCACTATGCTCTGGGCAAGGCGCTGGAAGACGCCAAGTCCTATGCCGACTCCTTCCAGCACTATGCCGCCGGCGCGGCGATCCGGCGCCAGCAGGTGGACTACGATCCTGAGGAAAACCACGCCGATGTGGCGCGCTCACGCGCGGTGTTCACCCCGGCTCTGCTGGCCGCCACGGCGGGGCAGGGCTGCCCGGCGCCCGATCCGATCTTCGTGGTCGGCCTGCCGCGCTCGGGCTCGACCCTGATCGAGCAGATCCTGGCCAGCCACAGCCAGGTCGAGGGCACGATGGAGCTGCCCGACCTGATCGTCATGTCGCGGCGACTGGGCGGCAAGGCCAACCGCCGCGAGGATTCGACCTATCCGGAAATGCTGGCCGACCTGTCGCCAGACGCCCTGCGGGAACTCGGCGAGGAGTATCTGGAGCGCACCCGGGTGCAGCGTAAGACGGACAGGCCGTTCTTCATCGACAAGATGCCCAACAACTTCGCCCATACCGGCCTGATCCACCTGATCCTGCCGAACGCGAAGATCATCGACGCGCGACGCCATCCGCTGGGCTGCTGCTTTTCGGGCTTCAAGCAGCACTTCGCCCGAGGCCAGGCCTTCAGCTACGACCTGACCGACATCGGCCGCTACTATGCTGACTATGTGGACCTCATGGACCACTTCGACACCGTGCTGCCGGGCCGGGTGCACCGGGTGATCTATGAGGCGATGATCGAGGATCCGGAAGGCCAGATCCGCGCGCTGCTGGATCATTGCGGTCTGCCGTTCGAACCGGCCTGCCTGAGCTTCCACGAGAACGACCGCGCCGTGCGCACGGCCAGTTCCGAACAGGTTCGCCAGCCGATCTTCAAGGACGCCGTCGAGCATTGGCAGAATTTCGAATCGGCTCTGGGCCCGCTCAAACAGGCATTGGGAGACTGTCTGGCGACTTATCCGGACACGCCTAGAAACTGAACACCCCGATCGGGGTCTGCCATTTCTGCAACAGTCGGAAGATTCGGGATTTTCTGGCGCTTTCCGCCTTGCCGAGCGCTTGGCCGCGGCCGAACATCGTTCCCTTAAAATGGTACGGGGAGCGACCATGACGACGCGTAAAAATTTCAGGCGGGCGGGAGTCTATTCGGCCGCGTTGCTGGCTTCGACCATGCTGACCAGTGTGGCGGCCATGGCCCAGGAGAGCCAGGCCGTTTCGCTGGAAGCGGTGTTGGTCACGGCCCAGAAGCGATCCGAAAATCTGCAGGACGTGCCGGTCAGCATCCAGGCGATGGGTGAGGCCAAGCTGGAGCAACTGCAGGTCTCAAACTTCGTCGACTATGTGAAGTATCTGCCCAGCGTGTCGTTCACGACCTCGGGCCCCGGCTTTGGTCAGGTCTATATGCGTGGCGTCGCCAGCGGCGGCGACGGCAACCACTCGGGGTCGCTCCCCAGCGTCGGCGTCTATCTGGACGAACAGCCGACCACCACGATCCAGGGCGCGCTCGATCTGCACGTCTATGACGTGGCGCGGGTCGAGGCTCTGGCCGGACCGCAGGGCACGCTGTACGGGGCCAGCTCGCAGGCCGGCACACTGCGCATCATCACCAACAAGCCCAGCACCGCCGGCTTCTCGGCGGGCGTCGATGTCGAGATCAACCAGGTTGATGGCGACGCGTTCGGCCATGTCGAGGAGGCCTTCGTCAACATCCCTCTGTCCGACACCATCGCCGTGCGCCTGGTCGGCTGGAACGAGGAAACGGCCGGCTATGTCGACAACGTCAAGGGCACCCGCACCTATGGTCGCGGGACAGCCGACACCAGCGACGACCTGACGATCAGCAATGCCAGCGTCGCCAAGGACAACTACAACAACTCCAACACGCTGGGTGGCCGCGCCGCCCTGCGGGTCGAGCTGGGCGAGAACTGGATCATCACCCCGGCCATCATGGGGCAGCGCACCAAGTCGCGCGGCCTCTACGCCTTTGACCCCAAGGTCGGCGACCTGAAGGTCACACACTTCTACCCAGAGGGTTCGAACGACGAATGGGCCCAGGCGGCCCTGACCATCGAGGGCAAGGTCGCCAATCTCGACGTGACCTATGCCGGCTCGTACCTCAAGCGCGACGTTGATACCCGTCAGGACTATACGGACTATTCCTATTTCTATGACCAGATCGGCTACGGCTTCTACTGGACCAACGACACGGGCGGTCTGGCCAATCCGTCGCAATATATTCAGGGCAGGGACGGCTTCACCAAGGAAAGCCACGAGTTCCGCGTCGCTACGCCCGACGACAAGCGCCTGCGCTTCATCGGCGGCCTGTTCTATCAGCGCCAGCAGCACAACATCACCCAGCGCTACAAGATCGACGGCATTGGCTCCGACATTGAGGTGCCCGGCTATAGCGACACCATCTGGCTGACGGCCCAGCAGCGGATCGACCGTGACTATGCCGGCTTCGGCGAAGTCACTTTCGACATCACGCCCAAGCTGACCGCCATGGCCGGCATCCGCTTCTTCAAGTCCGACAACTCGCTGGAAGGCTTCTACGGCTACGGCACCGGTTATGGCGGCACGGGGGAGCGGGCCTGCTTCCGCACGGGCGGCGTCAATGGCGCGCCCTGTACAAACCTGGACAAGCGGGTCAAGGAAACCGGCAACGTTCCCAAGGTCACGCTCACCTACAAGTTCGACGACGACAAGCTGGCCTATGTCACCTACTCGGAAGGCTTCCGGCCGGGCGGCATCAACCGTCGCTCGACCCTGCCGCCCTACCAGGCCGATTATCTGAAGAACTATGAGTTCGGCTGGAAGACCAGCTGGCTGGAAAACCGCTTCCGCTGGAACGGCGCCGTGTTCATGGAAGACTGGAAGAACTTCCAGTTCTCGATCCTGGGCGCCAACGGCCTGACGGAAATCAAGAACGCCAACCAGGCCCGCATCAAGGGCGTTGAGAGTGATGTCACGCTCGCCGTGGCGCGCGGTTTCACGATCAATGCTTCGGCCGCCTATACCGATGCCCAGCTGGCGGCCAACTATTGCGGGGTCACGGACTCGGCCGGCAATCCGATTACCAACTGCGCCAGTCCGCAGGCACCGGACGGTACGTCGCTGCCCGTCACGCCCAAGTTCAAGTCCAATCTGACGGCGCGTTACGAGTTCGATCTGGGCCCTTACCAGTCGTATGTTCAGGCCGCGACTGTCTATCAGACGGGTAACTGGTCAAACCTGCGACTGGCCGACCGCGCCTTTATCGGTCGTCAGCCCAGCTATACACTCGTCGATGTTTCGGGTGGGCTGAGCAGGGACGAGTGGTCATTGTCGGTGTACATCAAGAACCTTACCGACAAGCGCGCCAGTCTGAACCGCTATGCCGAATGTGCTATCTCCACCTGCGGGCCACAGCCCTATATTGTGCCTAACCAACCGCGCACGATCGGTGTGAAGGTCGGTCGCACGTTCTGATCGTGAAGGGGGCGGCTCGCAGGAGCCGCCCTTTTTTCGTTTGAGACCCTGATTTTGTGGCGTGTCTCCATCCCTCCCGCTCAGCGTGGCCAAGGTCGTACTCCGCCTTCTGGCCCTGGAGATCGGGACTTGATCCGCCTTGTAAGTGCGCCCGGCGGTCCGGCTTGCCGGTCCTGACCCGGGGACCGGCCTCGGCCGGGCAAAGCGGAAAAGGTATGCTTTCGTGAAAGTGGTTGAACCCAAGGCCCTGGGCTTCTGGATGTGCGTGGCCCTCGTTGTGGGCAACATGATCGGCTCGGGCGTCTTCATGCTGCCCGCCTCCCTGGCGCCCTATGGCTGGAACGCCGTCGCGGGCTGGGTTCTGACCATTGGCGGCGCCCTGTGCCTGGCCTTCGTGTTCGCCCGTCTGGCCAAGGCCTTTCCGCAGGGCGGCGGACCCTACATCTACACCCAGGAGGCCTTTGGCCCCGCCGCCGGCTTCATGGTGGCGTGGAGCTACTGGATCTCGATCTGGGTCGGCAACGCGGCCATCGCGGCCGGCACGGTCAGCTATCTCAGCGTTTTTTATCCGCAGATCGCCACCCAGACCGGCCTGCACTGCGCGATCACCCTGGTGATGATCTGGGGCCTGACGATCATGAACTGCTTCGGCGCGCGGCTGGCCGGCGGCATGCAGGTGGTGACCACGGCCCTGAAACTGCTGCCGCTGATGGGGGTGATCCTGCTGGCGGCGGTGGTGCTGGGCAAGACCGGCGGCTCGACCATCCTGCCGTTCCAGGCCCAGGACCTGACGCCGGTGGGCATCACCGCCGCCGCCACCCTGACGCTGTGGGCGCTGCTGGGCATGGAGTCGGCCACCGTGCCGGCCGGCAAGGTCAAGGATCCCGAGCGCACCATTCCGCGCGCCACCCTGGTGGGCACCGCCTTCGCCGGGGTGATCTATCTGATCGTCTGCTCGGCGGTGGTGCTGATGACCCCGGCGGACATGCTCAAGACCTCCAACGCGCCGTTTGCCGACTTCGTGGGCCTGTACGGCGGCGGCGACGCCCGTCTGGTGCTGGCCGGTTTCGCGGCGATCAGCGGCTTTGGGGCCCTGAACGGCTGGATGCTGCTGCAGGGTGAGGTGCCCTACGCCATGGCCAAGGGCGGGGTCTTTCCGGCCTTTCTGGCCAAGACCTCCAAGCGCGGCGCGCCGGTCCGGGCCCACGTGCTGTCCAGCCTGTTCCTGACCGTTCTGGTGACGATGAACTACGCCAAGTCGATGGTCGAGCTGTTCACCTTCATGGCCCTGCTGGCCACGGCCATCTCGCTGTTCGCCTATCTGTTCTGCGCCATGGCGGCGCTGCGCCTGCAGAAGCAGGGCCGGATGGAGCCTTCGCGCGCCGTGACCGTGGTGGCGATCATCGCGACGATCTATTCGTTCTGGACGCTGTATGGCGCGGGCGAGGCCAGCCTCTGGAGCCTGGCGCTGCTGGTGGTGGGCCTGCCGATCCACTGGCTGATCAAGCGGTTCGCCGTCGTTCCCGCTACGGAGTGAAGACCATGCCGCGCAGCCTCACCGCCCTGGCCGGCGCCGTTCTGGCCGCCGGTCTTGTCGCCCTGACCCCGCCCGGTGCCCTGGCCCAGGTCAGGCCGACCTATGTCCATGCCGGCAGGCTGGTCGACACCGAGGCCGGCAAGGTCCTGACCAACCAGCTGATCCGCATCGAGGGCGAGCGCGTCACCGCGGTCGGGCCCTGGACGACCGCGCCCTCCGACGGCCCGGTGCTGGACTGGACCGCCTATACCGTCCTGCCCGGCTTGATGGACATGCACACCCATCTGGTCGACCAGGAGCAGACCGACAACATCGCCGAGCCCCTGCTGACCACGGCCGCCGAGCAGGCCTATATCGGCGCCGCCCACGCCCGGGCCACCCTGATGGCCGGCTTCACCAGCGTGCGCGACGTGGGAACCTGGCGGGCGTTTG
Organism: Caulobacter sp. FV1ye13L; assembly: GCF_058681155.1. Next base: position 1,939,263 of record NZ_CM178732.1, read on the forward strand.
GCGACGTCGCCCTGCGCGACGCCATCGACAAGGGCTTCGTGCCGGGCCCCCGCATGTCGGTGGCCGGCGCCTATATCACCACGCCCGGCGGCGGCGGCGAGATCACCGGCATCGCCGCCGATGTCGGCATCCCGCCTGACATGCGGCGCGGGGTGGTCGAGGACGTGGCCGATGCGCATGCCAGGGCTCGCGCCCTGCTGGTGGGCGGGGCCGACTTCCTGAAACTGATCGCCACCGGCGCCGTGCTGACCGTGGGCACAGAGCCCGGCCAGCTGGAACTGTCGGAAGACCAGATCAAGGCCGCCGTCGACGAGGCCGCCAAGCGTGGAACCTACGCCACCGCCCACGCCCATGGGGCGGAAGGCATCAAGGTAGCAGTGCGGGCCGGGGTGCGCTCGATCGAGCACGGCTCGCTGATCGACGACGAGGGCATCGCCCTGATGAAGGCCAGGGGCGCCTATCTGGTTGCCGATATCTATAACGGCGACTTCATCGACGCCTATGGAACAGCCCACGGCTGGCCGGCCGAGACCCTGCGCAAGAACCTTGAGACCACCGACGCTCAGCGGATCGGCTTTGCCAAGGCCGTGAAGGCGGGTGTGAAGATCGCCTATGGCACCGACGCCGGCGTCTTTCCGCACGGCCAGAACGCCAAGCAGATGCCCTATATGGTCAAGTACGGCATGACGCCGATGCAGGCGATCCAGTCGGCGACCACCGTCTCGGCCGCCCTGATGAGCAAGTCCGCCGAGGTCGGCGCGATCAGCAAGGGCCGCTATGCCGACATGATCGCCGTCGCCGGTGATCCGCTGGCCGATATCGCCATCCTCTCCTCGGTGGCCAAGGTGATGAAGGGCGGCGTGGTGGTGAAGGAGTAACGTTACTCACCGCTCTTCCCCTACGTCGCCTCAAAGCTGCTCCAAGATTCACCAGCCTTCGCCTTGGCGCGGCCTGTGCAATGTGCAATGCAACACGCATGTTGCTGTGCAGCATTGAAACACTGTCACGCGGACGCTGTATGTCCGACGCTTAAGCCCGTCCAAGGAGTTCCTCATGGCCACCGAACACAAGTACTTCGTGCGCCCGGTCTCCGGTGTCTGGCATGTGACCTGGAACGATGCGCCGGACCTGATCGGCTCCTATTCCTGCCAGGCCGAGGCCCAGGCCATCGCCGAAATGCTGGCCCGCCACATGCGCGTGCAGGGCAAGACCGCCAAGGTCGAGGTGTTTGAACCCGAAGTTCGCCGCGCCACCTGGGGCCGCAGCATCGTCAGCCACGCCGCCGCCTAATCTAAGAAAACCGGCGTCGGCGAGTAGCCCGCCAATAGCCGTTCCGCGATGGCCCCGGCTTCGGCCGGGGTGAAGACCGTCGGGTCCAGGCACAGCTCCAGCCACAGCCCATCGACCACGGCGGTCAGGCCGATGGCCGCCAGCCGTGCGTCGACGCCGGTGTCGCAGGCGGTCAGCAGCTCCTCCAGCCGCGCGCGATAGCCGGCATAGGTGCGCCGATGGATGTCGGCGATGGCGTCATTGATCTTGACCAGACTCCAGAACGCCAGCCAGGCGGCCAGCAGCTGCTGGTCCAGCACCGGCGGCCTGAAGCTGGCGGTCAGATAGGCTGACAGCCGGGCGCGGGGCGCGGCCCCCGCCTGCGCGACCGCAGCCTCCAGCGCCGCGTCGATCCGTTGTCCCACCGCCTCATAGGCGGCCGCGATCAGGGCGTCGACGCCGTCGAAATAGTGCCGCAGCAGGCCGGGTGAGACGCCGGCCTCCGCGCAGATTGTCCGCACCGACGCGCCGGCCACGCCGTCGCGGGCCAGCACGGTCTCGGCGGCGGCGACCAGCGCCTGACGGCGGACGTCGGCGGTTTCCCGGGTGAAGGGGGCGCGCATTTTAATCTGTCATCCCGGCCGCAGCGAAGCGGAGAGCCGGGACCGCCGGAAGCGCGGAGCTCGCCGCGGTCCCGGATAGCCTCTTCGAGGCTTCCGGGATGACAATGAGAAGAGGGTGGCTCACCACCCCGTCGGCGGCCGATCCAGCCGCGCCTCGGGAATAAGCGCTCGCATCTTGCGGCCAAAACTGCGCAGCGAAACCTCCGAGCTGGCCAGCGGCCCGGCCGTAAAGCTGCGCGACGCCATCCCCTCCTGCACCCGGGCCACCAGCTCGGTGTCCTCGGTATTGACCTGGCGGTTAATGCGCCAGTTCAGATAGCGCGCCGCCTTCATCTCGCGGCGGTCGTCGGGCAGGGCGTAGGCGATCTCGCGGATCAGGGTCTGGGTGGCCGAGACCGGGATGAACTGCATGAAGTCCACCTGGTCGGGATAGATGTCGAAGGCGAAGTTCGGCCACAGCTTGAAATAGGTCCACAGCCGCTTGCGCTCGGGCGGCAGGTGCGCAACGTCGGGCAGCAGGTCCTGATACAGCCGCTCGGACGGGTTGGCCGAGGGCTCGTCGATCAGCTGGCCCCACATCTTGTCGACCCAGGGCTCGGCTTCGACGCCATAGCCCTTGCCGAACAGCCGGGTCAGGCCCGGATGGGCAACGGGGATGTGCAGGCCGTCCGAATAGTTGTCGCTGATGTTCTTCCAGTTCACCGCCCGGGGCCGCAGGGTGACGCGGCCGAACGGCTGCAGGTCCTCGAAGCGATAGTGGGCCACCTCATGATCGTACGGCGCCATCATCTCGGCGACGGACGGGCCATCTCCCTCCAGTCGGGTGAAGACAAAGCCGCGCCAGACCTCGACACCCACCTTGACCAGGCCCTGCCTGTCCATCTCCAGCGCCGGATAGGTGTCGCGCATCGGCACGCCGATCAGCCGGCCTTCCAGGTCGTAGGTCCAGGCGTGATAGGGGCAGACGATGCGGCCGCCGCCCTTGCCACAGCTGCCGCTGGGGCCATCGACCAGCCGCGCGCCGCGATGGCGGCACACATTGGTGAAGGCCCGCACGCCGCCGTCCTTGCTGCGCACCACCACGACGCTCTCGCCCAGGAAATCCAGGGTGTGGAAGTCGCCGGCCTTGGGGATGTCGTTCAGATGGCAGACCACCTGCCACGAGGGCCGCAGGATCCTGTCCTGCTCTTCCTTGAAGAACCGGTCGTTGCCGTAGGTCCAGCCGGGCAGGCCCCAGTCCGCTTGCGGGTCTTGGTTGGAGGTCATTGGACTTGCCCCCTACGGGCTGCTTCGCAGCCGTCTTCCCCCGGAGGGGGAAGATGAGGTCGGCGCCGTCCATCTTCCCCCTCCGGGGGAAGACGATCGCGAAGCGATCCGTAGGGGGCAAGTGATCCAGCCATCACCGCCCCACCGCCGACAGCTTCAGCGCCGTGACAAAGTCCTTGTCGCGCAGGATCTCGCGCGCCGCGTTGCGCCCCGGATTGCCCGAAACCCCGCCGCCCGGATGACAGCCGGCGCCGCACATATAGAGGCCCTTCAGCGGCCCGCGATGGCTGGCGTGACCCAGGATCGGCCGCGCCGCCCACAGCTGATCCAGCGACATGTGGCCGTGCATGATGTCGCCGTTGACCAGGCCAAACTTCCGCTCCAGGTCCGTCGGCGACAGGATCATCCGTCCCAGGACCGATGCCTTGAAGTTGGGCGCCCAGTCATTGACTGTGTCGATGATCAGGTCGGCGGCGGCCTCGCGCTCGTTGTCCCAGGTGCGGCCGTCGGGCAGGTCCCAGGCAAACTGCTGGCAGAACAGGCTGGCCACGTGCTGGCCGGGCGAGGCCAGGGTGGGGTCCAGGGTCGAGGGGATCAGCATCTCGACGATCGGCTTCTTGCTGATGCCGAAGGCCTTGGCGTCGCGATAGGCCTCGTCCATGTAGTCGAGGCTGGGCGAGATCACGATGCCGCACTGATGGTGCTCGGCCGAGACCTTGCCGGGCAGGCAGGTGAAGTCCGGCAGCTCCGACAGCGCCACGTTCATCCGGAAGGTGCCCGAGCCGTTCTTGTAGCCCTTGATCGCTTTCGTGAAGGCGGCGGGCAGGGCCGAGGGCGCGATCAGCTTGCCGTACAGCAGGGCCGGATTGAGGTTGGACGAGACGATCGGGGCCATGATCTGGCGGCCGTCGACCAGTTGCACGCCCGTGGCTCGGGGGCCGTCCTTGCCGTGTTCGACATGCACCGCCTCGACCGGCGCATCGAGCAGGATCTCGACGCCCAGGGCCTCGCAGGCTTTCGCCATGGCCTGGGTGATCGCGCCCATGCCGCCGATGGCGTGGCCCCAGGCGCCCTTCTTGCCGTTCACCTCGCCGAAGGTGTGGTGCAGCAGGACATAGGCCGAACCCGGCGAGTCCGGGCTGGCGAAATTGCCGACCACGGCGTCGAAGCCGAAGCTGGCCTTGACCGCGTCGCTCTCGAACCAGCCGTCCAGGAAGTCGCGGGCGCTCTTGGTGAACAGGTCCAGCAGGTCGCGCTTGCGCTCCTTGCTCAGCAGGGCCAGCCGCGTGCCCTGGCGGGCGCCGCGCAGCAGGCCGTGGATGCCGTCGCCCAGATTGGGCGGGGTCTCGGCGGCCAGGTCGCGCAGCACGTCGCCGATCTCGTCCAGCATGGCGTAATAGGCCGGCAGCACCTCGGCGTCGCGGCGGCTGTACTGGCGGAAGGCCTCCTGGGTGCGCTCAAGACCGCCGCCCAGTTTCAGATATTTGCTGTCGCTGATCGGCAGGAAGTTGGAGATCGGCCGCTCGACGATCTTCAGGCCCAGAGCGTGCAGGCCCATGTCGGCGAGCACCTTGGGGCTCAGCAGGCTGACCGTGTAGCTGGCGACGGAGTTGCGGAAACCCGGGTGGAATTCCTCGGTCACCGCCGCGCCGCCGACCACGCTGCGGGCCTCGCAGATCGTGACCTTCAGCCCGGCCGTGGCCAGGTAGAAGGCGCAGACGAGGCCATTGTGGCCGCCGCCGATAATGACGGCGTCGCGGGTTTGGGTGGTGGCCATGTGATGTCGTCCCCGAGTTGAAGGGGAGAGGTTGCTATACGAGTGTATAATAGGCAAGGGGGCGCAGGCGCTCAGCCTCACGCGATCACTCGCTGAAGGGATGGAAAGGGTCGCGGAGCGTCCGGACCACGTCCGGAGGAAAATAGAATAACCGTTTCGACGAAGCCGAGCGCTCCGCGTGGTCGTTATCCATCAGCGTCCCGGCGGGTGGCCCAGTTGGGGCCTTACCGGAACCCGGACGCCTCGGTTTCCCGAAGTCCCGAAGGTCGGGGGGCGTGGGGCCAATTCTGACCAACACTCGCCTTGATCCCCATCCACGCCGACGGCGGGCGGGTCCTGCAACGCCAGGATCCCCGGACGCGCTTCAGTATCCCCCTGAAGCCCAGCCCCGCTCGATCACCCCCCGCCGCCGCAATGGTCGCTGGCCTTGCGCCCTTTCCTCGCGACGAGGTGGGATGATTATGCGGGTGGTTTGAGCTCCGAGGATTGGCGCGATCAAGTTTTTTGCAAGTGGCTGATTTCGTTGACGTTGGCTTCGGAAAGTATGGGGATTGAGCGCGGCCAATCCCCGTGCGCCCAGCCCTCTCCCAGAGGGAGAAGGGTTCGATCTAGGCGCCCAGCCCCCCCTTCGCGCCGAAGGGAGCCATCCTTAAATCTCACGGCGAGACGATCGCCGGACTGACCTGGACAGACCGGCACGCTGCAGCCTCCAGGAGATGCAAGGCTTGGCGCTCCGCCGGGGCGTCGGCTTTCGGGCGAGAAGCCAAGGGCCGCTTTCGACCCAAGCCGGGCTCAATCAACCCTCTCTCTTCGAGAGAGGGCGGGGCCCGCCGCGCAGCGGTGGGAGGGTGAGAGGTTACACCCTGTCCGAACGAAGCACCGCCAGGATGTCATCTGATACGCCGCCAGGGTCGGTCAGCACCCGCGCGTTGGGAAACCTCATCACAACATAGCCGTAGAGTTCCAGGGCCTGGGTGCGCCCTTCATCATAGTCCTCGCGGCCTTCATGGGCCTCGCCGTCCAGCTCCACGATCAGCTTGCCCGCCTCGCAGACGAAGTCGGCGAAGTAGCGGTCTATAGCGACCTGCCGCAGGAACCTGAACCCGCCCAGTCGCCGATTGCGAACGAGGGTCCATAGCGTCTTCTCGGCCAGGGTCTGGTTGCGGCGGAGGCGACGGGCAATGGCGGTCTTGTCCATGTCGAGAGCATGATCTGAAGCGTCAGGGCGCTCAACGACAGGAATCGAGATTTTCCGGCCAACGGCGAAACCTCTCACCCTCCCACCGCCTACGGCGGCGGGCCCCGCCCTCTCTCAAAGAGAGAGGGTTTCGTTCAGAGCGTCCGCTCCTCACCCTTTCCGGACCTTGGCGGCGTCCGCTTTTAGGCCACGTGTCGCTCGGCCTGCGCCGCCCAGCGCGTAGCGCCGGCGGATAACCCTAGGCCAGCTCCTCCTTCCCCCGCGCCGTCAGCCAGTACATCACCGGCGTCGCCACCCGCGACAGCACCGTGCTCGTGATCAGCCCGCCGATGATCGCGATGGCCAGCGGCGAGTAGAGGCCCGACCGCTCCAGCGCCAGCGGCAGCAGGCCGCCGATCGCCGTGACCGAGGTCAGCAGCACGGGCAGGAAGCGCACCTCGCCGGCCTTTTCGATGGCGTCGTGCAGGCCCATGCCTTCGCGTCGCAGCTGTTCGGTGAAGTCGACCAGCAGGATCGAGTTCTTGATCTCGATGCCGATCAGGGCGATCAGCCCGATGGTGGCCGTGAAGCTCAGCGAGTTGCCGGTGATGGCCAGGGCCGCCACCGCGCCGAAGATCCCGAACGGGATGATGCCGGCCACGACCAGGGCGGTCTTGAACTTCTGGAACTCCAGAACCAGCACCGCCAGGATGCCGAAGACCGCGATCAGCACCGCCGCGCCCAGGCCGGCAAAGCTTTCAGACTGGGCCTCGGCCTGGCCGCCCAGGCCCAGGCGATAGCCGGGGGGCATGGGCAGGTCCTTTTCCAGCCGCGCGACCACGTCCTGGGTCACCTTGGCGGCCAGGAAGCCGGTGGAAACATAGGCGGTGACCGTCACCGTCCGCTCGCGGTCGAAGCGGTCGATGCGGGCCGGGCTGGATTTCAGGGTCGGGGTGGCCACGGCGTCCAGCCGCGCGGCCAGGCCGTCGGCGGTGGGCACATAGATCCCCTTCAGGGCCGACAGCGGATTGCGCGCCGCGCCGTCGGCCTCTTCCATCGGCAGCCGCACCTTGACCGCATAGTCGTCGCCGTCCGGATCGCGGAAGCGGGCGGTTTCCTCGCCCGACAGGGCCAGCCGCGCCGCCCGGCGGGCCGCGCCGGCGGGCACGCCCAGGGCAGAGGCCTTGGCCTCGTCGACGCCCAGGTCGAGATCGGTGCGGTCGAGGCGGACGGGGTTGGTGACGTCGCGCGTGCCGGGGGTGGCCTTGAGAATCTCCTCGGCGCGGGCCGCCAGGGCCTTCAGCGCGTCCAGGTTCTGGCCGGTCAGACGGATGGCGATCGGCGCGTCGATGGGCGGGCCGTTCTCGAAGGTGACGACGCTGATCCGGGCGCCGGGGAAGTCGCTGAAGTCCTTGCGCAGACCGTCCAGCACCTTGTCGCTCTTGTCCGGCTCCCAGGCCTTGAGGCTGACAAAGACCTCGGCATAGGTGGTGGCGCTCTCGCGTTGCGACTGGTTGTAGAAGATCTGCGGATTGCCCCGGCCCAGATTGGCGGCGCGCCATGTGACCTCAGGCGTGGCTTTCAGGCGCTGCTCGACGAATTTCAGGGCGCGGTCGGTGCGGGCCAGGGATGAGCCGTCGGGCGTCTCGATGCGCACCAGGAACTGCGGCGTCTCGGCCGGCGGGAACAGGCTGGAGCCGATCAGTTTCAGCATCGGATAGGTGGTCACACACAGGGCCAGCATGATCGCCAGCGCCGCCCACGGCCGGGCCAGGGCGTGGTGCAGGACAGGGCGGTAGAAGCGGTGGATGCCGCCATTGACCGCCTGCAGGATGGCGTTGCCCTCGGGGTCGGAATGCTTGTCCAGAACCCGACTGGCCAGGAACGGGATGATGGTCATCGAGACCAGCAACGAGGCGGCGATGGTGCACAGCACGGTCACCGGCAGCGACTTGATATAGGCCCCGGAGCCGGCCGGCAGGGCCATCAGCGGCAGGAAGGCCAGCATCAGGGTCGCGGTGCAGCCGATCACCGCCAGGCCGATCTGGCGGGTGCCGTTGACCGCCGCCTCGGTGCGCTCCTCGCCCTCGCGGATGCGGCGGGCGATGTTCTCGGTGATGACGATGCTGTCGTCGACCAGCAGGCCCAGCGACAGCACAAAGCCGGCGATCGACAGCTGGTTCAGGGTAAAGCCAAAGGCCTGCAGCATCGACAGGCCGATCAGCAGGCTGAGCGGGATCGAGACCATCACCACCAGCCCGGCGCGCGGCCCCAGCGGCAGCAGGGTGATCAGCACCAGAACCAGGGCGATGCCGAAATCGCGGAACAGGGCGTTGAGCCGGTGCTTGACGTTGTCGGCCTGAACAAAGCCGCGCTGCAGCTTGACGCCGGCGGGCAGGATCTTCTCGTACTCGTCCAGCACCTGCTCGACGCTCTTGGTGATCTTGGTGACATCCTGGCCGTCCTTCTGGGTCACGGTCAGGAACACGGCGCGCTGGCCGTTGAAGCGGGCCAGGTGGGTTGGCTCCTGCTGGGCCCAGGCCACCTTGGCCACGTCCCGCACCCGGGTAACCTGGCCGCCGATGGCGCGCACGGGGGCGTCGCCCACGGCCTCCAGCGAGCGGAAGGCCCCGCCGGACTTGACGTTGAAGCGCCGCTCGCCCGCCTGAACCGCGCCGATCGGGGCCTCGGCGCCCGCCTGGCGCAGGGCGTCGGCGACGGCGGTTGCGGGCAGTCTCAGGGCCGACAGACGCGCCAGGTCCAGGGTGACCTGAACCTCGGAAGACGGCGCGCCCCAATAGCGGGCCTCGCGCACGCCGGGCACGCGGTCGAGCCGTTCCCGGAGGCGGTCGGCGGTCTTCTCCAAGCGCCGCATCGGCAGCACGTCGCTGGTCAGGGCCACCTGGACGATGGCGACTTCCGTGGTGCGGGCCCGCTGGATGTCCAGCCGGGCGATGCCGCTCGGCAGATTGCCGCGAATGGCGTTCACCTCGCGCACGACCTGATCGTACTTGCGCTCGGGATCCACATCCCAGGTGAAGTGGACGCGGACCGAGGCCGCGCCGTCGGCGCTGGTCGACTCGACCTTTTCGATATTGTCCAGACCGTCGACGGCGTCCTCGATCGGGTCGACGACCAGTTGCTCCATCTCGGAGGGCTCGGCCCCCGGCAGCACGGCGCGGACGATGACGATCGGGATCGGGAAGTGCGGATCTTCCGAGCGTGGAATGCTGGTGAAGGCGTTGAAGCCCAGCATGACCAGCAGGCCAAACGCCACCAGGGTGAACTGCCAGCGATGAACGGCCAGTCCGGCGAGGTCGAACTTCACGACTATCGGCTCCCGGCCAGCTTTGCGGGGTCGACGACGCGGACCTTCTCGCCGTCGGAGACAAAGCCGGCCCCGGCCGTGATCACCTGGGCGCCGTCGGCCAGGCCCGAGACCAGGGCGTCGTCGCCGTCAAAGCCGCCAAAGCCGACAGCCGTGCGGCGGGCGACGCCGCGATCCAGTCGCAGCACAAACGCGCGGGCGCCCTGGGCTTCCAGCACCGCCTCGGCGGGAATGCGCGCGAAGGCTGGCCCGGCGCTGGCAGGGGAGGCCGCGCGAACCGTCAGCTCGGCATTGGCGATCTGGCCGCTGCGCAGTTCTGGTCGGCCGGCCAGTTCGATCTCGACGGTCACGGCCCCCGTGCGGGTGTCGGCCGCCTCGCCCACGCGGGTGACGGTTCCGTTCAGCAGCTGTCCGTCCAGATCCTCGACCCTGACCCGGGCGCTGTCGCCCACCCGGACGCGGGCGGCGTCACGGGCCGCCAGCGGCAGGCGCAGGACCAGGGGGCTGGTCAGATCGGCGACCCGCGCCACCACCTGGCCGGGCTGGACCACTTCGCCGGTCTGGGCGGTACGGGCCAGCACCACGCCCGAAGCGGGGGACACCAGCTGGGCCCAGCGCCGGTCGAAACTGGCCGAGCTATAGGCGGCCTGGGCCGATTTGAGCACGCTCTGGCGGTCATCCAGCCGCTGGCGGCTGACATAGCCCTTCTCGAACAGAGCCTTGTCGCGCTCGACGTCGCGGCGGGCGCGCTCGAGGTCGGCCGAGGTCTGCTGCTGGCGGGCGTCCAGATTGGCCGGATCGATGGTGGCGATGACCTGGCCGGCGCGGACGCTGTCGCCCGCCTCGACGCTCATGCGGGTCAGCACCCCGGCGATGCGGAAGGACAGCGCCATTTCGCGCCGACGCTCCAGCGTGCCTGTTCCCGAAACCGCGTCGGCGGCATGGGGCGCTGCGACCTGAGCGGCCTCGACGGGCGTCGGCAGGGCAGGGGCTTCAGCCTGCTCGGCCTTGCCGCCGCATGACGCCAGCAAGGGCATGGCGGCGGCGAAGACGAGCGGCCGCAACGCGCGTTGGAGAAGGGGCTGGGGAGAGCGCCGCATCGTCCTTGTTCCAGATCAATCAATGATAAGTTATCAGTGATAGATTGTTGTCGCTTGTCAAGCTTGGCGCGGAGTGATGAAGGTTGGAAAATGAAGACGTCAACCACGCGGTCGCCGCGTAAGGCCAAGGGCCACGGGGCCGAACGCCGCGAAGAGATCCTCGCCGCCGCCCTGACCCTGTTCAGCGAGCGCGGCGTCCATGCCGTCTCGACCCGGCAGATCGCCGAGCTGGCCGGGATCTCGCAACCGGCGCTCTATGCCTATTTCACCACCAAGGACGACATGGCCGCCGAGCTGTGCGTGCGGGCCTTCGCCACCCTGGTCGAGCGCATGGGGGCCGCGCGCGTTCACGGCCAGCCGACAGTGGAAAACTTTGAGCGGTCGCTGCGGGTCTATGTCGATTTCGGGATCGAAAACCCCAACCCCTATCGCGTGGCCTTCATGATCGAGAAAAGCCATGACGGTGCGTTTCTGGAAAAGACCGCCGACCGGCCGTTGATCGCGGGGCTGGAGGCGTTCGATCTCTTCCGCGACATGGTCGGTGAGTATCAGGCCGCCGGCCTGACGGTGTTGGACGACGCACAACTGGCTACCCAGACCCTCTGGGCCGGTCTTCATGGCCTGGTGTCGCTGCTGATCGCCCGGGCGGAATTTCCGTGGGTCGAGCGCGAAACCCTGATCGCGGCCCATATCGCCATGCTGCGGCGTGGCGCCCTGAAGTAGAGCGCTCAAGCAGGGGCGTGGCAAAGTCGGGCGCGGAAGCCTATATCCGCGCCTTGATTTTACCGGAGCCTCCCATGGCCAAGCTGCAGCCCCTCCAGTCGTTCAGCCTGCAAGAAACTGAAGACGGCTACCGCCTGCTGGTCTCGGCCATCGGCGGCGACACCCTGTATGTCTCGATCACCGCCGAGCAGATGGACGACATCATCGACTCGCTGGAACTCGCGACCGGCGGCGACGCCGACGAAGACGGCGAAGACCGGGACGAAGACGAAGGCGCCTTTTAGGACGGCTCCGCCGCCAGCAGTCCCGAGACGTCGCGCAGGGCCCGGGCCAGGGTCGAGGCCTTGGCCGGCGCGCCCAGCGACAACCGAAGACCTTCACGCGTGACGCCTGGCGCGCGGAAGGTCTCGGCGTCGACCAGGGACAGGCCGCGCGCCCGCGCCGCCTCCAGAAGGCGCCCCCGGCGCCAGCCGGCGGGCAATTCCAGCCAGACATGCAGGCTCTCGGGCCCGCCGACCGCCATCGGCAGGATTTCGGCCGCCAGGCGGCGCCGTTCGATCGCCTCGGCTCTCACGCCGTCCAGCACCCGCCGGGCGTCACCTTCGCGGATCCAGCTGGTGACCACGGCCGCCATCAAGGGCGCGGGCATCTGGGCGATGGCGTGCAGGGCCCCGGCCGTCTCGGCCACCCGATCTTCCGGCGCCGCCACGAAGGCGATGCGCAGGCCCGGCGACAGGGTCTTGGCGGTGGTGGCGATGTGGAACACGCCCTTCGGCCACAGGCCGGCCAGGGCGGGCAGGGGCGTGGCCGAGGAGAGGCCATAGGCGTCGTCCTCGAGGATCACGACCCCGGCCGCCCGGGCGACCTCGACGATGGCCTCGCGTCGCGCCAGGCTCATCGTCGCGGTGGTCGGGTTCTGGAAGGTGGGCGTGCAGCAGATCGCGCGGGGGCGATGCCGGGCGCAGAGCTGGGCCAGGGCCTGTGGCTCAAGGCCTCCATCATCCATCGGGCAGGCGATGACCCGCAGGCCCCGCTGGGCGGCGGCGGTCAGCAGGCCCGGATAGGTCAGGGCTTCGACGATGATGGTCTCGCCCGGGCGGGCGAGCAGGGCCAGCAGGGCGCTGAGCGCGGTCTGGGCGCCGCTGCCGATCAGCACGCGATCGGGCGAAACCGCGCCCAGGGTCGGCGCCAGCCAGCTGGCCGCCGCCGTACGCTGGGCCAGGGATCCGGCGCCGGGGTGATAGGCCATCAGCGCCGCTGGATCGGTGCGGGCCAGCACCGCGGCGGTCGTCTCGCGTAGCAGGGCGCCCAGGTTCAGGCCTCGAGGCTGGGGCGGCAGGTTCATCGACAGATCGACCAGCCCGGCTTCGTCCTCGCCGACCCGCCCGCGCACGAAGGTGCCACGACCGGCGGTTCCCTCGATCAGGCCGCGCTCGCGAGCGATGGCATAGGCGCGGGTCACGGTGGTGAAGTCCACGCCGACCAGCCGGGCCACTTCGCGCTGGGCGGGGATCTGGTCGCCGGCCTGCAACTCCGCGTCCGCGATCGCGGCCTCAAGCGCCTGGGCCAGCCGCTGATAGACGGGACCTGTCAGGGCCTCGGCGCGTTTCAGCCAGGCGGCGGACGGATGCGACAGCACGGCGGTTGTCTCGCGGCTCACAAATACATACATTGTATCCAGAATGTATGTATCAATTGCGCGATTGTAGGAAGGGCTTTTGATGGCCGATCCAGTCTACAACTCTCCTCCGCCCGTCATTTCCGGCCTGCGTTGCCGCTGTCCGCGCTGCGGCGAGGGCAAGCTGTTCCGGGGGTTCCTGACGCTGGCCCCGGCCTGTGATCGTTGCGGTCTGAGCTATGCTTTCGCCGATCCCGCCGACGGCCCGGCCTTCTTCGTGATGAGCGGTGTCGGCATCATCGTGATCGGCGTGTTCGCCTGGGTGGAGATCGCCTATCGCCCGCCGATCTGGGTGCATTTCGTCACCGTCTTCCCGGCCCTGATCGCGGCGTGCCTGGGCACGCTGCGGCCGGTCAAGGCCTGGCTGGTGGCGTCGCAATACATCCACAAGGCCGAGGAAGGCCGGTTCGAGAGCCTGGGTCGGCACGACCGCGATTCGCGCCGGCTCTAATCCCGCGCGTTGACAGCCGCTTTCGCCGAACTCAGGATTGCCTGATCGCGCGGGAGTTTTCAGCGATGAGCCATCCGATCCATGCCAAGCCCTATCGACTGGCGCTGCTGGCGGTCGCGGCGATGTTGACCGTTTCCGCCCTTAACGCCTTCGTCGATGTCGGAGCGGCCTTGCATGACGCCGTGTGCGCCGAGCATGCCGCCGAGGCTATTTCTTCTCGAGCAGAAGCTGGCCACGCTTCTGCAGCTGATCTTTGATCTTGTTCGCGATCATGCCCAGCATGCCGGGCAGGACGATGTCGAGTTTCACCATGTCGGCCAGAACGTCCATCGTGCCGCTGATCGTCTGACCCATGGCCACGGCCGAGAAGGTCATGGTGTCGCCGTCCCACGACTGATGCACCTGATCGGCCTTGCCGCCCGGGATCTGGGCGGCCAGTTGGGCAAAGCCGGTCTCGATCCGCCGCCGCGCTTCGACCGCGCCGAGCTGGTGGGGGATGGTGATCGTGATCGGCTTGGACATGATGGGTCTCTGTTGAAGGTTCGCTGGCGACGTCCCGAAGATAGGAACGGTTCGGCGTTACGGAACATGCGTCCGTTTCCGACGTAGGCAGGGGCGAGGGTGAGGCATCCCAGGAGGACGCCATGACCGACTACGCCATGCCCCACGCTTTTCAACCCACCCGCCGTCCCGCCCGTCCGGGTCGTCCCACCGGCGTTGTGGGCGCGGTCAGCTATGCGGGCGTTCTGCTGGTCTGGCTGGCCCTGTTCGTGGTCGACCGGCCCCTGGCGATGAAGGTGTTCCGCGAGCGCCGCGCCGACTCGCCGATCCGCCGCCACTGGTCCTGGTAGAGGTCTCGCCAAGCCCCGCGAACAATGACAAGCCTTGGCCCATGTCGCTGTCCGTCACCGCCCGCGCCGTCCATCACCCGCTGAAGGCCCCGTTCCGCATCTCGCGCGGGGTCAAGACGGCGGCCGAGGTGGTGGTGGTCGAGGCCCGGGCCGGCGGCCATGTCGGACGCGGCGAGAGCGTGCCCTATGGCCGCTATGACGAGACCGTGGCGGGCGTTCTGGCCCAGCTTCAGCCGGCTATGGCGATGCTTGAGCGCGCGGGCGAGGGCAATATCGATCATGGCGCGGCCCTGGCCCTGTTGCCGCCCGGCGCGGCCCGAAACGCCCTCGACTGCGCGCTGTGGGACCTGCGCGCCAGGCTCACCGGGGTCAGCGTCGCCGAGGCCACGGGCCTGCCGGTTCCAACCTCGCTGGTCACCGCCGTCACGGTCAGCCTGGACACGCCCGAGGCCATGGCCGCCGCCGCGCTGGCCGTCGCCGCCGCGCCGCTGATCAAGATCAAGCTGGGCGCCGAAGATCCCGCCGCCCGCCTGCGGGCGGTAGCCGCCGCTGCGCCCGATGCCCGCTTGATCGTCGATCCCAACGAGGGCTGGACGTTCGAGATCCTGCACGGCCTGCGCTCGCTGCTGGCTGACCTGCCGATCGCGCTTGTCGAGCAGCCCCTGCCGGCCGACGCCGACCAGGCGCTGGAGGGCTATGACCCCCCCTACATGATCTGCGCCGACGAGTCGGTGCATGTCGGCGGCGACCTGGCGGCCCTGCGCGGCCGCTATCAGGCGGTGAACCTCAAGCTCGACAAGACCGGCGGCCTGTCCGAGGCCGTACGGATGCTGGAACAGGCCAGGGGCCTGGGCTTCCAGCTGATGACCGGCTGCATGGTCGCCTCGTCGCTGGGCATCGCCCCGGCCCTGCATCTGGCCGGAAGCTGCCAGTTCGCCGATCTCGATGGGCCGTGGTGGCTGGCCGTGGATCACCCCGGCGGGCTGCGCGTCGAGGGCGGGGTGATCACGCCGCCAAAACCCGGATTCTGGGGCGATGGGATCGAGGCGTCGGGGCTTTGGCTTTGACGCCAGGGCGGCCCCATCTTCGCCCTAAAGCGTGACCATGGTTTCCCGCTCAGCGGAGGACCTCATGCGAGACAAATGGCTGATCGCCGCAGGCTTGCTCAGCGCCGCCGCCGCGCTGCTGCATATCGCGGTGATCGCCGGCGGACCGGACTGGTACCGATTCTTCGGTGCGGGCGAGGGCATGGCCCGGGCGGCCGAGCAGGGGTCCTGGGTTCCCGTCGTGACGACCCTGGGCATCGCGACCATCCTGGCGATCTGGTCGGCCTATGCCTTCTCCGGCGCCGGGCTGATCCCGCGGCTGCCCCTGATCCGCACGGGCCTTGTGACGATCAGCGCGATCTATCTGGCGCGAGGCCTGATCCTGTTTCCCATCCTGGTGTTGAAGCCCGGGCTGATCAACGCCTTTGCCGTCTGGAGTTCGCTGATCGTGCTGGTCTACGGCGTGGCCTATGCCGTCGGGACCTGGCGGTCATGGCGCTATCTGGGCCAGTCCGGCCAGCGCCCCTCTTGATCCGATGACGCGGCGCGGCTCAGAGTAGGCCATGGCCGAGAATCCCCTGGAACGCCTGGACACATTCGAGCTTCTGAAGCTGGGCAAGGCCTCGGTGACAGTCGGTGGTCTGGCTGCGGCCCTGTTCATCATTGCTGCAGCCCTGTTCGCCGCGCGGCTGACCTCGGCGGGCTTGCAGCGCCTGCGCGCCCGGGCGGCCGGCAGCGCCGCTTCGCTGTACATCGTCGAGAAGGTGGTGACCTACGGTCTGGTGGTCATCGGGTTCGTGGCGGGCCTCTCGACCATGGGTCTGGACCTGACCTCGCTGGCGGTGTTCGCCGGCGCCCTGGGCGTGGGTGTCGGTCTGGGCCTGCAGGGCATGGTCAAGGACTTCGCCTCTGGCATTTCGCTGGTGTTCGAGCGGTTGGTGGCGGTGGGCGATTTCGTCGAGCTGCCCAATGGTCAGCGCGGGGTGGTGCATGAGGTCGGTCCACGCGCCACCCGCATCCGGACCAATGACAGCACAGACCTGATCGTGCCCAACTCGGTGCTGGTCAACGATCTCGTCATCAACTGGACCCTTCGCAACACCAACCGCCGCATCCGTGTGCCCTTTGTCACCGCCTTCGGGGTCGACAAGCAGAAGGTGCGCGAAGCGGTGCTGAAGGCGGCCAAGTCGGTGCCCTTCACCTCGCCCGACGACTCCGTGCGCCGCACCCAGGTCTGGCTGGTCGGCTATGGCGAGCACGCCCTGAAGTTCGAGCTGATCGTCTGGCCCACGGTCGAGGCCGTGCGCCGCCCGGCGGCGATCTTCGCGGCCTATACCTGGGCCATCGACGACGCCCTGCGCGCGGCGGAAGTCGAGATCCCCTACCCGCAGCGCGACATCCGGGTGCGCGGCCTGTTTGGCGAAGAGGGCGATGAGGCCCTGACCAGCCTGAAGCTGGAACCCGCCGCCCGTCGCCGCAGCAAGGCCAAGGCCGCCAAGCCCGGCTCCAGCAACGACGCCGCCCTGGATCTGGAACGCGAGGATCCTGACGATCCCCCCATGTCGCCGCCGATCGCGCCGCCAAAGGGTTGAGGTTTCTGAACGCTGATAAGCTGAGGCCTTGACGCCCCTCATGCGCCGCCGCAATCTTCTCGCAACTGCGAAAAGAACAGCAAGCGTGACAGCCGAAAGTGGACGCCGCTTTCGGCGCCCGTCACGCGGCAAGCAAGAACGGGGAGTAGGCGGATGAAGACCGCGCGAGGCTTTTTCAAACCCTTGGCCATCGGCGCGCCCGCGCCCTACCGCGACCTGCCGGCCCGCGTCGAGCGTATGATCCACTTCGTGCCGCCGCATCTGGAGAAGGTGCGCGCCAAGGTTCCCGAGATCGCCTTGAGCGTCGACGTGATCCTGGCCAATCTCGAAGACGCCATCCCCGCCGACGCCAAGGGCGCGGCCCTGGCCGGGCTGATCGAGATGTCGCGCGCCACTGATTTCAAGGCCCTGGGCGTCGGCTTCTGGACCCGGATCAACTGCCTCAACTCGCCCTGGCACCTGGACGAAATCTCGACCATCGTCGAGAAGGCCGGCGACAAGATCGACGTGATCATGGTGCCCAAGGTCGAGGGACCCTGGGACATCTTCTACATGGACCAGCTGCTGGCCTCGCTGGAGGCCAAGCATGGCGTCACCCGGCCGATCCTGCTGCACGCCATCCTGGAGACGGCCGAGGGCGTGATGAACGTCGAGCAGATCGCGGCGGCCAGTCCGCGCATGCAGGGCATCAGCCTGGGCCCGGCGGATCTCGCCGCCAGCCGCGCCATGAAGACCACCCGCGTGGGCGGCGGCCATCCCGGCTACCGGGTCATCGAGGATCCGCATGCCGACGGTTCGGCCCGCGCCTCGGTGCAGCAGGACCTCTGGCACTACACCTTCGCCAAGATGGTCGACGCCTGCGCGGCTCATGGCATCAAGCCGTTCTATGGCCCGTTCGGCGCGATCGATGATCCGGTGGCGTGCGAGCAGCAGTTCCGCAACGCCTTCCTGATGGGCTGCGCGGGCGCCTGGAGCCTGCACCCCAGCCAGATCGCCATCGCCAAGGAAGTGTTCAGCCCGGCCCCTGACGAGGTGATCTTCGCCAAGCGCATCCTCGAGGCCATGCCGGACGGCACGGGCGTGGCGATGCTGGACGGCAAGATGCAGGACGACGCGACCTGGAAACAGGCCAAGGTCATGGTGGATTGCGCGCGGCAGATCGCGGGCAAGGATGCGGAGTATGCGGCGCTTTATGGGTTTTAGCGGCAGATGCTCCCCCGCTGGGGGAGCTGTCGCCCCCGGGACCGACCGTAGGTCGGCCCGAGGGTAAACGCCTCGACTGAGGGGGCCTTCGCGGCGAATGCCGAGCTAGCCCCCTCCGGCCCTCCGGGCCACCTCCCCCGGAAGGGGAGGATCTACTGACTCTCACCCCACCGTCGTCACCACCCGCGCGCCCTGGGTCAGCAGCTTGTGGATCGGGCACATCTCGGCGATGGCCAGCAGGCGTTCGCGCTGCTCGGCGTCGAGGTCGCCGTCCAGCGTGATCTCGCGGTCAAACCGCTCGGGCGGGGTCATGTCGGCCTCGCGGCTGCTGCGGACCTCGACATGCACCGCGCCCAGAGCCCAGTTCTTGCGCTTGGCATAGAGGCGCAGGGTCATGGTGGTGCAGGCCGCCAGGCCCGCCGCGACCAGATCGTGAGGGTCAGGACCCAGGTCCAGACCGCCGGCCTCCACCTTGACGTCGGCCACCAGGCTGGTGGGACCCGCCGTGACGAAGGTCTGCAGGCCGCCATGGCCGCTGTCGTCGGCGATGGCGGAGGGGCGGGGGGCGTCGGTCATGGGCAGGATCCTGGCGGCGTTCAACCAAGCTTAGGTGTCGGTGCGCGCACCGCAAGGCTTTCGGCTTGTGTCTATGTCAGCGGGATCGGCGTCAGGCGGAAGTCCGGTTCGCGATCCGGTCCCAGGGAAATCTTGGCCACAGGAATGACCGGCCGGCCGTCCGCCATGGCGATCTGGAATCGCGACAGCAGGCCGCCGAGCAGAATCTGGCTCTCGGCCATGGCGAAGCTGGCGCCGATGCAGACCCGAGGGCCGGCGCCGAACGGGATGAAGGCGTCCATTCCCCAGGGCGAGGGGTGATCGAGAAAGCGTTCCGGAAGGAAGGCCGTCGGTTGATCCCAAAGCTTGCGATGGCGATGGATCAGCCACGGGCTGATGGTGATCACGTGGCCCGGCGAGACCTTGCAGCCCTGGACTTCATCTTCCGCGATGACCTCGCGGCTCATCATCGGGGCGGGCGGATAGAGCCGCAGGGTTTCCAGCAGGACCGATCGGGTCAGGGGCCAGGCCGAAAGATCCTCCAGGGTGCGGATCCTGTCTGGCGGAAAGGCCTGGATTTCGGCCTGAACCCGCGCCTGGGTCTTGGGATCCAGGGCCAGCAGATAGGCGGCCCAGAACAGTAGGCGCGAGGTGGTCTCGAAACCGGCTGCCAGCATCGTGCCGCACTGATCGCGGACGTCCTCGTCAGGCAGGGGCCGGCCGTCCTCGTCCCGGGCGGCCAGGAGGCCATCCAGAAGATCGCCGCCTTGCGCGCGAGGCCCGGCGGTCTTGCGGGCGTCGATCAGCGCGGCGACGGCGGTCATCCAGCGCGCGCCCAGGGCCAGTCGGGGACGTTCGGCGAAGCCGAAATCGCCCGGAGCCCGGGCCAGGAGATCGAAGAGGTTCACATTGGCCCGGCCATGCAGGTAGTCGCGGGCGATCACGGCCAGTTGCGCGCCCTCACCGCTGGCGGGGCGAGAGAAGAGGGCGCGCAGGACGGCGTCCAGCGTTGCCCGGTGAAAGGTCTCGCTGAGATTGGCGCGATCCTGACTCGCGAGACTATCGGCCAGCGCTTGGCCGGCGGCGGTGAAGTGCGGCAGCAGGGTCTCGACGGCCTTGGGCGTGAAGGCCGGCGCCAGCGCCTTGCGCTGCCGCCGCCAGGTTTCGCCCTCGGTCAAAAGAAGGCCGTCGCCGACGATGGGCCGCAGGATCCGGCTCATCTGGAAGGGCCGCCGATAGCGCGCCGCCTGCGCGCCCAGCACGTGCTTGACGCCGGCGGGGTCGCTGACCACCAGGCCGGGCTGCCCCAGGAATGTGTAGGGAATCATCAGGGTGTCGAAGTCAGACTCCGACCAGGCCCCGACCATGTTTCGCATCATGGCCCAGGCGGCGCCCAGATTGGTCTGCGGCCCGGCGTGCACCTTGGGGGCGGGCGGGACTAGGGGGCGGTGAACCTGGGCGTCCATGGGCGGCTTCCAGACGGGGAGACGCCGGGAGAGGCGCTCTATCCGGAACGATGGCGTAGCATCCCGCAGGGGGCGCTGCAATAATTCACTACGCGGTGAATATCAGGCCGCCGCCACGCGCTGGGCTGGAACGTCGAACACGCGGGTCGACCCGCGCCAGACCTCGATCAGGTCGCAGCGGTGATGCATGTCAATGAGCTCGAACGCACGCCGGCGCGCGGCCTGATCATCGGCATAGGGAGCAACATCAAAGCGCGGAACGGAGCCATCGGGCTCAACGCAGAAGAACGTAAACACCTGCATGGGAACACGGTTCTCAACAGGCGGGACCGAGCCATATTCGATGGGCGGGGGCCGCAGGCGCTGGTTTTCTTCATCACCAGCTAGGAATCGACCATAGGACCAAATGTCGCGATTCACCATAAAAATGAGTCTTCAAAAGAGACTCTCTCGCGATCCATCTGGGGACGGTCCTGGGGATGAATCCGCCCGGGCGCGGAACGTTCCAAAGCCGGTTCCCTTTTTCCGGCTTAGCCACTAGGTTCGCACCCTTTCGTAAACGGCGACGTTGAGACTCCATGGCCGCCCACTATCTCGATTTCGAACGCCCCATCGCTGATCTGGAAAGCAAGATCGAGGAGCTGAGCAAGCTCTCCGAGACTGCGGGGCCTGGTGCGTTCGAGCTGGAGATCCAGGCCCTGCGCGACCGCGCCCAGGAACTGCGCGTCGAGGCCTACGCCAATCTCGACGCCTGGCAGAAGACCATGGTGGCCCGCCACCCCCAGCGGCCCCACCTGCGCGACTATCTGGCCGGCCTGATTGACGAGTTCGTCGAGCTGCGCGGCGACCGCAAATTTGCCGACGACCAGGCCATTGTCGGCGGTCTGGGCCGGTTCCGGGGTCAGCCTGTCGTGGTCATGGGCCACGAGAAGGGCCATGACACCACCACGCGCCTCAAGCACAATTTCGGCATGGCCCGCCCCGAAGGCTATCGCAAGGCCGTGCGTCTGATGGACATGGCCGAGCGCTTCAGCCTGCCGGTCCTGACCTTTGTCGACACCGCCGGCGCCTATCCGGGCCTGGGGGCCGAGGAGCGCGGCCAGGCCGAGGCCATCGCCCGCTCCACCGAGCGCTGCCTGACCCTGGAAGTGCCGATGATCGCCACCATCGTGGGCGAGGGCGGTTCTGGCGGGGCCATCGCCCTGGCCGGCGCCAACAAGGTGCTGATCCTGGAGCACTCGATCTATTCGGTGATCAGCCCCGAGGGCGCGGCCTCGATCCTGTGGCGCGACGGCGCCCGGGCCAAGGACGCCGCCACCCAGATGCGGATCACGGCGCAAGACCTGATCAAGCTGGGCATCGTCGACCGGATCATCGAAGAGCCGGCCGGCGGGGCGCATTCCGATCATGAGGCGGCGCTCAAGGCCGTCGGCGACGCGGTGGAGATGGAGCTGAAGGCCCTGTCCCTGCTCGACGCGGCCGCCCTCAAGAAGCAGCGCTCGGAGCGGTTCTACGCCATCGGCCGCGTCGGCCTGCAATAGTCGGATAGGGACGAACCCATGCTCTTCCGGACGATGCTGACCGCCGCCGCCATTCTGGCCATGGCGCCCGTCGCGGCCCAGGCCCAGGCCCAGCCCAAGGAAGGCGTCACCTACAGTCCCGCCTATGAGCTTTGCTGGGACAAGCCAGAAAACTCCAACACCTACGGGATACTTCGCTGCGGCGAAGCCGAGATGGCGGTTCAGGACGCCCGGTTGAACAAAGCCTACAAGGCGGACATGGCCGACCTGGCGGAAGGCCCTGTCGCCAAGGCCGCGCTGCTCAAGGCCCAGCGGGCCTGGATCGCCTTTCGCGACGCCGACTGCGCGACGGTCCGGGCATTGATCGGCGGCACGATCGCTCCGATCTATATGCAGAACTGCTATCTTGAGCACACCGCTCGCCGGGCCCAGGCGCTGGAAGACCTCCTGAAGCCTTGAGTCCCGGCTCGGCTCTGGCGCTGTCCACCGCGCAAGCCGCCAGACCGTCTTCTCGGACCGCTCGGAGGCGGCTGCGGCCGGTTGCGTCGCGACCCTGCGGCTATCTGGGGATCAAGGCCTCGAATGCACTCAGGACCTCCGTGCGGACCTCGGCCTTGGTCGCCTGATCACCCAGCACGCTCAAGGTGCTGATGAACAGGTCGCCGACCGCCTTGCGACGATCCTGCCCCGAGGTTCGGGAGACATATTCGCAGAGCAGCCGCGCGCAGCGCAGAAGATGGACGTCCTCTTCCGGATCGCAAACGGAGATCAGCGCCGAACTGCATTCATAGAGGTCGAGCCAGCCTGCGTCATCGTGCAGACCCTGCGCCTTCCAGGTGCGCATCTGGGCGAGCATTTCGGCTTGGCTATGCAGGTTCTCGGCCCGCGCAGCCCGGACCGTTTGCTCGGCCCGCTCAAGGGCCGTGCGGGCGTAGATGCCGCCGGACTCCCTCATGGCCTTGACCAGGGACGATGCCTTGTTGATGACCCTGACCACGCTCATGGCTTCGCCTTCTGGGGCTGGATAAGCTTTGCAAGCTCATCGTCCGAAAGATTGGCGGTCACCGCTTCGGTGATGTCGCTGGTCAGATCCTTGGCGCGTCGGCCGTCAGCAAACTCTGGCGGCGGCGCATCGTTCTTCCAGCGCCGATCCGGGCCGACATAGACGCCGGCATCTATGAAGGACCGCTGCTTTTCGGCGATCCAATAGATCCGCTCCAGCAGGATGATGGGGCTGGCGGGCTTGGCGATGATGTAGTGGGCGCCGCAGTCGCGGCCCTCGGCGACTTCATGCTCGCGTGTGTGGGCGGAAATGATGATCGCCGGAATGATCCGGTCCTCGTCGCGGGGCCGGTTGCGAAGCCATCGCACCAGTTCATAGCCGCTGCATCGCGGCATGTGGGCGTCGGTGAGCAGAAGATCAAAGTGCTGGCGCGACAAGAGCTCCTTGGCCTCGTCGCCGCTCGAAGCCGTCGTGATCTTGTCGACCCCGAAGCTTCTTGTCAGTTCGCTCAATATCTTCAACGACCTCTCGTTGTCGTCAACGATGAGGAAGTGCGTCTTGGTGAAGTTTATCCGACTACTGTCCTGCACTCGGGGCGCCTTCAATCCGTAAACGTGCGGCCCGGAGGGCGAGGATGGAACATGGTTAAAAATCACCGATGTTCCGAAGGTGATGTATTGACACTGTACGTGACAGAAGTTTGCGCATCAACGATCTAATACTCAATTCGCGCTTCGGGTTGTTGCTCCCCGGGACGGGCGCGGCCGGCGTTCCTTCCGGGCGCCAGGCACGCCATGTCAAGGAAGCATCCGGTCCGGGCGTTCAAATCTCGGCGACGGGCTGAAAAGGCGTCTTGCCTCTCCCCTGCGTCATCCGGCCATAGTGCGGGAAAATCAGAGGGAACCCCGTGTCATGGCCATCAAGACCCGTTTCACCGAGATGTTCGGCGTCGAGCACCCGATCGCCCAGGGCGGCATGCAGTGGGTCGGCAAGGCCGAGCTGGTCGCCGCCGTCGCCAATGCAGGGGCCCTGGGCTTCCTGACCGCCCTGACCCAGCCCACCCCCGAGGACCTGGCCAAGGAGATCGCCCGCACCCGCGATCTCACCGACAAGCCGTTCGGGGTCAATCTGACCATCCTGCCGGCCATCAAGCCGCCGCCCTATGCCGAGTACCGGGCCGCGATCATCGAGAGCGGCATCCGCATCGTCGAGACCGCCGGCTACAAGCCGCAGGAGCATGTCGATCATCTGAAGGCCCATGGCGTGAAGATCATCCACAAGTGCACCGCCGTCCGCCACGCCCTCAGCGCCGAGCGGATGGGCGTCGACGCCATCTCGATCGACGGCTTCGAATGCGCCGGCCATCCGGGCGAGGATGACATTCCCGGCCTGATCCTGATCGCCGCCGCCGCCGACAAGGTGAAGATCCCGATGCTGGCCTCGGGTGGCATCGCCGATGCGCGGGGCCTGGTCGCGGCCCTGGCCCTGGGCGCCGACGGCGTCAACATGGGCACCCGCTTCTGCGTCACCCAGGAGGCCCCGATCCCGATGGCCTTCAAGGAGCAGATGGTCGCCAATGATGAGCGCCAGACCGACCTGATCTTCCGGACCCTGCACAATACCGCCCGGGTGATGCGCAACCAGGTCAGCCAGCAGGTGGTCGAGATCGAGCGGGCCGGCGGGGCCAAGTTCGAGGACGTCCAGCACCTGGTCGCCGGAACCCGGGGCCGCGACGCCCTGGCCCAGGGCGACACCGACGGCGGCATCTGGTCGGCGGGGATGGTCCAGGGCCTGATCCACGACATCCCGACCGTCCGCGAGCTGGTCGACCGCATCGTGGCCGAGGCCGAACAGCTCATTCGCGGCCGGCTGGCGTCGATGGTCGGCTGACGTCGCGCAACCATCACTGGCCCCGCCCCGCGCGATAGCCGATGAAGGTCCCGACACGCGAGGGACCTGTGATGGCCGATTCGATCGAGACGATGATCGACCGCCTGCGCCATCTGGAGGACCAGCTCGAGGCGGCCTTCGCCGCCCGGGCTGGAACCCATGGCCTGGACCTGAAGAGCGGCAAGCCGCGCTTCGACCCCGAGGTCCGGGCCAGCCAGCGCAGCCACAAGCGCCGCATCGACGTCTTCAAGACGCCGTGGCCCACCCTGCTGACCATGCCGCTGATCTACGGCATGGTCATCCCGATGGCCCTGATGGACCTGGCCGTCAGCGTCTACCAGCTGGGCTGCTTCAGCGCCTGGGGCATCGAGCGGGTCCGCCGCCGCGACTATGTGGTCATCGACCGCCACCGGCTGAGCTATCTG
Source organism: Caulobacter sp. FV1ye13L (assembly GCF_058681155.1). Next base: position 1,964,206 of record NZ_CM178732.1, read on the forward strand.
AATCCGGTCCAGAAGCTAAACTGCGTCTATTGCGGCTATGGCAACGGCGTCATCGCCTATGCCCGCGAGATCACCGCCCGCACCGAGCAGTACTGGTGCCCGATCAAGCACGCCCTCAAGGTCAAGGGCAGCCATGAGCGCTATGCCGCCTTCCTCGACTATGGCGACGCCGAGGGCTTCGTGAAGAGCTCGGCCGCCTATCGCGAGCGGCTGAAGAAGGCCAAGGCCGCCGCCGACGCCAGACAGTCCGAGACCGGCGTTCCTTAAGCCGGTTTCATGACCGGGAATTCACGGGACACCTGAGGCCGGGCGGGACACTCAAGGGACGCGTCGCGAGGACGCCGAGGAGTCCGCTTTCGATGCTCATCTCCGTCCTGATCGCCGCCCTGGCCCTGGCCCTGGCCCCTGCGCCCGCGCCGTCCGTCGAGGTTCCCCCGCCGCCGGCCCTGAACCTGGCCATAGCCGAGCGCGACGCCAGGCTGTTTAGCGTGATGTTCGACCAGTGCGACCCGTCGGCCCTGGCCGATCTGGTGACTCCGGACATGGAATTCTATCACGACAAGGGCGGGCTGATGGCCCACGACGCCTTCCTGGCCGACTACGCCGCGAGCTGCGCAACCAAGCAGGCCCCCGACGCCTGGCGCTCGCGCCGAGCGCTGTCAGCCGGCACGATGAAGGTCTATGCCATCCCCGGCTTCGGCGCGGTCGAGGAGGGCAGCCACGCCTTCTACGAACGCAAGGGCTCCGGCCCCGAACGCCTGGCGGGCACGGCCCGGTTCTCGATCCTGTGGAAGCTGGAGCCCGACGGCCGCTGGCGCATGGCCCGCACCTTCAGCATCGACCACGCAGCGGCGCCTTAGGGGACTCCAGGTCCTTCCTCAGGAGGCGGAGGACCTAGTCCATCCCGATCATCAAGATATCCATCGCCGCCCGCTCCATGGCGATCAGCCACTCGGCCCGTACCTGCGCCAATTGGCGCGCCTCGTCAGCCTGGCGGGCCTGGACAGCGGCGTCGGCCGGGCCGGCGGCGCGACGTCTGCGCGGCGAGGCCGCGTTGCGGCGGACGGGCTGAGGGCGCGCGGCGCCGGCCACGGCCTCGGCCGCCCATTGCGTTCGCAAGGCGTCCAGCTTTTGGGTCATGTCCAGATGCCAGGCGGTGACCTTGGCGTCGCGTGAGGTGTCGGTCATGGGTGTCTCCGAGATTGTCTGCGGGCGCGCCGGAATAGGCGCACGGCTTCGCCGCCGCGCCGGATCGCGGCGCGGGTGAAAACGGGAGAGGCGCGGGGCGTCCGGACCGCGTCCGGAGCTGTTGTGTTGAGTGTACCGTTTCGACGAAGCCTGACGCCCCGCGCGGTCGTTATCCCTCTGGCCGGGGTGCGCAGGCCTGGTTCAGCCTTTTGCCCCACCCGGGTTTTGTCCTGCCTCGCGACGCACCCAGCCGTCAGGCTGCGGCAACGCCGATTCCGGAGGAACCCGGAGCGAACCTTCGGGCGGGCGGGGGTCCTCCGACGGACCTCCCGATAGGCGGGTTTACGTCACCCGCCCTCCCATCAAGCCGGCCGGTCCCGCATCACGCGACTCCGGCGGCCCCGCTCGACCGCATTCCCGCCGCGCGTCTCGGGCCGGATCCAAGAGCCCTCTCCCTCGCGACGGGATGAGGAAATTATGCGGCAGGTTTGAGCGCGTCTGATGGGCGCGATCAATTTTTCTGCAGGGCGTTGAAAGGGTTGGGGTTTGTGGCGGCGGGCGCGGGGATGGACGGGGCGCTATGCCCATTGTCTTCCCTTCTCCCCCTGCGGGAGAAGGTGGCCCGAAGGGCCGGATGAGGGGTCGATAGCCCTGTCGGACCATCACCCAGCCTGACCGCCCGACGCGGCGGCCCTCGCCATCAACCCCTCACCCGACCCGCTGCGCGGGCCACCCTCTCCCGCATGGGGAGAAGGGAAGGGTCACCGCGCCAACCGCCAGCCTAGCGCGCGGCCGCCATTTCCTGGACGGCGGAGAGGATGCCGAAGAGTTCGGAGACGATGATCGGCTTGGCCAGGACACCGTCGACCCCGGCCTCGTGGTAGCGCACCAGGTCGTCCTCGAACACATTGGCGGTCACCATGACGATCGGCGTCAGGCAGGCCTTGGTCGACAGGGCGCGGATCGCCCGGGTGGCGGTGACGCCGTCCATTCTGGGCATGTTGGCGTCCATCAGGATCAGGTCGAAGGGCTCCTGCTGCACCGCCTCCACCGCCGCCTGACCGTCATCGACGATCAGGGCCTCCAGCCCCACCTGGGACAGCAGCAGCTGCAGAACGCGCTGGTTGGCCGGATTGTCCTCGGCGGCCAGAATGCGCAGCGCCAGGGCCGGCATGGACGCGGCGGGGGCGGGTTCGGACGTCACCCTGGCCGGCTCGGCGGGAAAGTCGAACCAGAAGCGGCAGCTGCCGGCGGCCCGGGATTCAGCCTCCGAGTCGCAGCCGATCTCGCCGCCGAGCGCCTGGATATTGGCGGCGCAGATCGCCAGTCCCAGACCCGCGCCGCCGATCTCGCGACCCAGGCGGGCCTGCTGAAAGGGCATGAACAGCTGGTCCCGGTCATCGGCCGCGATGCCCTCGCCGGTGTCGCTCACCTCGACCAGCATCCGGTCGGCCGCGCCCACGGACGGGCTGACCCGCACGTGGATGGCGCCGCCGGCGGGGGTGAACTTGACGGCATTGGAGATCAGGTTGGTGAGGGTCTGCTCGATCTTGCCGGGGTCGCTGATGATCCTGTGGGACGCGGGCAGGGCGGAGACGTCCAGGGTCAGGGACAGGCCCCTGATCGAGGCCGGGGTCCGCCACAGGTCGAAGACGTCGCGGGTCATTTGCACGAGGTCGAACTCGGTCTGGGCGACGGCGACGACCCCGGATTCTACCCGCGCGAAGTCCATGACGGCGTTGAGCAGGCGCAGCAGCATGCCGCCGGAGCGGCGGATGCCGTCGAGGTGATCGCGCTGCTCGGCGTCCAGCGCGGTGACCGCCAGGGCCTCTGCAAGGCCGAGGACGGCGTTGAGCGGCGTGCGGACCTCGTGGCTGGTGACGGCCAGCAGCTGGGTCTTGGCGCGGCTGGCCGACTCGGCCGCATGCAGCAGCCGCTCGAGGTCCTGCTTGGCCAGGGCGGCGGCCGTCGCGGCCCGGTTGCGCTCGACCGCCCGGCCGAGGATGGCGCCGATTTGGTCGAGGAATTGGAGGGTGTCGGGGCCGGGATCCCTGGCGACAGCCTGACCAAATTCGATGATGGCGGCGACCTCGTCGCCGACCATTACGGGCAGGGCGACGGCGGCGGCGAGGCCGCTGGCCCGGCCGGCCCGGCTGCGCGGAAAGGCAGGGTTGTTCTGGCCCTTCGCCCACAGGGCGCGGGCCTGGGCCAGGACCAGACCGGGCAAGCCGCGGCCCTCCTCGAACTCCAGGGCCTGGGTGGCGGCGATCACGGGCGCGGCGTCGATGGTGCTGGCGATACGCCAGATTTCGGAGGGCCTGAGCCTGCGCGTTCCGTCAGGCCTGCGCTCGACGAACTGGACATGGCCCACGGGCCAGCCGGTGAAGACGCAGATCTGTTCCAGCGCCACCTGCAGGACGTGCTCGAGGTCCTCGCTCTTGTTCGCCTCGATGGCGAGGTCCGACAGGACCCGCATCTGCTCCCTCTGCCGAAACAGGTTCAGGGTCTCGCGCTCGGCGATCACCTCGGCCTCGCGCCGCGCCTGGCTTTCGCGCTCCAGCCGGCGCTCCAGGCGAGCGATCCGTTCGAGGAGCGTCGCAGAGGGATTGGCCGTGGGCGCGAGGGATCTAGGCATGGACCGGCGGGTTGAGGGGCCAGGCGATGCGGAACGTGCAGTGCGGATCGCCCCGATCGGTACAGGTCAGATGCTGAAAGTCGATGTCCTCGCCGAAATGGCGGGCCGCACCCTCGGTGAAACCCTGGGCCAGGGCGCACATGCGGCGGGGCGAAAGATAGCCCATGTCCATGCTGTCGCCTGGGGCGTTCTGGATGTTGAAGTGCGGACATTCCGCCCCGACATAGAGCTTGCGCACCTCGGCATGGATGATGTCGTTGATACCCTCCAGGAAAGTCCGGGCGCCGGCATGGCCTTCGAAGAACACCGGATAGGCGCTGGCCAGATGCGGCATGGCCTGCTGTCCGAACCAGCGCAGCACAGCCCCGCGATCCAGGCCCAGCCGCTCGCAGGCGGCCGCGACCAGAGCCTCGAGTTCGGCGTCGTCATAGTTGCCGAGCGAGGTGTAGGCGCCGGAGGCGCAGGCTTGATCTATCAGGTCGTCCCAGACGTCATCGCCATGAGCCTCGGTGACCACGGCCTGCAGGAGGTTGAAAATCACGCCCTTCATATGGCCAGCCCCTTCATGGATCGCCTGTTGTAGCGTCAACACATAGGCCCGGGCCTGGCGCGACGATCGGGAGGTGGCTGGGCCGCCAACGGCTATCGTCCGGCCTTCCGACTGTTGAGAGTCAAGTTAGCGCAACAAAATACGAAAAACGATTGCCTTAACATGACTTTAATGGGTCATTTTGTCGCACAAATCATCTTGGGTGTAAAGCTCCAAGTCAGTAAACGGTCGGATGCATTTCAATTCGTGACAGAGTTAAAAAGAATTATTCAAACATATCTGGAATCAAGCAGATTAGAAGTATTGGCGCAGCTTTACCCCGTGTGAAGCGCGATCTTCCCCCGGAGGGGGAAGGTGAGGTGCGGTAGATGCTCCCCCTCTGGGGGAGCTGTCGCGGAGCGACTGAGGGGGCTCGCTGGGCGAACGCCGCGCTGGCCCCCTCCGGGCCCTTCGGGCCGTCCTCCCCCTGAGGGGGAGGATCTCAACCCTAAAGCCGGCTCTTCCGGAACGCCTCGGCCTGTTCGGCCCGCAGCTCGGCCCGCACCCGCTTGGGCATGGCCTTGTCCACCGTCTCGCCGGCCCCGGTGAGGATCTCGTTGGCGAATTCCAGGTCCATCATCTTCATGCGCTTGATCTCGTCGCGCAGGCGGGCGGCGGTCTCGAACTCCAGGTTGGAGGCGGCTTCGCGCATCTTGGCCTCCAGGTCCTTGAGGGCGGCCTTGAAGTTGTCGCCGGTGAAGGGCTTTTCGACGTCGCCCTCGTGCAGGCCGCCGATCGGCACGGTGACGCGGTCGCCGCGCTCGAACGGGCTGTTGAGGATGTCCTTGATGTCGCGCTTGACGCTTTCGGGCGTGATGCCGTGTTCGATATTGTAGGCGTGCTGTTTCTCGCGGCGGCGGCTGGTCTCGCCCATGGCCCGCTCCATGCTGCCGGTGATCCGGTCGGCATAGAGGATGACCTTGCCGTCGATATTGCGCGCCGCGCGGCCGATGGTCTGGATCAGGCTGGTTTCCGAGCGCAGGAAGCCTTCCTTGTCGGCGTCGAGAATGGCGACCAGGCCGCATTCGGGGATGTCGAGGCCCTCGCGCAGCAGGTTGATGCCGACCAGCACGTCGAACTTGCCCAGCCGCAGGTCGCGGATGATCTCGATCCGCTCCAGGGTGTCGACGTCGGAGTGCATGTAGCGCACGCCGATGCCCTGCTCGTTGATATATTCGGTCAGGTCCTCGGCCATCTTCTTGGTCAGGACGGTGACCAGCGAGCGATAGCCCTTCCTGGCCGTCTGGCGGATCTCGTCGATGACGTCGTCGACCTGGGAGGCGCCGTCCTTGCTGACCGGGCGGACCTCGACCGGCGGGTCGATCAGGCCGGTGGGGCGGATGACCTGCTCGGCGAAGACGCCGCCGGCGCGCTCCAGTTCCCACGAGGCCGGGGTGGCGCTGACATGCACCGACTGGGGCCGCATGGCGTCCCATTCCTCGAACTTCAGCGGGCGGTTGTCGAGGGCGCTGGGCAGGCGGAAGCCGTATTCGGCCAGGGTCCATTTGCGGCTGCGGTCGCCCTTGTACATGGCCCCGATCTGCGGAACCGTCTGGTGGCTCTCGTCGGTGAACAGCAGGGCGTTGTCGGGGATGTATTCGAAGAAGGTCGGCGGCGGCTCGCCGGTCTGGCGGCCCGACAGATAGCGGCTGTAGTTCTCGATGCCGGCGCAGGAGCCGGTGGTCTCGATCATCTCCAGGTCAAAGGTGGTGCGCTGCTCCAGGCGCTGGGCCTCCAGCAGCTTGCCGTTCTCGTACATCCAGGCCAGGCGCTCTTTCAGCTCGGCGCGGATCTCGATGATCGCCTGGCGCAGGGTGGGGCGCGGCGTGACGTGGTGGCTGTTGGCGTAGACCTTGATGCTGGGGAGGTCGGCGGTCTTCTTGCCGGTCAGCGGGTCGAACTCGGCGATGGCCTCGACCTCGTCGCCGAACAGGCTGATGCGCCAGGCGCGGTCTTCATAGTGGGCGGGGAAGATCTCCAGCGTGTCGCCCCGGCGGCGGAACGTGCCGCGCTCGAAGGCGGCGTCGTTGCGCTTGTACTGCTGGGCCACCAGGTCGGCCATCAGCTGCTTTTCATTGACCGTCTGGCCGACCTCCAGGGTGAAGGTCATGGCCGTATAGGTCTCGACCGAGCCGATGCCGTAGATGCAGCTGACCGAGGCGACGATGATCACGTCGTCGCGCTCGAGGATCGCCCGGGTGGCCGAGTGGCGCATCCGGTCGATCTGCTCGTTGATGGAGCTGTCCTTCTCGATATAGGTGTCGGTGCGCGGCACGTAGGCTTCGGGCTGGTAGTAGTCGTAATAGCTGACGAAATATTCGACCGCGTTCTCCGGGAAGAAGCTCTTCATCTCGCTGTAGAGCTGGGCCGCGAGGGTCTTGTTGGGGGCCAGGATCAGGGCTGGACGCTGGGTGGCCTCGATCACCTTGGCCATGGTGAAGGTCTTGCCCGAGCCGGTGACGCCCAGCAGCACCTGATCCTGATCGCCGTTGCTGAGGCCCTGCACCAGCTCGGCGATGGCGGTCGGCTGGTCGCCGGCGGGCGAGTATTCCGAGACGAGCTTGAACGCCCGGCCGCCTTCCGACTTGGCGGGGCGTTCGGGCCGGTGTGGCGTCCACAGCACCGGCATGACGCCCAGGACGCCGTCAGCGTTCGAGACGTCCATGACGAAGGGCGTGGAGACGTCTGAAACGCCGGTATCCGGGGTGCTGGGCATGGTCAGAAGGTAAGGGCGGCGGCGGTCGATGGCTAGGGGCGCTGCTGACGCCTGATGTCAGCAGGCTGGCGGCAGGTGGCGGCAGTCGGCCTAGCGGAACAGGTCGGCCAGCCAGCGCGGATAGGCGTTGGCGATCGACAGGGCGGTCACGGCCAGGGACTGGCGGCTCTGGGCCGCTTCCAGCCGGGCGCTTTCCTGGGGCAGGTCAGCGTCGACCAGATTGCCGACCCCGGTCTCCAGGGTGTCGGCCAGCTGGCCGGTCTGGGCGACCAGCCTGTCAAAGGCCTCGGCGCGCTGGCCGAAATAGACGGCGGCCTCATTGGCCTTGGTCACGGCGATGTCGATGCTCTCCAGCACCCCGCCCGGTTGGCTCCAGTCGATCCGGTCCAGCCCCAGGGCGTTCAGGGTCATGGCCTTGGACGAGACGCTCTCGGCCTCGCCGTCGGTCCCGGAGACGAAGGCGTAGTTCAGCGGGGCCGAGACCAGCACCCCGGGCACGACGGTGGAAGAGGTCGCCGCGACGGGGCGGGGCGAGGCGAGGGCGCGCAGTTCCACGCCGGGCACCGCCCAGGCCGTGCCGCTGGCGCTGCCGTTCTCGTTGAACCGGAATTCCAGATTGCGGCCGGCCGCCGGGTGATAGTCGAAGCTGAGGATGTTCTGGCCCGAGACGGCGGTTCCGGCCCCGACCCCGGCGCCGGCGGCGACATAGGCCCGGCCGGTCGCCGCGACGCGGGTCCCGCCCTGCCAGATCTCCAGCACGTCGGGCACCGAATAGGCGTCCAGATAGAGATCGACCCGCCCGGACGCCGTGCCCCCGTCACGCACCACGGTCTGGGAGGCGACGCCGGAACTGGGCGCGATCGACCCGCTCAGCGAGGCCGGCGTCAGGGCCGAGGGCGTGGCCGCGCCATAGCTGCTGGAGGTGTAGGTGACGGTGGTCGGCACCTGCTTGTCGGCCAGGGGGCGCTTGCCGTCGAACTCGGCCTGCAGGGCGGTGCGTTCAATCTGGTCCTGCAGGGCCTGGATATCGGCGCGCAGGGCGTCCTGGGCGGACGTCGACAGCGAGGTGTCGCGCAGGGCCACCGCCTTCTCGCGCGCCTTGGCCAGCAGGTCGACGATCTGCTCGGCGCCGGCCGAGGCCACCTGCAGCAGCGACTGGCCGCGACCCAGGCTGTCCTTGACCGTCCCCAGGGCGCTGACCTCGCTGCGCATGCGCACGCCCACGCCCCACAGCGCGCCGTTGTCCTTGGCCGAGGCGATGCGAAGCCCCGTCGCGATACGGGTCTGGGCCGTGATCAGCGTCTTGTTGGCGGCGTTCAGCGCCTGCGCCGCCAGGGCGGCCCATCTGTTGGTCAGAATACTGGTCAAGACGCGACGCTGGTGTTCCGTGGGCTTTTCAGGTCCAGGCGGTCGGCCGGGAACCCAGTTCAAGCGATCTGGACCTTGGCCCGGCCAAAACAGAGACGCTGGCGTCTTTCATGGCGTGATTCTGCAATCCACCTAGAGATGCGCGTCGAGTTTGCCGCCGGAATGCGGCGGTGAGCGAAAATCCCGCAACGGGGCGGGGCATCGTCTGTCAGGCGCTGAAAAATTCAGGAACCGCACCCGTTGCGGTTTTGGTGGTGCGCCGCCAAATGGGGTTATCGCCGCGCCGTTGCGGCCTATCGAGGGTTCCCCGTGCTGCTTGAAAAGCTGAACTGGCGCTACGCCACCAAGAAGATGGATCCGGCCAAGGCCGTGTCGGACGACAAGGTCGAGCGCATTGTCGAGGCTGCGCGCCTGGCCCCGACCTCCAGCGGCTTGCAGCCGTTCGAGGTCTATGTGGTGACCAACCCCGAGGTGCGCGAGAAGATCAAGGCCATCGCCTGGAACCAGGCCCAGATCACCGACGGCTCGCACCTGCTGGTGTTCGCCGCCTGGGATAATTACACGGCCGACCGCATCAACCACATGTTCGACCTGGTCAACGAGGTCCGGGGCATCCGCAACGAGGGCTGGGAGAACTACCGCCAGATGCTGCTGGCCTCCTATCCGCAGCGCGACGCCCAGCTGAACTATGAGCACGCCGCCCGTCAGGCCTATATCGCTGTCGGCCTGTCCCTGGCCCAGGCGGCCTTTGAAGAGGTCGATGCGACGCCGATGGAGGGCTTCGATCCGGCCTCGCTGGACGAGATCCTCGGCCTGCGTGAGCGCGGCCTGCGCTCGGTGGTCATCATCCCGCTGGGCTATCGCCAGCCCGAGGGCGACTGGCTGGTCAATCTCGAGAAGGTCCGCCGTCCGCGCGACCAGTTCGTGACCGACGTGAAGTAGGCCGGCCGGCGCAGGCGGCGCTTCGGTGCCTCGCCTGCGCCCCGGTTGTCCGGCTCAGCCGCCGACGCGGGTCAGCGTCGAGCGGTTGCGCTGGATCCAGGCCTCGGCGGCGTCGTCGAGGAAGTCGACCTCCTTCAGGGTGGTCATCCGATCGCCGTCACGGACGGTGGTCACGCGCAGGCGGGCCGGACGGTCGTCATCGCGGCTGTCTGTTTCGGCGATGATCGTCCAGTGGCTGGCGTCGACCGCCGGCGCGGCCAGGCGCAGGGCGCTGGTCTCGAGGCTGGTCTCGCGGCCCTCGCGGAAGCTGGCCGAGGTTTCCTTGCCGGTGGCCGTATCCAGCAGGTCCACCGTGGTGATGCGCACATTGCCCACCTTGGGGCCGTCGTCGAAGTCGGCCTTGCGGATCAGGGTGACGCCGTCGCCGCCGTCCTCGATCCGGACCTTCATCGGAATGCCAAACCAGCGGTCGGCCTGATAGTCGCGATATTCCAGCTTGCCCTCCCACGCCCCGACCGTGGCCAGCCGCAGGGCGGCGATGTCGAGCGGGGCCTGGGCGGCGGCCGGGACGCCGGAGAACGCCAGGCTGGTCGCCAGCAGGGCGAAGAGGGTGCGGCGGTGCATGGTCTGGATCTCCTGGCCCGACGGGGCGAGCTTCACCCGGATATACGCCGCCAGCGAACATCGGGATGCGGGCGATTGACTCTCAGTTCACTGTGCGCCACACAGTGTGCGTCACACACCATGTGGCGCACACGATACGGCGCACACCATGCCCAGCGATACGGACATCTTTGAGCAGCTCCGCCAGGAGCTTCGGCGCGGAACCCTGATCCTCGCCGTCCTCGCCCAGCTGCGGGTCGAGCGCTACGGCTACAGCCTGCGCCAGGCGCTGGCCTCGGTGGGCGTCGAGATCGACGAAGGCGCGCTCTATCCCATGCTGCGCCGGCTGGAAGGGCAGGGCCTGCTGACCAGCGAGTGGCGCGAGGAAGACAAGCGCAAGAAGCGTTTCTACCGCCTGTCGAGCGAGGGCGAGGCCGTGCTGGCCCGGCTGGCCGACGAATGGCGCTCCATCAACGACACCCTGCAACCCCTGCTCTGAGGAGAGGACGGATCATGGATCTGCTCGACCGCTATCTGGGCGCCATCGCCGCCCTGCTGCCCGCCGGCCAACGCCAGGACATCGTCGCCGAGCTGCGCGACGTTCTGATGAGCCGTATCGAGGAGAAGGAAGCCCAGCAGGGCCGCCCGCTCGACAAAAAGGCTCTCGAAGCCCTGTTTCGCGACTTTGGCCATCCCCTGGCCGTGGCCGGCCGCTACGGACCCCAACGCGCCCTGATTGGGGTGGAGCTCTACCCCTTCTACATTTTCGCGGTGAAGGTGGCCCTGGCCATCGCCCTCGTCGTCGGCGTCATTCCTGCGGTGGTCCAGGGCCTGACGGGAGCGCATGGCGGCATGGCGGGCATTCCCAGCCGCGTGATCCACGACTTTATTCCCACAGCCCTGCAACTGATCGGTGTGATCACCATCATCGGGGCGATGGTTGAGCGCGGCTGGATCAAGACCGGCGACTTTGGCCAGTGGAGGGTCAGCGACCTGCCGCACATCTCGACGAAGAAGTCGTGGTTCCGCACCACCCGCTTCGAGGCCCTGTTCGAGGTCATCTTCATGACCTTCTTCGCCCTGTGGTGGGCCGGCGTCGTGGACTTTCCCGGCAGCCGGGGGCCGTTTGGCCACGACGGCGAACTGCAGATCACGCTGGCGCCGATCCTGACCCAGTTGCACACGCCGATCCTGCTGCTGGCCATCGGCCAGGCGCTGTCCGGCCTGATCCTGGTGATCCGCCCGGCCTGGATCAGGCCGCGGGCGGTGGCCGAGATCGTGCTGTCGATCGCCGGCATCGTCCTGGCCTATGCCCTGTGGCGCGAGATGCCGCTGGTGATGTTCGCCGGGCCGGGCGCCTCGGCCGAGGACTTCGTGACCCTTCGCCATGTCGCCGACCATACCTTCAGGATCGTCGCTGTGATCGCCGCCGCCGTCTGCGCCGGCAAGATCCTGATCGAGGGCTGGCGGTTGCTGCCGCCGGCCCGGGACGGATCCCGGGCCGGTTGAAGCCCTAGTTCTTCGGCTTGGCGGCGGTGTCGACCACCGCCCCGACCCCGGCTCCGACGACCGCGCCGACCGGTCCGGCGACCACCGCGCCGGTCATGGCGCCGGTCGCCGCCCGCTGCTCCATATTGTGGCCGCAGGCGCTGAGAGCCAGGGCGGAAAGCGAGGCCAGGGCAGCGAGGGAAAGGGTCCGGCAGGCACTGGGTTTGGGGGGCATGGCGCGCTCCTCTTAGACGGTATTTGTCTGGCTTGAGTAACGACGCTCGATGGCTTGGCGTTCCCTGAATCAAGGGGTTTAGAACAGTCCGATCAATGCTTCGCGCTGCGGCAGAGCAGCGATTTTTTTCACTGTCGGGTTTTTCTAGCGAATCAAGGCGTTAACGATCTTGACTGCGGCCAATGGGCCCAGATTCAATGCTGCACTGCGGCATGTGCTTGCGACTCGAGCGCATATCGTTCATAAGCCCGTCATAAGTGGGTTTTCGGCCATATCGTGAAACGGCCGAACCCCCGCTTCTGGGACTGCCCGACAGTAAGATTTCCGGGTTCTCAGAAGTGATTTTGTCGGGGGGCGGTTCGCCCTCGCCGCGCAGGACACGAGTTTTGTATATCAAGTCGCAGACGCGCGCAGATGCGCGCGCGCTGGTCGGCGCCGTATTGGTCGGGTCCGCTACGGGCCTGGCTTTGGGCGCCGTTTATCTGGCGGGTGGGCTTGCCCAGACCGCCAGCCAGCACGCCCGTGTTACACGCCTTGCAGACGGCGCCTCGGAGGGCTTCTCCGACGTCGCCCTGATGAATGCCGCGTCGCGTATGGACCAGGGCGCGCTCGCCGTGGCCCGTCGTCACGACCCCTACACCGTCGCGGGCGCCGCTCAGCGCGACCGCCAGATTTCCCTGCTGGTCGCACGTCTGGAGAACCGCCGAGCCGATGCTTCGGTTCCCCGCAGTGGTCCTCTCATGCTGCGCGCCAGCTATGGCGGCCCGTTCAATCCGGCCGCTTCGCCCTTCCGCCTTGGCAATGTGCTGGAGAGCTCGCGCGAGCTCGATTGCCTGGCCGAGGCCGTCTATTACGAAGCCCGTGGCGAGACCCCCAGCGGCCAGGCCGCCGTGGCCCAGGTGGTGCTGAACCGCGTCCGCCATCCGGCTTTCCCGAAATCCATCTGCGGCGTCGTCTTCCAGGGCGCCTATCGCAAGATCGGCTGCCAGTTCAGCTTCGCCTGCGACGGCTCGATGAACCGGGGCCGCGAACGCGGCGCCTGGAGCCGGGCCCAGAAGATCGCCTCGCGCGCCCTGAGCGGGGCCGTGATGAACGAGGTCGGTTCGGCCACCCACTTCCACACCACCGGCGTCGCGCCGGGCTGGGGTCCGCGCCTGCTGAAGGTCGCCCAGGTCGGCATGCACGTCTTCTACCGCTTCGGCGGTCGGGCCGGCGCGCCGGGCGCGTTCTCGTCGACCCCGCGTCCCTCGACCCTGGACGACATGCCCAACGCCCCGGAAATCGCCGGCATCACCGCCGACGGCAAGCCGATGAGCGGTCTGGGGAGCGGTCTTGGCGGCGTCGTCTATGCCGCCAACGCCATCGCTGCGCCGGCCGCCCAGGCCGCGCCGGTCGGCAACGGCATGGGCGGCCCGCTGGGTCAGCTGACCGAGCCGGCTTCCGCGCCGGCCAAGCCAGTGGTCGACAAGAGCTCGGCCGACGGCGTCAGGACGACATCAGCGGCCGCGAGCGCAGCTGCTTCCTGACGGAGCCGGGCATGTGGCTGCTGGCGAAGCGCATCTGCTTGGCCCGCTTGCCCACCATGTAGTGCAGGTCCTTGCCGGTCGCTGACTTGAACACCACCTCGGCGGCGTCCTCGACGGGATAGACCTCCAGCCCGCCCTTTTTCAGGGCGTCGGACATGTTCTCGTTGCTGCCCGCCGCCCCGGCGTTGAGGATCGGCGTCTCGATGAACCACGGCATCACGCAGGCGACGCTGACGCCGTGCTGGGCGTATTCGACGTCCAGGGCCTCGGACAGGCCGCGCACCGCGAACTTGGTGGCGGAATAGACCGCCAGCTTGGGCGAGCCATAGAGGCCGGCGCAGGACGCCACATTGATCAGCCGCCCGCCGCCAGCCTTCAGCAGCGGCAGGCCGGCCCGCGCGCCGTTGACCACGCCCTTGATGTTGATGTCGATCTGCAGGTCGCAGTCGGCTTCGCTCAGTTCTTCCAGATTGCCGAACCGGGCGATGCCGGCATTGTTGAGCAGGGCGTCCAGCTTGCCGCCGGTCATCCGCCCGAACTCGCCCAGGGCGTTGTCCCAGGCCTGGCGGTCGCGGACGTCCAGCTTGAACGTCGCGCCATTGGCGGGGCCGATGGCCAGCAGGGCGGCTTTCAGGCCTGCGGTGTCGATGTCCGACAGGCCGACGAACCAGCCCGCAGCAACGAAGCGCTTGGCGCTGGCCAGGCCGATGCCGCTGGCGGCGCCGGTGATGAAGATGGTCTTGCGGCCCTTGGCAGCAACGTCAGCATTGGCGCTCATCGGCGATCCTCCCCTTATTTGTTATCAGCGATCAGACGCCGAGGACGGGGAGGGGTCAAGACCCGCGCCCACCCAGGAGGTGCTCGGGGGGCGCGGGCGCAAAGGCGCGGATCAGTCGGTCTGGTCGTCGGTTTCGGCCTCGGGGCCGTTCTTCTTGAAGGATTCGATGGCGTTCTTGGCCGAGGCCTTCGACGAATAGCCCTCGGTCGAGAACATCACTTCGCTGTTGTAGACGAAGTTGACGCGGAACTCGCCCGCCTTGTCCTTCTTGATTATGAACTTGTAGGCCATGGGTGTCTCCAGCGCGGGATAGGGTGCGTCGGCGTCGCGACGGCTAGACCGTGACTTGCCGCTGGCGCGTGTGTCAATCGAGATGGGCTCGGGAGAATGTGAATGAATATTGACGACCGTCTGGATCAGCTTTCCCGTCAATTGCTCTCGGTTGCCTATGACGACCTGACCGACGTCCAGAAGAGCGTCATCGACCTGATCTGCGACGAGGCCCCGACCGGCCTGAACAAGACGCTGATCAATGACGATCGCACCTTTTGGGACCGGCTGGCCGACTCCGTGGCCAAGGTGGGTGGATCGTGGGCCTTCATCGGCGGGTTCAGCGCGGCGCTGATGGCCTGGATCGCGCTGAACGTCGTGCTCAAGCGCTTCGATGTGGCCTTCGACCCCTATCCCTTCATCTTCCTGAACCTGCTGCTGTCGACGGTCGCGGCCCTGCAGGCGCCGGTGATCATGATGAGCCAGAACCGCCAGGCCCTGAAGGACCGCCAGAACGCCGAGCACGACTATGTCGTCAACCTGCGCGCCGAGCTGGAGATCATGCACCTGCACGCCAAGCTGGACGCCCTGCGCGAGCGCGACATCGCCCAGCTGAGCCGCCACAACGCCGAGGCCCTGGCCCGGCTGGAGGCGCAGGTGGCGGTTCTGACGCGCCGGCTGGAGGCGAGGGGGTAGGGGCGGCGGGCGCCCTTTGTGCTAACCGGGGCCGACAATGTCTCGCGGCTGCGATCGGAATGTCCGGATCCGGCGCCTGTGCTGATGGCTGGGCGCGACTCGTTGCGGACATTTGAGCCTGAGCAGACAATCCGACCGGCCTTGGCTTCAAGGCGGCTGTCAGGGGGCAGGAGTGCGGATATTTCTCTGGCTACTAGCGGCGATGTTTCTCGTCATTGGGTCTGCAGGCGCGTGGGTGGCATGGTGGCCCCACAGCGATCTCACAAAAGCTGGACTACACACTGAGGTCGGCGAACTGACATCCGGGAGTAGGTTCGGCCTACGTGTTGGAATGCACTGGCGGGAAGCCGACCAAACCATTCGATCTCAGTTCGAACCTACATATGTGTTGTGGTGGGTCGGCACTGAGGAAGAGAAGGCTCGTGGTGCTGGCGATTATCCGTCATCCCCGGTGCTATCGGGACGCAGCGAAGTCTCCTATCGCGACACGTCGTGGAGAAACGGGGTGATCACCCTCGACCTGAACGATGGCGTCGTAACGGAGGTACATTGGTGGTTCGGCGGGCCATTTTATATTGACCTCTAAAAGCCGCGTTGTGTCCTCGATAACGTCCGCAATCCACCCCTCGCGGCCCGTCGAAAGGTCCGCTTCACGGCCTCTGACCTCGTCCACAAAATCTTGTCATCCCGGCCGTAGCGAAGCGGAGCGCCGGGACCCAGGGGCAACCGCGATGCGCCGGCTCTTGGCTCCCGGACAGCTTCCGCAAGCTTGGGGTGAAACAGACTGGTTTCAGGTGACGCTCCCGATAGGGAGCCCTTGGTCGACGCCGTGCGGCCGCCCATAGGTCCCGGCGCTCCGCTTCGCTGCGGCCGGGATGACAAGAGTGTGTTGGCGGTGGGGTGTTTCTGTTGTCGGGTTTGATCACAGCTAGTGCTCCCCGCCCGCCCGCCCGCCCGCCCTCCATGCGCAGCGCCGGCTGCATACTTCCTGCGCACCCCCGTTCCCAGGGCGCCCCAAATGGCTGACGCCTCGCCATTGATCCCCTGCGACCTCACATCCCCCGCGCCAAGCCGCCCGAGTCCTCGTTAGCTCGATCCCGACAGCCGCCGGACGGGCGGCGCGAGGGGATTTCGTCGGATGGAACTGGGCGCACGAACACCCACAAGGCGACAGCTGCTGTCCGCCATCGCCGCCGTCGGAGGCACGGCGGCGCTGTATCAGGCCATGACCACCCTGGGCCATGCGGCCGAGACGCAGTTCGCCGGTCCGCCCAACCTGGCCGGGGCGCGCAAGGGCGCTTCGGTGATTGTGCTGGGGGCGGGCCTGGCCGGCATGCTGGCGGCCCACGAGCTGACCAAGGCCGGCTACAAGGTGCAGATCCTCGAATATCAGGACCGGGCCGGCGGCCGGAACTGGTCGCTGCGCGGCGGCGACACCTATACCGAGCTGGGCGGGGCCACCCAGAAGGTCGGCTATGCGCCGGGCAACTATTTCAACCCCGGACCCTGGCGCATCCCGCACCATCACAAGACCCTGCTGCACTATTGCAAGTCGTTCGGCGTGGCGCTGGAGCCGTTCATCCAGTTCAACCACAACACCTGGATCCACTCGTCGCAATCGTTCGGCGGCAAGCCTGTGCGCTTCAAGGCCGCGGCGGCCGACTTCGAGGGCAATGTCGCCGAGCTGCTGGCCAAGTCGGTCAACCAGAACGCCCTGGACCAGCAAGTCACCCCCGAGGACCGCGAGCGCCTGCTGGAGGCCCTGAAGGGCTGGGGCATGCTGGACAAGGACTACAAATACGCCTCGAACCTGCGCTCGGCCTCGCACCGGGGCTATGACCGCCCGCCCGGCGGCGGGATCAACGGCGCGCCGATCCCGTCGGCCCTGTATGATTTCCACGACGTGCTGGACCCGCAGGTCTGGACCTCGATGGCCTTCTTCATGGGTCACGAGATGCAGACCACCATGTTCCAGCCGGTCGGCGGCATGGACATGATCGGCAAGGCCTTCGCCAAGCAGGTGGAAGGGTTGGTGAGATACAATGCCAAGGTCAGCAAGATCGCCCAGGACGACAAGGGCGTGGCCGTCACCTATGCCGACACCAAGACGGGCAAGGTCTCGACGGCGGAAGCCGATTGGTGCGTCTGCACCATCCCGCTGTCGGTGCTGGGCCAGATCGACACCCAGGTCACCGACGAGATGATGGCCGCCATCAAGGCCGTGCCCTATTCGGGCCAGGTCAAGATCGGCCTGGAGATGAAGCGTCGCTTCTGGGAGGAGGAGGACTCCATCTATGGCGGCCACAGCTTCACCGACCAGGAGATCGCCCTGATCTCCTATCCCAACAGCAACTTCTTCGGCGACGGCCCGGCCGTGCTGCTGGGGGCCTTCGCCCGCGAGATGGGGGCCTATCGGCTGGCCGGCATGACGCCCGAGCAGCGGATCGAGGTGGCCCTGCAACAGGGCTCGGTGCTGCACCCGGCCAGCTATCGCAAGGAGTTCGCCAGCGGCGCCTCGGTGGCCTGGAGCCGCGTGCCGTGGGCGCTGGGCTGCTGCGCCCGCTGGACCGAGGAGACCCGCAAGGAGCACTACCAGACCCTGGTGGGCATGGACCGCCGCATCGTCCTGGCCGGCGAGCACGCCTCCTATGTGGGCTGCTGGATGGAGGGGGCGCTGCTGTCCTCGATCGACGCCATTACTCGCCTGCACAAGCGCGCCCTGGAGGCCTGAGCATGACCGTTCGTCTTTCCTCCGCGATCATCGTCGGCCTGCTGGCCATCGCCGCGCCCGCTGTCGCCCAGACCCCGGCGGGCGGCGACACCGGCGGCGGCGTGGTTCGCGTCGCCAAACCGGTTACGGGCCAGCAGGTCTATGAGGCCGTCTGCCAGGCCTGCCACATGGCCGACGCCAAGGGCGGCGTGGGCGCGGGGACCATCCCGGCCCTGGCGTCCAATCCGCGTCTGGCCGGGGCGGCCTATCCGATCTCGGCCATCGTCCTGGGCAAGGGCGGCATGCCCAGCCTGGCGGGACCGCTGGACGATGCGCAGATCGCGCAGGTGGTGACCTATATCCGTACCAGTTTCGGCAACGCCTACCCCAAGCCGGTGACGGCGGCGGATGTCGCCAGGATCCCCCACCCGGCGCGGGGCGGGGGGCACTAGGCTTTCCCGCCTAGCCGGCCTTGGCCGTGCGTCGCAGCGACTGGGGCGGCTGGCCGAACGCCCGGATGAAGGCGCGGCGCATGCGTTCCGGATCGCCAAAGCCGGTCTCCAGGGCCACGTCTTCGACCTGCAGCGGCTGGCTGTCCAGCAGGGCGCGGGCGGCCTCGACACGCAGGCGTTCCACGGCCTTGGCCGGGGTGACGCCGGTCTCTGCGGCGAACAGGCGGGCGAAATTGCGCGGGCTCATGGCGGCGCGGTCGGCCAGCTGCTCGACGCTGAGGCTCTCGGCCAGGTTCTCGCGGGCCCAGGCCATGACGGCGTCAAAGCGCCCGGCCTTCAGGTCGATCAGCGCCGAGAACTGCGACTGGCCGCCAGGGCGGCGGTGATAGACCACCAGCTGCTGGGCCACCCGGCGGGCCACGGGCTCGCCCTCGTCGGCGCCGATCAGGGCCAGGGACAGGTCGATACCGGCGGTGATGCCGGCCGAGCTCCAGATCATGCCGTCCTGGACGAAGATCCTGTCGGGCTCGAGCTTGATGGCCGGATAGCGCTTCTGGATGTCTTTCGTCCGGCTCCAGTGGGTGGTGGCGCGCTTGCCGTCCAGCAGGCCGGCCTGCGCCAGGATGTAGGTTCCCGAACAGACGCTGGCGACGCGGCGGGCCGTCTTGGCGGTGTCACGCACATAGGCCAGGGTGGCCTCACAGATCGCGGGCCCATGCACCCCGTCGCCGCCCGAAACGATCAGCGTGTCCAGCGGCGGCGCGTCAGCCAGGGCGGTGGTGGCGACGGCCATGCCCGAGGAGCTGGCCACCATGCCGCCGTCCCGCGACAGGAACGCCAGCCGGTAAGCCCCCGGCGAGAACCGCGCGGCGATCTCGAACGCGGCGATCGGGCCGGTGGCGTCCAGCAGCTGGAAGTCCGGAAAGACCAGAAAGCCGATCGTGCGGGGCATGGCGGAATCCGAGGGAATTATGTCATTTCAGCCAGACGCTAGGCGCGGGATGATGCGGCGTCAATCACGGAGGCGTCGATGACCCAGACCCAGCCCCTCAACATCGTCTTCGCCCTGTTTCCGGGCGTCACCCATCTGGACTTCACCGGTCCCCACCAGATCCTATGCCGCCTTCCCGGCGCGAAAGTCACGGTCGCCTGCCTCGATGGCGGCGAGATCGAGGCCGATGGCCTGATCTTCGCGCATCTGCCGCGCCTGACCGATGTCGAGGCGTGCGACGTGCTGGTGGTGCCGGGCGGGTTCGGGACCACCGAAGCCATGGCCAATCCGGCCTTTCTCGACGAGATCCGCCGCCTGGCCTGGGGCGCGCGCTATGTGACCTCGGTCTGCACCGGCTCGCTGGTGCTGGGCGCCGCAGGCCTGCTGAAGGGCAAGCGGGCGGCCTGCCACTGGGCTTGGCGCGACCAACTGGCCTTGTTCGGCGCGATTCCTGATCCGGCCCGCGTGGTGCGCGACGGCAAGGTCTTCACCGGCGGCGGGGTCACGGCCGGGATCGACTTCGCCCTGACCATCGCCGCCGAGATCGCCGGCGAGGACGTGGCCCAGGCCATCCAACTGGGCGTCGAGTACGCCCCCGCGCCGCCGTTCAATTCGGGGCGCCCGGAAACCGCGCCGGCCAAGGTGCTGGAGCGGGTGCAGCGGATGTACGGCTCCGGCATGGCCGAGCGTTTGGCGGCGGCCGAGAAGGCCGGCGCGCTGGTTTGATCTCGAAATTTTGCTTGTCATCCCGGCCGTAGCGCAGCGGAGCGCCGGGACCCAGGGGCCAATGCAATGCGGTCGCCCCTGGGTCCCGGACAGCCTCTGCGAGGCTTCCGGGATGACAAGTTGAGGTTGGTCCGGATTCGACATTCCCCCATCCTCCTCTACCTTCCCCCCAAAGCCGGCGATCGACCGGCGCGGGGGAGGGGATGTCATGCGCAAGCCATGGCTGTTGTTCGTGCTGGGTTTGGTGCTGGTGCTGGGCGGAAGCGCGCTGGCCTGGAAGGTCCAGACGGCGGGCGGGATCAAGGTCACCGAGGTGACCTTCGCCGGGACGGGCGGCACGCCGATGAGCGGCCTGCTCTACACGCCCCCCAACGCCACCGCCGCGACGCCGGCCCCCGGCGTGCTGGCCGTGCACGGCTATATCAATTCCCGCGAGACCCAGAGCGGCTTCGCCATCGAGTTCGCCCGGCGCGGCTATGTGGTGCTGGCCCTCGACCAGACCGGCCATGGCTATAGCGGCGGGGCGGCGTTCTCGAACGGCTTTGGCGGTCCCGATGGCCTGAAATACCTGCGCAGCCTGCCGACCGTCGATCCCGCCAATATCGGCCTGGAAGGCCACAGCATGGGCGGCTGGACGGTGCTGGCCGCCGCCGCGACGATGCCGGACGCCTACCGGGCGGTGGTGCTGGAAGGCTCGTCCACGGGCAAGCCGTTCGCCGCCGACGGCTCGCCCGCCTGGCCGCGCAACCTGGCCCTGGTGTTCAGCCAGTATGACGAGTTTTCCAAGCTGATGTGGGGCGTCGACCGGGCCAAGGACGTCACCGGCAGCGCCAAGCTGCAGGCCGTGTTCGGGACGACGGCGCCGGTCCAGCCGGACAAGGTCTATGGCTCGATCGCCGATGGAACCGCCCGGGTGCTCCACACCCCCGCCACCACCCATCCCGGCGACCACATCTCGCCCGCCGCCATCGGCCACGCGCTGGACTGGTTCGCCCTGACCCTGAAGGGCGGAACGCCGCGCCCGGCCAGCGACCAGATCTGGATGTGGAAGGAAGTCGGCACGGGTGTCGCCCTGGTCGGCGCCGTCGTGCTGCTGCTGGGGACGTTCCAGGCGCTGCTGACCCTGCCGCTGTTCAAGGCCCTGCGTCAGCCGATCCAGCCCACCGTCGCCCGCCGCGACGGCGGCTGGTGGCGCGGCGTCGCGATCACGGCCCTGCTGCCGGCCCTGACCTACTTCCCGTTCTTCATCCTGGGCATGGTCGCCCTGCCGCCCAATGCCATCCTCAAGCAGGGGATCACCAACCAGGTCCTGACCTGGGCTGTGCTGACCGGCCTGATCACCCTGGGTCTGGCCGCCCTGGGCAAGCGCGATAGACCGGCGTTCAGCCGGTCCTGGCGACTGTCTGTGCTGATCGGCATCCTCAGCGTGGGCGTGGTCTATGGCGCTTTGGAGCTTGTCCATCGCCTGTTCCTGGTCGATTTCCGCTTCTGGGTCGTGGCGCTGAAGCGTCTCAGCCTGGCCCAGGCGGATCAGGTGCTGGTCTATGTGCTGCCCCTGACCCTGGCCTTTGGCGTCACCCTGCGCACCCTGCTGGCCCGCATCCCGGTGGCGGGCGAGAGCAACCTGGCCCGCTATGCCGGCGCCGTGCTGGCGCTGAGCGGGGGCTTTGCCCTGCTGCTGGCCCTGGACTATGGCGCGCTGTTCCTGACCGGCCGCCTGCCCACGGCCTTCGACCCGCTGTCGACCGTGGTGGCCATTCAGTTCCTGCCGTTGACCGCCCTGATGGCGGTGATCGGGGTCTTCACCTGGAAGCGCACCGGCGGCTATGCGACGGCGAGCGTGATCTGCGGCCTGCTGCTGACCTGGTACATGGTGGCGGGGACGGCGACCCAGGTGGTGTAGGGCTCAGGCCTCGGCGGCGATCTGGCGGAGGGCCTTCTCGAAATACTCCGCCGGCTGGCCGCCCGAGATCAGGTAGCGGTCATTGATGATCACGGCGGGGACCGAGCTGATGCCCGCCGTGTGCCAGGCGCGTTCGGCGTCGCGGACCTCCTGGGTGTATTGGCCGGAGGCCAGCACGTCGCGGGCCGCGGCGCCGTCCAGGCCGGCCTTCTGCGCGGTCGCCACCAGCACGTCATGGTCGGCGGGGCTGAGGCCATCGGTGAAATAGGCGTCGAACAGCGCGCGCTTCAGGGCCTTCTGGCCGCCCACTATGCCGGCCCAGTGCAGCAGGCGGTGGGCGTCGAAGGTGTTGTAGATGCGGCTGGTCTCGCTGGTCTTCATCGTGAAGCCTACCGAGGCCGCACGCTCGTGGATGGCCTTGCGGTTGGCGGCCGACTGCTCCGGCGTCGCGCCATATTTCTCGGCGATATGCTCGACGATGTTCTGACCTTCGGGCGGCATGTTGGGATTGAGCTCGAAGGGCTGGAAATGGATCTCCGCCTCGACCAGATCCCCCACGCGCTCCAGCGCCGTCTCCAGCCCGCCCAGGCCGACGATGCACCAGGGGCAGGACACGTCGGAGACGAAATCGATCTTCAGCGGCTTGGTCATGGGCGAGGTCCTGGCGGGTAGGCTTCAGATATAGGCGCGGGCGCTGACCCGCCTAGGGCTCTTTCCGACCTGATGGTGACATCAGGGCGCTGACGATCTGCCGGGTCAGGACCTCCGGCGCGCACCAAGGGTAGCCGGAAATGGTGACATGGCTGTGGGCTATGCCCAGCAGACCGCAGAGCAGAGCTTCGCTCCGGGGCTTCAGGTCTGCCTCGCCCTGACTTCCCAGGACGTCGCTCACCAGACCAAAGAACAGCTGGTAGTGGCCGACGGCGGCGGAGGACTCCAGAAAGCTGCTGACCTCGGCCTGGCTGACGCCTTCGGTCATGAACACCAGTCGATAGCGCTCCGGGTTCCCGACCCAGTAGCGGACATAGTGGGCGGCGACAGCCGTGAGGCGATCGGCGGGGTTGTCGATCGACCCTGCCAGGGCGCTCAACTCGGCGAACACCTCATCATAGATCCCTTCCCAGAGATGGCTGAGGATGTCGGCCTTGCTGGCGAAATAGGCATAGAGGGTCATCGGCGTGCAGCCGACCTCCTTGGCCAGCCGGCGCATGGACACAGAGGCGTAGCCCTCTTCGCGAAACAGCTGCGCGGCGGCATCGGCCACCTTTTTCCGCATCGCCACGATGTCGCCACCGCTCCGCGCCGGTCGGCCTCTGCGCGCGCTCACGGTTCCCTTGTCCAGACTCACAGACTTGACTTCCTTCGCTGATTATTATTTATCACGCGTTATAAATAATAGGCAAGGCCGCATGAAACCGAACGTCGTCGTGGCCTGGCTGTGCCTTGCCGTCACCCTAGCAGCCGGATCCCCATGCAAAACCAACTGACCCTCAGCGAACGCGCCTTTCGGACCGTGATCTTCCTCCTTGGCCTGGTGGCCCTGTGGACCGGCGCCAATGTCGCCCTGGGCGGCATCGCCACCCTGGGGCTGCAAGGGCCGACCGACTTCGTCGCCGCCATCCACGCCGACGCCTATGCGGCCCACGACAGTCACGTCCGGTTTCTGGGTGGGCTGTGGCTGGGGGTGGGGCTGCTCTTTCTGGCCGGCGCCTGGAACCTGCGGCCGCTCAAGCCGGCCATTCAGGCCGCGCTGGTTCTGACGATCATCGGCGGGCTGGCGCGGTTCAGCGCCCTCCGGTTCGACGTCCAGTTCGGGCCCGACATTCTGGGCTCCTTTCTGGCCGAGGTGATCCTGATGCCGCTTCTGCTCTGGTGGAGCACGCGGATCGCCCGTTCCTGATTGTGAGGTCTGGGCGGCTGGCTGTTCTGGTGACCTGCTGCCACAGTCGATCTTGAAATGACCCCAGTCGCGCCGTTGCAAAGCCGCGTTCGCCCACCAATCTAGGACTCGACGCGGACAACCCGGCTCCCCCCCCCCGGGCCGGCCCCGGCGTCCCTAAAAGCGCAACGCTCGTGCTCCCCCGGCACGGGCGTTGTTTGCGTTCAGCCGACCTTGATCCCCGTCATCGAGATCGCTGCGAAGACGTCGTCGGTGAAGAAGCTGACCGTCTCGCCCGCATCCTGCGCGCCCAGCACATAGAGCAGCGGCAGATAGTGTTCGGCGCTGTTGATCGAGATCTCGGCGTCGGGGCCCAGGCCCTGCCAGTCGATCAGTGGGTCGTGGTCGCCCGAGGCGATCAGGGCCTTGGCGGTGTCGTTGAAGCGCTCGGCCCACTCGGGCGCTTCGGGCCGGCGGAAGTCGGCGGCGCGCAGGTTGTGGACGATGTCGCCGCTGCCCATCAGCAGCACGCCCTCGTCGCGCAGGGCCGCCAGGCGCCGGCCGGCCTCATAGTGCCAGCGGTTGGAGCGACCGCGATCCAGGCTGATCTGCACCACCGGAATATCGGCGTCCGGATACATCGGTCGCAGCACCCCCCAGGCGCCGTGGTCGAGGCCGCGCGTGGGATGCTGGACCACGGGGTCGGGTGCTAGCAGCGCGCCGATGCGCGCGGCCAGGGCCGGATCGCCCGGCGCGCGGTATTGCACGTCGAACAGGGCCTGCGGAAAGCCGCCGAAATCGTGGATGGTCTCGGGCGCCGGCGAGGCGCTGACGGCGGTGGCGCCCTGCGTCTCCCAGTGGGCGCTGACCATGGCGATGGCGCGCGGGCGGGGCAGGTCGCGGCCCATCTGGCCCCAGGCGCGGCTCCAGGCGTTGTCCTCGATGGCGTTCATCGGCGAGCCGTGGCCGACGAACAGGACGGGCATGCGGGTCATGGCGAAGCCTTTCAGAAACAGTAGAAGTTACAGATAGGCGTCGCGCCGCCTCGCCGCAAGATGACGTGACGCGATGGCTTTTCCCGCGCGGCCGGCTTTGTTAAGGCCAAGGGGTGTCCAGTTCCGCTTCGCCCCCCGACGCATCCACCCCGGTCCCGACCCCGGTGATGGCCCGCGCCCGCCGCGCCGTCCGGGGCGGGGCCCTCGACTTCCTGCGCTTCCTGGCCTCGCTGCTGATCGTGCTCTACCACTATGGGGCCGAGAGCCCGATGCGGATCGAGCGCTTCCACCAGGTGTTCTCGCGCGGCTTTCTGGCCACCGATTTCTTCCTGATCCTGTCGGGCTATGTGCTGGGCCGGGCCTATGGCGCCTCGACCCTGTCGGGGAAGATCACGCCGGCCCGCTTCTGGCTGCGCCGCGCCGCCCGCGTCTGGCCGGGGCACCTGATGGTGCTGGCGGCCATGGCGGTGCTGGTGCTGGTCCTCAACGCCATCGGCACCGACGCCCATAAGCCCAGCCGCTTCGCCTGGGACCAGCTGCCGGTCCAGGCCCTGCTGATCCACGCCTGGGGTGTGCCCAGCGACGGCTGGAACCTGCCCAGCTGGTCGCTGTCGGCCCTGATCGTCTGCTACGCGATCTTCCCGTTCATGTGGCGGGCGGCCGACAAGGTGCGCCACGCGATGATCCTGCCGCTAGTGGGCGCGGCCACCATCATCGCCTTCGAACTGATCGCCCGCTTCGGCTTTGACCAGGCCCTGGCCGACCTGCGGTTCCAGTTCGGGGTCGTGCGGGCCCTGCCGCTGTTCATTCTGGGCGTGTGCCTGGCCCGGGCCGTCGAGATGGACTGGCCGTCGGAAAAGGCGGCCCGGGCGCTGCTGTATGGCGGCGTCGTGGTGCTGGTGGGATGGCAGGCCCTGGATCGCTACGCCCTGCCCAATGTGCTGTGGTTCGACCTGCCC
Organism: Caulobacter sp. FV1ye13L; assembly: GCF_058681155.1. Next base: position 1,989,855 of record NZ_CM178732.1, read on the forward strand.
AGCCTGGCCGCCATCGCCTGCATCATCCTGGGCGCCGGCCGTCTGCCGGTGCAGCGACCCAGCGCCTGGATCGAGGAGGGCGCCAAGCTGTCCTTCGCCCTGTTCATCACCCACATCTTCGTCGGCGTGATCTACTGGAGCGCCATCCACAAGCTGATCGACACCGTGCCGATCGGCATCGGCTGGCAGTGGCTGATGTGGCTGGCCGGCTTCCCCCTGGCCTATGGCGCGGCCTGGCTGTTCCACACCTATGTGGATCAGCCGGTGCAGGACCGCCTGGCGCCGTGGCTGAGGCGTTAGGACGTCTCGCCAATGTCATCCGGTCGCGCTAACACCCCTGACATGACCCGACACATCCCGCTCCAAGGCGTCGAGAACCTCCGCGACTATGGCGACTACGCCGCTGGTCTTGGCCGACTGAAGAAGGGCGTGCTGTACCGCGCCGCCCACCAGGCCGAGGCCACCGACGCCGACCTCGACGCCCTGGCGGCCCTGAACATCGTCACCCTGGTCGATCTGCGCCGTCCCAACGAGCGCGAGCGGTCGCCGTCACGGCGCTGGAGCGGCTTTTCCGCCGAGGTGATCGACAACGATCTGGGCGCGACCGGCCCGGACCCCTGGCATGAATTCCTGAAGAGCTCCGACCTCTCCGAAGGCTCGATCCAGGCCTATATGGTCGAGTACTATCAGCGGGCGCCGTTCAAGGAACGCCATCTGGACCTGTTCTCGCGCTACTTCAGGGCGCTGGCGCAGGCCCGGGGACCGGTGCTGATCCACTGCGCCGCCGGCAAGGACCGCACGGGCATACTGGCGGCCCTGACCCACCATGTGGCCGGAGTGTCGGACGATGACGTCATCGACGACTATCTGCTGACCAATGACCCCGCCCGTTTCGAGCGCCGCGGCCCCAAGTTCATGGAAATCATCCACGAGATGACCGGCCGCACACCCACCGAGGCGGCCATACGCGCCGCCATGGGCGTCGAGGCCCAGTACCTGGCCGCCGCCTTCGCCGCGATGAAGGACCAGTACGGCTCGCTGGACGGCTATCTGGAACAGGCCGTGGGCCTGGACGCCGAAATGCGCGAGGCCGTGCGGGCGCACATCCTGCTCTAAAGTCGCCCGTGACAAACACCCGTTTAACCGCCACGCTCTCCTGAAAGCGCCGCATCAGACGGCGCTCGAACCGGGGTAGGGCATGAGTGATGTGGCGGGCGTGTCGGCGGGCGGCAAACCGGGGGGTCTGTCAAAAGGCGCGCTCAGCTGGATCCTCCATCAGGGGTCGCGCGACGCCTATGTCGTCCTGATCACCATCTACATCTTCGCGCCCTATTTCTCGCGGGTGCTGGTCGGCGATCCGGTCAAGGGTCAGGCGACCATGGCCGACATCGCCACCGCCTTTGGTTTGCTGACGGCGCTCACCGCCCCGCTGCTGGGCGCCTCGATCGAGCGCTATGGCCCGCGCAAGCCGTTCCTGATCGGCATTCTGGCGATCATGCTGCCGCTGTTGATGCTGCTGTGGCTGGCCCAGCCGAACGACGGACCGTCGGTGGCCGTGATCGGCCTCGTCCTGATCGTGCTGGGTGTGTCGTATAACTGGGGCGACGTGCTCAACAACTCGCTGCTGTCCCGGGCCGCCGAGCCGGGTCAGGAGCCGCTGGTTTCAGGGCTGGGCTATGCCATGGCCAACGGCCTGTCGGTGAGCCTGCTGATCTTCATGATGTGGGCCTTCGTCCTGCCCGGCGCGGTAGACTGGCCCGGCGTGCCGGCCGCGCCGCTGTTTGGCCTGCCGACCTCCAACCATGAACCGGCCCGCCTGTCGGGACCGATGGCGGCCGGGGTCATGCTGCTGGGCGCGATCCCGTTCCTGCTGTGGACGCGCGATGCGCCGCGCACCGGCCTGTCGATGGCGGCCAGCCTGCGCCATGGCGCGCGGCTGCTGATCGACACCCTGGGCAACCTCAAGGGGCACAAGGATGTCGCGACGTTCCTGGCGACACGGATGCTCTATTGCGACGGCATGACGGCCCTGCTGGTGTTCAGCGGCCTGTTCGCCGCCGGCCTGATGGGCTGGGGCGCGCTGGAGATGCTGGCCTATGGCATTTGCCTGTCGATCTTCGGCGTGCTGGGCGGCTTCCTGGCGCCGTGGCTGGACAGGACCCTGGGACCGCGCCGCGCGGTGCAGCTGGAAATCTTCGGCTGCCTGATCGTGCTGATCGGCGCCCTGGGCATGGGCCGCGACAGGATCCTCTATTTCTGGAGCTATGACCCCGCCGCTCATGCGCCGCTGTGGAACGGGCCGCTGTTTCGCACCTTGCCGGAGGTTCTGTATCTGGGCCTGGGCATGCTGATCGCGGTGTTCGTCACCGCGCAATATGCTTCCAGCCGCACCCTGCTGGTGCGCCTGGCGCCGCCTGACCGCATCGCCGCCTTCTTTGGCCTGTTCGCCCTGTCGGGCACGGCGACGGTGTGGCTGGGCTCGCTGCTGGTGGCCCTGGCGACCCGGATCTTCCAGAGCCAGGTGGCGGGCTTCGTGCCCATCGTCGGCCTGTTGCTGCTGGGCTCGCTGGGCCTGTTCCTCGTCAAGGGCGGCGGGCGCGAGACCTGAGGCATGGCGGCGCGGCGCGCGGGGAGGTATCAACCCCGCCATGCGCCGCGTCGCTCTCCTCACCGTCCCCTGGCGCGAGCCGGTCTGGGCCCTGCAGCCGTTCCGGGACGAGCCGCACGCCTGCGCCCTGCTGTCGGGCGGCGGCGAGCGGTGGTCGTATCTGCTGCGCGCGCCCGACGCGGTCCTGACCCTGGACGCCGCCGATCCGCGTGACCCGTTCGAGGCCCTGAGCGCCCTGATCGGCCCGCGCCTGCCCGCTGATCCCGAAGGCCCGCCGTTCCAGGGCGGGGTCGTGGGTCTGGGAACCTACGAGCTGGGCGACAGGGTCGAACGCCTGGGCCTTGGCCGCACCGGCTGGCCGGACCTGACCTGCGCCCGCTACGGCGCCCTGCTGGCCTTCGACCATCAGGCGCGCCGGGTCGTCGCTGTCGGGCGAGGCGACACCGACGCTCAGGCCGCTGAACGTGCGCGCGCGGCGCTGACCTGGCTGGACGCCCCCGTCGATGCGCGGTCGCCGGTCGAGGGTCCGCTGTGCGCGGCCCTGACCGCCACCGACGGCGCGGCCTACGAAGTCGCTGTCGCTGATGTCGTGGCCCGCATCCATGGCGGCGAGATCTTTCAGGCCAATATCGCCCGCGCCTGGACCGGGCGGCTGGCGGACGGCGTCGATCCGTTCGACCTGTTCACCCGCCTGCGCGCCCAGAGCCCGGCGCCGTTCTCGGCCTATTGGCGGCTGGAGGGCAGGGCGCTGGTCTCCAATTCGCCCGAGCGGTTCCTGAAGGTGCGGGACGGGGCCATCGAGACCAAGCCGATCAAGGGCACCCGGCGGCGCGGCGCGACCCCGGCCGAGGACGCCCTGATGGTCGCCGAGCTGTCGGCCAGCGCCAAGGACCGGGCCGAGAACCTGATGATCGTCGACCTGATGCGCAACGACCTGGCCCGGGTCAGCCCGCCCGGCAGCGTGAAGGTGCCTGCGCTGTTCGGGGTCGAGACCTTCGTCAATGTGCACCACCTGGTCTCGACGGTGACCGGGCGCCTGGCCCCGGGCCTCAGCGTCGCCGACCTGCTGCGGGCCACCTTCCCGCCGGGCTCGATCACCGGCGCGCCCAAGGTCCAGGCGATGAAGGTCATCGCCCAGCTGGAGCCGCCGCGCGGCCCCTATTGCGGCTCGCTGTTCTGGGCGGGGTTCGACGGCAGCTTCGATTCCAGCGTGCTGATCAGGACCGTGGGGCTGGAGCGCGACAGCGAGGGCTGGACGTTTCAGGCGCGGGCGGGAGCGGGGATCGTCGCCGACAGTGATCCGCGGGCCGAACGCCTGGAAACCGAAACCAAGATCGCCGCCCTCAAGCGCGCCCTGACTGAGCCCATGACGGAGATGACTCGATGATCCCGCTGGACGATCGCGGCCTGCTGCTGGGCGATGGCCTGTTCGAGACCATGCTGGCGCTGGACGGCGCGATCCCGATGATCGAGGCGCATCTGGACCGTCTGGCGGCCGGCTGCGTGGCGCTGGGTCTGCCGGACCTGGATCGCGAGACGGCGCGGGCCCTGTGCCTTGCCGCGCCGCCGCCTGCGGGCCGGGCCGCCGTGCGCCTGACCGTGACGGCCGGCTCCGGGGGGCGAGGTCTGGATCGTCCGGCGCAGGTCGTCCCGCGCCTGAGGGCGACCGCGGCCCTGTCTGCGCCCATCGAAACGCCCGCGACCCTGATCATCGCCCAGACCCGCCGCAACGAGGGCTCGCCGGCCTCGCGGCTCAAGACCCTGGCCTATCTCGACAATGTGCTGGCCCGCGCCCAGGCCCGGTCGGCGGGGGCCGACGAGGCGGTGATGCTGAACAATGCCGGCCATATGGCCTGCGCGGCGGCGGCCAACCTGTTCTGGATCGAGGGCGAGCGACTGCTGACCCCGGCCCTGGCGTGCGGCGTGCTGGCCGGGATCACCCGGGCGCGTGTGCTGGCTGCGGCAAGGTCGTGGGAGATCGAGGCGCTGGAGATCGCCGCCGATGGCGCGCGACTGGCCGGCGCCGATGGGGTCTTCCTCACCAACAGCCTGATCGGCGTGCGGCCGGTCTCGCGGCTGGACGGGCGGATCTTCGCGCCGCATCCGCTGGCCGAGCGGCTCAGGGCCGTCTTCTTCTCACCCTTCTAGCGGGGCAGGAAACGCGTCAGTTGACCCGCAGCACGGTCTCGCTCTTGCGAGGCCGCAGATAGAAGGTGCGGTAGAAGTTCAGGGTTGAGGGCAGGATGAACTTGATCGGCGAGGTGTAGCCATAGCTGGCCTTGGCCATGATCACGCTCTGGCTGGGGGGCAGCACGCCGACCGGGATCACGGTGGAGCCCAGCACTGCGTCCTTGACCGGACAGTTGGCGTGGCTGTTGCTGTTCTCCGACCAGGCGACCGTGTCCTTGCCCGTCGCGTCAGACGTGATGCTGACCAGACACATGCGCAGGCTCGTCGTCGGGAACGGCGCCATGATCGTGTTGCCGATCGTGAAGATGTCATTCTTGCGAGCGTCGTTCAGCTGGGCGCTCTGGGCCACAAGGTCGCCGATCGACGAGGCGATATTGCTCAGGCGGCGCTGGGCCATCATGGACTGGGTCAGCTCGGCCATGCCGCAATAGAAGATCACCAGAACCGGTGCGATCAGGGCGAACTCGACGGCCGAGACGCCGCGACGGTCGCGCCAGAAGCCCTTCAGGCGCTTTTGGGGGCGGGGGGTCAGTTGATCGGGCATATGACCGTCGCGGCCGGAGTGTCGGAATAGGGCTCGTTCGAAAAGGCCGTCGCGGCCGTCAGCATCCGCTTGCCGTTCGAGGTCTGCAGGCCAGTCTGCAGCAGGGGCGTGACCAGGGGCCAGTTGTAATAGGCGCGGATCAGGACGACCGAGCCCGGGCCGCCCGGATCCCAGCAGGGCGTGTTCGGCTTGGCGGCGTTCAGCACCACGCCCGAGGCCGAGAAGCCGCTGAAGGTGCGCACGTCCAGGCTCAGGGCCGTGCTGCAGGCCGAGCCGAGCCAGCTCATCTCGGTGCAGACGGCGGTCTTGAAGGCGGCGGCGGTTCGGCCGGCCGTCTGGACCTCGCCGGTGCGGATGGAGCGGCCGACGTCGATCACGGCGTTTTCCAGGGTGATCGAAACCAGGAACACCAGTCCCAGTTCGATGGTCGCGAAGATCAGCAGCAGAAAGGGAATGGAGACGAAGGCGAACTCTACCGTCACCGCGCCGCGGCGCGCGCGCGCAAACAGCCTCGCCCTGGCGCGGGCCCTGGCCAGCAGACCGGCGCAGCGTTGGAGGCGTTTGAGGCGGGCGACAGGCGCCATACGCTTGGGGTCCGTTTCGAAGCCGCCGGAGGCGACGGTCAGGGCAGTCTAGGCTTCCCGCCCCTAATCAGTCGTTTAGACGCGCCCTCACGCGCGCGCGGGACTCTTCTTAGGGGACGCTGACCGCGGAGGTGGGCGCAACACGGGTGCATTGCACGCCGCAGGCATAGGTCCCGACATTGGCGGCGCCGCGGTAGACGGTGACGCCGGCGCTGCTGTCGGAGACAATCACCTGGCGTTCGGCCAGAGGGCGGCCGGCGGCGTCGAAGGCCATCACGGTGGTGACGCCGGCCCGCTTGCCGAGGATCACCAGGGTGCGTTCGTTGATGACGCTGACATCGGCGACCAGCGGATCGCCGACAACCACGTCGCGCACAGCGCCAGACAGACCGATGCGGGCGATCTCACCGGCGGGAACCGAGAGACTTTCAGCACGCGCCGAGGCGCCCGCGAGGGCGAAGACAGCGGCGAGAGCGAGCGAAAGGCGGCGCATGACGGTTCCAGTTCGATATCCGAGCCCGGTGAGACTGACTTTGAATGGTCAACAAAAGACTAAATCCACCCCCTCCGCGACAACGTGACCGTTTGCGAAACCGTTGATTCAAAAGGCTTTGCGTCTGGATTTGATCGGTGTGGTTAAGAGTAAGTAATAGTAAATGCAAATAAACCAAAAGAAAAACAGCGGAAACTATTCCCACGTTTACTGGCCATTAAGTGAGGTGGGCGAAATTGATCGTGTTTTCGGGGGTGAGCAAGTCAACACGGCTTGAAGACCTCAAAATCAACCAACGATGATTTAGGAGATCAAGTCATGTCGAAGTTCTTCACCCGCTTCCTGAACGACGAATCCGGCGCCACGGCCATCGAATATGGTCTGATCGTTGCTCTGATCGCCGTTGTGATCGTGACCGCCGTCACGACCCTGGGCACCAACCTGAAGACCACGTTCACGAACGTCGGCACCAAGGTCAGCACGGCCAACTCGGCTAGCTAAGACCTGGCTTCAGGCCTCGAAAAAAGAAGGGTCGGAACCTGGGTTCCGGCCCTTTTTCTTTGTCTATTTTCCGAATGAAAAAGTACATTTCTCGGAAAAATGCCGTTCTTTGAATACAATTGGTTTACCCAATTGGTGCATTATCTACATCACAAGTTTCAACACTGGAGATTTAAACATGACCAGCTTCATCAAGACTTTCCTGAACGACGAATCCGGCGCCACAGCCATTGAATATGGTCTGATCGTCGCCCTGATCGCCGTTGTGATCGTGACCGCCGTCACGACCCTGGGCACCAATCTGAAGACCACGTTCACGAACGTCGGCACCAAGGTCAGCACGGCCAACTCGGCCAGCTAAAGGCGCGCTGGCCCAAACGGGCCGACGTACTGCCTCGGAAACGGGAAGGCCGCGACGGTTTCGTCGCGGCCTTTTCCGCATTTGGGGGAAACCATTGCTTCACCTGATCGTCCCAGAATGGGCCATCAAACAAGGCGCCTTGCGATGCACGCTATCCAGATCCCGCTGCTGCTGATCTTTCCGGCCCTGGTCATCGTGGCCGCGCTCAAGGACGTCACCAGCTATACTATTCCCAACTGGATCTCGCTGGCCCTGCTCGTGGCCTTCGTCCCTGCCGCAGCCGTCAGCGGCGCGTCACTGCCGGCCATCGGTCTCTGCCTGGCGACAGGGTTCGGCGCGCTGCTGTTGGGAATGGGCATGTTCGCGGCCGGCTGGATCGGCGGCGGCGACGCCAAGCTGTTCGCGGCCAGCGCCCTGTGGATCGGCTGGCCGGCGACCTTCCCCTTCATGCTGTCGACAGGTCTGGCGGGCGGCGCCCTGACCATGGCCATCCTGGCCCTGCGCTCTGGCTGGCTGGAGCCTGTGCTGGCCGGCAGCCCGTCCTGGCTGCGCAAGCTGGGCGCGCAGGGTGGCGACATTCCCTATGGCGTAGCCATAGCGGTCGGCGCCCTGGCGACTTTCCCGCAAGGCACCCTGGCCAGCGCCATTCTCGGCTGAGCCACCGGGCGCCCGGGACCCGTTCCGCGTCAGCCTGTCACAGCGGGCATATCGACTCGGGGAGCCAAAACTTTAGCCGGTGTTAACCATGCGCGGGCGACCATGGGGTTGGCCAGAAAGGCTGTCTGACGAATCGTGCGCGCAGTCCTGAAGGGCGGCAGCTCGCGAAACCTCGCTTCTCGTCGCGAAAGCCTGTGACCGCGCAATGAATCCTGTTCGCCTCCTGATCGTCCTGGTCGCCGCCATCTCGGCCATCGGCCTGGCCGTGGTGATGCAGCGCGCGCTGGGTGGAAAGCCCGCCGCCGCGCCCTCGGCCATTGCCGCGCCGGTCGCGGGCAAGCCCATGACCCAGGTCCTGGTCGCCAAGCGCGACCTGGCCATCGGCGCGCGACTGACCGGCGAAGACGTCACCTGGCAGGCTTGGCCGACCGAGGCCGTCAATGCCGCCTTCATCACCAACGGCGCCGCCCTGCCCAACCCCGAGGGTGCGGACAAGGCCAGGGCCGCCGTCACCAATGCCGCCAATGACATGATTGGCGGCGTCGACCCGGCCAAGGCCGTCGAGGGCGCGATCGTGCGCGACCCGATCCTGACCGGCGAACCCATCACCCCCCGCAAGATCGTCCGCGGCGGCGACGGCGGCTATCTTTCGGTCGTGCTGTCGCCCGGCAAGCGCGCCATGGCCGTACCCGTCACCTCCGAGACCGCCGTCGGCGGCTTCATCCTGCCCGGCGACCGGGTGGATGTCCTGCAGACCCGCGACACCCTTTCCCCGGATGCTGATGGCGGCGCCGGCAAGGTGACGATCGCCGAGACCATCCTGCAGAACGTCCGCGTTCTGGCCCTGGACCAGAGCACCGCAGCCGAGAAGGACGCCAAGTCCATCGTCGCGGCTACCGCCACCATCGAGGTCAGCCCCACTGACGCCGAGGCCCTGACCCGGGCCAAGGCGACAGGCCCTGTGACCCTGGCCCTGCGCGCCTATACCGATCTGGGCGGCCCTTCGGGCGTCGTCGGGGGTGTCGCGCGCAAGGCTCCGGAGGACTCGGTGATCCGCATCAACCGTGGCGGCCAGACCACCAACACCTCGGTGCGCCCATGAGCCGCTCCTCCATGATTCGTCGGGTTCTGACCGCGCACATCGCCGGGCTTCTGGCCCTGAGTTCGACCACCTCCGTGCTGGCTGACGGCCCTGTCGGCGGCTCTCACACCTATCGCCCCGCGCCGCGCGTGGTTCGCCCGCGCCCGGTCGCCGTCGCCCCGATCGCGCCGCCCGCCGCCGAGCAGGTGCTCAGCATCGACCTGACCGCCGGGACCGGCGCCCGGGTGCTGGACCTGCCGCTGGGCAAGTCGGCCATTATCGAGCTGCCGGTCGACGTGCGCGACATGCTGGTCACCAATCCGCTGGTGGCCGACGCGGTTCTGCGCAGCCCGCGCCGGATCTATGTGCTGGGCATGACCTCGGGCGCGACCGACGCGGTGTTCTTCGACGCTGCGGGCCGCAAGATCCTGCAGCTGAACATCCGCGTCGCCCAGGACATCAGCCTGCTGTCCTCGACCCTGCGCACCGTCCTGCCCATGGGCTCGGTGCAGGTCGTTCCGCTGAAGGACAGCGTCATTCTCACCGGCGTGGTGATGAACGCCGCCGACTCCGAGAAGGCCTCGCGGATCGCCGCCCAGTTCGTGGCCTCTCCGGAAAAGGTGCTGAACATGCTCAGCATCGCCGGCAAGGACCAGGTGATGCTGGAAGTGCGCATCGTCGAGGTGCAGCGCAACGTCATCAAGCAGCTGGGCGTGTCATCCAGCGCCCTCTTCAACGACGGCGTCAGGACCTATGGTCTGGGACGCGACAATACCTTCGGCGTCAATGGCGCACTGATGGGCGGCGCCGATCTTTGCGCCGGCTACAACAACGCCCGCACGACCAACGTCAGCAACAACAACACCCAGAACAGCCAGAACGGGGTCACCTCCGGGACCACCGGGTCTTCGACGACGAACACGAGCAATTCGACGTCGGTCTCGACCGTGACCGTGGTGGACGGCAACGGAAACATAGTGGCCGTCGCGCCCCTTCCTGTGAGCGGCTCCACGACAACCCAAACAGCGGTGAACAGCGCTGCGCTGGTCAATACGACCTCCACTGGCTCTACCAACGCCCTGACCAACCTGATCACCAACATCGCCACGACCGCCTACAAGACGGCCACGGGCAGCAACACCAATGCCTGTCTGCAGGCCTTTGAACGGGTGGGTCTGATCCGGACCCTGGCCGAGCCCAACCTGACCGTGCTGTCGGGCGAGGCGGGAAAGTTCCTGGCGGGCGGCGAGTTCCCGGTCCCCACCGGCCAGGACGCCACCGGCAAGATCACCATCGAATTCAAGCCCTACGGCGTGGGCCTGGGCTACGTCCCGGTCGTGCTGTCGGGCGGCCGCATCTCGCTGAAGCTGTCGACCGAGGTTTCCGAGCTCTCCAGCCTGGGCGCCTTCTCGGTGTCCAGCGGTTCGGGCTCCAGCGTGCTGACCGTGCCGGGCCTGATGGTTCGCCGGGCCGAGACGACGGTCGAGCTGCCCTCGGGCGGCTCGATGATGATCGCCGGCCTGCTGCAGCAGACTACCAAGCAAACCATCGACTCCCTGCCGGGCCTGACCTCGATGCCGGTTCTCGGCTCGCTGTTCCGCTCGCGCGACTATCTGAACGGCGAAACCGAGCTGGTGATCATCATCACCCCCTACATCGTCGATCCCACCCGGCCCCAGAACCTGCAGACCCCGGCCGACGGCCTGAGGTTCGCGGGCGACATGAGCACGACCCTGCTGGGGCGGCTCAACCAGGTGGTCAAGGCGCCGGCCGGCGCCAATGCGGGGCGCGCCTATCAGGGCCCCGTCGGCTATGTGATCGAGTGAGGACGCGGACATGAGCAAGCACCCCGTGAAACGCGTCCTTCTCCTCGGCGCCGCACTGCTGGGCCTGTCGGCCTGCGCCAGCGCCGGCGTTGAACCGCCTGTTTCCGCGCCCGCCTCGCGCACCGAGACCGAAAAGTGGCGCGACCAGATCAAGGTCGACGGCCGCGCCGACGAGATCCAGCTGGCGGTGCACGCCACCGGCGTGTCGGCCAACCAGGACCAGGCGCTGTCGGCCCTGGTCGGTCGCTGGCTGTCGGCCCAGGCGCGCGAGATCGTGGTCAGCGCCCCCATCGGCGGCGGCGACGCTTCGGCGGCTGGCGGCATGGCCGCGCAGATCCGCGAGCGGTTGATGTTCTATGGCGCGGCCCCGGCCCAGGTCAGGATCGTCGGCTATGACGCCGGCGGCCAGGCTGTGGCGCCGATGCGCGTCGGCTTCGAGATCTTCACCGCTGAAGGCCCCACCTGCGGTCGTTGGGAAAACCTCACGGCCACCCGCAAGAACGAGACCTATGGCAATTTCGGCTGCGCCGTGGCCGCCAATCTCGCCGCCCAGATCGCCAATCCAGAAGACCTGATCCGTCCGCGCGACTCGACCCCGATCGACGCGGGTCGCCGCGACATCGTCCTGGGCAAGTACCGCAAGGGCGAGGTCACCTCCTCGTCCAAGGACGAGCAGGCCACCGGCGCCGTCTCCAAGGCGATCAACTGATGCCGCGTCCTCCTTCGGATCATGACCCGTTCGACCTAGGGTTCGAGGCCGCCGACGAGTTCACCTCAGCCGGCTCCGATCCCTGGCGCTCGTCCGCGCCGGCCCTGTCGCCGGCCCAGGGCGGGATGGACGACCCCTTTGCCGATTTCCCGCCGGCCCGACCGCGCGATGAGCGGCCCGCGCCCGCGCAGGACCCGTTCGCGGCGCCCGCCGCAGCGCGCCAGGCCCAGGCCCAGGCTAGAGGCCCGGCGCCCGCCGCCGCCATGCCGCAGCCCGAGCGTCGGCGCGCGCCCGCCGCTGAAATGACCCCGCCGCCCTCGTACGAACCGCCGCTGCCCGAGCCGTCCCCGCATGACAGCCTGAGCGGCAGCGACGCCGCCCTGGGCGAGATGGCGGTGCCGCGCATCACCATCCACGCCTTCTGCGTGCGGCCCGAGACCTCGGCCCTGATCGAGGTCGCCGCCGCCGACCGCCGGATGGCCCGGGCCTCGACCATCGTCCGCGTGGGCGGCCTCGACGCCGCTGTGGAGCTGTATCAAAACCAGTCCACCCCCTCGCTGGTGCTGGTGGAAACCCATGACGGCGCCCAGCGCCTGCTGCACCTGCTGGACGCCCTGGCCCAGGTCTGCGATCCGGGCACCAAGGTCGTGGTCATCGGCCAGACCAATGACATCGCCCTCTATCGCGAGCTGATGCGTCGCGGGGTCAGCGAATATCTGACCCAGCCGCTGGGCCCGCTGCAGATCATCCGCGCCGTCTCCGGCCTCTATGCCGACCCGTCGGCGCCCTTCGTCGGCCGTCAGGTGGCCTTTGTCGGCGCCAAGGGCGGGGTAGGGGCCTCGACCCTGGCCCACAACTTCGCCTGGTCGATGGCCGAGCGCATGCAGACCGCCACGGTGATCGTCGATCTGGACCTGCCGTTCGGCACGGCCGGGCTCGATTTCAACCAGGACCCGCTGCAGGGCGTGATCGACGCCCTCAGCCAGCCCGACCGCCTCGACCCCGTGCTGATGGACCGGATGATGGTCCGCTGCGGCGATCGCCTGTCGCTGTTCGCCGCGCCTGCGACCCTCGACCAGGACTATGAGATCAGCGCCGAGGCCTATGAAGAGGTCACCCAGAAGATCCGCGGCGCCGCGCCCTTCGTGGTTCTGGACCTGCCCCACAGCTGGGCGGCCTGGACGCGGCGGGTGCTGATCGGCTCGGATGATCTGGTCGTGGTCGCCACGCCGGATCTGGCCTCGCTTCGCAACGCCAAGAACATCATCGACATGGTCCGCCAGGCCCGCCCCAACGACGCGCCGCCGCGCCTGGTGCTCAACCAGGTGGGCGTGCCCGGCCGTCCCGAGATCCCGGTCAAGGACTTCGGCGAGGCCTTGGGCGTCGCGCCGTCGCTCGTCCTGCCCTTCGATCCCAAGTCCTTCGGTCAGGCCGCCAATAATGGCCAGATGGTCGGCGAGGTCGCGCCCAAGTCCAAGGCCGCCGAAGGCATCGACCACCTGGCCCAGCTGATCAGCCGTCGCGAACCGCCGCAGGTTCAGAAGGCCTCGATGCTGTCGGGTCTGTTCAGGAAGAAATAGCGACGGATGTTCGGCAAGCGCGATCAGAACCCCGCAACGGACCGTCACGCGCCGCCCCCGGCGCCGACCGACGGGTCGGCGATCGCTACGCGTCCCCAGCGCGTCGAGCCGGCTCAGGATCGCGCCGCGCCGTCGCCCAAGGTTGCCCCGCCCAAGGCGACGCCGGGGCTGGAGCAACTGCGCGCCGCGCAGGGTGCGCCGCCCACCACGACCATCGTCCGCGAGCAAAGCGACTACTACCACGCCACCAAGACCGTCATCTTCAACGCCCTGCTCAACACCATCGACCTGAGCCAGCTGGCCCAGCTGGACGTCAAGGCGGCCGCGGAAGAGATCCGGGACATCGTCGCCGAGCTGGTGGCGATCAAGAACGTCTCGATGTCGGTCTCCGAACAGGAGCACCTGGTCCAGGACATCATCAACGACGTCCTCGGCTATGGCCCTCTGGAGCCGCTGCTGGCCCGCGACGACATCGCCGACATCATGGTCAATGGCGCCCACCGGGTGTTCATCGAAGTGGGCGGCAAGGTCCAGCTGACCAATGTGCGCTTCCGCGACAATCTGCAGCTGATGAACATCTGTCAGCGGATCGTCAGCCAGGTCGGCCGCCGGGTCGATGAAAGCTCGCCGATCTGCGACGCCCGACTGCCCGACGGCAGCCGCGTCAACGTCATCGCCCCGCCTCTGGCTCTGGATGGTCCCACCCTGACCATCCGGAAGTTCAAGAAGGACAAGCTGACGATGAAGAACCTGGTCGACTATGCGTCGATCAGCGCCGAAGGGGCGCGGGTTCTGGGCGTCATCGGCGCCTGCCGCTGCAACATCGTCATCTCCGGCGGTACGGGCTCGGGCAAGACGACGCTGCTCAACACCCTGACCGCCTTTATCGATCCGACCGAGCGGGTGGTGACCTGCGAGGACGCCGCCGAACTGCAGCTGCAGCAGCCGCACGTGGTGCGCCTGGAAACCCGGCCGCCCAACCTGGAAGGCCAGGGCGCGATCACCATGCGCGATCTGGTCAAGAACTGCCTGCGGATGCGTCCCGAGCGGATCATCGTCGGCGAAGTCCGGGGCCCTGAAGCCTTCGACCTGCTGCAGGCCATGAACACTGGCCACGACGGCTCGATGGGGACGCTGCACGCCAACAGTCCGCGCGAGGCCATCAGCCGGATCGAGAGCATGATCACCATGGGCGGCTATGGCCTGCCCTCCAAGACCATCAAGGAAATGATCGTCGGTTCGGTCGACGTCATCGTCCAGGCCGCCCGCCTGCGCGACGGCAGCCGCCGCATCACCCACATCACCGAGGTGGTCGGTCTCGAGGGCGACGTGATCGTCACCCAGGACCTCTTCGTCTACGAGATCACCGGCGAGGACGCCGACGGCAAGGTGGTGGGCAAGCACCGCTCGACCGGCATCGCCCGGCCCCGCTTCTGGGACCGCGCCCGCTACTACGGCCTGGAGCGCGAGCTGGCCGAAGCCCTCGACGCGGCGGAGTAGCCCATGCTGTTCGTGATCGCCGGCGTCCTGGGCTTCATCACCATCACTGCGCTGGGTTTTGCCTTCGCCGGCGGCGACCAGAACGCGGCCCGCACGGCCAAGCGCGCCCAGGCGATCGTCGGCGGCGGCGCCCATGCCGCCGGGGCCCGCGCCAAGGCCGTGGCCAATACGCCCGACGCCCGCCGCAAACAGATCCTCAAGACCCTGAAAGAGCAGGACAGGCGACAGAAGAAGGCGTCGCTGAGCATCGCCGCTCGCCTGCGCGCCGCCGGCCTTGGCGAAAAGGTCCAGATGTTCTGGATCATCAGCGGGGGGCTGGGCTTCTGCGTCGGCCTGATCGTCCTCATCCTCGGCCAGCATCCGCTGCTGGCCCTCGGCGCGGCCTTCGCCGCCGGCCTGGGCCTGCCGCGCTGGGTCGTGGGCATGCTGGCCACGGCTCGCACCAAGAAGTTCACCGAGGCCTTCTCGGACGCCATCGACATCATCGTGCGCGGCATCAAGTCGGGTCTGCCGGTCCATGACTGCCTGAAGATCATCGGCAAGGAATGCCCCGAGCCCCTGGCCGGCGAGTTCCGCATGCTGACCGAGAACGTCGGCATGGGCATGCCGATGGATGTGGCCCTGGAGCGCATGTACGAGCGCATGCCGACCAACGAGCTGCGCTTCTTCGCCATCGTTCTGTCGATCCAGGCCAAGACCGGCGGCAACCTGGCCGAGGCGCTGGGCAACCTCTCGACCGTGCTGCGGGCCCGCAAGCTGATGGGCGAAAAGATCAAGGCGCTGTCGGCCGAAGCCGTGGCCTCGTCCTTTATCATCGGGGCTCTGCCGCCCGGCGTTGTGGTGCTGATCACCGTGACCTCGCCGGCCTATATGCAGCCGCTGTTCACCGATCAGCGCGGCCATCTGATGCTGCTGGCGGGCGGCATCTGGATGAGCATCGGCATCTTCGTGATGCGCAAGATGATCAACTTCAAGTTCTAGGGGAGGGGGCTCATGAACATCGTCGCCGTCCTGACCGACCCCACCAACATCTTCACGGGGGTCATTGCCCTGGTGGTGTTCGCCACCATGATCACCCTGGCCGCGCCGTTGATGCGCGACAAGGGTCTGGAAGGGCGCCTGAA
The DNA here is from genome assembly GCF_058681155.1 of Caulobacter sp. FV1ye13L. Next base: position 2,005,613 of record NZ_CM178732.1, read on the forward strand.
GTCTGTGGCCAACCGCCGCGAGGAGCTGCGCCGCCGCTCGCGCGAGGCCATCGTCCAGAAAGGCGGCGGGGGCAGCACCCTGCGCCACACCGACGAAGGCCTGTACAAGAACATCGTCGACCGCCTGCAGCTGTCACGCCTGCTGGAAGATCCCAAGGTGGTCGACAAGCTGGCCCAGGCCGGCTTTCGCGGACCACAGCCGGTCTCGACCTTCTATTTCTTCCGCTTCGTGATGCCGTTCGTCTTCGCGGTGGTGACGGCGTTCTACATCTATCTGATCAATGATTTTGGCCTGGTGGGCATGCAGAAGCTGTGCGCCTGCGTCGCGGCCCTGGCCATCGGCTACTACGCGCCCAACGTCTACATCACCAACATCGCCACCAAGCGCCGCGAGTCGATCGTGGCGGCTTTTCCCGACTCCCTGGACCTGCTGCTGATCTGCGTTGAAAGCGGCATGTCGATCGAGGCGGCGATCCAGAAGGTCGGCGCGGAAGTCGGCTCCAGCTCGATGGAGCTGGCCGAGGAACTGAGCCTGCTGACCGCCGAGCTGTCCTATCTGCCCGACCGGCGCCTGGCCTATGAGGGCCTGGCTCGCCGCACCAACCACCCCGGCATCCGCTCGGTCGCCACAGCCATGATCCAGGCCGAGCGCTACGGCACGCCCCTGGGCAGCGCCCTGCGGGTCATGGCCAAGGAAAACCGCGAACTGCGTCTCTCGGCCGCCGAAAAGAAAGCCGCCGCCCTGCCGGCTCAGCTGACCGTGCCGATGATCCTGTTCTTCCTGCCGGTGCTGTTCGTGGTGATCCTGGGTCCGGCGATCATCAAGATCCAGGACGTGATGGGCAAGGGCTAGGGGCCCGTCCCCAAGGGCCGCGCTTCGTCCCAGATCCCTCGCGGCAAGGCCAGCGAGTGGCCATGCCGGCGGCATGATCTTCCAGCCCACTCTCGCCCTCCATATCGCCTGCGGCCTCGTCGCCGTCGTTGCCGGCGGCTTGCCCATCGTCACCCGCAAGGGGTCTGCGCTGCATCGCGTGTCCGGCTGGATCTTCACCGGCCTGATGGGGACGCTGCTGGTCTGCGCCTGGGTGATGACGGCGCTGCGCTTCAACCCCTATTTCGCGGCCCTGACGGCCACGGCGACCATCACCGCCTTCTCCGGCGTGCGAGTGCTGAAGCGCAAGCGGCCCGACCTGCGCCGCGCCGACCGCGCCAGGGCGCTCGACTGGATCCTGACCCTGATCGTCGTGGGCGTGGGCCTGTGGGTGCTGGTGCTGATCCTGCGCGGCCAGACGGGCGGCAGGACGGCCGTCTCCGCCGCCCTGGTCTATGGCGCGCTGACCTATGGCGGCTGGGACCTGTGGCGCTTTGCCCGCCCCACCGCGTGGCCTTTCTTTCCGGACCTCTGGACCTACGAGCATCTCGTGAAGATGCTAAGCGCTTACGGGGCGGTGATGAGCGCCTTCTCGGGCAACTTCCTGACCTTCCTGCCGACCCCCTGGAGCCAGCTCTGGCCGACCCTCGTGTTTCAATCCCTGGCCGTGATCTGGATCCTGTCGCGGGCCCTGCGCCGCCGCCGCGACCCTTCGCCCGCCTGAAGCGCGCCTCGACCGCCGCCTGGATGTGGGGCTTTGGCGCCTACAGCTATGTCGTCACCACCTTCAGCGCCGCCTGGTTCGCGCGCCGGTCCGCGCGGGCGGCCGGCGCGCCGATCAGCCTGGTCGAGTCGGTGTCGTGGCAGGGCGCCAGCTACGCCCTGTGGCTGCCCGTAGCCGGCCTGGTCTGGGCGATCCTGCGGCGCTTCGGGGCAGACGGGCGAGGCGTCGCGGTCCTGGCCCTGGCGATGATCCCCGTCGTGGTCCTGGAATCATTGGGCGCGGCCTGGGTGGACATGACGTACCGCGCGTCGGCCGGCGGCATGGCCGAAGGGCTGGCCCGGGCCCTGAGCCGCTCACCCGTTTCGATCCTGCTCTACACCGCCCTGGCCGCCGCCGGTCTGGCCGCGGCCCACCGCCAGAGGGCCGTCGAGGCTCAGGCCCGCGCCGACCAACTGGAGACGGCCCTGACCGAGGCGCGGCGGGTCGTGGCGCGCCAGGCCGCCCCGGCCGAGCGCCTGATGGTCTCGACCGGATCGCGCCGGACGCCGGTCGACCTGTCCCGCGTGGAATGGTTCTCGGCCGCCGGCAACTATGTCGTCGTGCACTGGGCGCAGCGCGAGGGCCTGATCCGCGAGACGCTGCAGAACCTGGAAGGACGGCTGGACCCGGCGATCTTCGCCCGCAGCCATCGCTCGACCCTGGTCAATCTGGCGCGCGTTCGCGAGACACAGTCGCTGTCGGACGGCTCATGGCGGCTGACGATGGAGAGCGGCGCCGAACTGGTCGCCAGCCGCACCTATCGCGACGATCTGCTGGCCCGGCTAGGCAGATAGGGCCTCTATCCTCGACGCGCGATAGCCGAAACCGCTGACGCTTTCGGCTGTCGCGCTCTCTACGGCGCCCTTCTTGCGCCGCGTCGCCCAGTGGTTTGCCATTGTGGGACAGTCAGTATGAAGATCGGCGGCAAGCGGGCTCTTCGCGATCGAAACCTCGCGCGTGACGAGGTCGGCGGATCAGCGGTCGAGACGGCCCTGATCTTCTCGCTGGCGGCGACCATGGCGGTGGTCGTCCGCGAGGGCGTGTCCATGCCGCTGCTTCAGCAGTTTGCCGACGCGGCCAAGGTCCTCGAGCGCGCGCTGAACTAGGGCACGCGCGCCAGCCCGACCCAGCCAGCGTCGGCGGTCTCGATCGCGCCGGCGTCGGCATACTCGTCGGTCTTGTATGTGGTCAGCGTCTCGAATTGGCGCTCGTCGATGATCTCGAGGCCGGAGAGCTCAGCCAAGGCGTGCAGGGCCTTCCGCGAGGGCGCGACGAGAATTCCGATATCTGCCATGTCCGGTCTCCTACTTCGCAAGTTCGATTTGGTATTCGATGGGCAGCGCCGCGAAGGCGTCGATGAGCTCCGTGCGGGTGGCCACGGTCTTCATGGCGCCGAGCCGTCTCATGGTCGGAAGCTTGGCCTGCTTCGGATGGGCCTTGACGTAGGCGTCGATCGCCTCGCCCAGACGTGTGGCGTCCACGGTCTTGCCGTCGGGGGCGGCGACCTTGAGCCAGAACTTGTCGAACCGCGTGCCTGTCCTTGCGACGATCGCCCTCTTTGCCTCCAGGACTTCCAGCTTAAACGTCGCGGCCTTGGCGTCGGCCTCCGCAGCGTCGGCTTCGGCCTCGGCCTTGGCCGTGGCGATGCTCTGCTTAAGCAGATCGTTGCAGAAGGGGCGGGAGGGGTCGAACTTGGCGTCGTTGCTCTGGATCACCTTCAGGCAGACCATGAGGATTTCGCCCTGCTGGTCATAGTTTCGCTGGACGATACTATCGACCACCAGGGCCACCGCTTCGATGGCCGCCGCCTGGGCTCTGGCGTCGCCGTCGATCACGGGTGTCATCAGGGCGGCGCTGGCCGAGGCGGGGCCGGCGCCGCCCTGTGAGGCGACCTTGCCGAGATTGGCGTAGTAGTCGGACTTGGTCTTCAGATCGGTCTCGGCATTGGCCAAAGCCAGTTTCGCGGTGGAGCACTCACCCTGCTTCTTCTTCTCGTCGGCGGTCAGCTCCGTCCCGTCGGTCACCTTCTTGTCGATGGCCAGGCAGGCTTCCTTGATGCCGTCATAGGCGTCCTGCTTGTCCTTCTTGATCTTCTCGGCCGCCACCACGGCGTCACGCGCCTGGCTGACCTTGATGACGGCGTCCTGGGTTGAGCTCCCGGCCGACGCGACGCCAGCGCCGCCGATCACCACCACCATCGGCCGCGCGGCCGCCGTCAACTGCTCGATGGCCAAGGTGCTGACCATCATGCGCTGGTCGCGGATCGCCTGGACAGGCATTTCCAGTTCGCTGATCGCGCCGTTCATGTAGCGCTCGCAGGTTCGGTACATGACCTCGCGCAGCATGTTGACGGTCTGGGTCCGGGCCAGGGTCGAGGCCTGTTCCGAGGTCGTGCCGGCCAGGCTGCCAGCCACCTGCAGTGTCGCCGGATCGGCCGACTTGCCCAGCGAGCCACTGGCGGCCAGCGACTGGGCCAGGGCGCTGAAGACGTCGGGACTGGGCTCGGCGCAGACGACGAACTTCTGCTCGGTCTTGGGGTCGGTCGTCGGTGGATTCAGGGGACGCGGCAGACCGATGATCGCGCGCTGCTTGGCGTCGACCAGGGCATAGGCGGCCTCCGCCGTTGGCACCGGCTGCCAGCGATAGATCGAGTGATGATTGGCCGAACACGCGCCCAGGCCGAGCGTCCCGACCGCCAAGGCCAGCCGGATTCCTTGCGTAATTCCGTGCGATTTCATGCTGCCCCCCAACAGTCCGAGAACAGCGTTCTTTAGAAATCAGGAAGAGTCCAGGCAATTTTCTCGCTTGGGCTGTATTTCTTCAGCCGCCCGACTTCATCGCTTCCCAGGTTCGGGACTGGGCCGTCGGGCTGGGCTGGCTGGTGGCGGCGCGCAGCCAGGCCAGGTTGTTGGCCACCGCTTCGGGCGGCAGGTCCTGGCGGGCCAGCTTTTCGGCTTCGGCGATGCGGCCCTGCAGGCCGATCACCAGGGCCAGGTTCTGGCGGATCTGGATGCTTGAGGCGGGCATGACCGCCGCGCGGCGCAGCAGGGCCTCGGCGCCGGTCATGTCGCCCTGGCTGGCCAGGTGCATGGCGTAGTTGGCGTTGGGCACGGCCTCGTTGGGGCCCAGGGTCACGGCCTGACGGTGGGCGGCGCTGGCCTCTTCGTCGCGCTGGGCCTGCTCATAGGCGACGCCCAGCAGCGACTGGGGACGCCAGTCCTTGGGCGCCAGGACAGCGGCGTGACGGGCCGGCTCGACGGCGTAGAAGCCCTGGCCGCGCGCGATATGGGCGCGGGCCGATTCCAGCAGGGCGTCCAGATTGTCGGGCTCGACCATCAGCACCTTGCCGGCCGCTTCGGCGGCGTCGTCATAACGACCCATGGCCCGCAGGGCCTGGGCCAGGGCGACGCCCGCCTCGGCGTCGCGGCCGTCGGTCTCGAACTCGCCGCCCCAGAAGGCGGCGCGGGCCAGGGGATCGGCGCGGCGCATCTCGGTCCGCTGGGCCGGGCTGGCCTTGCGCGACACAGCCGGCTCAACGGCGGCGGGCGGGGTCTTGGCGGCGCCGGCCTGGGCCTGGGGGCCCAGCATCAGCAGAGCCGGAGCGAGAACGGTTGCGAGGAGCGCGCGCTTGCGACACATGGAAGACGAGTCTCCGAAGGGTTGCCGCATCCTCGCCGCGCGGCCTCAAGGAATCGTTAAGCATAATTTCCAAGGGCCGCGACATGTTGGACAGCTCCCCCATTCTGGCCACGGCCACTGAAGGCGGCCTCCCGGTCCACCCGCTGTTCGAGGCCGAGCTCGAAGCCTTCCTGGCGGCGCGCCGGCCGTCGGCCAGGGTCCTGGCCGCCCAGGCCCAGTTCAAGGCCAAGGCCGGTCAGGTGCTGGTCCTGTCCGGGCCCGGCGGTCAGGTCGAACGCGTGCTGATGGGGCTGGGGACCCGCGCCGCCGTTGATCCGGGCCTGTTCCGGTCTCTGGCCGCCAAGCTGCCGGCCGGGGACTATCGTCTGGCCCGCCTGCCGCGCGGCCTGGACGCCCAGGAGGCGACTCTGGCCTTCGCCCTGGGGCTCTATCGCTTTGATCGCTATCGCAAGCGGTCTGGTGAAGCCGGGCCTCGCCTGGTCGCCCCCAAGGGCGTCGACATCGAGGCGGTCATCGCGATCAGCCAAGCCTGCGCCCTGGCCAAGGACATGGTCAATACGCCGGCCAACGACATGGGCCCGCTGCAGATCGAGACCATCGCCCGCGAGATTGCCGCGCAGCACGGCGCAACCCTGTCGGTCATCGTCGGCGACGATCTGCTGGCCCAGAACTATCCCGCCGTGCACGCCGTGGGCCGCGCCGCCGCGCCGCATCGCGCCCCGCGCATTCTGGAAATGAGCTGGGGCGACCCGGCCCATCCGGTGGTCGCCCTGGTCGGCAAGGGCGTGGTGTTCGACAGCGGCGGTCTGGACATCAAGCCCTCATCGGGCATGCGGCTGATGAAGAAGGACATGGGCGGCGCGGCCCACGCCCTGGCCCTGGCGCGGATGGTGATGGGCGCCAGACTGCCGGTGCGGCTGGTGGTGCTGACCCCGGTGGTCGAGAACGCCATCAGCGGCGACGCCATGCGCCCCGGCGACGTGCTGCAGACCCGCGCCGGTCTCACCGTCGAGGTGGGCAACACAGACGCCGAGGGCCGCCTGATCCTGGCCGACGCCCTGGCCCGCGCCGCCGAGCACAAGCCCGCCCTGACCCTGGACCTAGCCACCCTGACCGGGGCGGCGCGCGTGGCCCTTGGGCCGTTCGTGATCCCGTTCTGGACGCCCGACGACCGGCTGGCGGGACAGATCGAGACGGCCTCGAAGGCGACGGCCGATCTGTTGTGGCGCATGCCCCTGACCGAGGCCTATGGCGAGTCGATCGAGAGCGAGATCGCCGATCTGCAGAACGACTCCGCCGCCTGGGCCCAGGCCGGGGCGACGACGGCGGCCCTGTTCCTGCAGCGGTTCGCGCCAACCGGTGAGGGCATCGGGCCTTGGGCCCATTTCGACCTCTATGCCTGGAACCCCAAGAGCCGGCCGGGCTATCCCGGCGGCGGCGAGGCCCAGGCGATCCGGGCGCTGTTTTCGATGCTCAAGACCCGGTTCCCGGCGTGAGCCCGCCTGACCGTCGCCTGACTCTGATCCGCGACGGCCTGGCCGATGTGCGGCTGGAGGGCGTGGTCTCCGCCGAGCGCTTCGCCGCCGCCGCGCCGATGCAGGCCAGCGCCCCGATCGCCTCGATACGCAAGGCGCCGGCCCCCGACGCCGAGCAGGAAGACCAGCTGGCCTTTGGCGAGCGCTTCGACGTGCTGTTCGAGGTCGACGGTTTCGCCTTCGGCCAGGCCCGCCGCGACGGCTATGTGGGCTATGTCACCAGCGACGCCCTGTCGGCGCCCGTCCTGGCGCCCACCCATCGGGTGTCGGCGATCCGCACCTATGGCTTCAGTGAGCCCGACATCAAGTCGGCCATTGTCGGCCTCTACAGCCTCAATGCCCTGGTGACGGTCGAGGCGCGCGAGGGGCGCTTTGTCCGGGGCGCTCGCTCGGGCTGGTTCATCGAGGCGCATCTGACGCCGGTCGGCAGGGGCGAGAGTGACTATGTCGCCGTCGCCCAGCGGTTCCTGGGCGCGCCCTATCAGTGGGGCGGACGCGAGTCGCTCGGTCTGGACTGCTCGGCCCTGATCCAGCAGTCGCTGGCGGCCTGCAACCGCGCCTGCCCGCGCGACACCGACCTGCAACGCGGCTTCTTCCCGGAAATCGACGCCTCGGAGCGTCGTCGCGGGGACCTGGTGTTCTGGAAGGGCCACGTGGCGATCCTGCTGGACCCCGACACCATCCTTCACGCCAACGCCCACCACATGGCCACGGCCATCGAGCCCCTGGCCCAGGCCATAGCCCGCATCGAGGCCGCCGGCGTCGGCGCGCCGCTGGGCTACCGCCGGGTCTGAGCGGTTTGATGCTCCCCCTCTGGGGGAGCTGTCACGGAGTGACTGAGGGGGTCTTCACGGCCGACGTCGCGTTGCCCCCTCCGACCCTTCGGGCCACCTCCCCCGGGAGGGGAGGATCTTCGGTCGGAAAACGAAAAAGGGCCGCGAAGCGAACTTCGCGGCCCTTGATCTTGTCTCGACGAAACGTCCGCTACGGAGCGGCAGGCGCCGCAGCCGGAGCGGCGGGCGCGCCAGCGGCGGCTGCGCCGGCTTCCGGGGCCGTCGCCGGAGCGCCTTCGGCCGGAGCCGCGGGAGCAGCAGCCTCGGCCGGCTTGGGCGCCGGCACCGGCAGGGTCGAACCCAGGCTGTGCAGATAGGCGATGATCGCCACTCGGTCTTCCGGCTTCTTCAGGCCGACGAAGCTCATATTGGTGCCCGAGACGTACTTTCCGGGTGCCTTCAGGAACTCGTACATGTGGTCATAGTCCCACACCGGGTTCTTGGCGCCGAATTCCTTCATCGCGCCGGAATAGGCGTAGCCGGCGTGCGAACCGGGCTGGTGGCCCAGAATGCCGTACAGGCCGGGACCGATGCCATTAGCGCCGCCAGCCTCTACCTTGTGACAGGCAGCGCATTTGGCGGCGACGGCCTGACCGGCGGCGATATTGGCCGGCAGCAGCAGGGCGGTGCCCCAGTCGGGCGCGACCTCGACAGCGGCGGCGCCGCCGCCGGTCGACTCTTCGACCGCGATTTCGTAACCGGCCTTTTCGAGGTCGTGCTTCTGGAACATGACGGTCGATGCTTCACGCAGACCGAAAATAACGAGGCCGGTCAGCAGCACGCCGCCAGCAATCTTGTTGAACGTCAGGTCGCTCATCTCAGCCTTGTCAGCCTCTTACCGGCCCGCCTGAGGCGGGGCCCAAACCCGCGGCGAGGAATCCCCCGCGCGCGCCTCTTATTGCGCTCGCGTCTCTTACACGCTACCGCCCCTCGCGCAACCGGGCAGCAGCGATATTGACCTCATGAACCCTATCGTCCTGATCCCCGCCCGCATGGCGGCGACCCGCCTGCCGAACAAGCCGCTGGCCGATATCGGCGGGTTGCCGATGATTGTCCGCGTTCTGAACCAGGCGCTCAAGGCCAATATCGGCCCGGTGGCCGTGGCTGCGGGCGATATCGAGATCGTCGAGGCCGTGCGTGCGGCAGGTGGTCGCGCCGTGCTGACCGACCCGGATCTGCCCTCGGGGTCTGATCGCATCCTCGCCGCCCTGGCTGAACTTGATCCCCATTTCGAGCACGACGTGGTCATCAATCTGCAGGGCGACATGCCGTTCGTCGATCCGTCGGTGCTGTCGGCCTGCGCCGGCCTGCTGGAAGACTTCGGCGATTGCGACATCGCCACCGTCGTGGCGGCCGAGGCCTCGCCGGCCGACCGGACCAATCCCGACGTGGTGAAAGCCATCCTGGCCATGGAGGACGACGGCAAGAGCGGCCGCGCCCTCTATTTCACCCGCTCCACCCTCTATGGCGACGGCCCCGTCTGGCGCCATATCGGCATCTATGGCTATCGCCGCGAGGCGCTGGAGGCGTTCAACGCCGCGTCGCCCTCGCCGCTGGAAAAGCGCGAGAAGCTCGAGCAGCTGCGGGCCATGGAGCTGGGCATGACGATCCGCGCCGCCGTCGCCCTTGAAGCGCCGATCTCCGTTGATAATCCCTCTGATCTCGAAGCCGCGCGTCTGCAGGCCGGAAAACAAGCATGAGCATCCTCAAGAAGATCGCCTTCCAGGGCGAACCCGGCGCCAACAGCCATGAGGCCTGCCGCACCTATTTTCCGGACTATGAGGCCTATCCCTGCGCCACCTTCCAGGAGGCGTTCGAGGCCATCAAGACCGGCGTCTGCGAGCTGGGCATGATCCCGATCGAGAACTCGATCGCCGGCCGCGTCGCCGACGTGCACCACCTGCTGCCGGCCTCGGGCCTGAAGATCATCGGCGAGCGCTTCAAGCCGATCCGTTTCCAGCTGATGGCCAACAGGGGCGTCAAGCTGGAGGACATCAAGGTCGTGGCCTCGATGCCGATCGCTCTGGCCCAGTGCCGCAACAGCCTGCGCAAGCTGGGTGTGGCCACCGAAGGCGCGGGCGACACCGCCGGCGCCGCCAAGGCCTTGGCCCTGAAGCCCGACCCGACCCGCGGCGCCGTGGCCCCGGCCCTGGCCGCCGAGATCTATGGCCTGGACATCCTGGCCAGCGACATCGAGGACGAGCGCCACAACACCACCCGCTTCCTGGTGATGACGGCCGAGACGACCCCGACCCCGCCGGCCTTCACCCATCGCTGCGTGACCAGCTTCGTGTTCAAGGTCAGGAATCTGCCGGCCGCGCTCTACAAGGCCATGGGCGGGTTCGCGACCAACGGCGTCAACATGACCAAGCTGGAAAGCTACATGGAAGACGGCGCCTTCACGGCCACCTTCTTCTACGCCGAGGTCGACGGCCGCCCGGAAGACCGGTCGTTGGCCCTGGCCTTCGACGAGCTGAAGTTCTTCTCGGACAAGTTCGAGATCCTGGGCGTCTATCCGGCCGATCCGTTCCGGGACCGGACGTAGGCGCTAGATCCTCCCCTTTTGGGGGAGGTGGCCCAGCGGGCCGGAGGGGGCAGCGCGGCCTAGGTCCAGCTATCCCCCTCAGTCGCTCCGCGACAGCTCCCCCAGAGGGGGAGCATCTTTCCCACACGGCAAGCTTCGCAGTAACGCCGTTCTTCGCCTAAGCTCCCCGCACAAACAAAACGTCCGGGGAGGGACGCTCCATGAATACGATGATCGCGCCGGTTATGGCGCTGGTGGCCTGGTCGCTGGTGATCTGGCTTTGGATGTATATCCGCCGCATTCCGGCGATGGCCAAGGCGGGCGTCAAGCCGCAGGACGCGGCCTTTCCGGGCTCGCTGGACGTGCTGCCGGCCGGGGCTCGCCAGGCGGCCGATAACTACAACCACCTGATGGAACAGCCGACCATCTTCTACGCCGCCGCCCTGGCGATCGCGGTGGCCGGGCATGGCGACGATCTGGCGATGAAGCTGGCCTGGGCCTATGTGGGCCTGCGGGTGCTGCACAGCCTGGTTCAGGTGACGGTGAACGTCGTGAACCTGCGGTTCCTGCTGTTTGCGACCTCGACGATTACCCTGGCGGTGATGGTCGTGCGGGAGCTGATGAAGATCTGGGGCTAACGCAGTCCACTTATAATCTTGTCATCCCCGCAGCAGCGTAGCGGAGAGCCGGGACCCAGGAGCCGCCGCATTGCGGTTGCCCCCGGGTCCCGGACAGCCTCTGCGCGGCTTCCGGGATGACAAGAATTTTGGCTATTTGAAGCGCTTCAAACCGCGTCCAGTCCGATATCCAGCACCGGCGCCGAGTGGGTCAGGGCCCCGACGCTGATCACGTCGACGCCGGTCTCGGCGATGGCCCGCACGGTGGTGAGGTTGACCCCGCCCGACGCCTCCAGCACCGCCCGGCCCTTGGCGAGAGCCACGGCCGTCCGCAGGTCGTCGAGGCTGAAATTGTCCAGCATCACAACGTCCGGGCCGTGCTTCAGCGCGTCTTCCAGTTGGTTTAGGCCGTCGACCTCGACCTCGACCTTGACCAGATGCCCGGCGAAAGCCCGCGCCCGGCGGACGGCTTCGCCGACCCCGCCGCAGGCGGCGACGTGGTTGTCCTTGATCAGGATGGCGTCATCCAGGCCAAAGCGGTGATTGATCCCGCCGCCGCAGCGCACGGCGTATTTCTCAAGCGCCCGCAGGCCCGGCGTGGTTTTGCGGGTGTCGACGATGGTCGCGCCCGTGCCCTCGACCAGACGTACATAGGAGCGGGTCAGGGTGGCGATGCCCGACAGCCGGCCCAGCAGGTTCAGCCCGGTCCGCTCGGCCGCCAGTACGGCGCGTGCATTGCCCTCGGCACGGGCCAACACCGTGCCCGGCGCGCCGTCGGCGCCGTCGGGGGTGACGATCTCGAAGCTCGCCGTCGGGTCCATCGCCGCCAGGGCCAGGCGCGCGCAGGACAGGCCCGCGACGCGGCCGTCCTGGCGGGCGGCGAACGCCACCGACAGCCGGGCGTCGGCGTCGATACAGGCCTGAGCGGTGATGTCGCCGGCCCTGCCGAGATCCTCGGCTAGGGCGAGTTCGATGATCGGGCGAACAAGGAGGTCGGGGAGGGGGGAAAGCGTCAAAACAACTCCGACAGCGGAATACTGATCTGCGGGGCGAACAGCGGCGAGACGGTCGCGTCGCCTTCCAGGATGGTCGTCAAAGCCCAGGTCCCATCCGGTTGGGGTTCTCGAAAGACACTGACCTTGCGGGCTTTGGGCTCCACGACCCAGTACTCCGGTATGCCAGCTTGAGCGTAGAGGCGACTCTTGACCGTTAGGTCGCTGCCGCGCGTGGCGACCGAAATCTCCACCACCAACACCGACTGCTTGGCCTGGGCGTATTTTTCGCCCTCGGACTTCCGCATCACGAAGACGTCCGGCAGCGGCGCACTATGCCGACCGATCCGCAAGGTGGCGTTGACGATGACCTTGAGGGCTGGTCGTGGCGAGAGCGCGCGCAAGGCGTTTTCGATTGCGAACACAACGTCGGCATTGGCGCCGCCATGATCGATCGAAGCCGGGGCCATCTGGATGATCTTCCCTTCGATCAGTTCGACCCGCCCCTGGACGCCGGAGAACACACCAGCTTGGTCCATCAGTTCAAACTGTTCGAAGTCGAACAGGAACTCGCTGTCGCCGCGTTCTTCGAAACCCGCGTTCATCGTCGTCATGATCGCATCTCCGTTCCCGAAACGTACCCCTACTCCGCCGCGTATCGCAAGCCGGGCTCGCGTCCGTCGAGGGTGACGAAAGTCCGGATGCCGGCAGGGTCGGTGGCGGGGAAGTCGGCGCGGCTGTGGCCGCCACGGCTTTCGTGGCGGCCCAAGGCTGACGTCACGATCAGCCGTGCGGCGGCCAGGATCGGACCTCGGCCATAAGCGGCTTCCAGAGCCTCGATCACGCCGAGCAGCCGGGTCAGGCCCCCAGCGTCGCGGATCACGCCGGCGTCGCGGCTCATGGCCTTGCGCAGGGTCTGCAGAGCATCGGCGGGCAGGTCGGGCGTCGGGTCCAGCGCGACGGGCTGGCCGGCTGCATGAAGCTCTTTCGCCGCCGCGCGACCGGCGCGGGCGCCGAACACGGCGGCTTCCAGCAGGCTGTTGGAGGCCAGGCGGTTGGCGCCGTGCACGCCGGTGGCGGCGCACTCGCCGGCGGCGTAAAGGCCGGGCAGGGAGGTCTGGCCGTCCAGATCGGTGGCCACGCCGCCCATGTGATAGTGCACGGCCGGAACCACCGGGATCATGGCGCGGCGCGGATCGACGCCGCCGCTCATGCAGGCTTCGAACACGGCCGGGAATTCCTTGGGGAAGTGGCCGCCGACCACGACCGTGGCGTCGAGGAAGGCGCCTCGGCCGGCCTCTCGCTCGGCGTGGATGGCGCGGGCCACCACGTCACGCGGGGCCAGTTCCCGGGCCGGGTGATAGTCGGCCATGAAGGCGCGGGCGTCTGCATTGCGCAGGATCGCGCCTTCGCCGCGCAGGGCCTCGGTGGCCAGTGGAGCGGGGTCGCGGCCAATGTCGATGGCCGTGGGGTGGAACTGGACAAACTCGGCATCGGCGATCACCGCGCCGGCGAGCGCCGCCAGGCCCAGGCCTTCACCGCGCACTTCGGCGGGCGTGGTGGTGACCGCATAGAGGCCGCCGACGCCGCCGGTCGCCAGGATCACCGAGGGGCTCAGAATCTCGACCAGTTCGCCATCGACCTCGGCGAGCACACCCACGACGCGCCCGGTCGCGTCCTGCAGCAGCCGGCGGGCGCGGGCCTTTTCGCGCACCTCGATGGCGGGCGCGGCGCGGACGGCGGTGATGACGGCGGCCATGATCGCCGCGCCGGCCCCGTCGCCGCCCACGCGGGCGACGCGGGCCTTGGAGTGCGCCGCTTCCAGGCTGAGTGTGAAATCGCCGTCCTTCGTGTCAAACGGCGCGCCCAGCGCGGCCAGGGCGCGGACGGCGTCCGGTCCTTCGCGGGTCAGCAGGTCGACGGCCTCGAGGTCGCACAGACCGGCGCCGGCGGCGGCCGTATCAGCCGCGTGCAGCGCCGGGGTGTCGTCAGCCGACAGGGCCGCAGCCATGCCGCCCTGCGCCCAGGCGCTGGAGCAGCCGGTCGCCAGCGGCGCCGGCGACAGCACCATCGCGCGCTTCGCTGCGAGGGCGGCGGTCAGGCCCGCGAGGCCGGCCCCGAGGATCACGGGACCGTCGAAGATCACACGGTCGGTCATCTCAAACTCCACAACCCGTCCGGTTCAAACGGACTAGATCAGCTCCACGTCCACGTGATGGCGAGCCTTCACGAGGTCGTAGCGGGCGGGGATCAGCGGCGGGGGCAGGTCGATCATCCGCTGCACGGCCAGGCGTGCGGCCGAGGCGATGGCGGGATCCACCGTCACCTCGTAGCGGTCGAACACCAGGGCGTCGTAGATGTTCTGCAGGGTGATCCGCTTCATGTGCGGGCACAGGTTGCAGGGCTTGATGAAGTCGGTGTCGGGCGCGTCGGCCTCGACATTGCCGGCCATCGAGCACTCGGTGATCAGGATCACCTGTTTCGGCCTCCGCTGGATGACATAGTCGTTCATCGCGGCGGTCGAGCCGGCGAAGTCGGACTCTTCCAGGATCTCGGCCGGGCACTCGGGGTGGGCCAGGATTTCGGCGCCGGGATAGCTTTCGCGCAGGTCCAGGATGTCCTGGCGGGTAAAGCGCTCATGCACCTCGCAGCGGCCCTGCCAGGCGATGATCTTGACGTCGGTCTGGCGGGCCAAGTTGCGGGCCAGGAACTCGTCGGGGATCAGGATGACCTTGTCGGTGCCCCACTCGCGCGCCGCCCACTCGACCACCTGCACCGCGTTGGCGCTGGTGCAGCAGATGTCGGTTTCCGCCTTCACGTCGGCGGTGGTGTTGACATAGGTGACCACCGGCACGCCCGGATAGCGGGCCTTGATCATCCGCACATCGGCGCCGGTGATCGAGGACGCCAGCGAGCAGCCGGCCAGCAGGTCGGGGATCAGCACGCGCTTGTCGGGCGCCAGCACCTTGCTGGTCTCGGCCATGAAGTGCACGCCGGCCTGGACGATCACCGCCGCGTCGCACTTGGCGGCCTCGCGGGCCAGGGCCAGGCTGTCGCCGACGAAATCGCCCACGCCGTGGAAGATCTCGGTGGTCATGTAGTTGTGGGCCAGAATGACCGCGTTTTTCTCGCGCTTCAGCCGGTTGATCTCGGCGATCAGGGGCGCGTGCAGCCGCCACTCCATCGGAGTGACGTGGTTCTTCACCTTGTCCCAGATCTTCGAGGTCTGAGCCTCGACGTCAGGGGTAAAGTCCAGCGCGGCAAAACCGTCGGCCATCAGATTCTCCGTTATGCTCAAACTGAGCATTTCCAGGGTCTCAAAAAACGCCGGAGCAGGGTGAACCGTTCCGACGCTCGGCTTATGCTGAAATTGAGCATAAGTGACGAAACGACATATAGACCTTTGTGATGGGAATGCAAAGGGGCGTGTTGCTGGGGCGTCCCGGCCCCTAACGCCTCAACCCGCCCGCGCCTCGGTCAGCACCCTGGCCAGGCTGTCCAGCGAGAACGGCTTGCTCAGGAACGGCCAGGCGCCGGCTTGGGCGCGGCCCTGTTCGCCGCCGGTATAGCCAGAGCACAGCACCACCGGCAGGCCGGGGCGAGCCGTCGCCAGGTGCTCGGCCAGATCCACGCCGCTGCGGCCGCCGGGCATGATCACGTCGCTGAGCACCAGATCGATGGCGGCGTCTTGCTCAAGGCGCTCCAGCGCTTCGTCCACGCCGCCGGCGCGGATCACCGTATGACCCAGTTCCTGGAGCATGGCTTCGACCAGTTCGGCCACCTCGGAGTCGTCCTCGACCAGCAGCACGCGCGACGGGACCTGTCCGGCCACAGGGTCGATGACGGTTCCGCCGACGGTCAGGTCGGCCGCCTCGGCGATGGGCAGCAGCATGGCCACGGTCGTGCCCTGGCCTGGCCGGGTCTCGATATCCACCGAGCCGCCGCTCTGGCGGGCGAAGCCATAGACCTGCGACAGGCCCAGGCCCGTACCTTCGCCGGGCGGCTTGGTGGTGAAGAAGGGTTCGATGGCCCGGGCTGCGGTCGCGGCGTCCATGCCGGAGCCGGTGTCGCGCACCGCGACGCGCAGATACTGGCCCGGGCCAACGTCGCCGACCGCCTGGGTCAGGGTGACGGGCCGCGTCTCTATGGTCACCTCGCCGCCGGCCGGGGTCGCGTCGCGGGCGTTGACCACCAGGTTCAGCAGCGCCGCCTCGAACTGGCCGGAATCGACCAGGGCGTTGCGCACGCCGCCGCCCAGCCGCAGGTGGAAGCCGTAGGCGTCGCCCAGGGCGCGGCGCAGCAGGCCCTCGCTCTCGGCGATCAGGCGGTCGATCGGGCAGGCCTCGGGGCGCAGCGGCTGGCGGCGGGCGAAAGCCAGCAGGTGCTGGGTCAGCTTCTCGCCGCGCTTTGCGGCGGCCATGGCGGCGGCGATCATCCGCTGGCGCCGGGCCAGGTCGTCCGGATTGCGGTCCACCACGTCCAGCGCGCCGATGATCACGGTCAGCAGGTTGTTGAAGTCATGGGCCACCCCGCCGGTCAGCTGGCCGATGGCCTCCAGCTTTTGCGACTGGAACAGGGCGGCCTGGGCGGCGTCGCGCTCGGCCACGGCGGCCTGCACCCGCTCGGCCAGCAGTTCATTGACCCCCGCCAGATCCGCCTCGGCCTGCTTGGCGTCAGTGATGTCGAAGGCGATGCCGATGAAGCCGTCGAAGCCGCCGCCCGGGTTGAGCCGTGGCTGGGAGAACGACTTGAGCCAGCGCATCTGGCCATCGGCGCGGCGATAGCGACCTTCGAGCGAGAACGGCTTGCGTGAGCCCTCGCCGGCGATCTGGCCCTTGAGGATGCCGGGCAGGTCGCGCGGATCCAGTCGGGTACGCCAGTCCAGGTGGAGGGCCGTCTCGTAGTCGATTCCGGCGAAGTCCGCATAGGCCTTGTTGACGAACTCGCGCTGGCCGTCGACCCGCGACATCCACATCAGGGCCGGCGCGCTGTCGGCGAGGCTACGGAACCGCGCTTCGCTCTCGCGCAGGCGTTCATCGTCGCGGCGGCGGCTGGTGACATCGAAGTTCAGGCCCAGCATCTGGACCGAGCGGCCTGCCGCGTTTTGAAGCACCTCGCCGCGGGCATGAATCCAGCGCTCGCCCTGGCTCAGATCCGCCAGACGAAACTCGACCTCACACGGGCCGCCCTGGCGCACCGAGGCGCGGATACTGTCGCGGACCATCTGGCGATCGTCGGGATGGAATGCCGCGTTCATGCGCTGCCAGTCGATTGGCTCATCCAGCGGCAGGCCCAGGTTTCGCCGCGCACTGGCCGAAAGGTGCAGGCTATCGGTCACGATATCCCATTCCCAGGGCCCGACGCTGGCGGCTGTCTGGACGAGTTCCAGCCGAACCTGCGCGTCTTGCCGCTCGCGGCGCGCCTGGGCCAGGCTGAGCATGGCTCCGCGCAGCGCCTCGGCGACGACCAGGGTGATCGCGGCCGAGATCAGGAAGATCACCATGCTGGCGATCTCGTCCTCCGACAGGGTTTCGCCGTAGCGGCCTCCCCACAGCCACCAGCCGAAGGCCGCGCCGCTGATGATGGGCGCCAGGCCCCACCGCCAGCCGGCATAGAGGGCGACCAGCACGATGGCCGGGAAGAAGGGCTGGGTCGCCCCGAGTCCGCCACTCAGGCCCAGAAGCGCAATCCGCATCAGGACGGCCGCCGAGACCGCGATCAGCGCCGCCACGGCGCAATGCCAGGCGGGCGGTGGAACGGGAGGGATCAGCCACGCGCTAATGAGACCGTGAAGCCGTTCACGGTCTCTGACGATCGGTGATGATGCGGGGTGACCCACCTTTGTCGCTCTCCGCCCAAACAGGGCTTGCCAAGACCATGGACGAGCTTACCTAGGACACGCAACACGGGAGATCACGATGGCTGTCGCGCCCAATACCGGACTGTCTGCAGAGCAACGCTCCGAGATCGCCGCCGGACTGAACAGGGTGCTGGCTGACAGCTATGCGCTCTATCTCAAGACGCACGGCTATCACTGGAACGTCCGGGGCCCCAACTTCCAGTCCCTG
Source organism: Caulobacter sp. FV1ye13L (assembly GCF_058681155.1). The sequence continues at coordinate 2,023,455 of NZ_CM178732.1, forward strand.
CACGTATTGCTGGAAGGTCAGTATACCGAGGAATGGACGGCGCTGGACGCCATCGCCGAGCGTATTCGCGCTCTGGGCGAGCTGGCGCCGCAGGGCTATGCCGCCTTCGGCAATCTTTCCAGCATCAAGGACGGCGATCCCCAACAGGATTGGGAAGGCATGTTCGCCGAGCTGAAAAAGGACAACGAGACGGTGATCGCCACCCTGCGCGCTGCTTTCCCGGCGGCGGATGAGGCCAGTGACGAAGCCACCGCCGACCTGCTGACCCAGCGCCTGCAGGCTCACGAGAAACACGCCTGGATGATCCGCGCGACCCTGGGCGGCAAATAGCCGCCTCGTGCTCGCGCCGGTTTCCAAGCGTCTAGTCAGGGCCGCCCTGGGGCTTTTGCTGCTGGGCGGCCTTTCCGCGTGCGCCACCTATTACGTGCCGCGCGGCTATGGTCGCGAAGCCGGCGTGGCGCGGATCACGCGCGGTTTTTCCGACGCGGCCCTGGCCCGCTATGTCGCCAATATGGACCCGGCCATGCTGACCCTGGCGCGTCGGCATGATCCGCGACCGCACACCAACTACTGGGGCCGGGTCGAGGGCTGGGAGCGGCTGGATCTAGCCTCGATCCCGCGCTTTTCAGACGTCACGCCCGACTTCGACACTGCCCGCCTGATCAATTCCCTGCGCCTGGCCGCGCCGCTCGAGATCGAGGCGGCCCGACCCTTCGTGCTGAAGGCCTCGGGCGAGGACCGCACCAAGGCCCTGCGCTGCCTGGCCCAGGCGGTCTATTTCGAGTCCGCCTTCGAGCCCCTGGCCGGCCAGGAAGCCGTGGCCCAGACGGTGCTGAACCGCATGCGCCACCCCGGCTATCCCAAGACCGTGTGCGGCGTGATCTATGAAGGCGCGGCCCGCGCCACAGGCTGCCAGTTCAGCTTCACCTGCGACGGCTCCCTGGCGCGTGAGCCCAATCCGGTGTTGTGGGCGACGGCCGAGTCGGTGGCCCGCCGCGCCCTGAACGGCTTCGTGATGAAGGATGTCGGCGTCGCCACCCACTATCACGCCAGCTATGTCGCGCCCTATTGGGCCCCGACCCTGGTCAAGCTGCGCCAGGTGGGCCAGCACATCTTCTATCGCTGGACCGGACCTTCAGGCACGCTGGCGGCGTTCCGCGGCAAGTATCGCGGCGGCGAGGACGTCACCGCCGACATCCTGCTGGCCGGCGACGACCGCACCCTGGAAGCCGCGCCCGCCGAGGCCCTGGCCGCCGGGTCGGTGGTCAACGCCCAGGTCCTGGCTCAGGCCCAGGCGGCGGGTCTGGTGCCCACCACCCTGGCCCCGGGGGCCCATCTGGTCATGACCCCTGACGCCAGCGCCCCCGGTGGCGAGCGCCTGCGCCTGGAAGGCACGGTCGCCGGTCGCCGCATCCCGACGCCCGAAGAGATCGCCGAGATCAACCGCGCGCTGGACAGATTGCCCGAGGTGGCGGCCGAGAAGCCGGCGGTGGTCGAGGCCCCCAAACCCCCGCCGCCGCCGCCCAAGCCGAAACCGCGGCCGCCGAGCCTGTTCACGCCGCTGAACTAGCGGCGGGAGTACCTACGCGATCGCCCTCCACGCCTTCACAGGGGTGGACCTGAGGGCGCGCTACGGCCAGGATTTGACGCGAGCAGTTGCCCGCCTTCGGGAGAATAAGGCGATTGCCATCAAGTTTCTTGCTGAGGATAGCTGAGCGTATCCATGCAAAAATGCATATCACTTAGGCAATTTGAGGCCATGGGTCTTTGCGACCAGTCTGAATAGAAGGGCCAAACAGGCCTTGAATCAGGAACCAACTCGCATGACCGTCGCCGACAAGATCAAGCTTGCCCCTTTGCGCCGGTCTGTCGTGTTCGGAGTGACCATGCTGGCCCTGGCCCTGGCCCTGGCCGTGTCAGCAGAGGCCGGCGCCAAGCCCCGGCCGAGAAAGATCGGCTTTTCCGTGCAAGTGATGACCACCGGACTGACGAAAACCACGGTCGCCAGGATCGTCGTCAATCAGGTCCAGGGGGACTCCCAGGCCATGGATGCGGGTGTCGCGGTCGGGGACGAGTTGGTCAGGATCGACAGCACGGACGTCCCTGGCAACAGCGTCTTCAAGCTCAAGAAGCATATGGGCTTCGAGCCGGGTGTGCCCAAGACCGTGACCTTCAGGCGCAAGACTGGCGCACAATTCGAGGCTGTCTTCGTTCGCGCCGCCGGGCTTTGATTGGTCTTCTGTGATGTCGGTCGTGGGGCCTGATTGGAGCGCTTTCGCCGTGGACCTGATGCGCGACGCCCCGCCCGCCTCAGACCGCAAACGCCTTGGCGTAAGTCACCGCCACCGGAGCCTCCAGCGCGCCATCGACCAGCGCCAACGCCATGAAGTGCGGCCCCGAGAACGGTCCGGTCACCTTCAGCGCGGCCTCTGACGCGTAGCCGACGCGGGTGTAGTAGCCCTCGTCCCCCAGCACGACCGCCGCCTCGATCCCGGCCTTGCGGCACAGCTCGTGAGCGACCTGCATCAGCAGCGTGCCGACGCCGTCCTTCTGGCGATCCGGCGTGACCGACAGTGGGGCAAGGGCGGCGAAGCGCCGGCCGGTGTCGGTGGTGAGCGGGCTGAACAGGATGTGGCCGACGATGAAATCATCATCTTCCGCCACCAGTTCGACCAGAGCGTCGCCGTCGGCGCGCAGGGCGTCGACCAGATCGGCTTCGTCAGGCTGGCCGAAGGCTGCGGCGACGACCGCGCGGATTTCGGCCGCGTCGGCCGCCGTGGCTTCGCGGATCAGCATCACCAGACGCCGATCTTCTCGGCCTCGGCGTGGCTGATGGGGTGATGGTCGCGGACGTGGTCTTCCTCGGCCAGGAAGCGCACGGCCTCCAGGGCGGCCATGCAGCCCATGCCGGCCGCCGTGACGGCCTGGCGATATATGTCGTCGGTGACGTCGCCCGCCGCATAGACGCCGGGTACCGCGGTCGAGGTCGTGCCGGGCTTGACGGTCAGATAGCCGTTGGCGTGGGTTTCCAACTGACCCTTGAACAGTTCTGATGACGGGGCGTGGCCGATGGCGATGAACACGCCGTCGCATTTCAGCTCGCTCAGGTCGCCGGTGACCACGTTCTTCAGGCGCACGCCGGTGACACCCATCGGATTGGTGTCGCCGACGATCTCGTCGATGGCGCTGTTCCAGGCGATTTCGATCTTGGGGTGGGCCAGCAGGCGCTCCTGCAGGATCTTCTCGGCCCGCAGTTCTTCCTTGCGGTGCACGAGCGTGACCTTGCTGGCGAAGCTGGTCAGGAACAGGGCCTCCTCGACGGCCGTATTGCCGCCGCCGACCACCACGACCTCCTTGTTGCGGTAGAAGAAGCCGTCGCAGGTGGCGCAGGCGCTGACGCCAAAGCCCTGGAACCGGCTCTCGCTCTCCAGGCCCAGCCACTTGGCCTGGGCGCCGGTGGCGATGATCACCGTCTCGGCCAGCCAGTCCTGGCCGCTGTCGGTGGTGATGTGGAAAGGCCGCTTGGACAGGTCGGCGGTCAGCACGATGTCGTTGACGAACTCGGTGCCCACGTGCTCGGCCTGGGCCTTCATCTGATCCATCAGCCACGGGCCCTGGATCACATCAGCGAAGCCCGGATAGTTCTCGACATCGGTGGTGATGGTCAGCTGGCCGCCCGGCTGGATACCGGAGATCAGCACGGGCTTGAGCAGGGCGCGCGCGGCATAGATGGCGGCCGTGTAGCCGGCGGGACCTGAACCGATGATCAGGCAGCGGGTGGTGCGGGGGGCGGGGGAGGTCGACATGGGCGATATCTAGTAGCGATTCCACATCGGCGCTATATTGCGGGCATGAACTCGTTGCTGGAACGCATCACGATTGAGCCCGGCAAGGTCGGAGGGCGTCCCTGCATCCGGGGTTTGCGGGTGCGCGTGCAGGACGTTCTGGAGATGCTGGCCGCCGGCATGACGAGCGCCGAGGTTCTGGCTGAGTACCCCTATCTTGAAGCAGACGACATCCTGGCCGCGCTGGCCTATGCAGCGGCGGCCGTCGCCGATACGGCCGTCGTCGCCGCTTGAAGTTCCTGATCGACCAGGCCTGTCCCGATCTTGAGACTGCCCTGGCGACGAACGTGACTGTAATCGAGGTGGGACGATGAAGGGTGGCTTGGGTCTGGGGATCGGCTTGGGCGCCGCGTTGGGGGCGGCGCTGGGCGTGGCTTTTGACAATCTGGCGATGGGCGTCGCTATCGGGGTCGCCATCGGCGCCGGTTCAGGCGTGGCGATGATGGCGTCCGGCCAGGCCAGGGAAAAGGACAAGAAGAGGGGTGACGGCGGCGATGGCGGCGGGGTCCACATCGGCTCCTCATCAAAAGGGTCGAAGTCAGACGACGCCGATGATTCCAGCGATGGGGACGGCGGCGGAGACGGCGGAGGTGGCGGCGATTGACGCCTCGTCCACCTTTCCCGGGTTAAACTGGCGGAAACCATGTTTGCCCGGACCGCGCCATGACCGCTTCCCCCTTCATCGAGATCGCTGGCCGCAAAATCGGCGCGGACTTCTCGCCCTATGTGATCTGTGAGCTGTCGGGCAACCACAACGGCAGCCTTGAGCGCTGCCTGACCATGGTGGACGCCGCCGCCGCGACCGGCTGCGATGCGATCAAGATCCAGACCTACACCGCCGACACCATCACGCTGGATGTCGACCGGCCCGAGTTCAAGATCCACGGCGGGCTGTGGGACGGGCGCACCCTGTACGAACTCTACGAAGAGGCCCACACGCCGTTCGAATGGCACGCGGCGATCTTCGAGCGCGCCAAACAGCGCGGCGTAACCATCTTCTCCAGCCCGTTCGACGATACGGCGGTTGATCTGCTCGACAGCCTGGGCGCGCCGGCCTTCAAGATCGCCTCGTTCGAGGCCGTCGACATTCCGCTGATCCAGTATGCCGCCAGCAAGGGCAAGCCGCTGATCATCTCGACCGGCATGGCCAACCTGCAGGAGATGCAGACCGCGCTCGACGCCGCCCTGGGGGCCGGAGCTGACGGCGTGCTGCTGCTGCACTGCGTCTCCAGCTATCCGGCCACCTTCGCCGACGCCAATGTGCGGACGGTCGCCGACATGGCCGCTCGTTTCGGCTGCCCGGTCGGCCTGTCGGACCACACGCCGGGCACGGCGGCCTCGGTGGCGGCGGTCGCAGTCGGCGCCTGTGCGGTAGAAAAGCACTTCACCCTGGCCCGCGCCGACGGCGGCCCTGACGCGGCCTTCAGCCTGGAGCCCTCTGAGTTCAAGGCCCTGGTCGACGATACCAAGAACGCCTGGGCCTCGCTGGGCCGCGCCCACTACGACACCCTGGGCTCGGAGGCGACGTCCTTGCTCTTCCGCCGCTCGCTCTATGTCACCGCTGATGTGAAGGCCGGCGAGCCGCTGACCAAGGCCAATGTTCGTTCGGTCCGCCCCGGCAATGGCCTGCCGCCCGCCGATCTCGACAAGGTGCTGGCCGGCAAGGCGTCGCGCGACCTGACCCGCGGCGAGCCGCTGGACTGGTCGATGGTGGGTTAGGCTACCCCGCCGGCAAAAGCCCCAGCCGCTTGCCGATGATCCTGTCCAGCGTCCGCTTGGGCAGGACGCCGGTCATGAATACCTGGAAAGGGTCGGGCGAGACCACGTAGCGGGTCTTGGGTGTCGGGGTGGTCAGGGCCGTGTGCACGGTTTCGCCGATCTTTTCCGGCGGCAGGCCAGACTTGCCCATCGACAGCATGAAGGCCTTCATGCCGGCCAGGGCAGGGGCGTAGATCGTGTTGTCATAGCGGGTGACATCGACACTGTCGGCCTTGTCCCAGATCGGGGTAGCCACCGCGCCCGGCGCGACAATCACCACGTCGACCCCGAAGGGCAAAAGCTCACGGCGCAGCGATTCCGACAGGCCCTCGAGACCGAACTTGGAGGTGCAATAGGGGCCCATGAACGGGTTGGCGTTCTTGCCGCCGACCGAAGAGATGTTGACGATCCGGCCGGGCGTGCTCACAGGGGCGCCGCCGGCCCCCAGCAGCGGGGCAAAGGCCTGGGTGGCGATGACGACGCCGGTCAGATTGACGTCAAGCTGCTGGCGAAACTCCTCGACCGGGAGGTGCAGCAGGGGGCCGGCTATGGCTATGCCGGCATTATTGACCAGACCCGCCAGGGTGGCCCCGTCCAGAGCGGCCTCGACCTTGCGCGCGGCGGCGGTGACAGCGGCCTCATCGGTGACGTCGAAGATCAGCGGCGTAAAGCCCGATCCGAACTCGGCCTGCAGCCGGTCGGCGTCGGCCTGTTTGCGCACGCTGCCAAAGACGTGGAACCCCTTGGCGGTCAGCACCTTGGTGATGGCCCAGCCGATGCCGGTGGAAACGCCGGTGACGACGACGGACTTGGCCTGAGTCATGCGAGTTTTCTCCCCTGTTGGAGGGAAGATGGGACATGTGCAGGGTGATATCCAGAGGGCGTCAGGGCGTGGGCGAAAGCAGGGCCGCCATCCCGTCCCACCCCAAGTTCATAAGCGCGTCGACAAAGCCCATGAACGGCACGAACGGGCCATGGCCCTGCGGATAGTCGACCTGAACAAAGCTCTGGAATCGCGCTGGAAAGCCCGCCGCCGCGAACACGCCGTCTTCTTCCATATAGTCGGCCGAACCCATCGGCGAGACATAGGCCGTGGCCCCGACGGCCTGGCAGATGGCCAGCAGGTGCTCGGACCGCGCACCCGCCGCCGCCAGCTCAGAGGCCCGCACGAAGCGCGGCGACAGACCCATCTGTTGGGCGGCGGCTACCGCCATGCCGCAGGTCAGGTCGGCCAGCCTGCCGCCCGGATGCAGCGCCAACTGCTGGGAGACGAAGGTCCAGCCCTCGGCAAAGGCGGGCCTCTTGCCATAGGCGTGGCGGATGGCGGCCAGATGCTTGTCGCGCCAGCCCTGGCTGTCGTCGATCTCGATGGCGCAGATCGGCGTGTCGCGGTCGTGCTTTTTCACCGGCACGGTCAGCATCAGCTCGCCATTGGCCGTGAGGATGCGGTTGCGCGACTGCCAGGAGCGGCGGGCGAACTGCACGTCGTCCAGGAAGACGAACACGTCGCTGGCCGCCATCAGCTGGAAATAGCCCAGATAGGGCAGATAGGTCGGCTGCATGATCGCCGCCGTGGTCATCAGGCTCATCCGGCCTTCGCGACCATGGGCGCCAGGGCGGGCGCACCCTCGCGGGCCGCCAGCAGGGCCGCATTGACTTCCGCCAGCTTGGCGGCCTTGGCATAGGGCTCCCAGGCGCCGGGGATGAAGCTCGCGCCGAACCGGTCGGCCAGCGTGCCGCGCAGGGCCTTGAGGCCGTCGATGGCGGCCTGCGTGTGATAGATCCAGCGGGGCTGGACGTCGGTATGCAGCAGGGCGCCGACCTTCAGCGACCCTAAGCCCGACATCAGGACCCGCATCTCGGTGGGCAGTTTGGCGAGATCGGCCTCGCGCACGCACTCGGCCACAGCCAGCTTTTGCCCGCCGCTCTCGTACAGATAGACGCGGAAGGCCGCGCCCTGGGCAGTGAAGTTCTGGACATAGACCGGGCACGGCCCGTCGAAGTCCACCTCAAAGACATAGGTTGCGAAGCTCTTCTTGAGCAGGGTGGGCGTGGCCAGACCCAGCGGCTTGAACAGCGGCGTGGGATTGGCGGCCCAGACCACGGTCTCGTCGGCGTCGGGCGCGGCCATAAGGGCGCGGGGCGAGACCAGGGCATTGAGCTCGACCTTCACGCCCAGGTTCAGCAGCGCCTTGTGGCAGGCATCAAACAGGGTGGAAAAGCCGCCGACCGGTAGGGTCGCGGTCAGGTTGGCGGTACGGCCCGACAGGCCGCGCGGGATGGCGTAGAGCTCGTCGGCCCAGGCGTTGGTCGCCTTCAACCGGGCCAGGTCGCTCAGATCGGCGGCGGCCGGAAACACGCGGTTGATGGCCAGCGGGATGGCGGCCTCGCCGTGCACGGTGTCGAGGTCGGTTTCCAGATGCCAGCGGCAATAGGCTTCCAGCTGGGCGGCGATGGGGGCGGGGTAGGCGGCGATGCGGGAGGCCAGGCTGTCGCCGACCGGCCTTCCGATCCTGGTCACGGCGCAGTCGACGGCGGGGCCGCCGAAGTCCCAGGTGAACACTCTGTGGCCGTCGGCGCCCAGGCTGACCGAGCCAAAGCGGTTGTCGAAGGTCTCGAAGCGCGCGCCATGGGCGGTCAGGGCCTCGACGATCGGGTCGCCGGAACCGCCGAAATAGATGCAGCCGTCGCGCATCTCTCTGCCATGCCGGAGCCTGGGCCGCGCCACGCCGCCCAGGGCCTCGAAGCGCTCCTGGATCGTGATGTCGCGCCAGCCCAGGCGATGGGCCTCGAAGGCCGCCAGAATGCCGGTCAGCCCGCCGCCGATGATGCGAATGCGCTCGCTCATGCCACGGCGCCCCAGACGACCAGATCGCTGTTGGGCGCGACGCGCACGCCGTTCTGGATGTTGTCGAACGATACCTTCAGGGCCGTGGGCTCCACCAGGCCCAGCTCCTGGACCAGGCGCTGCACCAGGCCATCAGCGGTATAGAAAAGATTGAACAGACCGGCCTCGCCGGTCTCCGGGGTGTCGAGCCGCCAGCCGTTGGGTTCCTGCTCCACGCCCTTCCCGCAGCGATAGTCGTCGACCAGACGCGTGCGCACGAAGACCTCGGCCCCGGGAGCGAGCCTCTTGCGCGCGGCGGTCAGCACCGCGCTCGCCTGGGCGTCGGTGAGGTAGCAGAGCAGGTTGGGGATCAGCAGCACGTCGATGGGCGTTTCGCCCAGGTCGGGCAGGCCTTGCGACAGGTCGGCGCGGATCAGCTCGACCTTGCCGTCCAGATTGAAGGCGGCGTCGTCGAGGGCGGTTTGCGAATAGTCGACGTCGGTCAGGGCCCAGCCGTAGGCGGCGTAGAGCGACAGATTATTGCCCGTCCCGCCGCCCAGCTCGACCACCCGGCCGGTCCGCTGATGCAGGCCGCGCTTGAAGAAATGCCGGGCGACGAACTCGTCCGGATATTTCAGGCCGCGAATATCGGGCAGGGCGGGCATGGGCGGGGAATCCGGCAACGAGGTTGTCGATGCAGAATCCAGCCCAAGCGCCCAACGTTTGGTTAACGGCCGTTAGGTGATGCAGCGCGGTTTGTCGCAGGCCGCCGGGTTTTTTCCCTTAAGGGGGCCTGGTTCCGCGTCTAGCCGGTGGGCCACTGCGACATGATCGAGGCCGCGTCGAAATAGTCGCGCCAGTAGGTGATCTTGCCGTCATGGACTTCGAACACGCCCGTCACCGGCAGTTCGACCCATTTGTCGGCGAGGCGATGCCGGTCAAGTCGTTCCAGGAACACAAGCGACCCGCTGGCGGACTCGCGCAGGACCCGGAACTCATTCTCCAGGGTCGGCGCGAAGAACGGTTCGAGGAGGCTGCGAATGCCGGCCGGACCATGAACGACCGGCAGAGGCGGCGGATTCACATATTCGCAGTCGTCGGCGACGAGGCTCAGGGCCGTGTCATAGTCCAGCGGCTCCATGGCCTTCATGAACTGGCGAACGATCGCGAGGGGGCTTTGGGCAAGGCTGACCATGATGACGCTCCAGGGTTTGGGTAGCGCGATGGTCACAGGGGTCCTGGACCGCAGCAATAACCTGGCAGGTAATTGAACCACAGCCGCTCCGGGCTCAGCCTACCCCGCCAAGGATAGGGCGGAGGCGCAGATGTCCCAAAAGTTCCACAAGGCCTGGCTGAAGGTCACGGCGCTGATCGTCGGCGCGTTCGGGCCCGTGTTCTTTCTTGGGACCCTGGCGGGCACGCGGGAGCCGGCCAGGCTGACGCTCGATCTCCTCAGCTGGCCGATCGATGGCGCGACGACCTATGGCTCGCCGGACACCGTGTTTCTCTCTGCGCTGACCGGGGGTTTTCTGACGGGCTGGGGGGTACTGATCTGGTGCCTGTCATCGTCGGTCCATGACGCCGCGCCTGAAGGTGTGCGCCGCGCAGTGCTGGCCAGTCTTCTGGCCTGGTTCGTCGTGGACAGCGCCGGGTCCCTGGCGTCCGGCAATCCCTCCAATGCCGGGTTCAACATCCTGGTCCTGTTGCTGGCCGTCGGCCCGCTTTGGCGGGCGGCGAAGGACTAGGGCCTAGGGGCCGGCAATCCGCGCCAGAAACGCGGCGGCCACGCGACAGGCGCCGCCGCCATCGCAGATCCTGGCGCTGGCTGCCGACAGGGCGGCGCGCAGGCCTTCGTCCGCCATCAACCGATCGATCTCGCGTCCGAAAGCGGCGTCGAAATCCGGTGCGCCGACGGTCAGGCATGGACTGGCGCCGGCCGCTTGCAGCGCCGTCGCGGCGGCGATCTGGTTGTCGGCCAGAACCAGGGTCAGGGTCGGCAGGGCCAGGATGCAGCGCTCCCAGCTGGTCGAGCCGCCGGCCCCGACGGCGAGATCGGTCTCCAGGGTCAGGCGGGGCATGTCCTGGGTGTCGATGTGAAGCACGACGCGGGGGTCTCTCATCGCCTGCAGGCGCGGCAGGCTGGGCGCGCCGCCGCCCACCACCACGTCGAGCATGGTGTCGCCCAGCCGGGCCAGCAGCAGGTCCGCCACCCGTCCGGTGACGCCGCCCACATCCGTCAGGCCCAGCGAGACCAGGATGCGTCGTACCGGTCCGCCAGCCGCGCGTCGCGCCAGAGCGGCCTCGCGCAGGGCCGGGAAGGCCGGGCGCACGGGGGCGTAGTTTGGACCCAGCAGCAGGGTCGCGCCCGGCGGCGTCAGGCCGGCATAGTCTTCCGCACGCCGGGCCGGGCCGGCGTCGAGCACCAGATCAGCCTCCAGCGGACGGTTGGCCAGATCGTCGATCACGAGGGTAGGGCGACCCCTTGCCAAGGCGCGGTGGTCGCGGCCTGACAGGCCATAGTGGTCGAAGACCACGGCCTCGAAGGGCTCGGCGGCGACGCTTCGCGGGGTGTCGGGCGCGAAGATGTCCAGCACCGCCTCCACCGCCGGTCGGGCCAGGAAAGCGCAGGTCGCGCCGGCCGCCGTCAGGGCCTGCGCCAGGGTCAGGCTGCGCATGACATGACCGCCGCCCACATCGGGTCCCGCGTCGCAGACAAACAGGATGGCGGGGGCGCGGCTCATCCGCGCCGGTCGCCGCCATAGGTCGCCAGATCCGGCCGCTTGGCGACGAAGGCCTTGATGTCGGCCGACGTGAACGCGCGATTGGCCGGGTAGAGGCGGTCATAGACCGTGGCGACAAAGGCGTAGTCGTCGGGCCGGTCGACCGTCCAGCGGATGGCGTCCTGACCCGGCTGCGCGGGCAACCAGGCGATCTTCCATTGCAGCGGGTTGTTCCAGACATCCCAGGTGACGTGCTCGCGGGCCTCCTGGCTGTCGGCCTGCGCGGCCGCGCGGCGCAGGCCTGCGGCAGTGATCACCTCGACGTCGAGACCCTTGGGAAACGCCGCGCCTTCGGGGCTGTTGCTGGCATAGTCTGCGCCGGTCGACAGATGCAGGTCGATGGTCGCGTCGATCAGCTCGGGATCGGCCAGCGGGCAGTCGGCGGTCAGGCGCACCACGTGGTCGGCGGGATGGGCGTCCAGGGCGCCGACAAAACGCTCCAGAACATTGTCCAAGGGCCCGCGGTGGACGGCGATCCCCTCCTTGCGGACGGCCTCGGCCAGGATGTCATCGCCGGGCTGGTCGCTGGTGGCCACCACCAGCTTGTCGATGCGCCGGGAGCGGGCCACCCGCTCAATCTGCCGCACAATCATCGGCTGGCGCAGGATCGGCATCAGCACCTTGCCCGGCAGGCGGGTGGAGCTCATGCGGGCCTGGAGGACGGCGAGGATCATGGAGCTTGTTTAGCGCGCTCTCCTGCGTCGCCCAACCGCCTTCGTTCTCGCCCTCTTGACGGGTATATCTACCTATATAGAGTTGCTTCATGACCGCCATCATCCGACGCCTTTCGCCCCAGACGATCGCCGTGCTTGAAGCGCTGAGCGCCGCGCCAGATGCGTGGCTTTACGGGCTGGAGATCGCCGCCGAGACTGGCCTGAAATCGGGCAGCCTCTATCCGATCCTCGTGCGGCTTCACGACAGGGGCCTCTTGGAGAGCCAGTGGCTGGAGCCCGAGCGGCCGGGTCGGCCCGCCCGTCACGCCTACCGGATGACTGGGGCCGGAAAGGCGGCGCTCCGCGACGCTAGAGCGCGGTCACCTGGCGCTTCGACGAAGCTTTCGACCCAAGGGGCCAGCTGATGGCAATTACTTCATCCATGGCGCGTTGGGCCATGAGCCTTGCCATGCGCGCCGCGCCCCTCGGTCGTCGCGACTTTGCCCGCGCAATGCGCGAGGAGTTTGAGGTTCTGGACGGTGGTCGGCTGGGCTGGGCCTTGGGTTGCCTGACGACCGTGGCGGGTTGGCGCCTGCAGGCGGACGGCCTGTTCTTGGCCGCTTTGGTCGCGGTGGGGCTGGCGCTGGATCAGGTCATGTTCCTGCCCTTCATGGTCTTGCCGAGCGACCTGGTTCACGCAATCGCCTACTACTACTGGCTAGCCTTCCCCGCAGTGGTTTGCGCGATGCTGGCCGCCTGGCGGCCGAGCTATGCCTATGCAGCCGCCCTCATCGTGTGGCTGATCCGCGAGGCGCAGAGCGTGGCGATCCTTGTTTCCATGCTCGCTGGCGATCCTCTCGGCCGCGATTGGCAAATCATGGACGCCCCGCCCATCGTAGGCTGGAGCGCAACGCTGGGCTGGTCCTTGCTGGGCGCTGCGATCGGCGCCCGCATCGGCCGGTGGCGTATGGCCGTGGGTGTCGGAGCCTAGGCGGTTACGAGCCGGACGCGGAACCGCCCTTCGGCGACTTCGGCTTCGCTGGTGCGCGCGGCGCGGCCTTGGCGGCGGCGGGAGCCTTGGCCTTGGGGGCCGGTTTGGGCTTGGCCGCCCGGGTTGCTTCTGCCGGTGCGGCGGCCTTCGCGCGAGGTTTGCGAGCCGGAGCAGGGGAGGTTTCAGGCTTCGGCGCGGTCTCTGCGACGGGCGCGGCCTCGACCGGGACCACTTCTTCCACCGCCGTCTCGCCCCGCATCCGCGCCAGCACTTCGCGGGCTGCGCGGCCGGTTTCATCGACCGGCTCATACGTCCAGCCGTGGAACGCCCCGCCATAGGGGCGCGCCGCGCCCTGGCGTTCCAGTTCCTCATGGAACAGGCGGAACTTCAGGCTGGAGCCTTCCATCTTCAGGATGAACACCGGCTTGCCCGTCGAGGCCGCCTCGGTGGCCATGTTGGTCGAGTCCTCGGTGACGAGGATGTAGTCGGCCGCCGCCAGGAAGGCGAAATAGGGATTGGGGCCTTCGCCGTCCCAGACCATGCCGGGCAGGTGGCGCAGGCGGGCGGTCAGCAGGGCGCGGGCCGGCTCGGGCGTGCGGCGCGAGAAGGTCATCAGCAGGCTGCCGCCATCCTGTTCCAGCGGGATCTGGATCTGGTGGGCCATCTGGGCGGCGCGCTCGACCGGCAGGTCAAAGGCCTTGGACTTGCCGCCCAGCAGCACCGCGACGCGCGGGCGGGGCAGGTCGTCGAGCTGGGCCTTGAACCTTTCATACTCGCTGACCAGCCGCTGGCTGGTGACCCGGTGCGGCGAGCCGGTGATCGACAGGATGTTATCGCCGGTCAAGCGGTCATGCTTGGGCGGGATCACCAGGTCGAACATCTGGGGCGGCACGCGCGGGTCCTGGATCTGGACCACATAGGTCTTGCCGCCCGACCAGCGCTTGGCGCGGATCGACAGGGGCAGGGTGGCGCGGCCGGCGGCGATCCACAGGTCTGGCCATTCATCGGGCGAGCGGCCGCTGATATCGCTTTCCGGGGTCAGCCAGCGGCGCGGGAACCAGTTCAGCCACCAGGGCAGGCGGCCGATGCGGCCGGTCCAGCCGACGCGCTTGATCTCGATGGCAGCCTCGATCCCCTGGATCCGGGCCTCGCGCACGACCGCTTCGGCCAGGCCAACGGCCTGGGCCTCGATGCCGGCGCGGCCGTCCGAGATGGCCCAGATGAGCAGCGGAGGTTTCTTCAAGACGTCATCCCGACGAGCACAGCCACGCAGACAAGGCCGCCCCCAAGAGGGCAGCCTTGTTCATGGTCTGGCTTTATGGCGCGGGTGGGGCGTAAGGCAAGCCGCCTTACAGCCACTCCACTTTCAGGATCTCGTAGGCCTTGACGCCGCCGGGTGTGTAGACCTCGACGACTTCGCCCACTTCCTTGCCGATCATGGCGCGCGACAGCGGGGAGGACAGCGAGATGCGGCCCTCCTTCACGTCGGCTTCGTGATCGCCAACGATCTGGTAGCGAGCCTCTTCCTCGGTGTCCTCGTCGACGACGCTGACCGTCGCCCCGAACTTCACCTGCTTGCCTGAAAGCTTGGAGACGTCGATCACTTGCGCGCGGGCGATCTTGTCCTCGATCTCGGCGATACGGCCTTCGATCCAGCCCTGACGTTCCTTGGCCGCGTGATACTCGGCGTTTTCCGAGAGGTCGCCATGCTGGCGCGCCTCGGAGATCGCGGCGATCACCGCCGGACGCTCGATCGTCTTCAAACGCTTCAGTTCATCGTCGAGGGTTTGATAACCCCCGGCGGTCATCGGCACTTTTTCCATTGCGGATTTTAGCTCGGTTCGCCTTGGGAGGAGTATTCGTCCCGTCGCGGGCGCACGCGACCGGGGGCTGAGAGGATAGGAGGCGCGTTCACGATAAGCAAGGGGGCGGGGCGATCCCCTTTGCTGCAAAGGCGGCCGCGCGGTTCCCCGGAGCCCGGATCGGGCCGGGAAACCGGGGCTCAGAACTCCTGCCAGTCTTCCCTGACCGCCGCAGCTGCGCCACCACGCCCGGGGCGTACGGTGGTATTTGGCCGGGGTTGCGGCGCGGATTGCGCCGGGCTCGCAGCGGAATGTCCCTGGGCGACCTTGAATCGGCCGACCAGCGCCGCCAGTTCGGCCGCCTCGCCCTTCAGCGCATGGGTTGCAGCGGTGGCCTCTTCGACCATAGCCGCGTTCTGCTGCACCACCTGGTCCATCTGGTTCACGGCGACGTTGACTTCGTGCAGGCCGGTGGACTGCTCGTTGGCTGAGGCGGCGATCTGGTTGACGAGGGTGTCGATCGAGGCGACCTGGGAGACAATGCGCTGCAGGGCCTCGCCGGTCTGGCCCACCAGGGCCACACCGGCCCCGACCTGCTGGGTCGAGGTCGAGATCAGGGTCTTGATTTCTCGCGCAGCGTCGGCCGAGCGCTGGGCCAGGGCCCGCACTTCCTGAGCCACCACCGCGAACCCGCGACCGGCTTCACCAGCTCGCGCAGCTTCGACGCCGGCATTGAGGGCCAGCAGATTGGTCTGGAAGGCGATCTCGTCGATGACGCCGATGATCTGGCCGACCTGATGCGAGGAGCCTTCGATCTGGGTCATGGCGGCGACCGCCTGGTCGACGATCTGGCCCGAACGCTGGGCGTCGCCACGCGCCGTGGCCACGACGTCGGAGGCCTCCTTGGCGCCGGCGGCAGTCTTGCGCACGGTGGTGGTGATCTCTTCCAGGGCGGCAGCGGTCTCTTCCAGGCTGGCCGCCTGTTGCTCGGTGCGGCGTGAGAGGTCGTCGGAGGCCTGGGCGATCTCATCGGCGCCGGCGCTGACGGCGCGGGTCGTTGTCGAAATGTCCTGCATGGCCGCCTGCACGCGCTCGGCGGCGGCGTTGAAGTCAGCCCGTAGCGCTTCATAGGCCTGGGCGAACTGAGCCGTCAGGCGGACGGTCAGGTCACCCTTGGCCAGGTGCGACAGGCCGTCGGCGATGGCCGCGACAGCCTCGGTGCGCTGATGCTCGGCGACCGCCTCGGCCTTTGAGGCCTGGCTGCGGTTGGCTTCTTCCGAGCGTCGGGCCCCCTCGGCGGTGTCGTTGGCCGCGCGCGCCGCCTCGACCGCCAGCTCCGCCTCGGCGCGGGCCTTGTTGGCGGTGGCGAACATGCTGTTGATGCTGAAGGTGGTGGCGATCAGGGCGCCGGCCTCGACGATCAGGATGACGGCGTGGACGACCACCCGGCCCAGGCTGGCCGAGCCGGGGAATACGGCCTGGGGCAGAAGGAAGCTCAGGCTCAGATGGTGGACGGCCACGGTGGCGGCGGCGGCGGCGATGACCTTCCAGTCGCAATAGACCACCAGCAGGGCCAGGGCGGCGAAATAGGCCATGTGCATGTCGATCTGCCAGCTATGACCATTGAGGGCCGCGACCAGCGTGGAGACTTGAGCCATTAGGGCCACCCCGGTCAGGGCGCGACCGGTCGAGCCAACACCCGCCTTGCTGAGCGCAAAGGTAGAAGCAGCGGCGATTGCCAGGGCTGCCAACACCAGGGCAGACAATGGCCCGTGCAACATCGCGCGCGTGGCCACCACGATAATGGCCAGCAGCCAGGTCACCGTCACGATCAGCTTGCCGCCGAGTTGGCGTTGGGCGTCGAGGCTGGAAACGGCAATGCTCATGACAAGGTCTCCTTGGGGGCGCAGACGCCCGCCAGATCAGGGTCGAGAATCAGCAGGGCCCCGGACGCGCGGGCGCGGCGCGCCAGATCGGCCGGTTCGCCCCGCAGAATGATAATGAAAGGCGCGCCGCCAACGGCGGCAATGTCGCCGGCCGAGCCCGCAGCGCTGATGCTCTGGGCCACGCTCCACCAGGGTGGGAAGATGGCGGCCACGCGCGAGGGGTCACGCGGGGCGGCATTGACAGAAACCGCCGCCAGCAATCCTGCGATGATCGCGCCGGCCGTCAGGGCGATCCCGCCAAGGGCTGAGGGTCGCTTCTCCGAGGTGATCAGGGAATCTCGCATACACGGGCTCAAAGTAAGGGCTCAAAAGCCTCCGGCCGGTGGATGCCGACGGGCCTTCAAAACCCTATGCCCTACGAGGTTACCCCGGCCTTAACCCTGTCATTCCGCGCCATTACGCCGCAGGGCTCGATTGGAGGCCTGTCAGCTATCGCAAGGCGTGTTCTCTAGTGCGCGTAGTCGTAGGGGCCGCCGCGCTTGAGGGCCTCGCGATAGGCGGGGCGGGCATGGATCCGGTCGAGAAATGCCTTCACGTGCGGTCGTGACGCCGCCCCCGCCCGTGCCGCGCCGGCCTCCAGCGGAAAGCTCATCATGATGTCGGCGGCGGTGAAGTCCTTGCCGGCGAACCAGGCGGACTTGGCCAGTTCGTCATCCCAGTAGTCGACATGGGCCTTCAACTGCGGGTCGATGAAGCTGCTCTGAGCTTTGTTGGCGACGGCCTTGATCAGGCCGCGCAGCAGGCCCGGAGCGC
The DNA here is from genome assembly GCF_058681155.1 of Caulobacter sp. FV1ye13L. The sequence goes on from NZ_CM178732.1 coordinate 2,040,810, forward strand.
GGGTCGGCAAGGCGGTGAAGACCAGCTTCAGGAGCAGCGGCGTCATGGCCGAGCCTTCGGCATAGTGCAGCCAGTAGGTATAGCGCAGGCGTTCGGCCGTGCCGGCGGCCGGGATCAGCCGGCCCTGGCCATAGGTCTCGATGATGTACTCGATGATCGCCCCGGTTTCGGCGATGACCTTGCCGCTGTCGGTGATCACCGGCGACTTGCCCAGAGGATGGATGGCGCGCAGTTCGACCGGGGCCAGCATGGTCTGGGCGTCGCGCTCATAGCGCTTGACCTCATAGGGTACGCCCAGCTCCTCAAGCAGCCACAGGATCCGCTGGCTGCGAGAATTGTTCAGGTGATGGACGATGACCATGGCAAGGTTCTCCGCAGACGACGCGGGACGCTCGCATGGCGCCGTGTAGGTCAGTCAAGCTCGATCAGCTCAGGGGCTTGAGATCCGGTTCCACCCAGCCGCGACGGGCCGCCACGCTGAACAGCCGCTCGTGAGACCAGAAGCTCAGGGGCCAGGCCTTGTCGCCCAGGGGCGTGGCCAGCAGGCGGGCGCAGGCCTCGCCGTCGCCGATCCCCGCTGGCAGGCCGGCGACAAAGGCGCGGATCGCGGTCAGATAGGCCTGGGTGATCGTCTCGTGATAGCCGCTGACATCGTCGTTCACCCCGCCGACGGCCACATTGTAGGTCTGGATGATGCCCGGCAGGTCACGCTCCAGGCCGGCGTCGCGGGTGCGGACCAGGCGCAGGGTAGCGGTCAGGTGGGCGGCATGGGTCCACTGCGCCTTGGGCAGGCTGTGGTCCAGCAGGCGCTCGGCGAGGGCGGCGATCTCGGCGTCTGTGTAGGCGGGGCGAGGGGGTGTGAAAGACATGGGCCAGCCATATCCCCTGAAGGCCTGGGCCTCAATCCGCCCAGAATGCTCAAGGTCAGAAAAGGTTAACTCTGAACTTTTTCAGTTCCTTAGTTCGTCCCCGTCATAAGGGTCATCAACGGCCAATCGCCACAGGGAACCCCTTATGAAGTATCCGATCGCCATCGTCGCCGGAATGGCTGGCAGCCTGTTCGTCGCCCAAGCCGCTTCGGCCGCGGGTGGCTTCGAAGACCAGATGAGCCGCTGCCTGCAGCAGTTTGCCAACACCCGCGACGCCGCCCAGGTGATGCTGGAATGCACGGCCGACGCCGGCAAGCTGTCCGAGTGCAAGGTCGTCGACAACAGCGCCGCCGGCAAGGGCTTTGACAAGGCCGCCATGTGCATCGCTGAAAAGCTGCCCATGGGCGCCAAGACCGGCACCGTGAAAGTCCCGTTCCGCTTCCCGGGCGGCGCGTAAGCTTCGCTTCGGCGGCAGAGCTTGGAGCGCGGTCGAACCGAGTTTGACCGCGACGCTCCAGGACCTGTCCCGCGGCAACCGGGCGCGAGGCAGGTCGCAGGGCGGTCGATCCTTCGGGGTCGGCCGCCTTTGTGCGTTCTGGACCCGGGCTTCGAGGGGCTATGAAAAACGCCGCGCCGGTTTTCACCGACGCGGCGTTTGTCTGCCGGCTTGTCCCTGCAGGCGTCAGCTGTAGCTCTGCAGCGGCCGTACTTCCAGCGCCGCAGCCGGAGCCGAGGAGATGGCCTGAGCCGCCGCCAGGGCGCCGGCCGAGGTGGTGTAGTAGGGGACCTTCATCATCAGCGCCGTGCGGCGGATGTCGAAGCTGTCTTCCAGGGCCTGCTTGCCTTCGGTGGTGTTGAACACCAGCTGCACGCCGCCGTTCTTCATCACGTCGACGATGTTGGGACGGCCTTCCAGGACCTTCTTGACCAGCTCGACCTCGACGCCCTGCTCGGCCAGATAGCCGCGCGTGCCGACGGTGGAGATCACCTTGAAGCCGGCCGCCTTCAGCAGACGCACGGGCTCGACGATCCAGGGGCGGTCGCTTTCCTTGACCGAGACGAAGGCTGTGCCTTCCAGCGGCAGGGTGACGCCGCCGCCCAGCTGGCTTTTGGCGAAGGCGCGGGCGAAGGCCAGCGACATGTCGGCCTCGCCCTCGCGCTTCCAGTCCAGGCCCATGACCTCGCCGGTCGAGCGCATTTCCGGGCCCAGGATGGTGTCGACCCCGGCGAAGCGGGCGAACGGGAACACCGCTTCCTTGACCGCGATATGGTCATACGGCTTGTCGACCAGATTGAAGCTCTTCAGCGTCTCGCCGGCCATGATCCTGGCGGCGATGGCCGCGACAGGCTGGCCGATGGTCTTGGCCACGAACGGCACGGTGCGCGAGGCGCGGGGGTTGACCTCCAGCACATAGATGCGCGGTTCAGCCGAGTGCGGCTCCTCGATGGCGAACTGCACGTTCATCAGGCCGCGCACGTTGAGGGCCAGGGCCATCTTCACGGTCTGGCGCTTCAGCTCTTCCACCGTTTCGGCGCTGAGCGAGAAGGGGGGCATCGAGCAGGCGCTGTCGCCCGAGTGGACGCCGGCTTCCTCGATATGCTCCAGCACGCCGGCCACGAACACGTCGGTCCCGTCGCACAGGGCGTCGACGTCGACCTCGGTGGCGCGGCTCAGATAGTGGTCCAGCAGGATCGGGTGCTCGAACGAGATCTCGCCGGTGTTGAGGATGTAGCGTTCCAGCTGCTCGTGATCGCGGATGATCTCCATGCCCCGGCCGCCCAGCACGTAGGACGGACGCATCACGAACGGGAAGCCGATGGTCTCGGCGGCGACGCGGGCCTCGTCCCAGGTGCGGGCGATGGCGTTTTCGGGCTGGGCGATCTTCAGGCCGTCCAGCAACTGCTGGAAGCGCTCGCGGTCCTCGGCCAGGTCGATGGCGTCGGGGCTGGTGCCCAGGATCGGCACGCCGGCCTCTTCCAGGGCGTGGGCCAGCTTCAGCGGCGTCTGGCCGCCGAACTGCACGATGACGCCGGCCAGGGTGCCGTTGCTCATCTCGACATGCAGTAGTTCGAGCACGTCCTCGGCGGTCAGCGGCTCGAAGTACAGGCGGTCGGAGGTGTCGTAGTCGGTCGAGACGGTCTCGGGGTTGCAGTTGACCATTATCGATTCGATGCCGATGGCGTCGAGGGCGAAGGCCGCGTGGCAGCAGCAATAGTCGAACTCGATGCCCTGGCCGATCCGGTTGGGACCGCCGCCCAGAATGACCGCCTTCTTGCGGTTGGTCGGCAGGCTCTCGCACTCGGGGACCTGGCCCAGGGCGCCGGTCTCATAGGTCGAATACATGTAGGGCGTGGTGGCGGCGAACTCGCCGGCGCAGCTGTCGATGCGCTTAAACACCGGGCGCACGTTCAGGGCCTGGCGGGCCTTGCGGACGGCGCTCTCGGTCGAGCCGGCCAGATGGGCCAGGCGGGCGTCGGAGAAGCCTTGCGCCTTCAGGGCGCGGAAGCCCTGGGCGTCGGTCGGCAGACCGCCGGCCCGGACCCAGCCCTCCTGGCGGACCAGCTCGGCGATCTGGCGCAGGAACCAGGGCTCGTAGGAGCAGGCGGCGTTGACCTCTTCCACAGTCAGGCCATGGCGGAAGGCCTGGGCGATGACGCGGATGCGGTCGGGGGTGGGCATGCCCAGGGCGCGGATCACGGCGGCCTTGCCGTTATCCGGATCTTCGGCGCCGTGGATCTCGATCTCGTCAAAACCGGTCAGGCCGGTTTCCAGGCCGCGCAGGGCCTTCTGCATGCTTTCCTTGAAGGTGCGGCCGATGGCCATCACCTCGCCGACCGACTTCATGGCGGTGGTCAGGTGCGGCTCGCTGCCAGGATATTTCTCGAAGGCAAAGCGCGGGATCTTGGTGACCACGTAGTCGATCGAGGGCTCGAACGAAGCCGGGGTCGCGCCGCCGGTGATGTCGTTCTTCAGCTCGTCCAGGGTGTAGCCGACGGCCAGGCGGGCGGCGACCTTGGCGATCGGGAAGCCGGTGGCCTTGGAGGCGAGGGCGGAAGAGCGCGAGACGCGCGGGTTCATCTCGATCACGACCATGCGGCCGTCGGCCGGATTGACCGCGAACTGGACGTTGGAGCCGCCGGTCTCGACGCCGATCTCGCGCAGCACGGCGATGCTCGCCGCGCGCATCCACTGATATTCCTTGTCCGTCAGGGTCATGGCCGGGGCGACGGTGATCGAGTCGCCGGTGTGGACGCCCATAGGGTCGATGTTCTCGATCGAGCAGACGATGATGCAGTTGTCGGCCGTGTCGCGCACGACCTCCATCTCATATTCTTTCCAGCCCAGGACGCTTTCTTCGATCAGCACCTCGGTGGTCGGCGACAGGTCCAGCCCGCGCAGCACGATCTCCTCGAATTCCTCGAGGTTATAGGCGATGCCGCCGCCGGTGCCGGCCAGGGTGAAGCTGGGGCGGATGATGGCGGGCAGGCCGACGAAGGCCAGGCCCTCGCGGGCCTCGTCCATGTTGTGGGCGGCCTTGGACTTGGGGCTCTCAAGGCCCAGCTTGTCCATGGCGTCGCGGAATTTCTGGCGGTCCTCGGCCTTGTCGATGACCTCGGCCTTGGCCCCGATCATCTCGACGCCGTACTTGGCCAGGGTGCCGTTGGCTTCGAGGGCCAGGGCGGTGTTCAGCGCGGTCTGGCCGCCCATGGTCGGGAGCAGGGCGTCGGGGCGCTCTTTTTCGATGATCTTGGCGACCATCTCGGGCGTGATCGGCTCGATATAGGTCGCGTCGGCCACGTCGGGATCGGTCATGATCGTGGCGGGGTTGGAGTTGACCAGGATGATCCGGTAGCCCTCGGCCCGCAGGGCCTTGCACGCCTGGACGCCCGAGTAATCGAACTCGCACGCCTGGCCGATGACGATCGGGCCGGCGCCGATGATCAGGATCGAGGAGATGTCTGTTCTTTTGGGCATGGGAAAACTCGCGCGCAGAGACACGGTCGCGCACATCCGCGCGCCCGCTGCCGACCATCTTGCAGGTTAAGTCGCCCGTTTAGAGACGGAGTCGGGCCCGCGCAACCCCCGAACCGGAGAGCAAGGTTACCCAAGGAACCGGAGTCGCGTCGCTTTCTGGCGCGCGGGCCGTCTTCCCGCTAAACCCGCGTCATGTTGCGCATTTCCGAACTGAAGCTGCCTCTGGGCCATCCGCCCCAGGCCATCGAGACGGCGATCCATCATCGCCTGGGTCTGCCGGCCGGCGACGTTCTGTCGTGGGCCGTGGCCAAGCGCTCGCACGACGCCCGCCGCAAGGCGGCGATCCTGATGGTCTATTCGGTCGACGTGACGGTGCGTGACGAGGCCGCCGTGCTGGCCCGGTTCGCCGACGACAGCCATGTGCGTGTGGCGCCTGACACGGCGTATCGCCTGAAGGCCCGCGCTCCCGAGCCGCTGAACGCCCTGCGTCCTGTGGTGATCGGCGCGGGGCCCTGCGGGCTGTTTGCAGGCCTGATCCTGGCCCAGATGGGCTTCAAGCCGATCATTCTGGACCGCGGCAAGGTGGTGCGCGAGCGCACCAAGGACACCTGGGCCCTGTGGCGGCGCAGCGAGCTGAATCCTGAGTCCAACGTTCAGTTCGGCGAGGGCGGGGCAGGCACCTTCTCGGACGGCAAGCTCTACAGCCAGATCAAGGATCCCCTTCATCTGGGCCGCAAGGTGCTGGAGGAATTCGTCAAGGCCGGCGCGCCCGAGGAAATCCTGACCGAGGCCCATCCCCATATCGGCACCTTCCGGCTGGTGACCATGGTCGAGAGCATGCGCAAGACCATTGAGGCGCTGGGCGGCGAATATCGCTGGCAGCATCGCGTTGACGAGATCGACGTCGAGACCGCCGCCGACGGGTCGCGCAGGATCAGGGGTCTGAAGCTCTCGACTGGCGACTATCTGGAGGCCGACCGCGTGGTGCTGGCCGTCGGCCACAGCGCTCGCGACACCTTCCAGATGCTGTACGATCAGGGCGTCCATATCGAGGCCAAGCCGTTCTCGATCGGGGTGCGGATCGAGCATCCGCAGTCGTGGATGGATCGGGCGCGTTTTGGCACCCATGCCGGCCATCCGGACCTGGGCGCCGCCGACTACAGCCTGTCGCATCACTGCAAGGACGGCCGTACCGTCTACAGCTTCTGCATGTGCCCCGGCGGCACGGTGGTGGCGGCGACGTCGGAACCGGGCCGCGTCGTGACCAACGGCATGAGCCAGTATTCGCGCAATGAGCGGAACGCCAATTCCGGTTTCGTGGTCGGCATCGATCCGGAGCGCGACTATCCGGGCCATCCGCTGGCCGGCATCGAGTTCCAGCGCAAATGGGAGAGCCTGGCCTATGTCGCCGGCGGTTCGACCTATGCCGCCCCTGCCCAGAAGGTCGGCGACTTCCTGGCCGGCCGCGCCTCGACCGATCTGGGCGAGGTGGCGCCGTCCTACAAGCCGGGCATCACCATGACCGACCTGTCGGCCTGCCTGCCGGCCTTCGCGGTCGAGGCCATGCGCGAGGCCCTGCCGGTGTTTGGCCGCCAGATCGCCGGCTACGACCACCCCGACGTGCTGCTGACCGGGGTCGAGACCCGCACCTCCTCACCCATACGGATCACGCGCGGCAAGGACTTCCAGAGCCTCAACACGGCGGGCCTGTTCCCGGCCGGCGAGGGGGCTGGCTATGCCGGCGGCATCCTCTCGGCAGCGGTCGATGGCATCAAGGTCGCCGAGGCGGTGGCGGCGGCGTACGCCACCTAGACGTCATCGGGAGGCGGTCGGGGTCATGGCGACCGGCGGCTCAACTGGCGGTCCCGGCCCGCGCCAGTCAAACCTTGCACCGTCCTTGCAGCGGTGGGTCCCGGCATTCGGCCGGGCGCGCTGGCACGACCCGCCATCGCGTTCGCCTGACTTGACTCGATGTTATATATATCTAACATTGAGTCTGGTTTTATGGACGTGAAGGGGTTCAGCTATGCCGCACAGAGAGAAGCTCGCCTGGATGACGCTGCTGCTGATTGCAGCAACCTACGGGCCCTATTTCGCCCACGTGGTGATATCGCCGCCGGCGCCCGGCGTTCTGCCGAACCTGCCGCAGTTGTGGTTGCTGGCGCTGGCGACGGGCGGCAACGGCGTGCTGCACATTCTTGGCCGTATCGCCTTGCGGGTCGGAGCGCCGGAAGACGCCCGCGCGCCAGCCGACGAGCGCGACCGCGACATCCAGCGCCGCTCCAGCATGGTGGCCTACTATGTGATGATGATCGGCATGATGCTGGTCGGCATGGTCATGCCGTTCACGACGAGCGGCTGGGAGCTCGTCAATGCTGGCCTGCTGGCGATCGTGCTCGCCGAGATCACCCAGAATGGCCTGGCGGCCTGGAGCTATCGCCGGAGCGCGGCATGAGCGGCGGGATGATCGTCAACCAGATCCGCACCCTGCGGTTTCTGGCGGGTGAGATGTCTCAGGCTGAACTCGGAAAGCGGATCGGACTGACCCGTCAGACAGTCGCGGCCATTGAAGCCGGCAAGTACTCGCCGACCCTCGAGGCCGCCTTCAGGATCGCCGAAGTCTTCGGCAAGCCGCTCGAAGAGGTGTTTCAGTGGTCCAGCAAGGGCTAATGCGTCACGGCGCCTTGGTCGGCTCCGCCAGCGCATCCGGGGTCTGCCAGGCCTTGCCGCTGAGGGCGCTGTCATAGCCCAGCTTGAACAGCGCCTTGCGATTGGCGGCCTTGAAGTCGAGGCCCGAGGTATCAGCGTCGGCCTCGTCGGGGATGGCGGCGAACATCAGCGAGCCGCCGTTGCGGCGGGCGAAGGCGGCGCTGGCGGTCAGGTGTGTGCGCATCTGGGCCTTGCTCATGGTGCTCCAGGCCCGGCCGACAATGGCCAGGGTTCTGCCCTTGGTGAAGGCGAAGCTCCCGCCGATCTTGCCATTGACGATCACGCGGATATTGCCCTGTTGCGCCGTGTCCTGGCCCTGGATGGATACAGGCAGGGTCCAGAGCAGCAGACCCTCGGGCGCGACGAAAAACGGCGTACTCACACCCCCATCGACATGCATTTCCGACAGGCTGCGACCCTTGCCCTGAACCTCGATCAGGGTCGGCGGGAAGACACCCGGGATGCTGGCCGACGCGACCAGAACGTCCTGGAACAGCTTGAGGGCAGCGGCGTCGCCACGCGAGGCGATCGCGCCCATGTCCCAGATCACCGTCTCCTCGGTGTCCAGATTGGTCGTGGCGATCAGCAGGCTGCGACCTTGGGCGTGCTCGACCGAAATGGCATACAGCAGCGGCGGATCGACATAGGCCTCGACCAGTCCGCGCAGGGCGGTGTTGTTGTAGACGCTTGCCCGGAACAGGAAGTCCAGGCCCCGCCGCTGGAGAATATGATCGGCCGCCTTGCTGGTGTAGGCCTCGGTCAGGCGCTTGTCCCAGTCCGGCCCCAGAAAGGCGAAGGGCGCGGTCAGGGCCCCGGTGCTTACGCCGGTGACGATATCGAACTGTGGCCGTCCACCGGCCTTGGTCCAGCCGACCAGAAGGCCTGCGCCGTAAGCCCCGTTCGAGCCCCCGCCGGATACGGCCAGCACGTTCAGGTTTTTTCGGTCCGCCGTGCGGGCGCGGGCCGCTTCTGCAAAGCGGATACCGGCGGCCGTATCGCCGGCGTTGAAGCGGATGTCGCTCAGGCCCTGCGGAGCGCCGCCCAGCATATCGCCTGCGCTGTAGGTCTCGCGGGGCAGGGAGCCACAGGCGGCGAGCATCAGGCCGGCCAGCAGGACGATCAAAATCCGGGCCGTGCGCATGCGGGGCCAACCAAGGCTAAGGGAGTGTCGCCAACCTAGTGCGGTCCCCTCCGAATACAAAGGACCCTAAACGCAAATAGGCCGGCGCAAGCGCCGGCCTATAGGAAGCTTTCGAAGAGCACCGGCGTACCGGCGCTTTTCTGACTGGATTAAGCTTGCAGCTGGCCAGCGGACATCTTGCCGCTGCGCTTGTCTTGTTCCAGTTCGTAGGTGATCTTCTGGCCCTCATTGAGGGTGCGAAGGCCGGCGCGTTCAACGGCCGAGATGTGCACAAAAACGTCCGAGCCGCCGTCATCCGGTTGGATGAAGCCGAAGCCCTTGGTGCCGTTGAACCACTTAACGGTGCCGGTAGCCATGGTGTGTAGTCCTTTGGATAGCAGTCGCCGCCGGAAGCGTTCCGTTCGACGATCAAATTTCGTTGGGGATCGGTAGGCGCGTCCGGCGCTTCCTCGAAGGAAGCATGGAATAGCAGGCCGAACGGCAGCGAATTCGATAGCTTCATGATGAGGGTTTACGGCCGCGCCAGCAAGGGGAATCTTGAACTCCGCTTTTCACCGCCTCTGGCGAACGCTTCAGATCTTCGCGATGAGGTCGTGTTGGCCCTTTCCGGCGAAGTCTGGCGAGGGCAGGTCCTGCGACGAAACAGCCTTGCGGCCGCCACTATTGCGAGTCATTCTCAATAACATCTCCAGGCCACAGGAGGCGAGGATGGTATTGCAAACAACCGGTGCGAACTGGCTGACCCTGATGATGCGCGCCGAACGGGCGCGTCGGGGCTTTGATCCGCTGGACAGCGAATGGCTGCTGTATGGCCCGACCGATCCGGACGCCGTTCAGGGTGAAGTCGAGGATGACGTCCCTGATCTGCTGGCGGCCGAATAGGCGGTTGCGGTCTAGGCCAGCGCCTTGCGGGCCGCTTCCCAGTACTGGGCGCCGGTGATCAGGGTGATGATGGCCGCCAGCCACAGCAGGCCGTGGATCGCCAGAGTGGCGGGCCCCACGACGTCCGGGGTGTCGGGCAGGCCGAAGGCCCCCCACGACGCCAGCACCATCTCGGCGCCGATCGCCACCAACTGCAGGGTGGTCTTCCACTTGGCCAGCACGGTGACGGGCAGCTTGATCCCCTTGCCGGCCCCGACCTCGCGCAGGGCGCTGACGGCGAATTCGCGGAACAGGATCAGGCCGGCCGGCAGCACGATCATCGGGTTGGGTCCCAGGGCCATCAGACCCAGCAGGGCGCCGCAAACCAGGATCTTGTCGCCGATGGGATCGAGGATCGCGCCCCACACGGTGACGGCGTCGAGCTTGCGGGCCAGCCAGCCATCGAAGAAGTCGGTGAGGGCGGCGATCACAAACGCCCAGAACGCCCAGCGTTCCAGCCGCAACTGATCTTCCAAGGTCAGGCGTTCGCTGAGATAGGGCAGCGCGCCGGCGGCGGCGGCCAGCGCCACGAACATGAACAGGGCGACGACAAGGCGCGATGCGGTGAGGATGTTCGGAAGATTCTTCATGGTGAGTTTCTAACGCGGGAAATGGTCAAAGGGCTACGCCGCTGTAAGACCTAAACCATAACGGGCATTTTTCGTAGCAGGGAACTCACCCACTCTGGCTATACAGAGGACAAGGGAACGAGGCAGGAGTTCGGGGTTTTGCGAAGTCTTGATCGCATGAATCTTCTGGATCGTGTCCGGCGCCAGGTCCGGGGGCGCGTCAATTCTGTTCGCGTCCGGCTCATTCTGTTGACGGTCAGCCTGCTGGTTCCCGCAGTGCTGAGCATGGGCTTCCTGCTGGCGGGCGCCGATCGTCATGGCCGCGCGCAAACCTACCAGCAGATGCTGACCACGGCCCGCGCCCTTTCGGGCACCGTGGATCAGCAGACCGCCGTCGGGATCGCTGTCGTCGAGACCCTGGCCAGCGACCAGGCCCTGCAGGCCGGCGATCTGAAGGAATTTGACGCCCGCGCCCGCCGCGTGATGGAGCTGCGGACGGGCTGGGTCGTGGTGACCGACGTCGCCGGCCAGCAGCTCATCAACACCCTGCGCCCCTTCGGCGCGCCCCTGCCCCAGGTGCAAAGGCCACAACAGCTGACCCAGGCCCTCATGGCCGGCCAGAGCCGGGTGTCGGATCTGCGGGTTGGCCGGGTGTCCAAGAAGCCGGTGATCACCGTAGGGGCCCGGGTCGATATCGAGGGTCAGCCCCATCTTCTGGCCTATGTGGTCGAGGCCGCCTCGTTCACGTCGGTCTTCCGCCAGCAGCGTGTTCCCGATGGCTGGATCGCCACCCTGGTGGACAGCAACTACAAGGTCATTGCCCGCTCCGCCGACAATGCCATGTGGACCGGTCGCACCGTACCGGCCGCGACGATTGAAAGCCTGAAACGCGCCCACGAGGGTATCGGCAAGAGCGTATCGCTCGAAGGCGTGCCGACCGTGGTGGCCTATACGCGGTCGGCCCAGACGGGCTGGACCCTGATCGTCGCGATTCCCCGCGCCGAACTGGATGGCGCGGTGATCCGGTCCGTCGCCGTCGCCACCGGCGTCTTCGGGCTGCTGCTGGTGTTGGGCATCAGTATGGCGCTGTTCGTCTCGCGCGGCATCAATCGCCAGGTGAGCGTCCTGGTCGCCGCCGCCCGCGCGATCGGCGAGGGGCAGCCGGTGGGCGAGCCGAGCGGGCGAAGCCTCGAGGAAGTGGCCGCTATCCATGACGCCCTGGCCGTCGCGTCCCGTGAACTGAAAACCCGCGAAGACCGCCAGAAGGTGATGATCAACGAGCTGAACCACCGGGTGAAGAACACCCTGGCCACGGTTCAGGCCCTGGCGCGCCAGACGTTCGGCAAGCTGGAAGGGGCGCCGGTCGAGATGTTCACGGAGCGGCTGATCGCCCTTTCGGCCGCCCATGACCTGTTGACCCGCAGCGGTTGGAGCAAGGCCGACCTGGACGAGTTGATGCGCGTCTGCACCCGCGCCCACGGCGAACGGATCGCCTATTCGGGGCCGCCCGTCTCCCTGGATCCCCACACCGCCGTGGCCCTGTCGATGGTGTTTAACGAACTGGCCACCAACAGCGCCAAGTACGGCGCCCTGTCGGCGCCAGCCGGGCGGGTCAGCATCGACTGGCGGATCGATCCCCAGACCCGGGTCCTGACCCTTGTCTGGATCGAGACGGGCGGCCCTCCCGTGACTGCGCCCAGCAAGCCGGGTTTTGGCACGAGGCTGATCGACAGCTCGATCCGCAGGGAACTGAAGGGCTCGCCCAGCTTCGACTTCCGGCTTGAGGGCCTGGTGTTTGAGGCGACCCTGCCCTTGCCGGCGCCGGACGCCGTGCGCTGGGCCAATCCGTTCTGAACATGGCGCCCGACAGCAGAGAGGTCGCCGCCTTCATGGCGCAGGCGGGACTGCCGCCGCGCTTTGCCGGTCTGGCCGCCCGGCTCCATATCCCCCTCGCCGCGCGGATCGCCCGAGCCTGCGCCGGACGCGACACGCCGCTGGTGGTCGGCCTCTGCGCGCCGCAGGGGGCGGGCAAGTCGACCCTGACGGCGCTGGTGACCCGGCTGTTGCGACGCTGGGGCCTGACGACAGCCAATCTGTCGCTGGACGACCTCTATCTGACCCATGCCGAGCGTCTGGTTATAGGCCGGACGGTCCATCCCCTGCTGCGCACGCGCGGGGTTCCCGGGACTCACGACATTCCGCTGGGTCTGAGCCTGCTGGACGCTCTCGCCCACGCCGGCCGCGTGCTGCTGCCCCGCTTCGACAAGGCCGCCGACGACCGGGCGCCGGTCGCGGACTTCGAGCCCTTCGAGGGACCGGCGCAGGTGATCCTGCTGGAGGGCTGGTGCGTGGGCGGCCGGGCCCAGCCCGAGGCGGCCCTCGATGAACCGGTCAACGCCCTCGAGCGAGAGGAAGACCCCGCAGGCGTCTGGCGGGGCTTCGCCAATGCCGCCCTGGCGGGCCCCTATCGCGCGCTGTTCGACAGGATCGATCTGCTGGTCGCGATGACCGCCCCCGACTTTGCCACCGTGCGCGCCTGGCGGGGCCAGCAGGAGCAGCGCCTGCGTCACGACCTGACCGCTCAGGGTCGTGACCCCCGGCTGGCGATGGACGAGATGGCCCTGGACCGCTTCGTCGCCCACTATCAGCGTCTGACCGAGTGGATCGCCCGCGATCTGCCGCCCCGCGCCGACATCGCCATCCGCCTGGACGCGGACCGTGAGCCGGTCGAGATGCGGGGTTTCTAGAGCATTTTCGAGCGAAGTGGATTCCGGTTCGCGTGAAGAAAATGCGTTAAAACAAGAACTGGAGCTCCGGACTGACGCAGTCAGGACGGAATGCTCTAGTCTTCCACCGTCCGCACGCGGTCGACAACCCGCACGGTATAGCAGCGGCGCTTGCCCAGTTCGGTGCCGCAGAACCCGGTCTCTTCCGAACCCTCCCGCAGCCTGACCCAGCGGTCGCGGTTGCACTCGAACCAGGCGTGCTGGAACTCCCGATGGTCGACGTCCTGATGGAACACCGGGACCCGGTCGACCGAATAGAACCGCACCATGCCGCTGAGGCCGCCGAAGCTGCCCCGGCCATTGACCAGCCCGCAGACCTGGCCCGTGCGGGTGGACCAGACCGCGCCCAGATCCAGCGGATTGGTCTGGTTCAGCCGGGTCTTCAGATTGGCCCGCACATGGCCCCATTCGGCCCGGGCCTTGGGCTTTTCAACCAGCATCTGCTCGGCCGTCGCCGGGGGCAGGGTGGCGTTGACGCTTTCCACGCGCATCAGATCGATGACGCCGAACACCAGCGCGCCCAGGATAGCGACCACGATCACGCCCGAGAGGATGCGCGGCAGCAACGGCATGCGGCGCGGCTTGTCCCAGACCGGTCTCGTCATCGGTGCTCTCCCGTCCCTGCGGGCGAGAGTGCGCAGCGCTATCTGGTTTGACAAGCGTAAAAGATTACGACCTTAAACTTAAGGCTCAGGGCGCGTTCCGTCGGCCGCCCCGTCCTCATCCTCCTCTTCGCGCGCAATCGACTCCGATCGCGGGGGCGGCGGCGGATCGGCGGTGAAGAAGGCGCCCAGCAGCATCATCATGCCGGCCAGCGGAGCCATGGCCCTTTTGGAGCGCTTGGCGTTGCGAACGCCCCAGATCGCCGCCGGCGTCAGAACGGCGATGACGGCAAGGGTGATCAGGATCGCGATCAGATCGGACATGCCCCTGATGTGGCCCGCCCGGGCCGCGTCACAAGGCCTGGCTTCAGCTCTTGCGGAAGAAGGCGTGGATGCGCTCGGCCAGGGCCTGGCTGACGCCCTCGACTTTCAGCAGGTCTTCGACCCCCGCGCGGCCGACCCCCTTGGCTGAGCCAAACGCGTGCAGCAGGGCCTTCTTGCGGCCGGGACCCACGCCCTCGATCTCGTCGAGCGGGTTCTTCTTCAGGTCCATGCTGCGGCGCGTGCGATGGGCGCCGATGGCGAAGCGGTGGGCCTCGTCGCGCAGGCGCTGCAGGTAGTAGAGCACCGGCGATTTCGGCTCGAGCATGAACGGCGTCTTGTCAGGCATGAAGAACCGCTCAAGCCCGGCGTCGCGGTCGGGACCCTTGGCGACGCCGACGACGGCGATGTCGTCGACGCCCAGCTCGGCCATGATCTCCAGCGCCGCGTCCAGCTGGCCCTTGCCGCCGTCGACCAGAACCAGATCGGGGCGGTTGTCGCTGTCACCGCCTTCCTCTTCCTTGACCAGGCGGGCGAAGCGGCGCTTGAGCACCTCCTTCATCATGCCGTAGTCATCGCCGGGGGTGAGCTCGGTGCTCTTGATGTTGAACTTGCGGTACTGGCCCTTCATGAAGCCGTCCGGCCCGGCCACGATCATGCCGCCCACGGCGTTGGTGCCCTGGATGTGGCTGTTGTCATAGACCTCGATCCGCTCGGGCGCGGTATCCAGCCCGAAGGCTTCGCCGACCCCGGCCAGCAGCTTGGTCTGGGCGCTGCCCTCGGCCATCTTGCGGCCCAGCGCCTCGCGGGCGTTGGTCAGGGCATGCTGCACCAGGTCGGCCTTCTCGCCGCGCCGGGGCACGCTGATCTCGACCTTGCGGCCGCTTTTCAGCGCGAAGGCCTCGGCCAGCAGGGCGCATTCGGCCGGCTCGATATTGGCCAGGATCAGGCGCGGGATCGGCTTGTCGTCATAGAACTGGCCGAGGAAAGCGGTCATGGCCTGGGCCTCCTCGCTGACGCCTTCTTCTTCCGCCGCGCCGTTGATGCGGGGGAAGTAGGCGCGGTTGCCCCAGTTCTGGCCGGCCCGGAAGAAGAACACCTGCACGCAGGCCTGGCCGCCCTCGACGTGCAGGGCCACGACATCGGCCTCGTCGACGGTTTCGGGATTGATCTGGCTTTCCTGGGCCACCGAGGAAAGGGCGCGGATGCGGTCGCGCAGTCGGGCGGCGCGTTCGAACTCCAGGTCCTCGGCGGCGGCTTCCATCTCGGCGGCCATGGTCGCCATCACCGCGCGGGACTTGCCTCTTAGGAAAGCCTCGGCCTGGTCCACCAGGGCCTGATAGTCGGGGATACTGACCAGCCCCGTGCACGGCGCCGCGCAGCGCTTGATCTGGTACAGCATGCAGGGCCGGTCGCGGCCCTCATAGACGCTGTCGCTGCACGAGCGCAGCAGGAACGCCTTCTGCAGGGTGTTGAGCGTGCGGTTCACCGCCCAGGTGCTGGCGAACGGCCCGAAATAGTCGCCCTTGATCGCATGGGCGCCGCGGTGCTTGCGCAGTTGCGGCGCGTCATGGTCGCGGCGGATCATGATCTCGGGAAAGCTCTTGTCGTCGCGCAGCAGCACGTTGAAGCGCGGCTTCAGCGCCTTGATCAGATTGATCTCGAGCAGCAGGGCGTCAGCTTCGGTGCGGGTGGTGACGAACACCATCGACCGGGTGGCGTCCACCATGTGGGCGATGCGGTTGGTGTGGAAGCGGCCCTGGGCGTACTGGATCACCCGCTTCTTCAGGCTCTTGGCCTTGCCGACATACAGGACCTCATCGTCCTCGCCGATCATCCGATAGACGCCGGGCCCATCAGGCAGGCGCGCGGCCTCGTCCTTGATCAGGTCGGCGCCGCGCAGGGCGTTGGCGAGAGAGGTTGGGGCGGTGTCGTCGTTCACGACGGACATATAGGCGAGTCTGGCACGATCAGCGACGGGCGCTGGGTTTGTTCCTGACACCAAGTGGCGCTATGACGCCCCATGACCACGCGCCCGCTCTTCGTCACCCCGCTCTATGAAGCCAGCCTGGCCGGCGAGAAGGACTTCGACGCCTTCATCGATGACCTGCACGACGCCTGCATCGCCGTGGCCGAAGAGGACGAGGCCGGGCAGGCCTGGGCCGAGAAGAAGGGCTATCTGGGCTACACCTCCTACGCCTCGCTGGACGACCTGGCCCAGCGCGACAGCCTGTTCGCCGATCTGAAGAAGAAGCTCGACAGGCACGCCGCCGCCTTCGCCCGCGAGCTTTGCTTTGATCTGGCCGGCGGCAAGCTGGTGATGGACAGCCTGTGGATCAACATCCTCGATCCGGGCGGCCAGCACACCGGCCACATCCATCCGCACAGCGTCATCTCGGGCACGGTCTATGTCACCATCCCGGCCGGCGCCTCGGCCCTGAAGTTCGAGGATCCGCGCCTGCCGATGATGATGGCCGCGCCGACGCGCAACGCCGACGCCCCCGAGACCCTGCAGCCGTTCGTCTATGTGCAGCCGCAGCCGGGCACGATCCTGCTGTGGGAAAGCTGGCTGCGCCACGAGGTGACGCCCAACCAGGCCGACGAACAGCGGATCAGCATCAGCTTCAACTACGCCTGGAAGTAGGCCCGTCAGTGGAAGGGGCGAACCTCGACGGGCGCGCGGCAGGCGACGGCGGCCTTGCGACCCCAGTCCAGAGCCGCATCCAGATCCGCCACCTCCAGCACCCAGAAGCCGCCGACATGCTCCTCGGTCGACAGGTACGGTCCGGGCATGACCTGCACCTGCCCATCCGGCCGGAGACGCAGTGAGAGGGCCCGGCCGGGGGCCTGCAGCCCGCCCACGAAAACCCTGACGCCGGCGGCGACCATCGCCTCGTTCAGAGCGCTGATCCCCCCGACGCATCGCCTCGTCCTCGGCGGCGGCCGGGTCGTAGTCGTCCGGGCGGTGCAGGGCTATCAGATAGCGGGTCATGAGGTCTCCGGCTGTTGATCTCGGGCGGTCACCGCCCTGCTGTCTGACAAGAGACGAACGACCTGACCGCAGTCCGACATCGTTTGCGGGCTTTTTTGACAGGCCTTTCCGGATTTCAGGCCGAGATCGCCTCGAGCTCGCGCGCGATCCGCACCCGCCAGCCGCGCTCCAGGGTCCAGGCGGCGATGCCCAGCCACAGCAGGCCCAGGAAGGCGTGGCCGCGCTGCCAGTAGCCGACGTCATAGCCGGTGCGCACATTCCACACCCCGGTCAGCAGGGCGAACACCAGCAGCAGGCCAAAGAACCAGCCCAGCGAGAACTGAGCCAGGCGCTTGTGGCCCGGAACGCCCCACAGGGCCCAGGCCGTGAACAGCGGCGCGAACTGGATGGCCAGGCCCACCCCGCAGGCGCGGTGCATCTCGTCGGGCCAGTGAAACAGGCCGGCGAAGATCGCCCCCAGTCCGGTCAGGGCCACCCACAGGCCGGTGAAGGCCGAGACCGCGCGACGCCCGCCGGCATGCTCCAGGGCATGGGTGAAGCCGGCCCCGGCGAACAGGCCGGCCGTCCCGGCCAGCACCATGCCGATATTGAACACCAGCGGGGCGGGGGCGGCGGGGCCGCCCAATTCGCTGATGAACTGGGCGCCGGGATCGAAGCCCGGAAACAACTGCTGGGCCAGCCACACGTCGGCCACCATGATCACCGGCGTGATCACGCCGATCTTCAGGAAGGCGCTGGTACGTACAGACACAGGAAAGCGAGCCTCGAAAGCTATGAGGGCGGCAGAATCTCTTCCGCCGCCCCCTGGGTCAATGCCGGTCTTGCCGGAAGTTACTTCGCCGCAGACGGATGGCCCGCCGGCGCGAACTGCGCGCCGAAGAAGTCGCCCGTCTTCCACACCGGACGGTCCTTGGCGTCGGCCAGTTCACGGGCGATCTCGTAGTTGACGAGAGCGAACTTGGCGGCCGCCACATAGTCGATCGGCAGGTTCAGATCGTCGCTGGGCTTGTGATAGTGCGTGGCCAGGAAGTCCTTGAAGCCCTTCTCGCCGCCGTTCTGGAAGCCGGTCATCAGGAACACCGAAGGCACGCCCTGCTCGACGAAGCGATAGTGGTCGCTGCGGGTGAACAGGCCTTCCTCGGGCATCGGGTCGCCCGACAGGGCGATGCCCACGCGGCCGGCGGCCTTGGCCACGGCCGGGCCCAGGGTCGAGCGGTCGGCGCCAAAGGCGATCACGTCGGTGAACGGATACAGCAGCACCGGCATGTCCAGGTTCACATTGGCGGCGATGTCGGCCTTGGGCACGGTCGGATTGTTGGCGAAATATTCCGAGCCGATCAGGCCTTTTTCCTCGGCCGTCACGGCGACCAGCAGGATGGTGCGCTTGGGCTTGGTCTTGGCGTTCTTGAAGCCGCGGGCGACCTCCAGCAGGGTGGCGATGCCCGAGGCGTTGTCGAGCGCGCCATTGTTGATCTTGTCGGCGCCCGTACCGTGGGTGTTGACGCCAGTGTGGTCGAGATGGGCGCTGAGGATGATGGCCTGGGCCTTGAGCGTGGTGTCAGAGCCCTCGATCACGCCGACGACGTTGCTGCTCTCGCGCTTCTCGATCTCACTCTTGAGGGCCACAGCGGCCTTGAACGGCAGGTCGAAGCCCTTGACCGCGCCTTCGGGGGTTTCAGCGGCGGCCAGCACCGCCTCCAGCGAGGTCGGGGCGCCGGCGAACAGCTTGCCGGCGGCCTTGTGGCTGATCGCGGCCAGGTTTTTGGCCGAGACGCCGCGCACGTGGCCAACGTCATTGGCGTCGCGCCAGGTCATGCGCCATTCGCGATAGCCGGCCACGCCGCGCTCGAACGGGCGACGCTTCTCGCCGCTGGCGGTGCTCATGGTGATGACGCCCACCGCGCCGCGCTTGGCGGCTTCGAGGCGCTTGACGTTGCCGTTGCCGTAGTGGGCGCGCTCTTCGGTCTGCAGGCTGGACGGGGCGCCGCTCAGCAGGACGACGATCTTGCCCTTCACGTCCAGGCCGGCATAGTCGTCGCGGCCTTTTTCCGGGGCCACCAGGCCAAAGCCGACAAAGACCAGCGGGGCGGAGACATTGACCTCGGTCGTCTGGGCCTGGGCGCTGGGCAGGTAGTCCTCCCCGAACTTCAGGGCCTGCTCCTTGCCGTCGGCGCCGGTCAGGGTGATGGACCCCTCGCTGGCGTTCTTGAAGGCCAGCAGCGGCACACGCTGCAGGTACGAGCCGTTGGCGGCGCCGGGCTTGACGCCCAGCAGGGCGTATTGAGCGGCGACGTAGTTGGCGGCGATGTCATAGCCGCGGGTGCCGGCCTCGCGGCCCTCCATCGCGTCATCGGCCAGGAAGGTCATGTGAGCGCGGATCGCATCGGGCGACGGCGTGAAGCTGGACGCGGGTGTCTTGGCCTTCGGAGCGGCGAGGACGGGTTGGGCGACCATGAGCAGGGCGGCGCTGATAAGAGCGGCGCGGCGCGAAAAGGACATCAAGCAGGCTCCAGGGCGGGTCTGGTCCCGCGAAAGGGGCGAACCTTGGCCAGCCCTGAGCGGCTTGTCGAGATTGGGTGACCTGAACGTTTTGTAATGTTGGTTCGTCGGGGGCTCTCGCGGCCTGACATGGCTGATGCGATCTTCACCCTTCTTTTGCGCGAGGGCTTAACCGCGAGATGGGAGAGTGCCTCCATCGCAAAGGAAAGCCTCGTCCATGCAGGCCCTCGCCATCGCTGCCGCCGGCATGACCGCCGCCGCTCACCGCCTCACCGAAAGCGCCCAGCGCACGGCGACGTGGAGCGCGCGCGAGATTGACACCGATCTCGTCAAGGAAGCGGTCGAGCAGGTTTCCGCCAAGACCGATTTCGCAGCCAATGTCGCGGTGGCCAAGACCGCCGACTCCATGACCGGCGCCCTGCTGGACCTGAAGGTCTAGCGCGCCGCTTCAAGGGCGCGCCCGCATCCCCCCAGCGGCCGCGTCCGGATAACGCTCCCCGGGCTTCCCCCAAGTTTGCCCGGGGAGCGGGTTCACCGCTCTCCAGCCTGTCGCCCTCAGCGCGCTAGCGTCTCTCTGGCTCCCGGAGACTCCATCGCGAGCATAACAATGTTATGCTACCGTGGATGGCATTGGCTCGGGGGAGATGACGATGGCTAAGAAGCTGGCTCTGTTCCTGGATGGCACCTGGAACGATCTGAGAATGAAGAACCGCACCAATGTCTCGCGCCTGGCGCAGGCGGTGCTGCCTGAAAGCGCCACCGGCGTTCGACAGGTTGTGTTCTACGACGAAGGCGTTGGTGTCTCGGCCGGCGTCGGCAAGGTCGCCGATTTCGCCACCAAGACGCTCGGCGGCGCGCTTGGCAAGGGCCTGGATCGCAAGGTGGAGGCGGCCTATCGCTTCCTGGTTCTGAACTACGAGCCCGGTGACGATATCTATATCTTCGGCTTCAGCCGCGGCGCGTTTACCGCCCGAAGCACGTGCGGCCTGATCCGCAAGATCGGCATTCTCAAGCGCGAATGTTTTGATGTCTGCCCACAAGCCTTCGAGCTCTACGCCGACAGCACCCAGAGCCGCCGCAGTCCGGCCACGGTGCAGTTCCGCGCCCGCTACGGTCACGACGTGGTCTCCGGCGAGGAAGACTATGCCCAATATCTGGACCCCGCCGCGCTGCAGGCGCTGGCGGCGGCCAAGGCGCCGCCAGCCTCGCCGGTGGCGACCTCCACCCTGGAAGAGCTGTTCCAGCACCGCGACACAGTCCAGACCCGAAAACTGCAGATCACCGCCAGGAGCGCGGGGCCAAACGGCGCGGACCGGACGCTGCACACCTATCGACTGATGTATGTGGGCCTGTGGGACACCGTGGCGTCCATGGGGCTGCCCGAGCGCCTGGGCCTGTTCGCCGATGCGGCCAATTCGAAATACCGCTTTCACGACACCGAGGCCTCATCGCTGATTTCCAGCCTGAGGCACGCCGTGTCGATCGACGAGAATCGCAAGGTGTTCTCATCGACCCCGGTCTCCAACATCGACGTGCTGAACCAGGAATGGGCGACGGCGCGAGGCTTTTCGGTGGGCGATGTGGCGCAGAACCTTGAACCTGACCAGCCTCTGACGCCCGGCCCAGCCTATGTTCCGTATCGCTTCCGGCCCTACCAGCAGCGCTGGTTCCCCGGCGATCACGGGGCCGTCGGGGGCGGCAATCCCGTGCTGGGCCTCTCCAGCCACACCCTGCGCTGGATCGCCGAGGGCGCAGCCTGGGCGGGCCTGGAGTTCAACTGGACGGGTGGCCAGCTGGAAGACGCCCGGACCAGCGTCAATCCGCTGGTCGACTGGCCGGAACGCCGCAAGAAGAACCTGCTGGGCAATCTCGGCGGCTACAGCAATCGCAGCGGGCCGAAGCATATCCGCGAACTGGGCGACACCGCCTACGAGCGCTATTGCCGCGCCCCGGAAGAAATCCCCGCCAACGCCCGCCTGATGGCGGGGCAGCCTGGCCCAAGGCCGCGACTTCCGCCACCGCCGACCTATCCGGCCAACCTGCCCATGGCCTGAGGGCGCAAAACAAGAAAACGCCCCGGCCTTTCGACCGGGGCGCCCTTGTTTCTGGTTCCTGGACCCAGCCTTAGCTGTCCAGGAAGCTCCGCAGCTTGCGCGACCGCGACGGGTGCTTGAGCTTGCGCAGCGCCTTGGCCTCGATCTGACGGATGCGTTCGCGGGTGACCGAGAACTGCTGGCCGACTTCTTCCAGGGTGTGGTCGGTGTTCATGCCGATGCCGAAACGCATGCGCAGCACGCGTTCCTCGCGCGGGGTCAGCGAGGCCAGCACGCGGGTGGTGGTTTCCCGCAGGTTGGACTGAATGGCCGCGTCGATGGGCAGGATGGCGTTCTTGTCTTCGATGAAGTCGCCCAGGTGGCTGTCTTCCTCGTCGCCGATCGGCGTTTCGAGGGAGATGGGCTCCTTGGCGATCTTCAGGACCTTGCGGACCTTTTCCAGCGGCATGGCCAGCTTTTCGGCCAGCTCTTCCGGGGTCGGCTCGCGGCCGATCTCGTGCAGCATCTGGCGGCTGGTGCGGACGATCTTGTTGATCGTCTCGATCATGTGCACCGGGATGCGGATGGTCCGCGCCTGGTCGGCGATCGAACGGGTGATGGCCTGACGGATCCACCAGGTGGCGTAGGTCGAGAACTTGTAGCCGCGGCGATATTCGAACTTATCGACGGCTTTCATCAGGCCGATATTGCCTTCCTGGATCAGGTCCAGGAACTGCAGGCCGCGGTTGGTGTACTTCTTGGCGATGGAGATCACGAGGCGCAGATTGGCCTCGACCATTTCCTTCTTGGCCTGACGGGCTTCGCGCTCGCCCTTCTGCACGGTCTGGACGATGCGGCGATAGTCGTCGATCGGCACGCCGGTCTCGGTGGCGAGCGCCGCGATCTCGCTGCGGATGTCGACGACCGAGGTCTGGTCGTTCTCGACGAACTTGGTCCAGCGCACGCCCATGGTCTTGACCTGGTCGCTCCAGGTCGGGTTCAGCTCGGAGCCGAAATAGGCCTTCAGGAATTCGCTGCGGCTGATGCCATAGCTGTCGGCCAGGCGCAGCAGGCGGCCTTCCAGGCCGATCAGGCGCTTGTTGATCGCGTAAAGCTGCTCGACCAGGGCCTCGATGCGGTTGTTGTTCAGCTTCAGCGTCTTCAGGTGCAGAATGATGGTCTGCGACAGGGCCTCATAAGCCTTGCGGTCGTTGTTGCTGAGGTCCTCGCCCTTCAGGCGGCTGCCGACCAGCTTGTCCTGCAGCTTGCGGAAGGTTTCGAACTCGCTGGCGATGGCGTCCAGGATGGCCATCACGCCTTCGCGCAGTTCGCCTTCCATGGCGCTGACGGTGGGGCCGGCGCCGTCGTCGAAATCGTCCTCGTCGTCGCCTTCGGCTTCCGGCTTGGGCGCGGCTTCGTCATCGACGGGCTCGGCGGGTTCGGCTTCGGTGTCGTCGGTCGCGGGCTGGGCGGCGACGCCGTTGATGGCGGCGTAGGTGCCTTCAAGGTCGATCACTTCACGCAGCAGGATGCGGCCCGTGCCCAGTTCCTCGCGCCAGACCATGATGGCTTCGAAGGTCAGGGCGCTTTCGCACAGACCCCGGATCATGGTGTCGCGACCGGCTTCGATCCGCTTGGCGATGGCGATTTCGCCCTCGCGCGACAGCAGCTCCACCGAGCCCATTTCGCGCAGATACATGCGCACGGGGTCGTCGGTGCGGTCATAGGCCGACGGCTTGTCGGAGGTGATGACCTGCTGGTTGTCTTCGCGGGCGACGACTTCGCCGCCCTCGTTGGTCTCGGCGTCTTCTTCGGCCTCGACGACATTGACGCCCATCTCGCTGAGCATGGCCAGCGTGTCTTCGATGGCGTCGGGGCTGACTTCTTCCGAAGGCAGCACCTTGTTCAGCTCTTCCATCGTCACGAAGCCGCGGGCTTTCGCCTGCTTGATGAACTTCTTGACGCCGGCGTCGGTCAGGTCGAGGAGCGGACCGTCGCTGCCGGTGGACTCAGGCGCTTCCGTATCGGCCGAGGAATTGTTGCTCATCAAGGTCTCCGAAGTCGGCGCGGCATCCCCCGCGAGACGCGCGCCGAAAAAATTCTAGATCCGAAAAGGTCCCGCCCGCCTGGAGCCGCGCCGTCCTTCGGTGGTTTCCCAAAAAAATCTTGGCGTCAAAGCGCCGCATTGGGTCAGCGCTGAACGTTCGCCACGGAAGAGCGCTCCGCGAGAAACCTCTCGGCGGAGACACGGGCGTGTCAGCGCGGCCTTGTGCGTACGATCTTGACGATCCGCGACCACTTGGGATCCAGCGTCGGCGGCGAGGGTGACATCCTGTTTCGGTAAGGGCGCGCGCGATGCGACGGCGGCCCGCTCGATGTCAATCAGCTGCTTGGCAAATCCTTGAGTCGGCAAATGGCGGCGCGGAGGGGCGGAGTCAAGGGGGCGTGGCAGCTCTGCGGTCAACGGATTGCCGCAACAGCCGGCCTATTTTTCTAGTCATGCAATCTAGGGAAGAAAAATTGCAAAGGCACCCTATAGTCGCGCAGGTCTTGACGGCAACTAATTATTGTAGCTACATATTATGGAAATCGATTACGATCCAGACAAGCGATGGCTGACGCTTGAGCATCGAGCGCTCGACTTCGCACATGCGGGCCAAGTCTTCGAAGGCCCGACCGTCAGCGTGGAAGATGATCGGGTCGATTATGGAGAGGCTCGCTACCAGACCATCGGGTGTCTCGGGCCCAAGATCGTCATGGTGGTCTGGACGCCACGAGGCTCTGCGCGGCGGATTATTTCGATGAGAGAGTGTAATGGCCGGGAACGAAAAGCCTATCAAGACGCCGTGGGTTGACCATGACGACGCTCCGGAATGGACGGCTGACGTCTTCGAGCGTGCTGAGGTTCGCAACGGCGAGCAACTTGTGCGTCCGGCGAGCGGCACGCTGACCAAGCGGGGGCGTCCCAAACTCGACCAACCCAAGAAGCAGATCACCCTGCGCCTCGACCAGGACGTTATCGATCGGCTGCGCGCCGGCGGGCCGGGATGGCAGGGCAGGATCAACGACATTCTGAAGAAGGCCGTGGAGGCCTAACTCTCCCCCCGCCAGAACTCCAGATTGCTGATCTGGCGCTGGAGCACGCCGATGCGGGTGCGCAGGTCGCGGGTGGCGGTCAGGCTGCCGGCGGTGACGGGTTCGTGGCGCAGGGATTCCAGAGCCTGTTCGGAATTGGCGACTTCGATCACCGCCTCGTAGCACGCCGACCACAGGGCCCGGGCGCGATGCTGCTCCATGTTCGGGTCCAGGAACGGCGCGCCGGCCAGGGCCTGGGCGACGCGCTCAAGCTCGGCGATCTGCGGCGCAAAGCCCCTGCGGGCCAGGATCTCGCGGAACGGGGCGTCGTCGTGCATGTCGTCGACCAGGGCCTCGAACAGCTCCAGCGCCAGCGGCCGCAGGCGCGGATCGCCAAAGCCCACCCGCTCGATGGCCTCGTCATAGGGGCGGGCCCAGCCGGGGTGGTCGATGGCCGCCACGGCGATGGCGGCGTGGAAGGGATTGATGCGCTCGCCGATCAAGGCGCGGGCGATGCCGCGAATGCCGGGGTCTGGCGGCTCGCGCTTGCCGTTCTTCCATTGGCTGCGTGGGGTGAACGGCCGCCCACCGCCATAGGCCCCGCCATAGCCGCCGCCGTCATTGGGCGTGAAGGTCGTGCGTGGGAACAGGGCGTCCAGCCTGCCCAGCAGGTCGTCCTTATAGGCCTGGGCCAGGTCTTTGTCGGCGATGCTGGCGGCGGCGGCGCGCAGACGCTGTTTCAGGCCCGCCTTGCGCTCGGGGGTGTCCAGCGGCTCCAGATCCCGTTCGCGGGTGAACAACTGCTCGACAAAGGGCGTGGTGTTGGAGACCTGGGCCTTGAGCGCCGCCGGGCCCTGTTCGCGTAGTACGTCGTCGGGGTCCTTGCCGCCGGTCACCAGCGAGAAGCGGAACGAGCGCCCGGGCTTCAGCAGGGGCAGGGCGCGGTCCATGGCCCGGCTGGCGGCGCGCTGGCCGGCCTTGTCGCCGTCGAAGCACAGGGTGGGCTCGGGATGCAGGCGCCACAGCACCTCCATCTGCTCCTCGGTCATGGCCGTGCCCATGGCCGCCACGGCCGCGACGCCGGCCCGGTGGCAGGCGATGACGTCCATATAGCCTTCCACCACCACCAGCGGATTGGTCTCGGTGGGGGCGGCGGCCTGGGCCGCGTGCAGGATCTTGCGGGCTTCATACAGGCCGTACAGCAGCCGGCCCTTGTGGAAGAGGCTGGTCTCGGGGCCGTTCAGATATTTGGCCCGCGCGGCGGGATCCATGGCCCGGCCGCCGAACGAGACGACCTTGCCGCGCGTGTCGGTGATCGGAAAGATGATCCGGTCGCGGAACCGGTCATAGGGCGCGCCGCCGTCTTCCGGGGCGATCAGTACCCCGGCCTCGACCAGATCGCCCGGCTGGGCGCCCTTGGCGATCAGATAGTCCTTCAGCCCCGTGCGGTTGTTGGGCGCAAAGCCGATGTGGAAGCGGCTCCACTCGCTCTCGGGCAGGCCGCGACGTTCCAGATAGGCGCGGGCGGCCTGGCCCACCGGGCGGCGCAGCTCGCTCTCGAACCAGGCGGCGGCCAGCTCCATCCAGTCGCCCAGGCCCTGGCGCTTCTTGTCTTCCTGGGCGGCGCGGACATCGGGCTCGGGCAGCACCATGCCCGCTTCCGAGGCCAGCCGCTCGACCGCCTCGGTGAAGGTCAGCCGCTCGGTTTCCTGCAGGTAGCTGATGATGTCGCCGTGCTTGCCGCTGGAGAAGCAGTGATAGAAGCCCTTGTCGTCATTGACGAAGAACGACGGGCTCTTCTCCTTGGTGAAGGGCGACAGCCCCGCATATTCGCGCCCCTGCCGCCGCAGCTTCACCGATTTCCCGATCACGTCGGAAGGGCGAAGGCGGGACTTCAGTTCTTCAAGAAAGCGGTCGTCGAAGCGCATGGCGGGTGTCGTCTAGCATAGGCCATGGCCGGCTGCGGCGCATCAAGCGATCATCGGCGGGCGCCGACCGTTCAGCCCTGGCCGACGGTGAGGGCCACGCTGCCGCGCTTGTGGCCCTGTTCGACACAGGCATGGGCCTCGGCGGCATTTTCCAGCGGATAGACCCGGTCGATGACGGGCTGGAATTCCCCGGCCTCGGCCAGATGGGCCAGAAACTCCAGGTCCCGCAGTGTGACCTTGGCAACCCCGCCGACCTGGCGGATGCCGCTGGAGCGCGGCGGCCCCCCCAGCCCCAGGGTCTGACCCAGGCTGCCCTGAACGACCAGCAACCGGCCGCCGGGCCGCAGCAGATGGCTGCAGCGGGCGAAGGGCGCTGTGCCGGTCGTGTCGAGAATGAGGTCATAGGTGCGGTCCGAGGCGGCGAAATCCCGGGTCCGATAGTCGATCACGGCCTGGGCCCCAAGGCTGCGGACCAGACTCTCATTGGCGGCGCTGCAGACGGCCGTGATCCGGGCTCCGAAATAACGGGCCAGCTGGACTGCGGCTGAGCCCACGCAGCCGGACGCGCCGACGATCAGAACCCGCTCGCCTCGCTGCAGCGCCCCCTTGTCGCGCAGGAAGGCCAGGGCGGTTGTACCGCCGAAGCAGAGGGCGGCGGCGGTCTCGAAGCTGAGGTTGGCGGGCTTGTGGCTGATCAGGTCGTGCTCGCCCAGCACCCGGTATTCGGCGTGGCAGCCGAAGCGGGCTCCGGTGAAGGCAAAGACCGGTTCGCCGGCCTTGAACCGCGTCACCGCCTTGCCCGTGGCCACCACCTCGCCGGCCAGCTCCGTGCCCAGGATCGGGTTGCGCGGCGCGATCAGGCCGAAGGCCGGACGCGCCAGGGGCCCGAACCCCGGCGGCATGGTCAGGCTGCGGGCTCGCCAGTCGGCCGAGCTGACCGTCGTCGCCCGGATGCGGACCAGGACCTCGTTGTCGCGGGGTGTCGGCATCGGCGCCTCTCCAAGGCGGACCACGCCGGGCGGTCCATAGGTGCGGCAGAGGGCGGCTTTCATGCGGGCAGGTCCTGTCGGTCGGGGGTGCCAGCAGGTTTTAGGCTCTATGATTCTGCATGGGTATTGTGGTTTCTGACGGAATTGCTATGCATTTTCGCATGGATTGGCGGGCTGTAAAATTCGACTGGAACCGGGCGCGGGCCTTTCTAATCACCGCCGAGGAGGGCTCGCTGTCTGCGGCGGCGCGGGCCCTGGGCATGGCCCAGCCGACCCTGGGGCGACAGGTCGAGGCCCTGCAGGAGGAACTCGGCGTTGTCCTGTTCGAGCGGGTCGGACGCGGCCTGACCCTGACGCCGAGCGGCCTTGAGTTGCTGGATCATGTCCGGGACATGGGCGAGGCGGCCGGCCGGGTATCGCTGGCGGCGGCGGGGCAGTCCCAGTCGGTGCAGGGCAAGGTCGTCCTGGCGGCCAGCGAGGTCCATGCGGCCTTCATCCTGCCGGGCTTTCTAGCCAAGCTGCGACAGAGCCATCCGGGGATCGAGGTCGAGATCGTGGTCTCCAGCCGCGCCAGCGACCTGCGGCGGCGAGAGGCCGATATTGCCATCCGTAATTTCCGCCCGGTCGAGCCGGACCTGGTGGCCACCAAGATCCGCGACGTGCCTGCCCGGCTCTACGCCTCCCCGGCCTATCTCGAGCGCCTGGGCACGCCGCGCCTGCCCTATGACCTACGCGACGCCGACTTCATCAGCATCGACGGCTCGGGAATGTTCCTGAAGGGCCTGGTCGCCATGGGCCTGCCCCTGACCGAGCGCAACTTCCCGGTCCTGACCGAGAGCTATCTGGTCATGTGGGAACTGGTGAAGCAGGGCGTAGGGATCGGCATCCTCGACGGCTCGATCGGCGACGCCGAGCCCAGGGTGGCCCGGGCCCTGCCAGACCTGGAACCGCTGATGTTCCCCATCTGGCTGGTGGCGCACCGCGAGCTCAACAAGAGCCGCCGGTTCCGGATCGTCTTCGATCTGCTGGCGGCGGAACTCAGGGCGCGCGGGGGATCGGAGGCGGGCTGATCGCGATCCGCAGGGCCAGGCCGAACAGGAGGATCAGGATCGGCAGCCACAACATCCGCTCGGCCGCCGAGGGGGTGACGATATGGACGGCGATCCCGACCGCCATATAGGCGCAGACCGGCCAGATGAGCCATCGGGGACCCCATTGGGTCCGCAGGCCGCTGGCGCCCAGGCCGATCCGGACCATGGCCAGCAGCAGGATGATCGAGACGACGGGGATGAACCGGATCTTCAGCGGAAGAGCGCCCGACCACTGTCCGCCGAGTGTCAGATGACCCCAGGGCGCGCCCAGGATGAGCGCAACCTGGAACAGGATTGCAATGCTCATGACAATGGCGAAGGCTAATCCGGTCCACTTCATTTCGGCCCGCGCTCCTGCAGTTTCCAGCTCGCCCCTGACGTGCCATCAGCAGGTGCGCCAGAATGCTCCGTACCACGCGGTTGGAGCGCTATTGGATCCGAATTCACAAGCTGCGGGAAGCAATCTCGCCTGAGAAGCCCGATCCAGGCCGGTGCGGCAGACCCCTGGGCGCCGGAAGGCCGCCACGCCGCCGAAGCCAGAAAAACAGGGACGACGGGGTTCCAGACGCCCTTGTAGCTAGATCTCCTGCCGGAAGGTCATCACCAGCACGTCGCGCAGGGCGGGGCAGGCGGGGTCCTCAGGGCGGATCGGGGTGACGCCGTGCAGCACCCGAAGGTCGTCCAGCAGCACCATGTCGGCCGGGACGGTCAGGGTGAAACTGCCCAGGGACTTGCCGCCAGGCGCATAGATGTTGGTGACGCCGCTCAGCACATTGACGCGGTCGACCAGCATGACGATCACCCAGTCCACCCCGTCGCGATGCGCGCCCTCGGGCGTGGGCAGGCCAGCCTCGCCGGCCCGGGCCTCGATGCGAAACTGGTGCAGTTCCACATGCCAGGACGCGGGCGGCTGCGGCGTGATCGGATGGAAGATCGCAAGCCCCTGCGAGATCACCGCGCGGGTGACCGGATGGTCGGCGATGGCGTCGGTCACCGGCTCGAACCAGCGCTGCACCCCGCCGTTCAGGGCGTTGTAGTCGCGGCTCTGATAGTGCGGCTGATGCGGCTTGCGGACCACGCTTTCAGGCGTCGCGGCGAAGGCGGCGAAGCGGCGTTTCCGGTAGCGTCCGCCGTCGGCCATGAAGCCGTCCAGGCCCAGATCGTTCCAGCTGTCGGCGAAGCCGGCCCAGTCGGTCCGGGCGGCGGGCCCCAGCAGGGCGCGGGTCTCTTCGGCGGGTGAACGCGCATAGCCCTGAGCGGTCAGGGCCTGGCGCAGGGTTTCGGCGCTCAAGCCGCCGCCCCCGGCCGGAACGACAGGCCGCGCTTCAGGGTGTGGGCGATGCGTTCGGCCTTGGCGCCGACCAGGGCCGCGCGCGGCGCGTCGAACAGCTCGGCGCAGGTCAGGTGAAACAGGCCCAGCCACGGGGTGAACAGGCCTTCGGTCAGGCCCTCGACCCGCTGGTGCACAGCCATGGGCGAGCCCTTGTAGCCGCCGTCGCCGCGCAGCACCCCGGCCCAGAACCGCTTCAGCGTCGCCAGATGCTCGGGCCAGCCGTCATCGCCAACGGCCTTCTGGAAGATCGGGCCCAGGCGGTGGTGCTGCTGGACCTTGGCGTAGAAGGTCTCGACCAGGGCGTCGATCTCGGCGTCGGTGAAGGGCGCGGGCTGCAGAGTCATGGCCGTTACATGGTGTGGGTTGCCCGCAAGCCAAACCATGCGGTGAATCAAATTGGGTATGTTCCCCAGCTTGACCGTTTCGGCGCTCCGGCGCACGTCTCGCCCATGATCAAGCTGCCGCCCCTGAAGCCCGATTCCGACCAGATGCTGCACCTGGACGCCCTGCGCATCGTCGGGGCGGTGATGATCGTGGTGTTCCACTTCAACCGCTTCATCAATCTGGACGGTCACTGGCAACTGGCCGACGACACGATCAAGACCTTCAGCCTGATCGTCGACCTGTTCTTCGTGATCAGCGGCTATGTGATGGCGGCCATCTATACCGGCCGCCTGACCACCCTGGGCAAGTACGGCGACTTTCTGAAGAAGCGGGTGGCGCGGCTGGGGCCGCTGCACTGGGCCACCATGCTGGTGTTCATCGCCGTGGCCGCCGCCGGCGCGGCGGGCTGGATCCAGGACCGCGATCCCCGGCGCTATGACGCCGCCTGCATCGTGCCCAACATCCTGTTCATCCACGCCTGGGGCGTTTGCAAATCCCAGACCTGGAACTTCGTCAGTTGGGCGATCAGCGCCGAGATGGGGATGTATATCGCCCTGCCGCTGCTGTTCTGGATCACCGCCCGGGGCCGCTGGGTGACCGGCGGGCTGGCGATCCTGAGCCTCGTGATCCTGCTGCAGACGCCGCATGGCGACCGACCGTTCCACCAGTGGACCTGGGATTTTGGCGTGCTGCGCGCCGTGCCCGGCTTCCTGATCGGCATGCTGGGCTTCCAGATCCGCCCGCTGCTGGCCAAACTGCCCTATCCGAACCTTGTGATGTGGGGCCTGCTGGCCGCCTTCCTGATCGCCTCGCCGCTGAAGGTTCCGCGCGATGTGCTGCTGCTGGTCATGTACGCCGTCGGCCTGGCCGGGATCGCCGCTGACGCCGCCGGACCGGTGGGACCTGTGACCCGCCGTCTGGCGCCCTGGGCCCAGCTCAGCTTCACCCTCTATATGCTGCACCCCATCGCCTTGAAGATGGGCCTGGCCTGGGTGGGGCTTGGGATGTGGAACCTGAACGGCGACCTGATGCGGCTGTGGGTTTTGTTCTGGATCGTGGCCCTGTTCCCGCTGGCCTATCTGTCGCTGATCCTGTTCGAGCGCCCGGCGCGTGACTGGATCGCGGGGCTCAGCTGGCGGAAATCTGATCGATCCAATCCGGAAGCGCACTGATCGCGTCCAGCTCGGCATAGCGCGGGTGATCGGCCGGCGCCTGGGCCGCTTCATGCGCCCAGACCAGCGGATAGGGGATCAGCGCGCCCCAGGACCCGGCCTCCAGCGCGGGCAGGATGTCCGAGCGCATCGAGTTGCCGGCCATTACCGCCTTATGGGCGCCGGTGCCATGACGGTCGAACACCCGGCGATAGGTGTCCGCGTCCTTTTCCGAGACGATCTCGACGGCCGCGAACAGGTCGCCCAGCCCCGATGAGGCCAGCTTCTGTTCCTGGTGCAGCAGGTCGCCCTTGGTGATCAGGATCAGGCGATAGCGCTCCGACAGCCGGGCCAGGGCGTGCTCGACGCCGGGCAGGGGCTCGACCGGCTCGGTCAGCATCTCGCGGCCGGCGGCCAGGATCTCGCGGATCACCCGGGTCGAGACCTCGCCATGGGTCAGCTCCATGGCCGTCTCGATCATCGACAGGGTGAAACCCTTGGCCCCGTAGCCATAGAGCCGCAGGTTGCGCTTCTCGGTCGCCGCCAGCTGGGCCTCGATATGCGCCTGGTCGCCATGCTCGGACAGCAGGTCGACGAACCGCTGATGGGTCAGGCGAAACAGGCTCTCGCAGTGCCAGAGGGTGTCATCGGCGTCGACGCCGACGGTGGTGATGGCGGTAGGGGGCGCTTGCATGTTCTTCCCGTCGCCGGATCGCCGGCGAGCGTCAAGACGCTTGCGGCGGCAGGCCCGCCGATCACCGCCCTTGCATCCGGCCTGATCGCTGTTCAGGTTGGTCGCAAAGATCATAAGCCGGGGAGGCGACCATGGCGTTCGGCGACTATCAGAACGAGATCTATTTCGGCGGCCTGATGCGCGGCGTGAAGCCGACCCTGCCGGTGGACTTCAAGACCCTCGAGGCCCGGGCCCGCGCGGCCCTGCCGCCCTCGACCCTGTCCTATGTCCAGGGCGGCTGCGGCGACGAGTTCACCCAGGACCACAACGCCGAGGCCTTCAAGCGCTGGGGCCTGATCCCGCGGATGATGGTCGACTGCACCACCCGCGACCTGTCCATCGACCTGTTCGGGATCAAGCTGCCCAGCCCGATCTTCATGGCCCCCATCGGGGTGATCGGCCTGTGCGCCCAGGACGGCCATGGCGATATCGCCACCGCCAAGGCGTCCGCCGCGACCGGCGTGCCGATGGTGGCCTCGACCCTGATGAACGATCCTATGGAGCAGGTCGCCGCCGCTCTGGGCGACACGCCGGGCTTCTTCCAGCTCTATACGCCCAGGGACAAGGACGTGGCCGAAAGCCTGGTGCGCCGGGCCGAGGCCTCGGGCTTCAAGGCCATTGTCGTGACCCTGGACACCTGGGTGACCGGCTGGCGGCCGCGTGATCTGAACGAGGCCAATTTCCCGCAGCTGCGCGGCCACGCCCTGGCCAACTATATGTCCGACCCGGCCTTCCGCGCCCTGCTGGCCAAGCCGCCGGAGGAGGATCCCCAGGCCGCCGTGGCCCAGTGGGGCCGCACCTTCGGCAAGAACCTGACTTGGGCCGACCTGCCGTGGCTGCGGTCGATGACCAAGCTGCCGCTGATCCTCAAGGGCATCTGCCATCCGGATGATGCGCGGCGAGCCATCGATGGCGGGGTGGACGGGCTCTATTGCTCAAACCACGGCGGCAGGCAGGCCAATGGCGGGCTGGCGGCGATCGACATGCTCAAGGGCGTGGTCGACGCCGCGGGTTCGACGCCGGTGATGTTCGATTCCGGGGTGCGGTCGGGCAGCGACGTGGTCAAGGCCCTGGCCTTGGGCGCGGCGGCGGTGGGCGTGGGTCGGCCCTATGCCTATGGCTTGGCGCTGGAAGGCGTGGCGGGCGTCGTCCACGTCCTGCGCAGCATTCTGGCGGAGGCCGATCTTCTGATGGCTGTCGACGGCTATCCGACCCTGGCCGACCTGCGCGCGGCGGGCCTGGTCAGGAGCTAGAAGGCCTAGAACGACTGGATGAAAAAGATCGTGGCGCTGATCGGCAGGGCGGCGACAAGCATCAGGCGCAGCGCTGTTTCACCCAGGCTCAGCAGGCTGGTCGTCGAGCCTTCCGTGGTGATGAGGCGGGCGGCGCTGAGGGTCGTCATCGGTCTGCTCCTTGGAAGCTCTATTCATGAGCCCCAAGGCGTTAACGCCGCATAATCTTGAAAGGATGCCAGGCCGCGACAACTTGTCCATGGGTGGGCCTGGCTCGCGGTTTCAGGGCGCCGCCCAGGACGGTCCCGGCTCGGGCGAGCGCTGGCTGGCGCAGGCTGCGTGGGCCTTGACCACTCTGCGCAGCGAGGCTGGGAAGCGATGCAGCTTGTCATCAGGCCGGATCGGTCGGGCCACCAGGTCGCCGCCGCAATTGGGGCAGGTCCCGAAGAATCGCGTGTCGGCGCAGTCGGCGCAAAAGGTGCACTCGAAGGTGCAGATCCGCGCCTCCTCGCTGGAAGGCGGCAGGTCGCGGTCGCAGCACTCACAATTGGGGCGCAGTTCCAGCACGGGCCGTTCTCCCTGACGTCAATGTGGTGAGCCTTGCACCATAAGGGGTTGAGGCTTGTTCCGACGAGGGGGCTCCTTCGCATATCACGGGAATGTGGCGGCGGGCCCGGACCCCCGTGATCAGAGGGGTTGACCCCCCTCCTTGCACCCCCTAGACACGCCGCCGTTTGCGCGGCGGTCGGGCCAAAAGCCCGACCGCCGTCTTGCAAAGAGATCGCCCGCTTTACCGGTGGCGCGGGGTTACGCCCGGCCCGCCAGTTTGCGACAATAGCCACGCGTTTTTAGGAGGCGCTTCCGAGATGTCCCAAGACCTTCTCTCCCCTCCAGTTCTGCTCAAGGGCGTTACCGGTGTCCTGGCCCTGGCCGACGGCACGATCCTGCAAGGCGTGGGCTGCGGCGCGATCGGCGACGCGGTCGGCGAGGTGTGCTTCAACACCGCCATGACCGGTTATCAGGAGATCCTGACCGACCCGTCCTACATGGCCCAGATCGTCGCCTTCACCTTCCCGCACGTCGGCAATGTCGGGACCAATGTCGAGGACGTCGAGCAGATGTCCGGCGCGTCGGAAACGGCCGCG
Source organism: Caulobacter sp. FV1ye13L (assembly GCF_058681155.1). The sequence continues at coordinate 2,075,289 of NZ_CM178732.1, forward strand.
CGGGGCGCGATCTTCCGCGAGGTGCCAACGGTGCAAGCCAACTGGCGCTCGAGCAGCGATTTTGACGGATGGATGAAGCGTCGCGGCATGGTCGGCTTGGCCGGCGTCGACACCCGCGCCCTGACCCGCAAGATCCGCGAAACCGGCATGCCGCACGGCGTCATTGCGCACAATCCGGACGGCCTGTTCGACCTGCCCGCCCTGGTCGCCAAGGCCCGAGAATGGTCGGGCCTCGAAGGCCTGGACCTGGCCAAGGACGCCTCGACCTCCCAGACCTTCACCTGGGACGAGGGCCTGTGGTCGTGGCCGGAAGGCTACGCCAAGCTGGACGCACCCAAGTACGAGGTCGTGGTTCTCGACTACGGCGTCAAGCGCAACATCCTGCGGGCTCTGGCCCATGTCGGCGCCCGCGCCACGGTGGTGCCGGCCAATACGTCGGCCGAGGATATCCTGGCCCGCAATCCCGACGGCGTGCTGCTGTCCAACGGCCCCGGCGACCCCGCCGCGACGGGCCAGTATGCGGTGCCCGAGATCCAGAAGCTGGTCGCCAGCGGCAAGCCGGTCTTCGGCATCTGCCTGGGCCATCAGATGCTGGCCCTGGCCCTTGGCGCCAAGACGGTGAAGATGGAGCAGGGCCACCACGGGGCCAACCATCCGGTCAAGGACCTGACCACCGACAAGGTCGAGATCGTCTCGATGAACCACGGCTTCACGGTCGACAGCGCCAGCCTGCCGGCGGGCGTCACCGAGACCCACGTGTCGTTGTTCGACGGCACCAATGCCGGCATCCAGCTGACGGGCAAGCCGGTGTTCAGCGTCCAGCATCACCCGGAAGCCTCCCCCGGTCCGACGGATTCGCTCTATCTGTTCGAGCGCTTCGCCGGCCTGATGGCCGCGGCGAAATAGGGCGCGCTCGCCCCCGCCGAACGGGCGGGGGCGGCGTCACAAAATCACTTCCGCACTGTCATGCGCCCATCACGCTCCCGGCTTGGGCGCGTGTTAGCGTCGTCGTGTTCCCAGTTCGCTTTGGTTTCTCTTATGGCTCCGGCGAGGACACGTCATGACCAGCAACCTGACCCCCTATGAGCGCATCGGCGGCGAGACGATCGCCCAGGCCGCGCTCGACGACTTCTTCCAGCGCGCCCAGGCCGACGACCGGCTGGCCGACGTGTTTGGCCCGGTGATCACGGCGGGCGGGCGCGCCTTCCTGGCGGTGTCGATGGACGCCGGCCGCGCCGACGGCCGCGACGATGTTGAACCCGCTCTGGCCTGGCTGAGCGAACTGGGTCTGGGCGACGACGAACTGGACCTGGTCATCGGGCATCTGGCCGCCGCTCTCGAAGCCCTAGGCGTCGATGATGACCTCATCGCCGAGATCGCCGATCAGGCCGAGTCGCTGCGCGACGCCGCCCTGGCGATCGATCCCGACGAGGAAGATGAGGACGAAGACGAAGAGGTCGCAGCCTAGGTTCCGAACTGGGTGAACGGGACCTTGTTGAACAGCTCCCGTTCCGCCCCGCGCGGATCGTCGGTCATCTTCGAGGGTGTATCGAACACCATCGTCTGGCGTCTGTGCAGGGTGTAGGGCTCCCAGGCCGGTATCGCCGCGCAGTTGGGATTGCCGGTGCGGGCAAAGGCGATGAAGGCGTCGCTCATCTGGCTGGACATGGCGATGGAGCCCGCGCCGCCGTCGGCCAGCGAGCCCTTAGCCGTCAGCGTGCCGAACACCAGGGCGATGTCGAGGGTGTGGGGCGCGCCCCAGACGCCGCCATCGCGCGGCGAGCGCCAGTCCACCTGATAGACATAGGCCGGCGCGCCCGCGCGGGCCCGCTCCTCGGCCTGGATGATCGCCGCCTTCCATGAGCGTCCCGCGGTGCCGGCGGCGAAGAACACGTCCGACGGTGAATAGTCCGGATAGATCCTGCGATAGGCCGCCACCACCGTGGCCGGGTCGATGTCGATGCGGGCGTTGAACTGGCCGGGCAGGCGGGCGACCACGTCGTCCCAGGTCATGTCCAGCATCGTCTTGTCATAGCCGACGAAGCCGCGCGTCTCGTCGTGGGTGTTGCCGCACATCATCGGCACGTCCAGACTCTGGGGCGCGGCGTCGGGGAAGAACGGGTGGCGGGTCAGGGAGCGCTCGTCCAGCACCGGACCCATATAGACACCGCCCGAGCCCGCCACGGGGTCAACCGCCTTCAGGCCGTTCAGCATCTGGTCGGCGGGGAGGGCGCGCAGTTGGGCCAGCTCGCGGATCCCCAGCTTGTCGAGGAACAGCTGCGCCCGCTTTGTGGCGTTGAACGGACCGCCCACCGTGACCTGCTGGCCGCTCATGGTGGCGGCGCGGTGGAACAGGCCCCTGGCCGCCGGCATGGCCATCAGGGTGGCGATCTTGGCCCCGCCGCCGGATTGTCCAAACACCGTGACATTGCCCGGATCGCCGCCGAACGCCGCGATGTTGTCGCGCACCCATTGCAGGGCCAGCACGAGGTCCATCTGACCGACATTGCCGCTGTCGGCGACGCTGGGGTCATTGAAGATGCGCGGCAGATACAGATAGCCAAAGGCGTTGAGCCGGTGATTGACGGTGACCACCACCACGTCGCCGCGCTTGGCCAGTCTGGTCCCGTCATACAGCGGGCTGCCGCCCGAGCCGCCGTTATAGGCGCCGCCATGGATATAGACCATCACCGGCCGCTTGCCGCCGTCGGCGAGGCCGCGTTTTTCAGCCTTGGCGGGCGTCCAGATATTCAGGAACAGGCAGTCTTCCGACAGCGCCTCGCCGTCCTCGCCCTTGCCGGTCTGCATCGAGGCCGCGCCATAGGTCAGGGCGTCCTGGACGCCGGTCCAGGGCAGCGGCTTGACCGGCGGCATGAACCGCCGCGCACCGCCGGTGTCCGCCCCGTAGCGCAGGCCCTTGAAGACATGGACCCCGTCGCCGCTTGCCCCGCGCACCTTGCCCGCCGCAGTCGCCACGACCGGTGAGCGCGCCGCGCCGGCCGCGAAGCCAGCCGACGGGGCCAGAGCCGCCGCGCCGGCGGCGATCAGCAGGTCGCGCCGGTCGAGGGTGTGGCGGGTGTCCATGGGTATCCTCCGGCGGCTTCTGGCGAGCTTGAAGGCAGAGGTATCACAGCCCATGACACCGGTGGACAGGATTTACAGGCGAGCGATCGCGCTGGCGTGAGCCTTGATCACCGCCAGGGTCGAAATGTCGGCGTCGAACACTCCGAACAGGCCTTGTTCCTCCTGCGGCGGATCGCCGACGAAGTGGGTGTCGCCGCGCTTGAACCAGGCGTCGGGCTGCTGGGCGCGGCCCTCGCCGTTCCAGGCCCAGAAGTTGGTTCCGGCCACCGGGCCGCCGGCCTTCATGTCGGCCAGGGTCAGGTCGAAGATCGTCTGGTAGAAGCGATCCTTGTACGTCGCCGGCGCGCCGGGCTTGAAGACGCGGTCGTCGCGGATCAGGCCAAACTCCTCGATGACCAGCGGCTTGTTCAGGCCCTTGGCCAGGGCGATGTGGCGGGTGACGTACTCGCGGCACCTGGCCTCGCCGGCCTCGTAGGTCCCGGGCTGGTTCTTGAAGTCTATCCAGCTCCAGTTGTTGGGCCAGACGTGCAGGGTCATGTAGTCGATGGCGGCCGGCTTGTGCGCCGCGACCACGCAGGACTCGCGCTCCAAACAGCCCATGGCGCCTTCGCTGCCGGTCGAGACCAGGTGCTTGGGATCGATGGTCTTGATGTAGGCCGCCGTCTCGTCGATCCAGCGGTAATAGGTCGGCAGGGTCTTGACCCCTAACGCTTCCGTGCCGCCGGGCCGAGGCTCGTTGGCCAGTTGCCAGGCCATGATCGTCGGGTCGTCGCGATAGGGCTTGCCGGTGACGGTGCTGGTGCGGCCGACCACGGCCTTGATGTAGTGTCGGAACAGGGCATTGGCCTTGGCGTCGCCATAGAAGCGGGCCGAATAGTCGGGATATTCCGGCCAGGGATGGGCCGGGTCGCCCTGCTGGAACCAGGTCCCATTCCCGGTCCAGTTCAGATAGGCCGGCATGCCGCCTGACCAGTCCCAGAAGTTGTTGAGATAGATCACCGCCTTCATGTCGCGCTTGGCCATCTGCGCCAGCAGGACATCGAGGCCGGTCAGCAGGTCGGCGCTGTAGTCCTCGCCGGGGCCGCGGAAGGTGGGGTCCATCGCCACCTTGGCCGGCGAGCGCTCTCCCGAGCCCAGCACCCGTAAGTTGGTCACGCCCAGGCTCTTGAGCTTGTCCAGCTCACGTCCGAGGCGCGCGCGATCCCCATAGGCGGCGGGGGAGCCCAGCCACGCGCCGTACCAGAGATTGCTCCCGACGAAGCGATAGGGCTTGCCGTCCAGAACCAGTTTGCCGTCGGCGACGTCGACGAAGCCTTTCGGCTTGGCGGTGGCGGCGCTTAAGACGGGCGCGGCGGTGAGGGCGGCCAGCAGGGCGCGGCGGGAAAGGGTCATAGAGCGGCCTCCGGAACGCGCTCTGAGGGCGCGTGCCGGAGACCATGCCGTGTCTCGATACCGCTAACAACCGCCTGGTGGCGGTCGTCGCACGACTACAGATTCAGCAAGGCGGGATCACCGCCCTGCGCCGTGATGTTGACGCTGATCGCTCGCTCGACCGCGTAACGCAGCAGGGCGTGCGGGCCGCCGGCCTTGGGGCCGGTGCCTGACAGGCCTTCGCCGCCGAACGGCTGGACGCCAACGACGGCGCCGGTCATCGAGCGGTTCACATAGGTGTTGCCGGCCGGGACCAGGCGCTGGACGTCGGCCGCGAAGCTCTCGATCCGCGAGTGGATGCCCAGGGTCAGGCCATAGCGGCGGGCCGCCAGCGCGCCGGCGACCTGTTCCAGGTCTTCGGGGGCGTAGCGCACCACGTGCAGGATGGGGCCGAACACCTCGCGCTCCAGGAAGTCGGCGGCGGGGATCTCGGCCAGAACAGGCGCGAAGAAGGCGCCGGTGGCGGGGGCCGGCAGGACGTGCAGGATCTTGGCCTCGCGCTTGAGGCGGACCCTGTGCCTTTCCAGCGCGTCCTGGGCTTCGGCGTCGATCACCGGGCCGACATCGGTGACGGCCAGGGCCGGATCGCCCAGCACCAGGGCGTCCATCGCGCCCTTCAGGCCGTCGATGATGTGGTCGGCGGTGTCGTGGGGCAGGAACAGCAGACGAAGGGCCGAGCAACGCTGGCCGGCGCTGCCGAAGGCCGAGACGATGACGTCGTCAATCACCTGTTCGCGCTGGGCGGTGGTGTCGACGAACATGCCGTTCAGGCCGCCGGTCTCGGCGATGAACGGGACGATCGGCCCCTGCCTTTGGGCGAGCGTCTGGTTGATGCGCCAGGCGGTATCGGTGCCGCCGGTGAAGGCTACGCCGTCCAGCTCATCGTGGGCGGTCAGCGCGGCGCCGACAGTCTCGCCGCGTCCGGGCAGCAGGGCCAGCAGGCGGGGGTCCAGGCCTGCGGCGTGATAGAGCTTCACGGCCTCCATGGCGATCAGAGGGGTCTGCTCGGCGGGCTTGGCCAGCACGGAGTTGCCGGCGGCGAGCGCCGCGGCGATCTGGCCGGTGAAGATGGCCAGCGGGAAGTTCCACGGGCTGATGCAGACAAAGACGCCGCGACCGGCCAGGCGCAGGACATTGGTCTCGCCGACCGGGCCTTTCAGCAGTTCGCCCTCGCCGAATTGATCCTCGGCCAGCACCGCATAGTAGCGGCAGAAGTCGACGGCCTCGCGCACCTCGGCGATGCCGTCCGACAGCGTCTTGCCGGCTTCGCGCGACAGGATGGCGATCAGGCGGTCGATATTGGCTTCCAGGGCGTCGCCCATGGCCCGCAGGACCTTGGCGCGGGCGGCTCCGCCCGAACGATCCCACGCCGGCTGGGCGGCGCGCGCCAGACTGAAGGCCTGGTCGATCTGCGGCAGCTGGGCCTCGGAGACCACCCCCACGACCCGGCCGTCATCGGAAGGGCTGACCACCGGCTGCGGCGCGGCGCCGGCCGTCATCCGGCCGCCGATCAGCGGGCCCGCTGACAGGGTCAGGGCGTCCAGCGCCGTCACGGCGGCGGTCAGACGCTCGCGGTCGGCCCTGATGGAAAGATCGACGCCGGCGCTGTTGCGGCGGCGATCGCCATAGACTTCGATCGGGGTCGGGATCTTGGCGTGGCGGTCTGGGTGGGCCTCGACGGCGTCGATCGGGTCGACGACCACCTTTTCCACTGGCACCCGCTCGTCGAGCAGGGCGTGGACGAAGCTGGTATTGGCGCCATTTTCCAGCAGGCGGCGAACCAGATAGGGCAGGAGGTCCTCGTGGCCGCCCACCGGGGCGTAGGCCCGCAGGGTGATGCCGTCATAGAGGTCGTCTGCGGCCTTGTAGAGCGCCTCGCCCATGCCGTGCAGGCGCTGGTGTTCGATCTTGACGCCGGCGTTCTTGGACATCCGCACCACGGCCGCGAGGGTATGGGCGTTGTGGGTGGCGAACTGGGCGTAGAGGTGCGGGGCGGCGGCGATCAGGGCCTTGGCGCAGACCAGGTAGGAGAGATCCGTGGCCGGCTTGGTCGAATAGACCGGATAGTCCGGACGGCCGGCGACCTGGGCGCGCTTGATCTCGCTGTCCCAGTAGGCGCCCTTGACCAGGCGCACCATCAGGCGACGGCCGGTCTCCTGCGACAGGGCGGACAGACGGGCGATCACCTCGGGGCAGCGCTTCTGGTAGGCCTGGACGGCCAGACCAAGGCCGGTCCACTGGCCCAGTTCCGGCTCGCGGCACAGGCGGTCTAGCAGCTTCAGGGAAAGCGCCAGACGGTCGGCTTCCTCGGCGTCGATGGTGAAGTTGATGTCGTATCTGGCGGCGATCAGGGCCAGGCGCAGGACGCGGGGATAGAGTTCGTCCCAGACGCGGGCTTCCTGCGTTGCTTCATAGCGCGGGGTCAGGGCCGACAGCTTGACCGACACGCCATGGCCGGCCTCTGGGCCCCCCACAGAATTTGCGCCGTTCGACAGCTTGCCGACCGTCAGGATGGCGTCGGCATAGGACTTTTCATAACGCTCGGCATCGGCGGCGGTGCGGGCGCCTTCGCCCAGCATGTCGAAGCTGCAGATGTCGTTGTCCTGCGCAGCGCGCTTGATGGCGGCCTCGATGGTGCGGCCCAGCACGAACTGCTCGCCCATGATGCGGATGGCCTGGCCGACGGCGGCGCGGATGACGGGCTCGCCCAGGCGGCCGGCGATCTTCTTGATGAAGCCGGGCAGGTCCTTCTGGGCCTGGTCGTCGGGCTCGACGATCTTGCCGGTCAGCATCAGGCCCCAGGTCGAGGCGTTGACGAACAGGCTGTCGCTGCCCCCCAGGTGGCTGGCCCAGTCGGCCGAGCCGATCTTTTCGGCGATCAGCTTGTCGCGGGTGTCGTCGTCGGGGGTGCGCAGCAGGGCCTCGGCCAGGCACATCAGGGCCAGACCCTCGCGGGTGCCCAGGCTGAACTCCTGCAGGAAACTCTCGACCACGCCCTGTTTGCGAACGCTGCGGCGGGCGCCGCGCACCAGGGCCTCGGCCTCGGCGCGGACGGCGGCGCGGTCTTCGGAGGTCATCGCCCCGGCGGCCAGAAGATCGCTGATCACGGCGGCTTCGTCGCGATACTTGCCGTTGTCGAGGCTGTCCCAGTCGGTCATGCGCTTACCCTTGGGGTGGAATGATGATCAACGGTATATGGAGGCCTGATGCGAATGTGCTTCGTTTGTCGCGAAATCAGACCGTAGAAACTTCAGCGCAATGGTCCCATTTGGCGCTTTTTCTCCAGACGGCTCTGCCGGGCGGCGTAGCGACGCAGGACCTGGCGGCAGAATGACCTTGAAAGAGAGAGGTGGGAAGGGACGCGACTAGGGGGGAGACGCGCGTCCCTTCCGCTCTCGGCGGCGCCCTGGGGGAAAGGCGCCGCTGGTGTCCCCAACCAGGCGGGGACAGGGTCTTCGGGGATTCCGGGCGCCGTCTGGAGAAACGGCGGGGCGGAACCGGCTAGGACGCTGTGTGGTATAGCCGCATGTTTTCTGAATGTGCTTTGCTTTATGTGACGATTTTACGAACAATCTTCGAGGAAAGGCGCGAATGGCCAGTTCCGCTCTTGATGACACCGATCGCCGCCTGCTGAGGGTTCTGCAGGCCGATGGCCGCATCACCAATGCCGAGCTGGCCAAGCAGTGCAACCTGTCGCCGGCCGCCACCTTCGACCGCGTGCGTCGCCTGCGCGAGCGCGGCTTCATCACCGGCTATGCGGCGCTGCTGGACCCGGCCAAGGTCGATCGCGCCCTGCTGATCTTCGTCGAGGTGATGCTGGAGCGCACGACCGGCGAGGTTTTCGAGGACTTCGCCGCCGCCGTCCGCCGCGCGCCCGAGATCCTGGAGTGCCACATGGTGGCCGGCGGCTTCGACTATCTGATCAAGGCCCGGGTGCGCGACATGGAGGCCTATCGCGGCTTTCTGGGCGACATCCTGGTCAAGATGCCCGGCGTGCGCGAGACGCGGACCTATGCCGTGCTGGAAGAGGTCAAGAGTACCGTGCAGCTGCCGCTTTAAGACGCCAGCTCGGCTCGGACCGTGCTCGCGATAAAGCCGCCGCCCAGCACCCGGTCGGGATCGGCGGGGTCATAGAGCACACAGGCCTGGCCCGGGGCGACGCCCTCTTCGTGAGTGTCGAACACCACGCGCAGATCGCCGTCCACCATGGCCAGGTGGCCGGGTACGGGTTCGCGGGTCGAGCGGACGCGGGCCAGCACGGGCTGGCCGGCTTCGGCGGCGGCTTCCAGGCTGTCCTGGCCGCCCAGCCAGTTGCCTTCCTTGAGCACCAGCGAGGCGGTCAGCAGCGCCTCGCGCGGGCCGACGATCACCTGGCGCAGGTCGGCGTTGATGCGGACCACGAACAGGGGATCGCCGACGGCGATGTTCAGGCCCCGGCGCTGGCCGATAGTATAGCGGGTGACGCCTTCGTGCTGGCCCAGCACGCGGCCGTCCATGTGCACGATGTCGCCCGGGATCGCGCCGTGCGGGCGGATGCGGTCGATCACCGTGGTGTACTTGCCCTCGGGCACGAAGCAGATGTCCTGGCTGTCGGGCTTGTCGGCGATGGCCAGGCCCAGCTCGGCGGCGACGCGGCGCACCTCGCTCTTGGGCATGTCGCCCAGCGGGAAGCGCAGGAAATCCAGCTGGTCGCGCGTGGTGGCGAACAGGAAATAGCTCTGGTCCTTGGACGGATCGCCGGCCCGGCGCAGCTGCGCCCGGTTTCCGGACATGCCGCGCTGGACGTAGTGGCCGGTGGCCATGGCCTCGGCGCCCAGGTCGCGGGCCACGTCCAGCAGGTCGCGGAACTTGACCGTCTGGTTGCAACGCACGCAGGGGATCGGTGTCTCGCCGCGCAGATAGGCGTCGGCGAACTCCTCGATCACCTGTTCCTTGAAGCGGCTTTCGTAGTCGAGGACGTAGTGCGGGATGCCGATCCGTTCGGCGGCCATCCGGGCGTCCATGATGTCCTGGCCCGCGCAGCAGGCGCCCTTCTTGGCGATGGCAGCGCCATGGTCGTAGAGCTGCAGGGTGACGCCGACCACGTCATAGCCCGCCCGGGCCAGCAGGGCCGCAGTGACCGTGGAATCCACGCCGCCCGACATCGCCACAACGACGCGAGCGCCCGCAGCAAGCCCCACCGCCTCACGAGCCATCTCGACTGCGCGGTCGGCCAGGGCCCCGGGAAGGGCATGATCGAGAATGTCGGCGTCCATCGCGGCCATATAGCGCTTCAGGGCCGGCTTTGCGAGGTTTGCCCTACTTCAGAACGTTCAGCAGCGACGAGCTCTGTAGGCTGGCGAACACCTGGGCCGCAGCCTGGACCGCCAGTTGGGCGGCTTCAAGCCGGGTCACGGCCTCGGCCATGTCGACATCGACGATGCCGCCGACCATGCCGGTCAAGGTGTCGGCCTGGTCCTTGAGCTCAACGCCGGCGTTCTCAAAACGCTTCTGGACCAGGCCATTCTTGCCTTGCGTGTTGAGAGCATCGGTATGGGCGGCCTTGAAGGTGCCGACCATGCCTTCAAGGAAGGTGTGTTGGGTGCTGGTCAGGGGGCTGCCAAACGGACCATTGGCCTCGACATAGGCCTGCACCTGCTTGAAGGCGTCGAAGGCCTTGGTGGCCAGGGCGTCACCCAGGACGCCGGTTTGCACCGTGGTCTGCTGGTCGATGCGGTTGGTGGCGATATAGGTGTCGTTCTTGAAGAGGTCGGCCGTCGTCGGCGCGACGGTCAGGTCGGCCATGGAGTTGGCGGTGGTCGGGGCGGTGTCGGTCAAGGCGCCGGCGAACACGTAGCGGCCATTGGATTTGGTGTTGACGCCCTGGGTGACGTTGCTGAAGGCCGCTTCCAGCTGTTGCATCAGGGTCGCGCCGCCGGCCGCCATGGCATTCTCGATCGCCGCCCGCCCGCTCTGAATGCCACCGGCGACCTGCCCGATGCCGGTGTCCTGCATATCCAGCCGGTTGGCGACCAGCTTGGTCTGGTCGATCAGGCCCTCGATCTTCGCCTGGGCGCTGCGCATGGCGGTCAGCACCTCGGCGTTCTTGGAATAGCCCTTCAGGTCGTTGGCGACCTTCTGGCTGGCGACCTGTTCGCCCAGTATGTTCTGACGCTGCTGGGCGCGCATCAGGTTGCTGGTCATGATGCTGTAGTTGGAGCCGGTTGAGACGCGGGTCATCGGTCAGCCTTAGAGGATGTTCACGAGGACATCATACATGTCCTTGGTCGCCTGGATCAGGCGGGCGGAGGCGTTGAACGCCTGCTGATAGGTGGTGAGATTGATCAGTTCCTCGTCGAGATTGACCCCCTCCTGCCCCTGGCGCTGGGTGTCGACCTCGATAGCCACCGCTTCTGCGGCGTCCTTGCGGCTTTCGGCGGCGGCGGCCTTGCGGGCGATCGAGCCGCTGAAATCGGCGGCGTAGCGCAGCAGGCTGGTCTTGGTAGCCGAGGCGCCGCCGACGGCGGCGAAGTCCGCCATGGTGTCGCCGGACTTGGCCAGGGCCAGGGCGCCGCGTCCGTCGCCGACGGCCAGGGCGATCACCCCGGCGCCCGCCGAGAGGTTCAGCTTGGCGAAGGGCAGGCGGGTGGGGTCCTGATCCATGGCCGGATTGACGACGAAACGCTCACCGCGGGTACTGCGTTCGGCGGGCCCTACGCCGAACAGCTGGGTGATCGACGGTCCGCCCATGCCGCGCTCGGTGTCGTCCGAGGCCACCGAGAGGCTGACCGTCGAGCCGGAATAGGACGTGAAGTTCATCGCGCCCTTGGAGTCCAGGGCGAAGGTTCCATAGAGCCCCACGCCGCCGTTGCGGGCGTTCAGCGAGTCCATCAGGTCCTGCATCGTGGCGCCGGCGGGCACCGAGACGTTGACGTCCCGGATACGGCCGCCGTCGGTGTCTGTCAGGCGCAGGGTGATCACGTCGCCAGTCGTGAAGCCGTGCGGATCGCTGGCGATCAGGCCTGTCTCGTAGGGCGAGAAGCTCTTGGTCTGGACGATGTCGTTAAGGCCGAAGAACTGGCTGAAGCCCTTGCCGATCTTGTTGGACGGCGTGGTCGGGTCGTCGGCGACCACCACCCCGTTGCCGGCGCTGGCGCTGAGGCTCAGGGCGCCGTTGCCGAACGAGGCCGTGCCCTGGCCGGCCAGGGCGATGTTCAATTGGGCGATAAAGTCGGTGTTGGTGAAGCTGGGGCCTGCCGCGCCATTTACCGTCATCGTGCCCAGGTCGAAATCGATCTCGACCTTTCGCTGGATGACGCCGCTGGAGTCGGTGATGGCGATCGTGGTCTTGCCGGTGAAGTGGTCGAGCGCGGTGGCTTCGTCCAGGCCGGTGTTGCGGCCGGTCAACGAGGACGGGGCCGGCACGGATGAAGCGGCGTTGGAGGCGCGGTTAAGCTCTTCCGAGGCGCGGGTGACGAACTCGCCCAGCTGGTCGGACAGGTTGGGCAGCTCGGTGTTGCGAAGGTCCAGCAGGCCCTTCAGCTCGCCGCTGGAGATGTTGAGCGCCACCTGAGTGTCGCCGCCATTGGCCTGAATGCACTGCAGGAAGCCGGTCGCGGTGCTGGACTTCTGATAGGAGATCACCGCCGCGCCGTCGCCGGCCAGGCTGAGGCCCTCGGTCGAGCGCACGACAACGCCGCCGTTGGCCCGCTGGCTGACCTGGATGTTCATCAGGCTCGAAAGCTCGTCGATTAGGCCGCTCTGGACGTTTTCCGAGCCTGTGCCATCGGCGCCGGCCACTTTTGCCCGGGTAATGTCGGTATTGAGGGTGTTGATCTGCTGGAGGAGGTCGTTGACGCGCTCGATATCGGAGACGATCCGGTTGTCGGCGTCCTTGCCCAGGCTGGAGAGGGTTGCGGTGATCCGGCTCGACTCGCTCAGGAAATCGTCGACCCGCGTCAGGGCCTGGGTGCGCAGCAGGCTCGAGGATGGGTCATCCGAGGCCTTGGAGAAGGCCGAGAAGATGTCGTCCAGCTTGCCGAAATAACTGTTGTCGCCGCTGGGGTCGCCAAACAGGTTCTGGGCGGTGTTCAGGTTTTCGGACAGGGCCGAGGCCCGGCCGGCGTCGGATACCGCGTTCAGGCTGGCCGACTGCAGGAAGCGGTCGGTCGCGCGCTTGATGGCGTCTATGCTGACGCCGACGCCCACGCCGTTCGAGATCAGGTTCGACTGGCTGATCGTTTTGCGGACGTAGCCCGAGGTGTTGACGTTGGCGATATTGTCCGAGACGACGCGCAGACCCGTTTGGGCCGCCATCATCCCCGAACTCGCCGTGTTCATGATGGAATTCAGAGTCATGCGAACGCTCCCGACAGCCCGGCAATCCGCGAACCACGCGACGCGCCCTTGCCCGGCGAAAAGTGCCGGGCGGGGGAGGGATCAATGCCCTCGATATGTGCCAAGCCACTGAAATTCATGGCATTTCGTTCCAAGCGCCGGATATTCGGCAAGTTGTGATGCGCAAGGAGGGCGCCAAGTGGGGGCGCGACCGGGCGACGCGGCAAGCCACGCCCCTGACAACCCCATTCGACTCGGCAAAAAGCGCCGCCGACCGACGATTTCAAGTTATAAACAAGGAATTAAAGTCAATAAAAACAAGATGATAATCTGAGATGGCGGGTTGGCCCGACGGTTGCTCAGGGAGGTCCAGACAAAGGCGCGTTCGTCATGAACCGCTGCACGCAACGGACCGAGCCCACGAATGACCGTGATCGCCGCCACCGCCGCCACACCTTCCTTCAGCCCCTCATCGGGCGCTGGCGGTCAGGGCGTGGATCAAGGCTTTGATGCGCTTCTCGCTGTTGTGACGACAAGTGACGAGCCGGCCCCGCCCAGGCACGCTCCGACTCAAGGGGCGAGCAAGACCGCTGACAAGGCCGACCTCGCCGACAAGACCGCAAGGGCTGACACGGCGTCCGCCAAGGCAGAAGAGGCCGCCGCCGCAGCAGCAGCAGCCCAGGCTCAGGCTTGCGACGCCGCTGAGGACGCCGCTGAGGACGCGGCAGCGGAAGATGTCGCAGAGGCCGCCGCCCAGGCCGAAGCGGCCGCGCTGGCCGCTGCCACCCTCGTCGCGGCGATGATGCCGCAGACGGAAGAGACCTTTGCCGCCTCCACCCTTCCGGATGTTGACGCTACAGCGTCCCTCGTTTCCGCGCCGGCGCCGATCACTTCCGATCTGGTCGCTTCTCAAGCGCTCTCAGCAGCCGTTCCAGCCCCGAGCGAAGCCGCCCTTGACGCAGCGTCGCTGGTCGCACCCACACTCGCCGAAGCGGCGACCACGGGCCAGGGCGTCGTTACGCAGCCTGTCGCCGATGCGAGGGGCGCCGCTTCGGCGCCTGCCGCGTCGGCCACAATCGATATTCCCGAGAGCGCCCTGCTGGAAGCGCCGATCGCGGCGGAAGACGCCGGCGTCGACATCGCCGCTCTGGCTGCGCAGGCCACTCAGACACCGACCGTCGCCGCCAAGCCGGCGCCTCAGACCACTCCGGCCGTCGCCGCGCCCGCGGTCGACGTGATGATCACCGCCGAGCCCGTTGTTATCGCCGCCGAGGTCGAAGCCTCGCCGGTTGTCGCCACGCCTGTCGTCGAAACCGCCCCGCCGGCCGACGAGACCGTCAAGGTCGTCGCCCAGGCCGCAGCCGAGACCGTCACGAAGGTCGCGACGGCCACGATCGCACCGATTGACGCCGAACCTGCTTCGTCAACCGATGCGGAACCCGTCACGATCGCGGGTGTCGAGACCGCTTCGCTCGCCGACCAGGCGGGCGCCGATCAGGGTGGTGACGCCCAACAAGGCGGTCAGGGTCAGGGTCAGGCCAGCGCGGAGGCGCTGAGCGCCGGCGCCGTCGACGCCGCGGCGACCCCGGATGCCCCCACGATCTCGCAGACCACGGCCGCGACCGTCGCCGCCGGCCCTGAGGTCGCTCCGGCCCTGCGGGCCGAGACGCGCGGTTCGCCGGAGACGGTGGCTCAGCTTTCGGCCGAGATCCTCAAGAAGCTCGACGCCCAGACCACTCGCTTTGACGTGGCCCTGACGCCTGAAGGTCTGGGCAAGGTTGATGTTCGCATCGAGATCGGGCGTCACGGCGCGCTGACCGCTTCGATGGCCTTCGACACCGCCCAGGCGGCCGCCGAACTGCGAAGCAAGTCGGCCGAGCTGCGTCAGGCCCTGTCGCAGGCCGGCTTCACGATCGCCGACAACGCCTTGCGCTTCGATGTGTTCAGCCAGGGCGGCCAGAACGGCCAGAACGCCTTCTTCAATTTCAACGGTGGCGAAGACGGCCGCCGGGCCTGGTCGGGCAAGGCCTTCCAGTCCGCCCAGAACGACGACGCTCCCATCCTTTCCGCTTCAGATCTGCTGCCCGGGCTTCGAATGGCCCCTGACAGCGGTCTGGACATCAGAATTTAGAGAGAGACCGCGCCATGGCCACCGCCGCAGTTTCGGGCTCCAATGCAACGCTCGACAAGATCAACAACTCCCGCAACACCCTGGCTAGCAGCAAGGAGACCTTCCTCAAGCTGCTGACCACCCAGATGAAGAACCAGGATCCGTTGTCGCCAATGGATTCCAACGCCTTCACGGGTCAGATCGTCCAGATGACGGGCGTCGAGCAGCAACTGGTCACCAATGACCTGCTGGCGGCCCTGGTGGGCATGAACGACGGCGGCATGACCCAGGCCGTCGCCATGATGGACAAGCTGGCCACCGTCGAAACCGACAAGGCCGTGCTCAAGGACGGCGAGGCCACCTGGTCTTACGAACAGAGCCGCGCGGCCAGCAGTGTCAAGGTCGAGGTCATCGACAAGTATGGCAAGACCATCAGGACCATACTGCCCGAGGATATGTCCAAGGGGGATCACACTCTTGAATGGGACGGCAAGAGCGATGACGGCACCGCCCAGCCCGCAGGCGGCGCCTACACCCTGAAGATCACCGCCAAGGACGGCGAAGGCAGCACGATCCCCGCGACGTCGAAAGGTCGTATCGAGGGCATCGTGACGGCCATCACCAATGATAGCGGCCAGAACATGGTGACCATCGGCGGCACGAAATATCCGGTCGACTCCGTGATCGGCGTTCAGAACCCGCCGGCGCCCACAACGACCGCCACCACCAACACCACCACACAGACGGCGGCTGCGGCCTAACCGTCACCACCCGATGAACCGGGCGTCAGAATGACGCCGACGCGGCTCTCCCCGGAAACGGTTTCCGCCGAGCCCAAACGCAAACCGCGCTGAACTCCCCAGTCATTTGACATTCAACGCAGGAATTTCGTCATGAGCATCAACAGCGCCATGCTTTCGGGCGTCTCGGGCCTCATCGCCAACTCGTCCGCATTGGCCGCGATCTCGGACAACATCGCCAACGTCAATACCGTTGGCTACAAGCGCTCAACCGCCAATTTCTCCACCCTGGTTACCTCGCAGAGCAAGAACTCGACCTACAGCGCCGGCGGCGTGAAGGCCCTGACCCACCAGTTCATCACGCAACAGGGCCTGACCCAGTCGTCGACCTCGAACCTTGATCTGTCGATCTCCGGCTCGGGCTTTTTCGTCGCCACCGAGAAGCCGGAAGGCCTGACCGCCACAGACACCCGCTCGTTCACCCGCGCCGGTTCGTTCCAGCTGGATAATCTGGGTTATCTGAAGAACGACGCTGGCCTGTACCTTCAGGGCTGGCTGGCCGATCCGGTGACCGGCGACATCACGCCCGACCCGTCGGACCTGACCCAGCTGGACTCCATCAATGTCGGCTCGGTCGGCGGCACGGCCGAAAAGACCACCCGCGCGGCGGTCAACGCCAATCTGCGGTCGGAGCAGCCCCTGGCGGCCCAGTCCAAGTTCGGCGTCACCAAAACCAACGTGGCCGACAGCTCCACGGCGACCAGCAACTACACAGTCTCCTATTCGCCGACCGCCACGGCCGACGAGTACAATGTCGAGATCAAGAAGGCCGGGTCGGTCATCGGCACCGGCACGGCGCTCTACGCCGCCGGCGCCGGCGGCGCATTCGTGTCGGGCACCGGCATCATGGCCACCGTTCCGATCGACGTCAGCGGCACCGGCGCGGGCACGCCCACCGTGCCGATCGCCTCGCTGGGCCTGAGCACGTCCACCGACCTGCAGACCGGCAACCTGTATGATGCCGCGACCAATTCGATGTCGGCCTACGCCCTGGACAACACCAAGGGCGTGAAGCCTGACTTCGAGGTTCAGATCCCCGTCTCCGATTCCAAGGGCGGTCAGCGCACGGTCACCCTCTCGCTGCTCAAGAGCGATGTACCCAATGAATGGTACGCCGAATTGCGGACAAAGCCCGGCGATCTGGACAATGTCGCCAACGGCTTGATCAGTTCGGGCCGCATCACCTTCACCACGGACGGCAAGCTGTCTTCGGTCGGCAACCTGTTCGGCGGCACTAACCCCACCTCAATCACCCTGGGCGCGTCCGACCCGAACATCGCCACGGCGCCGCCGCGCTGGTCTGACGGCTTGGGCATCGACGCCCAGAGCATCCAGATCGACCTGGCCAACGCCGCCGGCGGCTTGACCCAGTTCAACAGCCAGTCGGTGGTCCAGTCGGTCAACACCAACGGCACCGCCTTTGGCAACCTGACCAACATCGAGGTCGACGACGAGGGCTATGTTTCGGCGATCTTCGACAACGGCGTCACCCGCCGGATTGCCCAGGTCGCCGTTGCGACCTTCTCGAACGCCAACGGCCTGAAGGGCGTGAATGGCAATGCTTACCGCGTGACCAACGAGAGCGGCACCTACAGCCTGAAGACCCCGGGGCAGGGTGGTGCTGGTGTCATCGCGCCTTCCACACTGGAAGCATCGACTGTCGATCTGTCCACTGAGTTCACCGGACTGATCACGACACAGAGAGCCTACTCCGCTTCATCAAAAATCATCACGACGGCTGACCAGATGCTTGAGGAACTCTTGAGCATTAAGCGATAGTTATAGGTATTAACTCGATTTAATAGCCGTGTTCCACATCGGCACACTAAAGACTTCAGGGGGAAGCTGGTGTTTAGGCCTTTCTTTACTATTGGAATTAAGCCGCTGTTATTGGCTGGCGCCTATAGTGACCTTCAACAGTGATGGTTGTGGGAAAGGCGTAAAGCCATGTTGCAGCAGCAGCGCACGAACAGCCGGGGTGAGAAGTACGTTATCGGTCCGACCGGTGCGCCTCTAACTCTCTCCGACTTGCCGCCTCCGGAAACCCAGCGTTGGGTGATCCGGCGGAAAGCCGAGGTAGTCGCCGCCGTTCGCGGGGGTCTGCTCTCGCTCGACGAAGCGTGCGATCGATACAAGTTGACCAATGAGGAATTCCTCAATTGGCAGCAATCGATCGACAAGCATGGCCTGGCGGGTCTGCGGACCACCCGGCTCCAGCAGTACCGCTAACGGCGGGCTTGAAAGATATGGGTTTTCCGGCCGTTGGTGGTTGGAGGCCTGTTCTGGAACGTTCAGCGGCCGCGCCCTTCCCAGGGCGCGGCCGCGACGTTTTGGCGCTTCAGGACCGGCTCGGGTCCGCCAAATATAAACGCCTCGTTTACCTTGAACTGGGTAAATCCTGCCTAGCGACGGAAGCCTGCAGGCAACCGCCGCCATTGTCCCCCGTCGGGGTGGCTTTCTGGGGGATTGGCCTGAGTGGATAGCTTTCTGAGCGCGATACAGAGGTTCGGCGTTGGCCGGCTCGCCGCTCTGATCGGCGTGGGCGCCGGCGTGGTCGCCATTCTGGTCGCCCTGGTCATGTTTATGGGCAAGGAGCCGACCGAGCTCCTGTATTCCAACCTCGACCTGAAGGAAGCTTCGGAAGTCACCCAGGCCCTGGATCAGGCCGGTGTGAAGTACGAGACCAAGGGCGATGGCTCGACCATCATGGTGGCGCGCGACAAGGTCGCCTCGGCCCGCCTGCTGGTCGCCGGCAAGGGTCTGGTGACCTCCGGCTCGATCGGCTACGAAATTTTCGATAGCAGCAACGCCCTGGGCCAGACCGATTTTGTCCAGCAGCTGAACCGTCAGCGCGCCCTGCAGGGCGAGCTTGAGCGCACCATCAAGGAGTGGCAGGGCGTCAATTCGGTCCGGGTCCACCTGGTGCTGCCCAAGCGCCAGATCTTTGAAGAAGACGCCGAGCAACCCTCGGCCGCCGTCACCATCAGCACGGGCGGCCGCGAGCCGTCGGCCGAGATGGTGCGCGCCGTGCAGAATCTGGTCGGGGGTTCGGTCGCCGGCATGAAGCCGGAAAAGGTCAATGTCATCGACCAGCACGGCAAGACCCTGTCGGCCGCCAGCGACGAGAGCCTGGCCGGTCAGCTGGCCCAGGATCGCAAGTCCGAGGCCGAGGCCCGCATCGCCAAGACCGTCAAGGACATGATCGAAGGCGTGCTGGGCCCGGGCAAGGTGCGCGTCAATGTCACTGCCGAGCTCGATCTGAACCGCGTCACGACCCAGGAGCAGAAGTTCGATCCCGAAGGCCAGGTGATCCGTTCGGAAAGCACCAACGAGTCGGGCAACAGCGAAACCAAGAACGACGACACCAACGGCGTCTCGGCCGCCCAGAACATCCCGGGCGGCGCTCCCGGCGGCTTCCAGGCGCTGGGTTCGCGCTCTAACGCCAACGAAAGCGTCACAAACTACGAAATTTCGAGCACCACGACGACGGAGATCAAGGAGCCAGGCACGATCAAGAAGCTGGCCGTGGCCGTTGCGATCGATGGCGTCACCGCCCCGGCCGGCAAGGACGGCAAGCCCGGCGCCTATACGCCCCGCACCGAGGAAGAGCGCGCCCAGCTGGAAGATCTGGTCAAGACCGCTGTCGGCTTCGACGCCGCCCGGGGCGATCAGGTCAAGGTGACCAATATCCGCTTCCCGCAGCCTGAGGATCAGGCCCTGGGCAAGGACGGACTGCTGTCGGCCTTTGGCAAGAACGATATCATGCGCATCGCTGAGCTGGCCGTGCTGGGCATCGTGGCCATCCTGATCCTGCTGTTCGCGGTCCGTCCGTTCGTGAAGAACATGATGACGCCCTCACCGCAGCAGATCACGCTGGGCGCGCCACAGGTGACCCGCATGGTCACCCTCTCGGACGGTTCGACCCAGGAAGTTGTGATCGACCAGTCCGGTGAGCCGATGGCCATCGCCGGACCCGGCGCCGAGATTGATCAGCGCATCGACATCGCCAAGATCGAGGGTCAGGTGAAGGCCTCCTCGATCAAGCGGGTCTCGGAATTCGTCGACAAGCATCCTGATGAATCGGTCGCGATCCTGCGTACCTGGCTGCACGAGTCGACCTGATGGCCATGAAAGCCTCCATCAGTGATGTCAGCAAACTGGCCGGGCCTGAAAAGGCCGCGATCGTTTTGCTTTCGCTTGGCGAAGATCACACCCGCATCTGGGAAGCCCTGGATGACGAGGAGATCAAGGAAGTTTCTCAGGCCATGGCCGGCCTGGGCACAGTGTCCGCCAGCGTGGTGGAAGAGCTGCTGGTCGAGTTCGTCTCGGGCATGAGCTCGACGGGCGCGATCATGGGCTCCTACGAGCAGACCCAGCGCCTGCTGAACTCGTTCATGCCGCCTGAAAAGGTGGACGCCCTGATGGAAGAGATCCGCGGTCCTGCGGGTCGGACCATGTGGGACAAGCTGGGCAACGTGAACGAGGCGGTGCTCGCCAACTATCTGAAGAACGAATACCCCCAGACCGTCGCCGTGGTGCTGTCCAAGGTGAAGTCCGACCACGCCGCCCGCGTGCTGGCGTCCCTGCCGGAAGACTTCGCCCTGGAATGCGTCACCCGCATGCTGCGGATGGAGCCGGTGCAGCGCGAGATCCTCGACAAGATCGAGCAGACCCTGCGCACAGAATTCATGTCCAACCTGGCGCGCACGTCCAAGCGCGACAGCCACGAGATGATGGCCGAGATCTTCAACAACTTCGATCGCCAGACCGAGGCCCGCTTCATCGCGGCCCTGGAAGAGCGCAACCGAGAAGCCGCCGAGCGCATCCGCGCCCTGATGTTCGTGTTCGAAGACCTGTCCAAGCTGGATCCGGGCGGCGTCCAGACCCTGCTGCGCGCCACCAGCAAGGAACAGCTGGCCCTGGCCCTGAAGGGCGCCTCGGACAAGCTGCGCGAGATGTTCTTCTCCAACATGTCCGAACGCGCGTCGAAGATCATGCGCGAAGACATGGAGAGCATGGGTCCGGTGCGTCTGAAGGACGTCGACCAGGCCCAGGTGGCGATGGTTCAGGTCGCCAAGGACCTGGCCGCCAAGGGCGAGATCATGCTGGCCGGCTCGGGCAGCGACGACGAGCTGATCTACTAAGGGAGATGGCAGCATGACCGACATCCCCCACAAGCGTTTCGCCTTCGACACCGTGTTCGACGATCGCGGCGGCATGCGCGAGCCTCCGGCCCGGCCCAAGCGCAGCTTCACGCCTGAAGATGTCGAGCTCGCCAAGGCCGAGGCTTATGCGCAGGGCGAACGCTCGGCTGTGGCGCGTGCCGAACAGCACGCCGCCAACGCCCTGAACGAGATCGCCGGCGCTGTGCGCGAAGCGTTTTCGACCCTTGCCGCCGTGGCCCATGAGCATCGCTCGGGCTCGGCCTTGCTGGCCCTGGCTGTGGGTCGCAAGATCGCCGACGCCGCCCTGGAACGCTTTCCCGAAGCGCCGGCCAGTGCGGCCCTGGTGGCCTTGGCCCGCGAGGTCGAGGCCCAGCCCCGGATCATCGTCCGCGTGTCGGCGGATCTGGTCGATCGCACTCAGGCCGCGCTCGAAGAGACCGCTCATGCGATCGGCTTTCCGGGTCAGATCGCGGCCCGCGCCGACAGCAACATGCCGCCCGCCGCCTTCACCTTCGACTGGGGTGATGGCCGGGCGTCCTTTGATCCTGACGAGGCGACGCGACGTGTCGCCGACGCCCTCGAAGCGGCCATCGCCGCCGAGGGACTCCACGCTGAACCCCTGCTTCCCGCTAGCGAAAGCTGACTGCCATGGCCGAAGACAATCTCACGCTCGACGAGTTCGGGGGCCAGATGCTGGCTTCGGAGATGCCCGTCGAAATGAGCGACAAGATCGCTTCCGACCTGGCGCCGGTGTTCGATGTGCCAGTCAATATCTCGGCGGTTCTCGGGCGCGCCCACATGTCCGTCGCCCAGCTGCTGCAACTGGGCCAGGGCAGCATTCTGGAGCTGGACCGCAAGGTCGGCGAGGCGATCGACATCTATGTGAACAACCGGCTGGTGGCCCGGGGCGAGGTGGTCGTCGTCGACGAGCGCCTGGGCGTGACCATGACGGAAATCATCAAGGACGGTGACGCGGCGGGCTGAGCCTGACGCGTCAAGGAGGACAAGATCATGCGGCTTCTCGTCGTTGGTAAACTGAACGGACAGCTCTCCGTCGCCGTGAAAATGGCGATGAACACGGGCGCCAAGGTCTCGCACGTCGAGACCATCGAGCAGGCGACCCATGCCCTGCGCGCGGGGCAGGGGGCTGACCTGCTGATGGTCGACTACTCGCTGGATATTGCGGGCCTGATCGCGGCAAACGAATCCGAGCGCATCCGGGTGCCGGTCGTGGCCTGCGGGGTCGACGCCGATCCGATGCGCGCCGCCGCCGCGATCAAGGCCGGGGCCAAGGAATTCATTCCCCTGCCGCCGGACGCCGAACTGATCGCCGCCGTCCTGGCCGCCGTCACCGATGACGAGCGCCCGATGATCGTCCGCGATCCGTCGATGGAGAACGTCATCCGCCTGGCCGACCAGGTCGCCCCCTCCGACGCCTCGATCCTGATCACCGGCGAAAGCGGCTCGGGCAAGGAGGTGATGGCCCGTTACCTCCACAGCAAGTCGCGCCGCGCCAAGGCGCCGTTCATCAGCGTCAACTGCGCCGCCATCCCCGAGAACCTGCTGGAAAGCGAGCTGTTCGGCCACGAGAAGGGCGCCTTTACCGGCGCCATGGCCCGCCGCATTGGCAAGTTCGAGGAGGCCAACGGCGGCACCCTGCTGCTGGACGAAATCAGCGAGATGGATACCCGCCTGCAGGCCAAGCTGCTGCGCGCCATCCAGGAGCGCGAGATTGACCGCGTCGGCGGTTCAAAGCCGGTCAAGGTCGATATCCGCATCCTCGCCACCTCCAACCGCGACCTGACCGCTGCGGTGAAGGACGGCACGTTCCGCGAAGACCTGCTTTACCGCCTCAACGTCGTGAACCTGCGCCTGCCGCCGCTGCGCGAGCGCCCGGCCGACGTGATGAGCCTGTGCGAGTTCTTCATCAAAAAGTACTCGGCCGCCAACGGCGTCGTCGAAAAGCCGATCTCGGCCGAGGCCAAGCGCCGGCTGATCGGCCACCGCTGGCCGGGCAATGTCCGCGAGCTGGAAAACGCCATGCACCGCGCGGTGCTGTTGTCGCCTGGCGCGGAGATCGAAGAGTTCGCTATTCGCCTGCCGGACGGTCAGCCCATGGCCCCCAACCCCGACGCCGCGGTCGCGCGCGGAGCCCAGATGGCCGCCGACGCCGTGTCGCGCGCCTTTGTCGGCTCGACGGTGGCCGAGGTCGAGCAGCACCTGATCATCGACACCCTGGAGCACTGCCTGGGCAACCGCACCCACGCCGCCAATATCCTGGGCATCTCGATCCGGACCCTGCGCAACAAGCTCAAGGAATATGGCGACGCCGGGATTTCGGTGCCGCCGCCGCAGGGCGGAATGGGCTCCGCCGCCGCCTGAATCCCTGCGGGCGCCGCGACCATCGGTCCGGCGCCTGACATGGCTAATTTGAATTAAGGAACTGGCGACCGCGCGCAAATCGCTTCATGCGCGAAGAGCCTGCTCCAAGGGATCGACGCACTGAATGGCTGACGCCGCCCTGCCCAAGACCAGCTCTTCGATGCCCAGCGCCAGTTCGCTGTGGGCGGGGATTCTGCGCGGCGAAATGGGCCTGGCGGTCGGCGTCGTCGGCATCATCGTCCTGCTGATCCTGCCGGTCCCGCCCATGCTGCTGGACCTGCTGTTGGCGATCTCGCTGACCGGCTCGGTCCTGATTCTGATGACGGCGGTTCTGATCAAGAAACCGCTGGAATTCACCTCGTTCCCGACCGTCCTGCTGGTGGCGACCCTGTATCGCCTGGGGCTGAACATTGCCTCGACGCGCCTGATCCTGGGCCATGGCCACGAAGGCGCGCACGGCGCCGGCGCGGTCATTGAGGCGTTCGGCAACCTGATGATGCAGGGCAACTTCGTCATCGGCGTGATCGTCTTCATCATCCTGGTGGTGGTGAACTTCATGGTCGTCACCAAGGGTTCTGGCCGGATCGCCGAAGTCGCGGCCCGCTTCACCCTGGACGCCATGCCCGGCAAGCAGATGGCCATCGACGCCGACCTGTCGACCGGCCTGATCGACCAGGACACCGCCAAGCAGCGCCGCAAGGACCTGGAGCAGGAATCGACTTTCTTCGGCGCCATGGACGGCGCGAGCAAGTTCGTGAAGGGCGACGCTGTCGCCGGCCTGATCATCACCGCCATCAACATCATCGGCGGCATCCTGATCGGGGTTATCCAGCACAAGATCCCGATCGGCGAGGCCTCGGCCACCTATACGCTGATGACCATCGGCGATGGTCTGGTCAGCCAGATTCCGGCCCTGATCATTTCGATCGCGGCGGGCATGGTCGTCTCCAAGGCCGGCGTCGAGGGCTCGGCCAACGCCGCCCTGACCAAGCAGCTGTCGATGAACCCCGTGGCGCTGGGCATGGTCTCGGCCTCGTCGGGCGTCATGGCCCTGATCCCCGGCATGCCGATTATTCCCTTTGCAGCGCTTTCGCTGGGCGCGGGCTTCCTGGCCTATCGCCGCTCGATGACCGCCAAGCAACCGCCGCAGCTCGATCCGGCCCTGGCTGAAGCCATCGCCAGTGAGCCCGAGGAAGAGCCGATCAGCGCTTCCTTGGCCATCGATGACGTCAAGATCGAGCTGGGCTATGGCCTGCTGACCCTGATCAACGACCTGGACGGCCGCCGCCTGACCGACCAGATCCGCGCCCTGCGCAAGACCCTGGCCACCGAGTTCGGCTTCGTGATGCCGCCGGTGCGCATCCTCGACAACATGCGCCTGGCCAATCAGGGCTATGCGATCCGCATCAAGGAGATGGAAGCCGGCGCCGGCGAGGTTCGCCTTGGCATGCTGATGGCCATGGATCCGCGCGGCGGCCAGGTCGAACTGCCCGGCGAGCATGTGCGTGAGCCGGCCTTTGGCCTGCCTGCCACCTGGGTGGCCGACGACCTGCGCGAGGAAGCCACTTTCCGCGGCTATACCATCGTCGATCCGGCCACCGTGCTGACCACGCACCTGACCGAGATCCTCAAGGAGAACATGGCCGACCTGCTGTCCTATTCGGAGGTGCAGAAGCTGCTGAAGGACCTGCCGGAAGGCCAGAAGAAGCTGGTCGACGACCTGATCCCGTCGGTGGCCACCGCCACCACCGTGCAGCGCGTGCTGCAGGCCCTGCTCAAGGAGCGCGTCTCGATCCGCGACCTGCCGCAGATCCTGGAAGGTATCGGCGAGGCCGCCCCGCACACCAGTTCGGTCACCCAGCTGGTGGAACAGGTCCGCGCTCGTCTTGCCCGCCAACTGTGCTGGGCCAATCGCGGCGACGACGGCGCCCTGCCGATCATCACCCTGTCGGCCGAGTGGGAACAGGCCTTCGCCGAATCCCTGGTCGGGCCCGGCGACGACAAGCAGCTGGCCCTGGCGCCGTCGCGTCTGCAGGAGTTCATCCGGGGGGTTCGCGAGGCCTTCGAGCGCGCCGCTCTGCAGGGCGAGGCCGCTGTTCTGCTGACCAGCCCTGGAGTGCGCCCCTATGTGCGTTCGATCATCGAGCGTTTCCGGGGCCAGACCGTGGTGATGAGCCAGAACGAGATCCATCCGCGGGCGCGATTGAAGACCGTCGGCATGGTCTGACGGCGCGCCGGTGATCCGTCCTGACAGCCTGCAGTGTCGGGCGCCCGTCGGAACCGCAGCCGTGCGGCGACGTTAGTTTCCCGGTTAGGGGGCTGACCGACACCGACGGAGCCTTCAAATGGACAGCCAGAAAATCGCCTTTTTCGCCGCCGCCGCGGCCCTGACTTTCGCTGGCGCAGCCTTCGCTCAAAGCGCCACGGCCATGCCGACGCCAGGCCAGCAGACCCCGCAAGCGGCCTCGCCGGCGGCGGATCAGGCCCTGCCAGCCACCACGACGACCGCCACCCCGCCGGCCCAGGCCAGCGCCGACACCAGCGCCGCGCCTGCCTCGGCAACGGTCGCCGGCGACTTTAAGGTCGGGACCGAGGTCAAAGACCCGGCCGGCGTATCGGTCGGTACGATTTCAGGCGTCAGCGCCGCAGCCGATGGCTCGGTCAATCTGGTTGTCACGAACGGGGGCGTGAAGTTCGCCCTGCCCAGCGCCAGTCTGTCTTCCAACGCCGGAGCCCTGACGACCACGGCGACCAAGGCCCAGATCGACGCGACTCTGGCCGGCGCCAAGCCTCAGTAAAGGCTTCGTCCTTCTGAAGCTCTGGCCCGCTCGGCATTGCCGAGCGGGCTTCGCGCTGCTAGCGATGCGCCAAGACGGCGGTTTTGTCGCCGATTTCGGGTCTGTTCTTATGCCTCCGGCCAACAAGACAAAATCCAGTAGCGCCCTGTTCTGGGACCTCCTGACCTTCGACCGGCTGGTGACAGGTCCGGTGATCCACCTGATCTATTGGGCCGGCCTTGGCGTCGTGGCGCTGTTCGGCTTTTCTGTCGTCGGCGCCGCCGTGGGCCTGGCGCTTAAGGAGCCCGGCATCGGCTCGCTGCTTCTGGCCTTCCCGGTTCTGATCGCGGGTCTGCTGGTCGCCGGCGCGATGGTGCTGCTCTGGCGCGCCTTCTGCGAGTTTTATGTGGCGATCTTCCGGATCAGCGAAGACCTGCGCGCTCTGCGCCAGACGAGCGACGCCGACCACGCCTTGATCCGCGCCCGTCCTCCGCGCGAGACCTCACAAGCCGACTGAAGGCATGCCTCAGGTTCTGATCATCCATGAAGTGGCCGACTATCCGGCCTGGAAGACCGTGTTCGACAACGCCGCCGACATCCGGCGCGAGGCTGGTGAACGCAGCTATCAGGTTCTGAAATACGATAGCGACCCCAATCGGATCGTCCACTTCTCGACATGGACCTCGCACGACGACGCGCGCCGCTTTTTCGAGTCACCGCGCCTGGTCGAGATTCGCCGCATGGCCGGCGTGAAGGCTCCCGAGTTCCTCTATCTTGACGAACTGGAGGCCGGCGTCCTCTAGCGACCGGCGACAGCCTTGCGGCGCAGGCCCAGCTCGTCCAGCTGGGCGTTTTCGAACGCGCTCATCTTCTTGCGCTGCAGAACCTTGGCCGCCTCAGCGACGTGCTCGTATTTCTTCAGCGCCTCGAAGGCGAAGGATAGTGCGTCGCGGGCGCCCTGTTCCTCGATCTGGCACTGTTCGATCTGCAGCATCATGGTGGCGCGCTTGCGCTTGGAGCCCTCGCGATAGCTGGTCATCATCCAGGCCGCTTCGCTGCAGGTTTCGGCTTGCTTGGCTTCGGCTTCAGCTTCCGCGTCCAGCATCACCACGCGCAGTTCGGCGGCCATGCGCCGCTCGACGATGTCGGCCAGTCGCTTCTGCAGGGTCTCGACCTCGTGGGTCGAGATCCGGATCAGGGATGCGGCCCACTTGGTCATGCGTGGTCACTTTCAAGGATACTGCCCAGGTGTCCGAAGGAATCGTCGAGGCTGGTGGCCTCGTCCTTGTCCTGGCTTAGGAACTCTTCGATCGCCGGATTGAGGCGGATGGCGCGGTCGACGACGGGATCGGCGCCGGCGCGATAGGCGCCGATGCGGATCAGCTCTTCCATGTTGGCGTAGGCGGCCATCACCTGGCGGGCGCCTTTGACGATCATCCGTTCATGGTCGTACTGGCAGCCCGGCATGGTCCGGCTGATGGACTTCAGGACGTTGATCGCCGGGAAGCGGCCGCGCTCGGCGATGGCGCGCTCCATCACGATGTGGCCGTCCAGGATACCGCGTGTGGCGTCGGCGATGGGCTCGTTATGGTCGTCGCCGTCCACCAGCACGGTGAACAGGGCGGTGATCGGCGCTGCCGTGCTGCCGTCGGGACGGATCGGGCCAGGCCCGGCGCGCTCCAGAAGCTTTGGCAACTCGGTGAAGACGGTGGGCGTATAGCCCTTGGTCGTCGGTGGCTCGCCGGCGGCCAGGCCGATCTCGCGCTGGGCCATGGCGAAGCGGGTCACCGAGTCCATCAGGCACAGCACTTCCAGATCCTGGTCGCGCAGATACTCGCTGATCGCCAGGGTCATGTAGGCGGCCTGGCGGCGGGTCAGGGCGGGCTCGTCCGAGGTGGCGACCACGACGATGGCGCGCTTGAGGCCTTCCTCGCCTAGGGTCTCCTCGATAAATTCGCGCACCTCGCGACCCCGTTCGCCGATCAGGCCGACGACGACGGCGTCGCAGGTGGCTTCCTTGGCCAGCATCGACAGCAGCACCGACTTGCCGACACCCGAGCCGGCGAAGATGCCCAGGCGCTGGCCGCGGCAGGTGGTGGTGAAGACGTTCATCGACCGCACGCCCAGGTCAATGCGTTCGCCGACCCGGCCGCGGGCATGGGCGGGTGGGGGCGCGGCCTTGAGCGGGTAGGGCACCTCGCCCTGCGGCAGTGGGCCAAGCCCGTCGATGGGCTCGCCAAAGGCGTTGATGATGCGGCCCAGCCACGCCTTGGTCGGCCGCACGGTGGCGCCTTCGGGCATGATGCGGATCTCGGCGCCGGGGGCAACGCCCTCGACGGGACCGAAGGGCATCAGCAGGGCGCGGGTTTCGCGGAAGCCGACGACCTCGGCCGGCAGGACGGGCAGGCCCAGCCGGTCGATCTCGACCCGAGCCCCGACCGCCAGCCGCGTCAGACCGCCGCGCGCCTCGATCAGGAGGCCATTCACGGCGGCGACGCGACCGGAAATGGTCAGCGGGTCGATACGTTCAATGGCGGCGATCAGGCTACGCAAATCAGCTCTCGGCAGTGAGGCTCCATCCTCGACCGACAGCGTTAACCACCTGTGAAATTAGGGATGTGCCGGGGGCAGGTTGGCGGTGAAAAACGCTGCGATGGCCGCGTTAAAGGTGTGGTGGAACGCCGCACGGTCGAAGCCCGGGGCGCTGGAGCATGGCATCGGCAGGGGTGTCTGCATGAAAGTCGCCATAGGGCCACAAGACGTCGAAATGCACGTCGGCCGACTGTCTCCGGAATCCTGAAATCCCGACCCGCGACCGACCGTCGCGGGGGCCGTCGCGACGACGTCGGAAAGCCCTCGCAAATCTCAGCGACAGAACGCCGCAATGGCGTCGCAATGCCCAGCGGTGGCGCATCCTCACCCGGGGCTCGGCCTCTGGGGCGATAACCGTGGAGGGGCGGGGTTTTAGCGATTTCGCGGTGCGGGAGAATCCGCTTTGGCGGGGTTGAAAGTCATCCCCGACGAATTTGCGCTGCGACTCAGCGACCGCTTGCACCCGATTCGCAAATCAGATTAACCATTCTGCCAACAGGATCATTCACCATTAACCAGTCTTAAATTAACTCGCCGCAAAGTGCAGGCAGGGTTAATCAGGCGGCTTCCGCCAAGACGTCGAATAACGCCACCGAGTGGCGTGGAGGGGCTCATGCGCGTACTGTTGATCGAGGATGACAGCGCAACGGCGCAGACCATCGAGCTGATGCTGAAGTCTGAAGGCTTCAACGTCTATACGACGGATCTCGGCGAAGAAGGCGTCGATCTGGGCAAGATCTATGACTACGATCTGATCCTGCTCGACCTCAATCTGCCTGACATGAGCGGCCTGGATGTTCTGCGCACCCTGCGGGTGGCGAAGGTGAACACGCCGATCATGATCCTGTCGGGTTCTTCGGAAATCGACACGAAGGTGAAGACCTTCTCCGGCGGCGCCGACGACTACATGACCAAGCCCTTCCACAAGGACGAAATGATCGCCCGCATCCATGCGGTGGTCCGTCGTTCCAAGGGTCACGCCCAGTCGGTCATCAAGACCGGCGACATCGTGGTCAATCTCGACGCCAAGACGGTCGAAGTGAACAGCAACCGCGTTCACCTGACCGGCAAGGAATATCAGATGCTGGAGCTGCTCTCCCTGCGCAAGGGCACGACCCTGACCAAGGAGATGTTCCTCAACCACCTGTACGGTGGCATGGACGAGCCGGAACTGAAGATCATCGACGTCTTCATCTGCAAGCTTCGCAAGAAGCTGGCCGCCTCAGCCCAGGGCAAGCACCATATCGAGACGGTCTGGGGCCGCGGCTATGTGCTGCGCGATCCGAACGAGCAGGTCGCCGCCGCCTGATCGGCACGCCGATTCTTTTTCGTACAAGCAAAGCGCTCGCCCCAAAGGCGGGCGTTTTTCTTTTACAGTCATAGGCTTGGCCATTGATCGGTCGGGCTTTGAACCTCATCCGTGACAAAACGACCGAAGCGCAGAATAGTGCTTGCCGCTGGAAAGTCTCACGGCCATGTTCCGGCGCAGCGATTGCTGGGGGGCTACCCAGCCGTGTCATTTTGACCTTGCGCGGCATCGAAACCGACGGGGGACCGATGCAAGAATTTGATCCGCGACGCCCGACCCTTCGTCTGGCGCCCCGGCTGTTTACAGCCGTCGCCGGCCTGGCCGCTCTGGGCCTGGGTTGGAAGCTGACGGCCGCAGACGTGCCGACTCCCGTCAAGGCCGCGCTGGATCCCGCCGCCCTGGTCGCCCTGCAGCATATCGCCTTCGCCAGCGCCGAGGCTCAGCCCGGCTTCGACCGTCCCCAAAGCATCCCCGTCAAGGTTCGTCCCGGCGAGACCCTCGAAAATGCCGTCGAGCGCGCCGGTGTCGCGCCGGAAGAGGCCCGTCAGGTGGTCGCCGCCCTGCATGGCGCGATCGACACCGTCAACATCAAGGCCGGCATGGCCTTCGAAGCCGCCATCGCCCAGCGTCGCAGTGGTCGTGGTGATGGCGTGGGTGGCCCCGCCCGCCTGATCGGCCTGTCGATGCGCACCAGCCCGTCCTCGACCCTGACCGTTTCACGCACCTTCGACGGCGCCCTGAAACTGCGCGAGCTTGAGGAAAAGGTCACCGAGGAGACCAAGGTCGCCTGCGGCGAGATGAACGGCTCGTTCTACGAAAGCGTCGCCAATGTGGGCGGCACGCCCCGGGTGATCAGCGACGCGGCCAAGCTGTTTTCGCACAAGATCGACTTTTCGCGGGACATCCACGAAGGCGACAAGTTCTGCCTGGTGTTCGACCGCAAGGTCACCGAGAGCGGCCGCACTATCGAGGCCGGCGATCTGGAATATGCCGAGGTCAAGGGCCAGCGCTTCTACGGCTTCGAGCGCGACGGCAAGTCTCAGTTCTTTGACGAGACGGGCAAGAACATCAAAGGCTTCCTGCTGCGGACGCCGGTCGACGGGGCGCGCATCACCTCGACCTTCGGCGCGCGGCGTCACCCGATCCTGGGTTTCAACCGCGCCCACAAGGGCGTTGATTTCGGGGCCGGGCAGGGCACGCCGATCCTGGCGGCCGGCGACGGCGTCGTGCTGGAGGCTCGCCGCTGGAGCGGCTACGGCAACTGGCTGCGGATCCGTCACGCCGGCAAGTGGGACACCGGCTATGCTCACATCTCGCGCTACGCCCCGGGCATCAAGGCCGGCATGCGCGTTCGTCAGGGTCAGGTCGTGGCCTATGTCGGCTCGACCGGCATGTCGACCGGTCCCCACCTGCACTACGAAGTCTGGCTGAACGGCCAGCGGGTCAATCCGATCGGGGCCAAGGTGCCGCAGGGCACCATCCTGAGCGGCGGTGAACTGGCGTCGTTCAAGGCCAAGAAGTCGCGCATCGACCGCATGCTGGCCGACGGCGGATCCGTCGCCGCCAGTGAAGACACCCCCAAGCTGGCCCTGGCCGAACTGAAGACCGAAGCCGCGCCGAAACTGCGCTAAACACCTTCGCGGCGGTGAGTTGATCCAGGTCACTAGCGCTGCCCGGCCCGCGTGCCATCATCGCGCTGTTGCGGGGCCGATCCATGGCCGCCGTGCCTCCAGATCCGTGAAGAGAGCCTCATGACCGGTCCAGCCAAGCCGCGCGTCAATCCCGCCCTGAGGTTCGCGCTGATCCGGCGCATTCACAGCTGGCTGGGTCTGTTCATCGCGCCCAGCGTGGTATTTTTCGCGCTGACCGGCGCCTACCAACTCTATGGCCTGCACGAGAGCCAGCCCGGCTATCAGCCTGCCCCGCTGGTTGAGAAGCTGGGCCGGGTGCACATGAAGCAGGTCTTCGAGGCCAAGCCCAAACGGGCGGCCGAGCCGGCCAAGCCGAAGGCGGCTGGTCCCGCGGCGCCCGCCAAGGCCGAGGAAAAGGCCAAGGTCTCGGTGACGATCCTCAGGGCGGTCTTTCTGATTGTCGCCCTCGGCCTGGCGGCGTCGACGATCCTCGGCGTCTGGATGGCCCAGGCCTATGGACGCGACAAGCGCACGGGCTGGATCCTGCTGGCGGCGGGCGCCGTCCTGCCGATCCTTCTGGTCGCGCTTTAGTCTGACTGATCCATCAGCGCCGCGCCGGCCATCAGCGGGTCGGTGAACGAGTCCGCGCCGGTTTCCAGCCGTCCGGCCAGTCGTCGCAGATAGCCGGCCTCATTCTCGATCCGCGCCGAGAGGTCGTACCAGCCGCCAGTCGACTTCAGCGGCCAGATGCGTTTGGCGGCCTGGCCGGGCTGGAGCGTGATCCGCCATGCCGGACCGGCGGGCTGGGGCGTGACGACCATGCGGCGGGGCGTGGGGCCGTCATTGCGCAGGGTCAGGGTCAGGGCGCGCCGGACGGGATCAGACGTGACCTCGACCACGGGCTCACCCTGGGGCGCGGCCCCGATCAGGTGACGGTGGAAGCCGTTGGGGCCCAGGATCCACAGATCATAGGCGCCGGTCGGCCAGGCGTCCTCCAGGCGCTCGCCCGGCGCGATCGTGTAGCGGCGCGGCGGCTGGTCCAGCCGCAGGCGGTCATAGACATGCAGCACGGCGGCGGCCTTGCCGGCATTGGCGAACCGCAGGACGACAGCGCCGTCCCGCGCGCCTTCGGCGACCTCGAGGCTGTAGGGCAAAGCGCGTGACAGGCGCGGTCCCGCCGCCTGCTCG
The DNA here is from genome assembly GCF_058681155.1 of Caulobacter sp. FV1ye13L. The sequence continues at coordinate 2,108,074 of NZ_CM178732.1, forward strand.
GGAACCAGTGGCAGGGGCGGGGTCGGCGGCGTGGTGCGTCCGGGCAGGGCCCCCGCGCGGCGGGCGTCTTCCAGGGTCTTGGGCAGGTCGGCCACGAAGGGCCTGGTATTGGGGGTGCGGAAGTCGAAGGCGCTGGTCAAGTCGCCGCATACCGCCCGCCGCCAGGGCGAGATGTTGGGCTCCATGACGCCGAACCGCTTTTCCAGCAACCGGATCACCGAGGTGTGGTCGAACACCTGGCTATTGACCCAGCCGCCCCGGCTCCAGGGCGAGATCACGTACATCGGCACGCGCGGACCCAGGCCATAGGGGCGACCCATCAGGTCGTCGCGCTCGTCCTTGGCCTCGCTGGGGTTGCGCACTTGGTGGTAGTCGGCCGTGGTGTCGACGGTCGAGCCGCCCAGCACGGCGCCCGGCCGGGCCGGATCGCGCGACGGCGGCGACGGCGGCGGGACGTGGTCGAAGAAGCCGTCATTCTCGTCGAACATCACCAGCAGCACCGTCCGCGCCCAGACCTTGGGATTGGCGGTCAGGGCGTCCAGCACCCGGGCGGTGTAGTCGGCGCCCTGGGCCGGGCTGGACGGGCCGGGATGCTCGGAATCGGCGGCGGGGGCGACCAGATAGGACACCTGCGGCAGGGTCCCGTTCAGCACATCCTCGCGCAGACCGTCCAGCTTGCGGGTCGACAGGCCCAGTTCCGCCAGACGCGGGTCGGCGCCGGGCGCCTTGGCGTGGCTGTCGCGGAAGCTCTGGAACCCGGCCATCGGGTTGTCGGTGAAGTTGTCGTCCATGTCCTGATAGACGCGCCAGGTGATCCCGGCGGCCAGCAGGCGCTCGGCATAGGTGCTCCAGCGATAGCCCTCGGCCGCCCCGCCCTTGGTGGCCAGCTCGTCGTGCGAGTTGGAGATCGAGGGGCCGCCCAGCTTGCCAAACGGATCATTGGTCCCGCCCCAAAGGAACAGGCGGTTGGTGTTGGTGCCGGTCTGGGTGGCGCAGTGATAGGCGTCGCAGAGGGTGAAGGCGTCGGCCAGGGCGTACTGGAACGGAATGTCCTCGCGCCGGTAGTAGCCCATGGCGTGGGCGTGCTTGCTTTCCGGCCAGCGATCCATGCGGCCCTGGTCCCAGGCATATTGGGCGTCGGACCAGCTGTGGGGCGTGCCCTCCACCCGCATGTGAGCAAAGGTCTGGGCGCTGTTCAGCGGGAAGGGCGCGATCAGCGGCGGGCCGTCAGCGGATTTGCCGTTGGCCTGGGTCCAGACAGTCTTGCCCGTGCGGCCCGGGATATCGGCGACCGGGATCGGAAAGCGGTCGGCAAAGCCGCGCACGCCGTTCAGGCCGCCGAAATAGTGATCGAACGAGCGGTTCTCCTGCATCAGGATCACCACGTGCTCGACGTCCTCCAGGGTCCCGCGCCGCACGTCGGCGTCGATGGCCAGCGCCCGGGCGATGGCCGGCGGCGCGCTCAGCGCCCCGACCGCCGATAACATCAGGTGACGGCGGTCGATCGCGCTCACGGGAAACCTCGTACAGTTTGGTCTGGACCAGATACCGCCCCCGTATGGCGTTCCCGTGACAGTCCGCCCCGCCTGAAGCCCCAGGGCTACCGCCTAGGGATACACCACCAGAAAGTTTGTCATCCCGGACAAGCCTGGCGAAGCCGGGCGCAGATCCGGGACCGACCTGGAACGCGGCGCTCAGGCGTCGGTCCCGGATCTTCGCGCTGCGCGCTCGGGCCAAGGCAGGGGCGGGATGACAGCCGCTTTTGGCTATATGCGATAGCCCTGCCGTGAGCCCCTAGTCGACCCCGGCCACGGCCAGCAGGGCGGCCAGACCGACCTGCATGCCCTTCAGGCTTTCACCCTTCTCGATGTCGATCCATTCGTCCAGGGCGTGGGCGCGGCCGGCCTTGCCGCCCGAACCGATGGTCACGGCCGGGATGCCCAGGCTCATGGGGATGTTGGAATCGGTCGAGGAGGCGCCGTGCTCGGGCTTGAAGCCAAAGGCGGTGACGGCTGCCGCCGTCAGGCCCACGATCGCCTGCTCGGCCGGGGTCTTGCCCGCCGGACGCTCGCCGATCACCCTGGGGTCATAGCTGATCTTGCCAAACCGGGTGGACCGCGCCGCGTTCTCGGCTGCCGTCGCGCTGTCGAGAATGCCGATCAGGGTCTTGTCCAGCTTGGCGAGCTCGTCAGCGCTTTCCGAGCGCATGTCGAACTCCATGAACACCTCGTGCGGGATCGAATTGACCGAGGTGCCGCCGCCGGTGACGCTGGCCGAATAGGTGGTCTTGGGATCCTTGGGCGTTTCGACCGCGTACAGATCGACCACGCTCTTGGCCATGGCCGTCATCGGATTGACCGTGCCAAAGGCGCCATAGCTGTGGCCGCCCGGACCCTTGAAGGTGACGTGGTAACGCTTGGAGCCGGTGCCGGCGTCGACGATACGCGAGGGGTCCGAACCGTCCATCGAGAAGAAGGCGGTGATCCGGCCCTTGAAGGCGCTCTTGTTGAACAGATAGCGCACGCCGCGCAGGTCGCCGGGGCCTTCCTCGCCGACATTGCCGACAAACAGGATGTCGCTTTTGGTCTTGATGCCGGCCGCGTCCATGGCCCGCACATAGGCCAGCAGGGTGGCCAGCGAGCGGGTGTCGTCGCCGATGCCCGGAGCCATCAGTTTGGTGCCCTCGCGCCGGACCTTCACGTCAGTGCCTTCGGGAAAGACGGTGTCGAGATGGGCGGCGATGACCACGAACGGCCCCTTGCCCTTGGTCGCCGTGCCGGGCCGCACGCCCATCACATTGCCCTCGGCGTCCATCGTCACGTCGCTCAGGCCATGGGCCTTGAGCATCTCCAGATAGGCCTTGGCGCGGGCCTCTTCCTTGAAGGGCGGGGCGGGGATCTCGGTCAGGGTGACGACGTCGGCGATGGTGCGGTCAAAGTCGGCGTCCAGCTTTTGGGCCGCCTTCTTGAAGGCCGGCGAGCCGACCAGTTTGCGCACCGTTCCGGCGTGATCGGTCTTTGCGGCCGCCCAGGCCGTGGAAAGGGTGGCGGACGAGGCGACCAGCGCCGCCGCGAAGGCGATCAGCGAGGCGGAGCGGCGAAGGGGGTTGGTCATGCGGCGAGAATCCCTGACTGGCGGCGCCAGCCTAGGGGCAGCCCAGCGTGGTGTCATCCCGTGGACGCCGCGCGGACACAGGTTCGCAGCCTCGCCGGTTTGAGCGGCAAGTGTGGGGAGGCGGCGGAGCGTCCGGGCCAGGCCCGGATGGGGTTGTAGTGGAGTACCGTTTCGGCCGTGGCCGGAGCGCTCCGCGCGATCGTTATCCGATGAGCCCTCGGGGCGCGGGGTTTTAACCCGCTCCCGAAAGAGGCCCCCGACGGGCGGAAGTGAAGCGACCCTTCCGGACCGCGCGGGCGATTTCAGCCCGCGCCTGGAGCGCCTTGCCGGGCGTCGCCAAAGGGCGTTCCCGGCGGTCCGGATCCGGCTTCATCACGTTCGGCCCCCGCAGGACCGATCCGCTCCGCCAGACCCCGCCGGGCCTTCGACGACGGCCGACGGGCGCGACCCGCACAACCGCCCCCGCCACCCGTCAGGTCGCCAGCTGGACGGCCTCCCCAGTGACGGGGCGAGAAGAAGTATGCGGGCGTTTTGGAGGGGGCTGCGTCGATTTTGGATCGTGACGCTGGGTGCGGCGGCTAGGGCGTTGAATTTGTTGGGGGCGAGGGGCGGCTATGCCCGTGCGGGAACGGGGATAGGAGCCGGCCGGCCTCTCGGAGCCCTTTCTCTATGAGGGATTCAAGTCGGGACTCAGTCCATGCCGCGCCGGGTCGGCCAGGGCTTGCGGGCCAAGGCGGCGGTCAAGACCTTGCCGGCTCCAGGCCCCCCGCCCAGGCGAATGACCAACGGAAAAGGGCCCCGCCTTGCGGCGGGGCCCCTCGCTCTCCAGCGTTGGTTGGCGCTTACCAGCTCTTGCTGACGCCCAGCATGACGCGCCGCTCGGCTTGCAGGCCGCTTGCGCCCTTGGTCTGCGCCTGACGTTCGGTCAGCAGGTTCTGGCCGTTCAGCGACACTTCGGCGCCCGGTGCGAACTCATAGGCGACGCGGCCGGCGACGGTGGTGTAGCCCTTGACCGGCTCCAGCAGGTTGCCGTTGTAGGAGTTGAACTTGCTCACGAAGTGAGCGTAACCGTCCAGGCTCCACTTGTCGTTCGACCAGCCCGCGGCGAGGTTGCTGCGATACTTGGGCGAGGTGGCCTCGAAGTTCACCTTGCGCAGGATGATCGAGGACAGCGTGGTGAACGGCGCGTCATTGACGTTCGTATAGGTGGTGTCGGCGTTCCAGTGGAAGCCGCCATCCAGCTTACCCGAAGCCGACAGCTCGACGCCGCTCATCTTGGAGTCGGAGACGTTCTTGTAGGTAAAGGTGGCCCAGGTCGTGGCGGTCGGCGCGAAATCGAGCGCCGAGCCGCTGAACTGGCCCTTCACGCTTTCGGTCTTCTGCGTGAACAGCTTGACGCTGGCCCTGGCGTTCAGCGACGGCAGGGCGCGGTCATAGGCCAGCTGGTAGTTGCTGACGAGGGCCGGCTCCAGCAACGGATTGCCGGCGATCAGACCACCGGTCGGCGCCGGCGTGACCGGCGGGATCAGCAGGCCGCCCAGTTCCAGCAGGGTCGGGGCCTGAACGCCGCGGGCGAAGGTCAGGCGCAGCGTGTCCTTGTCCGAGGCCTTGTAAACTGCGCCCAGATTGACGCTGGTTTCAGTGATGTCGCGATCCCATAGGGCATTGTTGTTCTGGGGGGCGCCGGCGGGGAAGGACCCCGTCCGCTTCAGGCTCAGCTTGTCGACGCGCGCCGCAGCCGTCAGCGACAGCTTGGGATTGACGACCCAGTTCCACATCGCCGACGGGGCCAGCACGGTGTAGCTGACCTTGCCGCCGACATAGCCGGCGGTGTCCAGCTGGTTGTCGCGATATTCCAGGCCGACGCGAACGGTATGGGCCGCGCCGATCTTGAACAGGTCTTCCAGGCTATAGACGGTGATGTCGTTCATGTAGCGACGACCGGGCGTCAGGCCATCGAGATTGTTGCGATAGGCCTGGGCTTGCAGCAGGCCAATCTTGGTGTCGGCGTTCAGGGTGGCCTTCAGCGAGTCGGTCTTGATGCGGTGAACCGCGTAGGCGAAGGTCGAGATGACCTGCGTGCTGGTGCCGTTCGACATCGAGCTTTCGACCCGTAGGGTGGTCTTGTCGTTCAGTTGGGCCATGGCGTCGAGGTTGGCGCGCGCCGTCGACGGGTTGTGGATCTGCGAGGCCAGGACAATGCCCGTGCCCGAGGTGGTGTTCTTCCACTCATTGGCGTGGTCGACGCCGCCCGAGATCCGGAAGGACAGACGCTCGCCCAGGCGAACGGTCTTCACGGCCGAGACGCTGGTGCTTTCGCCCGTGCCCGCCCGCAGCTCGATGACGTTGGTGTCGTCGAACTTCGGGTTGAAGGTGATGATGTTGACCACGCCCGACACGGCGTTGAAGCCGAAGATGGCGCTGTTGGGGCCGCGGACGACTTCGATCTGGCGGATTTCGCTCAGGGCGATCGGCAGCGAGGCCCAGTCGGTGTAGCCGAAGTGGTCCAGATAGACCTGGCGGCCGTTGATCAGGACCAGCAGTCGCGGCGAGCGGGCCTGGTTGTAACCGCGGATACCGACATCGGACTGGCCGGCGGCGAAGTTCAGGATGTCCACGCCGGCGACGCGGCTGAGGATCGTCGGCAGGTCGCCGGCGCCCGAACGCTTGATGTCAGCGGCCGAGATGATGGTCATGTCGACCGGGACCTCGGTGGCGCGCTGGGGCGAGCCCGTGGCCGAGGTGGTGACGGGTTCGTTGAACAGCTGCTCCATGGCGCCGTAGTCGATCGACTGGGCCGAAGCGGCGGTGGCCGAAGCCAGGATGATCAGGCCGACCGAAGCGCCGGCGAAGAGAGTCGTTTTCATGGGTTTTTCTCGTTCGTTCGCTGGGGTCAGACTTCGCGGATCATCATGCGGAAGGCGGCCTTGAAGACCGCGCCGACTGCGGCGGCCGCCGAGCGGCTGACCACGATTTCCACCTTGGGATCGGCCGAGACGCTCATCACGCAGGCGCCGCTGGTGACGCAGGCCATGTCCGAACCGATGGTGATGATCTTCTTGCCCTTGGCGGCGGCGCCGACCGGGCCGGCGTTGACGCCGGTGGTGATGTAGAGCGCCGCGACGCCCGACACGCCGGCGACGTCGCCGGCTTCGACAGGCTTGCCGGTGAGGGTCAGGGCGCCGGCGCTCAGTCCGCCGCCGATCGCGGCCATGACCGCATTCTTCTCGGCCACCGAGGCGGGTTTGGACGGATCGAAGACCACGCCGAGCGTGGCTTTGCCGGTCGGAGCGTTTTCGAGGAAGGTCAGGGCCCGGCCCGCAACCTGCATATCCTTGGCGGCGTCGGCGTCGGCGTGGGCGCTGAGCGGCGCCGCAGCAAGGGCCAAAACGCAGGCTACGAGGGCGCCCGGCTTCATGGTTTTCGACATGTTCATTGCTCTCCTGCCCGGGTTCAGTCGGGCTCCTTTGAGGTGGAGAGAAGGGCGGGATTGGTAAACAGGAAATTATCGGGCTTAAGCGCGCCGTCTTTTCAGGTCTAAACTGAAAGTATTCAACTAGTTCAAATCGGAGTTTGTATTTATTTGGTGTCTATGTTGCGCGGTACAAATTGCTAAATTATACAATATGGATTTTATAGTGTTGCGGATCCAGAGTTGTGAGTGTTTCTATTTTTCAGTAGGATATGTGACATATTCAATATGTCGAAAAAATATCCATTTTAGTCGCGGGTGTTTGGGTGAAAAATCTGCACTGGCTGTTTGGATATAGCCGATCTGTTTGAGAGCAGCTGAAACGGGCATTTTGTCGCACCGGCGCAGATGAGACCCTAACGACGCCCGACCGGAGGCGAATCTCTGTGGCCATGCGCCGGATACCCCGCCCCCTCTCCGCTTGCAGAAGGCCGCGACCCCGGCGATGGCCGGGGGTGGGTGAGGGGGCGAAAAAAGTCAGGGCGAAAGGTCTCAGAGACCCCTCAGTCAAACACGATCACCGACCGCGCCAGTTCGCCGCGCTTGAGCTCGTCAAACGCCGAGTTGATCTCTTCCAGCTTGATGCGGCGCGAGATCATCTGGTCCAGCTTCAGCTTGCCGCCCATGTAGAAGTCGACGAGGCGGGGCATGTCGACCGGGAAGCGGTTGGAGCCCATATAGCTGCCCTGGATGCGTTTTTCGCCCAGGAAGTCGGAGCCGCTCAGCTCGATCTTGGTGCCGACCGGGATCATGCCGATGATGTTGGCCGTGCCGCCCCGGCGCAGCATGCGGAAGGCCTGTTCGGCGGTGACCTTCAGGCCGATGGCCTCGAAGCTGTGCTGCACGCCGCCGCCGGTCAGCTCCTGCACCTGTTTGACCACGTCGCCGTCGTCGGCATTGATCAGGTCTGTGGCGCCGAACTGGCGGGCCAGTTCCAGCTTGGCCGGCACGCGGTCGATGGCGATGATCCGGCCGGCCCCGGCGATGGCGGCGCCATTGACGGTGGCCAGGCCCACGCCGCCGCAGCCGATCACGGCCACGGTCTCGCCCGGGCGGACGCTGGAGGTGTGGATCACCGCGCCCACGCCCGTCATCACCGAACAGCCGATCAGGGCGGCCAGGTCAAACGGCATGTCGCGGCGGATGGCGACGCAGGCGTGCTCGTGCACCAGCATCATCTCGGCGAAGGACGACAGGTTCAGGAACTGGGCCATCTTGGTGTCGCCGGCCCCGGAGAGGTCCTCGCGAAACAGCCGCGGCTCATCGGTCTTGGACCGGCGGGTTTCGGGGCTGATGCACAGGTTCATGTGCCCGGTCAGGCAGACCTCGCAGTGGCCGCAATAGGGGTTGAGGCAGGTGATGACGTGGTCGCCGACCTTGACGGTGCGGACCTCGGACCCGACCGCCTCGACGATGCCGGCGCTCTCGTGGCCCAGCACGGCGGGCAGGGGGTGGGGGTAGGAGCCTTCGACGAAGTGCAGGTCGGAATGGCAGACCCCGGCGGCCTTGGTGCGGATCAGCACCTCGCGCGGGCCCGGCTTGCTGATGGACACGGTTTCGATCTGGAGGGGTTTGCCCACCTCGCGCAGCACAGCCGCCTTCATTCGCTCTCTCCCTGCAATGGCGGGGAGTCTATCGCCCCGTCAGGGGAGAGCGGAAGAGGCTTGGTCGAACAATTGTTCGAATTGTTGTCGGGGTGACGGCCTCAGGCCGCGATGGCGGCGGCGTCCGCAGCGGCGGCCGCAGCCGCGCTGGCGCGCTCGGGAATGATGTGGCTGACCGACAGCAGCACGGTCATGCCGGTTTCCGAGGTGATCACCGCCGAGACCAGGGGCGAGTTCTCTTCGCCCATCGACGGCGGCGGATTGATCTGGTCGCCATTGACGATGAAGCTGTCGCAGACCGCGTCGACCAGCAGGCCGGCCACGTCGTTGCCGCTCTCGATGACGATGATCACCTGACGGGGGCCGTCCTCGGCCACGCCCTTGCCCAGACGGGCCGACAGGTCGATGACCGGCATGACCTGGCCGCGCAGGTTGATGACGCCGCGCACATAGGGCGGGGCGTCGGGAAGTTGGGTCGGCGGGGTGACGCCGCGGATCTCGCGAACCGAATTGACCGGCACGCAATAGGTCTGGGTTCCGACCTCGAACGACAGAACCTGAAGGGCTTCGCCCGTCTTGTACGCCACGCTGCTGGTCATGGAAGCCTCCGCTGGTCGACCCGCCCGACGAAAGCGAATCCGTCGAACGATCCCAGTGTGGCGGCAAATAGTGAATAAACCGGCGCCGGCTTTGTCCCCTGGCGCCCGTTCAGGTGCGGTTCAGGCGCGCGGCGCGAGATTGCCTTCACGGTATCAGGCAAGCCGCCGCCGGGCGGATCGAGACGAAGGGGAGGGGCTGATGGCCCGCAGGATCAGCACCGTGATTGGCCAGGTCGCCGCCGGCCTTGCCGCGCTTTCGATGGTCGCCGCAGCGACCACGGCGTCGGCGGATTCGCGTCGGCATCATCGCCACCATGGCCATGACGGCGGTGGCAAGACCGAGGCGGCGATCGTGGCCGGCGTTCTGGGTCTGGCCCTGGGCGCGGCGATCGCCAGCAGCCATGACGACGATGGCCGCTATGCCCGCTCGGGTCGCGGCTATGGTTACGGTTACGCCCCGCCGCCCCCGCCGCCGCGCTATTACAGCCGCCCCTATGACGACGACTATCGCAGCGATTGCTGGACCACGCGCGACTATGACCGCCGCAGCGGCGTCGTCTATGAGCGGACGGTCTGCCGCTAGGGCGGGCGAACGATCAGGCTAAAGCCTCGTTTATGAAGGATTTTTCGGAGCGGACCGGCCTGGCGCCGCCGACGGGCGCCGCCGCCTTGGCCGCCTGGCCGAGGGGACGGCACGCGCCCCTCCAGCGTTCCTGAGCCGTGACGGCGCAGAGATCATGGAAAGCCCCGGAGCCCCCGCTCCGGGGCTTTTTCATTTGGGCATGAGGGGGCTTGTCATGGCGAACAAAAAGAGAACATTATGCCACTCCATTCAAGGGAGCCTGCCGATGTCCGCCGCCTCGATCCTGTCTGTCGCGCCCGGTTCCGCCTTCGCGGGAGCCTTCGCCTGTCGGCCCGACACGCCGGTCTCCGGCGAGGATCGGATCGAGATCGCCGAGGCGGTTCTGGCCGGCGCCTGGCGCACCCTGCGAGCCGCCGGCTTCCACGAAGCCGAGGTCCAGGCGCTGTTCGATCAGATCGCCGACCGGCCCGAGGATCTGGCCCGGCGCCTGCGGAAGATGGCTAACGCGACCGGTTAACCGTTTACGCCTTGCCGCGACATTTCGGCGCATCCAGCCGGTGGGACAGAGATGGCTGCATTTGCACGCAATGGCCCGGATGGTGAACAGCCACGCCGGCCCGAGCATCCCGCCGTCCCGTCCCCCCACCAAACGGCGGGGAGCGGCGGGGGTCTTCCGCCGCCTTTCCTGTGATGGCGGAGGGGCCCCGATGGTGGGGTCAGGCGTGGGTGATCAGTACGTCCGGCTGACCAGGCTGCGCAGGCTCTGGGCCTTCTGGGGCAGGTCGGCGGCGATGCGGCCGGCCATTTCGCGCAGCCCCGCAGGATAGGCCTCGCCGCCCGAGGCGATTTCGGTGGCCAGCACGGCCAGGTCCATCATGCCGCGATCCAGGCGTTCGACGTCTTCGCGGGCCAGCAGGCGGGCCTCGGCCTGCAGACGTCTGACGCGTTGCGCTGTCGTCTCGGGGCAGCGCCCCAGATCAAGGAGCGCGGCGACGTTCGATGGGGGTGGCACAAGTGTCAGGGTCTTGCCGGCCATGGGTCAGGGTCCTCGGAGGCGGTCGATACGACCGTCCGCTGATCTGACCAAGCCGCCAGGAGCGTGAGCGTTCCGGCCGCGACGGGTGAAGACGGCGAGGCGTGGCGCGTGCGCCACAGCTCGCCATCCTACCGTTTGGCTCAGTGTTGGGCGACGTAGGCCGGCGCGCCTTGCGGCATCGGCGGGACGTGGCTTGGCGCGGCCGCCGCGACGGGCGCCGGACGCTGGAACTTCAGGCTGCGACCCTGGAACTCGGCGCCGGTTTCCATGGCCAGCTGCTCATGGGTGATGTCGCCATCCACCCGCGCGGTCCCGTAGAGACGCACGGCCTGGGCGGTGACGCTGCCCAGCACATTGCCGTGGATCTCGATCACCTGGGCGGTGACGCTGCCCTCGACCCGGCTGTTGGGGCCCAGGATCAGCTTGCCGACCCGGATGTCGCCCATGACCACGCAGTCCAGGTGCAGTTCGCCGTCGCCGACCACATCGCCCTTGATGGTGACGCCCTGGGCGATCATCGAGGCCGGCTTGGGCCGAGCGACCGGCGTAGCTGCGGCGGCCTGGGCGGCCAGGCCGCGCGGAGGCTCCTGCATCGCCAGGGCGACGGGGGCGGGGGTGTCTTTCTTCTTGGCGAACATCGGCGTGGACCCTGTCTCGAAATGGCTCGTCGGAGCTTTCGCGAGCAAGACAGGGGCCAGTCGCCCAACGCCGTTATGGGGTGTCGACGACGTGGGTCGTGGGCCGGTCGTCGCCCGCCGCGATCTCCTCGCGCCACTGGCCCGTGGCGTCTTCATAGGTGATGCCGGTGGTCTCGCCCGAGACCTCCTGCTCTGCCGCGGCGCGCTGGGCGGCGGCCAGGGCGGCGGCGTGGCTGGGATAGGTTTCGGAAAACACGTCGCCCAGCTTGTAGGCCCAGCCGCCGTCGTGCTCCACGATGGTATAGGTGATGTCGGTCATGGTCGGGCTCCTGAGGCTGCAGGAGGATCAACGAGCCGTCAGTGGCCAAGGTTCCGGGCAGCGTATCTTGTCCAGTCCCGCGCCCCCCAAGGAGACCGCCGCCATGCTCTATCTCGTCCTCAAGGCCGCGCTCTCGGGCGTGATCATCGCCGCGATCTCCGAGATCGCCCGCAAGTCGCCGGGCTTTGGGGCCCTGGTGGCCTCGCTGCCGCTGATCTCGATCCTGGGCATGATCTGGCTGTGGCGCGACACCCGCGACGTGGCCCGCATGGCCAGCCATGTCGAGGCCACCTTCTGGTACGTGCTGCCGTCCCTGCCGATGTTCCTGGTCATCCCGGCGCTGCTGCGGCGCGGCCTGGGCTTCTGGCCCGCCCTGCTGGCCGGCTGCGTCCTGACGATCGGGCTCTACGCGGTGATGATGGCGGTGGGGCCGAGGTTTGGGGTGAAGCTGTAGGGGCCACTATACCGGTCCCCCCGGCGACCCGAACGGCTGTCGCCTATCGGCCCGCTTCCGGAAGATTTGTCATCCCGGACAAGCGCGGCGAAGCCGGGCGCCGATCCGGGACCGACTTGGAATGCGGCGCTCAGGCGTCGGTCCCGGATCTTCGCGCTGCGCGCTCGTCCGGGATGACAGCCGCTTTTGACCCACCTGCTTAGTTCTTGGGGAACAGCCAGGTCAGGCCATGTACGAGACCGACGGGAAACGTCGTCTCGTGGAACGTGTCGTCGATGATCTCGTCGCGGACCTTCAGGCTGCGGTAGCCGCGCTCGCGCAGCGCCCTGGCGAAGGCTTGCTGGTCGCCGACCATGTCCTCGCCGTCGTCGCCCGGCTGGGGACGTTCCAGTTCGCCGGTGGCCAGGTAAATGCGGGCTTTCAGGTCCTTGTGGCCGGCGGCGTAGGCGGCCTCGGCCTTGAACAGGGTGCGGTCGCCGTACCATAGCGACGGGCTGGTCAGGATGTAGGCGTCGAACAGCTCCGGTTCGGTCACCGTCACCCAGGCCCCGAACAGACCGCCATAGGACTGGCCCGCCAGCACCCGCCGACGCGGATCGGCGCGGTAACGGCTCTCCACGAACGGCAGAACCTGGGCCTTGATGAAGGCCAGGTACTGGGCCGCGCCGCCGCTGGCCGAGGGCAGGCTGGGATCGCTCCAGGGGGTCATGTCCCGCCGGCGGCTCTTCATGCCGTCCTCGCCCTGGGCGTAGGAGATCCCGACCAGGATCGCTTGTTCCAGCCGACCGAACTTGTAGGGCAGGTGGGTGACGCCCGAGGCCACCTGGAACGTGTAGGGGCCGTCGTTCAGGTAGATCACCGGCCAGCGCCGGTTGGCGTTCTCCGGCGCGTCGTAGCCGAAAGGCGTCTTGACGTAGATCTGGTAGATGCGGCCCTGCGCCGAGGCCGGCAGGGTATGGACGATGCTGCCGGGCACGGCGAACTCAGCATCGCCGGCCTGAGCGACCGGCTTGGCCTGTTCGGCCGCCAGGGCGTCCGTCGCGGGCCTGCAGCCGGCCAGGGCCGCCAGCGCCGATGCGCTGACGAGGAGGGCGAGGATGGGCCGCACGGTCTTGCGCAGGAACCCTAACCGTTAACCCCTAGGCCACCTTCACCCGCGCCGCGCTTTCCGGAAGATCCGTCCCGAACGCGCGCTGGAAGAACTCGGCCACCGTGGGGCGTTCCAGTTCATCGCACTTGTTGAGGAAGGTCAGGCGGAACGACAGGGCGATGTCGTGGTCGAAGATCTCGGCGTTCTGAGCCCAGGTGATCACGGTGCGCGGGCTCATGACGGTGCTGATGTCGCCGTTCATGAACGCGTTGCGGGTCATGTCGGCGACGCGGACCATGGCCGAGATCGTGCGCTTGCCCTCGACGGTGTCGTAGGACGGGTTCTTGGCCAGCACGATGGCGGCCTCGGCGTCGTGTTCCAGATAGTTGAGCGTCGTGACGATGCTCCAGCGGTCCATCTGGCCCTGATTGATCTGCTGGGTGCCGTGATAGAGGCCCGTGGTGTCGCCCAGACCGATGGTGTTGGTCGTCGAGAACAGGCGGAAATACGGGTTGGCGCGGATGACGCGGTTCTGGTCCAGCAGGGTCAGCTTGCCGCCGGCCTCGAGCACGCGCTGGATCACGAACATCACGTCGGGGCGACCGGCGTCATATTCGTCGAACACCAGGGCGACCGGGCGCTGCAGCGCCCAGGGCAGGATGCCTTCGCGGAATTCGGTGACCTGCTTGCCTTCCTTCAGGACGATGGCGTCCTTGCCGATCAGGTCGATGCGGCTGATGTGGCTGTCGAGGTTGACGCGCACCAGCGGCCAGTTCAGCCGCGCGGCGATCTGCTCGATGTGGGTCGACTTGCCGGTGCCGTGATAGCCCTGGACCATCACCCGACGGTCATTGGCGAAGCCGGCGCAGACGGCCTTGGTGGTCTGGGCGTCGAACCGGTAGGCCGGATCGATATCCGGCACGTGGCTGTCGCGATGGCTGAAGGCCGGAACCTTCATGTCGCTGTCGACGCCGAACGCGTCGCGAAGCGTCACCCACTTGTCGGGGACCAGGGTGATCAGGGGATCGGCGGCGGAGCTGGTTTCGGCGAACTCGGGCATTCCACCCGATTAGCGCCTTGACGTAGGGTAGGGGAAGGGGGCGCCGCGATGCGACGCCCCCTGATGTTCACTTTTTAGCGGTTGGCGATGATCACCGAGGCGATCAGGCCCGTGGCGATGGCCGCCATGACGTACTGGTCGTCCACGCGCTGCCAGCGATAGCCGCGCGGCGGGGCGCGCAGGCCGTGGCGATGATAGTCGGAGACGTAGTAGCGGTTGTCCCGGTAGCGCTGGTCGAGGCGTTGGCCCCGGGCCCAGTGGCGATAGTCACGGCGGTCGTTGCGATAGTCGCGGCGATCATCCCTGCGATCATCCCGATAGTCGGCGCGGTGGTCCCGGCGGTCGGCGCGGTCGTCGGCGCGGTGATCGCGGCGGTCATCCCGGCGGTCGTCATGGCGCCCCTGCTCGTAACGGACGTTGTCACGCTCGTCATAGCGTTGCGGCGCGGCGGTGGCGGCGGTCCCGGCCAGTAGCGACAGGGCGAGAGCGGTGATGGCTAGGCGCTTCATGGCGGTCTCCTTTTCGATGACCCCACCCTAGTGACGCCGATGTGGCCCCAGCATGAACGGCCACAGTCAGCTGTTGTTCATGTTTGACTTGGGAACCGGGGACGGTGCCGCCGGCGGCGCGGGAGCCAAGCTTGACCTTGCGCGTTGAGGCGCCATGCCCCTGTTTTCCGCCCTTGATCTGCGACGTGACCTGCCGGCCTTGCTGAGGGCGGCGCAGCGTGAACTGGGCGCGACCGCCGCCCTGCTGGTCGCCGCCCTGTCGGCCATGGCCTTTCTGTCGATCGCCGATGAGGTGGCCGAGGGTGAGACCCGGGCCATCGACCTGGCCATCCTCGACGCCCTGCGCCAGCCCGGGCGGCCGCGCGACCTGATTGGCCCCGACTGGCTGCACGTGGCGGCCGTCGACATCACCTCCCTGGGCTCGCTGGCCGTGCTGACCCTGCTCATCCTGCTGGCCTTCGGCGTGCTGGCCTGCCTCAGGCGTTGGGGCGAGGGGCTGCTGCTGATGGTCGGGGCCGGGGGCGGCCTGGCGATCAGTCAGGGCCTGAAGCTGCTGTTTGGGCGTGAGCGCCCCGATGTCGACTACCGCGCCGTCGAGGCGGTCAATGCCAGCTTCCCCTCCGGCCACGCCATGCTGTCGGCCGTGGTGTTCCTGACCCTGGGCGCGCTGGCCGCCCGGTTTGCCGAACGCAAGCGGCTCAAGGCCCTGGCGCTGGGCGCGGCGGTGACCCTGTCGCTGCTGGTGGGGCTGAGTCGGATCTATCTGGGCGTCCACTGGGCCAGCGATGTGCTGGCCGGCTGGTGCGTGGGCGCGGCCTGGGCGATGGTCTGCTGGCTGGCGGCCTTCGCCTGGAGCCGCTGGCGGGCTGGTCCAGGGAATCCGGCCCGATAGCTGTTTCAAATATCGCGGAACAGGCCTTAGGCGGCCTTGGCCTTGGGGCGCCAGTTCAGTTCGATCGCGGTCCAGATCGCGCCGGCCAGGTCGATCAGGCCGATGGCCATCCACGCCTTGGGCAGGTCGTCGTTGAGCACCAGAACCCCGATCGCCAGAGGGGACGCCAGGCGCAGCACCACCGAGGCCCGCATATAGGTGCGCGCGCCGGTCCATCCCGCCACGTGATAGGCCAGCGAATAGGCGATGATCATCAGGCCAAACATGCGGGCCCAAGGCTCGGCGGCGGGATCAAGCTGGGTCCGCAAGAGGGCGGCGGCGTGGAACGGCGCCAGGGCGAAGGCGGCGCCGCTGAGGGACAGCAGCCCGCCCCAGAACCAGATGCTCCACGGGATGCCGAACGGTGTCGGCGTCACCGGGGTGGGCGCGCTCGCCAAACTGGGGTCCACAAGGGTGGTCCCCGAATCGCGGTCCGTCATGATGTGGCTGTCCTTCGCGCCCGTCCGGGCGGACGCGGCGGGAGAATGGCCGCAGCCGGGGAAAGCCGCAAGAGCCGGTGAGATCAGGTGGTCAGGCCGGCCTTCTTCAGCGTCTTGTAGGCCTTGATTACCCTCGCCAGCTTGTGCTCGGCGCTGCGGTCGCCGCCATTGACGTCGGGGTGGCAGCGCTTGAGCAGCTCCTTGTAGCGCACCTTGATGGCCGCGCTGTCGGCGCCGCCGTCCAGATCGAGGTCGCCCAGGGCCTGGCGCTCCAGCTTGCCCAGATGACGGTCGGCGGAGGCGCGGTCGGCCTCGGCCTTGCGCTGCTGGGCCCGGAACAGGCCGAACGGGTCGGCGATGTGGCGGGCGTCGCGGGCGGCCATGGCGGCGGCCTCGCGCGAGCGGCTGTCGGCCTTGAAGCTCCAGGTCGGGCGACCGCCGGTGACCTTCTCGGTCTCCTGCTCGGCGCGGATCTGGGCTTCGTTCATGCCGGCGAAGAAGTTCCAGTTCTTGTTATATTCGGCCGCGTGCTTCTGGCAGAACCAGTAGTGCTCGTTGGGCATGTTGCGGGCCTTGGGCGCCCTGGCCGACCCGGCCAGACGGCACTCGGGATGGTCGCAACGCTTCTCGCCAGGCTTGAGGCCGAGAACGTCAGGCGTCGCGCTCTCACCCTCCTTGGGGGGGCGGACACGGATGTCGAAAAACTTCGGGCGATATTCAAACTCTTGAGCCATGACGCCCAGAGTAAACTGCAGCTATTTCCGTTCAAGGATTGACATGCGAGAGAGCGACATGGGCAGCGTATCAGACACCATTCGAAGCAAGCTCGAAGCGGCTTTTTCACCCTCCAGGCTGGACCTGAAGGACGAGAGTGACCGCCACCAGGGCCATGCGGGCCACACGGGTGCGGGCGAGAGCCATTTCAACCTCGTGATCGAGGCCCAGGCCTTTGCGGGCAAGGCCCGCGTAGCGCGCCAGCGCATGGTCTATCATGTGCTGGCCGAGGAAATGGCAGGGCAGGTGCACGCCCTTTCGATCGTCGCGACGGCGCCTGGCGAAAGCTGAAGCCTTTGGCGACGGCAGGGCTTGCGCGACGGCCCCGCGACTGATTGCCTCTGCCCTCGGCGCGGTCAGGCCGGGCAGGGCTTTCAGCCCTGATTCAGCATTGGGCGCGTGACGGGACCGGTGTTTGGTCCGCCTTTCGGTGTCGCGCTCCCGAACAGACGCCGAAAGAGGGATGGCATGAGCGCCGACGACACTGCCCGGACCATCGAAATCCAGACCGAAATCGAGACGGCCGCCGCCTTGCCCGCGCTGCTGGCGCGGGCCTATGCCCGCTATTCGAACTTCACCGTCGCCGCCGCCGTCATCGACGAGCACGGGGCCGTGCATCTGGGCGTCAATGTCGAGAATGCCGCCTATCCGTCGGGCACCTGCGCCGAGCAGACCGCGATCGGCGCGATGGTCACGGCCGGTTCGCGGCGAATCGCCAGGGTGCTGATCGCCGCGGGCTCGAATGCGGTGGTGCAGCCGTGCGGGGCCTGTCGGCAACGCATCGCCGAGTTTGCCGCCGATGACTGCGAAATCGTCTCGGTTCAGGATGGGGTCACGACGCAGCGCGCGCCGTTCTGGAGCCTGCTGCCCGACAGCTTCGGGCCGCGCGACCTGGATTAGGCTGTCAGCGCAGGGCCGTCTGGGCGGCCAGGGTTTCCAGCACGCGGCGCAGGTCGGCTTCGCGGAAGGGCTTTTGCAGGACCAGAGCGCCGCGATGACTTTCCGACAGACCCGCCTCGCCATAGCCGCTGGCGAAGGCGAAGGGCACGCCGCGCGCCTTCAGGGCGTCGGCGACCGGGAAGATCGGACGGCCGCCCAGATTGACGTCGAGCAGGGCCGCATCGATGTCGGCCGAATTGGCCAGGCGCAGGGCCTCTTCGATCTCGGCCGCCGGGCCAACGACCGTACAGCCCAGGTCGCTGAGCATGTCCTCGACCAGCATGGAGACCAGGGCCTCGTCTTCGACCACCAGGACTTTCAGAGCGGACAGGGACTTCATATCGCAAGCTCCGAAAGACGCAGGGGTGACCCCGCGCAAAGGCTTGCGACAACGCTATCACAGGTTAAGCCGCCGTCTCGCAATCGTTGAGCGATTCGAAGACTTTTCGCCGGCCCCGCGACCGAGGTCTTGGCCAAGTCGTGCAAGGGGTTCTCCCACCTACGCCAGAAGGGCCCTCACGCCGCGCGCGCGTTGTGATGCGTTCCGTCTGCCCGCTCAGAAATGCACGCCCTCGTCCAGCTTGGCGCTGATGCGCAGGGCGGTGACCTGATTCCTCTGGCGACGCAGGATCTGGAAGCGGTGCTGGTAGAAGATGAAGGTCTGGCCCGGCTCCGGGATCGTCTGGGCCTCGTGGATCACCAGGCCGGCGATGGTGACAGCCTCGTCTTCCGGCAGGTCCCAGTCCATGGCCCGGTTCAGGTCGCGAACCGTCACGTCGCCGTCGACATGCACCGAGCCGTCCATCTGGGCGCGCACGCCCTCGACGCTGGTGTCGTGCTCGTCGTCGATCTCGCCGACGATCTCTTCCAGGATGTCCTCCAGGGTCACCAGCCCCTGCAGGGCGCCGTATTCGTCGACGACCAGGGCGAAGTGGCTCTTGCGCTTGAGGAAGGCGTTGAGCTGGTCCTTGAGGTTGGTGGTGTCGGGAATGAACCACGGCTCGCGCAGGATGGCGGCGATGTCGAGGGCGTCGATCCCGCCTTCAGACACGGCTAGGGCGCGCAGCAGATCGCGGGCGTGCAGCACGCCGATGATGTTGTCGGGATCGTCGCGATACAGCGGAATACGGGTGTGCTGGGCCTCAAGCGCCTCGGCCACCAGTTCGCGGGGCGGCAGGTCGGCGTCGCACATCACCATCGACTTGCGGTGGACCATGATGTCCGAGACGTCCATGTCCGACAGGTCCAGCACCCCGCCCAGCATCCGCCGGTCGCCGCTTTCGACCAGGCCTTCGGAGTGGTGGTACTCGACCGCGCCGCGGATCTCCTCGTGGGCGGCCAGCACGTCGACGGCCATGTCCAGCTTGACGCCGAACAGCCGCAGGGTGCGCCGCACGATCCACTGGATGGCGTAGATGATCGGGCCAAACAGCCGCACGACCAGCAGGGTGGGTCCCGACAGGAACCGCGCCACGTCATCGGATTTCAGGATCGCCAGGGTCTTGGGCAGCACCTCGGCGAAGACCAGGACCAGCACTGTCATGGTCGCCGTGGCCACGGCCACGCCCCAGGGGCCGGGGATGGCGGCGGTCAGCACCTGGGTCGTCAGGGCCGAGGCCAGGATGTTGATCAGGTTGTTGCCCAGCAGCACCGCCCCGATCATCGTCTCCTGATCGGACAGCAGCTTGTTGACCCGCTTGGCCGGCTTGTCGCCCTCGCGCTCCAACTGGTGCATCCGCGCCCGGCTGGCGGCGGTGAGCGAGGTCTCGGCGGCTGAAAACAGGGCCGAGATCGCCAGCAGGCAGATGACGATGGGCGCAAGGCCGAGGATGGCGGTGAGGATCATCCGGCTGTTCTACGCCAGGCCGGCCCGGCGGGTGAAGGCCTAGACGTCGATGGTCAGAACCTGAACGCCGCGCAGGCGGCCGTCATTGTCGGTCCAGTGGAAGCTCTCGCCGGCGGTCATGCCGATCAGGGCGGCGCCGACCGGGGTCAGCACCGAGATGCGGCCCTCGTCGATGCTGGCGTCGCGCGGCAGGCTCAGGCGCACGCGGCGCGGCTGGCCGCTGGTCAGGTCCTGATAGTCGACGGTCGAGCCGATGCCTACGAACGGGCAGGGGGCTTGTCCGGCCTCGACGATCACGGCGCGGGCCATCTCGCCGGCCAGCACGCGGCTGCCCGCAGCGCGGCCGGCGACGGCGTCTGCCAGGTTGGACAGGATCTCGTGGTCGGCCTCGGTCACATAGACCGTGGGCAGGGTTTGGGTTTGGGTTTGGGTTTGGGTTTGGGTGGTCGTAGTCATGGATAGCTTTCTTGGGGGATTTTGAGCCTCTCCCGGCGCCTTGATCTCAAGGCCGCATACGGGGACTCGATGGGACGCGCCGTGTGGCGCGAGCGTCGTCGGACGCGGATCTCTTTGGGGAAGGCCCCGGTCCGTCTCGCCGCGATGCCGCTTGGGCTTTCGAGGGGCGAAGACAGGTTTCGGGGCTTTTCAACATCGCCCCGGGCTGTGTCAGCGTCGGGGTCTAGAGGCCTGCGTTCAGGCGTCCAGCGGCGTTCAGTACGCTTCTGGTGAGGCAGAGATGGGAAGGGGGGAGGCGGTTTCAAGAGCTGCTGGACGATTCCGCATCGCACCCTCTACTCCGTCATTCCCGCCCTTGTGGCGGGAACCCCTCGAACCGCCGCAAGTGCAGGAGAGGCGAAGTGCGCGCGCACTTCGCTTGCGCTTCACCTGCAAGCTGAACCAGGGGTTCCCGCCACAAGGGCGGGAATGACGGAAGGTACTAATCGACTGGACCAAGCTGTCGTAGATCACTTCAAGGCTCAGGGGCCTGGCTGGCAGAGCCGGATCAATGAGGCGTTGCTGGAGATCGTGAAGCGCTAAACCGCCCCATCCTCGACCAGAAACGCCCGCAGCGCCGCGCGGTCCACGTCCTTGGCCACGAACGCATCGCCGATCCCGCGCGCCAGCACGAAGGTCAGGGTCCCGCCTTCGGCCTTCTTGTCCTGACCGCAATGGGCGATCAGGGCGTCGGCGTTGAACGGCTGAGGTCGCACATCGCTCATCCGGGTGGGCAGGCCGGCGGCCTTGATGGCGGCTTCGGCGCGGACAGCGTCCTGGCTAGGGCATAGACCCTGGCGGACCGAGAACCGGAAGGCCTGGGCCATGCCGACCCCGACGGCCTCGCCGTGTTTCAGCGCGTCGCCAAAGCCCATCTCGGCCTCGATGGCGTGGCCGAAGGTGTGGCCCAGATTCAGCAGGGCGCGGCGGCCGGCTTCCTTCTCGTCCTCGGCGACGATATCTGCCTTCATTTCCACCGAGCGCCCCACGGCGCGGACCAGGGCGGCGGTGTCGCGCTCCAGCACGGCCTGGACGTTGCTCTCCAGCCATTCGAAGAAGGCGAAGTCGCCCAGCAGGCCGTACTTGATCACCTCGGCATAGCCGCAGGCCATCTCGCGGCCGGGCAGGGTGGCCAGCACGTCGAGGTCGGCCAGCACCAGACGCGGCTGGTGGAAGGCGCCGATCAGGTTCTTGCCGCGCGGGGTGTCGATGGCGGTCTTGCCGCCCACCGAGCTGTCGACCTGGGCCAGCAGCGTCGTGGGCACCTGGATGAAGTCGATGCCGCGCTTGTAGATCGAGGCCGCAAACCCGGCCAGATCGCCGATCACGCCGCCGCCGAACGCCACGATGACGTCGCCGCGCTCCAGGCCCAGATGCAGCAGGCGGTCGGACAGGTCGGCCAGACCCTCGAAGCTCTTGGTCTCCTCGCCGGGCGGCAGGACGATCATGTCGACCGCGATACCCGCCTTCTCCAGCGAGACCGACAGCCGCTCGCCATGGTGCTCGCCGACGATCGAGTCGGTGACGATGGCGGTGCGCTTGCGCTTGAGCAGCGGCGCGATGAAGTCGCCGGCGCGGTCGATCAGGCCCGTGCCGATCCGCACATCATAGGCGCGATCGCCCAGGCCCACGGGAACGGTGCGGATCATGGCTTGCCCGGTCATGGCTTGAAAGACTCCTGGTCCAGGCGATCGCGCAGGGCGCTGATCACGGCGTCCACCGCCACCGCATGCGGCGTATCGCCGGTCTGAACATGAACCTGCGCCTGGGCGTAGGCGGGATTGCGGATCTCGGCCAGTTCTGCCAGCACCTCGATCGGCTCGCGGTTCTTGAGCAGCGGCCGGGTGTCCTTGCGACCCACGCGGCGGGCCAGGAGCTCGATATCGGCCTTCAGCCACACCGAGATGGCGTGCTGGTTGATCAGGGCGCGGGTCTCTTCGTTGACGAAGGCGCCGCCGCCGGTGGCCAGCACGTGCGGCGGCTCTTCCAGCAGGCGGGCGATCACCCGGCGCTCGCCGTCGCGAAAGGCGGCCTCGCCCAGCTCGGCGAAGATTTCGGGGATCGAGCGGCCGGCGGCGTCCTCGACCTCATTGTCGGCGTCGCGGAACGGCATATCCAGCGCCTGGGCCAGGCGGCGGCCGACGCTGGACTTGCCAACGCCCATCAAGCCGACCAGCACGATCGTGCGGTGGCGAAGGGGCTCAAGCGAGGCGGCGTGATCGTCGGTCATGATGCGGTCGCGGGTTTACACGAGGCTCGGCCCAAGCGCCAAGTTTCGCTTAAGCCAAGTTTCGCTGAAGATGGCGTTGCGCCATAACTGGAGCATGATGTCTCGCATGCGTTCGTTCCCTCGCCGGGCAGTCGCCCCGATCCTCGCCACCCTGCTGGCCGGCGCCGCTCTTCCGGCCCTCGCCCAGGTTCAGGTGCAGTCCCTGGCGCCGCCGGACCTGTTCTCGACCGCCGCCGCCCAGACCGACCTTGGTCCCGACCTCTGGACGGGCACGGCCCCCGACATCGCGCGCGATGTGTTGCCAAGGCTGGCCGCAAGGCCGCTGTCGCCGGCCTTTGCCGACCTGGCGCGGCGGGTGCTGGCGACCGGCGCCAACGGACCTGCGGGCGTGGGCAATGATCCCGATCTGGGCGCGGCGCGGGCCATGGCCCTGATCGCCCTGGGCGAAGCCGCCGGCGCCGACGCGGTGCTTGATCGCGCCCCGGGCGTGGCCAACAGCGCTGCGCTGTCCCTGGCGGCGGCGGAGGCGGCCCTGATCCGCAGCGACGACGACAAGGCCTGCCGGATCGGCGAGGCCCTGACTGTGGACCGCGGGGCCGGCTACTGGCTGCGGCTGCGGACCTTCTGCCAGGCGCGGGTCGGCCAGGCCGACGCCGCCCAGCTGACCTTTTCCTTGGCCCAGCAACAGACCAAGGATGCTGATTATGCGCGCCTGATGGGCGCCTTGCTGAGCGGCACGGCGCCGGGCGGGGCCAATCTGCGCAACGGGATCAACTACGCCCTGTCGCGCAAGCTGGGGCTGGATATCGCAGCGGCCCTCGCCACGGCGTCGCCCGCCGTCAAGCCGGCGATCACCCCGCCGGGTCCGCCGCCGCCGCCCCTGGCGGGGCTGGACCTGACGGCGCAGGAGACCTCCGACCTGGCCTTCCTGCGCCAGGCCAGGGGGCTGCCGGCCTTTATAGAATCCGCCAGGAGCTCGGCCCCGTCGATCGCCATACTGGCCAAGGCCCAGGCGCCGCTGCGCGATCCGGTGCTGTTCGCCCGCGCGGCCCTGGTCGCCGGCGACTTGCCGACCGCCCAGCTGATCCGCTCGCGCCTGACCCAGGACCAGATCCCCGGCGCGACGATCACCGACCTGGCCCTGCTGGACGCCATGATCTCGGCCGGTTCGGGCAGGCCCGACAGCCAGACCCTTGACCGGCTGGTCGAGCGCGGCGCCCAGAACGGTCCCAAGTCGCCGGCCCAGCCTGCGGCCCTGCTGCTGGCGTCGCTGGGCGGGGCGATGAGTCCCGAGGCGCGTGGCCAGTTCGCCAACTTCGACGTGGGCCGGGCGGCCGGCTCGACGGCCAGGCTGGTGCTGATCGACGACGCCGCAGCGGCCGGGCTCAAGGGCGAGACGGCGCTGCTGGCCTTGTCGGTCGCCACCGAGGCCGGCGCGGCAGGCCCATCGCCTGCTGACCGCGCCCGGATCGCGCGCGGCCTGGCCCGCGTCGGCCTGGTGGCGGACGCTCGCGCCGTGGTGGTCGAAGGCCTTTTGGCCCTGCAGCTGGCCAAATGAGCGCCGCCGGCTGGGTCGACGCCTTCCTCGAGATGATGGCCGTCGAGCGGGCCGCCGCGCGCAACACCCTGACGGCCTATGGCAAGGATCTTGAGGACGCCCGGGGCTATCTGTCCCGCGTCGGCGGCGATCTCGACGTCGCCTCGGCCGAGACCATTGAGGCCTATTTCCAGGACCAGGGCATGAGGGGCCTGTCGCCCGCCACTGCCGCCCGCCGGCGCTCGGCCGTGCGGCAGTTCTATCGCTTCGTGCTGGAAGAGGGCTGGCGGTCCGACGATCCCTCGCGCCGCGTCGTCGCGCCCAAGGCGGGCCGTCCCCTGCCCAAGGTGCTGTCACGCGGCGAGGTCGACGCCCTGATCGCCGCGGCGGCCAGCAAGGACGGCGGTCAGGGTCTGCGTCTGGCCTGCATGATCGAGCTGCTCTACGCCTCGGGCCTGCGCATTTCCGAACTGCTGTCCCTGCCGCTCAACGCCCTGGCCCGCGATCCGGCCTTCCTGACCGTCAAGGGCAAGGGCGGCAAGGAAAGGCTGGCCCCGCTGAATCCCCCCGCACGAACGGCGGTAAAGGCCTATTTAGAGGCAAGGCCGCAATTTCTGCCAAAGGGCGTGAAAGACAGTCCGTGGCTGTTCCCCTCGCGCGGCGCGTCGGGCCGACTGACCGCCAGGCGGGTCTCGCAACTGCTGGAAGACGCCGCCATCGCCGCCGGCATCGACCGCCAGAAGGTCAGCCCCCACGTTCTGCGCCACGCCTTCGCCACGCATCTGCTGGAGGGCGGGGCCGACCTGCGGGTGATCCAGACCCTGCTGGGCCATGCCGATATCGGCACCACTCAGATCTATACCCACGTCGCGGGCGACCACCTGGCCCAGGTGGTCAAATCCAAGCATCCGCTGGGCCGCAAGGGCTAGCGCCGCCTTGCGCCGGGCCGCCGGCCTCTTTAGGAAGCCCCTATCCACTGTAAGGACTTCCCCATGTCGGACGAAACCCGCGACAGCAACGGCACGATCCTGGCCGAGGGCGACAACGTCACCCTGATCAAGGACCTCAAGGTCAAGGGCTCGGGCGGCGTCACCCTGAAGCGCGGCACGCTGGTCAAGAACATCCGTCTGACCGGCGACACCGACGAGATCGAGGCCAATGTCGAAAAGGTGCGCGGCCTGGTCCTGCGTGTCGAGTTCGTCAAGAAGGCCTAACTTAACCTTGGCTTGCTAGGTCTGGCCCCCAGACAGGCGGAGAACCGCCGCAGGAGGCTGGAAGGCCGATGGTGACGGTGAAGACGCAGGCGGGCGCTTTGGCGCTGATCGCCTATGGCAAGACCGCGAACAGCCAGGCGACGACTGCGGCGGCGGTCGCATCACCGGCCCCCAACGCGCCCGAGGCCAGGAAGGCGGCTGAGGCCGCCCAGGCGCTCGACAAGCTCAAGAAGGAGCAGCGGCTCGGCAAGAAGACCGCCATCGGCGACGCCAAGGGCCGGGCCAGGGCCAGGCTCCAGCAGGTGGTCGAGCGGCTGCAAATGCTGAAGAAGATCTACGCCAACGACCCCAAGGCCATGGCCAAGGCGTTGGCCGCGGCGGCCAAGGAGCTGAAGGCGGCCGTCAAGGACTACGGCAAGGCCGCCAAGGAATCCGGCGAACTCTACAGCCAGGACTTCGCCAGCCTGCCCGACGCCGCGACCGATCCCGAAGGCGCTGCGAACGCCCGCAAGACGATCGAGGACGAGGCCAAGATGGACGTCCAGGGCGATCAGGAGTTCATCAAGATGACCCGCGAGGTCAGCCGGGCCCTGAAGGACGAGCTGCAGACTGCCAAGACCAAGGGCATCCTGACCCAGCCGGGCAAGTTCGAGCGCTCCGAAGAGGTCAAGGCGGCCGAGGACGACCTTAAGGGCCTCGACAAGATGACCGAGGATCTGGATCAGCAGGTTCGCCAGGACATGCCGCCCGGCAGCCTTCTCACCCTGGCGGCCTAGCGAGTTCGGCGGCGACTCCAGGCCGCAAGGCTGGTGGCTCGCGATGACTTGAGGTCGCTCAGCGGCGCGGTGCGACCGTCTGGTCTTCCGCAGGGCCGCCCCAGGCCCCATCTTACGCGCGCCGGCGCCGATGCGCGCCGCCCACGCGGACAAGGAGCTGCCCCATGAAGACCCGGAAACTCGGCGACGGTCTGGAGGTCTCGGCCATCGGCCTGGGCTGTATGGGCATGAGCTGGGCCTATGGGCCGGCGCCGGAGAAGGCCGAAACCTTCAAGGTGCTGGCGCGCGCGGTCGAACTGGGCGTCACCTTCTTCGACACCGCCGAGGTCTATGGTCCTTTCGTCAATGAAGAACTGGTCGGCGAGGGGCTGAAGCCCTTCCGCGACAAGGTCGTGATCGCCACCAAGTTCGGCTTCAAGATCGCCGCGCCGGATGAGAACGGCGTGCGCCGCATGGTCGGCGTCGACAGCCGACCCGAGCACATCCGCGAGGTTGCCGAGGCTTCGCTCAAGCGCCTGGGCGTCGAGGTCATCGACCTGCTGTACCAGCACCGCGTCGACCCCAATGTGCCTATCGAAGATGTGGCCGGGACGGTCAGGGACCTGATCGCCGAGGGCAAGGTGAAGCACTTTGGCCTGTCGGAAGCCGGCGCGGCAACCATCCGCAAGGCCCACGCCGTGCAGCCCGTCGCGGCCCTGCAGAGCGAGTATTCGCTGTGGACGCGCGGCGTCGAGGCCGAGATCCTGCCGACGATCCGCGAGCTGGGCATCGGCCTGGTGCCCTACAGCCCGTTGGGGCGCGGCTTCCTGACCGGGACCCTGACCACGAACGCAGGCCTGGCCAAGGACGACTTCCGCCGTGGCCTGCCGCGCTTTCAGGGCGAGGCCCTGGCCAGGAACCTGTCGCTGGTCGAGGCCCTGACCCTGATCGCCGGCGAAAAGGGGATCACCCCCGCCCAGCTGGCCCTGGCCTGGCTGCTGCATCAGGGGCCCGACATCGCCCCGATCCCCGGCACCACCAAGATCGCCCGTGTCGAAGAAAATGTCGGTGCGTTTGACGTGGGCCTGACGCCCGAGGACCTGTCGCGCATCGCCGCCGCCGTGCCCGAAACGGCCATCGAGGGCGAGCGCTACAACGAGGTCGGCCTGGCGATGGTGGGGCGCTAGGTGTGCGGGAAGCCATCGACAGCGACAGCGACTTTTCCTAACTAGGCTTTGACGTTCCCGGCTCGACCTTCCGCTTGAGACGTCTTCCAGCAAGTCCAGTCGCGAGCGGTGTCCGTCGATGAGCATGATGAATTTCGCGATCTATTTCGCGGGCGATGGCTACTCGACCGACAACAAGATCATGGGCCGGCAGAGTGCGGGCAAGGCTCTGATGAAGGGCGTGGCGCGTCGCTGGAAAGCCGACCAGCTCACCGGCTACGGCCTTCGCGCGTCCGGGCAGGCAATGTTCGATCAGCTTCGTGGCGATGGCTTCACAGGCACCCTGCGCTGGCAGGACCTGTCAGGTGATCATATCCTCAAGGACCTTGGCGCGCTCTACGTGCCCGCGCCGCCCAGCAAGCAAGCGGCCCATGTTCGAAACCAGTCTGGGGCCGCCGCCTACAGCCTCGTGGGCGTGACCCACACCCTTTGCACCGCCAGGGCGATGAGCGACGTCGCCGAGGTGATCTTGCCGCCCTTCCAGCCCTGGGACGCCCTGATCTGTACCTCCACCGCGGCCCTGTCTGTGGTGACCAGGCTGCAGGACGAGCTCAAGGCCTGGTTTTCGGAACATACCGGCGCCACGCGCTTCAATCCGATGGCGCTGCCGGTCATTCCGCTCGGCGTCAATGTTCCGGATTTCGCCCGGAGTGACGCCCAGCGCTCTGCAGGTCGTGAGGCGTTGGGGTTGTCGTCCGACGAGGTGGCTTTCCTGTTCGCCGGGCGCATGACCTACCATGCCAAGGCCAATCCCGCCGCCTTCTACCAGGCGCTGGAGGAGGCCTGCCGCCTGACCGGGAAGACGCTGGTTTGTCTTGAGGCCGGCGTCTACCCCAATGCCGGGACGAAGGCCGGCTTTGCGCAGGCGCGAGCCTACCTGGCGCCGAGCGTCAGGTTTCTGCAGATCGATGGCCAGGACAGCGATCTGTATGACAAGGCCTGGAAGGCGGCGGATGTCTTTGTGTCCCTGTCCGACAATATCCAGGAGACCTTTGGCCTGACCCCGATCGAAGCGATGGCTGCGGGCCTTCCCGTGCTGGTCAGCGACTGGGATGGTTACAAGGATACGGTCCGCGATGGCGTCGATGGCTATCGTGTTCCGGTGGTCCTGCCGCCCGCCGGCACCGGGGAGGACCTGGCCTTGCGCTACGCCTTCGACCGCGACTCCTATGACTATTATATTGGCCGGGTGAGTATGGCGACGGCCGTGGACCTGACGGTGCTGACGGACCGCGTGGTCGCCCTGGCCGAAAGTCGCGAGCTTCGCGAACAGCTGGGCGCATCGGGTCACGCCCGGGCCCGTGAGCTCTATGACTGGCCGGTCATCCTGGGGCGCTATGTCGAGATGATCGACGGCCTGGGCGAGCTGCGCAGGGCGGCCGGGTCGCCGCCGGCGGCGCCCTGGCCGGGACGGCCTGACCCGTTCCGTCTGTTCGCCGACTATCCGACCAGCACGCTGAACGAAAATTCGACCGTTGAGGTGCATCTCAAGCGTGCGCAGGCGATCGAGACATTCCTGGAGCTTGGCGTTGCGAGCTACGCTATCGACCCCGTGACCTTGCCGCGCGACACCATCGTCGCGCTGCTCCGGCAGGCGTCGGCCCAGTCCAGCACGGTCAGCATGCTCGTCAGGGGAGCCCAGGGTGTTGATCCGATCCGCGTGCGGGCCTTGATGTGGCTTTACAAGCTGGGCCTGGTGACGCTTCGGTCCTGACCTGAGGCCTGCGGGGCTTCAAGACCCAGACCCAGCAAGAGTGGTCGTCCGCACATCCACCGCCCCATCGCAGGCCCCGCAACGCACCACGGGAACCAAGCGTGCGCCACAGGCGTGGGTCAGGATTTCCGGCGGGCCGGCCTCGCCCGACAGCCAGCGGTCGCCCCAGGCCATCAGGGCGGCGATCAGCGGGAAGAAGTCGCGGCCCTCGCGGGTCAGCCTGTAGTCCCAGCGTTCGGGACGGGTCTGATAGAGGCGCTTTTCCAGCATGCCGCGCTCGACCAGGCGTGAGAGGCGGTCGGTGAGGATATTGCTGGCCACCTTCAGTTCGGCCTGCAGATCCTTGAAGCGGGTCAGGCCGTAGAAGCTGGCGGCGACCAGATGGGCGGTCCAGCGGTCGCCCAGCACCTCGATCGAGCGCTCCAGCATCGGGTGCAGCGGCGTGCCGCCGGCGCCGTCCGCGCCCTGGGTGTCGCTGACCCGGCGCGAATGGCGGGCGCGGGGCGCCGGCTCCAGTCCGGCCCCGGGACCGGGCGTCAGGGTGATGTCGCGCACCTTCACCGGCGCGGCGCAGGCCTGGCAGACCAGGACCGGGCGCAGAGGTTGTCCACAGGGGCTGTGGATAATCTGGTGCGAAGGACAGTCCGGGTCCAGTCGCCAGCGCATCTCCCAGCCCAGCAGCATCAGGGCCGAATCGTAGAGGTCCTTGCCCATGGTGGTCAGGCAGTACTCGTGGCGAACGGGTCGAAGCTGGTAGGGGCGCTTTTCCAGCACCCCGGCCGCCTCCAGCCGTCCCAGGCGGTCGACCAGCAGCGAGCGGGCCATGCCGGTCATGGCGATGAAGCCGTCGAAGCGCTTGACGCCCATGAAGGCCGCATAGAGCAGCAGCAGGGTCCAGCGGTCGCCGATCAGGTTCAGCGCACGGGCGGCCGAGCTCTTGCGGACGAGCGTCGGGAGCCGGGTGGCGGCTGGTGCGGTTGAGACCATGGCGCTTGGTGCGGCGCCGCGCGGCGGGCTGTCAACGCTGGGCATGGACTCCTCCGAAGTCACTTGTATAGTCAGACTGACTGGTGAGCAGCATGGGAGGCGGCCTTGGTCTATGTGCTGGGCGGATGGCAGAGTGATTTCGCGGCCAATTGGAGCCGTCAGGGCCGCGACATGGCGGACGCCTTTGGCGAGGCCGTGGGCGAAGGCCTGGCCGCGACGCAGCTGGATCCCGAAGAGATCCAGACCGGCCATGTCGGCAATTTCGCCGGCGAGCTGTTTGCGGGTCAGGGTCTGCTGGGCGGCATGTTCGGCCAGGTGCATCCGGCCTTTGACGGCCTGCCGACCGCTCGCCACGAGGCCGCCTGCGCCTCGGGCAGCGTCGCGATCCTGGCGGCCACCGCCGAGATCGAGGCCGGCCGCTATGATCTGGCCTGCGTGGTCGGCATCGAGCAGATGCGCAATGTTCCGGGCCAGAAAGCCGCCGAGAACCTGGGCAGCGCCGCCTGGGCGGGGCACGAGTTCCAGGACGCCCGCTTTCTTTGGCCCCGCGCCTTCTCCGATCTCGCCGAGGAATATGACCGCCGCTACGGCCTGAAGTACGAGCACCTGATGGCGATCTCGGAGATCAATTTCGCCAACGGGCGCCGCAACCCCAATGCCCAGACCCGCGACTGGCGGTTCGGGCCCGAGGCCTTTACCGAGAACGACGAGACCAATCCCGTGGTCGAGGGCCGCACCCGCAAGCAGGACTGCGGCCAGGTCACGGACGGCACGGCGGTGGTGTTCCTGGCCTCGGCCGAACGCGCCAGGGCCTATGCCGACAAGCGCGGGATCGCGCTGGAGAGCCTCCCGCAGATCAAGGGCTGGGGCCATCGCTCGGCCCCGATCAGCTATGCCCGCAAGATCGAGAACAGCCGCAATGAGCCCTACGTCTTTCCGCAGGTTCGGCGCGCCATCCTCGACGCCCGCGCCCGGGCCGGGATCGCGCCGGACGTTTCGGGGGTCGACGCGGTCGAGACTCATGACTGCTTCACCGCCACCGAATACATGGCCATCGACCATCTGGGCCTGACCGCGCCCGGCGAGAGCTGGAAGGCCATCGAGGCCGGCGATATCGCCATGGGCGGCAGGCTGCCGATCAATCCGTCCGGCGGCTTGATCGGGGCGGGCCACCCCGTCGGCGCCACCGGCGTGCGCATGACCCTTGACGCCTTCAAGCAGGTGACCGGAGCGGCCGGCGACTCCCAGGTCGAGGGCGCCAGGACGGTGCAGACTCTGAACATCGGCGGATCCACCACGACGACCGTGAGTTTCGTGGTGGGGACCTAGCCGAACGGAAGGTCCTCCCCCATTGGGGGAGGTGTCGGCGAAGCCGACGGAGGGGGCAAGCTGGAGGTCGGCCGCGTTGGCCCCCTCAGTCGCTCCGCGACAGCTCCCCCGAAGGGGGAGCATCTAGTTTATCAGGACACCCATGACCCCCATCCTCCAGCTCCTCGCCATCAACGCCGCCGTCTCGGCCGCCGCCTTTTTCGGGCTGTGGCTGATCGGTCTGAAGCTGAAGGATGTCAGCTTCATCGACAGCTGGTGGGGCCTTGGCATGGGCCTGATCGCCCTGACCTCGTGGCTGCAGATGGGACCCACGCCGCACGGCAACCTGCTGCTGATCCTGTGCGGGATCTGGGCGCTGCGGCTGGGCGGCTACCTGCTGTGGCGCTGGCGCAAGAACGGACCGGACCGCCGCTATGTGACGATGATGGCCCTGGCGCAGAGCGAGCGGCAATGGAGCTTCGCCAAGGCGTCCCTGCTGCTGGTCTTCGCCCTGCAATACGGCCTGCAGTTCGTGATCGCCCTGCCGGTGCAGCTGGGCCACGGCTCGGCCGCGCCGCTGGGCGCTCTGGCCTTTGTCGGCGCCGCCATTGCGGTGGTCGGGATCGCCTTCGAGACCATCGGCGACGCCCAGCTGACCGCCTTCAAGGCCAAGCCGGAAAACGCCGGCAAGGTCATGGACAAGGGCCTGTGGCGCTATACCCGCCACCCCAACTATTTCGGCGACGCCTGCGTCTGGTGGGGTCTGTATCTGATCGCCGCCGGGACAGGCCTGGGCGCCTGGACCCTGCCGGCCCCGGTTCTGATGACCTTCCTGCTGACCAAGTGGAGCGGCGTGCCGACGGTTGAGGGCCGGATGCGCCGCAAGCGCCCGGACTATGAGGCCTATGTGCAGCGGACCTCGGGCTTCGTGCCGTGGTTTCCGAAGAAGGTTTAGGCTCGCGAGCGCTTGCCCCCACCGGGCCGCTTCGCGACCGTCCGCCCCCGTAGGGGGCGGATGAATTCATCTTCCCCCTACGGGGGAGGAGCGCGTAGCGCGGAGGGGGCGAGTGGTTACGCCCGCAACATCGCCCGACCCGCCCAGACGCTATGCGTCCCGCTGCTCAGCTTGTGCGGCAGAGCGATCCGGCAAACGACTTCGAAGCGCTTGGCGTCGACCAGCACGCACTCCGAGGTTCCCCGGTTCTCGTCGATGATGAAGCTGACCAGATAGCCGTCATCCTCGTCCACCGCTCCGATGCGCGGCGCGAACGGCGCTTCGCTGGCGTAGCGGCCCTCGGGTAGCTGGATTGACCAGCTCTCGCCGGTTTCCAGGTCGTGCTTGACGAAGCCGTTGAACAGGAACCAGCCCGGCTTGGCGGTGGTCGAATAGGCATAGCGATAGGGCTTGCCGGCAAATTGCTGGTTGAACATCCCGAACTCGAGAATGCGCTCGTCCAGATGGCCTTCGGTGGTCTCGCCGGTCTTCAGGTTGAAGCGCCAGCGGTGCAGCTTGGGCCGGAAGCTGTGCTCGTCCAGATAGGCCATCAGGTGGCCATGGCCGTCGGGGGCGTCTTCCAGCGGGCGCGGGGTCGGGTTCTCCTGGAAATAGCCGTCCAGCACGATCTCGTCGCCGTCCTCATAGGCATTGAGCCAATGCAGCACATAGGTCGGCGCGGCCTCGAACCACTGCACCGGGCCGCCATGGCGTGGCACGATCCCGAACCGTGAGGGCACGCCCTTGTGCAGGCGCACGGCGTGGATGTCGCGCTCCAGCAGGGCGGCGTCCCAGAACACCGGCAGGTCGTTGAGGATCGAATAGTTCTTCGTGAAGGCCATGTCGTGCGGCAGGCGCGGGCCCGGCAGGTCGATGGCCTGATAGGTGGTGCGCTTGCCCGAGGCGTCGACCACGCCGTAGTGCATGTAGGGCGCGTGCTTGGAGTAGTTGAAGAACAACAGCTCGCCGGTGGCCTCGTCGACCTTGGGGTGGGCTGAGACGCCGTCCAGCGGCGCCCAGGCGGCGACGCCGAGATTTTCCAGGGTCAGCGGATCCAGGCGGTAAGCCTCGCCGCACTGGTAGAAGGTGGCGATGGCCTCGCCGCCATGGACGACGATGTCGGTGCTGGCCGTGTCCTTCAGGCCGCCATGCGCGCCGAAGCCGGGACGCTTGGAGGTTCCCGGACCGTCGGCGAGGCCGCCCCACAGGCTTTCACCGACCTCCTGCTCGGCCTCGAAGCCGCGCGTGCGGATGAAGCGGTTGCGGTAGGTCGCTTGGCCGTCCTTGAACTCGATCTGGTGGACCATGCCGTCGCCGTCGAACGGGTGATAGCGGCCCAGCGGCGCGTGCACGGGGTTTTCGGTGTTGCGCAGATAGACGCCGTCGATGTCGGTCGGGATCGCGCCCTCCAGCACCTCCAGGTCCCAGGCATTGACCTCCTCGTGCTGCGGCGTCCAGGCCCCGGTCATATAGGGGTGGTTGGTGTGACCCAGCGAGGTGACAACGGGCGGCAGGCGTTCGATCTTCATGGCAGACCCCATCAGAGATAGGTCAGCTTACCGCCAGTCAGTCTTGTTGTGCAAGTCAGTGTGGATCAGCGCGGCGCGCTGACCCGCCAGATCACATTGCCCACATCGTCAGCCAGCAGCAGCGCGCCGGTCTTGTCGATATTGACCCCCACCGGGCGGCCCTGGGCTTCACCCTTGGCGTTGAGGAAGCCGGTCAGGAAGTCCTCGGGCGGGCCGGCGGGCTTGCCGTTCTGGAAGGGAATGAACACCACCTTGTAGCCCGACTGCGGCTTGCGGTTCCACGAGCCGTGCTGGCCGATGAACACGCCGCCGCGATAGCGCTCGGGGAAGGTCGCGCCCTCATAGAAGGTCAGGCCCAGCGAAGCGGTATGGGCGCCCAGGGCGTAGTCGGGCTTGATCGCTTTTGCGACCAGGTCGGGGCGAGGCGGCTTCACGCGGGTGTCGACCGTCTGGCCGTAATAGCTGTAGGGCCAGCCATAGAAGCCGCCGTCCTGCACCGAGGTCATGTAGTCGGGCACCAGGTCGTTGCCGATCTCGTCGCGCTCGTTGACGGCGGTCCACAGCTTGCCGGTCACGGGCTCCCAGCCCATGCCGTTGGGGTTGCGGATGCCCGAGGCGAAGACGCGGCTGGCGCCGGTGGCGGGGTCGATCTCCAGGATGCCGGCGCGGCGGTCTTCGTTCTGCATGCCGTTTTCGCCGACATTGCTGTTGGAGCCGACGGTCGCATACAGCTTGGAGCCGTCCGGGCTGGCGATCAGGCTCTTGGTCCAGTGGTGGTTGATCGGGCCGGCGGGCAGGTCGGCGATCTTGCGCGCCGGAGCGGCGATGCTGGTCGCGCCCGCCACATAGGGGAAGGCGACCACAGCGTCGGTATTGGCCACATAGAGCGTGTCCCCGACCAGAGCCATGCCGAACGGCGAGTTCAGGCCGGTCAGGAAGGATGTCTTGACCTCGGCCACGCCGTCGCCGTCGACGTCGCGCAGCAGGGTGATGCGGTTGGCGCTGGGCGTCTTGGCCCCGGCCTTGCCCATGATCTGCTTTTCCGCCCAGGCGCGGATGTCGAAGCCCTTCTTCTTTTCCTTGGGCGGGCCGTTGGTTTCCGCCACCAGCACGTCGCCGTTGGGCAGCACCAGCATCCAGCGCGGATGATCAAGGCCAGAGGCGAAGGCCTGCACCCGGAAACCCTGGGCGGCGATCGGCGTCGCGCCATTGGCCCAGCGGTTGACGGGCGAGACCTTCACGGTTGGAAACAGCGTCTTGGTTGGCGCGGGCAGGGCGGGATCGGGACCATAGCCGGTTGCGGCGTTCTGGGACTCGCTCTGACTACAGGCGGCCAGCGCCGTCAAGGCGAGGACCGTAAGGGCTGCGGGGTGACGAAGACGCGACATGGAATTCTCCCTGAGACCTGATGGTAACGCCTCAAAGCGTTCCGCGTTCTTTGGCGGACGGGTCCTGCCCAGAGGCTAGACTATTGTTGCGACACGTCGAGCTTCCCCAGGGTCAGTCGGCCCTCAGCACAGGGGCGGGACGTCGCGACAGCGCCTGGGCCGCAGCCAGCAGGCCGCCGACCGCCGACAGACCCGCCGCTCCGGCCAGCAGGGCCATCACCCCGGCCCAATCGATGCTCCACTGCGCCTTGAACACCAGCACCACCACCGGCCAGGCGGCAGCCAGGCCCAGCAGCACGCCCGCAGCGCCGGCGATCAGGCCGACCGCGCCATATTCGACGACATAGGCCGACAGGATCTGGCTGCGCGTGCCGCCCAGCACTTTCAGCGTCGCCGCCTCGCGGGCCCGGGCGCGCGCCCCGGCGGCGATGGCTCCGGCCAGGACCAGCAGTCCCGCCAGCCCCGCGACGGCCGCCGCGCCCCGAATGGCCAGGGCCAGACGGTCGAACAGGCCGGCGGCGGCCTCCAGCTGCTCGCGCACGCTGATGACATTGACGGCCGGGAAGCTCTTGCCCAGGGCGCGGGTCAGTCGGGCTTCGGCGGGGCGATCCATCTTGGCGATGGCGATATTGCGCAGCACCGCGCCTTCCAGGCTCTTGGGATCCAGGATGATCGAGAAGTTGGGGCCAAAGCCGCCGAACTCGACCTTGCGCAGCACCGCCACCCTGGCCTCGAGATCACGGCCCAGAACCGACAGGGTGATGGTGTCGCCGGCCTTCAGGCCCGCGCCCTGCGCTAGTTCGACCTCCATGGCCACCTGCGGCGGGCCCGTATAGCCGGCCGGCCACCAGCGGCCTTCGACGATGCCGGCGTCCTTCGGCTCGGCGTCGAGAACCGACAGGTTCACGTCGCTGTCGAAGGCCCAGCGCTCGGACGCCTTGATGGCCTGCAGGTCGATGGGCTTGCCCTTGAGCGCGATGATGCGGCCGGTGGCGAAGGGGATGCGCAGATAGCTTTCGCCGTCCAGCGATCCGGCGGCGCGGAACACCTCGGCGTCAAAGGCGGCGACCTCGTCGCCGGGGATCTCGGTGAACACCATGGCCGGGGCGCTTTTGGGGGCCACTTCTCGCACCTGGGCCAGCAGGGCCGACTGGATCAGCACCACGCAGGCCAGCAGGGCGACGCCCAGGCCGATGGCCGGGGTCGCGGTACGGGCGGCCGAGCGGGGGCCGGCCAGGTTGGCCAAGCCGATACGGATCGGGCCGCGCGCCAGACCCCGGACCTTGCCGGCCAGCCAGGCGGCCAGCAGGCCCAGGGCCCACAGGGCGACGAAGGCCACGGCGACGCCGGCGATCATGATCCCGGCTGCGATGGGCGTGGGAGCAGTGGCGACGGCCAGGGCGGCGAGGCCCAGGCCGCTCACAGCGGCGCCGACCGTCTCCAGTCCGAACGGCGCGCGCACGCCCAGGGCTCGGCGGAACAGGGCCGAGGGCGGGGTGGCGCGGGCGCGGGCCAGCGGGATCAGCGAAAAGGCCGCCGCCGCCAGCAGGCCAAAGGCGCCGGCCTTGACCAGGGGCAGGGGATAGACCGCGAACAGGGCCGGGATCGGCAGGGCGCTGCCGGCGATCTGGCCCAGGATCAGCGGCACGATGGCGCCGATCACCAGACCGATCAGCACGCCCAGGCCGGCCAGCAGTCCGATCTGGATCAGATAGGTGTTGCGGATCAGGGCCCCGTCCGCGCCCAGCGCCTTGAGCACGGCGATGGAAGGCTCGCGCGTCGCCAGATAGGCCGAGACCGCCCCGGCCACGCCCAGGCCGCCGGCCACCAGCGAGGCCAGGCCGATGAAGCCCAGGAAATATTCCAGTTGATCGATCAGCTTGCGGGCGCCGGGCGCGGCGTTGGAGCGGTCGCGCACGCCAAGGCCGGCCTCGCCGAAGGTCTTCTTCAACGCCTTGCCGGCAGCGATGGGGTCGGCGCCCTGGGGCAGGGCGATGCGCACCGATTGGGCCGAGGGCAGGCCGGGGGCGAGCAGGCCGGTGGGGTCCAGCAGGTCGCGGCGCACCAGCACGCGCGGCCCCAGCACGAAGCCGCGCGCCACGCTGTCGGGCTGACGGATCATGGCGGCGCGGACCACCAGGGTCAGGGGGCCGGCCTCGAAGCGGTCGCCGATCTTCAGGCCCAGACGGTCCAGCAGGGCGGGCTCGACCGCCGCGCCCGGCAGGCCGTCGCGTGTCGCCAGGGCTTCGGCCAGCGTGCGGGCGCCCTCCAGCTCGACCGTTCCGGCCAGAGGATAGGCCGCATCCGCGCCGCGCAGGTCGATCAGCCGCCGGTCGCCCGACGGGGCCTGCGCCATCACCCGCACGCGGGCGGTGTATGAGGCCTGGCCCAGGCGAGCAAAGGCGGCGCGCTCCTGCGGGGTGAAGTCGCGGTTCTCGACCGAGGCCGAGATGTCGCCGCCCAGGATTTCGCGCGCCTGCGAGGCCAGGCCTCGGCGGAAGGCCTCGGCCGTCGAGCTGGCCGCCGCGATGGCGGCGACGCCCAGGGCCAGACAGGCCAGGAAGATGCCAAAGCCCCGGACGCCGGAGCGCAGTTCACGGGCGGCGAGGCGGAAGGAAAGAGCGCTCACGCAGCGGCCTCGACAACCTTGCCGTCGGCCATGCGGACGATGCGGTCGGCGCGCTGGGCCAGCACCGGGTCATGGGTGACCATCACCAGGGCCGCGCCACACTCGGCCAGCAGGTCGAACATCAGGTCCACGACCGAGCCGGCGTTGCGGCTGTCGAGATTGCCGGTGGGCTCGTCGGCGAACAGCAGGATCGGCCGCGCCGCCAGGGCCCGGGCCAGGGCCACCCGCTGCTGCTCGCCGCCCGACAGCTGGTGGGGATAGTGGGTCAGGCGCGAGGACAGACCCACCTTGGCCAGCCAGTCGCGGGCGGTGGGCAGGGCGTTTGGCGCCCGGGCGATCTCCAGCGGCGCGGAGACGTTTTCCTCGGCGGTCATGTTGGGCAGCAGGTGGAAACTCTGGAACACCAGGGCCGCGCGGCCCCGGCGCAGGCGGGCGCGGCCGTCCTCGTCCAGCTTGGCCAGATCCTGACCAAACAGGTTGACGGTCCCTGAGGTCGGGCGTTCAAGCCCGGCGGCCACCGAAATCAGCGACGACTTGCCCGAGCCTGACGGCCCGATGATCGCCACGCGCTCACCCGCCGCCACATGCAGGTCGACGCCACGCAGGATATTCACAGGCCCCGCCGTAGAGGGCAGGGTCAGGGTCACCGACGAAAGGGCGAGCGGCGCGACATCGGCGGTCATGAAGTTTCCTTGTTTCGTGCGTTAAATTTGCGAACCCCAACCCCACATAGGGACTCATGACGATCTTCACACGGCCTGCCCCCACCCGACGCGGGACCATTTTTGGATTTGGCGCGATGTTCGCCGTTTCGACCGGTGCGACGGCGGCGGAGAAGCCTCCGATCGTCACCGTTCTGGGCGACTCGATCACCGCCGGCCTGGGCCTGCCCGCGCGCGACGCCCTGCCGGCGCAGCTGCAGAGCGCCCTCGACCGGATGGGCGTGCGGGCCGCTGTGCGCGGGGCGGGTGTCTCGGGCGACACCAGCGGCGGCGGTCTGGCGCGGGTCGATTTCAGCGTCGGCGCTGATACCGCCGTCTGCGTGGTGGCCCTGGGCGGCAACGACCTGTTGCAGGGCGCAGACCCCTCGCGGACCAAGGCCAACCTGAAACGCATCATCGAAAAGCTGAAGGCCCGCCGCATCCGCGTGGTGCTGGCCGGCGTGCGGGCTCCGCCGCTGATCGGGGCGTCCTATGCGCGCGACTTCACCGGCCTCTATCCGGCCCTGGCGCGCGAGACCGGCGTGGTCTTCCATCCGGACTTCGTCACCGGCGTTGTCGGGGCCCAGCGGCTGATGCAGCGCGACGGCATCCATCCCAATGCTGCGGGCGCTCGGGTGATCGCCGAGCGCTTGGCCCCGACGGTGGCGACCGCGCTGCGAACCACGATCTAGGTTCACAGCGCGATCGTCCCTAGCCATCGACCAGGGTGGACTTGTTCGCCGGCGGATGGGCCGTGTGGGCGCTGCTGCCGAACACGCGATGCGTCAGCCGTTCGGCGCGCACCTTCAGACCGTCCATCAGGATGAAGACGACGGGAACATAGAGCAGCGACAGCAGGGTCGAGGTGATCAGGCCGCCGATCACCGCGATGGCCATCGGGGCGCGGAACTCGACATCGGCGCCGAAGCCGACCGCCACCGGCAGCATGCCCACGCCCATGGCGACCGTCGTCATGATGATCGGCCGGGCGCGCTTGTGCGCCGCATCGATGATCGCCTCGCGCTTGGTCATGCCGTTCTGCATGGCCATGATCGCGTACTCGACCAGCAGGATCGAGTTCTTGGCCGCGATACCCATCAGCATCAGGATGCCGATCAGGGTCGAGATCGAGAAGCTCGACTTGGCCAGAACCAGCAGGGCGAAGGCGCCGCCGATGGCCAGCGGCAAGGCGACCATGATGGTGATCGGGTG
This sequence comes from Caulobacter sp. FV1ye13L, assembly GCF_058681155.1. The sequence goes on from NZ_CM178732.1 coordinate 2,147,401, forward strand.
GGCGAAGCTGCGGAACAGCAGCACCAGCACGACGTACATCAGCAGGATGCCGGTGATCAGGGCGGCGGCGAAGCCGGTGACCATTTCCTGGATGAACTCGGCGTCGCCGGCGGCCACTTCCTGGATGCCGCTCGGCAGGTTCTTGACCGAGGACAGGGCGTGGACCCGCTTGCTGGCCTCGCCCACCACGATGCCGTCGAGTTCGGCGGTGATGGTGGCGACGCGCGAGCGGTCCTGGCGGCTGATCTGCGACGGACCTGCGCCGAAGCGCACGTCAGCCACGGCGTTCAACGGCACCGGGCCGCCGGCGCTGGGCACCTGCAGGGTCTGCAGCACGGCCATGTCCTCGCGGGCGTCCTGGGTCAGGCGCAGGCGGATCGGCACCTGGCGGTCGCCGAGATTGTACTTGGGCAGGTTCTGGTCGATGTCGCCGATGGTGGCCACGCGCACCGCCTGCGAGATCACGCCGGCCGAGACGCCGGCGCGGGCGGCCTGGTCGGGACGCGGTGTGACGACAATCTCGGGCCGGGCAATGGCCGCCGTATTGACCACATGGGCCAATCCCGGAACGTTGCGCATCTCGGCCTCGACCTTGCGGGCGGCGGCGTCCAGCGCAGGCCCGTTGTCGCCCACGAGGCTGAGCCTGAAGCTGGTGCCGTCGCTGGGACCACCGCCGCTGTTGGAGCCTGCGCCAATTCGGGCGCCCGGAATGGCGGCGAACTGGTCGACCATCAGACGGCTGAATTCCTGCTGGCCCATGCGCTCGCCCTTGGGAACGAGATCGGCGTTCAGCGTGGCCGTGTTGACCGCATTGTTGCCGCCGATCGACGCATAGACGCCAACCACTTCGGGACGGGCCCGCAGCTCGCGGGTCATGCGCTGCACGATGGCGTCGGTTTCATCCAGTGTCGCGCCGGGCGGCAGCTGGACCGAGAACGGCGCCCGGCCCCGGTCGGCGGCGGGCGAGAACTCAAACGGCAGCTTGGTCGCCAGGAAGCCGGAGATCAGGATCATCGGCACGCCCATCGCTAGGACCTTCCAGCGATTGTTCAGGCCCCAGGTCAGGCTCTTGAGGTAAGGCGCCATCCAGAACGGGTCGGCATCCTCGTGCTTGCCGTTGGCCTTGAGCATGTAGGCGCCCATCAGCGGCGTCAGCAGGCGGGCCACGACCAGCGAGAACAGCACCGAGACGCAGGCGGCCAGGGCGAAGGCCTTGAAGAACTGGCCGATGATGCCCGGCATGAATCCGACGGGGGCGAACACCGCCACGATGGTGAAGGTGGTGGCCACGACCGCCAGGCCGATCTCGTCGGCCGCCTCCATGGCCGCCGCATAGGGCGTCTTGCCGCCCCGCATGTGGCGGACCATGTTCTCGATCTCGACGATGGCGTCATCCACCAGGATGCCGACGGTCAAGGACAGGGCCAGCAGGGTGATGCTGTTGAGCGACTGGTTCAGCGGCGCCATCAGGGCGAAGGTCGGCAGCAGCGACATCGGGATGGCGACGGCCGCCAGGAATGTCGCCCGCCAGTCGCGCAGGAACAGCAGCACCACCAGAACGGCCAGCACGGCGCCGAGGATCAGCGCCTCCATCGAGGCCAGATAGCTGTCCTCGATGTATTTTACCTCGGAGGTGATCTCGTCGATCTCGACTTCCGGATGGGCCATGTCGAGCTTCTCGACGGCCTTGCGGACCTTCTGTGCGGTCTGGACCTCGCTGGCGCCGCGTGAGCGGACCATGTTGAAGGTCACGACCTCCTGGCCGTCATAGCGCGCGCGCGAGCGGGGCTCGGCCCAGCGGTCCTCGACCGTGCCCAGGTCGCCCAGGCGCACAGTGCCGCCTGCCGACAAGGGAATGCGGGTCTCGCGCAACTGGTCGATCGAGCCGGCTGCGCCCAGGGTGCGGATAGCGCGCTCCGAGCCGGAGATGGTTACGCGGCCGCCGGGCAGGTCGGCATTGCTGGACACCAGGGCCTGGCTGACCTGGGCGGCGGTGACGCCCCGCGCGGCCAGGCGGTCTGGATCCAGGGCCACCTGGATCTCGCGATCAACGCCGCCGCGGCGATTGACCTCGCCGACGCCCTTGAGAGCCAGCAGGGTGCGGCTGACCTCGTTGTCGACGAACCAGCTGCGCTGTTCCGGTGTCAGGGTCGGAGCCTTGACCACATAGGTGATCAGCGGATCGCCGGAGATGTCGATCCGGGTGACATTGGGCTCCTGCATGTCCTGGGGCAGGTCGCCCCGAAGACCGGACATGGCGTTGCGAACATCGTTGGTGACCTGTTCGTGATCGACGCCCAGTTCGAACTCGATAAAGGTCGAGGACACCCCGTCGGTGATGGTCGAGTTGATGTGGCGCACCCGGCCAAGGCCCGCGACCGAGTCCTCGATCAGGCGGGTCACCTGGGTTTCAAGTTCGCTGGGCGCAGCGCCGGGGCGCGCGGCCGTGACCACCACGAACGGCAGGTCAACGTCGGGATTGTTGTTGATCCGCATGCTGCGGAAGCCGGAAATCCCGGCGATGGTCAGCAGCAGGAACAGCAGGATGACGGGGATCGGGTTTCGGATCGCCCAGGCGGAGATGTTGTTCATCGCGTCAGGCTCCTAGCGGGCCGACTTGGCGGCGGCCGACGCCGTCGGGACGGCGCTGCCGATCCGCACAGCGTCGCCTTCGCCCAGGAAGCCGGCGCCCTCGACGACCACACGTTCGCCGGCGGTCAAGCCGGTGGCGGCAATCATGTCGGCCGTGGCGGCCACGATGGCGATGCGCCGGAAGCGGGCGTGGTTCTTGGCGTCGAGCACGAACACGCCGGGACGGTTTTCGCGATACAGCACCGAGGCGCTGGGAACCGTCAGGGCGGCCTGGTCTCCGGCCTGGATGGTGGCGCGGGCGAACATGCCGGTGCGGAAGCCGCCCATGCTGGACAGCGCCACCCGAGCGACGCCCAGGCGGGTCTGGCCATTCACCTCGGAGGTGACGATGCGCACCCGACCGGTGGTCTGGCCCACCTTGTCGGAGACGATGGTGGCGGCCATGCCCGCCTTCACCAGGGCCAGATCGGTCTCGGGGATCTCGGCGTCCAGTTCCAGGCGGCTGTCACGCACGATGCGGAAGACTTCAGCGCCGGTGCTGACGATCTGGCCCTTGGTGACGTTGCGACGGCTGATCAGGCCCGCCACCGGGGCGCGGATGGCGGTCTGGGCCAGGCGGGCGGCGGTCTCGCCGCGCGCGGCCTCGGCCGAGGCCACCTGGGCGTTGGCGGTCTGCTGCCTGGCCAGGCTGGTGTCCAGCGAGGCTTGCGACAGATAGCCCTTGGCCTGCAGCTCGCGCGAGCGGCGCAGGGAGGCTTCGGCCTCGGCCAGGGTGGCCCTGGCGCTGGCGACGCCGGCGTCCTGCTGGCGCATCTGGGCCGAAAGCAGGGTGTCGTTGAGCTTGACCAGGACCTGGCCGGCCTGGACGGTGTCGCCTTCCTCGGCATTGACCGAGATAGCCGTCAGACCACCCGTCTCGGCGCCGACGACGACCTCTTCCCAAGGCGAGATGGTGCCGGTGGCGTTGATCTGGCGAGGCACGGATTGCGAGACGACGGTGGCGATGCTGACCGTCTGGGTCGCGGTCGCTCCAGCCGGGGGCGCGGCCTTCTTGGGCTTCTTGTCGTCGCCGCAGCCGGCAAGCGTCAGGGCGCCCAGGCTCAGGACCACAACCAGCGCGCTCGAACGCATGACGCGCCCCTTGATCCCGTAAACCACGATCGTCCCCGATGTCCCAGAAAGCCTTCAGGGCCTTCTAGCCGACAAAGCGTGGGTCGCTGAGTTAAATGATCGTAAGACGATATGGAGGCGCGGCTTAGAGCGTTGGCGCGGCGCCCGACTGGGCCGTCAGGGCGCGATTGAACCCTTCACGGTCGCTCATCCGCGTCCAATAGGCGGCGACGGCGGGCGGAAAATCGTCCGAAAGACCCAGGGATGTGGCCAGCAGCAGGGCGTAGGCGATCGAGATATCCGCGCCCGTGAAGCGGTCGCCGGCGGCGAAGGCATGGTCTTTCAGGATCAGGTCCAGCCCCTTCAGTCGCGACAGGAACCAGCGGGCATAGTCGGCGGCGACCTGGGGGTTGCGGCGTTCCTCGGGCTCAAGGCGCGAATAGCGCAGCACCAGGGTCTGGGGAAAGGTCAGGGTGGCCTCGCCGAAATGCAGGCCGTTCAGATAGGCGCCATAACCGGGCTCCTGGGGCCCCACCGAGAGGTGTCCCTCACCATGGCGCATCGACAGATATTCGATCATCGCTGCGGACTCGGTCATCCGGGTGTCGCCGTCGATCAGCAGCGGGATCGTACCCAGCGGGTTTTCGTCGAGAAACTCCCGCGCCAGGAACCTCGGCGGGAAGGGCAGGAGCTTGAGGTCGTACTCAAGCCCCAGCTCTTCCAGCGCCCACAGCGGACGGAAGGACCTGGCGTCGCGGCAGTGGTAGAGGGTGATCATAGGGGCCTAGAGCCGCTCGACGATGGTCACATTGGCCAGGCCGCCCCCTTCGCACATGGTCTGCAGACCATAGCGGCCGCCCGACGCGCGCAGGGCGTGGACCAGGGTGGTCATCAGCTTGGCCCCCGAGCCGCCCAGGGGGTGGCCCAGGGCGATGGCGCCGCCATTGACGTTCAGCTTGGCCGGATCGGCGCCCAGCACCTGCAGCCAGGCGGTCGGCACCGAGGCGAAGGCTTCGTTGACCTCGTAGAGGTCGATGTCGTCGATCTTCATGCCGGCCCGTTTCAGGGCCTTTTCGGTGGCCGGGATCGGCGCTTCCAGCATGATCACCGGGTCATGGCCGATAACGGTCATGTGGTGGATGCGGGCCAGCGGTTCGACACCCAAGGCTTTTAGCCCCCGCTCATTGACCACCAGCAGGCCGGCCGCGCCGTCGCAGATCTGGCTGGAGGTGGCGGCGGTCAGGCGGCCGTTTTCCTGCAGCAGCTTGACGCCGCCGATAGACTCCAGGGTGGCCTCATAGCGGATGCCTTCGTCGGTGGTGTGCTGCTCGATCGCACCATCCGCGAGGGCAATTTCCAGCGGCACGATCTCGGCGGCGAACTTGCCGGCCTTGGTGGCGGCGATGGCGCGCTGGTGGCTGGACAGGGCGAAGGCGTCGAGGGCCTCGCGGCTCAGATCATACTTGCGGGCGATCATCTCTGCGCCGGCGAACTGGCTGAACTGGATGTCAGGATACCGTTCCTGAATGCGCGGGCTCATATAGGTCCCGAAGCCGTTCTTGTAGGGCAGGGCCGAGGACAGACCCATCGGCACGCGGGTCATGCTTTCCACGCCGGCGGCGATCACCACGTCCATGGCTCCCGACATCACGGTGGCGGCGGCAAAATGCAGGGCCTGTTGCGACGAGCCGCACTGGCGATCCACCGAGGTGGCCGGCACGCTTTCGGGCAGGCGCGAGGCCAGCACCGCATTGCGGGCGATATTGATGCCCTGCTCGCCCACCTGGCCCACGCAGCCCAGGATCACGTCCTCGATCAGGGCCGGGTCGATGCCGCTGCGGTCGACAAGGGCATCCAGCACCGCGCCGGCCAGGTCGGCCGGATGCCAGCCGGCCAGTCGCCCGCCCTTGCGGCCGCCGGCGGTACGTGCGGCGGCGACGATATAGGCTTCGCCCATTGTGTTTCTCCCTGTTTTGCGGGAGCGGACCAGAAATCCAGGGGCTTGTCTTCCGTGACGCGGCGTCAGTCGGCGAGGGGGCGACGCATCCTGTTGATCCCGCCGACCAGCAGGGCCGCCAGGGTCAGGAAACTGAACAGGCTGCCGGCTATGAAATAGGTCCGCCCCCAGACCTTGGCGTCAACCAGCACAGCGAAATGCAGCAGGGCGCCCAGGCCGTGAAAGGCGCTGGCCCACATTGGCCACCAGCGGTCCGAGTTCAGGGCGATGGCCAGCAGCACGGCCAGCAGGACCAGGTCGATCAGCATCACGCCGATCTGCAGGCCCCAGAGCTGCATGCCGTTCTGGACCAGGCCGCTGCCCAGCCAGGCCGCGACCATGGCGATCGCCGCCGTCCGCTCGGGCCAGCCGCCGCGCCAGATCGCCGGCGCGGCGGCCACGGCCAGACAGACGATTCCCAGCCATTGATACAGCGAATGAAAGATCATCCGCCGCAGGGTGACGGGGTTGATGTCAATTGCAACCGTCGTCACCGCGCCTTGGTCAGGCCGCCCTGGTCTCCACCGCCGTCAGGCTCAGACGACCTTCGGGCGAAGGCGGCTTGTCCCCGGCATTGCCGAACGACACGGCGGCCAGGCCGATATCGCGCTGAGCGACCGACAGGCGCCTGTGGGTGTCGACGATATTGCCGCGCGCCAAGCCCAGGGCCTGCATGGTTTCGATGGCGGCCATCAGGGCGTCCTGGCCGACCAAGGCCGAGATGTTGGCGTCCTGGCGGCTGGCGGGCATCAGACCGGCCAGGGCGGCGGTGCTGGCAATGGCGGCGTCGATGGCCTTTTCGGCGGCGAACAGGGCTTCGGCCACGGTCTCGGCGGCCAGGCGGCGTTGCTTGAGCATGAGTGATCTCCTCACGCCGACGGGGTCGGCGCGTTGCAAAGGGATGAAGACGTGTTGGCTTTGAGCCCGGGCCGGAGGGCGCGGGTCTTAGGGCGCGATGGCTTGCAGGGCGTGCAGCCCCGCCAGGATCGAACCGAACGCGAAGGCGGTCACGATCATCACGGCGCCGATGAAGGTCAGGCGCTTGAGCGGTGTTAGCGCATTGGGCCCTCCTCCAAGTCCGGGGAGTAGCAGTCCGGGTGTTCCGGCGTATCCCGGAAGGTCTCGTCCATCACCGCGCTGGCGATGCACAGGATCTCGCGCAGCACCATTTCCGCCGGCTTGAACGGCGCCTGCTTGCGGGTCGCCGTCACCAGGTCGCGGACCATGGCCGCGCTGTTCGGGGTCGCCGACAGGCTGGAAAGCTGCCGCTCCAGCTGCCCCCAGGTGAACGGCGGGGTCTGGTCGGGAGGCGTGTTCAGCGCGGGCCAGCTCTGCTGGAAGCGCCGTATGTCCTCGTGCAGATGGGCCACCCGGCCGATCGCATCCTTCTGGTGTGGGTTCAACTCGGTCACTGAACGCTCCTTCCTCAATACGGTCAGCTGACCGCGAGGAGAGAGCGTCGCCTAGCCGCGACGGATAGGACCCCGATCCGATCGGAGGGGGGGTATCGGGGGCGGGCGGCGAGATCCGGTCGCTGGCCAGGCGCGCGGCGGCGTAGCGGTCGGGCGCGCCCAGGCGCTTGCGGGCCTTGTCCAGATGCCAGTCCACGGTGTGCTTGGAGAGGCCCAGTTCGCGGGCGATCTCCTTGGAGCTCATGTGGCGATCAACAAGGCGCAGGCATTCGCGCTCACGCTCGGTGAGCCGATCAAGGCCGATGGCGGCTTCGCCCGGATGGATCGCCCCCTTGTCCATCCTTTGATCTAAGGCGTTGCCGCAGCTCGGAGCAAGCCGCCGTCGCTATCGGGCGACGACATCGTCCGTTTCGAGATCGGTTGAGGCTTTATCGAGACAGCTGCAACGGCTCACGCCTCGCGGCGCGCGGCTTCCGACTCGGTGGACGGCGAGGCGGCGCGGATCAGTTCCAGCACGTCGACAATGATCAGCCGCATGGCGGTGGAGGCCCTGTCGGCGTCGCGGGCGATGATCGCCTCGGCCACATCCTCGTGCGACGGGATGCTGGCGGTGCGGCCCTTGATGCGGTTGGTGAACCGGATCGAGATGCGCAGGGCGGTGTTCACCAGCTCGTGCAGCTCGCGATAGAACGGGTTCTTGGTCGCGTTGAGGATCGAGATGTGAAAGGCGATGTCGGCCGAAAGGGCGTCGTCCTCGCCCTCGGCGGCGGCCTTCATCCGGCGCAGGCCCTTGCGGATCTCTTCCAGCCCCGCCTCGTCGGCGTTGCGGGCGGCCAGGGCGGCGGCGGCGGGCTCGATGCCCAGGCGCATCTCGGTGAATTCGGCCAGCAGGCGCAGGGAGAACTTGCGTTCCAGCAGCCAGCGCAGGACGTCGGGGTCCAGCAGGTTCCAGTCCGCCTCCGGCTCGACGACGGTGCCGTGGCGCGGACGGGCGCTGAGCAGGCCCTTGGCGGTCAGCATCTTGACCGCCTCGCGGGTGACCGTGCGGCTGGCTCCGAACTGCTTGGCGAGCTCGCCTTCGGTGGGGAAGCCGACGGTGGCATATTCGCCCGTGACAATAGCCTGACCCAGCGCCTCGACCAGACCGTAGGTCAAACTGAGGCCAGGCTGGGTACGCATCGGCTAGTCGTCTTTCCTGCGGGTCGGCGCGATCTGAATCGGTCCTGTTTAGCGTGGTTCGTTCAGGCCCGGAACAAGGGGTGCGTCACACGAATACACGGCTCTCCCGCAGTTGTCTGACCAATCTTGCATCGTTCTTTGGCTGCAATGCAGGAGCGATGCTTTGTTGGCGGGGCGCCTTAGGTCTGGCTGTTCCAGGCCGCGACCAGGGCGGCGGCTTTCTGGCCGACCTCCTGGGCCGAATAGCCGGGTCGATAGAGCTCGCCGCCCACGCCGATGCCGGCCACGCCTGCGGTCAGCCACGGTTCCAGATTGGCCGCCCCCACGCCGCCGACGGCATAGACCAGGATGTCCTTGGGCAGCACGTCCTTGACCGCCTTGATGTGGCTGGGACCAAAGCTGCTGGCCGGATAGAGCTTCAGCGCCCTGGCGCCCGCCTTGACGGCCGCGAAGGCCTCGGACGGCGTGGCGAAGCCGGGCATGGCGGTCAGGCCCAGCGCCACGGCGCGGGCAATGACCTCGGGATCGGTATTGGGCGTGACGATCAGCTTGCCGCCGACCGCCGCCACATCATCCACGGCCTGGGGTGTCAGCACGGTGCCGGCGCCGCACAGGGCGACATCGCCATAGGCTTCGCAAAGCCGGCGAATGCTCTCCAGCGGATCGGGCGAGTTGAGCGGCACCTCGATGGCGCGGATGCCGGCCTCGACCAGCGCCTTGGCGATGGCCACGACCTCATCGGGCTTCACGCCGCGCAGGATCGCCACGATGGGCGGGGGAGCGGTGACCGTTTCAGGCGAGGACATGGGACTCGTTACTCTTGGAGGAGGACAGGGCGGAGAGGCCGGCCAGCACGGCGGCGTCGCCATCGACGGCCACGGTGTGGCCGCCCTGGGCGGCAATGGCTTGGCCGTAGAACTCATTCAGGGTCGGGGCGCCGACCAGAGTCACCTGCCCCAGCGCGCCGAACCACTGGCGGGCGGCGGCCGCGTCGGCGCCGATCAGCAGGCCCGACAGGAAGCCCATGGCGTCGGCGGCGGGCAGATTGGCCAGCAGTTGGCGCGCGCGGGTCTCGAACAGCAGGTGCGGCAGCAGGGCGGGGCCCTTTTCGACGATGCGCGCCAGACCCATGGCGAAGCCCGCGTCCGAGCCCTGCACATCGGCGGCGACGCCGGCCGCCAGGGTCGAGTGCTGGCGCAGCAGGGCGAAGGCTTCGCCGACCGGGGCGGTGAGAAAGCCGGTGATCGCGCCGTCCTCGACCACGGTCCACTTGCTATGGGTGCCGGGCAGAACCAGCAGATGGCGACCGGTCTTCAGGGTGGGATCCAGTTCCAGGGCGCCCAGGATCTGGGTCTCCTCGCCGCGCATCACGTCGGGACCGCCCAGCGGATTGACGCACGACAGGCCCGGGATGATCGACACCGGCAGGCCGTCGGCCTCGATCTTCAGCACCCGTTCGCGCAGGTCATTGGCGGTGGCCGGGCAGGGAGCATAGGGGGCTTCCACCCAGCCGATGCGCGAGCCGACCATGCCGCACAGGATCGCGCCGGAGGGCCGGGCCTCGCGCCAGTCGCCGACCAGATCGAGAAAGGTCTGTTCCGGCGATGTCGTCAGGGCGCTGACGCCTGGGCCATCCCGGCGATCCAGCACGCTCTTGCCCTGACGCAGATACAGGCGAAGCCGCGAAGTGCCCCAGTCGCCGAAGATCGAGATTGACGGGTCCATCAGTGGCTTTCGCGGGTGACGACCGAGCCGGAGGCGCCGACCAGGAAGTCCAGGTCGCAGCCTTTGTCGGCCTGAAGAACGTGGTCGATATAGAGCTTGGCGTAGCCGCGCGTCGCCACCGGCGGCGGCGGGCTGGCGCGCCAGACGGCCAGTCGGGCCTCCATCTCGGCGTCCGAGATCTGCAGGTTCAGGCTGCGGCTGGGGCCGTCGAACACGATCTCGTCGCCGTTGCGGACAATCGCCAGAGGGCCGCCGGCATTGGCTTCGGGCGAGACGTGCAGGATGACCGCGCCGAAGGCCGTGCCGCTCATCCGGGCGTCGCTGATGCGAACCATGTCCTTGACGCCCTTTTCCAGCAGCTTGGTCGGCAGCGGCATGTTGCCCACTTCCGGCATGCCCGGATAGCCTTTGGGGCCACAGCCCTTGAGGACCAGGATCGAGGTCTCGTCGACCTCCAGATCGGGGGTGTCGATGCGGGCGCGGAAGTCCTCGATGGACTCGAAGACCACGGCCTTGCCGCGATGGCTCAGCAGGTGCGGGCTGGCCGCGCTGGGCTTCATGACCGCGCCGCCGGGGGCCAGGTTGCCGCGCAGCACCCAGATCCCGCTATCGGCCTTCACCGGCGCGTCGAGCGGGCGGATCACCTCGGCGTTCCAGACCTCCGCCTTCTCGTACTGGGCGCCGATGGGGGCGCCGGTGACCGTGGGGGCGGTCGGGTCGAGGAAGGGCTCCAGCGCCTTCATCACCGCGGGCAGGCCGCCGGCATAGTGCAGGTCTTCCATCAGGAAGCGGCCCGAGGGCTGCAGGTCGACCAGCAACGGCACGTCGCGCGACAGGACGTCAAAGTCTTCCAGGGTCAGTTCCACGCCCAGCCGTCCGGCCAGGGCCAGCAGATGCACCACAGCGTTGGTCGAGCCGCCGATGGCGGCATGGACCCGCAGGGCGTTCTCGAACGACGCGCGGGTGACCACCTGCGACATGGTTCGGCCGTCATGGACCATGCGGACGATGGTCCGGCCGGTCTCATGCGACATGGCCCGGCGGCGGGCGTCCACGGCGGGGATGGTGGCGTTGTAGGGCAGGCTCATGCCCATGGCTTCGACGATCGAGGCCATGGTCGAGGCGGTGCCCATGGTCATGCAGGTGCCGGGCGAGCGGCTCATGCCGCTCTCGGCCGACATGAAGTCCGGCAGGCTCATCTCGCCGGCCCGGACGGCCTCGGAGAACTTCCACACGTCGGTGCCCGAGCCGATATCCTTGCCGCGGAACTTGCCGTTCAGCATCGGGCCCGACGAAACGACGATGGTCGGCAGGTCAACGCTGGCCGCGCCCATCATCTGGCCCGGCGTGGTCTTGTCGCAGCCGCCCAGCAGCACGACGCCGTCGATCGGATTGCCGCGGATCGACTCCTCGACATCCATGGCCAGCAGGTTGCGAAACAGCATGGCTGTCGGGCGCATCTGGGTCTCGCCGAGCGAGATGGCGGGGAACTCCAGCGGCAGGCCGCCGGCTTCCCAGACGCCACGCTTCACGTGCTCGGCGATGTCGCGCAGGCCGGCGTTGCAGGGGGTGATCTCGGACCAGGTGTTGCAGATGCCGATCACCGGACGGCCGTCGAACACGTCGTCAGGCAGGCCCTGGCTCTTCATCCAGCTGCGATGGATGAAGCCATCGCGATCCAGCTTGCCGTAGGATCCGCTGCTGCGCAGGCGCTTGCCCGCGTTACCGTCACTCATATCCATCCCTATCGCCGGTTGGATCCGGCACTCGAACGCCTCTTGCGCTCATTTATAATATTATTTGGACCATCGCAAACCGCCGCTGAAAATACCCGATTGGTCTTCTTGCTCCGCCGCGTGAGGTGAGCCCTCATGCGGCGGGGTTCTCAGGGGGTAGTCGGATGAATCAGCGCGCGCCGCGTCGGGTCGTCATTGTGGGCGGCGGCACAGCGGGCTGGATGGCCGCCGCCGCCCTGTCGCGGCTGCTGAAGGGCGCGTACGGCCCCATCACCCTGATCGAGTCCGAGGAGATCGGCACGGTCGGAGTGGGCGAGGCGACTGTGCCGCCGATCCGCCTGTTCAACCACCTGCTGGGCATCGACGAGAACGAGTTCCTCAAGGCCTGCCAGGGCAGCTTCAAGCTGGGCATCCAGTTCGACGGCTGGGCGGGCGAGGGGCGGCGCTATCTGCATCCGTTCGGGACCTATGGCGCCAGCATCGACGGCGTGTCGTTCCATCAGCACTGGCTGAGCCAGAGGGCGCGGGGCGACACCAGCGCGCTTGACGACTACTGCGTGGCCGCCGTCGCGGCGCGGGAAGGGCGGTTCAGTCGGGGGGACGACGATCCACGCTCGGTGTTCTCGACCTTCTCCTACGCCTTCCATTTCGACGCCGGCCTCTATGCGCGCTTCCTGCGGGGGCGGGCCGAGGCGCAGGGCGTGACGCGGATCGAGGGCAAGATCGCCTCGGTCCAGCAGAACGGCGTCAGCGGCGACATCACCGGCGTGAGGCTGGAGAGCGGCGAGACGGTCGAGGGCGATCTGTTCATCGACTGCTCCGGCTTTCGGGGTCTGCTGATCGAGGGCGCGCTGAAGACCGGCTATGACGACTGGACCCACTGGCTGCCGTGCGACCGGGCGGTGGCGGTTCCGTGCGAAAACGGCGGCGAGTTTACGCCCTATACGCGCTCGACGGCCGATGCGGCCGGCTGGCGATGGCGTATTCCGCTGCAGCACCGGATCGGCAACGGCTATGTCTATTCCAGCCAGCATATCGGCGACGAGGCCGCCGCCGCGACCCTGATGGCCAATCTGGACGGGGCGGCCCAGGCCGATCCGCGGTTCCTGAGGTTCACCACCGGGCGGCGCAGGAAGCTCTGGAACCGCAATGTCGTGGCCCTGGGCCTGGCCGGCGGCTTCCTGGAGCCGCTGGAGTCGACCAGCATTCACCTGATCCAGACCGCCATCATCCGGCTACTGTCCCTGTTGCCGCTGGGCGAAGACGATCCGGTAGCGCGCGATGAGTATAACCGGCTGTCTGTTCAGGAGATGGAGCACATCCGGGACTTCATCATCCTGCACTACTATATCAACGGCCGCTCAGGGCCCTTGTGGGAGGCCTGTCGGGCGATGAGCGTTCCGGGCAGCCTGCATCGCAAGCTCGACCTGTTCCGCTCGCGCGGCAAGGTGGTGCGCTATGACGACGAGCTTTTCGCCGAGGCCAGCTGGGTGGCGGTGCTGCTGGGGCAGGGCGTGACGCCGCAAGGCTATGAGCCGATGGCCGACGCCCGGGACCCCGCCGACGTGGCGCGGCGCCTGGCCGGCATGAAAAATCACATCGCCAAGGTGGTCGAGCGTTTGCCGAGCCACGCGGCGTTCATCACTGAACATTGCCGCGCCCCGCGTTGAGATGTCGATTCTGGTGAATCCCGCTTTAACGGCGGCCCAAGACTCCCCGGCCTGTCTGGACAATTCGCGAGTCTAACTAGACTCATTCTTGCCCAACAGGGAGGGTTAACCGGCTTGTTAATATTAATGAATATCTGGATGTGTTAAGCATGCGACACTATGTCTTCAACTAAATAGAAAGACTGCTGTTGGATACTAATCGTCGGGCGAAATGCCCGCCGGTAGTCAAAACGACACCGGAGACCTCCTAGAAGGAATCTTCGTAATGGCGCTGAACAGCATCAACACGAACCAGGGCGCTCTTATCGCTCTGCAAAACCTGAACTCCACGAACATGGAGACCCAACAGGTCCAGCAACGCATCTCCACCGGCAAGAAGGTGGCGAGCGCGAAGGACAATGGGGCCATCTGGGCGACCGCCAAAAATCAATCGGCGACCGCGTCCTCGATGAACTCGGTGAAGGATTCGCTGCAGCGTGGTCAGTCGACCATCGACGTGGCCCTGGCCGCCGGCGACACCATCACCGACCTGCTGGGCAAGATGAAGGAAAAGGCCCTGGCCGCTTCCGACACCTCGCTCAACACCTCCAGCTTCAACGCTCTGAAGGCCGACTTTGAATCCCTGCGCGATCAGGTGACCAAGGCCGCAACCAACGCCAAGTTCAATGGCGTCAGCATCGCCGACGGCACGACCGCCAAGCTGACCTTCCTGGCCAACTCGGACGGCTCGGGCTTCACGGTCAACGCCAAGACCCTGACCCTGGCCGGTATCGGTCTGACGACCGGTTCGACCTTCACCACGGCCGCTGCGGCCAAGACCATGATCACCACGGTCACGGACGCGCTGGGCACGGCGACCAACAAGCTGGCCTCGCTGGGCACCAGCTCGACCGGCCTGGACACCCACCTGACCTTCGTCGGCAAGCTGCAAGACAGCCTCGACGCCGGCGTGGGCAACCTGGTTGACGCCGATCTGGCCAAGGAAAGCGCTCGCCTGCAATCGCTGCAAACCAAGCAGCAGTTGGGCATCCAGGCGCTGTCGATCGCGAACTCCTCGAGCTCGTCGATCCTGAGCCTGTTCCGCTAAACCAAGACGACGGCCGGAGCGGCGGGACGCGTCTTGTCCCGTACGCGCCAACGGCTGCGACCTGAGAGGGGGCGGACTTCGTGTCCGCCCCTTTTTTCATGGGCGACGCCGGGATCATGAGCCGAAGGCGGGGTCTTCGAACACGGACTCATAGCCTGACGCAGATTGCTGCTGAAGCGATGGGGGAGGGTCCCGCTCTCGCGCCGCCCTTGTCGACCAAAAGCCCAAGCGGAGAGGGTTTCAGCAGGGCCTTGCCGCGATGGGCCACCGCAAAGCGGGCTTGCCCATTCTCGCCTGACAACGTTATCAAAAGCGACTTGTCGGACGAGGAAAGGACGAGGGTTTCCGCCTGGGCGTCGGCGCCGGCTACAGCCGTGGCCAGGATCGCCCCGGCCAGCAGGACGTATTGGGCAACCCTCATTGTTTCCTGCCACGACATCACTGTCATCGATCTATCGCGACAATCAGTCCGTGCATGAAACCGCGTAGGGTTTGAGATACCGGTAACATAAAGCGCGTGACGCAAAAAAAGAGAAGCGGGAGCATGAACACCAGGACCCTTATCGTCGCGCTGATGGCGACCACCCTCCTGACCGGCGTGGCGCTCGCCCAGCCCGTCTTCGCCCCGACCGACAAGGCGACGGCTCATCCCGCCCGGTGGCCGGCCGCCAAAAGCCAGGGGCTGGTCGACGCCCAGACCGAGGCCTTTGTCGACGGCCTGCTGGCGAGGATGACGCTGGAGGAAAAGGTTGGCCAGATGATCCAGGCCGACACCTCGGCCATCAAGCCCGAGGATCTCAAGACCTATCCGCTGGGCTCGATCCTGGCCGGCGGCAGCTCGCCGCCGCTGGGCGCGCCCGACCGCTCGGCCAAGGAGCCGTGGGTGGCCACGGTCCGTGCCTTCCGCGAGGCCGCCGCCACGCGCGGCGGAACCAACATCCCGCTGATGTTCGGCATCGACGCCGTGCACGGCAACGGCAATGTCGTGGGCGCTACCCTGTTCCCGCACAATATCGGCCTGGGCGCGACCCGGGACGCCGATATGATCCGCCGGATCGGCGTGGCTACGGCCCGCGAGACAGCGGTGTCAGGATTTGACTGGGCCTTCGGACCCACCCTGACCGTGCCGCGCGACGACCGTTGGGGCCGGACCTATGAGGGCTATTCCGAGGACCCTGAAATCGTCCGGCAGTATGCCGACCAGATGATCCTGGGCCTGCAGGGCGCGGTCAGCGAAGGCCAGGTGCTGCAGAAGGGCCACGTGGCCGCCAGCGCCAAGCACTTCCTGGCCGACGGCGGCACCGAGAAGGGCGTTGACCAGGGTGACGCGAAGATCTCGGAAAGCGAACTGATCGCCGTCCACGCTCAGGGCTATGTGCCGGCCATCAATGCCGGCGCCATGACCGTGATGGCCTCGTTCAACAGCTGGAACGGGATCAAGATGCACGGCAACAAGACCCTGCTGACCGATGTGCTGAAGGGCCAGATGGGCTTCGACGGCTTCGTGATCGGCGACTGGAACGGTCATGGCCAGGTGGCCGGCTGCGTCCCCACCAACTGCCCCCAGGCCGCCAATGCGGGCCTGGACATGTACATGGCCCCCGACAGCTGGAAGGCCCTGTTCGACAATACCCTGGCCCAGGTGAAGTCCGGTCAGATCCCGCAGGCCCGGGTCGACGACGCCGTGCGCCGCATCCTGCGGGTCAAGGCCAGGCTGGGCCTCTTCAAGACCGCCCGTCCGTGGGAAGGCCGCGACGGGGTGATGGGCAAGGCCGAGCACCGGGCCCTGGCCCGCGAGGCGGTGCGCAAGTCGCTGGTGCTGTTGAAGAACAACGGCGTGCTGCCGATCAGGTCGAGCGCCAATGTGCTGGTCGCGGGCTCGGGCGCCGACGATATCGGTCGTCAGTCGGGCGGCTGGACCCTGTCGTGGCAGGGCACCGACAACAAGAACAGTGACTTCCCCAACGCCCAGTCGATCTGGTCGGGTCTGAAGGACGCGGTCGAGGCCGGCGGCGGCAAGGCCACGCTGAATGTCGACGGCAGGTTCGACAGCAAGCCCGATGTGGCCGTGGTGGTGTTTGGCGAGACGCCCTATGCCGAGGGCGTGGGCGACCTGAAGACCCTGGAATACCAGGCCGGCGACAAGACCGACCTGGCCCTGCTCAAGCGCCTGAAGGCCGCCGGGGTGCCGGTGGTGGCGGTGTTCCTGACCGGCCGCCCCCTGTGGGTGAACCCGGAGTTGAACGCCTCGGACGCCTTTGTCAGCGCCTGGCTGCCGGGCTCGGAAGGCGGCGGGATCGCCGATGTGATCGTGGGTGATGCGGCCGGCAAGCCGCGCGCCGACTTCCACGGCAAGCTGTCATTCAGCTGGCCCAAGAGCGCCGCCCAGACGTCGCTCAATCGCGGCGACAAACGCTATGACCCGCTGTTCGCCTATGGCTTTGGTCTGACCTATGGCGACAAGGCCCGTCTGCCGAAACTCTCGGAAGTCTCGGGCGTCACGGCGGCTTCTCTGAACGTCTCCAACTACTTCGTGGCCGGCAAGACGCCCGCGCCGTTCGGCTTCAAGCTGTCGCCGACCACGGCCGTGCAGATCCGGCCGGTGGACGCCGGCGGCGTGCAGGAGGCCGGTCGCCAGATCGTCTTCTCCGGAAGCGCGCCGGCGACGGCGGCGATCACTGGCGACGGAACCATCGACCTGACCTTCCAGACCAATGCCCAGATGGGCCTGCTGATCGACTACCGCGTCGATGCGCCGGCGTCCGCGCCGGTCAGCCTGTCGATCGGCGGGGGCAAGCTGGACGTCTCGCCGGTGCTGGCCGCCGCCCCTGTCGGCGAGTGGCGGAGCCTTAAGGTTCCGCTCAAGTGCTTCGCGGCGGCGGGGACCGACGTCACCAAAGTGGCCGAACCGTTCGCGCTGTCGACGGCGGGCTCGCTGACGGTCACGCTGCAGGGCGTGAAGCTGACGACCGATCCGGCGGGGGCTGTGTGTCCGGCCAAGGCGCAGTAGCGACAACAACCGTTTGTCATCCCGGAAGCCTCGGAGAGGCTATCCGGGACCCAGGGGCAACCGCGGTGCAGTTGCCCCTGGGTCCCGGCGCTACGGCCGGGATGACAAGGAATAGGATGCAGGACTTGAAGCGTTTCCTCCTGACCGCCGCGTTCGCCGCCCTGGCCACCGCCGCCTCGGCGCAATCCTTGCTCGCGCCGGTGTTCAGCGATCACGCGGTCCTGCAACGCGGCCAGCCGATCCGGATTTGGGGCGCGGTCCGGCCCGGCGCCGGCGTCGAGATCGATCTGTCCGGCGCGACAGCCTCGGCGACGGCCGACGACCAGGGCCGGTGGTCCGCCGCGCTTGCGGCCCGTGAGCCCGGCGCGCCCCTGACCCTGACCGTCCGGTCCGGCGGCGAGCGCCAGACGATCTCGGACCTGCTGATGGGCGACGTCTGGCTGTGTTCGGGCCAGTCGAACATGGAGATGCCGCTGCGCCGGATCATGAACGGCGACAGCGAGACCGCCGGCGCGACCGATCCCAATATCCGCCTTCTGCAGACCGGCCGCTTCAGCCTGCCGGCCCCGACCTCGGCCCTCTCCAGGGAAGCCGTCTGGCGGGTCGCCAGTCCGGAAAGCGCGGCCAATTTCGCCGCCGCCTGCTTCTTCATGGGCCGCGACATCAAGAAGACCACCGGCGTTCCCGTGGGCCTGATTGACGCGACCTGGGGCGGATCGATCATCCAGGACTGGATCAGCCGCGAGGGCCTGACGGCGCTGGGCAACTATGACGACGGTCTGGCGATCCTGTCGGAATATGCCCGCTCGCCCGCGGCCGGCATGGCCAGCTGGAACGCGATGCTGGGGCGCTGGGCGGCGCGTGTGGAGCCCCAGGCCGGCCACTGGAATCGCCCCGATTTTGACGACCGCGCCTGGGCCAGCCTGCCGGCCGAGGGCTTCTGGGAAACCGCGCCGGCGCTGTCGACCTTCGATGGTGTGATCTGGCTGCGGGGCGCGATCACCCTGAGCGCCAAACAGGCCGCCCAGGCCGCGACCCTGTCGCTGGGCCCGGTCGACGACCTCGACACCACCTTCGTCAACGGCCGGCCGGTGGGCTCGAAAGAGGGCTGGGATACGCCCCGCGACTATCCCCTGGCGAGCGGCGTCCTCAAGGCCGGTCGCAATGTCATCGCCCTGCGGGTGGTCGACACCGGCGGCGGGGGCGGGGCCTGGGGGCCGGCGGCGCAGAAGGGCCTGAAGCTGGCCGATGGCCAGTTCGCGCCGCTGGACGGGGCCTGGCGCTACAGGGTCTCGGCCACCCTGGACCAGGCCGGTCTGCCGCCGCACGCGCCCTGGCTGGGGGCCAGCGGTCTTTCGACCCTGCACAACGGCATGATCGCCCCCCTGGCGCCCTACGGCCTGAAGGGTTTCGCCTGGTACCAGGGCGAGTCCAATGCCACGCAGCCGCTGGAGTATGCCCGCCTGATGCCGGCCCTGATCGCGGACTGGCGGCGGGCGTTCGGTAACCCGGACCTGCCGTTCCTGATGGTGCAACTGGCCAGTTTTGGGGCCTACAGGTCGGTTCCCGCCGAGTCCGGCTGGGCGGCCCTGCGCGATGTCCAGCGACGCACCACGGCGGCCGATCCCAAGGTGGGCATGGCCTCGGCAGTCGACCTGGGCGACCTCTACGACATCCACCCCACCAACAAGCAGCAGGTCGGCGCGCGCCTGGCCCTGCTGGCCCGCAAGCTGGCCTATGGCGAGACTACGTTGAACGCCGCCGGTCCTGCGCCGCTGTCGGCGCGCCGCGAGGGCGGGGCGGTGGTCGTGACCTTCGACCAGCCGCTGGTGGTGTTTGGCGCGGGCCGGCCGGCGGGGTTCGAACTGTGCGACGCAACGGCGCCCTGTCGCTTTGTTGACGCGACCGTGGAGGGGGCCACCGTCTCCATGGCCGCGCCGGCGGGTGTGACGCCCGTCAAGGTGCGCTTCGCCTGGGCCGAGAGCCCGATCCTCAACCTCTATGGTTTCAACCGTCTGCCGGCGACGCCGTTCGAGCTGATCCTGAACTAGGGCCGCCAACTCGGCGCAGATGTCCCAGACCGCCCGGATCCTGGTCGAATGCCTGCCGCTCGCCGAGCCCTTTGTGCCGGGGCCTAAACCGCCACGGTCTTGAGCCGGTCGCGCAGGGCGCCGAGCTCTTCCAGCGGCAGGTCCAGCTGGCAGAGGATCTTCTCGGGGATCGTCGCGGCCTGGTCGCGCAGGGCCAGGCCTGTATCGGTGAGGGCGACGATCACGCGGCGCTCGTCCTTGGGATCTCGGGTGCGCGCGATCAGGCCGCCGGCCTCAAGGCGTTTCAGCAGCGGGGTCAGGGTGCTGGAGTCGAGGTCCAGCGCGTCGCCCAGGGCGCCGACGGTGCGCGGGCTGCTCTCCCACAGCACCAGCATGGCCAGGTACTGCGGATAGGTCAGGCCCAGGGCGTCGAGCAGTGGGCGATACAGCCGCGTGACGCGGTTGGCCGCGCCATACAGGGCAAAGCACAGCTGACGGTCGAGGCGCAAAGCCTCGACCGGAGCGGATGCGGACTTGGACGTCGTCTGGCTCATGCGGCCTTTACGGTGATGGCGACATCGATATTGCCGCGCGTGGCGTTCGAATAGGGGCAGACCTTGTGCGCGATCGCAACCAGGGCTTCGGCGTCGGCCTGCGACAGGCCCTGGGTTTCGACTTCCAGAGCCACTTCCAGCTTGAAGCCGACCTCGATGGGCAGCAGGCCGACCACGCCGGTGACCTGCGAGCCGGTCAGGGCGATCTTCTGCTGGCGGGCCACGTGGCCCATGGCGCTCTGGAAACAGGCGGCGTAGCCGGCCGCGAACAGCTGCTCGGGATTGGAACCGGTTTCCTTGCCACCCAGGGCCTTGGGCATGGACAGCTGCAGATCCAGCAGGCCGTCGTCGCTGCGGACATGGCCTTCGCGGCCGCCGACGACGGTGGCGCGGGCTTCATAGAGAGTGCTCATGGGGTCGCTCCTTGTAAGTGATGATGTGAGCGATTTAATCGTGTACGATATAAATTCAAGGCCCGTGCCCGAAATTAAATCGCGCGCGATGTGTTTCTTGGAAGGTCTCAGGCCGCCCAGGCGGCCGCGAAGCGCTTGAGCAGCGAGCGGGCGGCGCTTTCGGCGCTGGATGTCACGGCTTCCAGGCGCAGGAAGAGGTCGCCGGCCGCATGCGGTCCGCGCGGTGGCAGGCCCTGGCCCGGCAGGCGGACCAGACCGCGCGAAGCGGCCTTGGTCGAGATCCAGGCCAGACGGGGACCCAGGGCGGTGTCGACCTCGACCCGGCCGCCCTCGGCCAGGATGCGCTTGTCGATCTTGCCGGTCAGCCACAGGTCATCGCCCCGGATCAGGGCTTCGCGGGCGCCCTGGTGGCGAACCGCGAAGGTGACGCCGTCGACCCGCACCTTGTCGTCGACGCGCAGGCCGGCGGGCAGTTTCAGGCGCAACTGGCGGCCATCGATGGCCAGATCCATCGACCCGCCGCTGACGGCGGTGGCGACATCGATCTCCAGGATCGCCTGCTGGACCACCTCGGCGGCGGGCGTCGTGCAGGCCGGCGGGAAATGGATCGCTCGGGGCGGCGGCTGATCCTGCAGCAGGCGATAGGCGGCCAGCACCTCGCGGAACAGGGCCGCATCGCCGCCGGGACGATCGGGATGGGCCCGCTTGGCCGCTTCGCGATAGGCCGCCCGCAACTCGCGTTCGCCTGCGCCGGGCGCGACGCCCAGCAGGGCGCGGGCGGCGGAAAGGGTCAGGGAAGAGGTTGGCCGCGGAGACATCGAGCCGACCCTGCCGGGACTTGGTCAACGCCGGGTTAAGTTAAGACTTTCAGTTGCGGTGGTGGAGATGCGCCGGCGTGTCTATATGCCCCTCATGACCGAAGAGACCCTGATCCCCGCCTCGCCCAGCGAAGATGACTATGTCCGTCAGGTGACGCAGGCCGCGCCCCTGCCGCTGCTGCCGGAAAACGACCCGCTGGATTTGTTCGCCGAATGGCTGGCCGAGGCCGGGAAGAAGGAGCCCAACGATCCCAACGCCGTGGCGGTCTCGACAGTCGACGCCGATGGCATGCCGGATTCGCGGATGGTGCTGCTCAAGGATTTCGACGCCCGGGGCTTTGTCTTCTACACCAACACCCAGAGCGCCAAGGGCGTGGAGCTGACCGGCCAGCCCAAGGCGGCGCTGCTGTTTCACTGGAAGTCCCTGCGCCGGCAGGTGCGGATCCGCGGCGTGGTCGAGCCGGTCAGCCAGGCCGAGGCCGACGCCTATTTCGCCAGCCGCGCCCGCCACAGCCAGCTGGGCGCCTGGGCCAGCGACCAGTCGCGGCCGCTGCCCGACCGCCTGGCCCTGGAAAAGCGCGTGGCCGAGATGGGCCTGAAATTTGGCCTCGGCAAGGTGCCGCGTCCGCCGCACTGGTCAGGCTATCGCGTGGTTCCGCAGGTCATCGAGTTCTGGCGCGACCGGCCGTTCCGCCTGCACGAACGGCTGGTCTATAGCCGGGTGGGCGGGGGCTGGACGACCAGGCGGCTGTTTCCCTGAGTCAATTTGCCGCCCGCGCCCCGTAGCGCGCCAGGAAGGTGTCGACCGCGTCGTCGCAGATGTCGGTCAGGGGCCGACCTGGCAGGGCTTCGTCGCCGGCCGTGAGGCCCAGCACCAGGGTGACGTGGTCGATCATGCCCATCAGCTGGCCGGCCGCCCACGAGGGCTTGTCGACGACGATCTCGCCCGTCTGCACCAGGTCGTCGATCACCGCGATGGCCGCGCCGCCCAGTTCGTCGCGGGCGCCTTGCAGGAAATAGTCGGCCACCTCGTCGAAGCGCCGACGCTCGGCCGTCACCAGACGGAACATCGCCCGGGTCACCGGACGGGTCAGAAACAGCGCATAGGCGTTGACGAAGGCCAGCAGGCGGGTGCGGGCGTCGCCCCGGGTGCGCACGCTTTCACGAACCGGCGCGGTGATGTCGCGCGCGGTTTCAAGCACCACCACCTTGAACAGATCGGCCTTGCCGGGGAAATAGGCATAGAGGGTCGCTGTCGAGACACAGGCGGCGCGGGCCACCACTTCCATGCCGGCGTCGCGATAGCCTTCGAGCAGGAACTGCGCCCGTGCGGCCGCGACGATTTCATGTCTCTTGTGTTCAGCCCTTTTGAGGCCGGCGCCCATCAGCATTTTAAAAAACTCTAACCGTTACTGACCTGCAAGTTAATCGGGTATCGGGAACTGGCGCAAGCCATGGGCGAGGACTTAGGCTCGAGATTCGGTTATGGGACCCCGGCGCCGGTCTGCGAGCGCGAAGCGACAGGATTTTGGGCGTGAACAAGGACGCTGAGAGCGCGCGCGAACAGGAAGTGGCGGCCTGGTTCGCCCAGCGGGCCGAGAGCACGATCGAAACCTCCTGCGCCCGGGTGTTCCTGATCGGCGACGCCGCCTTCAAGGTGAAGCGTCCCGTCGATTTCGGCTTTCTCGACTATTCCACCCTGGAGCTGCGGCGCTGGGCGCTGGAGCGCGAGCTGGCGTTCAACCGCGCCGCCGCGCCCGACATCTATCGCACCGTCCGGCGACTGACCCGCGACGCGGCCGCCGGTCTTGAGGTCGATGGCGAGGGCGAGGTTGTCGAATATGCGCTGGAGATGCGCCGCTTCGACGAGCAGGGCGTTCTGGCCACCCAGCCCTGGGCCATTGACGATGCTCTGGAAGACGCCCTGGGCCGCACCGTGGCGCGTTTCCACGACGGCGCGACCCTGCGGCCGCAAGGCGGCGGCGTGAAGGCTCTGGGCTACACGATCCGCTCCAACGCCAATCTGCTCAGGGGCCTGGCCCCACGTCTGGGCTCGCTGGCCGTCGAGCGCCTGATCGCCGAGACCGATCTGGCGCTTGAGCGCCTTGGACCGCTGCTGGACGCTCGCGCCACCGAGGGCTTCGCCCGCCACTGCCATGGCGACCTGCACCTGGGGAACATCCTGATCGAGGACGGCAGGCCGATCCTGTTCGACTGCATCGAGTTCAACGACACCCTGTCGGACATCGACATCCAGTACGATCTGGCCTTCCTGCTGATGGACCTGGACTTCCGTCGTCGCCGCGACGCGGCCGGCCGGGTGCTGAACGCCTATCTGGACGAGGCGGCCCGCAGCTTTGGCGACGGCCTGTGGACCGGGCTGGCGGCCCTGCCGCTGATGCTGTCGGTGCGCGCCGCCGTGCGCACCCACGTCTGGGCCTATACCGGCGACGACGAGGCTGCGCGGGCCTATCTGGCCACGGCCCTGGAGCATCTGGCGCCCAAGCCGGTCAGCCTGGTGGCGACCGGGGGGCTGTCGGGCTCGGGCAAGTCGACCTTCGCCCGCGTGTGCGCGCCCGGCCTGGGCTCGGCCCCCGGCGCGGTGGTCCTTCGGACGGACGAGATCCGCAAGCGCCTGTGGGGCGTGCCCTCGCTGCATCGCCTGCCGCGCGAGGCCTATACGCCGGAGATGAGCGTGCGGGTCTATGACCAGCTGTTCAACGACGCGGCCCTGGCCCTCAAGGCTGGCCGGTCGGTGGTGCTGGACGCGGTGTTCATGAAGCCCGAAGAGCGCGCCCGGGCCCAAGCTCTGGCCGCGTCCGCCGATGTCGCCTTCCAGGGCGTCTGGCTGGAGGCGCCGCCGGAAGTTCTGCGCGCGCGGGTCGCGGCGCGAGTCAATGATGCGTCGGACGCCGACGTCGCCGTGCTGGAAACCCAGCTGAGCCGCCAGACCGGCGACATCGCCTGGCGCCGAGTCGACACGGTCAGCGCGTTTGAAGACGAGGCGCGGGCCCTGGCCGAGACGATGGGCTAGCCCAGCTTCCGCCTTCGGATTGTTGCGTCAGGCTGCGTCGTGCAGCGCGCCCGTCCCGGGCATGTCGGCGCTGACGGCCCGGGCGATCGCCGTGATCAGGGCCGTCGGATTGACCGGCTTTCCCAGGTGATCGTTGAAGCCCATCTTCAGGAAACGCTCGCGGTCACCGGCCATGGTCGAGGCCGTCAGGGCGATGACCGGCAGGTTCGGATCGCCCGCAGCCCCCGAGCGAATGGCCCCCAGAGCGGTGATGCCATCCATCACCGGCATGTTGATGTCCATCAGCACGCAGTCGAAGCCGCCGCCGGCCATGGCCTCCAGAGCCACCTGACCGTTGTCGACCACGGTCAGGGACAGGCCTGTGGCCTCCAGCATGGTCTTGACGACCAACTGGTTGATCGCATTGTCCTCGGCCATCAGCACCCGGACCGAAGTCATCGAGGCCTCGTCGTCCCGCGTCGCTTCGGTCGCCTGTTGCGGCTCCGCCTCGGGCGCGCGGATGCTGAAGATGAAGCAGGCGCCGGTGTCGCAGGGCGCCAGGGTCAGGTCGCCGCCCATCTGCCGGGCCAGGGCGCGCGAGATGGTCAGGCCCAGGCCCGCGCCGCCATGACGCCGCGAGATGGTGTCGTCGGCCTGGGTGAAGCTTTCGAAAACCCGGCCCACGGCCTCGGGCGGCACGCCCGGCCCGGTGTCGCGCACGGCGAAGAAGATCTCCTGACCGCGGCTGGTCGGCGCATGGGGCGCATAGACGTGCAGTTCGACGCCGCCCTCGACGACGAACTTCAGGGCGTTGGAAATCAGGTTCATCAGCACCTGGCGCACGCGCAGGGCGTCGCCTTCGATCCAGGCTGGAACCCCGGCGTCGAAACGGATCGACAGGTCGAGATTCTTGACGACGGCGACGTCACGCCAGGCGCTGACGATGTCGTCGACGGCCTCTTGCAGATTGAACGGCTCGGGAATCAGTTCGACCTTGCCGGCCTCGATGCGCGACAGGTCCAGCACGTCGTTGAGCAGTTGCATCAGATTATCGCCTGACTTGATCATCAGCCGAACCTGCTCGCGCTGGGGCGCATCCAGGTTGGAACGCGACAGGGCGTGGGCCATGCCCAGCAGGCCGTTCATCGGGGTGCGCAGTTCGTGGCTGGTGACGGCGATGAAGGTGGACTTGGCGCGGGCGGCTTCCAGGGCGCGCTCGCGCTCCTCGCGCAGGCCGTGGGTCAGTTCATCCATGCGCCGGGCGGCGGCGCGGTTGGAGATCATGGTGTTGATCGTGTTCAGCGTCAGGATCAGCAGGGCCCACCGGGCCGTATCGGGACCGATGCCGTGTGCGTCATAGAAGAAGAAGGGAAACACCATCAGGCTGGTCAGGGGCGCGACGGCGCTGACCGCCACCAGAGTCCAGGGCTGGTGACGGAAGTTCTGGGTGTAGACGATCTGTCCAACCCAAACGGCGAGCGCCGCCAGCTTCAGGTCGGCTGTGGTGGAGAGCCAAAGCATGGCGGCCAGCCAGGCCCAGATGATGTTGATCGGCAGTGCGGCCAGCACGAACCCAGCGCGGAGGCGGCGCGAACCGGGAACGCCGGGCGAGAACCCGCGTGTCGCCCGTCGGGCCAGGCCCTCCGCAGCAAGCAGCGAGGCCAGCCAGGTCAGCGCCAAGGGAGGGCCGAGCGCGCTTCCGAGCGCCAGGGCCGCTACCGTCGCCGAGATGACGCGCGCCATGAGCAGGCGATGGGTGTCCATCGCCACCTCATCAAGCCGTTCATCAGCCCAGGGGGATTGCAACCAGCGCACCGAATCATCCTGACCAGGCCGGGGGCGGCCGAGCGAGTCAGACTAGCCTGTTAAGCCAAATCAAACTTTGCGGCGGCCTGCGGCGGATCAGCGCGGGCGCGAGTGAGGCCCGGCGATGCAACCGCACGCCGTTTGGCGAACTTTTTAGCGTTCGCCCTTCGCGCGCGGCGCGTTGCGTGCAGAGGCCCCGCCCGGTAGCCTCTCCCGCATAACAAGAAGCCTTTCGGGAGAGCCAGTTCGATGCAGGGGTTGATGCAGCACGGGGCGTTGACGGTCGACAAGATCATCGACCACGCCGCCCAGTGGCACGGTAGCCGCGAAGTCGTGACGCGGTCGGTCGAGGGGCCGATCGTGCGGACGACGTACGGCGCCATCCGCGATCGCGCCAGGCGGGTGTCCAACGCTCTGCTGTCACTGGGGATCAAGCCGGGCGACCGCGTCGCGACCCTGGCCTGGAACACCGGTCGGCACATGGAAGCCTGGTATGGCATCATGGGCATCGGAGCGGTGTGCCACACCCTGAACCCGCGCCTGTTCCCCGAGCAGATCGCCTGGATCGCCGACCATGCCGGCGACCGGGTGCTGTTCACCGATCTGACCTTTCTGCCGATCGTGGCGGCGATCCTGCCCAAGGTTCCCAGCATCGAGCACGTGGTCGTCTTCACCGACGGCGCGCACATGCCGGCCTTCGCGCCAGCCAGCGAGGCGCCGCATTTCAAGGGCGTCCACTGTTTCGAGACCCTGATCGACAGCCACGGCGCCGACTGCGCCTGGGGCGGCTTCGACGAGGGAACGGCGGCGGGGCTGTGCTACACCTCGGGCACGACGGGCGACCCCAAGGGGGTGATGTATTCGCACCGCTCCAATTTCCTGCACACCCTGATCACCCTGCAGCCCGATGTGATGGGCCTGTCGCAGCGCGACGTGATCCTGCCGGTGGTGCCGATGTTCCACGCCAATGCCTGGGGCGTGGCGTTCTCGGCGCCCGCGACCGGGTCCAAGATGGTGCTGCCCGGCGCCAAGATGGATGGCGCGTCGATCTATGAACTGCTGGACAGCGAGGGGGTCACCTTCTCGGCGGCCGTGCCGACGGTCTGGCAGATGCTTCTGCAGCACCTGCGCGACAACGATCTGAAGCTGCCGGTCCTGAAGAAGGTGGTGATCGGCGGGGCGGCCTGTCCCGAGCACATCATTCGCGCCTTCCAGGAAGACTACGACGTCGAGGTCGTGCACGCCTGGGGCATGACCGAAACCTCGCCGGTCGGCACCCTGTCGGTGCTGACGGACGAACTGGTCAAGCTGCCCTACGACCAGCAGATGCCCTATCGCCTCAAGCAGGGCCGACCACCCCTGGGTGTCGAGCTCAAGCTGACCGATGACGCCGGTCAGCGCCTGCCGCACGACGGCAAGAGCTTCGGCAATCTGAAGATCAAGGGGCCGACCATCGCCGGCGCCTATTTCCGGGGTGCGGGCGGCAACATCCTCGACGACGAGGGCTTCTTCGACACCGGCGACGTGGCCACGATCGACGGTCACGGCTTCATGCAGATCACCGACCGCGCCAAGGACGTGGTGAAGTCCGGCGGCGAGTGGATCAGCACGATCGAGATCGAGAATATCGCTGCGGGGCATCCCAAGGCGGCCCTGGCGGCGGTGATCGGCGTGCCCCATCCCAAGTGGGACGAACGGCCGATCCTGCTGATCAAGCTCAAGGAGGGCGAGACCGCCACCCGCGAAGAGTTCCTCGAGTTCCTGCAGGGCAAGATCGCCAAGTGGTGGATGCCCGACGACGTGCTGTTCGTCGACGACATCCCGCTGGGCGCCACCGGCAAGATCGACAAGAAGCTGATCCGCCAGCGGCTGAAGGACTATGTGCTGCCGACCGCTGTGGCCGCCGCGCCGACCCTGGCCGCCGCCGATGGCGGCCAGGCCGCGCGCATCTATGCGCCAGATCCGGTGGAGACGCCGTTCGATGTGGAGGCGATCGCCTCGGGGGAGCTTGAGGCCGGGGCGGTTCATGTCGAAACCGCCCCGGCCGAGATCGAGCCGACCTTCGTCGTCGCGCCTGACGTCCAGACTCCGCCGCCTGCGGAAGACCTGCCGCCGGCAGAGGACCTGAACGACCAGCCCCTGAGGCTGCACGAGCCCGAGGCCGCCGCGCCGCCCGTCGCCACACCCGTGGTCTCGGTCGCTGAGGACCTGCCGTTCGCCGTGCCCCTCACGCCGCGCGATCAGCGCAAGGCCAAGGCCGCCGCCGCCAAGGTCGGCCAGACGCCGTCCTGGGCGCCGCTCTATCTGGACCTGGCCCTGGTCATCGCCCTGGTCCCCGGACTGCTGGTGGCGGTCGGTGCGATGGGGGTGAAGTTTGGCCTGCTGGACCTGCCGCTCGGCTACACCCTGATGGCCCAGGACTGGGCGCCGAAGGTGGCGCTCCTCAGCGTCGCCACGGGCGTTCTGGGTCTGATCATCGCCCTGATGGTCGGGTTCGGAAAGCTGTGGAAGCGGGTTCTGCTGATCCTGCTGATTACCGCCGCCACCATCGCCGCCATGCTGGGCGTCAACGCCGTAGGCGGCCGGGCGCCGCCGCTGCACGACGTGGCCACCGACTGGAAGACGCCCCTGGGCTTTTCCGACGCGGCCCTGGCCGCGCGCGGGGGCTCGGCCCAGGCGGTCGAGGATGATCCCAGCCTGCCGGTCGGTTCGGTGGTCTTCGCGGGCCGCCGGGTCGCCGACGTCAATGCCGAGACCTGCGCTGCGGCGCGCCCTCTGGTGATGGAGCGCGCGCCCGCCGACGCCTATGAGGCGGCCAAGGCGGCGGTGCTAGCTTCGGGCCTGACCCTGATCACCGACGATCCCATGGACGGACGGCTGGAGGCCACCGGCAGCAGCTACTGGTACGGGCTGGTTGACGACCTGGTGGTGCGGGTGCGGCCCGACGCCGCCGGGGCGCGGGTCGACATGCGCTCGATCAGTCGCGAGGGCGGCGCCGACATGGGTCGCAACTGCCGGCGGATCGAAGGTCTGCTTGTCGCTATAAAGGGCTAGAGGCTCACGGCAGCCTGTAGCCGGCGTCCAGATCCGCAGCCCCGTCGCAGACCACACGGCCTTCGCGGACCAGCTGCTGGATGTGGGCCAGCACCGACATGGCGGCGGCCGGGTGCAGTCGCGGATCGACCGCCGCATAGAGCACCGGCACCATCGCCTTGATCTGCCCGTGGCCGGCGGCCAGGGCGTCCAGGATCTGGGCCTCCCGCGCCCGGCGATGGGCGATATAGGCGTCGATGAAGGGCGTGACCTCGCGGATGGGCGCGCCATGGGTCGGCCACAGCGTGTCGAAGCCGCGGGCCTTCACCTTGTCCAGGCTGGCGAAATAGTCGCCCATGTCGCCGTCTGGCGGGGTGATGACCGTGGTCGACCAGCCCATGATGTGATCGCCGCAGAAGAGGGCGTTTTCTTCCTTCAGGCCAAAACAGACATGGTTGGAGGTGTGGCCGGGCGTGGTGATGGCGTCCAGCGTCCAGCCGGGCCCTGACAGGACCTGGCCGTCGACCAGTTCGACATCGGGCCTGAAGCGGCCGTCGGCGCCCTCCTCGAGCCCGGCCCCTTCGGGTCCCCTTGAGGCTTCGCCAGGGTCGGACGGGGCAGGGCGGCCATAGATCGTGGCCCCGGTCAGATCGGCCAGGGGGCGGGCGAGGGGGGAATGATCCAGGTGGTGGTGGGTGACCAGGATATGGGTCACGCGCTCGCCCTTCAGCGTCGCCAGCAGGGCGTCGAGATGTTCGGCGATCTCGGGGCCAGGATCGATCACCGCCACCTCGCCCGAGCCGACGATATAGACCCCGGTGCCGGTATAGGTGAACGGCCCCGGATTGCGGGCGATCACCCGCCGTATCAGCGGCGAGACCTGATCGCAGCGGCCATACTCGAACTCGATCTCGCGAATATAGGGGATCATGGCTGTCTCCGGCGCCGGTCTTGCGGATGACCCCTCCAGTAACCCTTGGAGGACGAGCCATGGTGGCGGACGCGGCGATTTTTGTCTCAAAACGGCTTCAGCGCGCTGCCTTTGCCGTGCTGTGTCTCGTGATGGCCCAGTTCGTCCTGGCCAGCTGCGAGGCGGAACAGTCCCCGATGGCGGCCCGGGTGTCGCTCTAGGCGCACTCTATAGGGAAGCGCTTGCGTGGCTCAGTCGGGCAGGACGCCCGACAGGTCATAGCCGGCCGCTGCGCCCTGGCTGACCAGGGTCTGGCGGTCACTGGCGCCTGACAGCGCCTGGCCGAGCGACCAGGTGACGATCGAGCGTGTCCCCGAACGACAGAAGGCCAGCACCGGTCCGCCTGCGGCCTCTACGGCGCTCTGGACGGCCTCGACCTGATCAGGGCTCGGTCCGCCCCGCACCGGGATGTGCACATAGTCCAGGCCCGCCGCGCGAGCCGCCGCCTCGATCACGGCGCTGGAAGGCTGGCTGGGGTCTTCGCCATCAGGCCGGTTGTTGATGACCAGAACGAATCCCTCGCCGGCCGCCCGGGCGATGTCGGCTTCCGTCACCTGCGGGCTGACGGAAAGGGAGTCGGTGACGCGTCGGAAGTCGCTCATGGGTGCTCGCTCAGCTCGCTGACCAGCCTGCCGCGGAAACGCGCGGTCAGCGCGTCATCATCACGAGAGCCGGGCGCCGTGGCAACGGGCATTGCGGCCCGAACATGCCCTTGAAACGATCATTGGCCGAAATCAATGTGCGGAAATTGACCCACAAAGGGGTGGAAAACACCGATATTTCGAAGGATCGTTGGAATGCGTTTCGGCATTGTCAAGATTGTCGAGGTGGATTTTGCCGACCCTTGCAACCTTTAGATAGCAATGTTCATTGAGCGCTGACCGGTCAAATTTTTCTACAAAACCAAGCTTTTAGGGGAAGCTTGGCCTGTGGCTCAGCCCGGTGCGTCGAATGGTCCGACCGACTTTGACAAGAATGGGGCGTCGGTGTTGCGTTTTTACGACAGCGGTGAGCCATGTGGGTTACCGAGTTGTAATGACAATTGACCCAAAACTGTCATGGCTCCTAACGTCCCCGCCAACCGGGAAAATGTTTTCCGGGACACCAGTAATCTCGTGATGCACTTGGTGCGGATTTCCGCGCCCGCCGGACGAAAAGTTTTCTTCAGGGGCCTGTCCGGCCGAAACGTCGCATCACGCTAGAGGGGATAAGATGAACATGAACTCCACAAAGGGTAGCGTTCGCGCGCGTCTGTTGACGTCGACGCTGCTGGCAGGTCTCGCGTCGATCGCGACGCCGCTGGCCATCACGACTGTCGCCACGGCCATTCCGACCATCGCCAGCGCCCAACAGACCGGCGCCCTGCGTATCGCCGTCACCGGCTCCAATGGCGCGCCCCTGTCGGGCGCCAATGTCGTTGTCCGTTCGCCTGACAGCCTGGTGTCCAAGTCCGCCGTCACCGACAACGACGGTCGCGCTCGCCTGGCCGGCCTGGATCCGTCCACCAACTACACCGTCACGGTTTCGGCCGCCGGCTTCAACGACTACAGCGCCAGCAACGTCGCTGTCGTCAGCGGCAAGGACCTGAGCGTCGGTTACGCCCTGGCCGCCGTCGCCGATGCGAACGCCGTCGAAGAAATCATCGTCACCGGCGTCTCGCTGGCAGCCGTTGACGTCACCTCGGCGACCGTCGGCACCACCCTGACCCTGGACGTCGTGGAATCGCTCCCGACCGGCCGTAACTATCAGAGCTACCTGCAACTGGTTCCGGGCGTGAAGCCCTCGACCGGCGGCAACCCCGCTTCGCGTTCGGGCATGAACTACTCGGACGTCGGCGGCACCACCGGCGCCTCGACCGACAACGTCTACTACCTCGACGGCGTTGACGTCACCGACCCGACCGCCGGCACCTTCGGCGCCAACTTCAACTCCGAAATCATCCAGGAACAACAAGTGATCGTCGGCGGCGTGCCGGTCGAATACGCTGGTGGTTCGGGCCTGGTTTCGCGCGTTGTCACCAAGTCGGGCTCCAACGAGTGGCACGGTTCGGTCAACTACTACCTGCAGAACGACAGCCTGGTCTCTAAGGACAAGCACGCCACGTCGGGCGGCTTCAAGACCTATGACACCGCCTTCACCCTGGGCGGCCCGGTCATCAAGGATCGCCTCTGGGTCTTCGGTTCGTACCAGAAGAAGCACCGCGAAGATGAAGTCCTCGATCCGGCGACCGGCGCTGTCCGCCGCTCGGTCGAGCGCGACGACAAGTACGCCTTCTTCAAGGCCACCTGGCAGATCACCGACAACGACCGCCTGACCGGCTCGTTCTTCAACGACCCGACCGAAATCAGCGGTTCGTCGCTGTCGACCGTGCTGAACAATCGCGACCGTGCGACCAAGCAGGGCGGCGACAACTACAAGATTGAATACGCTCGCACCTGGGGCGATCTGCAGACCAACGCCTACTACTACAACCACAAGGGCGAGTTCACCCAGAACGCCGCCGTCCAGACCGTTCGCGACAACATCAGCTTCCAGAGCAACGCAGGCTCCACGCTCGCGCAGCGCCAACTGGGCGGTTTCGGTTCGAACCTCGAACAGCATCGTGACCGTGAAGAGTACGGCCTGACCGCTGAATACTATCTGGACACGTCGTTCGGCAGCCACACCTTCAAGGCCGGCTATACGAACTCGACCAACACCTATGAAGAAAACGGCTCGGTTCCGGGCGGCGCGACCTACGCCTCGCTCGCTTCGATCTATGCCGGCAAGTCCTATGCCGACTACACCGGTCTGTCTCAGGGCGGTGTTGCTCCTCCGACCATGACGGCCCGCGCCGTCGTTCAGGCTGATAACCCCCGCCTGATCTCGGCGATCAACGCCAACGCCACGGCTCGCGCCGCCGTTGACACCGATGCCAACGGCACCGTGTCGGTTGCGGAACTGAACGCCTACCGCTTCACCAGCACCGCGGGTAACCCCTACGGCAACGTCAACGTTTACCGCGCCCTGCGCACGGTCAACGCGCCCTACTCGGTGAAGAGCGAAGGCCAGACCCTGTACGCCCAGGACACCTGGACCTGGAACCAGCTGACGGTCGGCGCCGGCGTCCGCGCCGAAAAGTGGGAGCACTTCGCTTCCGACGGCAGCAAGTCGGCGACCTTCGACTGGGAAATCGCACCCCGCATCAACGTCGTCTACGACCTGTTCGGCAACGGCCGCAGCAAGGTGTTCGCCTTCGCCGGCCGTTATTACGACCCCGTTCGTAACAACATGTCCGACTTCGCCGGCGCCCTGACGGGTCCTGTCGACGAAGAGCAGGTCTTCATTGGCGGCCAGTGGGTCACCTTCCGCACCCGCGGTGGCGCGACCACGCCTGACGCCCTGTTCTCGCCGAGCACCAAGACCCCGTATACCAACGAGTTCATGATCGGCGGCTCGACCACCTTCGGTTCGAGCATCGGCGTGTCGGCGACCCTGACGCACCGCGAGACCCGCGACATCCTCGAAGACTTCGATCTGGCGCTGTACTCGGATCCGAGCCTGACGGTCGCCACCGCTCCGGACGGCTACGCCGCCCCGGGTTCGGCGTTCTACCTGCCGTATTCGTACTTCGGCTACACCACTGCTCCGAACGCGAACTACGTCCTAGGCACCCTGCCGGGTGGCGAGCGTAACTACACGGGCTTCGAATTCACCGTCACCAAGTTCAAGACCACGAACTGGCAAGGTCAGGCTTCGTACACCCACAACAAGGCCGAGGGTAACTCCAACTCGGACAGCAACGCCGACTTCCAGGGCGACTGGGTTGCGCTCGATCCGCGCGCTCCGAACGTCTACGGAAAGCAGCCGGGCAACATCAAGCACCAGTTCAAGGCTTATGGCTCGTATGACTTCGACTTCGGTCTGCAGGCCAGCGGCGTGTTCAACTGGAACAGCGGCACCCTCTACACGCCGTCGCAACTGATCAGCGGCCGTTACTTCGCGCCGATGGACAATGCCTACGCCTGGGGCGGCGTCACCGACACCTACCTGCAAGCCGGCAAGGTCGGCAGCGAAACGGCTCCGTCGTACTACACCTTCGACATGCGTCTGAAGTATGTGCGCGACCTGCCGATCGGCAAGGCCGAGTTCTTCCTCGACGTCTTCAACGTGCTGAACAAGCAATCGGCAACCGACGAGATGAAGCTGGAAGCCGGCGACGGCATCTACAAGTTTGGCCAAGCCAACAACTGGGTCCAACCGCGTCGTGCTTACCTCGGCGTCCGTTACGCCTTCTAATCGCGGCTCTACGCTTCGATGACATTGGGAATGCCGGCGCGAAAGCGCCGGCATTTTCTTTTGGTCCGTCCCTTGACCGGGCGTGGCGGCGGCCCCCGAAAGGGGGCCGCCGTTTTCGCTATAGCCGCTCTCATGGACGGGTTTGCCACACGGCGACTGACCGCCTTGCGGCCTGGCGACGAGGATCCGGCCGTCCGGACGGCCCTGCGCCTTGATCCCGAGGTCGCGCGGGGTCTCGGCGGCGTCATGACGGCCAGGTCCCCGCCGCCTGTCTGGAGTCCAATCACCGCCATCGGGACGAACACGGCGCCGGCTTGCGGACGCGGAGGGCCAGGGATGGGACCTCTGTGGGCCGCGCTGGCTTGCGCCGCGACGGTCCGAGCCGGGTCACGTCGGCCTAGTCCTTCAAGGGGCGCACGGGGCGCAGCCCGTGCGCCTGAGGGCAGGCCTTTCGCGGGAGCGCGACGCCATCTCTCGTGACCGGCCCCGCGGCGTCTCTCGTCGATCACGATAGCCCACGAAAAAGGGCCGCCAAGCGATGCCTGGCGGCCCTGGTTCCGTCGTTTGTCGACTGCTCTACCGGATCGGCGTGTCGGCCAGCACGCTCGCCCCGCCCGGTGCGGCGCGCAGGCGGGCGGTGGCCAGCTCGTCGAGAATGGCCTCAGAGCGTGGATCGCCCAGGATCCAGGCCGAGGCCGCCAGGGTGCGCATCGAGGTCGCGCTGATGCCCAGGGCGTGCTCGATGGCCTCGAACGGCGACTGGCCGCTGTCCATGCGCTTGAGACGCACCTCGCCGGTCAGATTGGCCAGGCTCTTGGCCTTGTCGACCGCCTGATAGAAGCCGCCCAGTTCGTCGACCAGGCCCAGCTGCTTGGCCTGCTCGCCGGTCCAGACCCGGCCCTTGGCGATCTCGCGCACGCGTTCGGGCGGCAGCTTGCGACCTTCGGCGACGCGGGTGATGAAGCTGGCATAGATGCGGTCCATCCAGCCGGCGAACCTGGCGCGCTGGTCGTTGGTGAAGCCGTCACCCGCACCGAAGGCGCCGGCATAGTCGCCGCCCACATGCACCTGGCGGGTGTCGACGCCAAAGCGTGACAGGGCCTCGCCGATGGCGAACTTGCCGCCATAGACGCCGATCGAGCCGGTCAGGGTGGTGGGCTCGGCGATGATCGACGAGGCGCCGCTGCTGATCCAGTAGCCGCCCGAGGCGGCATAGGTTCCCATGCTGACCAC
Organism: Caulobacter sp. FV1ye13L; assembly: GCF_058681155.1. Next base: position 2,183,066 of record NZ_CM178732.1, read on the forward strand.
CACTGGCTTGCCGGCGGCCTTGGCGGCCTTCACGGCGGCCAGGATCTGTTCCGACGCGGTGTCTGAGCCGCCCGGCGAGGAAACGCGGAAGACGATGGCCTTGACGTCCTTGTCGGCGGCGGCGTCGTACAGCGCCTTGGCCACGTCGTCGGAATAGACCGTGGACTCGCTGCCGAACGGCGAGGCCGAGCCGCTGGTTCCGGTGACGATGGGGCCCTCGGCGCCGATCACGGCGATCGCGGGTCCGGTCTTGGACGCCGGCCGCTTGGAGCGGTTGGCGTAGTCGTCGAAATCGATCAGCTTGGCGCCCTTGCCGGCGCGCGACAGGGCCTGGGTCTGGACATCATTGACCTGGCCGACCCGGTCGATCAGGCCCTTGGCCTGGGCTTCCTGGGCGCTGTAGGGGCCAGCCTCGAGGTCGCGGATCAGCACGGCGGGGTTCTTCATGCGGTCGGCGGCGGCCGTGGTCAGGGCGGTGCGATAGACCGAGCCCATCCACGACAGCGACGACTCGCGGTGCGCCGGCGTGTAGTCATTGTGGAGGTAGGGATTGACCGCGTTCTTGTACTCGTAGCGCTGCTCGTACTCGGCCTTGACGCCGTACTTGTCGAAGAAGCGCTTGAAGAACATCGCCTCGCTGGCGACGCCCACGGCCTGGAACGAACTGTCGGGCTGCATCCAGAACTCGCTGGACGCTGCGCCCAGCATGTAGGTCGAGGTCACCATGCCCGAGGGATAGAGCCCCTGGCTGTGGGCGTAGATCGGCTTCTTGCCGACCGAGCGGAAGTGCTTGAAGGCCAGGCGCAGTTCGTCGGCGGCGGCCGGAGCCATGCCGCCCTCGGGCAGGCGCACCAGCAGGGCCTTGACCTTGTCGTCGCCCTCGGCGCGCCGCAGGGTCTCGATCACCGACATAACGGAGTTTCCGCCGCCGCTGAACGCCGCGAAGGGGTTCTGGGCCGCCTGATCGGTCAGTCCGCTGCGCAGGTCCAGATGCAGCACCGAATGGGCGGGAACCGGCGCCGGACGCGCCGCGCCGGCGGCCATCACGATCAACAGGAAGGGGACGCCCACCACGAACAACACCAGGCCGACGAACACGCCGGCCACGGTCAGGAAGAACTGCTTCATCGAAGATCCCGTCACCAATTCAGTCGCAGGCTAACGGCTGTCGCGCCGCCGTACAAATGAACAGCGTGCAACCTCGACGCGGCGAACGCGAATCCGTTGGAAACAAAGGGATTTATAAACGGGAGAAGATGGTCGGAGTGGCAGGATTTGAACCTGCGACCCCTGCGTCCCGAACGCAGTGCTCTACCAGACTGAGCCACACTCCGACTTGGAGGGCGGCTTATAGAGGCGCGATCGCCCCCTCGCAAGGGTCAAATATGGCGCTCGAAAAAGAAGTTGAAAGCGCCGTTGCATCCATCCGACTCCTGCGCTATCTCCACCGCCTCGCCGATCCCTACGGGGTTTCGCCGTTCCTGCTGGGGAATGGTGTAATGGTAACACAGCGGTTTTTGGTACCGTCGTTCTAGGTTCGAGTCCTAGTTCCCCAGCCACGTCTCCCGCGACTTTAAACGCATCGCGGCCCCCGCCGCCTTGCGGCGCTGAGAGCGGCGAACAGACTTGCCCGCAGCCCGCGCATGTATCGATTATCGGTGTCGAAAGTTGAGTTGCTGTTCTAGCTGAACGCTGGGGGCGAACTCTGTTGCATTTTGACCAGCCGCAACGTTGTCGGGGACGGTCGTGACCGCGATTTTCCGACCATCGATCTCTATTTCGCAGCCGGCGACAGAAAAGGCCGTTTGAACAAGCGATCTCGATGCCGGTGTGATCCAATCACTACTTGTATTCCAACGTAGGGGGTGTATTTCCAAATCAAAGCATGATTGGAGACGTCATCGTGGAAGACAAAGCCTCGCTCATCGAGCTGACTGCGGAAATCGTGGCCAACTATGTCGCGAATAACATCACACCGGTATCCGATCTTCCGGCGCTGATTCGCGCCACGCATGACGCCCTTGCAGGTATTGGCTCGCCGGAAGCTCCGGTTGTCGAGGCGGTTACGAAGGCTACTTCGGCGCAGATTCGCAAGAGCATCACGCCGGACGCTCTGATCAGCTTTGAAGACGGCAAGCCCTACAAGACGCTGAAGCGCCACCTGACCACGCACGGCATGACCGTTGCCGAATACAAGGCCAAGTGGGGCCTGCCCAACGACTATCCTACGACTGCGCCCGCCTATAGCGAAGCCCGTTCGGCCATGGCCAAGGCCCTGGGCCTGGGTCAAGGCGGCCGCAAGGCCAAGAGCCCGGCCAAGGCGCCGCGCGCCCGCAAGGCGTAAGGCTTTCGACATTGACTGAAGAGGGGCTGGCCGAAAGGCCGGCCCCTTTTTGATTCCGCGTCGCCTGGCCGCCTGAGCGCCGAAGACGCCCGCACAGCTCGGCTGGAGCGCCTCTAGGCCGAGGCCCGGTCTTCTTCCGGCGCGGGCGGCGTGAAGATCCGCGTCACGGTCTCGACAAGTTTCGCCACTTCGATCGGCTTGGGGATCAGGCCGTCCATGCCCGCATCGGCATAGAGCGTTTGCTCATGGGTCAGCACACTGGCTGTCACGGCGAAGATCGGCGTGCGGGGGCGGCCCGTTAGGCGCTCGCGCTCGCGGATCGTCCGGCTGGCCTCGATGCCGTCCATGCCCGGCATGTGGATGTCCATCAGGATGGCGTCCCAGGGCTCAAGCTCCCACATGGCCACCGCTTCGCGACCATCGCCGGCGACCTCGCCATGGACGCCCAGATGGCCCAGCAGGGTCAGCAGGACGGTGCGGTTGGTGTCGTTGTCGTCGACCACCAGGATCCGGGGCGGGGTCTCATCGCCATAGGCGGCTGCGGTAAGGTTCGCGGGCGCGCTGGCGGCCGCCTGGACCTCGGGCATGGGCGTCGAAAACCGGAAGCGCGTACCGCCGCCGGGCAGGGAGGCAAAGTCGATCCGGCCGCCCATCAGCCCCACCAGCTCCTTGCAGATCGCCAGGCCCAGGCCCGCGCCGCCGGCGCGGCGGGTGCTTGAGCTGTCCAGCTGAGCGAACTTGCCAAAGACCAGGCCGCGATGGCTTTCGGGGATTCCGACACCCGTGTCTTCGATACAGAAGGTCACCATGTGGGCGTCACCTTCGACGGTCACCCGCACATGGCCGCGATCGGTGAACTTTATGGCGTTGGAGATCAGGTTGCTCAGCACCTGACGCAGGCGCTCGGCGTCGCCCAGCCGCCAGCCTGTCGCCGTCGGCGCGATGTCCAGCGAGAAGGCCAGGCCCTTTTCCCGCGCCAGGCCGCCATAGAGTTGTCTCAGGGCGTCCAGCATGAAATCCAGTTCGAAGGGTGCGGGGATGATCTCCATCCGGCCCGCCTCGATCCTGGAAATGTCGAGAATGGCGTTGATCACCCCCAGCAGCGACTGGCCGGACGTGGTGATCATGCCCAGGCGATGTCGCTGTTCCGGATCAAGCGCGCCGGTCTCCATGATCTGGGCCATGCCCAGGACACCGTTCAGGGGCGTGCGGATCTCGTGGCTCATGGTGGCCAGGAAGTCGGTCTTGGCGCGGTTGGCGGTCTGGGCCGCGATCGCCAGGGCCTCGGCCCGGGCCTGCAGCCGCCGGTTCTCCTTCAGCTCCCGCTGGAGGTCGGCGTTCAGGGCGTCGCTGGCGAGCCGGGCGTGAACTTCCCGACTGACCGCGCCACGCACCATGGTGGACATGCCAAGGGCGGCGAAGGCGCCGGCCATGCCCATGAACATGTACTGGGCAATCATGTCGCCGGGGGCCTTGCGGGCCATCAGGAACAGTCCCGTCATCGCCAGGGCGACACTGATCAGCGCCACCCGGCGGGTCGGGGCCGAGGCCGCAAACACCAGCGCCATCAGCACGAAATAGACCAGTTTCTGGGGTTCCAGATGCAGCGTGTGGTGGGCGATGACATTGGCCAGGAACAGGCCGTTCATCACCAGGATCAGGGCCTCCAGCCGCCAGCCGGTCCAGTGTCCGCGCCCCAGAGCCCGCCAGGCGACAAACGCATAGGCCGCCGCCGTCACCGACAGGCTGCCTAAAATCAGCAGGTTCGAGGGGGTTTCATAGAAGGGATGCGAGAGGCTGATCAGGCAGTAGTAAACGGCCGCCGCAATCAGATAGCCGCGCGCGATCGGTACATAGGCCTGCATCAGGGCGGCCTCGGCGGGCCTCGATGTTGAGGTGATCGGCAAAGCCAAACCCTGTCTACGACTTCATGTGTCCCACCACTTCAGGTTCCGTAGCCGAGGAAGAGTTAAATCTTGGCCCAGGGCCATGACTGACACCTGTCAATTCAGGCTCTAGACACCGCTCAGCGCCAGTCCCGGCGCATCTGGATTTCGCGTTCCTCCGCCATTCAGAGGGCGCTGCATCCACACCAGATCGACCCATCGGCCAAATTTGAAGCCCATGTCGGGGAAAACCCCCTGTTTTGCGAAGCCCATCGCCGCGTGCAGGCCGATGGAGGCGCTGTTGCCGCTATCGCCGATCACCGCGACCATCTGACGCAACCCCAGCGCTTCGCAGGCCTCGATCAGGGCGGCCAGCAGGGCGCGGCCCACGCCCTGTCCCACGGCGTCCGGCGAAATATAGACGCTGTCCTCGACCGTGTAGCGATAGGCGGCGCGCAAACGAAACGGGCCGGCATAGGCATAGCCCAGCACGACGCCATCCCGTTCGGCGACCAGATAGGGCAGGCCGCGATCAAGGAACGTGGCGCGGCGACGAGCCATCTCGTCCTGCTCGGGTGGGTCTTCCTCGAAGGTGCCCAGGCCGTTGCGGACGTTCCAGCCATAGATCGCCGTGATGGCCGCCAGGTCAGCGTCGGTCGAGGGGCGGATGGTGAGGGTCATTGGAAAGTCCTCCCCCCGATGGGGGAGGCGGCCCGCAGGGCCGGAGGGGGAAGTGATCCCCGCCGTTGGCTGACTTCCCCCACCGTCGGCTTCGCCGACAGCTCCCCCTGCAGGGGGAGGACCTTGAAGTCAGGCACCCTTAAGCCTCCCAGCCCTTGTCCACCGCCCAGACCGCGAAGGCGTAGTCCAGGGCGATCTCCTTGAGGAAGTCGAACCGGCCCGAGGCCCCGCCGTGGCCGGCGTCCATGTTGATCTTCAGCAGGACGGGTCTGCCGCTGGTGCTGGCCGGGCGCAGTTTGGCCACCCACTTTTCGGGCTCCCAATAGGTGACGCGCGGATCCGACAGACCGCCGGTGGCCAGCACCGCCGGATAGGGCTTGGCCTCGACATTGTCATAGGGGCTGTAGCTGGCGATGTAGTCATAGGCCGCCGCGTCCTCCAGCGGATTGCCCCATTCGGGCCATTCGGGCGGGGTCAGCGGCAGGGTGACGTCGCTCATGGTGTTGACCACGTCGACGAACGGCACCGCCGCGATGATCCCGGCGAACAGGTCGGGCCGCATGTTGGTGATCGCCCCCATCAGCAGGCCGCCGGCCGAGCCGCCATAGGCTACGGTGTTCGACGGCTTGCCGTAGCCGGCGCCATGCAGGTGCTCGGCGCAGGCGATGAAGTCGGTGAAGGTGTTCTTCTTCTTGTCCTTCTTGCCGTCCAGGAACCAGCTCCAGCCCTTTTCCGAGCCGCCGCGCGGGCAGGCCGTGGCCCAGATCCAGCCGCGGTCGACCAGGCTGAAATTGCGGATCGAGAAGCTGGCCTCCATCGAGACGCCGTAGCTGCCATAGCCGTAGAGGAGCAGCGGCGCCGAGCCGTCCAGCTTTGTGCCCTTCTTCATCAGGATGAAGACCGGCACCTCTGTGCCGTCGCTGGCCTTGGCGTTGAGGCGGCGGGTCTCGTACTGGCTGGGATCGTGGCCGGAGGGGATTTCCTGGGTCTTGCGCAGGGTCCGCTCGCGCGTCGCCATGTCATAGTCGAACCACTGCCGGGGCGTGGTCATCGAGTTGTAGACGAAGCGCACGGTGGCGGTGTCGTACTCGTAGCCGCCCTCGAGGCTGAGGGCATAGGCGGCCTCGTCGAAGTCGACGACGTGCTCTTCGCCGGCCCCATCTTTGTCAGGGCGCGCCGTGATGACGATGCGGTTGACGGCGTCCACCTTTTCCAGCCGCGCGAAGTGGTTCTGGAAGGCGATCATGCCGACGATCAGCCGGCCGGGGGTGTGGGCCACCCAGTCCTTCCAGTGGGCCTTGCCGGGCGTGGCCTCGGGCGCGGTGACCAGCTTCCAGTCGACGGCGCCGTTGGCGTTGGTGCGGATCACGAAGTGGTCGTTCCAGTGGTCCAGCTCGTAGCGCAGGCCGACCTGACGCGGCTCGACGACCACGGGCTTGGCGGTCGGATCGCTGGCCGGGATCAGCAGGTTTTCGCTGGTTTCCTGGTTGCCGCAGCTGATGACGATGAACTTCTCGGACGACACCGTGCCGACGCCGATGAAGAAGCCCTCGTCGGGCTCGTCATAGATCAGCACATCGTCCTTGGCGCCGCCGCGGGCCGGGCGGCGATGGATGCGGGCCGGGCGGCCATTGTCGTCCCGGAAGGTCCAGAACAGCCACTGGCTGTCGGGCGCGAAGCAGAAGTCGCCGGTGGTGCTTTCCACCGGGCTTTCCAGCACCTTGCCGGTCTCAAGGTCCTTGACGTGGATGCGATAGACTTCCGAGCCCTGCTCATCGACAGCAAAGGCATAGAGCTTGTGGTCCGGCGAATGGCTGGCGGCGCCGACCTGGTAGAAGGCCTTGCCCTTGGACTCGGCCTCTTCGTCCAGCAGGATCTGTTCGGCCCCGCCGCCCCTGGGCTTGCGGGCGTGGATCGGGTGCTGCGCCCCGGTCTCGAAGCGGGTGTAGTATTCCCACAGACCGTCGGGGGCGGGGACGGAGGCGTCGTCCTGCTTGATGCGGCCCTTCATCTCCTCGAACATCGCCGTCTGCAGCGCCTCGGTCGAGGCCAGCATGGCCTTGGTGTAGGCGTTCTCGGCGGTCAGGTGTTCCTTGACGTCAGCCTTGACCAGCGACGGGTCGCGCAGGACCTTCTGCCAGTTGTCGTCCTTCATCCACGCATAGTCGTCGGTCCGCACCCGGCCCAGCTGCTCGATGCGCTTGGGCTCCTTCTTGGCGACGGGCGGGACGGGGCGAGCGGCTTTGGATGCGGACATGGAGATCCCGGGAATGAAAACTGGACTTGAAGTAAGCACGGCGGCCGCGCTCGTCATCATCTGACGTCGGTTCATGATGCTTGTTTCCCCCACCAACGCGTAAACGATCTCTGCGTCAGATCGCCAGCTTGCGGGCCATGACGGGTCTGGTCAAACTTATCTGGCGAAGCGCGCCGACGTGCGCCCAGCGGGGTAAGTAAAAGAGTAGGGGCGACGATGGTTTACGACCTGTCCGTCGATCTGATCCAGGCGACGGTTCAGCTTGAGCAGCCGCTCAAGGACGGTTCGCGAACGGTCGGCACCGGGTTCCTGATCGCCGACATCGATCCCGACGGCAAACCCCGCACCATCCTGATCACCGCCGCCCACGTCTTTGACCGCATGCCGTCGTTCTCGGCCAAGATCGGCTATCGCATCCAGTCCCGTGACGGCGTCTGGCGCTATGATCCCCAGACCCTGAAGATTCGCGACGGCGACCATCCGCTGTGGGTCAAGCACGCGGGCCGCGATGTCGCCGCCCTCGTGGTCGAGGCGCCGCCGGAATTCGCCAAGGCGGCGATCCCGCTGGCCTGGCTGGCCAAGGACGACACCTTCAGCCACTACAAGCTGGGTCCCGGCGACGAGATGATGGCCCTGGGTTTCCCGCGCGGCCTGTCGGCCAATCCGGCCGGCTTTCCCATTCTGCGGTCGGGCCGCGTGGCCTCCTATCCGCTGGCCCCGGCCACGGCCTTTCCGACCTTTCTGATGGATTTCGCGGTCTTCCCCGGCAATTCGGGCGGACCGGTGTTCATGGCGCAGGGCGCGCGCCGTCGGCCGGGCGCCACCGAAAGCCAGGAAGTGCAGTTCATCGCCGGTATCCTGACCCAGCAGGTCGAGCTGTCGGGCGAGCGGCTGGAGATCGGCATCGTCACCCACGCCAAATATATCCGCGAGACCATCGGCCTCCTGGGCAAGCCGTCGCCCCTGACGGCAGCCGCGCCGTCCACCCGGATCGAACCGATGGTCGAGGGCGCGACGGCCGCCTCGGCTGCGGTCTCGGCCAGCGCCATGGGCGTGGGACGCTAGAAAGGCTGGGAACCTTAGCGTCAGCGGAGCCGTTCTTGTGGGGACATTCACCCCAACAGGAGCACAGCCATGAGCACCAATCGTGTTGAAGGCGCTATCGACAAGGGCGTCGGCGCCGCCAAGGAAGCGATCGGCAAGGCGACAGGCAATGAACGCCTCGAAGCCGAAGGCCTGGCCCAGAAGGCCAAGGGCGACATCCAGAACAAGGTCGGCCAGGCGCAGGACGCCATCGGCGACGCGATCAAGAAATAAGGTCTGGTCCCGACCAGACTGACGAACGGCCCCGGGCGCGATCCCGGGGCCGTTTTTCGTTTCCGGCGCCAGCCGATGACGCCGGAGGTAATGGCGCGTCGGCCAAGCTCGACCTAACTTGCCGTCATGACCACCACCGTCCTTACCATCGGCGAGCATCTGCGCGACTGGCGTCAACGGCGCCGGCTCAGCCAGCTGGACCTGGCCTGCGAGGCCGAGATCTCGACCCGGCACCTGTCGTTCCTGGAAACCGGCCGCGCCGCGCCCAGCCGCGACATGGTGCTGCGCCTGGCCGAAGGCCTGGGCGTGCCGCTGCGCGAACGCAACGTTCTGCTGTTGGCGGCCGGCTTCGCGCCGCTGTTCCCGGAACGGTCGCTGGACGATCCGGGGCTGGAGGCCGCCAAGATCGCTGTCGAGACGCTGCTGGCGGCTCACATGCCGTTTCCTGCCCTGGCCATCGACCGGCGATGGACCCTGCTGGCCCACAACGCCTCGGCGGGCCTTCTGCTGGAGGGTGTCGACCCGAAACTGCTGGAGGGGCCGGTCAATATGCTGCGCCTGAGCCTGCACCCCGAAGGCGTGGCTCCCCGCATTGTCAATCTGGCCGAGCTGCGCGGCCATATCCTGTCGCGCCTGCGCCGGGAGCTGGCCGATAATGGTGACGCAGGTCTGGCCGACCTGATCCGCGAGTTGTCGGCCTATCCTGGCGGCGAGGCCCATCCCCGCGGCGGCGAGGGGATGATCGCCGTGCCGCTGCGGCTGAATACGCCCTTGGGCGAACTGTCGTTCCTGACGACCACAATGACCTTCAGCGGCGCGCTGGACGTGACCGTGTCTGAACTGACGATCGAGACGTTCCTGCCGGCCGATCCCGCCACGGCCGCCGCTCTGCGGGGCGTGGCGGGAGGCTGAGGGCCTACAGCATCGTGCTGAGCTTCGTATTCAGCGCGATGCTGTAGGTTTTTTTCGCGTCGTTTTCGCGGAAAACCGGCATCCACTTTTCCGCACGACGCTTTATGCGCCGTAGATGATCGAGATGGTCTCGGCCACGCAGGCGGGGCGCTCTTCACCTTCGATTTCGATGGTGCACTCGTTCTTCATCTGCAGGCCGCCCGATTTGGGCTCGGCGCTGAGCAGCTTCTGGCGCATGCGCACGCGCTTGCCGACCCGGACCATGCCGGTGAAGCGGACCTTGTCGCAGCCGTAGTTGATGCCGCGCGTCACGCCGGTGACGTGCAGGATGCCGGCGCCCAGCATCGGGATCAGCGACAGGGTCAGATAACCGTGGGCGATCGGGCCGCCGATTTCCCGGGTGGCGCGCTCGACATCGACATGGATCCACTGGTGATCACCGGTGGCCTCGGCGAACTGGTTGACCCGCTCCTGGCTGATCTCGACCCAGTCCGAAACACCGATTTCCTGACCAACCAGGCTGGCGATATCCGCATAGGCGACTTGTTTCATGGCGTTCTCCCAAACACGTCTTGTGCAAACAGTTGTTTGATTGATCCCATGGCCGGGCGGTTGGGGCAAGGTCGAGCCCAAGCTTTGTGCTGCATCCGGCCGATCCTGGCCTGCGCCACCCATGCGCCGGTCACTGTGTCAAATGGACACAGACGGTCCGTCCCAAAATTGGGATCTGTTGCAGTTTTGGTCGGACTATTTTCCAGAGCCGCCGCCGAAAACTACCCAAAACAAGTAATACAACAATAATGGGAAATTAACGTTTGGCTACTGTTGCCGGCAAAGAAGCGGAGCCAAAAGGGGCGGGGACTGATTTGCTTGATGAATCGAGGTTATCGGAAATTAACATATGAGCTTGATTGGCGGGTGACTGATTAGCTGCGGGCCGGCGGGTCGAATTTCTCCAGGCGTGGCACGCGCCTTGCGAAGTACCATTCGCCGAATGATCGGCTTAGTGGAGAAAACAGATGAACCGCACCATCCTGCTCACCATCGCCGCGCTGACGGTCGCTGGTACTGCCCAAGCTCAGACCATCAATACCAACCAGACCAACAGCTCGAATATTCGCGCCAAGCTCAATGCGACGGTCAGCGATGTTCAAGACAAGGTCGCCCTGACTGCGGCTGGTATCGGCAACAGCGTCACGCTAGAAGGCGCCACGGCCAACACCATCAACAATACGCAGCGTTTCTTCGGCGATGTTTCGTCTGAACTGAACGCGACCGTCCGCGATGTTGGCAAGAGTGTCGACGCGACTTCGGCCGCGATCGCCAATACAGCTTCGATCAAGGCCGACTATGTCAACGTCGTGAACAATGTTCAGTACGCCAACTATGATCCGACCGCCGTCCTCAACGCCACCCTGACCGATATCAGCGGCGAAGTGAACGCGACCGCTGCAGCGATCAGCAACACGGCCACCATCGAAGCCGATCTGGGCCAGGTCAACTCGACCCAGATCAACTACGCCGCCGTCAACGCCACCGCCAACACGACCATTCGCAATGTCAGCGACTCGGTCTCGGCGACGGCCGCCGCCATCGGCAACACCCTGTCCGTCAAGGGTTTCTAAGTCGGCACAAGGACGCTCGTTGAGCGCTCGCGAGCGTCCTTTACTCCCGCCTTCAGTCGCGCCTTTTCCATCCTCTTTCAGGACCTGTCCCATGCTCAAGATGTTCACGCCGGCCCTGACCGTCGCTCTGCTGGCCCTGCCTGTTCAGGGTGGAGCGCAGACCCTGGGTCGCGACGGAATCGGCAGCCTCGAAGCCGGCTACGGCAATGCCCGGGCCATGGAGACCGAGCGCTTCAATCCTTCCACCCGCGACAGCCAGGGCAACCGCATCATCAAGGATGGTGTGATCCAGAGCGGCGTCGGCGGCAGCCAGATCACCACCAACACCAATACCGCCGTCTATGGCGCGGCCTTTTTCGAGAGCGGGGCCAGCAACAGCGCCACCGCGATCGGCAATCTGGTCAATGTCACGGTCGAGGGATCCAACAATACGGTCGTGCTCAACAGTGTTCAGACCAATACCGGATCGGTTTCGGCCACGGCTGTTCTCAATGGCTCGGCCGCCAAATCGACCGGATCCAACCAGTAGCGCCCTGACCAACGCTCTCGGTCTCATAAGGAAACCAGCACCATGTTGATCGCTCGCGCCCTGGGGGCCGCAGGCCTTGCGGCGGCGATCCTCGCCGTTGCGCCGCCGAGCCTGGCTGCCGAGGCGGGCGGCGACTATGCGCGGCCGATCGGCGATGCGCCGGCCACCCGCAACCCGACGCCCTACACGCCGGCCCTGATCTGCCTGGCGCGCCAGCCGCTGAGCCGGCCGATGCCGCGTATCTCGGTCGGACGGATCTCGGACATGACCGGCAAGTCCGACTTCGAGACCGGCGCCAAGATCAGCCAGGGGGCCTCGCTGTTTGCGATCACGGCGCTTGGCAAGGCGGGCTTTCCGGTGGTCGAGCGGCTCGATAATTCCGTGGCCGAGATCGAGCTCAACTATGCCCGCCAGCGCCTGCTGTCCGATACGCCCGAACTGGCCGGCAGCAGCGGTGACAATTTCCGCCGCATCCTGGCGGGTCAGATCGCCGGCTCGTCCTACTATATCGTCGGCGGCATCACGGAGCTGAACTACAACATCCGCTCGACCGGCGCTGACGCCCAGATTGGCGACCGGGGTTTGAATGGCGTGCGGGCCGGCGCGGCGGGCCAGACCTATGTGCTCAACATCGCCATCGATCTTCGGCTAGTAAACTCACGCTCCCAGGAGGTGGTCGACATGGTCTCGTATCAGAAACAGCTGGTCGGCCGCAGCCTTGACCTTGGCCTGACCGCTGGAAATGACAAGCTCGGCGCAGCAGCCTCCTATGGCCGCAGCGGCATGGAGCCGATGCAGGCCGCCGTTCGCACCCTGGTCGAGCGCGGCGTGTTCGAGATGATCGCCGGCTTCCGTGGCGGTGAGGCGAAGAATCTTTGCCTTGATCCGGTAACCGAACCGCAGGGTCCGGCGCTCCCGGCCTATGCGGCCTCGCGGACCGTTCAAGCCCAACCGAGGACCTGGTGATGTCTCAAGACCTGGGCCTGACTGCCGGCCGTCACAGTGCACGGATCGCCGCGACCCTGGTCGCGCTGATGCTGGCCGGCTGCGCCTCGACCACCGCCGACAAGGTCACGGGTCTCTATGCCCAGCCCATCGGCGACGCCCCGGCGACCACCAATCCGACGCAGTATTCGTCGGCCCTGGCCTGTCTGGCGTCGAGTGCCGCCGCCACCGGGCGAGCGGCGCCCCGGGTGGCGGTCGGCGCCATTGCCGATCTGACCGGCAAGCGCGACATCACGACCGGGGCCAAGGTCAGCCAGGGTGCGTCGCTGTTCGCGATCAGCGCCCTGGGCAAGGCCGGCCTGCGGCTGGTGGAGCGGGGCGATCGGGGCATTTCCGATACCGAACTGGCCTATGCCCAGAACCACACCCTGTCGGACTCTCCGGAAAAGGCCGGCTCTGACCCCGAAAACTATCGCCCCATCTATGCCGGACAGATCGCCGGCTCTGACTTCTACATTGTCGGCGGGCTTACAGAGCTGAACTACAATATCCGCTCGTCGGGCGTGGATGCGCGTGGCGGTGATGTGGGGACGGGCGGGCTGAAAGGGTCGCTGACCGGCAGCACCTATGTGATCAACATCGCCATCGACATGCGCATGGTCGACTCCCGCTCGCAGGAGATCATCGACATCACCTCCTACCAGAAGCAGATCATCGGCCGGGAGATCAAACCCGGCGTGTTCGACTTCCTGAATGGCAATGTCATCGACATTTCCGGCGGCAAGAGCGAGCTGGAGCCCATGCAGCTGGCGGCACGCACCCTGGTCGAGCGCAGCATCTATGACTTCGCCAGCACGCTGCTGCAGGTCAAGCCGACCCAATGCCTGAACGAGCCGGCCGACGGCGCCCGGCCTCGCCAGGCGCGCCCCGTCCAGAGTGTCCAGGCCCCGCCGCCAGCCGCCCAGGCGCCCAGGCCCGCCGCTCCTGTGGTCGCGGCGCCAGGCTATAACGGCCCGTACCTGGATCGCTCGCGCTGGCTGGCCCCGGACCGGGGCGCGGCTCCCAACCGGCCCTAGGCCCTAGGTCTTGGCCCAGTAAGCATCCCGGATCAGCCGCTTGTAGAGCTTGCCCGTCGCGTGGCGGGGCAGTTCCTGCATGAAGTCGATGCGGCGCGGCGATTTTACGTGGCTGAGATTGGCCCGCACGAAGGCCATCAGCTCGTCGGCGAGATCAGAGTGATCCTCGGCCCAGGCCAGGGGCTGGATCACCGCCACGACCTTTTCGCCCATCTCTTCGCACGGCGCTCCGACCACGGCGGCGTCGGCCACCATCGGGTGGGTGATCAGCAGGTTCTCGATCTCCTGCGGATAGATGTTCACCCCGCCGCTGATGATCATGAAGCTCTTGCGGTCGGTCAGGTAGAGATAGCCCTCCTCGTCGACCCAGCCCACGTCGCCCAGGGTGGTCCAGCCGTGCTGGTTGTAGCTCTCGGCGGTCTTGTCCGGGGCGTTGTGATAGTTCACCGCCGGGCCGTTGGCGAAATAGACCGCGCCCTCGGTGCGGGGCGGGACCGGATTGCCGTCCTCATCGCAGATGCGCAGTTCGCCCAGCACGGCCTGGCCGACGCTGCCCTTGTGGGTCAGCCAGTTCTGCGAATTGATCCAGCAGAAGCCGTTTCCTTCGGTGCCGGCATAGTATTCGAAGATCACCGGGCCCCACCAGGCGATCATCTGCTCCTTGACCGGAACCGGGCAGGGGGCGGCGGCGTGGACGGCCGATTGCATCGACGAGACGTCGTATTTCGCGCGGGTCTCTTCGGGCAGTTTCAGCATCCGCACGAAGTGGGTCGGCACGAACTGGCCGCAGGTGACCTTGTACTTTTCGATCAGGGCCAGGGCGGCCTCGGGATCGAACTTCTCCATCACGATCACCGTGCCGCCCAGCTTGTGGACGCTCATGCACCAGCGCAGCGGGGCTGCGTGATAGAGCGGGGCGGGGGACAGATAGACGCTGTCGCCGGAGAAGCCGAACAGGCCCTGGGCCATCATCTGCAGGGCGTTGGGCTGTTCGATCGGGCCGCCGTTCAGGGCCGGCTTGACGCCCTTGGGTCGGCCGGTGGTGCCCGACGAATAGAGCATGTCCGAGCCGGCGCTCTCATCGGCGATCGGGGTCTCGGGCATGGCGGCGCGGGCCGCCTCGAAGTCGGCATAGGCGCCATGGGCGCCGCCCACCGTGTAGAGCTTCAGGCCCGGAACCAGGGCGGGGATTTCGTCGATCAGCGACCCCATCGCCACCGAGGTGATGAACACCTTGGCCCCGCAGTCCTGCAGGATGTACTGGGTTTCGGCCGCCGTCAGCTTGGTCGAGACGCAGACATAATAGAGCCCCGCGCGTTGGGCGGCCCAGGCGATCTCGAAGAACCGGGCATTGTTCTCCATCAGGATGGCGATGACGTCGCCGGTCTGCAGGCCCAGTGAGCGAAACAGCTGCGCGCCCTGGTTGGAGCGGGCGTCCAGCTGGCCGTAGGTCACGACCTCGCCGGAGCCGGCCATGATGTAGGCGGGCTTTTGCGGTTGTGTCTGGGCGTGGATAAAGGGGTGCATGAGGTGAGGTTTCCTAAGCCGCGACGGGGGTCTTGGCGGCCTGAAGGATCATGGCCGCGCCCTTCTCGCCGATCATGATGGTGGGGGCGTTGGTGTTGCCCGAGACCAGGCGCGGCATGATCGAGGCGTCGACGACCCGCAGGCCATCCACACCGCGCACCCGCAGCTGGGCGTCGACCACGGCCATGGGCCCGCTGCCCATCGCGCAGGTGCCGACCGGGTGGTAGAGGGTCGAGCCCGAGGCCTTGGCATATTCGAGCAGCATCTCGTCGCTCTCGAAGCCTGGACCAGGGTTCATCTCCTGCTCGACATATTTGGCGATGGCCGGCTGCTCGCCGATCTTGCGCGCCCATTTCAGGCCGGCGATCGCGACCTCCTGGTCCAGCGGATCGGCCAGATAGTTGGCGACGATGGCCGGGTACTGCGACGGATCAGCCGACTTGATATGGATGGAGCCGCGGCTTTCCGGGCGCAGCTGGCAGGGCGCGATAGTCATGCCTGGCGCGTCCTCCAGCTCCATCTTCTGCTCGTTGAACAGCTTATTCAGATCCATGGTGGCCGGCAGGATGTGGAACTGGATGTCCGGTCCTGCGAGATCTGGTCTGGATTTACAAAACGCCGCCACATGCGCCGCCGACAGGGTCAGCAGGCCCTTGCGGAACAGCACATATTTCAGCGCCTGGCCCGCCAGTTGGGCGCCCTTGCTCATGGCGTTGATCGACGGCGCGCCGGCCTTCAGGCGGTAGCGCACGCCCGTCAGATAATGGTCCTGCAGGTTCTCGCCGACGCCGGGAAGGTCGGAAACGACCGCGATGCCGCGCTGGCGCAGCAGCTCGCCATTGCCGATGCCCGACAGTTCCAGAAGCTGGGGCGAATTGATCGCTCCGCCGGCCAGGATCACCTCGGCCCGGGCCTTGGCGGTGCGCTTGACGCCGTTCTGCACGAATTCGACGCCGGCGGCGCGCTTGCCCTCGAAGATCACGCGGCTGGCCAGGGCGTTGGTTTCGACCTGCAGGTTCGCCCGCTTCATGGCGGGGTGCAGATAGGCGACAGCGGCCGAGCAGCGCGCGCCGTTCTTCTGGGTCACCTGATACCAGGTGGCGCCTTCCTGATCCTTGCCGTTCAGGTCGTCATAGCGGGGGATGCCGGCTTGGTCGCAGGCCTCGATCAGGGCTTCTGAAATGACGTTGCCGTCGCGCATGTCGGAGACGTTGAGCGGGCCGCCGGTGGCGTGCAGGTCGCTGGCCCCGCGCTCCTGATTCTGCGACTTGCGGAACCAGGGCAGGACGTCGTCCCAGGCCCAGCCTTCGCAGCCCAGCTGGCGCCAGCCGTCATAGTCGGCCTGCTGGCCGCGCACATAGAGCATGGCGTTGATCGAGGACGAACCGCCCAGCACCTTGCCGCGCGGCCAGACGTGGGCGCGTCCGCCGGTGCCCGGATCGGGCTCGGTGGTATAAAGCCAGTTGACCTTGGGGTCCTTGAGGGTCTGGGCATAGCCGACCGGGATGTGGATCATCAGGTTCGAGGTGAACTGCGAGAGGTTCTTGGTCGGCCGATCATCGCCGCCGGCTTCCAGCAACAGCACCTTGAAGCGACCATCCTCGGAAAGCCGCGCGGCCAGAACGCAGCCGGCCGAACCGGCGCCCACGACGATGTAGTCAGCCTCGATGGTCGCGCTCATCGCTCTCTCCCTAAAGCGCGCTTGGGCGCGCTCCATTTTTTATGTTTAGAGCCCGTCCATGCGGAAAGGCTCGGGGCCGTCTGCGTGTGTCCGCATGATCGGCGTTCACTCACAATGCGCAGGTCTGGGCCGAACGCAAAGCCTCACCTTGCGTCAGTTGCCGTCGCGGCGCCGTTGGCGCGCCATGTTTAGGCGCTATCGTCCCACCCACAGAACGATGTTCCCGGGAGACGATGCGTGGATCTGATCAGCCAGACAGTGGTGGACGGCAAGGCCGGTCCTGGAGCGGGAACCACCTATCCGACCCTGCCCGATATCGACCTCGCCGACATCTTCCGCTTCGCCAAGGGTCAGCCCTTCGCCGACTATGCGCGGATGCGGGTCGAGGCGCCGGTGATGTGGCATGCCGAGCCCTATGGCGGGCCGGGCTTCTGGGCGGTGACGCGGCATGAAGACGTGATGAGCGTCAACGGCGACCCGACCACCTATTCGTCGCAGCGCGGCGGCATCCTGATGGCCATGGGCCCGCCCGATCGCCGTCACGCCCTGCTGTTCCGGGCGTCGATGGACACCATGATCAATCTCGACGCGCCGCATCACCTGCAGCTGCGTCGCGAGCACATGCCGTATTTCACCCCGTCCTATCTGCGCGGGATCACCGAGGCGGTGAAGGGTGAGGTCACGCGGCTGCTCGACGCCATGGAGCTGCTGCTGGAAGGCGGCGCCACCATCGACATGGTCGAGCACTTCTCCAGCGTGCTGCCGCTGTTCACCCTGTGCGAGATCCTGGGCGTGCCGCCCGAGGATCGCCCCCGGTTCCTCAAGTGGATGCACTATCTGGAGCGCGCCCAGGATCTGGCCGTGCAGCAGGCCGCCGCCCCGATCACCCCGACGCTTGAGCTCATGCAGTTCGTCATGGACTTCAACACCAACGTCGAGGAGATGTTCGACTACGGTCGGATGATGCTGCTCAAGCGTCGCGAGGATCCCAAGGAAGACCTGCTGACCGCCATTGCCCGGGCCCAGGTCGACGGCGCCCTGCTGGCCGATGAATATCTGGACGGCTCCTGGCTGCTGATCGTGTTCGCGGGCAATGACACCACCCGCAACACCCTGTCGGGCGCGATGAAGCTGCTGACCGAGTTCCCGGACCAGAAGCAGGCGCTGATCGACAATCCCGGCCTGCTGGGCGGCGCGGTTGACGAGTTCATTCGCATGGTCAGCCCGGTGATCTACATGCGCCGCACGGCGACGGCCGATGTCGAGCTGAACGGCCAGATGATCCGCGAAGGCGAGAAGGTCATCATGTACTACGGCGCGGCCAACCGCGATCCGGAGGTGTTCCCCAACCCCGACCAGCTGGACGTGCGCCGCCCCAACGCGGCCAAGCACATCGCCTTCGGCTATGGCCCCCACACCTGCATCGGCAAGCGCGTGGCCCAGATCCAGCTGGAGGAAGCCTATCGCCAGATCCTGGCCCGCTTCCCCGACCTGAAGGCCACCGGCGAGATGGAGATCGCGCCCAACAACTTCGTGCACGCCATCAGCAAGCTGATGGTCAAGCGGGGGTAGCGTCCAACCCCTCCGGATCGCGTCGCGTTATCCGGAGGGGGCAGGGCTAGACGGCCGGCGGCCTGGCGAACTGGCCGGCCCGCCAGGCCATCCAGGTGACGCCGAGGCCGATGGTGGTGCAGACCACCAGGGCCGGCAGCGAAGCCTCGGGGCCGAAGGCGCCCCCGGTCAGCCATTCGGGGAAACCCGGGCGCGCCGTGCTTGACGCCATCGCGGGGCCGAAGTCGCCGCCGGACACAGCGGCGCCGAACAGATAGCCCTGGGTGAAATTCCAGGCCGCGTGCACGCCGATCGACATCCAGACCCGTCCCGTCAACGCATAGAAGGCGCCCAGCATGATCCCGGCCTCCAGCGCGATGGCGATGGCCGCGAACACGGTCGCGTTCGGATTGGGGAGGTGGCCAAAGCCGAACAGGGCGGCGGAGATCGCGAAGGCCACCCAGGGGCCGAACGCCCTCCAGGTCAGGCGCAACAGGATGGCGCGGATCATGATCTCCTCGATCACGCCGGACTGAACGGCCTTGCCGATGGCGATCCAGGCCGGCGCGGCGCCGAGGGGCCGGATGTCATAGAGGCCGAACGCCGCCATGATCGCCATCACGGCGGCGAACATCGCCACCCCGATCAGCAGGCCCGCAACCAGTTGCGGAATAGCGGGTCGCCAGGCGATCTCGGACGGCCAGCGCCCTTCGGCCAGTCGCACCGCCAGGGCGTAGACCCCCAGCCCCACCAGCACCGCCACGATATTGGCCGCCAGCTGCGCCGCGCCGGACGTCTTGGGCAAGGCCTTGCCCAGGGCTTCGCCGGTCGACAGCGACGCCAGGGCGATCAGGAAGAACAGCGCCAGGGCCCAGCCGAGGGCCCTGAGCCAGCGCAGCGGTCCGGGATGCAGAAACCGGCGCTCGCCCAGCTCAAGGGGGTGGGTCCAGCGTGTCATATCGATCTTCATGATGTCGGGTGCTCAGGGGCAAGCGGGCTTGAAGGGGGAGGCGAGGCGTGGTCCGGCGCGGAAAGCGTCTGGGTCTGCGCCAGGATCCGCTGGCCGAACGGCCGGTGGCTCAGGGCGGTGATCGCTTCGCGGATGACGCCGGACAGCGGGGCCGAAAGCTCGGCGTCCAGGGCGTCGGCGGTGGCGTTGACCGCGGCCCACTGGCGTTGAAGGGCCGGGACCATGGCCTGCGCCTTGGGCGTCAGGGCGACGATGCGCTCGCGGGCGTCGGCGCCCGGCTTCAGCTCGACCAGGTCGTCCTTGACCATCTGCGCGACCGTCTGGCTGACGGCCGAATGGCTGATACCGATCTTCAGCGCCAGCGCCTTGATCGACGCCGGGCCCGGGCTCATCAGGCCTCGCAGAACGGGCGTGTAGCGCGGTCGCCAGGCCAGGCCGGCGGTGGTGTAGGCCGCCTGCACATCGCCATCCAACAGTTCGATCAGGTGGTGCAGCAGGGTGCCAAGCGTGGGGGAAGGCGATGACATCCGGATGATGTATAAGCGCTGTTATATATCGTCAAGGCGCGATCAAGCGTGTCGCGCGCAAGTCTGGGGAGAAGGAACGTTGCCCCAATTTCATACGCATGTTTGACTGGCCTAAAATCAGGAGGAACACCCATGCCATCCCCCACCTTCGAGACCCTGCTCTATGACGTCGAGGACGGGATCGCGACGATCACCCTGAACCGGCCCGAGCGGATGAACGCCTTCACGGCCCGGATGATGAAGGACCTGATCGAGGTGTTCGACGTCACCGACGCCGATGACGACGTGAAGGTGGTGATCGTCACCGGCGCGGGCCGGGCCTTCTGCGCCGGGGCCGATCTGGGCGGCGGCGGGGCGACCTTCGATCGCACCTCGCCCCAGGCGCTGGAGCGCGAAGAAGGCAAGGTCGGCGATATCTATCGCGACGGCGGCGGCCGCTGCACCCTGCGCATGTATGAGAGTCTGAAACCCATCATCGCCGCCGTGAACGGCGCGGCGGTAGGCGTGGGCGTGACCATGCAGCTGCCGATGGACATCCGCCTGGCCTCGACCGACGCCAAGTTCGGCTTCGTGTTCGCGCGGCGCGGCATCAATCCGGAAGCGGCCTCGTCCTGGTTCCTGCCGCGCCTGGTCGGCATGCAGACGGCGCTGGAATGGTGCTATACCGGCCGGGTGTTCGGCGCGCAGGAAGCGCTGGATCGCGGGCTGGTCCGCTCGCTGCACGCGCCCGAAGACCTGCTGCCCGCCGCCCGGGCCCTGGCCCGCGAGATCGCTGACAATTCAGCCCCGGTCTCTATCGCCCTGACCCGCCAGCTGCTGTGGCGCATGGCCGGCGCCGATCACCCGATGGAGGCCCACAAGGCCGACAGCCGGGCCATCCAGGCGCGCGGCGCCGCCGCCGACGCCAAGGAAGGGGTCACCTCGTTCCTGGAGAAGCGCACGCCGGTCTATCCCGACAAGGTCTCGACCGATCTGCCCGATATCTGGCCCCAATGGGGCGAGCACCCGTTTAGCTGACGCAGTTTGGTCGCGGTTCGGCGTCATCGTGTCGCGCACGCCGAACCGACCCGCTCATCGGACGTTAATGAGGTTCTGATCAGTTCGGGATGACGGCTGATTTGACCGTCAGGATCACCATGAGCGAACCCGCGCCGATCGCCCCGTTTCCGCAAGCCGAGGCTCAAAAGCCGCCGGCGCGTTCGCGCGCGGCCCTGCTCAAGCGCCTGGCCGACGTGGTTTGCCTGCCCGCCAGCCGGGTCAACGCCTTTGAACGGGCCATGACCGCTGACCTGCTGGTCGAGATGCTGCGCGACGCAGTCACCGAGGAGCGCGAGAAAGTCGCCCGTCGCCTGGCCAATCTGGTCGAGATGCCCGGCACGCTGATCCGCCTGATCCTGCGCGACGAGATTTCGGTGGCGCGCGCGCTGCTGGAAAACTCGCCAAGCCTGGGTGACGCCGACCTGATCGACTGCGCCCGCAACGCCACCACCGAGCACCGGCGGATGATCGCCCAGCGCCGCGGCGTGGGCGAGATGGTCGCCGAAGCCCTGGTCGAGGCCGGCGAGGCGCCGGTCGTTGAGGTTCTGCTGCGCAATGAACTGGTGAAGTTCAGCCATCACACGATCGAGACCGTGGTGGCCATGTCACGCGACAATCCGCGCCTGATACCGCTGCTGCTGCGCCGGGCCGAGCTTCGCCCCAGCCATGCCTATGTGATGTTCTGGTGGGCGGACGCCGACGCCCGCAAGCTGATCCTGCAACGCTTCGCCGTCTCGCGGGAGATCCTGCAGGACGCGGTGGGCGACCTGTTCGCCGTGGCCTCCGAGGAGGGCTGGCAGGACCCGATGTCGCGCAAGGCCCTGCAGTTCATCGAGCGTCGCCAGCGCAACCGCGCCGCCATCGCCAAGAGCCCGTTCGACAGCCTCGACGACGCCATCGCCGCCGCTCAGAACGGCATGACGCGCGACGTGGCCGAAGAGATCTCCTACCTGTCGGGCCTCAAGCCGATGACCGGCGCCAAGATCTTCACCGATCCGGGCGGCGAGCCGCTTGCGATCCTGTGCAAGGCCACCGGCCTGCCGCGCACGGCGATCAAGGCCCTGTGGCGGGGTCTGCGGCGTCCCGAGGTCGACTCGACCGGCGCCATGGTTCCGGCGCTGGAGCGGGTGATGGCGGTGTTCGATATGATCGCCGTCGATCGCGCCCAGACCGTGCTGCGCTACTGGAACTGGTCGCTGTCCTCGGCCCTGACCCCGGCCCTGCTGAAGGCGATCCGCGAGGGCGACGAGGCGGCTGTGGACGAATATTCGGTGCCCCAGCGCGCGGCCATGCTAGCGCTATCACGCGACTTTGGTCGTTAACTCAAATATCATTGAACGCATTCGTCCAATTGTTGCCGGGTGATGTTGAACTCAACCCAGCGCGCCGTCTCGCCAGATGAATTGACGTGTATTGTCGATTTCTGGATATTGCCGCCTGCGGATATTGTCTGTATCCACGCGATGACTGATTTTCGGAATCAGCAAAGAACAAGCAAAATCGCGACGGGCTAGATCAGATGGACGACCATTCGGACCTCCTCGACATGACGGCGGGCATTGTCTCGGCCTATGTCGGCAACAACACCGTGACGGCGACCGATGTGCCGGCGCTGATCCGGCAGGTTCACAGCGCCCTGTCGGCGATCGGTGGTCCCGTCGAGGCCGCGCCC
Organism: Caulobacter sp. FV1ye13L; assembly: GCF_058681155.1. The sequence goes on from NZ_CM178732.1 coordinate 2,205,604, forward strand.
GCCGCGCCCAGGGAACCCGCAGTTCCGGTCAAGCGCTCGATCGCGGCCGACCACCTCGTGTGCCTGGAGGATGGTCGCAAGTTCAAGTCGCTCAAGCGCCACCTGCGCACCAAGTACGACATGAGCCCCGAAGAGTACCGGGCCAAGTGGAACCTGCCCAAGGACTACCCGATGGTCGCCCCCAACTACGCCAAGGCGCGGTCGGAGCTCGCCAAGTCCATGGGCCTGGGCCAGGGCGGTCGCAAACCGCCGCGCGGCGGAAAATAGCCGAGTCGGATCAAGCGCTTGCCGCCATGGCGGCTGGAAATCCTCGACGCCCGCGCTCCGAACCGGAGGGCGGGCGTTTCGCTTGCGGATTGACTCTTTACCGAAATCTTGGCTGGCGACGCTGTTTTCGCTTGCCCGCGATTCGGTCCTTAAGCGATAGTGAATCGTCGTGATTCCAACGGCTTGTTAAGGAATCTGAAGATGAACGCGCAGTTGAGCGCATCGGCCTCTGCGGCCCGCGCTCACCAGGAGATGTTCGCCTACTGGGCGTCACTCCGACGGGGGGCGGCCCTCCCGGCGCGTGCGGACCTGAATCCGCTCGGCATCAAGCGCATGCTGCCCACCGTCAGCCTGATCGACGTGATCAACGAGCCGCGCGACTATCGCCTGCGTCTGGCCGGCACGGGCCTGTACGGCGTCTATGGCCGCGAGATCACCGGCAAGGGTCTGTCGGAAGTTTACAATACCGCCGCCGGCGACTACTGGCGCAAGGAGCTGGATAAGGTGGTCGATGGCCGCCGTCCGGGCGTCGGCGTCCACAGCATGGCCTGGCGCGGCGCGCCGCACATGTCGATCCTGTGGCTACGCCTGCCCCTGGCCAGCAACGGCAAGGACGTCGACATGATCCTCGGCTACGACGCGGTGATCGGCTCGGCCTCGGATCACGGCTTCAGCGGGATTCGCGCGGCTTAGTCGCGCGTTTTGACGGCCTTTGACCGCCGCCAGACAATTCGACCGACCAGCCAAATCACGGCGATCAACAGGCCGAGGACTGGATAGACCCAGACCGAGTCCAGCGCCGCCGTCGATACGCAATCTCCGACGCATTTGAGGTCGTGAAGCGCGGTTGGCGGGGAAGTCGACATGATGAGTTCACCCCTCCAGGAACGCCTCGACCTCGCGCTTGCTGGGCATGGACGGCGCGGCGCCGGATTTCTGCACCGACAGGGCGGCGGCGGCGTTGGCCATTTCGACGGCTTCGCGCAGGTCCATATTGATCGACAGGCAGGCCGCCAGGGCGCCGCAGAAGCAGTCGCCGGCCCCGGTGGTGTCGACGGCCTTGACCTTGCGGCCCTCGATCAGGAAGGCCTCGTCGCGGCGGATGCAGGCCACGCCCGCCGCGCCCAGGGTGACGATCACCACCTGGTCGGGACGGCTCATCAGCTTGCGCGACGCGCGCGACACCTCTTCCAGCCGAACGGGCTCCTGGTCGAGCTTGGCGTAGGTGGCCAGTTCGGTCTGGTTGAGGATCAGGATGTCGGTCAGCGGAAACAGCGCCGCGCCCTGGGGCAGGGCGGGGGCGGCGTTCAGCATCCGCAGGGCGCCCTTGGCGGCGCCGGCCCGGAACAGGGTCTCGATCGCCTGGGCCGGGGATTCCAGCTGGCTGAGCAGGATCCGCTGGCCGTCCAGCGACGTGGCGGCCACGTGCTGCGGGGTGATGGCGGCGTTGGCGCCGCTGGTCACCACGATCATGTTCTCGCCGCTGGTCGCCACCCAGACATGGGCCTGACCCGTCGGGACACTCGGCAGCTCAAGGACATCGCCGACCTGCACGCCATATTCCGACAGCTTGGTCTTCAGCCCGGGGCCGGCGTCTTCCTTGCCCACCGCGCCCATCAGCCGGGTCGGGGCGCTCATGCGTGCGGCGGCCACGGCCTGGTTGGCGCCCTTGCCGCCGGGAAACAGCTCCAGCGACAGGCCCGCCACCGTCTCGCCCGGACGCGGCAGGTCATCAACCCGCGCGACGGCGTCCAGATTGATGGAACCCAGAACAAAGACGCTCATAGCCTGACCCTTAACCCCCAGCGCCGCGCTGGAAACTCTCAACAAGACTGCCTGCAACGAGTCGCCAGCCGTCCACCAGGACGAAGAAGATCAGTTTGAACGGCAGACTGATTGTGGCCGGTGGCAGCATCATCATGCCCATGCTCATCAGCACGCTGGCGACCACCAGGTCGATGACCAGGAAGGGGATGAACAGCAGAAAGCCGATCGTGAAGGCGCGCTTCAGTTCGGAAATCATGAAGGCCGGCGTCACCACGTTCAGCGGGGTGTCGGCGGCGGTCTTGGGCGTGGGGATCTTCGACAGGCGCACGAACAGGGCCAGGTCCTCGCGATCCACCTGCTTGAGCATGAACTCCTTGACCGGCCCGCCGGCCGCCTCGAACGCCTCGGGCAGCTCCATCTGCTTGTCCAGCAGCGGCTTGATGCCCAGATCGTAGGACCGCTCGAAGGTCGGGCCCATGACGATGGCGGTCAGGAACAGGGCCAGGCTGATGATCACCGGATTGGGCGGGCTCTGCTGCACGCCGATGGCGGTGCGCAAAAGGCCCAGCACCACGACAATCCGCACGAACGAGGTGGTCATGATCACGATCGACGGGGCCAGTGACAGCACCGTCAGCAGGCCGACCATCTGGACGACGCGCTCGGACAGTCCCGCGCCGGTGCCCAGGTTCACATTGATCGCCGACGAGGCGAAGGCGGCGGCCGGCAGCACGGCCGTGCCGAAGGCGACCAGCACCGAGATGATGGCGGCGCGGCGCAGGTCCTGCGAATTGGCGCCGGTGATGGATTTGATCAGGCTGCGCATCAGACCACGGGCTCCGGAGCGGGAACGGCGGGGGAGGGAAGGGCGGCGGCGGGTTTGGGCCCCCAGTCCAGCATCTTGCCCTCGCCCAGCAGCATCAGGCGCTCCTCGCCGTCCAGGCTGAAGATCACCAGGCGTCGTGTGGGGTCCAGGACCAGGCTCTCGACCACCCGCAGCCGGCGCACCTGCCGGGCGTGAACCATGCGCGTCAGGGCGTCGGGCCCAAAGCGGCGCAGGGCATAGGCGGCCAGGCCGATCAGGCCCAGGGTGACGGCCAGGGCGGCGATGGCGCGGATGAGTTCCAGAATGTTCATGACGCCCGGATCGACCAACTCTGCGAGACAAGATGGCGCAGGCGAAACACCCGACCATGTCCAGAAGATTTTCGAAGAAAAATCTTCCAGTTTAATAGTTTAGTGCGTGACGGGCGCCGAAACCGGCAGCCACTTTCGGCTGTCACGCACTGAAAGTGCCTGAGGCTCCTTAATGGCCGATTAACCCTGTTTCTTCACCATGATCGCCATGGGTCCCGACGACATTCCCCTTTTTGGCATGCTCAAGAGCCGGCTCGGCTATCTGTCCGAGCGGCAGAAGGTCATCGCCCAGAACGTGGCCAACGCCAGCACGCCCGGCTATCAGCCGCGCGACCTGAAGGCCTACAGCTTCCAGGCCTCGCTGATGAACCAGGGCTCGGGCCAGGCGCCCTATCGCGGCGGCAGGGTCGTCCCGACCAACGGCGTTTCGATGATGGCCACCTCGGCCTCGCACATGGCGCCGTCCAACGCGCCGAGCGCGTGGCGCGCCACGGCCGGCGCTGACACCGAGACCACCCTCGACGGCAACGCCGTGAACCTCGAGGACCAGATGCTCAAGATGTCCGATGCGCGCATGAACTATGACGCCGCCGTCGGCTTCTACCAGAAGTCCATGACCATGCTGCGGATGGCCGCGCGCAAGGTTAACGGGTGAGGGAGGATTAGATGCCCGAGATCAAGTCCAACTCGCTGTCGACCATGGCCGTGGCCAGCTCGGCCCTGCGCGCCCAGCAAGGCCGCATGCGGGTCATCGCCGAGAACATCGCCAACGCCAATTCCACCGCCCGCACCCCCGGCGGCGACCCCTACCGCCGCCAGGTGCCGGTGTTCAAGCCGACCAAGATCGAGGGCGCCGAGGGCGTCCAGATGCTGCGCGTCGAAGCCGACCAGAGCGACTTCAAGACCGAATATGATCCGGGCAATCCGGCCGCCGACGACAAGGGCTATGTCAAGCTGCCCAACGTCAATTCGCTGGTCGAGGCGCTCGACATGAAAGAGGCGCAGCGCGCCTACGAAGCCAATCTCAATGTCATCGAGACGGCGCGCGCCATGCAGTCGCGCACCCTCGACATGCTGCGCAAATAGGGGCTGACCGATGATCACCGCGCTCGCCGCCGCCAAGGCCTATGCTTCGCAAGGCGCCATGTCTGTCGGCTCGATCGGCGGCGCCCCCGCCGCCAAGGGCATGGACTTCGGCGACCTCCTGAAGTCGGCCATGAACGACGTCACCCAGACCTCCAAGGCCGCCGAAATCAAGGTCGCCCAGCAGGTGGCCGGCAAGGCTGAACTGATCGACGTGGTCACCGCGATCTCGTCGGCGGAGGCCAGCCTTGAGACGGTGATGGCCGTGCGCGACCAGGTGATCTCGGCGTATCAGGAAATCATGCGGATGCCGATCTAGCGGGCATTGGCGTTGGGCGTCCGTTAGAGGACGTTTTTTAGCTTCAGAAATGGGTAGGAAGCGGCCCTAAGTCTCCCACGTGACAGGCCCCCAAGGCTGAGCATCGATCCATGCCTTTGCCTCTTCAAGGCTGGGGAACGCTTTGGAGCTGTAAGGCTCTACCTCGAATAGCCAACCTGACGCGCCAACGGGCTCGGGGCCTTCAGGCGGCTTGTCGTAGATGTCGCCGCTGCCGCCATACTCGTTCCAGAGCTCCAGAGCGTTCTCGTATCGGCGGTCATAGTTGCTCGCCACAATGCGAATGTCGTGACGTACGACGCCATCGTAGAGCCAGAAGCCTGACGCGCAGAGTTTACCTGCAACCTTATCAATCGCCATTTCACTAAGTTCGCGGCTGGCTCGTCTAAGGTCAAACTTAAGTTTGAGCTCGGGGCATCCGGAAGTCCGCTTGGGGTCGAAAGCGGCCCCGGCTTCATGTTGCCAAAAGCGGACGCCCCGCGTCCCGCTCATCCTTAAATCTCTTGGAGGCTGCAGCGTGCTGGTCTGGAAAGGTCAGTCAAGGACCGCCTCCGGCGGCCGCGTCGCGGCGACGCGGAGCGTCGTCCTTGAGTGACCTTTCCAGACCAGCGATCGTCTCGCCGTGAGATTTAAGGATGGCTCCCTTCGCGCGAAGGAGGGGCCCGCCGCGTAGCGGTGGGAGGTTGAGGGGTTACGCTGATAGCCGGAGTGCCGGCACGCCGTCTGACGCCGTAACCCCTCACCTCCCACGCCTGCGGCGCGGGTCCCTCCTCTCCCTATGGGAGAGGGTTGGGGAATGGGGATAGCGCGCAGTCTATCCCCATTCTTTCCGGAGCAAACTCCAGCCCAATCAACCGCTTGTAAAAAACTTGATCGCGCCAATCAGACGCATCGAATCCGCCCGCATAATCATTCTCACCTGACGGCACGGGAAGGGCGCACGTACGGCGACCGTTGCGGCTGTCAGGGGTGGTCGAGCGGGGAGCGCCCGCCGTAGTCTTGAATGACAACCTCGAGCGTCTGACTGGACGGGTTCCCTGAAAGATCGGGACGAAAAACCAGCGGCTCGGGTCGGAAGGCGCAACTGGCATGGGCTGAAATCGCCCATGCGTTCCGGACGGGGTTAGCCGCCCCTCCGCCCGTCGAGGGCTTAGCTACCGGAGCGGGTTAAGACCCCGCCAGCCCGGCGACGCTCCCGAATAACGACTGCGCGGAGCGTCTGTCTTCGTCGAAACGGTACTTAGCAACACAATCATCCGGGCGAGGCCCGGACGCTCCGCGACCCTTCCCACCCCCATCGCAGCGAAAGCGCGAGGCCGCGAAGCCGTGCGCGTCAAAGCCCCGCGAAGAACTGCGGATCCAGGGCGAAGACGCCGTGGGTCAGGGCGTAGATCGCGTACCACAGGGCCGCATTGGCCACGGTCATCACCAGCACCGACAGGCCCAGCGGCCACTGGCTGGCGCGGCGCTTGGCGCGGCGCGCGTCGAAGGGGGCGGACTGCAGGGACGAGGCCATCTGTGATCTCCGATTAACCATCAACAGGATCGGGATTGAGTCGGTTCCGCACCACTGCGACATTCGCCGCGCGCCGCCTTGTCGCACCCGCGCTTTGAGTCGGCCGCGATCCGGGCCAGGGTAGGGCGCGCGCCCCCGGAGACTGCATGACCGCTCCACACCCCCTTCCTGGCGCCATCGTCCTCGACGGCATCGGCAAGACCTATGACGGCGCGCCGGTGCTGACCGGCGCCAGCCTGTCGATCGCCCGCGGCCAGTTCGTGGCCCTGGTCGGCGGATCGGGGGCGGGCAAGACCACCCTGCTCAAGACCATCAACGCCCTGATCGTTCCAACCACCGGGCGCGTGCTGATCGACGGCGAGGATGTGGCGAGCCAGCCCGGCCCGGCCCTGCGCCGCCGCATCGGCTATGTCTTCCAGGAGGTGGGCCTGTTTCCCCACATGACCGTGGCCCAGAACATCGGGATCACCCCCAGCCTGCTGGACTGGCCGGCCGAGACGATCGCGGAGCGGGTCGACACCCTGCTGGACCTGATCGCCCTACCCCGTGAGGTCGCCGCGCGTCTGCCGGCCGAACTGTCCGGCGGACAGCGCCAGCGGGTCGGCGTGGCCCGGGCGCTGGCCGCCGAGCCGTCGATCCTGCTGATGGATGAGCCGTTCGGCGCGCTGGATCCGGTGACCCGCGTGGCGTTGGCGCAAGACGTCCGGCGGCTGCATGACGCGCTGAACCTGACCACGGTGATGGTCACCCACGATGTCGGCGAGGCCTTGCTGACCGCCGACCGGATCGTGATCATGGCGGCCGGAGAGCGAGGGGGCGAGATCATCGCCGACGACACGCCCGCCGCCCTGCTGTCGGGCGGTCATGCCGATCCCCGCGTCGCCGCCCTGATCGACGCCCCGCGCCGTCAGGCCGAGAAACTGGCGAGGCTCGCTCATGGATGATCGCCTGCATCAGGCCCTGGCCCTGCTGCCCGAGCGGCTGGGCTGGCACGTGGCCCTGTCGGCGGCGGCGCTGGGCCTGGGTCTGCTGATCGCCCTGCCGCTGGGGGTGCTGGCCGCCCGCAATCCCCGCCTGCGCTGGATCGCGCTGGCGGGCGCCGGTCTGATCCAGACCATTCCCAGCCTGGCCCTGCTGGCCCTGTTCTTCCCGCTGCTGCTGCTGCTTTCGGGCCTGTCGCTGAAGCTGACCGGCCATGGCTTTTCGGCCCTGGGCTTCCTGCCGTCGCTGCTGGCCCTGACCCTGTATTCGATGCTGCCGATCCTGCGGAACACGGCGGCGGGCCTGACCGGCGTCGACCCGGCCGTGGTCGAGGCGGCGCGCGGCGTCGGCATGACCGACCGCCAGAGGCTGTGGCGCGTGGAGCTGCCCCTGGCCCTGCCGGTGATCATGGCCGGGGTGCGGACGGCGGCGGTATGGACCATCGGCGCGGCCACCCTCTCGACCCCGGTCGGCCAGACCTCGCTGGGCGACTACATCTTCTCGGGGCTGCAGACCGAGGACTGGGTGGCGGTGCTGGTCGGCTGCGCGGCCTCCGCCGTGCTGGCCATGGTGGTCGACCAGCTGCTGGGCCTGATCGAGAGTGGCGTCGGCCGTCGGGTGCGTGGTCGCTGGATCGCCGGCGTGGCCGGCCTGGCCCTCGGCCTCGCCGCAGCGCTGGCGCCCCTGGCCGGCGTGGCGTTGAGCCGGGGCCAGCCCAGCTACGTGATCGGGGCCAAGAACTTCTCCGAGCAATATGTGCTGGCCGAGCTGATGGCGATGCGGGTCGAGGCGCGCGGCGGGCGGGTCGAGCGCAAGATCAATCTCGGTTCGGCGGTGGCCTATCGTGCCCTGGCGGCCGGCGAGATCGACGCCTATGTCGACTATTCCGGCACCCTCTGGGCCAATGTGCTGGGCCGCAAGGACAATCCCGGCCGGCAGGCGGTGCTGGATCAGTTGCGCACCGGCCTGAACGACCGCGACGGCGTGGTGCTGCTGGCCCCGCTGGGCTTCGAGAACGCCTACGCCCTGGCCATGCGTCGCGACACCGCCGAGCGGCTGGGGATCAGGACCCTGGCCGACCTCGCCGCCCGGGGCGGAGGCCTGACCATGGGCGGCGACCTGGAGTTCTTCTCCCGCCCCGAATGGAAGAGCGTCGAGACCGCCTATGGCCTGAGCTTCAAGGCCCGCCGCCAGTTCCAGCCCACCTTCATGTACCGCGCCCTGGCCTCGGGCGAGGCCGATGTGATCTCGGCCTTTTCCAGCGACGGGCGGATCGCGGCCGATGACCTGGTGCTGCTGGGCGACCCCAAGGGGGCCCTGCCGCCCTATGACGCGGTGATCCTGATCTCGCCCAAGCGGGCGGGGGACCGGCGGCTGACCGGAGCGCTGTCGCCGCTGGCGGGGAGCATCGACGTGAAGCGCATGCAGACGGCCAACTACGCGGTGGACCGCGATGCGAACAAGCTCAGCGCGGCGGAGGCGGCGAAGATGCTGGCGAATTAGATGCTCCCCCTCTGGGGGAGCTGTCGCGGAGCGACTGAGGGGGCCTTCTGGGCCTATGCCGCGCTAGCCCCCTCCGGCCCTCTGGGCCACCTCCCCCAGTGGGGGAGGATCTGCCTAAAGAATCCCCGGCAGATCCAACCCCTTCTCCCGGGCGCAATCCAGCGCGATCTCATACCCCGCATCGGCGTGGCGCATGACCCCGCTGGCAGGGTCGTTCCACAGCACCCGGGCCAGCCGCCTGGCGGCGGCCTCGGTGCCGTCGGCCACGATGACCATGCCGGCGTGCTGCGAGAAGCCCATGCCCACCCCGCCGCCATGGTGCAGCGACACCCATGTGGCGCCCGAGGCCGTGTTCAGCAGGGCGTTGAGCAGCGGCCAGTCCGACACCGCGTCGGATCCATCACGCATCGCCTCGGTCTCGCGATTGGGCGAGGCGACCGAGCCGCTGTCCAGATGATCGCGGCCGATGACGACGGGCGCTTTGAGCTCGCCGCTGGCGACCATCGCGTTGAAGGCCAAGCCCAGCCGGTGGCGGTCCCCCAGGCCCACCCAGCAGATCCGGGCGGGCAGGCCCTGGAACTTGATCTTCTCGGCCGCCATGTCGAGCCAGTTGTGCAGGTGGCGATTGTCGGGGATCAGTTCCTTCACCTTGGCGTCGGTGCGGGCGATGTCTTCGGGATCGCCCGACAGCGCCGCCCAGCGGAACGGCCCGATGCCCCGGCAGAACAGCGGGCGGATATAGGCCGGCACGAAGCCGGGGAAATCGAAGGCGTTGGTCACGCCTTCCTCCAGCGCCATCTGGCGGATGTTGTTGCCATAGTCGACGGTCGGCACCCCGGCGGCCTGGAAGTCGAGCATGGCCTGGACGTGCACGGCCATCGAGGCGCGGGCGGCGCGGTTGACGCCGTCCGGGTCGCGCTCCTTGGCGGTCGCCCACTGCTCGAGCGTCCAGCCGGCCGGAAGATAGCCGTTGATCGGGTCGTGGGCGCTGGTCTGGTCGGTCAGCAGGTCGGGCCGAACGTCGCGCTGGAACATCTCCGGCAACAGCTCGGCGGCGTTGCCCAGCAGGCCGACCGAGATCGGGCTCTTGGCGTCGGCGATCCAGGCCAGGGCTTCGTCGAGGCTGTTGGTCGACCGGTCCAGATACCCGGTGCGCAGCCGCATCTCGATCCGCGAAGGCTGGCACTCGATGGCCAGGCACGAGGCGCCGGCCATCACCGCCGCCAGGGGCTGGGCCCCGCCCATGCCGCCCAGGCCGGCCGTCAGCAGCCACTTGCCCGACAGGTCGCCGCCATGGTGCTGGCGGCCCATCTCGACAAAGGTCTCATAGGTGCCCTGCACGATGCCCTGGGCGCCGATATAGATCCACGAGCCGGCGGTCATCTGGCCGTACATGGCCAGGCCCTTGCGATCGAGCTCGTTGAAATGCTCCCAGGTCGCCCAGCGCGGCACCAGGTTCGAATTGGCGATCAGCACCCGGGGCGCATCGCTGTGGGTCTTGAACACCCCGACCGGCTTGCCGGACTGGACCAGCAGGGTCTCGTCGTCCTCCAGCCGCCGCAGGGTCTCGACGATCCTGTCAAAGCTCTCCCAGTCCCGCGCCGCCCGGCCGATGCCGCCATAGACCACCAGCTCCTCGGGCCGCTCGGCGACGTCGGGATGCAGGTTGTTCATCAGCATCCGCAGAGGCGCCTCAGTCAGCCAGGACTTGGCGGACAGCTCGGTTCCGGTGGCGGCGCGGATGACGCGGCTGTTGTCGATGCGGGTCATGCAGGGGGTCTCGCAAAGGCGATGCAGGCGGAAAGGACGTCGCCCAACGCCGCGCGCATCGGCGCGGCCTGGTCGGGACGATAGGGAGCGGGCCAGGTTTCGGGCGTCGGCGCCTGCGCCGGGTCGTCCATATAGCCTCGGCAGGCCAGCTCCATCTGGATGGCGTGGACGCCCTTCGACGGCTGGCCGTAGTGGCGCGTGGTCCAGCCGCCCTTGAAGCGACCGTTGGTGACGCGGCTGAGGCCGGAGGCGTCGCAGGCCGCCTCGACCGCCGCCGTCAGGGCGGGATCGCAGCTGCCGCCGCTGTTGGTGCCGAGGTTGAACTGCGGCAGCTGGCCGTCGAACAGGCGCGGAACGAGCGAGCGGATCGAATGGGCCTCGTAGAGCACAACGCGGTCATGGCTTTGCCGCAGCCGGGCGATCTCGTCGGTCAGCGCCGCGTGATAGGGCTCGAAATAGGCGGCGCGGCGGCGGGCGATCTCGGCGTCGTCCGGCGCCTGGCCATCGCGATACAGCGGCTCGCCGTCGAAGGTCGTGCTCGGGCAAAGCTCGGTGGTCGTCTGGCCCGGATAGAGCGAGGCGCCGGACGGGTCGCGGTTGACGTCGATCACCGTGCGCGAGATCGCCGTGCGGATCACGGTGGCGCCGAGGTCGGTCGCGAAGTCATAGAGCCGGTCCACCCACCAGTCAGCGTCCTTGCGGGCCAGCCAGGGCGAGACGAGGCGGGCCTCGATCTCCGGCGGGATCTCGGTTCCGGTGTGCGGCAGGCTGACGATCAGCGGGGCGTCGCCGCGCGTGATCTGGAGCCAGGACATCACACCACCCCCGGCAGGTCGCTCGCCGCCGCGATCACCGCGCCGGAGCGGACCAGCAGGTTGGCGGCCTCCATGTCGGGGTGGAAATGCCGGTCGTCTTCCAGATGCGGCACCTGCTTGCGCACCAGCCCCCGTACCGCCTCCAGCACCTCGCTCGACTTCAGCGGGGCATGGAAATCGCAGCCCTGGGCGGCCGCCAGCAGCTCGATGCCGATCACCGCCGTGGCGCTCTCGACCATGGCCAGCAGGCGCCGGGCGCCGTGGGCGGCCATCGAGACGTGATCTTCCTGGTTGGCCGAGGTCGGGATCGAGTCGACGCTGGCCGGATAGGCCTTCTGCTTGTTCTCCGACACCAGGGCGGCGGCGGTGACCTGCGGGATCATGAAGCCGGAGTTGAGGCCCGGCTTGGGCGTCAGGAAGGCCGGCAGGCCCGACAGGGCCGGGTCGACCAGCATGGCGATGCGACGCTCGGCGATCGAGCCGATCTCGCAGACGGCCAGGGCGATCATGTCGGCCGCGAAGGCCACGGGCTCGGCGTGGAAATTGCCGCCCGACAGCGCCTCGTCGCCGCCCTCCACGTCGCTGGGGAAGATCAGCGGATTGTCCGACACGCCGTTGGCCTCGGTGGCCAGGGTGGTCGCCGCCTGTTTCAGCACGTCCAGCGCCGCGCCCATCACCTGGGGCTGGCAGCGCAGGCAATAGGGATCCTGGACCCGCTCGTCCTCCTTCAGGTGCGAGGCGCGGATGGCCGATCCGGCCATCAGGCTGCGCAGGGCGGCGGCGGTTTCGATCTGGCCGACATGGCGGCGCAGCAGGTGGATGCGCGGGTCGAACGGCGTGTCCGAACCCTTGGCGGCTTCGGTCGACAGGGCGCCGGTGATCAGGGCCGACTGGAACAGCAGCTCGGCCTCGAACAGGGCGGCCAGGGCGTTGGCGTTGGAGAACTGGGTGCCGTTCAGCAGGGCCAGACCCTCCTTGGGGCCCAGCACCAGCGGCGTCAGGCCGGCGTCGTCTAGGGCCTGGGCGGCGGGAACGCGGACGCCGTCGACGAAGATCTCGCCCACGCCGATCATGGTCGCGGCCATGTGGGCTAGCGGGGCCAAGTCGCCCGAGGCCCCGACCGAGCCCTGGCAGGGGACTGCCGGCGTCAGGTTCTGGACCAGCATGGCTTCCAGCAGCTTCACGGTTTCGACCCGCACGCCCGAGGCGCCCTGGGCCAGGCTGGCCAGCTTCAGGGCCATCATCAGCCGGATCACGGCAACCGGCGACGGCTCGCCCGTGCCGGCGGCGTGGGAGAGCACGATGTTGCGTTGCAGCCGTTCCAGGTCCTCGTCGCCGATGCGGACACTGGCCAGTTTGCCAAAGCCGGTATTGATCCCGTAGACCGGCTCGCCTTGGGCCAGGATGCGCTCCACAGCCCGGGCGCTCTCCTCGATCACCGGCCAGGCGTCGTCATGTAGCCGGGCGGGTTCGCCGCGATAGACCTTCTTCCACTCCATCAGGAAGACTTCGCCGGGATGCAGAACAACCATGGTCAATGACCCTTCCAGACGCGGGCATGCAGCGGGTTGAAGCCCATGCGATAGACAAGTTGCGCGGGACGCTCGATGTCCCAGATGGCCAGGTCGCAGGCCTTGCCCGCCTGCAGCGTGCCCCGGTCAGCCAGCAGGCCCAGCGCCCGGGCGGCCTCGCGGGTGAAGCCGGCCAGGCACTCTTCGACGGTCATGCGAAACAGGGTGGCGGCCATGTTCATGACCAGCAGCGGCGAGGTCATCGGCGAGGTGCCGGGGTTGCAGTCGGTGGCCAGGGCCATCGGCACCCCGGCCGCGCGCAGGGCCTCGATCGGCGGCAGCTTGTGCTCGCGCGTGAAATAGAAGGCCCCGGGCAGCAGGGTCGCCACCGTACCGGCGGCGGCCATGGCCTCGACGCCGGGCTGATCCAGATGTTCCAGGTGATCGGCCGACAGGGCCCAGAACTCGGCGGCCAGGGCTGCGCCGTTCTGGTTGGACAGCTGCTCGGCGTGGATCTTGATCTTCAGGCCCCGTTTGTGGGCGGCCTCGAACACCCGCCTTGTCTGGGCCGGTGTGAAGCCGATGCCCTCGCAGAACACATCGACCGCCTCGGCCAGCTTCGCGTCCGCGACGGCGGGGATCATCTGCTTGCAGACCAGGTTGATATAGCCGTCAGGATCACCCTTGAACTCGGGCGGCAGGGCATGGGCGCCCAGCAGGGTGGTGCGGATATCGATCGAGCGGCAGTCGGCCAGGGCGCGGGCGGCGCGAAGACACTTCAGCTCGTCGTCCAGCGACAGGCCGTAGCCGGACTTGATCTCGACCGTCGTCACACCTTCAGCGATCAGGGCGTCCAGGCGGGGCAGGGCGGTGGCGACCAGTTGCTGTTCGGACGCCGCGCGGGTGGCGGTCATGGTCGAGACGATGCCGCCGCCGGCCCGGGCGATGTCCTCATAGGAGGCGCCGGCCAGGCGCAGCTCGAACTCGTGGGCGCGGTCGCCGGCAAAGACCAGATGGGTGTGGGGATCGATCAGGCCGGGGGTGATCCAGCGGCCCTCGCAGTCGACGATTTCGGCGGCTTCGAAGGCAGGGGCGTCGGCCACCTCGCCGGCATAGACGATGCGGCCATCACGGGCCGCCACCACGCCGCGCTCGACGAGTCCCAGGCCCTCGCGCGCCGGATCAAGGGTGGCGAGCCGGCAGTTTGTCCACAGTGTGTCGCACTGCATTCCGCCCGCCTCCCTCTCTTGCGGCAGTGTTCAATATGTATAGACATATTAGCAAGCGAGGAGCCCTGTCCAGTGACCGACACGCAGATTCCCCAAGCCCCCATGGACACGGGCGCGACCGTTGTCTGGTGCGAGAGCGCGCTGCTGGCCGACGGCTGGGCGCGAAGTGTCAGGCTGACCCTGTCGGATGGTCGCATCGCCCGCATCGACACTGACGTCCCCGCCGGCGACGCCACCCGCCTGGGCGCGGCCCTGCCGGGGCTGGCCAATGTTCACAGCCACGCCTTCCAGCGGGCCATGGCCGGCCTGGCCGAAGCGCGGGGCGATACCGGCGACAACTTCTGGACCTGGCGCGAGGTGATGTACCGCTTCCTGGGCCGGCTGGGTCCGGACGAGGTTCAGACCATCGCCGCCATGGGCCAGATCGAGATGCTGGAGGGCGGCTTCACCCGCGTGGGCGAGTTCCACTATCTGCACCACGACCCGGCGGGCGGGTTCTATGACGACCCCGCCGAGATGGCCGTGCGCATCGCGGCGGCCGCCGACGAGACGGGCATCGGCCTGACCCTGCTGCCGGTGTTCTACGCCCATTCCAACTTCGGCGGCGCGCCGCCCACGGATGGGCAGAAGCGCTTTATCCACGACGTCGACGGCTTTGCGCGGCTGGTCGAGCGTTGCCGCGAGATCGTGTCCGACGCGCCCGACGCGGTGGTCGGCATCGCGCCCCACAGCCTGCGCGCGGTAACGGCCGAGGAGCTCGACGCCATCCTGCCCCTGGCCGGCGACGGTCCGATCCACATGCATGTGGCCGAGCAAACCAAGGAGGTCGACGACTGCCTGGCCGCCACCGGCCAGCGTCCGGTGCGCTGGCTGATGAACCACACGCCGGTCGACAAGCGCTGGTGCCTGATCCACGCCACCCACATCAACGCCATGGAGACCGAGCGCCTGGCCAAGAGCGGCGCGGTGGCGGGCCTGTGCCCGGTCACCGAGGCCAATCTGGGCGACGGCGTTTTCCCGACCCACGACTATCTGGCGGCCGGCGGAACGTTTGGCCTGGGCACCGACTCCAACATCCTGATCGATGCGGCCGAGGAGGTGCGGGCCCTGGAATACGCCCAGCGCCTGACCCGTCGGGCTCGCAACGTCCTGGCCGGCGGACCCCGGCGCTCGACCGGCGGCGAGCTTTGGCGCGGCGCCTGCGCGGGCGGCGCCCAGGCCCTGGGCGCGGGGCGAGGCGGGCTGAAGCGCGGCGCGGCGGCCGACTTCATCACCCTGGACGCCGAGCATCCCGCCCTGATCGGACGCGAGGGCGACACCCTGATCGACAGCCTGGTCTTCGCCGGCCGCCACGGCGCCATCGACACCGTCTGGCGGCAGGGCCGGCAGGTGGTCGCGGGCGGTCGCCACCATGCCCGCGAGGCGGTGACCGCGCGCTATCGCCTGACCCTGGAGGCCCTGCTGGCATGAGTTCGGCTCCGCTGCACCAGCGCATTCGCGGCGACATCGAGGACCGCATCCGCTCGGGCGACTGGCCGCCGGGCCACCGCGTGCCGTTCGAGACCGAGCTGATGGCGCAGTATGGCTGCGCCCGCATGACGGTCAGCAAGGCCATGGCGGCCTTGGTCGAGGCCGGCCTGATCGTGCGCCGCAAGCGTGCCGGCTCGTTCGTGGCCCGGCCCAGGGTGCATGCCCCGGTGCTCAACATCCCCGACATCCAGTCGGCCATTCTGTCGCGCGGCGAGACCTATGCCTTCCGCCTGCTGTCGAGCCGTACGCGCGGCGCCGAGCGGGGCAATGCCGACGAGCGCGAGCTGGCGGCCGGCGGCAAGCTGCTAGCGCTGGAAGGCGTCCACGACGCCGGCGGCCGGCCCTTCGCCCTGGAGCGCCGCCTGATCAGCCTGAAGACCGCGCCGGGCGCCGCGACCGCCGACCTGTCAGCCACGCCGCCCGGCGCCTGGCTGCTGGAACACGTCGCCTGGACCGAGGCCGAAAGCCGGATCAGCGCCGTCAACGCCGATGCCGAGGTCGCTGCCCTGCTTGACCTGGACGAAGGCGGCGCCTGTCTGGTCGTCGACCGCCGCACCTGGCGCGCCGGCGAGCACGTCACCCGTGTGCGGCAGGTCTTCCCCGGCGAGGCTTACGACCTGGTGGCGCGGTTCGGGCCGGGGACCTAGCGCCCCCCCCCGCCAGGTTCCGGATGTCTCGAATAGGCCGCCCGATCACGCCAGCTTGAACTGCGGCGGCGGCAGGCTCAGGCGGGTGTCGGCCACGGCTTCACCCCGGAAGAACCGCACCAGCAGCCCCTGCACGTCGGGATGGGCCTCGAAGACATTGTGGCCGGCGTTCTCGACGATCACCCGGGATTTGCGCCGGAACTGGGCGGCCACCTCGTCCTGCTCGGGCATCGGCGTGCGGCCGTCCAGCGTTCCGGCGACCAGCAGGGCGGGATGGTCGATGCGGAGCGGCGCCCGGAAGCCTTCGCCGAGGTCCGCGCCCGGGACCGCGCCCAGCAGCTGCGGCATCGGGAAGTTCAGCGCCGCGCCCAGCACGGCGGTCTTGGCTTCGCGTTGCACCAGGGCCAGCCGGGCCGGCGAGATCCCCGAGGCCAGATCCGTGGCCTCCGGCATGCCGGCAATGCCGAGAAGGCCGGCGAATTCGTTCGCGAAGGGCTTCAGCACGTCGGTCTGACCGGCGTCGAGCGCCAGGTAGAGCCCCGGCAGCATCACCAGGGTCTGCGGATTGGCGATCAGCCCGCCCGACATCAGCTGAATAGCGAAGCCGCCAATTCGCAATTCGACCGGCGCGCCGTTCAGCGTGGCGGTCAGGCTGATGGGCGCCGCTTCCAGCTTGGCGTGCACCCGTCGCATCAGGGCCGGCAGGTCGGGGATCGCCGCGCGGACGGCGGGATCGGCGGCCAGCAGGCCATCCACCTGGCGCAGAAGGGCGTCGATCGCCGCCGGCCGCTTCACCGTCTGGTCCTGGCCCTCCAGGCTGGCCAGGGCCACGCGGCTCACACGGTCGCCGTGCCGCTTGAGCATGCTCAGCGCCAGGTGCGTGCCATAGCTGATGCCCCAGAGGTCGACCTTTTCCGCGCCCAGGTGGCGTCGCAGGTCGTCGATGTCGTCGGCGTTCTGTTCGGTGTTATAGCCCGTCATGGCCACGCCGGCCTTGGTCCAGTCGGCCCAGGCCTCCTGGAAGTCCTGGCGGAAATAGGCGCTCAGCCCGGCTTCCGTGAACACCGGCGGCGGGCGCGTCGAGGCCGGCCGCTCCGGGATGGCGTTGGACAGGCCCGTGCCCCGCTGGTCGAAGGCGATGACGTCGGCCACCTCACGCAGGGCCATAAAGATCGGAAAGCGCGGTCCGCCCGCCGCCTGCGTCGCCCGGCCGCCCGGTCCGCCCGCCAGGTAGATGATCGGCGGTCCCGGCCTGGCCGCGGTGGAGGCAAAGCGGACATAGCTCAGCCGGATCTTCCGCGAGCCGGGATCGCGGCGATCCTCGGGGACCTCGAAGAAGTCGCGCTCGGCGTCGGTCTCAGCGCCCCGCCAGCCCTTGAAACGGATGGGGCCGGCCTGGGTCGGAGATGTCGCCGGAGCAGAGCTCTGGGCGAAGGCCAGGGTCGGAAGAACGAGGCCGGCGGCGGCGAGCAGGGCGCGGCGATGGAGCGATGTGTGGGTCATGCCGACAGCTGAGCCGCCCGCAGCGCCGTCCGCCACGCCGCTTCGGTCAATGGCGCCTCCTCCTCGGCGAATGGCGGAGCATCTCGGTCAGCGGCGCCCTAAGAAGGGGGTCATGTGGCGAATCCTGATCCTCACCGTCCTGCTGACCGGTCTCGCGACCCTGGCCCGCGCCCAGGATACAGCCTGGCAGGCCTGCCATGGCGCGCTCGGCCCGAGCGGTCCCGTGCTGAGCGACTGCCGCCCGGTCCAGGATTTTGTCGATCCCCAGGGGCGGGAGCTCTGGGTCCGCTCCACGATCGATGCCCCGAACCTGGCCTTGGGCGACACCCGGCCGCGCGCCCTCTATCTGGCGGGCGTCGCCTCGTCCGAGGCCTGGCTCAACGGTCAGCGCCTGGGCGCCAACGGCCGTCCCGGCGCGACGGCGCGGGACGAGGTCCCCGGGCGCTACCAGGCAATCTTCCCCATCCGCGAGACCACCTGGCGGACCGGGGAGAATGTTCTGGTGCTGCACCTGTCGTCCTTCCATGGCGGCCTGCGGTTCGCCCGCCCGATGAGCGCCATGGGTGTCTGGCCCTATCCGTTTCCGCAGCGCACCGCGCTGCTGGCCGTTACCTTCGTGGCGTCAGGCGCTCTGCTGGCGGCGGCGTTCGGCTTCGGCGTTATCCACGCCCTGCGTCGCACGGGGTCCAGTCTCACGCTGGCCGCCATGGCCGGGGTTGCGGCCGTGCAGGCCATCGTCGAGAGCCTTAGGCCGTTGTTCGACTACCCCTATCCGCTGCACGCCTGGCGGATGAGCGCGATCTGGCTGCTGGCGGCGGCCTTTGCGGTGCTGCTGGTGAGCTATGTCTCCACCCGGTTCCTGCCCAGGGGGCGCGCCCTGATGATCGGCCTGGCCCTGGGTGTGGTCGGCGCCACGGCCCTGCTTCCGGGCTTCGATATCAAGACGGCCTGGGCGCTGATCCTGGGGGTGGCGCTGGCCGCCCTGCCAGCCGCAGCGGGCGTACGTGGCAAACGCTCCGGCGCGCGGCTGACCCTGGCCTATCTGGCGCTGTTCCTCGCCCTGGCCCTCGGGTTCCCCGAATGGCTGGCCGACCTCTCCTTCTTCCTGCTCGCCGCCGGCCTGGTGCTGCCTTTGCTGGTGGTCGAGCTGGTGCGGCTGGGCCGGGACGACCGGGGCCGGGAAGCCGCCCTGACCCGCGCCGCCAGCCGCCCCGACCGCCTGACCGTGGCCTCGGCGCGAGGCGTCGAGCTGGCGCCGATCGCGGAGATCCTGGCGGTGGTGGGGGCCGATGACTATGTCGAGCTGCGGATGGTCGGCGGCCGCAGCCTGCTGCACGCCGCTCGCCTCGACGGGCTGTCGACCCAGTTGCCGGGCAGTTTCCTGCGCATCCACCGCTCGGTGATCGCCAACCTGGCCCACGTGCAGCGTCTGGAGCGCGACGGCGACCGCTGGCGGCTGCACCTGAGCGAGGGCGCGCCCCTGCCTGTCAGCCGTTCGCGCCAGCCAGCCCTGCGCGAGGCGCTGGACGCTCCTCCCCCTGTGGGGACGGTGTCGAGGTAACACGCAACGCGCCATCGGCGTTTTGTCACGACCGGTGGCCAGGCCTCTTCACCGCTCCAATGTCCGGTTCTGACGTTCAGCTGCGCTTTCTAAGAGCTCGACTGAAAACCTCGCCGCTTTCGACAAAGCCCGTGGCCAGACAAAACGTGCGCAGGTCTCCTGGCTCGATCGGCGGGTGAAGCACAAGCTCGCCGCACCCCGCAGAGCGGGCGGCCTGGGAGGCGGCCTTGAGAAGCAGCCGTGCGACTCCGTTTCGACGCCGGTCTGGATCGACGAAGAGCATGGAGATCCACCCCACCTTCAGGTCGGCCGTGAGCACCGAATGCCAATGCGCCGCGATGACGCCCGAGGGCGGGCCCCATTCGTCGGCGATCAGCAGGACGCCGGGTTGGTCCTGAATGGCCCTGAGGCGCCGGGCAAGTTGCTCCCGGGCAAGGGTCGGGCCTGCGGCTTTGAGCAGTTGCGCCAATCCGTCCACGTCGCCGCTGTCGGCGGCGCGAATGGACAGGCCGTAGCGGCTCGACATGGCGGTTTGCCCCTCAGGCGAGGCGGTCGATCAGGAAACGCCCGCCGAGCTGGAGGCCGGGTTCATCGATGCTGTGGCCAAGACCGGGCGAAACGTGGGCGGCGACATTGAAGTCCAGGCCTTTGAGCTGGAGCTGGGCGTGATGCAGCGCTTCGACGGGCAGGACATCGTCGCGGTCGCCGTGGACGAGGAGAATGGGTGGCCTGGTCGCGACCTCGGCGGCCAGGGCGTCCGGGTCGGCCAGCATGCCGGAGAAGCCGATGACGCCGGCCAGGGCCTTGGCCCGGCGCGGTCCGACATGCAGCGCCATCATCGAGCCCTGGCTGAACCCGACCAGGGCCAGCCTGTCTTCGCTGAGGCCATGGGCCGCGAGCTGGGCGTCGATATAGGCGTTCAGGGCCGGGGCCGAGACGCGGACGCCCGCCGCGCGCGCTGCGGGCGTCAGGCTGGTCAGGGGCCACCACTGTCGACCGTAGGGAACGCCGTCGCAGGGCTGAGGCGCGTCGGGCGCGAGGAACAGCGTGTCGGGCAGGGCAGAGGCCCAGTAGGGCGCCAGGTCGATCAGGTCCGCGCCGTTCGATCCGTAGCCGTGCAGGAAGATCACCAGGGATTTGGCCGGGCCGCCCGAGATGGGCGCCGCGCGGGGACCGTCGAGCGTGGGGATCTGGGTCATGGCGGTTCCTGGTCGGGTCGGCTCGGCTGGGGCGATCCTTATAGCCGCGCGGACGCGGCGGCGTCGCGCGCCAAGACTTGACCGGGGCGTTGTCAGGATCGCTTTGCGGCTTTCGGATTGGTCTTCACCATCATCAGATAGCCCGCGATCCCCATCTCATCGGCGTGGGCGCACCATCTCGGAGATCATCCGTGATGCTCACGGCAACCGAGGGCGAACCCCCGATTGCCGCAGCAGGACCCTTAGGCCTTGGGCAGGAGCACGGCGTCGATCACGTGGATGACGCCATTGGTGCAGGCGATATCGGCAGTCACAACCTTGGCGCCATTGACCGTCACGCCATCGGCGCCGTCGACGTGCACGGTTGCGCCACCGGCGGTCACCGCATCCATCACCTTGCCCGTGACGTCCGCAGCCATCACCTGGCCGGGCAGGACGTGGAGCAGCAGGATCGCCGTCAGCTTGTCCTTGTTCTCGGGCTTGACGAGGTCTTCGACCGTGCCGGCCGGCAGCGCAGCAAACGCTTCATCCGAGGGGGCGAAGACCGTGAACGGGCCGGCGCTCTTCAGCGTCTCGACCAGACCGGCGGCCGTGACTGCGGCGACCAGCGTCGTGAAGGCGCCGGCGGCAACGGCGGTATCGACGATATCGTGCGTTTGATCAGTCATGTTGGGTTCCTTTGGAACGATCGGCATCGGGGAGGGAAAAGCGATCTTCAGCGACACAAGGCGCGCCGCAGATCGGAGGTAGGGAAGCGCTTGCATCGATACGGCGCGAGCGTGTCGCCACCGCAGGGCGCAAGTCCCACAGATCCCCGCAGCGGCCCATACGGGCTTTGGGCCATCTGGTAACCGCGGCAATCCGCCATCACGGTCAGGCGTCCTGCGAACAGGCGAACCATCGTGCCCCCTGGGCAAACCGGCCATCGCCAGATGCGATGGGAGACGGTGTTGGCCGCCTCTTCGTCCTGACCCCATCATCGCCCAGGAGAGATTGCCGTGAAGATCAAGGACAGGCCGGAGTTTCGGAGCAAGGCCGCAGTACTGACGTTCGGGCCAGATGTGCCGGTCGCCGAGGCCGTCGCCGTGATGAGCGAGCGCAACTACGGGGCTGCGGTCATCGTCGGCCCCGACCGCAAACCGCTCGGTATCGTCACGGAACGCGATTTCATGCGCCGTCTGCTCAACAAGCGGATGAACCCGGACGAGACGACCCTCTCCCAGATCATGACGACGGATCTGAAGATGGCCAGGGCCGACGACGACCTTCTCGACTGGCTCCGCATCATGTCCAACGAGAGATTTCGCCACCTGCCGGTGGTCGACGACCAGGGCGTGATCATCAGTATGATGAGCCAGGGCGACTTCGTGAGCTATACTTGGCCAGAACTGATGGGGCGACTGAAAGAACAGGCCCGGGCCACGTTCAATGTCAGTCCCTCGCTGGTGATGATTATCGCCTGTGTCGCCATCTTCGCGGCCTGGTCCGTGACGATCTTCGCGCAACTTCGCTGATTGACCGGGACGATCGGAGCGAGACAGGCCTGCCACCCATGGGGTGGCAGGCCTGTCTTGATCAGCGCCTGGCCGCAGCACGCACCCTTCGCTCCAGCCAATGCGACAATAGCAGGTGCGGGGCGGCGACGGCGGCGAGCAGCTGAAAGGCTTGCGACGTCAAGTTCGCGTCGACCCTGAACGGGAACAGCACCTGCAGCGCCAGCCACCCCACGATCGTGGCGCCTGACAGCAAACCGCCTGTCGCGATCCAGCGCGACCGTGACATGTCGCTTAGCGCACCGCGCGCCTTATCCAGGTGCAGTGGCGAGTGCAGGAACACAAAAAACAGGGCGAAGCCAATCACGGGCGGGACGACCGCGAGCACGACGAGGCAGAGCGTCATCGCTGTAGCCCACGTCCGGGACCCGCCTAGCCAGGCTGCTGCGATGCCGACGGCGGCGACCAGCAATGTCACGGGCGCGGCTGCAGAAATGACGCGGACCAATAGCGTCGCTCGCTCATCGCTCATCGCGACAAACAGGGCCGCCACCGCCGTTGGATGGCTGATGGTCGGCACGGTGATCACTGCTACCCCTGCCGCGATGCGCAGCAGCGGCGCTTCAAGCATTTGCCAATCGTCGCCGAAATGCACAGCCGAGATCGACAGGAACAGGACCAGCGCCAACAGGGGCAATGTCATCCACAGCAGCGCCATAGCGACGGCGATCGCGACGTAGCCGCCGATCACGAGCACCAGCACGCGCCGCCCCGGCGCGATGGCTCTGCGCAGCAAGGCGATATCGTAGGCGCCGTGTGGCAGGCCGCCGCCCAGAAACAGGGCCGTGGCGGCCGTAACCGCCAACGACTGTCCCAGCGGAGCGCCCAGCAAGGCAGCCAGCAGCAGTGCCACTGCGACTGGCCAGAAGACCGGAAGCACCCGGTTGCAACGTCCCAAGGGCGCGTCGTAACCGGGTGCAGTTGGGGCTAACCCAAACCCTTTCATGGGATTAGGCGGCGGAGGCCTTGCCGCCATCGGTGTCGGACTCCGACTTCCGGACCGCGATCAGGAAGATGAGGATGCCGATGCCGGCTTTGGCGACCAGGTCAGCGATCGTGTAGCCGACCTGAATGGTCGTCTCGACGGCGCCGCCGGTCAGGCCCATGAACGGCGCGAAGAAGACGATCGGATAGAAGCCCCATGACGCAACCGTCACCAGGCGAGCCGTGCGGATCAGACCCTGCGCGGCGGCCGGCTGCTCCTTGATCGACTTGCCCAGGCCAACGAACAGCTGGAAGACGATGTAGAGGAACGGGACCATGGACAGCGAGCCCCACAAGGCGCGCGTCGCCAGATCGGTGGCGATTTCACCGGGATAGCCCAGCACGATCATCAGCGCTGCGGCCAGCCCGAGGGTGACCGACTTCGACGTGGTTTCCGCCCGCGACAAACGCATCACCAGGATCAGTTCGATGAGCAGCAGGGGAACCGTCAGCAGCCAGTCGACATAGCGATAGGCGTCGTTGAAGGCGATGCCGGTCGCCGTCACCACACCGTCCTTGAACGTGTAGGCGTCGTGCCAGCTCTCGAAGATGCGGAAATAGTGATAGGCCGCGATGGCCGTGACAACGCCCGAGATGGTCAGGGCGGTGCGGTAGGCCGAGGCGACCTGTGACCGGCTAAGCCACAAGAAGATCGTCGCGGCGGCCATCGCCGCAAAGGCGAATGAAAACGCGTTGTAGATCAGCTCGTATTGGAAGGGTGTAACAGTATCCATTGAAGTCTCCGTCGCAGTTGTCCGCAGCGCGAGTGCGCCGGGCAGGGGTGTTGCGGAGGTCGCACGATCTTAGTGAGACGATCTTCGGGCCCCCGAAGCGTCGTGACAGCAGCATTACTGGAAACATCAATGCCGACCGCGCGCGCAAAACTCGGAGCGCGCAGCCATGCCGCTATGACAACCTGGGTGGGATAGGCTGCGGTCAAGTTTTCGGCGATATGGACCTTCTGCCGTATCGGCGACAATGACGGTCTAGAGGCCGGCCTCGACGGCGAGGCGGATCAGGTCGGCTGTCGTATGCAGCCCCAGCCGGTTCATCAGGATGGCGCGGTGCATCTTGACGGTCTTCTCGGCCAGATTCAGGTGGGCCGCGATCTGCTTGTTCAGCAGCCCGTTGGCGACCAGCTTGAGCACCTGGCCTTGCCTCGGCGACAGCGACTTCACCATTTCCGCAGCCCGGATCCGGCGCATGCTCGACGGCGCCGCCGCATCGGCGTCGATTTCGACCTGCGAGCCGAGGAAATACAGCAAGGCGTCTTCCTCGTCGTAGATCGGCGCGACAAGGACGGCGTTGCGAAAGGGTTGGCCGTTGCGCTTGTAGTTCAGGATCTCGACGAGCACGGGACGATGTTCGCGCACTCCGCGACGGATTTCCTCGGTCAGCCACGGCTCAGTCGCCGGTCCCGACAGGAAACGGCAGTTGCGCCCCACCACCTCCTCGGGCGGATAGCCCGTGAGCTCGCAAAAGGCTTCGTTGCAGGCGATGATCGGATTGTCGGGCAGTCGAGGGTCGCTGATCACCGAAGGGATCGGGCTATCCGTCACAAGCCGCATATGGCGGCCGTCAGCGATACAGACATTGGCGTCTATCGCCAGATCAGTGCCTGTTTTGTTCATCCGGGAGACCATGCCAGATGCAGAACGCTCTTACACCCGTTTTGATGCCACGCCCCCAATCTTGGCGTTGTCGCTTCTGTCCGGGCGTGGTTGTCATGCGCCAAGCATGCCGCGCCGAGAAAAGGTCAATAAAATTCGGTAGTTAAAGACTGACATGCGTTGCATGAACACATCTGGGGAGAGCGTTTTGGCTCGTGACCTTACCCCAGCCTTGGACCAGGTCGGGCCGGGATTTTGGCCAGCTTCGTCAAGCGGCCGAACAACCCGAGAACTCTGGGAAATCCGTCCTGGTGGTTGGAGGCGGGATCGAACCGCCGACCTGTGGGTTATGAATCCACCGCTCTAACCATCTGAGCTACCCAACCGCACCAGGACGGGAGCGGGGCTTATAGTCGAGAAGCGCGCGCGATTTCAAGCGACCCCGTTCAGGCCACGATCGACGCCGCCTTCGCGCCCAGCGCCGCGACCAGATCGGCGGGCGCAAGACGGATCTGCAGGCCGCGCTGGCCGCCGTTCACGAACACATAGGGCTGGGCCAGGGCGGCTTCTTCCACCGCCGTGGGCAGGCGCTTCTTCTGGCCGAAGGGACTGACGCCGCCGACCTTGAAGCCGGTGATCCGCTCGGCGTCGGGGACGGGCATCATCGCCGCCGACTTGCCGCCCAACGCGGCGGCCAGCTTCTTCATGCTGACTTCCTTGTCCGACGGCAGCACCACGCAGGCCGGCTTGCCGTCGAGCAGCACGACCAGGGTCTTGAGCACCCGGGCGGGATCCTCGCCCAGGGCCTCGGCGGCCTGCAGACCGACCCGTTCGGAGCCCGGATCATAGTCATAGGTCGCCAGCTCGAACGCGACCCCGGTCTTTGCCAGGGCTAGGGTGGCGGGTGTGCTTCTGGACATGGCGCAGGTGATATCCCAAGTGTCCGCAGGTGTGGAGCGGGGCATGCGCCGCGTGGGCGCCAAACCGGAGACGTGACCGTTATGCAGGCCCTCGACCGCCGTCAGATGCTCGCCGCCGCGACGGGAGCGGGTCTTGGCGCGTTGCTGCCGGCCTGGGCGCGGGCCGGAACCGGCAAGACGCCCGAGGTGCTGAGCGGCGAGGACATCCGCCTGACCATCGGCCATGCGCCCATGACGGTCGACGGCAAGACGGGCCACGCCATGGCCGTCAACGGAACCGTGCCGGGACCGCTGATCCGCCTGAAGGAAGGCCAGAACGTCCGGCTGTCGGTGACCAATGCGCTCTCCGAGGATACCTCGATCCACTGGCATGGCCTGCTGGTGCCGTTTCAGATGGACGGCGTGCCGGGCGTCAGCTTTCCGGGGATCAAGCCGGGCGAGACCTTTGTCTACGAGTTCAAGGTCCGGCAGGCGGGGACGTACTGGTATCACAGCCATTCGGGCATGCAGGAGCAGGAGGGGGTCTATGGCCCCATCGTCATCGATCCGGCGGCGCCCGATCCTGTGGCCTACGACCGCGAGCACGTGGTGGTGCTGTCGGACTACAGCTTCCTGCATCCGCACCAGTTGATGCGAAAGCTGAAGGCTCACGCCGGCTATTTCAATGACCGCAAGCAGACGGTGGCGGGCCTGCTGGCCGGCCGCGACCAGTCGCTGAAGGACCGCGTCGAATGGTCGAAGATGCGGATGGACCCGACCGACATCCTCGACGTCACGGGCTCGGTCTATCGCTACCTGATCAATGGCCAGGGTTCGGCGGATAACTGGACCGGACTGTTCGCGCCCGGCGAGCGGGTGCGGCTAAGGTTCATCAACGCCGGCGCCATGACGATCTTCAATGTCCGCATCCCGGGCCTGTCGATGAGCGTGGTCCAGGCCGACGGCCAGAACGTGCAGCCGGTCAGTGTCGAGGAGTTTCAGATCTCGCCGGCCGAGACCTATGACGTGATCGTTCAGCCGACGGAGGATCGCGCCTTCACCCTGGTGGCCGAGGCTTCGGACCGCTCGGGCATGACGCGCGGGACCCTGTCCCCGCGGTCGGGCCTGAGTGCGCCGGTCCCGCCGCTGCGCGAGCGGCCGCTGGCGACGATGAAGGACATGGGCATGGATATGTCCGCTCACGCCGGCCACGACATGTCGGGGATGAGCATGGCCATGCGCGACGGCGCCAATGCGCCGGGCGTAAAGCTCAGCCCGGGTGTCCAGACCATCTCGCCGATGCCGATGGACCGCCTGGGCGAGCCGCCGCAAGGTCTCGAAGACGTCGGCCACAAGGTGCTGGTCTATACGGACCTGATCGCGCTGGACCCCAATCCCGATCCGCGCCCGCCCGGCCGTACGGTCGAGATCCACCTGACCGGCAATATGGAGCGCTTCATGTGGGCCTTTGACGGCGAGGCGTTTGGCCCGCTGAAGACGCCCATCGCCTTCCAGCGCGACGAGCGGGTGCGGGTGCTGCTGGTCAATGACTCGATGATGGCCCACCCGATCCATCTGCACGGCCATTTCTTCGAGGTCGTGAACGGCCATGAGGGGCGCCAGCCGCGCAAGCACACGGTCAATGTCGCCCCCGGCGGCAAGGTGGCCTTCGACCTGACCGCCGACGAGCCCGGCGACTGGGCCTTCCACTGTCACATGCTGATGCACATGCATGCGGGGATGTTCAACGTCGTCACCGTGCGGCCGCTGGACGGAGCCCCGGCATGAGCGCGGCGCTCCTGATGGCCCTGGCCTTGATGCAGCACGAGCATCACCAGATGACGCCGCCGCCTGCGCCGGTTCAGCAGGCCGCGCCGGTCGATCCGCATGCGGGTCACGACATGTCAAAGATGGCCGACCCTCATGCGGGCCACAATATGTCGAGCATGGCCCCGCCGGCCGTCGCCGTCATCGCCCCGCCGCCCCCGACCGACCACGCTGCCGAGCGCTTCTACGACCCCGCCCTGATGGCCTCGGCCCGGGCGGTGCTGCGCCAGGAGCATGGCGGGGGACGCTATTGGATGGTCCTGGCCGACCAGGCCGAGCGCCGCTCGGGCCAGGGCGCCGACGCCACGGCCTTTGAGGGCGAGGGCTGGTTTGGCGACGACTTCGGCAAATGGGCGGTCAAGGCGCGCGGCGAGCATGTCGACGGCCACGGCTGGGAGAGCGCCGAGCTGCAGGCCCTGCGCGCCCGGCCGATCGGTCCCTATTTCGATCTCGAGGCCGGTCTGCGGGTGGATGTCGAACCGAAGGGCCGCACCTACGCCACCCTGGGCGTCGAGGGTGTCGCGCCCTACTGGATCGAGACCCGGGCGGCGGCCTTCCTGTCGGATCGCGGCGACCTGTCGGCCCGGATCGAGGCCTCGCACGACCTGCGCCTGACCACGCGCCTGATCCTGCAGTCGAAGGTCGAGACCAGCCTGGCCGGGGATGGGAGCGACGCCGAACTGGGCCTGCGCCTGCGCTACGAGATCCGCCGTGAGTTCGCGCCCTATATCGGGGTGCTGCGCCATCGCACCTTCGGCGACGCCGCTGATCTGGCCCGCGCGGCCGGCGACCGGACGGGTCAGACCAGCGTGGTGTTCGGCGTCAGAGCCTGGTTCTAACGTTTTGTGAGCCCCTTGCCGCAACGGCATGGCTTTACCTGCGCGTAAAGACGCCCCAACATCTGTTTGACCTGATCGGAAGCGGTGGATTCACACGCCGCGCGACGGGCCAAAGGGAGATCAGGGCGTATGTCAGCCATCGACTTTGACCGCATGCCGACCCTGGGCGACGTCGCCCGCTATCATGCGGAGGCCCGGCCCGACGCCGTGGCCCTCAGCTTCGAGGGGCGCGACACCACCTTCGCCGAATTTGACCGCAAGACCAGCCAGGTCGCCAACGCCCTGCTGGCCGCCGGCCTGAAGACCGGCGACCGGATCGCCTATGTCGGCAAGAACAGCGACCTCTATTTCGAGCTGCTGTTCGGCGCGGCCAAGGCTGGCGTGGTCACCGCGCCCATCGGCTGGCGACTGGCCCCGCCGGAGGTCGCCTATATCGTCGGCGACAGCGACGCCAAGCTGGTTTTCGTCGGCCCCGAACTGGTCGACCAGATCGAGAGCGTCGCCGCCGAACTGACCTGGCGACCCGAGGTGGTGGTCATGGAACCCGTAGCGGGCGACGCTCACCGCACGTTTGAGGCCTGGCGCGACGCCCAGCCGGACACAGATCCCAAGGTCGCCATCAAGACCTCCGACATCGCCATCCAGCTCTATACCTCGGGCACCACAGGCCGTCCCAAGGGCGCCATGCTGACCCATGACAACCTGCTGTCCATGCGCAAGCTGGCCGCCGAGAACCCGTTGGCCTGGAACCAGTGGGGGCCCGAGGATGTCAGCCTGGTGGCCATGCCTGTGTCCCATATCGGCGGCACCGGCTGGGGTCTGGTGGGCCTGCTGAACGGCGCCAAGGGCGTGGTGGCGCGCGAGTTCGATCCATTCAAGGTGCTGGACTATATCGAGCACGACCGGATCTCGAAGATGTTCATGGTTCCCGCCGCCCTGCAGATCGTGGTGCGCCAGCCCCGGGCCCGCGAGGTCGACTATTCGCGCCTGTCCCACATCCTGTACGGCGCTGCGCCCATCCCGCTGGACCTGCTGCGCGAGTGTATGGAGGTGTTCGGCTGTGGCTTCGTCCAGCAGTACGGCATGACCGAGACCACCGGCACGGTCGTCTATCTGCCGCCCGAGGATCATGACCCGGCCGGCAATGCGCGCATGCGCTCGGCTGGCCTGCCGATGCCGGGGGTCGAGCTGAAAGTCATGGATGAGGCCGGCGCCAGCCTGCCGCCCAACACCGTGGGCGAGGTGGCCGTGCGCTCCAGCGCCAACATGGCCGGCTACTGGAAGCTGGACCAGGCCACAGCCGCCACCATCGACGCCGACGGCTGGCTGCGCACCGGCGACGCCGGCTATCTGGATGAGGACGGCTATCTGTTCATCCACGACCGGGTGAAGGACATGATCATCTCGGGCGGCGAGAACATCTATCCGGCCGAGGTCGAGAGCGCCGTCTATGGCCACCCGCACGTGGCCGAGGTGGCGGTGATCGGCGTGCCCGATGACAAGTGGGGCGAGGCGGTCAAGGCGGTGGTGGCCCTCAAGCCCGGTGCGCCGCGCGATCCCGACAGCATCATCGCCTTTGCCCGCACGCGGATCGCCGCGTTCAAGGCGCCCAAGAGCATCGACTTCATCGACGTCCTGCCGCGCAATCCGTCAGGCAAGATCCTGCGCCGGGAACTGCGCGCACCGTACTGGGAGGGGCGGACGCGGCAGGTGAACTGATACGGCCGACGCTGCTGGCCCCCTCCTGACCGCTTCGCGTTGGTCCTCCCTCGGAGGGGGAAGGGCCAAAGCCTATGACCAAGAACGGTTGTCATCCCGGACGAGCGCGCAGCGCGAAGATCCGGGACCGACGCCTGAACGCAGCGCTTCCGGCGGTCCCGGATCTGCGCCCGGCTTTCGCCGGGCTTGTCCGGGATGACAGCCTTTTTGGCTGTGGCTCTATCAGCGATAGCCCCGCCCCTCCGGGGCCAGTCGCGCCGACCTACTCGATAAACGCCTCGACCAGCTCCCGCGTCCCGACCAGGAAAGCATCCGCCACCAGGGCCAGCGGCCGCACGTCGGCTTCCGACTTGCCCGCCCGGATCAGCTCGCCGAACCGCCCATACAGCCCCGGATATTCCGCCTCGGCGGCCTGGACCACCGGCTGGCCGTCGATCTCGATGATGGCCCCGCCACTCGACAGGCGCAGGGTCCCCTCGTCGGCGACGACCGTGATGTCCCAGGTCTGGGGGCCGGTCTGCAGGAAGTCGAAGTCGGCGGTGATCCTGACGCCCTCGATGTCGGTCATGGCCAGGTGCGCCGCGGCCGGCGACTGGACGTTTTCCGGAACCTGAAGCCGCGCGTCGGTGACGAACACTTCGCGGGGCATGATCTCGGTCAGGATCGACAGGGCGTTGATGCCCGGATCAAAGACGCCCAGGCCGCCGGCCTCCCAGATCCAGGTCTGGCCCGGGTGCCATCGGCGCACGTCCTCGCGCCACTGGATGTCGACGCTGCGGAGGGTGCGAGCGGCCAGCCACGCCTTGGCGGCAGGCACGCCGGCGGCGAAGCGCGAGTGCCAGCTGGCGAACAGGGTTACGCCCTGCTCGGCGGCCAGGGCGGAAAGGTCACCGACCTCGCCCACGGTCGCGCCGGGCGGCTTTTCCAGGAACACGTGCTTGCCGGCCCGCAGGGCCGTCAGCGCCGACTCGCGCCGCACCTGGGGCGGGGTGCACAGGGCGACGGCGTCCAGTTCGATGCCGCTCTGAAGCATCTCCTCCAGCGTCTCGAAGGCCGGGACGCCCACGTCCGGCCGGCTGCGGCTGGCCACGGCGACCAGCTCCAGGCCCGGATCGGCCGCTATGGCGGGGATGTGCTGATCCCGCGCGATCTTGCCGACCCCGACGATCCCGACCCTGATGATGCTCACGCCGCAGCTCCCTGAACTCTCTGCCGATCTATTATCGTACAAATGGGGCGCGCCAAGCGATTTCATGACGGCGCACCGCCAGGATCCTCGCCCTTCACCGGGGCGAGAGCTACGACTCGCGCGCCGGGCCGGTTGTCGGCGGCGTCAGATCTGATGTCGGGGAGGGGAGCCGGCCGGGGATATGAAAGCATCCCCGGCCAGCGGGTACCGACGGTGGGGACCTATCGATAACTCAGCTTTGATGTGGGTCGGCCCTCAGGGCAAGGCCATGGCTAATATGTCGCAGGGGACGTTCTGAAGGCCCCGGCCATCGCCGCGCCGTGAGATTTAGGGATGGCGACCTTCGACGCGAAGGCGGGCTCCCAAGTCCTCCCCCTGAAGGGGGAGGAGGCCGGAGGCCGGTGGGGAAAGACCGCAATGAGTCAGCAGCTACTTCCCCCTCCGTCGGCCCGAAGGGGCCGACACCTCCCCCTTCAGGGGGAGGACTTGTGGGGATAGACCGCGCTCAATCCCCGTTCTTTCTGGAACAAACTTCAACCCAATCAACGCACTATAAAATAATCGATCGCGCCAATCCTCGGAGCTCAATCCTCCCGTATTCTTGAGCTGTCCCCGTCGCAGGGGGAGGGCGCCTGGTACCGGCCCAAAGCGGCGATGGGGATGGAGCTGAGCGGGGCCGCGACGCCCTGGAAGGCGGGTCGAGGTGTGCGGGCTGTCTCAGAAGGACGGACCAAACGCTGAGTGGCTTGTCGGCCGGGTGAACGCGGGTCGAAGAGGGCGAGGGATCGTAAACCCGCCTATCGCGCATCGTCGGCGTCGAGACGGTTAGCCGATTGACGGGATGCGCGCCCGTACGGGGGCTCTTGGGTATCAGAGCTGAAAGACGCTCGCTTGGCCCGATCCTCACGCAAGAACAGCTTCTGCGAAGCGGACAGGTCGAGCCGAAACGCACAAACAACATCACGGTCATCCGGGTTCGCCCCGGCCGCTTCGCGCCTCCCCGACGAACTCAGTGGCTCATGCCGCGTGAGGCTGAGAAGCCGTGTCCGCCAGACTTGCCCCCTACGGGCTGCTGCGCAGCCGTCTTCCCCCGGAGGGGGAAGATGAGGTCGGCGCGGTTCATCTTCCCCCTCCGGGGGAAGACGGTCGCGAAGCGACCCGTAGGGGGCAAGTGACGCCGCCTACTTCGTCAGCGGCGAGACCGGCAGGGCCTGGGCCTTAAGCGATACGGTCGAGGTCAGCGACTGGGCGCGCGAGGAGGCCCCGACCGAGACCGCATAGTCGCCCGCCGCGATCGACCAGCCGTTGGCCTTGCTGTCCCAGGTCGACAGCAGGCGGGGGTCGACCGTCACCGTCACCGAGGTGCTGGCGCCGGGCGCGAGCTCGACCTTCCTGAAGCCGCCCAGGCGCTGGGGCGCTTCCCAGGACGCCCCATTGGCGCCGGCCTTGGGCGCGACATAGACCTGCGGCACGTCCTTGCCGGTCCGCGCGCCGACATTCCTGACGTCGAAGCTGACGGTCAGGACACCGTTGGCGTCAGACGCCTTGAGGTTCGAATAGGCGAACTGGGTGTAGGACAGGCCATAGCCGAACGGGAACAGCGGCTCGTGCTTCTTGAGGTCGAACCACTTGTAACCGACCGCCGCGCCTTCGATCGAGTAGTCGACGTCGAACAGGACGTCGGGCGTCTTGGGATCGCCGTCCAGCTTGGGACGGGGCAGTTGGGTGACGTCCCGGGGGAAGGTCACGGGCAGGCGGCCCGAGGCGTCGACCTCGCCGGTCAGGACGCGGGCGATGGCTTCGCCGCCATTGGTGCCCGGGAACCAGGCCTGCAGCACGGCGCTGACCTCGTTCAGCCAGGGCATGACCACGGGGCCGCCGGTCTCCAGCACGACCACCGTCTTGGCATTGGCCCTGGCGACGGCGG
Source organism: Caulobacter sp. FV1ye13L (assembly GCF_058681155.1). Next base: position 2,238,507 of record NZ_CM178732.1, read on the forward strand.
CGATGGTGGCGTCCTGGTTGTTGGGCAGGTTCAGGGTCCAGACGTCTTCCGACTCGGTGGTCCACTGGTCGGCGAAGACGATGGCCAGATCGCTGGCGGCGGCCAGCTTGGCGGCGGCGGCCGGGTCCTTGCCGTCGGCGAAGGTGACCTTGGCGTTCGGGAAGCGGGCCTGCAGCGCCTTCAGCGGCGAGGACGGGTAATAGATCACCGGGCCCGGCCAGGTGGCGGGCAAGAGGCCCTGCACGGCGCGACCGCCGGCCGGATAGACCTGCGAGGAGCCGCCGCCCGACAGCACCCCGACATCGGCATGGGCGCCGATCACGGCGATGGTTTTCGCGGTCTTGGCCAGGGGCAGCAGGCCATCCTGGTTCTTCAGCAGGACCATGCCTTCCTCGGCATCGGCCTGGCTGACCAGACCGTTGGCCTTCAGGTCGATGGGCGCGATCTTGACCGGGTGATCGACCGCGCCGCTGGCGAACAGGGCGCGGGTGATGCGGCGGGCCATGTCGTCCAGCCGCGCGCCGCTGACGGCGCCGCTGGCCAGGTCGGCCTTGAGCACCGAGCCCAGGAAGTTCTGCTTGTCGAAGGCGTCGCCGGCCGACTGCTGGTCGAGGCCCGCATTGACCGCCTTGGCGCCGGAATGCACCGCGCCCCAGTCGCTCATCACATAGCCCTTGTAGCCCCAGTCCTTCTTCAGGACCGTGTTGAGCAGCCAGTCGCTCTCGCAGGCATAGACGCTGTTGACGCGGTTATAGGCGCACATCACCGACTGCGGGTCGGACTGCTCGATGGCGAACTGGAAGGCCAGCAGGTCCGACATCCGGGCCGAGGTCTCGTCGATCGTGGCGCTGAGGACGAAGCGGCCGGTCTCCTGATTGTTCAGGGCGTAGTGCTTGATCGTCGAGACGATGTGGTTGGACTGGATGCCCTTGATCTGGGCGGCCACCATCGTGCCGGCCAGCAGCGGATCCTCGCCGCCATATTCGAAGTTGCGGCCGTTGCGGGGCTCGCGAACCAGATTGACGCCGCCGGCCAGCATGACGTTGAAGCCGGAATTGCGGGCCTCGGACCCGATCATCGCGCCGCCCTTGAAGGCCAGGTCGGGGTTCCAGGTGGCGGTCGTGGCCATACCCGAGGGCAGGGCGGTGCGTTCGCGGAATTCCTTGGCGCTGCCCTGGGTTGCGACGCCGATGCCGGCGTCGGTCTCCCACTGCTCGGGGATGCCCAGGCGCGGGATGCCCTTCACGTAACCGGCCGAGCCGGGCAGGGAGCCTTCGATGCGCGTGTACTTGGGCTTCATGTCGGCGCCGAAATAGCCGAACACCAGGGTCAGTTTCTCGTCCTGGGTCATGGCCTTGACGACCAGGTCGGCCCGGGCGTCGGGATCAAGCTTGGAGTTCAGCCAGGGCTGGGCGGCGGTGCTCGCCGGAGTCGCCGTCTGGGCCTGGGCGTTCAGCGCCGTCGCGGACGCGCCGATCATCAGCGCCAGGGCCAGGCCCTGGAATGTCTGCCGGTTCATGTTTCCTCCGTACTCGTTTGTCTGGGCCACCGGCCGTTATCGGCTCGGCGGCGAAGGGGTCAGGTCTTTCGCTTCGGCGGCCCGCCGCTACGGGCGGGGCCCGTCGATTCGCGGACGATCAGGCTGTGCTGGGCCAGGAACGGCGCGGCGGCCTTGCCGGCGAGCTCGTTGGCGTTCCACGCGCGGAAGGTCTGCAGGGCTCGTAGCGCCATCTGTTCAAAGGGCTGGCGAATGGTGGTCAGGGTCGGCCAGATCACGGCGGCGATCGGCGCATCGTCGAAGCCGACCACCGAGAGATCGTCTGGAATGCGTAGTCCGCGACGCTGGGCCTCCATGCAGGTGGCGGCGGCCATGTCGTCATTGGCGGCGAAGATCGCGGTCGGCGGCTCGTCGATGTCCAGCAGCACCCTGGCCGCCTCCGCGCCGGTCTTGAAGGTGAACTCGCCGTCGGCGATCAGCTCCGGCGCGGGACGCGGAAGGCCTCGGGCGGCATAGGCCTCGAAGAAGCCGTTGCGGCGATGGGTGCTGGCGGCGTGGTCGGGATGGCCCGAGATGTGGCCGATCCGGGTGTGGCCCTGGCTGAACAGGTGCTCGACCACCTCGCGGGCGGCGGCGCGGTCGTCCATCGAGATGGCGGGAAAGAAAGGATCGGGGCTGGTCGGCGAGATCAGCACACAGCGGACCTCAAGCTCGCGCATAAGCTCCTTCAGCGGACCAAAATCGCATTCGGGCGGTAGCAGGATCATCTCGCGCACCCCGCCATCGGCGACGAAGGCGCGTATGCGGTCCTGCCAGCCGGCGACCGGGCCGTCGAACAGGTCGACCGTCAGGTGGCGTCCGGTTTCGACACAGGCCAGCAGCAGGGCATGGTGCATCTTGGTGTGGTAGCCGCCGCTGGGGTCGCCCATCAGCACCCCCACCGAGGATGAGTTGTTCGATCGCAAGCTGCGAGCGACCGCGCTGGGCTGGTAACCGAGGTCTTGCATGGCCATGCGAACGCGGTCGCGCGTCTTGGCGCTGACGCTCTCATGATCGTTGAGGACGCGAGAGACCGTCTTGGGCGAGACCTCCGCCCGTTCGGCCACATCGTGGATCGTCGCCATTGCGTTTCTACACCCGGTTGCGCGTTCTTACTGTCCGGACTCCACCACGGTGAAGGTGGCGAGGGCAAGGCGGCGCGTCATGCAGGTCATAGCTGACGGTGTCTGGCTTGTCATGCATCAGGACAAATTTTGGTCAAACAAGGTCATTTAACAGGACATTTAAGGGACACGAACTCGCGACATTTCCGACCCTAAGAGCGTGCTCCATGAGCGGATTTGACGTTGAAGCCGCCCCCATCGCTGAATCGTGGGAGCGTTACCAATGGCGCGCCAAAAGGGGCCGGAGGCGTCGCTATGCGGTCGAAATTGGCGACTTTCTGCGCATAGTTGCGATGAATGGCCGGGTGACGCGGCAATTTTTCAGGTGAAGCCCTGTTTGCCCAATCTCTCCTGAAGCGGCCAAAGGCCTTGCGCGGCAGGAATGACAACGTTGACATTCTTGTTGACTTGGCCGGGACATTTGAGGATGTTGGGCTTAACCGATAACGGTGTTGGGCCGGAATCGACAGCCCGGGCGCTGGGGGTCGCCGTCAAGAGCGGACATCGCGGACAAGCGGTTCCCCGGGCCTAAAGGCGCTCAATCGGTTCTGGAGTGCGTCGCGTAGACGGCGCGCCCAGGAACGGAGCGAACGATCATAAAAACGTTTAGTTGGGGAGCGAGGAATTTGACTAATCAACATAGGAAAGCCGTGCTTACGCGCGGTCTGGCGGTGGCCTTGCTGGCCGGCGCCTCGCAGGCGGCTCTGACCACCGGCGCATTCGCCCAGACCGCTGCGGCCGACACCACGGTTGAAGAAGTGGTCGTCACCGGGGTTCGCGGATCTCAGATCAAGTCGGTCGACGTCAAGCGCACGCAAGCTTCGATCGTCGACGCCATCTCGGCCGAAGACATCGGCAAGCTGCCCGACGTCACCATCGCCGACTCGCTGCAGCGCATCTCGGGCATCCAGATCCAGCGCGACGCCGGCGAAGGCAAGACCGTCAACATCCGCGGCCTGAAGCAGGTCATCACCCTGTTGAATGGCGAGCAGTATCTCAGCGCCGGAAACATGGGCAACGCCCAGCCGGACCTGCTGGACGTGCCCTCGCAGCTGATGAATCAGGTGCTGGTCTACAAGTCGACCGATCCGAAGAACGTCCTGTCAGGCATCTCGGGCACCATCGACTTGCGCACCCGCCGTCCGTTCCAGCTGCCTGAAGGCCTGACCTTCGCCGGCGGCGCGGAAGCCCAGCGCGGCGAGCGCACCAAGGAAAACGACTACCTGGTCAATGGCGTCCTCAACTGGCGCAACGACCGCGTCGGCCTGATGGTCTCGGCCGCCAAGAGCAAGTCGAACCTGGGCAACAACTATTCGGGCACCGTCGGCCTGTCGGGCAACAATGACTGGGGCGGCAACTTCCCCAACAGCTACATCTCGCCCCACGGCTTCGAGAGTTTCAACCGCGTGGTCGAGCGTGACCGCCTGGGCGTCAATGTGGCCTTCGAGGCCGATCTGGGCGAAGGTTTCACTCTGATCGCGGAGGGCTTCTACGCCGAGCTTGAAGAGTACAACCGCGCTGTCGGCCTCAACATCTCCAACCGCTGGGACGGCGGCGCTTTCGGCGCTTGGACCAAGCCGACGGCGTCGACTCCGGTCGGCATCGGCAACTGGCTGGCTGTCGACGAGTACGACATCAATGCTTGGTGGGTGAACTCCTTCACCGTCAACCGCACGACCAAGTCCAAGACCAAGAACTACAACCTCGAACTGAACTACGACAACGACGGCCCCTTCACCTTTGAAGCGCGCGCCATTCGCGCCGACGGCGATCGTCTGAGCATGAACGGTCAGGCTCAGGGCGACCTGAGCAACTGGCGCTATGGCGATGGTCGCTTCAACCTCTTCCGCGACGCCGCCGACCGCACCCGCGGGACCTTCTATCCCAAGGCCGCCTGCGACAAGTTCCCGGCCTCGCGCCGCACGAACGCTGTCGTTGGCAGCGCGGGCGGTTGCTATCTGGATCCGAACCCGCAGGGCTACGGCGCCAACCCGCAGCTGCACTACAACATCAGCGGCGACAAGGCCGTGTGGTCGGGCTTCGACCGTCCGTTGGCCGGTGGTCTGGGCGCGGGCAAGACCCTCAAAGACTACATGGCCAACAAGGACAGCTATGCGATCGGGGCCTTCTCTTCGGAGGGCAACAACGAGGTCGCGTCGGACATGAACGTGTTCCGCGCCGATGGTCACTATGAGTTCGACGACAAGTTCCTGGGCTTGATCACCAAGGTCGACGCCGGTGTTCGCCAGAGCAAGCGTTCTGTCGAGGTCGAGCAGTTCCACCTGTTCTCGGGCTTCTACGGCGGCTCGCCCGGCGCGGTTCAGGCCAATGGTCTGCCGGTTCCGGCCGGTGGCTGCGAGGCCCAGTGGAAGGCCATCGACGTCGTCATGAGCCAGAACCAGTGCCAGGCGGGCGAGTTTGTGCCCGATCCGGTCACCGGCCTGCAGGTGTTCCAAGGCTACACGGTCAACGCCCCGACGCGCCTGGACACCTACAACAACACCGTCTGGGTCGATGACCTGGGTGGCGTGACTGCCGGCATCCCGGGCTTCTGGGCGATCGATCCGCGCGACTTCGACGATGCGGAAGCCTTCCACAAGAAGGTCTTCGGCGGCGCCATTCGTGTTCAGATCCCCGGCCAGACCTACGACGTGACGCTCAGCGAGCAGAGCGCCTTCGGCGCCGCCAACTTCGAAATGGGCGGCCTGTCGGGCAATGTCGGCCTGCGTGTCATCGAGACCGAACTGACGGTGAAGCAGAACCTCACCGGCGACACCCGCAACTACGGCGACACCAACGCCGACGCGGGCGACAATGTCACCAAGCGCAAATACACCGACTGGCTGCCGTCGGTGAACCTGACCTACGACCTGGGTGAGCACTTCAAGATCCGCGCCGCCTACTCCAAGACCATGCAGCCCCTCGACCTGGGCAGCTATGGCGGCGGTCTGAAGATCAACACTTCCGACTGCGGTGCGGCCTTGCCGAACGTCCGTTGCGTCACCAGCGCCAACGCCGACGGCAACCCGAACCTGGATCCCTGGCGTTCGCAGAACTTCGATGGCGCCATCGAGTACTATTTCGGGCGCGCCTCGATGCTGAACATCTCGGCCTTCAAGCTGAAGATCGACAGCTTCGTTACCGGCGGCACCACCACTGGCCGCTTCCCCGATCAGGACGGCGTGATCCGTCGCACCGTTAACGTCACCCTGCCGATCCAGGGTGACGGCGGCGAGGTCAAGGGTCTGGAAGTTGGCGCCAAGCTGGCGATGAGCGACCTGATGCCCGACGCTGGGTTCCTGTCGAACTTCGGCGTGGACACCAACTATACTAACTCGCCCAGCAAGGAATCGCGGACGGGTCTGGACGGCAAGAAGCTTCCCTTCGTCGACAACTCTAAGCACCAGTTCAACCTGGTGGGCTGGTATCAGGACGAAAAGCTGCAGGCGCGCGTCGCCTACAACTACCGCACCGACCGTCTGCAAGAGGTGATGAGCAACAACATCCCGATCTATCAAGACAGCGCGGGCTATGTTGATGTGAATGTCAGCTACAATGTTCGCGACAATGTTACGGTTTACTTCAATGGCTCGAACGTCACTGGCGAAATCGAGGATTACTACGCCAAGTTTGCGGCGGGTAAGACTCAATACATCAAGCAGAACGAGTTCGAACCCCGCTACACCATCGGCCTTCGGGCGCGCTGGTAACTTTTAGGCTCACCTCCTGCAGCCGCCGTGACTCCCCTGTCACGGCGGCTCTTTTTTGGAGGCGGACCTGTCCGAGGCGGATGCCAGGCGATAGCCTAGACCTCCGCCGGACCCATCTGAACGCGCTTTGGGAGGGCGTTTTGGACCAGCCCATGACTGACAACCGTCTTCGCAGCGTCGTCATTGTTGGCGGTGGCACGGCCGGCTGGATGGCGGCGGCTAGTCTGCAACGTCATTTCCAGGGCTCGCCGCTGAAGATCACCCTGATCGAGAGTTCCGAGATCGGAACCGTCGGGGTCGGCGAAGCCACCATCCCGACCATCCGCAACTTCTACCAGAACCTGGGTCTGAGCGACCTGGACGTGATGCGGGCCACAGGCGCCACCTGCAAGCTGGGTATCCGCTTCAACGACTGGCTGAAACCTGGCTCGTCGTTCATCCACCCGTTTGGCCTGTTTGGTCAGGACCTGCGGGGCGTGCCCTTCCACAATTACTGGCTGCGGCTAAAGGCGCTGGGCGAGACCGCCGGGATCGGCGAATACTCCCTGGGCGCCGCGCTGGCCAAGGGCGGCAAGTTTACCCAGCCGTCGCGCAACCCGCCGTCCACCCTGTCGGTCTTCGACTGGGCCCTGCATTTCGACGCCAGTCTGTTTGCGGGCCTGATGCGAAAGGTCGCCGAAGCCGCCGGGGTTCAGCGCATCGACGCGAAGATCACCCAGGTCAACCTGCGGCCTGAGGACGGCTTCATCGCCTCGGTCGATCTCGACAATGGCTCGACTGTCGAGGGCGAACTCTTCATCGACTGTTCCGGCTTCCGCGGCCTGCTGATCGAGGAGGCCCTGCACACCGGCTACGAGGACTGGAGCCCGTGGCTGCTGTGCGACCGCGCCCTGGCCGTGCAAAGCGAAGGCACTGGAGAGCCGCCGCCCTATACCGACGTCACGGCCCACAGTGCCGGCTGGCGCTGGCGCATCCCGCTGCAGCACCGCTATGGCAATGGCTACGTCTATTCCAGCCGCCACATCAGCGACGACGAGGCGATGATTGAGCTCAAGGCCGCCGTGCCTGATCCGCTGCTGCACGAGCCGCGTCAGATCCGTTTCACCCCGGGCCGCCGCCTCAAGACCTGGAACAAGAACTGCGTCGCCCTGGGCCTGGCGGCGGGATTCCTCGAGCCGCTGGAGAGCACGAGCATCGCCCTGATTGAGACCGGCATCGAGAAGATCAAGCAGCTCTTCCCGGACCGGACCTTCAATCAGGGCGTGATCGACGAGTTCAATGACATGTCGAAGCTGGAGATGGAGCGCGTGCGCGACTTCATCATCCTGCACTACAAGGCCAATCAAAGAGACGACACGGCGTTCTGGCGCGACTGTCAGGCCGTGGTTGTTCCAGACACCCTCCGGCACAAGATCGAACTGTTCCGCGAGCGCGGCCACTTCATCCGCTATCGCTGGGAGATGTTCCAGCCGGCCAGTTGGCTGGCGATCTATACGGGCTTCGATATCCTGCCCAAGACCTGGGATCCCAGCCTTGACGGCCTGGACGTCGAGTCGCTGCGGCGCGGCATGGCCGAGATGCGCAAGGCCGTGAAGGCCGCCGTCGACGCCGCGCCCAGGCACGGCGACTTCCTGGAAAACTACGCGCGACCGGCGCCTATGGCCGCGCAGTAAGAGACAAGAAACGAGTAGGGACGGACATGCAGGACGCCAATCAGAATGGGATCCGCAAGGTCGTGATCGTCGGCGGCGGCAGCGCCGGCTGGATTTGCGCGGCCATGGCCAGCCACTACTTCCACAAGACGGGCGTCGAGGTGGAACTGATCGAGTCCGAAGAGATCGGCACGATTGGCGTAGGGGAATCGACCATCCCGCCGTTCCTGCAGTTGATCCGCAGCCTGGGGATCGACGAGCAGGACTTCATCCAGAAGACTCAGGCCAGCTTCAAGCTGGCCATCCGCTTCGAGAACTGGCGCAACAAGGGCGAGACCTATTATCACCCCTTCGGCCAGATCGGCGGCCCCATCGGCCGGCACGAGTTCTATCAGTGCTGGCTTCGAGCCAAGGCCAACGGCCATCCCTCGAACCTGCAGGATTTCGCCCCGGCCACGGTGATGGCCGACCAGTGGAAGTTCATCCCGCCCTTCCGCGCCCAGAAGACCCTGCTCAGCGGCGCCAGCTACGCTCTTCATATCGACGCCAAGCTGGTGGCCCAGTACCTGCGCGACTTTGCCGAGACCCGGGGCGTCAAGCGCACCGAGGGCATCGTCACCGATGTGGTCTCCCGTCCTGACGGCTTCGTCGAGAAGGTGATCATGAAGAACGGCAGCGAGGTTTCAGGCGACATCTTCATCGACTGCTCGGGTTTCCGGGCGCTGCTGATCGGCAAGACCCTGGATGAGGACTATCGGGACTGGTCGGACGTGCTGATGTGCGATCGCGCGGTCGTCGCCCAGACCGAGAACGTCAAGGATCCGCATCCCTATACCCTGGCCCAGGCGCAGGACGCCGGCTGGCGCTGGCGTATCCCGCTGCAGCATCGGGCGGGCAATGGCTATGTGTTCTGCAGCCAGTACATCAGCGAGGACGAGGCCACCGCCACCCTGATGAGCCAGATCGAGGGCGATGTGCTGTTGGGCCCCAACATCATTCCGTTCAAGACCGGCATGCGAAAGCGCCTGTTCCGCAACAATGTCGTGGCCATCGGCCTGGCTGGCGGTTTCATCGAACCGCTGGAATCCACCGCCCTGCACCTGATCTACCGCGGCATGGATTTCCTGCTGCGCTATTTCCCGGACAAGGCTTTCGATCCCCGCCTGGCGGCCGAATACAACCGCCGCATGACGATGGACTATGAAGAGATCCGCGACTTCATCGTGCTGCACTATTGCACGACGAAGCGGGACGACACGCCGTTCTGGCGCGACTATCAGAAGGTCACCCTGCCCGAGAGCCTGCGCGAGCGGATGGAGCTGTTCAAGTCCAGCGCCGTCCTGCGCGACGGTGTCGACGACATGTTCCGCGCGCCCAGCTGGCAGTCGATCATGGAAGGCATGGGCATCCGCCCTGACCGCTATCAGCAACTGGTCGACGCTGCGCCCTATTCGGTGATCCAGCAGACGCTGGACCAGTCGGCTCCGATCCTCAAGGCGCAGGTCGCAGCCCTGCCCAGCCATGGCGAGTTCCTGGCCCAGCATTGCCCGGCGGCACCGTTCAAGCGCAGCGCTTAGGGCTTTCCCGCCATCGGCAGACGGACCTGGGCCACCAGGCCCGTCTGACCCCGGCGCAAGCGGATGTCGCCGCCGTGGGCCCGGATGGTCGAGCGCGAGGTCGACAGGCCAAGACCCACGCCCTGCCGCGTTGAGTTGCGCGCCTCGGCGCTGCGATAGAAGGGCAGAAATGCACGGTCGAGATCGCTGTCGACCAGACCGGGTCCCCGGTCGGTGATCTCGGCGACGATTTCGTTGCGTTCGGCGAACAGTCGCACCTGGGCCTCATCGCCATACTTGATGGCGTTGTCGATCAGGTTGGCGAAGACCCGCTGCACGCTCAGCACATCGACCTCCACCTCGGCCGGCGCACCCGGTTCCAGGCTGACCTGCGCCCCGACAACTTCGGCGTCGTCGACGGCGCATTCGAGGATGGAACGCAGATCAACCCGCTGGCGCACGCCGGCTTCGGCGTTGTCGCGCATGAAGGTCAGGACCGAGGTGATCATTGCCTCCATCTGATCCAGATCCCGGGCCATCTCCCGACGCAGGGACGGCGAGGCGCGCTCGATACGGAAGCGAAGGCGGGCCAGGGGTGTGCGCAGGTCGTGCGAGATGGCGCCGATCATGCCGGTGCGGTCCTCGACATAGCGCCGCAGTCGCCCCTGCATCAGGTTGAAGGCGCGGGCGGCCTGACCCACCTCGGCCGGGCCGCTCAGGGTGGCGACATCGGCGGTTGGCTCGCGACCCAGGCGCTCGGCGGCGCGGGCGAAGTCGGTCAGCGGCGCGGCCAGGCGGCGGGCGAAGATCCAGCCCAGCGGCGCGACGATCGCAAACGACAGGGCGAACCACAGCATCAACCGCTTCTGCCAGCTGTTGGGGAAGGTCTCGGGCTGGGTGCGCAACGTCACCCAGCGATCGGGTGCGACGCGATAGGCGGCGATGAAGTCGCCCTCGACATAGGGCGCCGGGGCGAGGCCGAAGAGACCGCGCGGCTCGGGGGGCGCGATTGGGCGTCCGGGATCGGGCTTGGGCGGCGTGGCTTGGGCCGCTGCGGTGACGGCCATGGCGACCAGAGGCGCGCGGGTGATCGTGACCTCAGTCGGTGGCGCAGATTGTGCGGTTATGGGCGCTGGCGCGGCGATGGTTTCGCTGGTGATGGGGCGAACCGAAGGCCGTGTGGCCGGCGCGGGGTCGCTGGGCGCCGGGGCGGAGACCGAGGACACATTGAACAGGATGGGCGCCGCTGCGACAAAGCCTTCGCGGGGCGACCGCACCGGACCGATCAGGCCTGGCATGGACGGGCGAGCCAGTCCGGCCATCGGCATGACCATCCTTGGACGGGCCGGCGGGGTTTCCATCGGACCGCCCATCACAAACGGACGTTGGCGAGCCCCGCCTGCGGAGGCGGGGGGAAAGCGCGACGCCCAGGCTGCCGGTGGCTGGCCCATTGGCCGAGAAGGGCCAGGGATCCTGTCGCCAAGACGCAGGGCCGCTGGCCCGCGCATGGCTCCGGCGGGAAAGCCGGTTGCAGTTGCGGCGCCGCCCGCCGGGCGGGCGAGGAAACCGGGCGGCGGCGCAGCGAAGGGCGGCGGCGATGCGGTCTGTGCGGCGGCGCGGGGTGCGATGGCCGACCGCAGGGCGTCGGCCAATCCGGATCGCGCGGCGGGCGGCTTGGCGCGCTCGACGTTGGTCAGGGTCCGGGTCGGGGGACCGGCGAAGGGCAGGGGGGCGTAGAACAGCAGCCGCACATCGTCCGGATCGACGTTCATCATCCGGGCCAGGTCGGCTTGAGCGGACTCCGGCACGAACCATCCGGGACTTTGCAGACTGGGCGGCTGGCTGTCGCTGGCGCGCAGCAGCGGCTTGGCGCCCTGGGTCGCGACAGGCGCGCCACGCAGGCCGGCCGCGATGTCGGCCAGGCTGTGCTGCGCCGGCGGAGCCGGAGGCAGGAGCAGGGTCAGGACCAGGGTGACCAGCTGGGCGACGACGATCCCGGCCAGCAGCAGCGCCACGATCTGCACGGCCAGGGGGGGGCTGGGCCAGCGAAGCTTGAACGGAACCGTCATTGCTGCACCACCATGGCGTCCAGCACATAGCCGACGCCCCGATGCGTCTTGATGATCTCGTGGTCGGTCTGGGCCTCGATCTTGCGGCGCAGGCGGCTGATATGCAGGTCGACGCCGCGGCCGACGACCTCGGGCTCTTCGCCCTTGATGACGCCCAGCAGCGCTTCGCGGGTCACCACCGACCGGGCGTTTTCCAGCAGGGTCGCCAGGATGGACAGCTCGCCCCGGGTGAGCAGCAGCAGCATGCCGTTGGGCGCGGTCAGCTGACGGGCCGCCAGGTCCAGGCGAAAGCCGGCGAAGGCATAGGTCGACCGTTTGGTGGTCTGCGCGCCGGCGGATCGGCGACGCATCAGGGCCTTGACCCGGGCCAGCAGTTCGCGCGGCGGGATCGGCTTGACCACATAGTCATCGGCCCCGATTTCCAGGCCCAGGATGCGGTCCACGGGATCGCCCAGAGCGCTGAGCATCAGGATGGCGGGCCCGCCCTCGACGGCCAGGCGACGGCAAAGCGAGAGGCCGTCCTCGCCCGGCAGGTTGACGTCCAGCACCGCCACATCGACCGACTGCTGTTCGAGAAGCTCACGGGCCTGAGCCGCGCTGGCGGCTTGCCGGACCTCATAGCCCTGCGTTTGCAGATAGCCGGCCATTTCGCGTCGCAGATCGTCATCGTCCTCGACCAGCAGAACGATGGCGGGCTGGGTGATCTGAACGGCTTGGCTCATGGGCGATTTTGGACGATCTGGCGGTCGCCTCGGTCAAGCTGGGCGGCAAGCCGGTGTCACGGACGGTGGTGTCGCGAACAAGGCCGCCGCATCGCCGATTTGTAACCGCCGCGCATCAATCGGCAGCGGGATTGCAACACGGGGAAAGAGGCAGGCGGCGCCGGACGCCGCCTGCCTCTGGTCACTAGCGCGTGGCGGCGATCGCCGGGCCATAGAGCAGGCCGTTGAACAGGAACTTGAAGGTTCCGTAGGACTGCGCCCGCTGGGTGATCTCGGGGCCCATGGCGAACAGCTTGCCTCGGCCCACATCAACGTCGAGAATCGCCGTGGATCCCTTCAACCTTTCCTGGCCGACGGCCCAGCCGCTACGTAGCGGCGTATCGCTTTCGAACCACGAGACCCTCGATACGCCCGTCGCGTCCGACTTCAGGGTGAAGGTCGGGCTGCGGTCGAAGAACACGTCGACCTGATCGGGCAGGCCATAGGCCAGGGGCTGGCGATTATCGACCCGGGCGCGCAGCACCGAGCCCGGAATATAGAGGTCCTTGTTGGGCAAGGGCTTGAGCTCGCCGTTCTCCATTCGGGCGGTGGCCACATCGACCGGTGCGCCCAGGGCCGTGGCCAGGCGCGTCGAGGCGCCGATGGCTACGACCGTGCCGCCGGCCCTGGCGAAGGCCTCGACCTGCGGCAAGGTCTTGGCGTCGGTCACTTGGCCCAGCCAGGCGCGGTACTCTTCGGGGATGTCCTCGGCCCTGGGCTGAGGCCCGCCGCGACCGGCGCGGAATGGCCCCCCAGCGGGCGCCGGGAACACGCCGTCGGCGAAGACCAGGACATCGAAGTCCTTGTTCAGGTCGCCGGCGTCCAGGCGCTGCGGATAGACCACCGTGAACGGCGCCTCGAACTTCTCGAACATCCAGCGGTTCCAGCCCGACGGCATCGAGCCGCCATAGACGTCGACCAGACCGACCCGCACAGGCTTGAGCGGCAGTGCGGCGCTGGCGGGCTTGGAGCCGACCGCCCAGGCGTCGATCCCCAGGTCCTTGACGCTGGCGACCAGCACGGCTTGAGCGGTGGGCGAGGCGGGCACCCAGATCGCGCCGGGGCCAAAGCTGGTCTTGCCGGCCTTGCCGCCATCCTTCAGCCACTGGACGCTGGCCCCGGCCTTCAGCAGGCGGTTGGTCAGGGTGAAGCTGTTGTTGGTCTCATGGCTGATCAGCCAGCCGGCCTTGCCCGAGCCCCGGATCGCGCCAGGCTTGACGGTGATCAGGTCGGGCACGCGCGTGGTCGGCGCCTCGAAGCCGTCGAGGATGCGGTCAAACTTCACCCCCATCTGGTAGGCCAGAGTGTAGCCGGTGACGTCATAAGGCGCCTTGGGCGGGCCGCCGGGATATTCGGTGTCGTGCGGGTGATCCTGCGGCTCGAACATATCCATCACGTGCGGGCGATAGGCTTGGGCGGTCTTCACCACATAGGAGCCTGCCGGATAGGTCTTGCCCGCCACGGTGAAGGCCTTGTCGGCCTGTTCGACATCGACGCCGGCCTTGATCAGGGCGTTCAGAAACGCGACCACGGTGGGCAGGTCGGCCTGGTCTGCGGGCAGGATAAAGCCGCGTGGATCGCGCTTTTCTGGGGCCTGCAGTACGGTCTTGTAGAGCGTCGGATCCACCGATCCGCCGCGCCCCTCGAACGGCTTGTCCTTGGCCGCGTCTTTCAGGGCGTCGATCTTGTTGGGGCTGAGCGTCCAGCTGTCCTGGCTGCCCTTGGCGATGCCGTTAGCGCCCATCTTCCAGATGTTGAACAGTAGCCTTTCGCGGTTGCGCGAAGCGTAGTCCAGCACCGCGCGGTTCAGGCTCCACTGGTAGTCCAGGGTTTGCTGCAGATGCCACGTCTGCGGCGGGGCGGGCATGGGCCGGTCATTGCTGGGCAGCTGGGCGTCGGGCACCAGATTCAGCGGCATGGGCGTGGGCCCGCCGGTGATCTCGGTCAGCAGCCCTACTGAATTGTGGAAATAGGCGATCGAGCGCTCCATCCCGTTGTGCCAGGTGGAGTAGGGGGCGGCGCTGCGGGCGCTGGAGCCGGGCTTGTCCTCGGCCACCAGACGGCTGTGCATGGCCATGCCCACCTCCTGCAGGGTGGTCATGACCAGAGGGTCGTAATTGTAGTTGGCCGGGTCGCGGAACGGCGGCACGAACACCACCATGCCGTTGGGCGCGGTCTGATGCTGGTTGTAGACGATCTGCGGGAACCATTCGCGGAACAGCTGGCGGTTGACGTTGGTCGTCTCGGCCATCTGCGCCATGAAGCTGTCGCGGTTGTTATCGTGGCCGATATACTTCTGGTACAGGCGCGGGATCGAACCGAACTCCCGCTTCTTCGGGTCTTCCTGGCGCATGTACCAGTCGGAGATCAGCTCCATGCCGTCCGGATTGTCGTGGGCGAACAGAACGATGACGTCGTCCAGCAGACGTATCGTCTCCGGATCGGTCTGGGTCAGCATCTTGTGCAGGACCTGGATCTGACCCTGCGAGGTCACGGTCTCGTTGGCGTGCATGCCCGCGTCGATCCAGACGACGGCCTTGCCCTCGGCGGCCAGTTTCACGGCCTCGTCGCGATTGACGCCCTGCGCCTTGGCCAGGCGGCGAGCGATGGTCTGGTAGTGGTCCAGCCTGGCCAGATTGGAGGGCGACGAGACGATCGCCATCCACTGGGTGCGGCCTTCTTCGGTCTTGCCGATATCGACCAGCTTCATGCGATCCGACTGACCGGCCAGGGTCTTCAGATAGGCCTCATAAGCGGTGTGGTCGGCCAGGAAATAGTCGCTGCCGACCGGCTGGGCGAAGGCCTTTTCCGGTGGCGTGATCTGGCCCAGGGCGACGGCCGGGCCGCTCAGGGTCATCACCAGCGCCAGGGCCGCGCCGGCCATCGCTTTGCATCGCGTCATCGAAAGGGCTTCCCATCCAGAACAGGCGGCGAACCACGCCGGTTTCATGATGTCTGACGAAGCGCGACTGCGAAACCGCCGTCTGCGCCGTTCATGGAGGGCGACTTTGTCGCTTCTCGGCGTGCACGCAAGAAAAAGCCCGCCCCGGACGAACCGGAACGGGCTTGGTCTTGCTTCTCCAGCGCTTTCCTGGCCGGGCGTCGAAACGCCCGGCCAGGTCAGGTCTTAGTAGCGCAGACGGGCGTTCAGGAAGAACGTCCGGCCCAGCACGTCGTAGGTGGCCGGATAGCCACTGTTCGAAGGCGAGGCGTTGCCGCCCAGGATCGGATAGGCTTCCTGGGTCAGGTTCTTGACGCCGCCGGTGAAGGCGATGTTGTCGTTGACTTCCCAGTCGCCCGACAGGTCCCAGTAGTTCTTCGCGCCGATACGCTCGACCGTGTACTTGGTGGCCGGAGCGTCGTCGTTCACGTCGTCCAGGTGGTTCCACACCAGGTTCAGGCCGAACTGGTTCATCTTCCAGTTCGCAGCCGTCCGCAGCTTGTGGCGCGGGGTCGGATTGCCGCAACGCGTGCCGAACTTGTCGGCGCACTTGATCGGCGTCGAGATCTCGTCCGGCGTCGTCGTCGATTCCCAGGTGTTGGTGTAGAGCGAGCGGATCGACAGCGAACCCCAATCCGGCAGACCGAGGTCTTCCAGGGTGGTGCGGTAGGTGATGCCGACATCGAAGCCTTCGGTCTTCACCGTCGCGACGTTTTGAGCCGTCAGCGAGATATAGTCGATCGAGCCGTTGGGAAGGCGGTTGATAGCCTGGCAGTACGGCGAGCTCGGGTTGCCGTTAACCAGCGTGCCGTAGCAGACGTTCATGACGTTCGAAGCGCTGCCGCCGAAGTTGGCGATGGCGTCCGTGATCTCGATCGAGAAGTAGTCACCCGTGATCGAGAAGTTCGGCAGCCACGACGGGGTGTAGGCGAAACCGTAGGTGATGGTCTTGCCTTCTTCCGGACGCAGGTTCGGGTTGCCGCCCGACAGGGTCTGGGTCTGCTGGTTGGCGTTGATCACGCCAACAGCGCTGGCCGAGACACCCGAGTTGATACAGGCCTGACGCGTGGCGGCGTTCGGCGCGGCGCGGGCCGAGCAGTTGTCCGTCGAGGTCGGGAAGCCGTTGCTTTGCGGAGCGTACAGTTCGCCGACCGACGGAGCGCGGATCGCCTTGTTGTACGATGCGCGCAGCATCAGGTCGTCGAAGGGCTTCCAGGTGCCGGCCACCTTGTAGGTTTCAACCGGGTCCGACTGGGTGGTGTAGTCCGACACGCGGCCGGCCAGTTCCAGGTCCAGCGACTTGACGAAGGGCAGGTCCTTCAGGATCGGCACCAGCACTTCGGCATAGGCTTCATAGACGTCGAAGCGACCGGCGACGGCCGGGCTGGCGTTGAAGCCCGTCAGGTTACCCGTGGCCAGATCCTGGCTGGGGTTGAAGGCGAAATCCTCAGCGCGATATTCACCGCCGACGGCGAAGCCGATCGGGCCAGCCGGCAGCGAGAACATGTTGGCCGTATCACCGTTGAAGGTGAAGCCGGCGTACAGTTGCTCGTAATCCTGCGACGAGTTGATACGGGTCTTGATGAAGTTGGCGGCAGCCGCCGACATCGTGCCCTGGCCGAAGATGTTGACCGGAACGCAACCGCCCGACGGATCGGCGCAGGCGGTGCCGGCGGCGTTCAGCAGCAGGCCCTGCTGGATGCGGACCAGGCTGGTGTCACCCAGCAGAGTGTTGCTGCCGTGCGAGTTGCCATACTGGAAGTAGCTGTCGAAGCCGCCATTGATGGCTTCGATATCGCCCTTCAGGCCCAGCTGGATCTGGAAGCCGGTGAAGTTGAAGGCCGCGACGCGCGGGCCAACGTCGCTGAGACGCTTGTTGAACGAGCCGGTGACGGTGTCGAACAGGCCGTCGCCGTCGGTGTCGATGTCCGTATAGGTGCCGGTGGCCCAAGGGCTGCTGGCCGGAATGCTGTAGGCGGTCGACGAACCGATGCTGTTCAGGGCGGTCTTGGCGGCCGCGGTCAGGAAGGGGTTGTTGTCGAGGCTGAAGCGGAAGATCCGGTTGCCGACCGGCGTCGGGGCCAGCTGGGTGACGACCTTCGAATTGACGAAGTTGCCCTTGGCATAGGCTGTCAGGCCCGGCTTGATCTCATAGCTGGCCAGCGAGGTGACCGAGAAACGCTCTTGCGGGGTCTGGACGTAGTTGACCGGGGCGAAGTTGTAGGTGTCGTTCGTCGCATTGTAGAGGCGCACGCCGCCATCGGGCAGGAAGAAGGCCGAATTGGCGGCGAGGTTGGCGACGCCCGGCAGGGTGATGAACTTGGTGGCGACAAACGGGTCGACGCGGCCCGGCTCCATGGAGCCCGAACCCGACGGCACCAGGCCGGTACGCGTGGCGTTGTCGCCCCAGGCGAAGCCCAGCATGCCGCCGCGCTCGCCCTGGGTCAGGGCTTCACGCTTGTTGTAGCCGAGGCTCAGGACGACATTGCCCTTGCGATCGGCAAAGTTGGCGCCGAAGGTCACGTCGCCCGAATAGATGGGGGCTTCGCCGTCATCGGTGGCCTGATAGCCGGCCGAGACTTCCATGCCTTCGAAGTCGTTCTTCAGGATGAAGTTGACGACGCCGGCCACGGCGTCCGAGCCGTAAACGGCCGAACCGCCGCCCGACACCACTTCGATGCGCTTGATCAGCGCCGGCGGGATCAGGTTGAGGTCGACGCTGCCGGCCTGGGTGGTCGGGGTCTGGCGCTTGCCATCCACCAGCACCAGGGTGCGGTTGGAGCCGAGGCCGCGCAGGTTGACCGTGGCGGTGCCGTTGCTGCCGTTGTTCACCGTCGAGGTGATGCCGGGGACGGCTTGCGGCAGGGTGTTGAGCAGGTTCTCGGTGTTGACGACGCCCGATTGCTCGAGCTCCTTCTCGCCGACCGTGGCGACGGGGCTGGACGAAACCAGGTCAGGACGCGCAATGCGCGAACCGGTGACGACGATCTCTTCGACCTGCACGGCTTCCGCAGCGGCGGGCGCGGTCTGGGCGAAAGCAGGCATGGCGACGGCCATGGGCGCAATCGCGCCGCACAGCACGGTGGTCGCCAGCAGGCGTTTCCGGGTGGACAAAGCGTTAAACATCAAACCTCCACATATTTTTAATTGCGCCGTCTCGGTTTGATCCAAGTCATGACGCCCCCAACCGCACCGCTGCCGGTGCGAGTTAAGGCAGGAGAGTGACGGTTGGCGAACTTCGGTCAATCTTTCACGATATGGCGCGGCAACAATTAGTCGGCTGTGTAGCAAAAGTGACGCATGCGATTGCTGCTATTGGGCGTCCTGCCCGAATTTCTGCCTAAACCATGATGAAATGGGGAATAGTATACTTGTTGCTATTCACAATATTGCGAGTTGGAAATGCTGAAAATATGTCAATATTCCGACACATTCGCCGCGATTTGACGGGTTTTTTTGATCGACAGCGTGGACGGTTCTAGAGAACTCACGATTTTTTGCGTTAAGGTCTGACAGCGTTTGCTGATGGAGAATCTCGGCCAACTTTGAGTTAGGGGCCGATCGGGCGCTTGGAATGGGGCAGTTCTATCGATTGCTACGACTGTTCGATCAAACTTTTTGATCATCCCGCCGGGCTATCGCGGGTTGAACCGCCGAATGACGATCTGTTACGAAATGGCTCCGAAGGCCCATTCCGGCGCTGGAGATCTGCTTTGCGCCGCTGCGTTCCATGACGAATCCTTCTGTGATCCGGATCAATCCAGCGCTCGATCCCGCGCCGTTCGCCGCTGTCTATCAACGGGACGGAGTCGTCCAGATCCCGGTCTTTCTGGATCCTGGCGACGCAGAAGCCACCGCCGGGATCATGGCCGGTCTGACCTGGAATGTGGTGGCGCCCGACGAGACGTCCGAAACCCTGGTGATCAGTCCCCAGGTCATCCAGAAGTTCGGCGAGGCCCAGGTTCGACAGTTCCTGCAAGGCGCTCTGAAGCGCGCCTCCAGGGGGTTCTCCTTCATTCACCTGTCCTATGCCCTGCAGGACGAGTACGCCCGCGACCCGACCGCGCCCATTCACCGGGCCACCGAGTTCCTGCAGAGCCGGGCCTTTCTGGACTTCGGCCAGGCCGTGATCGGCGGCGACCCTGTTGGGGGCGTCCGCGCCCAGGCCTCCAACTATCGGCCGGGCGATTTCCTGACCCTGCATGACGACAGCCATCAGCGCGACGATCGCCTGGCCGCCTTTACTCTGGGATTCACGCGTGACTGGAGACCGGACTGGGGCGGGCAGTTGCTGTTCCACGACGCTGACGGTCAGATCGAGCGGGGCTTCACGCCGGGCTTCAACGTCCTCACTCTGTTTCGTGTGCCCCGCGTCCATTCGGTGGCGCCGGTGGCGTCCTATGCCGCCGCCAAGCGTCTGTCCCTGACCGGCTGGTTGGTGCGGGAGCCGACGAAGACGACCTGAAACGCCCGCGCCCTTTCGCAGGGCGCTCTATCGACACTTTCAACGCCGTAGTTCGAATCGTGGGATCGCATGAAACTCTGGATCAAGCTTGTCGCTGTCGCGGCCCTGGCGGTTCCGCTCGTCGCGACCGCCGCCGACGCGCCCAAATCTGCCACCCCAGCGGTGCTCAAGGCCCTCTTTGACTGCCGCGCCATCACCACCGACGCCGAGCGACTGGCCTGCTATGACGCTGCCGTCGGTCAGGTGAACAAGGCTGAGAAGACCGGCGAGGTGATCATCGTCGATCGTCAGGAGGCCCGCGCCGCGCGCCGCCAAGCCTTTGGCCTGGATCTCTCAGCCCTGGCCATCCTCGACCGAAGCGAAGAGAAGACCGAGGTCGACCGGGTGATCGGCGAAGTGGCCAGTGCGCGCCGGGGCGGTGACGGCCGCTGGACGGTCGTGCTGGCCGACGGCGCCGTGTGGAAGCAGGTCGACGACCAGTCCTTGACCAAGGATCCTAAGAAGGGCTCCAAGGTCGAGATCCGCAAGGCGTCGGTCGGCAGCTATTTCATGAATGTCGATGGTCAGCGCGCGATGCGGGCGCGTCGGGCCGACACCCAATAGCCGCCGCGCCTCTATCCAGACCGAACGCCTGCGGTGGGTGTCTAAAATCGTCGGACCCACTGGCGTTTGACCAAGGCCGATGAGAGGGTCGCGCCCGCCGGAAGTGGCGCGGGACTCGCTCGCGCGACCGGTCAGTTCATTTTGGGGGCGTCTTTTATGTTCGGATCCGTCAGCCGCGCCGCGCTCGCGGCGGTCTTGCTTCTGTCCGCGGCGACGCCGGTCCTGGCCGCGCCCAAGGACAAGCCGCCCGCTTCCGACGCCGCCCTGGCGGGAACCACGCGCCAGGACGGCCTGCTGCCGGTTCACATCGACAAGGCCAAGGGCCGCATCCTGCTGTCCCTGCCCAAGGCTGACGCCGATGGCGTCAGCGGTCGGTTCCTCTATGTGGCGGCGCTGAAGACCGGTCTTGGCTCGGCCCCGGTGGGCCTGGACCGCGCCGCTCTGGGGGACACCCAGGTCCTGGTCTTCCGTCGCATCGGCAAGAAGGTCATCGCCGAGTACGAGAACCCCAAGTTTACCGCCGCCGGCGCGCCCGCCGCCGAACAGATCGCGGCCCGCGAGTCCTTCGCCGTCTCGACGGTCTGGGCCGGAGACGTGGTCAGCGAGACGCCGGACGGCCGGATCCTCGTGGATATCTCCAGCTTCCTGACCCGCGACGTGATCGGCGCCGCCGACGCGCTGAAGCAGGCCGGGGAGAACGGCTTCAAGCTGGTCTCCGACCTGTCGATCGCCGACCCGTCGGCCGTGAAGGTGTTCCCCGAGAACATCGAGTTCGAGGCTCGCCAGACCTTTGCTTCCGACACGCCCGGTCCCGAGACGCGCAACATCGCTCCCGACGCCAAGCAGATCACCCTGATCGTCCGCCACTCGCTGGTGAAGTTGCCCGAGCCGGGCTTCGTGCCGCGCGCCTTCGATCCGCGCACGGGGACCTGGGGCGTCGTCGGCCTCGACTATGCCGTGCCGCTGGGCGACGACATCGTCGGCCGCTGGGCGCGCCGGTTCCGTCTTGAAAAGACCGACCCGACAGCGGCGGTCTCGACCGTCAAGAAGCCGATCATTTTTTATGTCGACCGCGCCGCGCCGGAGCCGATCCGCACCGCCCTGGTCGAGGGCGCGGCCTGGTGGGCCAAGGCCTTCGAGGCGGCGGGCTTCAAGGACGCCTATCGCGTCGAGGTCCTGCCCGAGGGCGTGGATCCGCTGGACGTCCGTTACAGCGTCATCAACTGGGTCGACCGCGCCACCCGGGGCTGGTCGATGGGCCAGTCGGTTTCCGATCCGCGCACCGGGGAGATCCTCAAGGGCTCGGTGATCCTGGGCGCGCTGCGGGTGCGCCAGGATATGCTGATCTTCGAAGGCCTGGTCGGCGCCGACCAGAACGGCAAGGGGGGAGCCAATGATCCGATCCAGGTCTCGCTGGCCCGGCTGCGTCAGTTGTCGGCCCACGAGGTCGGCCACTCGATCGGGTTCGCCCACAATTTCGCCGCCTCGACCCAGGATCGGGCCTCGGTGATGGATTATCCCGCGCCGCGCGTGAAGGTTACGGACGGCAAAATCGACCTGTCCGACGCCTATGGCGTCGGCGTCGGCGCGTGGGACATGTTCACGGTCGACTGGCTGTATGGCGAGGCGCCGAAGCCGGCTCTGGCGGCCAAGGCTGCGGCCACAAAGCTCCGCTACATCACCGACAGCGACGCGCGCGGCCCCAATTCCGGCCAGCCATGGGGCGCGCTGTGGGATGATGGCGCGGACTCGGTCGCCGAGCTTTGGCGGATGATCGCCGTGCGGCGGGTGGCGATCGACCAGTTTGGTCTGAGCGCTCTGAAGACCGGCGAAACGGTCGAGACCCTCAAGCGCAAGTACGTGCCGATCTATCTGCTGCATCGCTACCAGGTCGAGGCCACGGTCAAGCAGGTGGCGGGGGTCGAGTTTAGCTATGCCGTCAAGGGCGACGCGGGCCAGATCGCGCCGCTGGTGGCGCCCGAGAAGCAGCGCGCGGCCCTGGCCGCCCTGATGGCGACCCTGGCGCCGGCCGAGCTGGACACGCCCGAAAAGCTGCTCCCGCTGCTGTCGGGCGGGCAATCGGGCGAGACCGACCGCCAGCATGTCATCGAGGTGTTTGCTGGTATGGGCGGCCCGGTGTTCGACCCGCTGGTGGCCGCTGATGTGGCGGCTGGCGTGACGCTTGACCCGCTGCTCGCGCCCGACCGCCTGGCGCGCCTGGTCGACCAGCATCGCCGCGATCCCGCCCAGCCCGGCGTTGGCGAGGTCGTCGACACGCTGTTGACGACGGTCTTTGCACCGGCCTCGGGGCGTCAGGCCGAGGTCGCCCGGCGGGTACGGTGGCGCACGGTGCTGAATCTGGCCGCTGCGGCGCGTGACGTAAAACGCTCGCCCCAGGCCGCCTCAGAGATCGATCAGAAGCTTGTTGATCTGGCCGCCCGGCTAAAGGCCGCGCCGGGCAGTGATGCCTCCGACCGCGCCCTGAACCTGCGTCTGGCGGCCCTGCTGAAGGACGACGACGAACTGACACGGGTGCTGGGCGAAACCAAGCTGAAGCCCGAAACGCCGCCCGGGATGCCGATCGGCGACATGGACCCTGGCATAGACTAGGCGGGCTCTGCCGGCGCGCCCCGCTGCAGAACGCTGGGCGTGCCGACATAAAGCAAAACCGCCTCGCGGTCGGTGCGGTTCTCCACCGTGTGAGGCGCGCGGGCGTCGAAGTGCATGCTGTCGCCGGCCCTGAGTACGGTGTGGATCTCGCCCGCCCGGGCATAGAGTTCGCCCTCCAGAACATAGCGGAAGTGCTCGCCATTGCGGGTGTCGACCGGAAAGCAGTGGCCGGGCGGAATGCGCATCAGAACCGCGTCCAGCTTGCGATCTGGGAGGGCTGAGGAGAGGTCGAAATAGGCCACCGGCGAGTCCACGGCGATTTCGGCCGGCTCGTCGGCGCGGCGCACCATGTCCTGGGCCTGCGGGATTTCCATGAAATAGGAGACCTCGACCTGGAGACCCTTGGCCAGGCCGAGCATCGACATCAGCGACGGCGTGGTCAGGTCGCGCTCGGCCTGTGACAGGAAGGGCTTGGACAGGCCCGATCGATCGGCCAGTTCCTGCAGGGTCAGGCCCAGAGCCTTGCGACGCGACTTGATCCGCGCGCCGATCGGCTGGCGGCGCTTCTTCTGGGGTTGAGTTTTTCCTTCGAGAATCATGAAGCCATGTTCTCAGTTTGAGCGGGCGCCGCGCCAGTTGATTTCGCGTAACCTTCGCCGATCCGCGGACATGCCTGCGGTCGACCGAAAATAAAGGGTTTGAGCTTAACCCTGAGGGTCAGACGAGATCGGCCTTCGCCGCTCGGGAGATTCCGGACCTGTGGCCCTGAAGCCCGCGAAAAACCCCGAGCGCATTCGCGTCAACCAGCGTGAGGCCCATCTGATGGTCGCCGCACATGAGTGGTTCGTTGCGCGAAAGCCGGGCGGTCGGCGACTGGTGCTGCGCTTCGCGATCATGGAGGACATTGATCTCTCGGGGCGTGATCTGGCCGACGCGGATCTGACCGGCAGCACCCTGGTCCGCTGCAAGTTCGATCGAGCGCGGCTGGCTCGGGCCTGCCTGTTCGGCGCGGATCTGCAAGCCAGCAGCTTTGTCGGCGCTTCGCTGGTGCAGGCCGACATGCGAGGGGCGCGCCTGAAGGGCGCCAATCTCTCGCACGCCAACATGACCCAGGCCGATCTGCGGGCGGGCCGGATCGCCATCTCCGATGAGGACACCAAGTTCGCCCTCATTCGCCACAAGGTCTCGGCCGGTCAGCTGGACGGGGCCAATGTCTCGGGCGCGGTGCTCGACCGCTCCCGCCTGGACGACGTATCCGCAGCGGCGGCGGACTTTTCGGAATGCTCGATGCGTGGCGCCAAGCTGGTCGGCGCCAATCTCAAGAACGCCAGTCTGCGCGGGGCGGTGATCGACGATGTCGACGTGCGCGGCGCCAATCTGGAAAGCGCCGACTTTACCGATGCGGTCCTGACACGCGTGGATCTGGCCCAGGCCCGGACGATGGGCGCGGTCATGGACCGCTGCCTGTGTGATCCGGGCGTGGAGGCCGCCGCACGCGCCGCCCTCATTTTCGTCAAGCTGGCGGCGCACCGCGAGTGGGTGACCAGCGGCGGCAAGTCAGGCGAACCCGCCGTGCTGGACGGCGAGGACCTGCGACCCATAGCCGACATGGCGGGCGCCTTCCTGACGGCGGTCAGCGCCAGAAATGCGTGTCTGGCCGGAATGGATTTGCGCCGGATTTCGCTGCAGGGGGCGCTGCTGGACGGCGCCGATCTGCGCGGCGCCATCCTGCGCGAAGCCGACCTGCGCGGCGCCAGTCTTCTGGGCGCGAACCTCAAACAGGCCAATCTGCGCGGGGCGCTGCTGAGCGCTCTGCCCTTCAAGGTCGATCGCGAAAAGCCTACCCAACTGGCCAAGGCCAGTTTGCGCTATGCCGATCTTCGCGACGCCGATCTGGGCGATACGGATCTGTCCGACACAGACCTGCATGGCGCCAGGCGTTCGGCAGTCCAGGTTGCGACAGACCCTGCGGACGACGACGGCGCCTTCGTGCTGGACCTGTAGTCAGACGCCGCGTCGCCACGCCTGACGCAAGGCAGCCCGATGGTCAGGCGCAGCGATCTCGATCAAGGCCATGGCGCGCGCCTCGCCCTGCAGCGCTCGCAGATCGACCGCGCCATGTTCGGTCACCACGATCCCGACCTCGGAGGCGGGCAGGGTCGGCGGAACATCCAGGCGTGGAACGATCCGACTGATCGCGCCGCGTTTGGCCGTAGAGCCCAGGGCGATGATCGGCAGTCCGCCGGGTGATCGACGCGCGCCGCCGATGAAGTCGGGCAGGCCGCCGGGACCCGAGATCGCTTCGCCATCCACCCATTCGGCGTTCACCTGGCCCAGCAGATCGACCTCGATGGCGGAATTGACGGCGACGAAGGTCGGGATCCGGGCGAGGCGGGCGACGTCATGCGTCTCCAGGGCCGGGGCCATGACGACGCCCGGGAGATCAGCGGCCTCGGCGTAGAAGGCGCGCGATCCCAGCAGGCTGCCCGTCGTCACCTGTGCAAAGACACCCTGGCGGATCAGCGCAGCGACCGGATCGCAGATCATGCCGCTGTGCAGCGCCAGGCCCTCCTTGCCGGTGAGCCCCACCCAAAGCGCGTCGCCCAGTCGGCCGATGCCGGCTTGCAGGGTCGCGCCGTTGGGGATCAGTGCGACGACATGCTCAATGATCAGCGTCTCGACGGTCCCCGGCGCCCGGACGGCATATTCCACCAGCGGGGTGTCGAGTTCGATGAGCTCGTCGAAGACGCTGACGGGCACGGTCGGCGATCCCGGCAGCCGGGGCAGGGACGGGTTGATCACCCCGATCCTGATCGCGCATCGCTCCAGAGCCGTCGGGGGGAAATCGATGGTTGGGCCGAACGAGCAGAGGCCATTGGCGTCTGGCGGCGTGACCATGAAGAGCCCGGCCGCGTAGCGCGCCGCCGCCACGCGCCGGGCGAAGCCGTGGTAGGTCGTCGGCAGGCGCTCGAACCGTCCCGCCGCCAAGATCGGCCGCCAGGCGGGCGACATGAAGGGGCCGGCCATGCGGGCGTCTGGTCCTAGGCTGCTCCAATCGAACGTGTTGACGCCCGGGATGAAGCCGCCCTCGAACGTCGCGGAAAGCAGCGGCTCCAGCTGTCGCGACAGCGGCGCGGCGGCGAAGGGTTCGGCGGCCGAGGCGCTTACAAAGACGCGGGTCATGCTGAGGTTCCGCTGGCCGCTGACGGGTCGTGAGCGGGACGATAAAGCCCAACTTAGCGGCCCGACCATAGAGGCTGCAACGCGATCCAGCCCAGACTTCATCGACGGGTTGGTTCCGCGCCTCTGACAGGCATGGGAGAAAAACTCCGTTGAGCCTGAAACCTCCACGCATAGGGTAGGGCCACCAAGGCTGCTCGCGCGGACGGGCAGCGCCCAATGGGAGGACGCCATGAACGCTCACGCGCCTATCGCCGCCGTCGATACCCCAGACTATGCGGGTCTGACCGTCACCCCCGTCAGCACCGTGCTGGGCGCCGAGATTTCCGGACTGGATCTGCGTGAACCGCTGACGCCCGAGGTCGTGGCGGCGATCCGGACTGCCCTGCTGCGTCACAAGGTGGTGTTCTTCCGCGACCAGGATATCAGCCACGCCGACCATGTCCGGTTCGGCCGCTATTTCGGCGATTTGGAGGGCCATCCGGTCACCAGCCACGTGCCGGGCTTTCCCGAAATCCTGCACATCGAGGCCGCCGACGGCATGAAGCTGCGCGAGGAGATCGTGCCGCTGGTTCGCGTGGCCAACAAGTGGCACACCGACGTCACCTTCCGCGCGGCGCCCTCGATGGGCGGGGTGCTGCGGATGCGCGACATGCCACCTCTGGGCGGTGATACCCTGTTTGCCGATACGGCCGCCATCTACCGCGACCTGCCCCAGGCCCTGAAGGACAAGCTGGCTGACCTGACCGCCGAGCACGACATCATCCAGAGCTATGGCTATCGCGTCGATCAGGCTAAGCGCGACGAGTTGCGCGCTGCCTATCCGCTGATGGTTCACCCCGTGATCCGCACCCATCCGGAGACGGGCGACAAGCATCTGTTCGTCAACAAGGTCTTCACGACCCGCATCCTCGGCCTACCCGAGGACGAGGCCAGGACTCTGCTGGCCGAGTTGCTGGATCGTGTGAAGACGCCGGAATATCAGGTGCGCTTCCGCTGGACGCCGAACGCGATCGTCTTCTGGGACAACCGCGCCACCCAGCACTACGCCATCCTCGACTACTGGCCGCAGGAGCGGATCGTCGAGCGCGTGACCATCGTCGGCGACGCGCCGTACTAGAGCATTTTCCGACGAAGTGGACGCCGGTTCGTCGTCAGAAAATGCGTCAAACAAAAGACTAGAACATTTTCCGATCCAGTCGGATCAGGAATTGTTCTAGCCGCCGATCAGCCAGTCACCGGTCAGGGCCGAGATGTTGACCCCGGAAAGGATGATCTGGTCGCCGCCGCCGAGGTCGATGATGGCGTTGGCCCCGCTCTGATAGAGGCTGTAGGTCTGACCGGCATCCAGCTGGATACGGTCACCCTGGGCGCGGCTGAAGTCGGTGATCAGGTCAGAGCCGGCGCCGGAAAAGCTGTAGAAGATATCCGCCCCGGCCCCGCCGGTGATGTTGTCGGCGCCGCGGTCGCCGGCCAGCCAGTCATTGCCCTCGTCGCCTGACAGGACATCGTCACCCTGGCCGCCGCGGACGATGTCATTCCCCACGCCGCCGTAGCAGACGTCGTTGCCGAGGTTGCCGTAGACGATGTCATCACCGGCGTCGCCGAACAGCTGATCGTTGTTTTGGCCGCCGACAACCCAGTCGGTCCCAGCGCCGCCATAGCCGTAGTCGGCGCCGATATTGCCGTTGATCTGGTCAAAGCCATCGCCGCCCGTGATCGTGTCATTGCCGTCGTTGCCGTCCAAGCGATCGTCGCCGGCCAGACCGTTGAGCGTGTCGTTGCCCGCTTCGCCGCGCAGCCAGTTGGCCGAGGCGTTGCCGGTTAGGGTGTCGACGCCGGAACCGCCGCGGGCGTCCTCAATGGTGGCGCCCATGGCCACCGCGACATTCCCGACCAGACCGCCGACGTCGGAGAAGTGACCCTGGCGAAGGTCGATGACCTGAGTGTTGGAATAGCCCGAGAAGTCGAAGGTGTCCTTTCCGCCCGCGTCCCAGACGGCGAAGATCACCTTGGTGGAGGCTGTGGTGGCCTCGAACCAGGATCGGCCGGCGTTGGAATTGAAGCCGTAGGTCGTGTCGCCGGTGCGGGTGGTCATGTTGACCCCGTATTCCGCTTGCGCGGCCGCTATGTCGTCGAGCTGAGGGGCGGACGCGTATCGGCCGCCATAGCTTGCGCCGGTGTTGCTCTCGCTGAAATAGCTCATCACCGTATACTGGCGAGAGTCCTGATAGTATTCGGCGTTGGCAGAATAGGTGAAGCTGGCCCCGTCCACCGCGTCGTAGTCAGAGGGATGGTCCAAACCGATGGCGTGGCCCAGTTCATGGACCAGGACCGAGCCGCCATAGTTGTTGGCTGTAGGCTCGGTGTTGTAGCCATAGGTGCTGTTGATCCAGACGTCGCCAGAGCGCGCCGTGATCGCCGGGTTGCCCGGAAGATAGGCGAAGGCGACCGCGCCCTCCACACCGCTGGAATAGTTGCCGAACAGCATGGACGCCTGGTTCGAATAGGCTGTTTCTCCCGTCGAGCCTGCGCCGACCCTTATGAACGTGATGTTGGCGACATCCGACCATGAGGTCAGGGCGAACTCTGCCTGCTGGATTTGAGTGGCGTTGAACCGCGAGAACCCGGCCGTGTCGTCGGGCATGGCATCAGGCGCCGTCGAGCGGAAGCCATAGGTCAGGGTGTAGGGTTCGCCGAGGGCCGAGGACCAGCCGGGCGCAAAGCCCACCAGGGTCAGCCCCGCCGTTTCGACGGACAGGCTGGGCTTGCCGTTGACCGTCGTGCCGGTCCGGCCGTCTGCGTTCAGATAGAACTGCGGATCTTCGGACCCCGCCGTGGCGAGAGTTTCGGGGTGCGAGAGGTCAAACGCCATAGCGACACATACTCATGGAAAAGGTCCCCCGACCTAGCCTTGAACCTAGTCCCCCAGCTCTGTCGCTACAACACTGCAACGCTTGCGACGGATGGACGCGCGGACATTGGGCGCCCGCGGCGGTGAACGGAGCGTTACCGTCATCGTCGCCATTCTTCCTCTATGCGGATGCCGGCTTCCAGCCACGGCCCCGCGCTTTGTAGGTGGCTACGACGTCGGTATTGACGCTGATCCCGGCGACGCAGAGGGCGTCGTCGGCGACCAGCGGGGTGCGTTCGGCGTTGGGAAGCACCAGGAAATCGACGCCACCTTCCCTGTACTGGATGCGGACCAGTTCGGCCGCGCCGCGCGAGGCTGCGGACTGCTCGGCAAGGCTGCGATCGCTGTAGGAGGCCGGGGCCTTTCCAGATCGGCCAGCGCCCGCCGCACCATCCGGTCGCAGGCCCATCGCTGGTGTCACCCCGGGCCCTCCTGCGCCTGCAGCCACGCATGGGCGGCCGCCTGGCCAGCGGGTCTGATCACTGCAAGGCATTGTAACGGATTGTAAAAATGGAACCGTAACCTCTGGTGGCATTTCTGCTCATGGTTTCTAACAGCCTCAAAATGGGTCGGGGGTGGGGTATGAAGGGAGTTGCAGCAGGCCGCCGCACGCGGTCCGGTCACAGCAAGATCCAGAGCGTGGCCCTCCCCGATCGGCCGGCGCAGAACCTTGTCCGGGTGCTGCGCGACCTGTGCCGTGCGCGCTCGGGCGTGTGGTGAAGCTGTTGGTCTGGATGCAACATAGGCTCGGCCGCATGGGTCTGGGCCCTGATCCGCACCCTGCCAGACGCTGGATGCTGCGGTTCGCGGCCGCCATCACGGCCAGTCTGGCGCTATGGGCCCTGTTTCTCTGGGTGCTCGTGCTGCTCCTTGACTGGGCGGCGCCACTCTAGCGCGACATGGACGCGATCAACGGGTGACCTCAGCCTCCGAGATGGCTAGTTTCCGTCGCTGATCGGGGTGTCGCCGAGAGACGGCGATGAGGGAGCGAGTTCCATGCGTATCTTGGTCTTCAGCCTGACGGGCGCTCTTGCCTTGAGCGGTTGTGCAACGGCGCCCACGGTGGTGCGTGAGGGAAGTCTCGCAGCCCTGCGCGGCCAGAGCCTGGCGCCGCTGAGCGGTCAGTCGGCGTCCTCTGATGCGGCCCTGGTCACTGCGATTCAGGCCGGGGTTCTCAAGCGTCTGGCGGCCAGCGGCGCGGACGTCTCGGACGGCCGGCCACCGGCCTATCTGTTGCAGGTGGGCGTTGGCGTGTCGGCGCCGGTTGTTGGGGTCTCCGGCGTGGCCGGGGCCTCGTTCAAGGATACCGCCTGGCGCAGCGCGCCGACCAAGCGCCACTTCTGGAACCGTCGCGGTCCGGCCCACACGGCCACTGCCGTTGTGCTGGATGTCGCCACCGGCAAGCCGGCCGCCTGGGCGACCGTGAGGGCCGACGCCGCCGACGCCGAAGTCACCGCCGATCGCCTGGTCAAGGCGCTAACCACGCCGGCGCCCTAGTCGGGGCGATACTCCGGCAGGCGCAGGGTAAAGGTTGCGCCGGCGCCCGGCGTGCTGGCGCACAACACACCGCCGCCATGACGCGCAGCAGCGGCGTCGACGAACGCCAGACCCAGACCGACGCCGCCGGCCGCGTCTAAACCGGGCCGGTCGAACCGCTGGAACGCCCGGAACGCCATGGCCGCCTCTTCCGGCGACAGGCCTGGCCCCTGGTCGCTGATGGCGATATCGACGAAGGCGCGGCCGTCCTGGCGGGTCGCGCGCGCCGAAACCTTGATCTGTGAGCCCTCGGGGCTGTACTTGACCGCATTGCCCAGCAGGTTGACCAGGGTGCGGGCCAGCACGCCCCGGTCGCCCAGAACCATCAGCGGCGTATCGCAGCCATCCTGCAGGATCTTGATGTCGCGTTGGCGGCATTGCGGCCAAAGCTCGTCAACGGCCTCCACCGCCACGTCGCAAAGATCGACCGGCTCCATGGCCACCGGCGTGACCTCGGCGCGGGCCAGCTGCACGAAGCCGTCGGCCAGAGCCAGGGTGCGGCGGGCGCAGGCCGCCAGCCGGTCCGACACGTCTTCAGGCAGGTCGGGCGTCGTGGCCAGAAGAGCCAGGATCGAGGTCTGGGGCGAGCGCATGTCGTGGGTCAACAACTGCAGGGCCTGCTCGCGTTGACGCATCGCGGCCGTGAGGGTGGTGATGTCGGCCAGGCGCACGATCCAGCCGGCGCTCTCGCCAGCCTCGTCGCGCCGGAATACGGTCTGGGACTGATAGGCGCGTCCGTCACTGAGATGCAGGTCGACAGGCTCGATCCGCTCGGCCTCCGGCGGCCACGACTCGTCGAAAGAGCGGCCTAGCGGCTCCAGGGCATTGAGCAGGGAGGCCACCGAGGCGCCGGCCAGGGGCAGGTGAGTTCCGCGCAGCAGGGACTGGGCGGCGGCGTTGGCGGCGATGACCCGCCGTCGGACGTCCAGAACGATCGTGGCGTCGGGGAGGCTGAACAGGGCGTCGGCCGAAAAACGGCGCAGGTCTTCGATCCGGTTGATGGCCGCGCCCAGGCTGAGCGCCTGGCGGGCGACGAGATCGCTCTCGAAGCCCTCGGCCGGCGGGGTGTGGGTCACGGGCAAAAGGCGGCTTAGCTCGCGGCCCAGCAGGTCGCTGACCCGGCCCAACTGTCCCCAGCCCCAGACCAGCGACACGGTCGCCAGACCGATGATCGTCGCTACGGGCGAAAGCCACAGGTCGAGGCGCCAGAAGAAGGCGCAGCTCAGCGCCAGGGCCAGGCTCGACAGGCCCACCACCAGCATCAGATTGGCGCGCGGCGGCAGCACCAGCAGGCCCGCCAGCAACAGCCAAAGCAGGCTGAGCGCGAAGGCGATGCGACTGACCAGGCCGGCGGGACGGATCATGGTGCCGCTGCGCAGTCCGTCAAGGATGCTGGCCTGAAGCTGGACGCCGGTCATGCTGGCCGCGTCGGGCGTCACCGGGGTCGGAAAGGCGGGGCCCAGACCCGGCGCGGTCATGCCGACAAAGACGGTGCGACCCGCGATCAGTTCCGACGGGACATCGCCGGCCAGCACGTCGGAGAACGAAAGGCGTGGAAAGCGATCCGGAGCGCCAGCGAAGGGGATCAGCAGGCTGGTCTCGGCGCCGCGCGTGATGTCGCGCGCGTCGATCGCGTGCGTGGCCCGATGGACCACGGTCATCAGGTCCGGACGCAGGTCGGGCCCAAAGGCCTCGAACGGCGCCATGCGCCTGACGACTCCGTCGGCGTCGAACCTGACATGCACCAGGCCCAGACCGGCTGCGCCGCGCGCGATCTCTGGACGCGGTCCAACCAGTTGCTGAGGCGCGCCTTCGCCCGGGCCGGGCTCGACGAATTGCGGCAGATAGACCCGTCCCGACAGCGCGATGGCATTGGCCAGGGCGACGTCATCGCCTGGCGTGGCTGCCGGTTGGCTGAACAGCACGTCATAGACGATGGTCCGCGCGCCGGCCTGGCTGAGATGGTCGATCATCCGGGCGTGGGCGGTGCGTGACCACGGCCAGGCGCCCATGTCCCGAAGGCTCCTTTCATCGACCTCGACGATCAGAATCGAGGGATCGACTGGCCGCGCCGAGGCGCGTTGCAGGGCGTCGTAGAGAATGTTGTCCAGGCGCGTCGTGAGCGGGCTGGCGGTCAGGCCGGCCAGGGTCAGGCTGGTCAGGGCAGCCACCAGCAGCCAGGTCAGCAAGCGCCGGCGCGGTGACGCGGCCGCCTGGTCAAGCCGTCTTTCGGGCGAGTTCAAGATCTAGCGACCGATCTGCAGCGTCTGCATCGGCCCGATTTTTTCGGCGAAAGTCCCACCCTTGAAGCGCACCGCGCTGACCCGCCAGCCATAGGTTCCGGGCGGCAGATCAGTGAGAGTCAGTTGCGGTTCGGACAGGCCCGGCTGGTCGATGATCGGCGAGGTCGCGTCGGCGCCGGCGAAGAGCTGGAACCGGTAAACACGCACGCCATCGCCCGCCGCGCTCCAGCGGAACAGGAAGTTTCGGTGCTTGCCCGAGACTTGTGCGCTGGGCGGCGCGCCCGGCTCGAGCACGTCCAGATCGCGGTCGAAGCTGTAGTCAGCGGGCAGCCCCTCAAGGCCGCCGGTATCCAGAGCGGTCAGGCGGACGAAATAGGTGCCGTTGGCGATCTCGCCGAACTCGGCGGCAGGGGCTTGCGTGTCGGCCTCGGCGAAGACCTCGACAAAGCCGGCGTCGCGCGACAGGGCCAGACGATAGATCGCCGCGCCCTGCACGGGTTCGACGGCGAAACGGACGATCTTGTCGCCCTGGCGCTGCCCGCCTTCGCCCAGCTTGGGGGCGGGCAGCAGGGCGATCGGCGCGCTGACGCCGGCCGGCGTAGCACTGACCCCGAAACCGGCGGTCACGGGGGGGCTTTCGGTCGAGGCCGAGGCCAGGTCGACGCCGACTGCGCCTTTCAACACCTCGGTCTGGGCCTTGGCGCCCGTCGGGTCCTGGCCGACGCGGAACTCGGTGCCGCGCACCGCCGAGATCGAGACCGGGGTGCGCACCTCGAAACGTCCGCTCGGATTGGGATTGGGCGTGGCCGAGATCGTCCCGCGGCCCCGGTCCATCTGGAAGACACGCTGGGGCGCATTGTTGAGAATGGTCTGGCGCATGCGATCGATACGCAGGCTGGTGTTCGAGGGCAGGGTGACGCGCGAGTCATCGGCCATCTCGAAGGTGGCGAAGCCGCCGGGGCCTGTGATCAGGCGCTGGCCCTCGACCAGCACCATGCCGGCGCGGGCCGGGGCGCGGGCGCCGTTGGTCTCAAGATCCACAGCACCGCTCACAGCGCTGAGCCGCGCGTCGATGGGCGTGCTCTTCAGCAACCTTGGATCGATTTTCAGCGTCGAGCCTATTCGGAGGGCGCGCGGCCGGGCGATCTGGTTGGCGCGTTGCACCTCCAGATAGTCGCCGGGCTTGTTCAGATACGCAGCCGCCAGACCGATCAAGGTGTCGCCTGGCCTGATCACATAGGCCACGGGCGTATCGATCGGCGGCGCTGCGAAAGCCGCAGTAGCGGTGGTCAGGCCCAGGATGGATGCGAAGGGGCCGGCAGCGAGAAGAGTTAGGTCGCGCTTGGACGTCATGCTTGGGTCGCTCCGGCTTCGGCGTCCGCTTCACGGCAGCCCTGTGGGTCACAGGCCTCCAGACGATAACCGAAACCATAAACCGTAGTCAGGCGAAAGCCGTTGGCGGGACGAAGCTGCAGCTTTGAGCGCAATCGCGAGACATGGGCATCCAGGGTGCGGGTCTCCAGATCCGGACGCTGGCCCCAGACCCGGCGCAGCAGATACTCGCGCGAGAGGGGCCGGGCCAGGTTGTTGAAGAGGATCGTCGCCAGCTGGAATTCCTTGGGCGTCAGGGCCTCGACATGGTCCTCCCAACTGGCCGTGTGGGCGCCGGGGTCCATGCGATAGGGGCCGTGCTGCTCGACCTGCTGGGTGGTCGAGGGGCGATAGACCCGACGCGCCAGGGCGTTGACCCGCGCCAGCAGCACCTGCGGCTGCAACGGCTTGACGATATAGTCGTCAGCGCCGGCGTTCAGGCCCTCGACTAGATCGGCCTCGATCGAACGGCTGGTCAGCAGCAGCACGGGCGGCGGCGTGCTCAGCATCTCGTCGAGGCGGCGCAGGGTCTCGATGCCGGACAGATCGGGCATGTTCCAGTCGATGATCAGCAGATCGAAGGTCTGGCGGCGCAATTCGGTCAGCAGCCGCTCGGGATGGGTAAAGCTGACGCAGTCGTACCCGGCCGGTCCCAGCAAGCCGGCGACCAGCGCATTGTGACTCTCGTCGTCGTCGAGAAGTGCGACTTTCATGCGCTCACTTGTGGAGAAATAATTCGCGCGCCCCGCTCGAGGCGGGGCGCGCGGCGGTCGTCCGTCTGTCCGGTGGGGGGGATCCAGATGATCGTCCGCCCATTTGGAATACCTTGTTCGCCCTTGCGTCGCGCTAGGCCAGGCAAGGATTTTACAATGGTTTACAGTCGGGTCGAGCCGCTTTCATTCGGGGGTTGAGCCGAGGCGAGCTGGAAAGGTGTTGCGCGCAGGGGTTGGATGTCTTCCGCGCAGCGTCGGCGGCGATCAGCGACGGTAGCGCAGGCTCGTCCATCATCTCACCGACACCCGGGTGAGCAGCGACGCGGCGGGCTCCAATGTGACGGCCGAGCCGGTGATGGTGAAGCTTCCTTTCAGGCGGATGTCTTCAGAGGACGCGCCCACCATCACATCGATGCGCCCGGCCTCGACGCGCCATTGGTCGGCGGTCTTCCAGAGGGCGGTCTGCGTGGCATGCAGATGGAAGGTGACCTTGCGAGTCTCCCCGGGCTTCAGGGTCAGGCGGACAAAGCCGCGCAGCTCCTTGACCGGCCGGGCGACCGAGGCGACCGGATCGCGCATGTAGAGCTGCACGACCTCGTCAGCGGCGATCTTGCCGGTATTGGTCACCGACAGACTGATGGCGGCGGACTGGTCCGGCCCGATGCTGGGCTTGTCGATGGCAAGGTCCGCATAGGCGAAGCTGGCATAGCTCAGCCCGTGGCCAAACGGGTAGAGCGGTCCGATTGCCACATCGTGGTAGCGGGCGCTGTCCTTGGCCAGGTCCGGATCGGCCGGGCGGCCCGAGGGCATATGGGCGTAGAAGGTCGGGCTGGTCCCGGCGTTGCGCGGCAGGCCAGCGGGCAGGCGGCCGGCAGGTGAGACCTTTCCCATCAGGATGTCGACGATGGCGGGGCCGCTTTCGACACCCAGGAACCAGGTTTCCAGCGCGGCGCCGGCCTTGCCCAGGATATCGGCCAGGGCGAGAGGGCGGCCGTTCATCAGCACCACCACGACGGGCTTGCCGGTCGCCAGCACGGCCTGGGCCAGTTGCGACTGCACGCCGGGCAGGGTGATCTCAGAGCGGCTGCGAGCCTCGGCGCTATGGTCATAGTCCTCGCCGATCACCAGCAGCACGACGTCAGCGGCCTTTGCGGCCGCGACGGCGGCGGGAATGCCCGAGGCGTCGTCCCCGCGCGGCGCGGCGCCGGGCTGGTAGTCGAGGGTCGCGCCGGACTGCTCGCGCAGGGCGGTCAGCAGGGTCTTCACGTCGCCGACCTGTCCCCGTGCGCGCCAAGAGCCCAGGGCCGAGGAGGCGTCGTCGGCCAGGGCTCCAATCACCGCGATGCGCTGGCCCGCCGGTGACAGGGGCAGCAGACCGCCCTCGTTTTTCAGCAGCACGATCGCCTTGCGGGCCGCCTCGCCCGCGATGGCGCGGTGGGCGGGAGAGTTGAGTTCGGTCTTCTCCCGGCCCGCGTCGCCGAAGCGGAAGGGGTCCTCGAACAGGCCCAGCCGCGCCTTGGTCGCCAGCACCCGGCCGACGGCCTGGTCCAGATAGGGCGTCAGCGAGGGATCGGCGGCGACCGCTTCCTTCAGATGGCCGGCATAGACGCCGCTGGCCATGTCCATGTCGACACCGGCCTTGAGGGCCAGGGCGGCTGCCTGGGCCGGGGTTTCGGCGACACCGTGATTGATCAGTTCCAGGATGGCGTTCCAGTCGCTGACCACCAGGCCCTGATAGCCCCACTGGTCGCGCAGCTGGCCGCTTACCAGGGCTTGGTTGGCGGTGGTGGGCACGCCGGCGATGTCGTTGAAGGCGGTCATGAAACTGCCCGCGCCGGCCCGCGCCGAGGCGTGGAAGGACGGCATGTAGACTTCCTGCAGCGTGCGCTCCGAGAGGTCGGCGCTGTCATAGTCGCGGCCGCCGATGGCCGCGCCATAGGCCCCGAAGTGCTTGGCGCAGGCCAGGATCGCGTCCTTGCCGGACTGGTCGTCGGTCTGCAGACCCAGGATCTGGGCCTCGGCCATGCGCGAGCCCAGATAGGGATCCTCGCCCGCGCCCTCGACGATGCGGCCCCAGCGCGGGTCGCGGGCGATGTCGACCATCGGGGTGAAGGTCCAGTGCAGGCCGCTGACCGAGGTCTCGATGGCCGCCACCCGCGAGCAGGCCTTGACGATGTCGGGGTCGAAGGTCGCGGCCATGCCCAGCGGCACGGGGAAGATGGTGCGGAAGCCGTGGATCACATCGATGCCGAAAAGCAGCGGGATCTTCAGCCGGCTTTCCTCGACCGCCACCCGCTGAAGCTCGCGCAGGAAGTCCGCGCCGGCCACATGAAGGTATGAGCCGATGCCGCCTCTGCGCACCAGGTCCAGCTGGGCCGCATCGATCCTGGAGTTCAACGCCCTTTGCCGTCCACCGGGCGCCTGGTTCAGCTGGCCAATCTTCTCGTCCAGAGTCATCTGGGCGATGAGCGTCTTGATCAGGACTGAGTGCCGGGAAAGAGGCGCGACCGAGGCGCGGGCCGCGCCGGCGAAGGCGAGGGCGGTGACCCCGGCCAGCAGAGCGCGGCGGTTGGGTCCTGTGGCGATTGCCGACATTCCTGGTCTCCCGTAGCGGCCCCTGCAAAGCGGAGCTCTTTGATGTCCATCCGGCCGGGGCCGTGGCGGCGCACTACAGAAGTTCGCAGGTCTGACAACGCTGTCAAATACTGATCGTAAAAAGGCCGGAATGACCCGGCCTTCATCATGCTTGTTTTGCGCGGTGAGCTAGTTGCGAGCCTTTCGGGCGGCATACTTGCTGTCGCGCTTGGCCTTGGCCTCGGCGCTGGACAGAGCCTTGCGTTCCTTGGTGGCGCCACGCTTGAGGCTGAGAACGGCGGCGGCGCTGTCGGCGATGGCTTGTTCGGCGGCCTGGATCTTGTCGGCCACGACCTGGCGGGCGGCGGCGCGTTCTTCGGCGCGATCAGCGCGAACTTGCTTCAGTTCGGCGGCCTTGACGGCTTCGCGGCTCTCGAAGTTCGGATCGACGACGGCGGGCTTGGGCTTGAACTTCTCAAGCAGCGCCTTCTTGGCGTCGGCGGCGGTCTGGAGTCTGGTGGAGAAGTTGGTGCGCAGAGTTTCGTTCATGAGGCCTCGAATTGTGAAGGGGGAGAACCCCGTGTGTCATTCGAGGTTGATCGTCAGGAAGCCAGGCTGGAGCGCGGGACGAACCCGCGCTCCGATTAGGCTTAGGCAGCTTGAAGCTGGCCGGCCGACATCTTGCCGCTGCGCTGATCGCGCTCGAGTTCGTAGGACAGCTTTTGGCCTTCGTTCAGCGAACCCAGGGTCGAACGCTCGACCGCCGAGATGTGCACGAACACGTCCGCGCCGCCGTCGTCAGGTTGAATGAAGCCAAAGCCCTTGGTGGAGTTAAACCACTTCACGGTACCGGTCGTCATGATGGTCACCTTTCAGGTGAATAGGGCCGCGCGGCTCGAATGTGAGCCGCGTGATCAAATTTTCGGAGAGGATCGTGATGGGCTCGAAGCTCGATCCTGAGATAAAGCGTTGGAGAGCAATCGAACCAAATCGTCATTTAATACGCACACCATACTCGAAAAATATCGGGGGCGCAACGTCTGTAAAATGGAAGAAAATTCGGAACGGTCTTGGAGTTCTGGGAAAATAAAATCGGCCTGGAATATTTTGCACGGCTGAGCCGAAATTTCATCAAGCTTGGCCGGTGCGCATGACGGCAGGTGCGAGACTTTTCTACGGGCCATCGATTTGCACGCGCCAGCGCGCAGGCGCGGCTCAGCCAACTAGGCGCGCGCCGTCTTGGCGACGGCCTTCGCGCGCAGGACCTTGGCCTGTTCCGGCGCGACCTGTTCGAAGATCACGGCCAGGTGCTGCTCCTTGGCGTGATCGTTGTGCAGGTCCCAGGCCAGCGAGATCGGCAGGCGCAGGCGCGAGCCGCCATCCAGCCGAACCACCAGCACCCGCCAGCTGAAGCCTTCGCCCGCTTCACCCAGCGGATCCTTGAACTCCAGCGGTGCCGGATCGCGCAGCATGAAGTCTCGCTCAGGCCTGGCGTCGAACCAGGCCTTGTCGGCCAAGGCGGTGACGTCGGCGACAACCTTGCCGGAGAGTTTGCGGGCCATGGTGTCGGGGGCTCCTTGACGAGGGCGCTCTGTAGCAATCTCGGTGGCCCAGCGCCATCGCGTCCGGCTCGCCCCCTTGCCTCGGGGGGCGGCGGGATCAACGGCAAGGGTCTGGTCATTGTCGCCAACCGCGATCGCCCCATCCTGAACGAAGCCGCCCTGAAAGACCTTTGCGCCTGCAACGCCTGCCTGGCAGTGCGGGCGGGACGATTTTTGTCTGTCCAAGGTTTAAGGGACGGACCGTCCCAAAACCGGTATCCATCGCCAAGGATCGCGTCCGAGGGTCGAATCGGGAGAACGTCAGTTTTCCGTTCGTGGGCGCATGAGGGACTGGCTGATGCGTATTCTGATCATCGAAGACGATATCGAGGCGGCGGGCGCGATGGCCCACGGTCTCACCGAGGCTGGCTATGACTGCGTCCACGCGCCCGATGGCGAAGCGGGCCTGAAGGAAGCCGGCAAGGGCGGCTTCGACGTCCTGATCGTCGATCGCATGATGCCCAAGAAGGATGGTGTCGAGGTCGTCGAGACCCTCCGCCGCGAAGGTGACAATACGCCGGTGCTGTTTCTGTCAGCCTTGGGCGAGGTCAGCGACCGCGTGGTGGGCCTGAAGGCCGGCGCCGATGACTATCTGGTCAAGCCCTACGCTTTTGCCGAGCTGATGGCCCGGGTTGAAGCCCTGTCGCGTCGTCGCGAGACCGGCGCCGTGGCCACCACCCTGAAGGTGGGCGAGCTGGAAATGAACCTGATCAACCGCACCGTCCATCGCGCCGGCAAGGAGATCGATCTCCAGCCCCGCGAGTTCCAGCTGCTGGAATTCATGATGCGCCACGCCGGCCAGTCGGTGACCCGCACCATGCTGCTGGAGAAGGTGTGGGAATACCACTTCGACCCGCAGACCAACGTCATCGACGTGCATATCTCGCGCCTGCGCAGCAAGATCGACAAGGGCTTCGACCGCCCCATGCTGCAGACCGTGCGCGGCGCGGGCTACCGGCTCGATCCCTAGGAGATAGGGCGGTTCGCCGCCGAGATCCGTCATGCGTCTGCCGCGCCTTCTCCGCACCACGCCGTTCCGGCTGACCCTGCTGTTCCTGGCCCTGTTCGCGGCGGCCGCCAGCGCGTTCCTGGGCTATATCTATGTGGCCACGGCCGGCGAGGTGAACCGCCGCGCCGACGCCGAGATCAGCCGCGAGATGGAGAGCCTCGAGGCCGCCTATCGCCAGGGCGGCGTCAACGCCCTGAACCAGACCATCGTCGAGCGCGCCACCGGCGAGCGGCCGTTC
Source organism: Caulobacter sp. FV1ye13L (assembly GCF_058681155.1). The sequence continues at coordinate 2,278,914 of NZ_CM178732.1, forward strand.
CTGTATTTTCTGGCCGACAAGACCGGCAAGCGGATTTCCGGCTCGATCGAAGCCTCACCGCTTGATGACTTCGAGGGCGACGGTCCCAGCTGGTCCAGCTTCAAGGTCACCGAGGTCGATCTCGACGGCGCCGAGGTGCGCAACGCCGCCCGTGGCGTGCAGGAGCGCCTGACCGGCGGCGAGGTGCTGTTCGTCGGCGCCGACGTGGCGGCGTCGGAAGGCTATGTCCGCAAGATCGTCCGGGCGCTGTGGGGCGCCGGGGCGCTGGTGATCATCCTGGGTCTGGCCGGCGGTGTCCTGATCAGCCGCAACGTGTCGCGCAGCATGCAGGGGCTGGTCGACCTGGTCGCCGCCGTGCAGGCCGGCGACCTGCACGCCCGCGCCAAGGTGCGCGGCGCGCGCGACGAGTATGACGAGCTGGCCGAGGGCCTCAACGACATGCTCGATCGCATCGAGCGACTGATGGGCGGCCTGCGCCACGCCGGCGACGCCATCGCCCACGACCTGCGCTCGCCCCTGACCCGTTTGCGCGCCCGTATGGAAGTGGCCCTGATCGACGCCGAGAACGGCAAGGGTGATCCGGTCGCGGCGCTGGAAACCGCTCTGCAGGACGCCGATGGCGTGCTCAAGACCTTCAACGCGGTGCTGGCCATCGCTCGCCTGCAGGCCGCCGGTCAGGCGCCCGACCAGCAGAGCTTCGACTCCTCGGAACTGGCCCGCGACATGGCCGAGCTCTACGAGTTCTCGTGCGAGGACAAGGGCCTGGACTTCAAGGCCGAGATCACCCCGGCCCTGAACATCCGCGGCAATCGCGAGTTCATCGCCCAGGCCCTGGCCAACCTGCTCGACAACGCCATCAAATATACCCCGTCGGGCGGGGCGATCATGCTGCGGGCGCGCCGCCGTTCGTCCGGCGAGCTGGAATTCTCGATCACCGACACCGGCCCCGGCGTGCCCGACGAAGACCGCGCCCGCGTCGTCCAGCGTTTCGTGCGCCTGGAGAACAGCCGCAGCGAGCCGGGCGCCGGCCTTGGCCTGTCGCTGGTTCAGGCTGTTGCCGCCTCGCACGGCGGCCGGCTGGAACTGGCCGAAGGGCCGGGCGAGTACAACGGCATGGGCCCTGGCCTGCGGGTCGCCCTGGTGCTGCCCCGGGTCGAATAGCGGGCAGGGCGCCGGTTTAGGCGGCGCACTTCCCCGTAACTGTGGACGAGCGCGGGTTCGGGGTCGAACCGCGTACGGCGCTGGTCCAGAATGGCGTTCCAATTCACGGGCGCGAGGACCGGCGTGACTTTCGAAACCGACGCGATACGCAACCGGCGCGGCTTCCTGGCCGGGCTTGGCGGTCTGGGCCTGCTCGGCGTGGCCGGCTGCGCGCCCGGCCAGATCGCACGTCCCGGCCTGGTCGCGGGACTGGGCGATTTCGACGCCGTGCCCCGCCTGGCGCCGATCCGGATGAAGCCGGACCGCATCTCGAAGATCACGGTCTGCCTGCGCCCGTTCCGCAAGGCCGGGCCGCGTCTGGACGTCGAGACCGTGGGAGACAAGACCGTCGTCCACAACTATGGCCATGGCGGCAGCGGCTGGTCGCTGTCGTGGGGTTCGGGAACCATCGCCGCGAAGAACGCCATGTCGACCGGCGAACGCGACATCGCCGTGATCGGCTGCGGCGCCCTGGGCCTGACCACGGCCACCCTGCTGCGGCGGGCCGGGGCCAATGTCACCATCTATGCCAGCGAACGCACGCCTGACACCCGCTCGGCCCGGGCCACCGGCACCTGGTCGCCCGACTCCCGCATCGCCGCCGTGGGCGCGACCGCGCCGGGGTTCGAGGCGCAGTGGGAAGAGATGTGCCGGACCTCCTACAAGGCCTACCAGACCTATCTGGGCATGGCGGGCAATCCGGTGGAGTGGACCGACCGCTACACCCTGTTCGACGCGCCGCCGGGACCGGGGCGCGCCACGCCGCATGACCCGAATGGCGTGCAGTTCGTCGAATATGTCGAGCGGGTGCGCGACATCACCCCGCGTGGCATGGACCTGGCGGCGGGCAGCCACCCGTTTCCAACGCCCTATGCGCGGCGCGGCGCGTCGATGCAGTTCAACATCGCCGAATACGCCCACCTGCTGATGACCGACTATCTGCTGGCCGGCGGCAGGATCGAGACCATGACCTTCCACACCCCCGCCGATCTGGCGGTGCTGAAGCAGAAGGTGGTGGTCAACTGCACCGGCTATGGCGCGCGGGCGCTGTGGAAGGACGAGAGCATCATCCCCGTGCGCGGTCAGATCGCCTGGCTGATCCCCCAGCCCGAGGTCAATTACGGCCTCTACTACAAGGGCGTTTCGATCCTGGCCCGGCGTGACGGCATTGTCGTCCAGCAGGTCGGTCAAACCGAGGCCTGGGGCTATGACGACGACAATGAAACCGCCAGCCGGAGCGAGGCCGAGGAGGCCATCGCCACCATCGCGGCGCTCTACGGTCGGCCGAAGCCCCGGGCGGCCTGATCTGCGTACATCCGGTTCATATCGATCGACGGGGCCAGATCGCTATAGACGATCCCGCGCGGGGCGATGCTCCAGACCGCCAGGAAGGACGCCAGACCCAAGGCTGTCAGGGCGATGAAGCCGGCGATCTCGCGTCGGCGGCTGGGCTCGAGGCGACTCAGGAAAGCGACCCGCAGGATCAAGGGGTGCGTGCCCCAGCCGCAGGCCAGCGGCGAGGCGGCGCCAAAGCGCGACACTTTCAGCAGCGCCTTGGCGTAGTCGGCGCGGATGTCGCTTTTCAGCGACAGCACCGTGGCGTCGCACGCCAGTTCCTGGTCGATGCGGGCAAACACCGCGCCGAGATGAACCACAGGATTGCACCAGCCCAGGACCCGGCATCCGGCGATAGCCAGATTGGCGATAGGGTCGCCCCGGCGGATATGCGTGCGTTCATGCAGCAGGATCAGGTCGCGTTCGCGGGTGTTGAATCGCGCCTCGAAGTCATGGGGCAGGATGATCCGGGGCCATAGGGAGCCCATCACGGCGGGGCCGGCCTTGCCCTTGGCCGCCGTGCGCCGGAAGGCGTGCTCCTGCCACAGCATGAAGCCGGCGAAGACTGCGGCCCCGATGAGCCACGCCGCCATAACTTTCATCGCCAGACCCGGCGCCAAGGGCGCGGTTGGAGCGCCGACTTCCAGGGTCTCTGCGAGGCTGGGAAAGACGCTTGCGGCGGCGGCGACAGGCACGATCGCCCACAGCCCATAGGCGAGGCGGGGACCAAACAGCCGGCGGACCGGAAGGCGGAGCAGCAGCACCAGCACAACGCCGGCCGCCGCCGCGATCTGAACCCGCGTCAGCGCCAAGGCGAGCAGTTCGAACATCATCGCGTTCCCCGTCGATGCGCCACCCGTTCCGTCCCGCCGGGTTCAGCGCTGCAATGGTTACAACTGTAATATCGCGCGTCAAGCGTGTGTCTTGCCCAGGTCGCGCCAGCGGGCCACGGTGTCGCCATGACTCGCCTGCTCGAACGCCTCGCCCCGTGCGGTCCCATCGCCGATCCCAAGGCCGCCGAGCGCGCCCATGAGGCGATCCTCAAGCGGGTCGGTGACGCGTCGGCAAACATCGAGGCCGCCTGGCCGGCCCTGGCGCCGGTGTTCGGCGCCTCACCCTATCTGGCCAGTCTTGCCCGCCGCGACGCCCGACGTCTGCCGTCTATCCTTGAAGCCGATCCTGACGCGCGGCTGACGGAGATCCTGTCCGCCGCCGACGCTGTCGCCGCTGAACTCGACTTCGAGGTTGCGCGCCGCGTGCTGCGCGAACTCAAGGCCGACCTGCATCTGCTGACCGCGCTGTGCGACCTGGGCGGCGTCTGGGATCTGGACGCCGTCACCGGCGCCCTGACGCGCTTCGCCGACGCCACCCTGCGCGCCGCCCTGGCCCAGGCCGTCCGGCTGGAGGTGGATCGCGGCGCCCTGACCCATGTGGGCGACGCCGAGGCTGGGCCTGCGCCGGGCCTGTTCTGCATCGCCATGGGCAAGCACGGGGCCTTTGAGCTCAACTATTCGAGCGATATCGATTTCTCGATTTTCTACGCGCCGGAAAAGCTGCCGGTCGCCGAAGGGGTCGAGCCGCAGGGCGTGGCGGTCCGCATCGCCAACCATCTGGGGCGCATCCTGCAGGAGCGCACGGCCGACGGCTATGTGTTCCGTATCGACCTGCGCCTGCGTCCCGACCCGTCCTCGACCCCGCCGGCCATGCCCGTCGACGCGGCCATGGATTATTACGAGAGCGTCGGTCAGAACTGGGAGCGCGCCGCTCATATCAAGGCCCGGATCGCGGCCGGAGACATCAAGGAGGGCGAGGCCTTCCTGGCCGGGCTGCAGCCCTTCATCTGGCGACGGAACCTGGATTTCGCGGCCATCGCCGACATCCACTCGATCAAGCGCCAGATCCACACCTACAAGGTCGATGACCGCCTGACCGCCAAGGGCGCGGATCTCAAGCTGGGTCGCGGCGGCATTCGCGAGATCGAGTTCTTCGTCCAGACCCAGCAGCTGATCCTGGGCGGGCGGCAACCGGACCTGCGCGGCCCGCGCACCCTGGACGCTTTGCTGGCCCTGTCGGCGGCGGGACACGTCACGCACGAGGACGCCGACTGGCTGGCCAAGGCCTATCAGGAACTGCGAGCGCTGGAGCATCGGGCCCAGATGATCGCCGATGACCAGACCCACAAGCTGCCGGAATCCGACACCGACCGGAAGAAGGTCGCGGCGCTCTGGAACCACGACAACCTGCGCAGCTTTGATGCGACCGTCGGCAAGATCCTGAAGGGCGTGAACCTGCGGTATGGCCGCCTGTTCGCCGGCGAGGAGGAGCTGTCCTCACGCTTTGGCAGTCTGGTCTTCACCGGCGTCGAGGACGATCCGGAGACGCTCGCCACCCTCAAGCGCATGGGCTTTTCCAGCCCCGAGCGGGTCGCCGCCACCATTCGCAGCTGGCACCATGGCCGCATCGCCGCCACCCGCACCGAGCGCGGGCGCGAGCTGTTCACGCGTCTGGCGCCGCGGCTTCTGGACGCCGCCAACGCTACCGGCGCGCCGGACACCGCCTTCAACCGCTTCGCGGACTTCTTCGCGTTGCTGAGTTCGGGCGTGCAGATCCAGTCGCTGTTCCTGGCCCAGCCCCGCCTGTTCGAACTGATTGTCGAGGTCATGGCCTTCGCCCCGCGCTTGGCGGCCACCCTGGCGCGGCGTCCGACGGCGCTGGACGCCCTGCTGGACCCCGCCTTCTTCGGCCCCATGGCGGTTCCAGAGATCGCGCCCTGGGATCCCGAGGATTTCGAGGGCGCGATGAACGCCGCCCGCCGCCTCTTCCGTGATCAGAGCTTCCGGATCGGTGTGCGGGTGATGAGTGGCACCGCCGGGGCCAGCGATGTGGGTGCGGCCTTCGCGGGGTTGGGCGACCTGATCGTCGGGGGCCTGGCGCCCGCCGCCTTGGCGGAGACCGTGCGCATCGGCGGCGCGTTTCCTGGCGAGGTCGCCGTGGTGGCCCTGGGCAAGGCCGGCTCGCGCGAGATGACCGCCAAGTCGGACCTCGACCTGATGACGCTCTATGCGGTCGATGATCCCGCCGCCCAAGGGGGGGCGGTTTCGTCGATCAAGAGCTGGAGCGCCGACAGCTTCTACGCCCGCTTCACCCAGCGCCTGACGTCGGCCCTGTCGGCGCCGACAGGGGAGGGCACGCTCTATGAGGTGGACCTGAAGCTGCGGCCTTCGGGGACAAAGGGGCCGGTCGCTGTCAGTTTTGCCGCCTTCGAGGACTATTACGCCCGCGAGGCCGAGACCTGGGAGCTGCTGGCCCTGACCCGCGCCCGGGTGATGTGGGCCAGCTCGCCGGCCTTCCAGGCTCGCGCCGAGGCGGCCATCGAGGCCGCTCTGCGCCGCTCGCGCGATCCGGTGAAGACCGCCGCCGACGTGCTGGAGATGCGCGAACTGATGGAGCAGGAGCGTCCGGGCAAGGGTGTGTGGGACCTGAAGCTGACGCCTGGCGGCCTGGTGGATATCGAATTCGTCGCCCAGTTTCTGCAGCTCAGGCACGCCGCCGACGGTGGCCCCCTGGCGCAGAATACTGGCGAGGCGCTGGCGGCGCTCAGGGCGGCGGGTCTGGCCGATGACGCGGCCCTGGCCTGCCTGGAGACGGCCTGGCGGCTGGAGCAGGACCTCTCGCAGCTGATCAAGGTGGCGCTGGAGGACGGCGGGGATCCTGACAGCGAACCCAAGGCCTTCAGGGCCTTGCTGGCGCGAGCGGGGCATGTCCGGGAATTCCGCTCGCTGAAGACCAAGCTGGCCAAGGCCAAGGTCGAGGCGCGTGCGGCGTTCGAGACGATCATGCGCCGCGACGGAAAAGCTGGAGCCTGACGTTCAAAGGGCATGGGGACGGGCTTTCGACGCCTTGGAGACGCAAGTCACATGCTGAAAATTACACTGATCGCGGCCGGTTCGGTCGTGCTGCTCGCCGGCCCAGCTATGGCGGCGCCGAAGGGCGCGGCCGTGCTGGACGCCAATGCTGACGGCAAGGTCACCCTCGCCGAATTTCAGGCCGGACGCGGCGGCCAGATGATGGCGCACCTCGACGCCGACAAGGATGGCAAGCTGTCGCGCGAAGAATTCTCGGCGATGCGCAAGCCCAGGCCAGATGCTCCGGCCGCCGACGCTGGTCCGGCCGGGAAGGGCGCCGAGCGGATGTGGGCGCGCGTGGACGCCGACAATGATGGCTTCCTGTCACGCGGCGAGATGGATGGCTTTCTGGTCAACCGTTTCAAGCGCATGGACGCCGACAATGATGGTGCGCTGAGCCTCGCGGAGTTGAAGGCGGGCGCCGACAAGGCGAAGGTCGGGATCTGATTGATGTGTTCACGCGCGGCGAGGTGAGGTTTGGCGGCCGAGGGGAGCGATCCCGACGAGGCGCTGCTGACAGGGGTCGGCCGGGGGGACCCGGCCGCCGTTCGCCAGCTGCTGGACCGACGCTTGCCGCGCGTTCTCGCCCTGGCTCGCCGCATGCTGAACGACCCCTGCGAGGCCGAGGACGTGGCGCAGGAAACCTTCGTGAGAGCCTGGAAACAGGCGCGCTCCTGGCGGCCGGGCGGAGCGAAGTTCGATACCTGGCTGCACCGGGTTGCGCTGAACCTCTGCTACGATCGCCTCCGCCGCCGCCGCGAGGTGGTCACGGCCGAGCCGCCGGAGCAGGTGGACACGGGGCCCGCGCCGGACGCCGGCCTGTTGGGTGCGGATCTGTCGCGGCGGGTCGAGGCGGCGCTGGCGGCCTTGCCCGCGCGTCAGCGCGAAGCCATCGTGCTCTGCCACCACCAGGGCTTGGGCAATATCGAAGCCGCCGCGCTGATGACCATCAGCGTCGAGGCGCTGGAAAGCTTGCTGGGACGGGGCCGACGGGCGCTCAAGGCCTCGCTCGCCGACCTGGCGGGGTCTGGGCGATGAAGGAGATGGCGTCATGACCATGACCGTCGAACGGTTCGCCGATCTGGCCGAAATCTATGGTGGCGACGTGGCCCGCTGGCCGGAGGCCGAGCGCGAGATCGCGCGCGCCCTGCTGGCCGCTGAACCCGTGCGTCTGGAAGCGGTGCTGGCCGATGCGGCGCGGCTGGATCGTCTGCTCGACCTCGCGCCCGCCCAGTCCGCCGACGCAGCCCTGATGGGGCGGCTGATCGCGGCGGCTCCGCGGCCGGCAAGCGCCATGCAGCGCTGGCTGGCCGGCGCCGGCGCCGCGCTTGGCCTGGGCGTTGCCGCTTTGGCGGGCGTCGCGGTCGGCGTGGCGATCGGTCAGGCTGATCACGGGCGCGCGCCTCAGGGCCAGAGCGTGATCGCTGCTGATTTCACCACAGACCTTTCCGAGGCCCTCGAGGAGCCCGCCGCCTTATGACCGTGTCCCGTTCGCTGCTGATCGGCCTGATCGTCTCGGCGGCGCTCAACGTGTTCCTCGTCGGCGGTGTCGTTGGCGTGCTGTGGGTGCGTCAGACCCCGCCGGCGCCGGCGGTGGAGTCAGCGTCGCTCCCGCCTGTCGGGCCTGTGACGGATGAGGTCGCGCCGCCGGTTCCGTCCGCGCCGCCCCTTCTGCGACCACAGCCGGCACCAGCCGCAGGGGGGAGCGCGTCTCAAGGTGAAGCGCAGGCGCGGCCGCCGCTGTGGATGGCGGGCAGGGGCCTGTCGCAGGAGAGTCGTCAGAATCTACGCCGCACCTTGCGGGAGGCCAATCAGCGCAATCAGCCGATTGTCCGACAGGCTCGTGGCGAGCGGCAAGCGGCCCTGCGGGCCTTTAAGGACGAGTCCTATGACGCTGCCGAGGTCGCCAGGCGCCTCGCCGCCGCGCGGACATTGGATGTCCAGGCGCGCGGCAATGTCGAGACGGCTCTGGCCAATTATGCCGCCACCCTCTCGCCTGGCGAGCGGGCGACTCTGGGGGATGGCCTCGCCGAGGTCTATGCGCCCCGCCAGAGGCAGGCGCAGGCCGCCGCCAAAATGAATTGACCGTTTGGCGTAACCAAAGCGCGTGTTGTTGCGTATCTTCGGTCAGACCTCGCACCGGAGCCCGCCATGTTGATCCGCAACGCCCCTGACCTGACCGAGAATGAGGTCACCGATCACGGCCTCTATATGCGCCGACGCGAGTTCATCGGCGGTGCGGCGGGGCTCGGTCTGGCAGGCCTGGCCGGAGCGGCCGGCGCGGCGCCGCTGAGCTATTCCAAGGGCTTTTCGACCTCCGAGAAGGCGACATCCTTGGAAGACATTACCACCTACAACAACTTCTATGAGTTCGGGGTCGACAAGGCCGATCCGGCGCAAAACGCAGGCAAGCTGAAGACGCGGCCCTGGACGGTGCGGATCGACGGCGAATGCGAGGCTCCGCGCACGGTCGGGATCGATGATCTGATCAAGGCCAACAAGCTGGAAGAGCGCATCTACCGCATGCGCTGCGTCGAGGGCTGGTCGATGGTGATCCCCTGGGTTGGCTTTCCGCTGAAGGATCTGATCGCCTCGGTCAAGCCGACCTCCAAGGCCAAATATGTGGCGTTCGAGACCCTGATGCGGCCGTCGGAAATGACGGGCCAAGCCTGGAACGTGCTGGACTGGCCCTATCGCGAAGGCCTCCGAATTGACGAGGCCACCCATCCCCTGACCCTTCTGGCGGTCGGCTTGTATGGCGAGACCCTGCCCAACCAGAACGGCGCGCCGCTGCGGCTGGTCGTGCCCTGGAAATATGGCTTCAAGGGCATCAAGTCGATCGTGCGGATTACCCTGACCGACAAGCAGCCGCGCACGGCTTGGAACATCTCGGCCCCGCGCGAGTACGGCTTCTACTCCAACGTCAATCCGGCTGTGGATCACCCCCGCTGGTCGCAGGCCAGCGAGCGCCGCATCGGCGAGTTTCGTCGGCGCGAGACCCTGCCGTTCAACGGCTATGGCCAGTACGTCGCCGACCTGTACCGCGGCATGGATCTGAAGAAGAATTTCTGATGGATCAGAGTGTCGCCGCGACCCGCGCCGCCAGCCGGCGCAAGCGCCCGTCCAAGCTGCAGGACGACCTGGTCTATGGCCTGGTCTGGCTGGCCTGTTTCGCGCCGCTGATCTGGCTGGCCTGGAAAGGCTTCAACGGCGACCTGGGCGCCAATCCGATCGAGAAACTGATCCGTCAGCTGGGCGTCTGGGGCCTGCGGCTCCTGCTAGTTGGCCTGGCGATCACCCCGGCAGCGCGGATTCTGAAGATGCCGCGCCTGGTGCGTTTCCGGCGCACGGTGGGGCTTTTCGCGTTCAGCTACATCGTGCTGCACCTGAGCGCCTATGTGAGTGTCGACCTGTTCTTCGACTTTGGTCAGCTGTGGAAGGACATCCTCAAGCGACCCTTCATCACCCTGGGCATGGGCGCGTTCGTGCTGTTGATTCCGCTGGCGGTGACCTCGACCAATGGCTGGATCATCCGCATGGGCCGGGCCGCGTGGCAGAGACTGCACTGGCTGATCTACCTGATCGCGCCCCTGGGTGTGGCCCACTACTATCTGCTGGTGAAGGCCGACCATCGGCCGCCGGTGATCTATGCGGCGGTATTCACGGTGCTGATGGCCTGGCGGGTCTGGGACAGGGTTCGGCGGACGTAACGCGATACCCGCCCCTCCGATCGGACCGAAGGGGCGGGTGTTCTGGTCTATTTCGCCGCCACCTTTTTCGCATAGGCTTGGGCCTGTCCCACCAGCCGCAGCACATTGCCGCTCCAGATCGCCTCGATGTCGGCGTCCGAATAGCCCTCGGCCTTCAGGCGCGCGGTGATCTTGGGCAGGTCGGCTACGTCTTCCAGGCCCTCGACGCCGCCGCCGCCGTCCCAGTCAGCGCCGACGCAGACGCCTTTGGGACCGGCGATCTTCAGGGTGTGCAGCATGCTGGCCATGAAGATGTCGAAGTTGGCCCGGGTTGGCGGAAACTGCTTGTCGATCGCGACACGCTTGGCCATCCAGGCGACGACATCGGCCTGGGTGGCTTCGTCGCGTGGCGGACGGCCAAGGCCTTCCAGCGCGGCCTTTCGTTCGGGACTCGGGGCGGCCGAGGCGATCAGATAGACCGAGTTGATACAGATCGCGCCGCCGCTGTCGCCGATCTGCTTGATCAGGGCGTCGTTCAGATTGCGCGGGTGATCGAAGACCGCCCTGGCCCCGCTGTGCGAGGCGATCACCGGCGACTTTGACAGAGCCACCGATTGGCTGACCACCTCGTCTGACGCGTGGCTGACGTCAACCAGTACGCCCAGCCGATTGGCTTCGGCGAGCCAGCGCAAGCCAAGTGGCGAATAGCCGTTCCAGATCTTGCCCTTTGGGTCGGTGGAACTGTCGGCGAACTGGTTGTTGCGGAAGTGCACCGGGCCCGCCATCCGTACGCCAGACTGATAGAAAGTCTGCATCAGGGTGAGGTCCTCACCCATCGGCCAGCTGTTCTCGATGCTCTGATAGACGAACGACTTGCCGCCCTTGCTGATGCGGGCGGCGTCCTCGGCCGTGAAGGCCAGTTCGAACTTGTCTGGGTGAGCGGCGACCATCTCGCGGATGTCGACGGCGCGTTTCAGGGCGAAGTCGCGGGCGTAGCGATAGCCCTCGGCGGTCAGGTCGCCCTGGCCGGTATAGATCACGTAGAAACCGCCATCGAGGCCGCCGGCCTTCATGCGCGGCAGGTCAACCTGGGTGCCGTCCAGAGTCACAGCATGACCGTCCAGCATGCTCCAGCCGGGGCGTCCGAAGTGTTCGGGTGTGTCCAGATGGGTGTCGAGCGTCAGCATCTTCTGGTGGGCGGCCATGTCGGCCTTGGACACGGCCGGCGCAGGCGGGGCCGCGTTGGCGACCGTGACAAGAAGGGCGGCGGAGCCGAGAAGGGCGGTCAGAAGGCGATAGGGCATCGAGACTCCGAACATGGGACGCGAACTGGAGCGGCCACGCTCACGGATGGCTGCGGGCGCGTCAAGGCGAAGCCGACGTCAGGCGTCCAGATCAGCCCGCACGCACTGTCAGGGACGGCTCATGTCGAAGCGGCGGGCAGTCGCGATCGCCGCCGGTCACGCGGGGCCTGGGTGTCTGTTGACCAGATTGACCTTCTCGTTGATCCCAACGGCGCGCATCGCGCTGAAAGCGAACACTCCGGGGATTGGCGGCCGCTGATGCGGCGTTCAGATCAATCCCAAGGCCTTGAAGCTGGCCACACCCTCGCGGCCAACCACCAGATGGTCATGCACGCTGATCTTCAGCGCCCGGCCTGCCTCAATGACCTGCTTGGTCATGTCTATGTCAGGTCTGGATGGCGTTGGGTCCCCTGAGGGGTGGTTGTGCAGCAGGATGATGTTGCTGCTGGAAAGCTCCAGGGCCCGCCGCATGACCTCGCGAGGATAGACCGGCGCGTGATCGACCGTGCCGCGGTTCATGATCTCGTCGGCGATCAGCTGGTTCCTCTTGTCGAGGAACAGCACCCGAAACTGTTCGCGCGGCTCGTTGGCCAGGGCGACGCGGACATAGCCCAACAGGGCGCTCCAGGACGAGATCACCGGGCGCTTGGCGATCTTGTCGCGACCTGCCCGCATGGCCGCCTCGTGCAGCAGCTTGATGTCGATGGCGGCGGTCTCGCCAATCCCCGGCACGGTCTTGAGTTCGTCGATCGAGGCGCTGATCACCGCGCCGAACGAGCCGAACCGCGCCATCAGCGCCTTGGCCTTGGGCTTGACGTCTCCCCGCGCGAAAGTGCGGAAGAGATAGAGCTCCAGCAGCTCATAGTCGGGCAGGGCGACCAGCCCTCCCGCCATAGCCCGCGTGCGCAGGCGCTCCCGGTGGCCCATGTGATGGGCCGCCGGCGTCATGTCGGATACGCCTAGGGATCGTGCGCTGACCATACTGCCCCCGAGTCAGGAGCGAGTATCTGGCCTTAACACCTCAGGGTTGTCGAGGGCTGATCAGCTGCCCAGCACAGCCGGCTGGAACAGGCCGCCCGGCGAGGCGGTGAAGATCTCGTAGCCGTCATCCGTCACGCCGATCGAGTGCTCGCACTGGGCCGACAGCGATTTGTCGCGGGTCACGGCGGTCCAGCCGTCACCCAGCACCTTCACGGCGGGCTTGCCCAGATTGACCATCGGCTCAACGGTGAAGAACATCCCCGGTTTCAGCACCGCGCCCTGACCCGGACGGCCAAAGTGCAGAATGTTGGGGGCGTCGTGGAACACCTTGCCCAGGCCGTGACCGCAGAAGTCGCGAACGACGCTGCAGCGCTGCGCCTCGACATAGCTCTGGATGGCGTGGCCGATGTCGCCCAGGGTTGCGCCGGGCTTCACGGCAGCGAGGCCCCGCGCCATGCCTTCATAGGTGATCTCGATAAGGCGGCGGGCGCGAGGTCCCACCTCGCCGACGCCGTACATACGCGAGGTGTCGCCATGCCAGCCGTCCACAATCACGGTCACGTCGATGTTGACGATGTCGCCCTCGCGCAGAGCCCAGTCGCCGGGGATGCCGTGGCAGACCACGTGGTTGCGCGAAATGCAGACCGTCTTGGGATAGCCGCGATAGAAAAGGCAGGCCGGGATAGCCTTGTGGTCGAGGATGAATTCGCGGGCCAGGGTGTCGAGATAATCTGACGAGACGCCGGGAACCACATGCGGGATCAGCATGTCCAAGCATTCGGCGGCCAGCTTTCCGGCCTTGCGCATGCCCTCGAAATCTTCGGCCTTGTGGATCTTGATCGCGCCGGTGCGGGTCTCGGCTTCGATCTCAAGGGCGTCGTCAAGGGTCATGGCGTACTCGGGCGGGCAGGCGGCGTTGAACGGTATGTCGACATCTTAGCATGAAACTTCAATGGCTGCCTCTGCCAGATCATCGCGCCGGAGCGATGCCTTGACAAAAATGACGCCTGCGTCACCTTTTGGGTCGCGCTGGCGTCCAGACCGGCCGAAGCGGGAAGGCAAGCAACCATGCAGCAGATTCTGACAGGCCTGTTCAGGGTCATGCCGCTGCTGTTCGGACTTGGATTCCTGGCGCCCCTGCTGGCGCAGATCATCGAGCGTTTCGGATGGGGCCTGCCCAATGGCCTGACGCCCCTGGTGCTGGGTCTGGTGGTCGGCGGATTGTGGGGCAGTTTCGCCACCCTGAAGGGGCGCTGGATATGAGCGCTCCGACCCTCACCGACGCCGAGGTCGCCGGCCTCGACGAGCGGGCCCTGATCAAGCTCGAAAAGACGGTTGCCGAAGCCTATCTGGGCGGCGTGCCCTGGGGCTCCGTGACCTGGGCCCTGGTCAACACCGCCGTCTGGTTTGCGCTCTGGCCGCTGACCCTCTCAGGGCTCTTGCCGCTCTGGGCGGCTTTCCCGATCGCGACCATCAGCATCGCCCTGAGCTATCTGCCCTCGCATGAGGCCCAGCACCGCATCATCGCCCGCGAAGGTCAGCCGCTGTTCTGGCTGAACGAGTTGGTCGGCCATATCTCGACCCTGTCGCTGGTGCTGCCCTATGGCATGGCCCGCCTGACCCACTACGAGCATCACAAGCACGCCAATCATCCGGAGCTTGATCCGGACTACAGCACCCATGCCGACGGAACCCTGGATTTCCTGCGCCGGACCATCGCCAACCGCCAGCCGTCGGGGGCCGGGGACAAGGCCTATGGCGAGACGCTGAAGCGGCTGAACACCGACGAGGCCCGTCACGCGATGCTCGTCGCCGTCATCTATCGGCTAGGCCATTTTTCGATCCTGTTCGCCCTGGCCTGGAGCGGCCATGCGATCGAGGCGGCGCTGATCTGGTGGCTGCCGCGCCAATTGGCGGCCACCTACATCCAGTACTTCCTGAGCTTCGCCCCGCATCACCCGGCCAAGGCGATCGGCCGCTATCGCGATACCCGTGGCTTCAGAAGTCCGCTGGGCAATATTCTGACCATGGGGATGCAGTTCCACATCATCCACCACCTCTATCCGCGCATCCCGCTGATGCGGACCCCGGCGGCCTATTGGGCGATGCGGCCCATCCTGAAGGCCCGAGGCTGTGACCTGGGAGCGCTATAGGCGCGGGGCTTCGGCGGTTCAGTGATTGATGCGACGAGCCTCGCCCGGCGTGGCGGCGGGCTTGAGCTCTTCCAGGAAGCGCGCCTCCAGGGTCGTCGGCCGGTCGCGGCGCACACGGCACACGCCCTTGTAGCGGGTCATTCGGCCCGAGGTCTTTTCGGTGACGTCGGCGGTGAAGGTCACGTCCCATTCGCCGGGCTTGCCCAGCGCGACCGGGTGCATGTCGTTTGAGTTCACCCCGACGACAGGACCCAGGCCGAACTGCTCCTCCAGCTTGTCGGTGCAGGCCTTGAAGGCGAAGACCGCCCGGGCGGCCGTCATCATGCCGCTTTCCTTGCCATCCGAAGATGCGCCGCACGCAGAGAGCGCCAGGACGGCGCACACGGCCGTCAGGGTCGAGAATTTCATGTGCGGCGGTCCCCCGGGAGTTCGAGGCGCAGGGTTAGTCAGACGCGAGCCGATTGCAGCTTAATTCGCCGTCATGTCGGTTAAGGCGCCATGGGGATGCGTCGCGTGATCCGAACGCCCTGGCTCGTCACTGCGCACGCATAGACCAGCACCTCGACCCCGGCTTCGACCGCTTGCGTCAGCCCGCGCGCGAAGGCGGGATCGAGATCTTCGCAGGCCTTGAAGCTTTCGCAGTCCGTTCGCTGCACCACGAAAAGCGCCACCGCCCGATCGCCGACCCCTACCTGGGCTGCAAGATCCGCCAGGTGCCGGGTCGAGCGCGCCGCCACGCAGTCGGGGAACTCCGCCAGACCCGGCGTGCGGGAAAGATGGACATTCTTGACTTCCAGCCAGCAGGGCGGGCGGTCCGGATGGGTTAGCAGGAAGTCCACCCGGCTCGCTTCGGCGTACCGAACCTCCGGTCGGATCGTTGCGTAGCCGGAAAGCTCCGGAATGGCCTCGTCCGCCAGGGCCTCGGCCACCAGCTTGTTGGGCAGCATGGTGTTGACCCCGACCAAGCCACCGTCCGCCTCGACCAGTTGCAGCGTCCAGGGAAGCTTGCGCTTGGGATCGTCCGACCACGACACCCAGGCGCCCTGTCCCGGCAGGTTCACGCCCAGCATGGCGCCGGGGTTGGGGCAGTGGGCAGTGATCTCCTGGCCGTCGTCCAGGACGATGTCGGCGAAGAAGCGCTTGTAGCGTTGCATAAGTCGGCCGCGAACGAGCGGTTGCGGGAGCAGCATGGCGGCCCTAAGTCGGATCGGAGAACGATGATGCGATGTAGGGGAGCGCGGCGATGACGGCCAGCAAGGATCGGGTGACGGCGGCGGTGCTGATCATCGGCGACGAGATTCTCTCGGGGCGCACCCAGGACGTCAATCTCAGCGCCATCGCCAGGTATCTTGCCACCTACGGCGTCGACCTGGCCGAGGCGCGGGTGGTGCCCGATATCGAGCAGGAGATCGTCGACGCGGTCAACGCCCTGCGCACCCGCTACGACTATGTCGTCACGACCGGCGGCATCGGCCCCACCCACGACGACATCACCGCAGACTCGATCGCCAAGGCCTTCGGGGTGACGGCGCCCGAGCATCCCGAGATCATGGCTCTACTGCGTGAACGCTGGGGCGAGCCCAACGCCGCCCGCCGTCGCATGGCCCACGTGCCCGAGGGCGGAACCCTGGTGAAGAACCCCGTGCAGGGGCCGCCCGGCTTCCAGATCGAGAACGTCTTCGTGCTCGCCGGTGTGCCCGCGATCATGCGCGGCATGCTGGGTGATGTTGGCCCGCGCCTGCGCACCGGAGCGGTGGTGATCAGCAGGACTGTCCGCGTCACGGGTTCCGGCGAGGGCCTGATCGCCGCCCCGTTGGAGGCCGTGGCCAAGGCCCATCCCGATATGTCGCTGGGCAGCTATCCGTTCTTCTCGCCGCCGGATGTCTATGGCGCCAACCTGGTGGTGCGCGGCCGAGATCCGGTCGAGGTCGATGCGGCTGTTGAGGAGCTGGTCGTGGCGCTGACGGAGGCCGGCGCGGCCAATATCGAGAAGATCGCGCCAGAGGCCTGACGCCTTCTGGGCCTGGTAGGGACAGTGGGACTCGAACCCACACGGATTGCTCCAACGGATTTTAAGTCCGAGGTTGGCGTTGTTTTAAAGGGTATTTTCGGATTGTGCTAAAGCGCTGTGCTAATTGCAAGTCCGATGTGGGCAAAGCGAGGACGATTTCTGAAAGTCCCATCTTGGCTCCAAAGCGACCTAGAGAAACTCCGCTTCATGGCGTTGGCTGAGGTAATACCGGCCTTTGTTCGGAGGGAAAATTTCGGAGGGAAAAATCAGCAGCAGCTCAAGAGCCGAATGTTGGCCGAGCAGATCTTGATCTAGCGCTATGAATCCAATTAGCATTGAGCAAATTAGTCGATCTCTTCCGCCATCTCCTCGGCGTCGAAATTAATGTATTACTGCATATGCGATACATTCAGGCGCATGTTATGCCAAATTCAAGGTTGCGGTGCAAGGCGTTGCTGGCGCCTTATGTGAACGAAGGCGCTCATTGACGACTGAATGCCAGAGAAGATCACATCCAGTCGGTAGAGTGCTGCCTCGCGCGCCATTACACTTTCGGTGTTTCAAGAGACCGTTCTCCACGGTCCGCCAACCGCCCAGGCGCTTCGGATCAACATGGTCGAAGGTCGGGTAGTTAGGCCCGTTGTGTGGCTTCTTCCCGGTACGACTAATCGGATGCCCGCACCCGGCGCAAAGTCCTCCTTGCGCCCAGTGGAGCATGATGCGCTGGCGTCGATATCGTTGCTTTTTATTGCTCACGGAGGTCTCGGCAATCTCGCAGCGTATAGATGTGCAGCCATTATAGCTGTTATATTTAAGAACCGCTCCTTGCTCGTTTGATCTCGGCCTCAAAGCTTGCGAAGTCTTCGGCCAACAAGTCCCCCAGATATTTGACGAGTGCGACCATAATGCGCTTGGAAATACGTGCGTGGTCTGAAGCAGCCCGACGCGTCTGGAGCATAGCCGTCATCGTGTGATTGAAAATCGCGATCTGGACATCGAGCCGAGCCTGCATTCCTTCGCCGGCGATCGCATCGACCACTGCGTCGATGAGCGCAGGAACCTCGATAGTAGGGACTGCTTTGGCCATGCTACAATTTCCGACGCACACAATCGGTGTGAAAATCACACTGATTGTGTGTAGAGCGATGCTGCGTTCTCCGCAACGGTCAGCAAGTGGGCGATGCGGATCTTGAAAAATTTGGGCGAACGATACGTCTTCTCAGGCTCGCTGCCGAGCTGAGCCAGGAAGAGCTGGCTGATCGCGCTGGACTGCACCGCAACTACATCGGCGGGATCGAGCGCGGCGAGCGAAATGCAGGGCTCAAATCCGTTTACGCTCTCGCGCGAGGTTTGAACTGCCGGCCTCATGATCTGTTTGACGCTTAGGCGTTCCGAGTTCGTCACCGTCACAGCTTGACTCTTCTCTGACCTTGAGAGGGTCTACTTTCAGGGGGAGAGGACAAGATCGCCACTTCTTTGATCAGGTGGAACCTCGCCTTGGGCGACCTCCTTCACCGGCGAGATTCACGGGGTCTTGTCCAGCTGGCCGCGTGGACTCCTGCGGGCGACCCGTCGGAGGCGCTGGCTGCCTGTTTCGGTGGCGCGGCCCCCAAATGAAGCCTGTTGCCATTGCCGTCGGTTGCGGATCGGTCTTTGTTGCCCGAGGGGGGGAGGCAATGACGACCAAGACGAAGAACGGCGCGCCTGGTTTCGGCGAGAGATCCTGCCCCTCGAGGCGGACCTCCTGGCCTATGCGCGACGCTTCTGCCGGGACGGCGAGACCGATCCCGAGGATCTGGTCCACGATACCTTTGCCCGCGCCATCGCCTACAAGAGCTGGCGCGAGGTTCTCAATCCAGGGGCTTTCGCCTCGCGCATTCTGCGCAACACCGCCCTGGACGCCCTGCGCCGCCGCAAGGTTCTGACCATCACCGCGGTCGCCGATTTCGAGCGACTGGCCCTGGCCGATGAGGCTCCGACCCAGGAGCAGACCATCGTCGACCGCGACGAACTGCGGCAACTGCGCGAGGCCATGGCGGAATTGCCCGCCCAGTGCCGGCGGGTCTTCACGCTACGAAAGGTCTATGATCTTTCGCCAAGGGAGATAGCGGAAAGGCTGGGCCTGTCCGTCTCCACTGTAGAGAAGCACCTCGTAAAGGGGTTGCGGTACTGTTCGGATAGACTGGGCCGTGGAGACGGTCGGACGAGAAAGGTCGAGGAAGAGCGGTCATGGCGCGCGAAGCGGGATCTCAGCGGTAAGCCGTAAGGCAGGCCGCCGCCCAGTGGGTGGTCCGGCTGGACGACCCCGCCTGCGCCCCGTCCGATCGCCTAGCCTTCGAAGCTTGGCGCGATCAGGGGCCGCAATAAGAAGCCGCCTTCGAGCGCGAGGCCGTCGCCTGGGAGCGCCTGGAGCGGCTGCGCGCCATTGCGCCCGGGACGAGCGCCGCCAATGCCGACCTGCTGGCGCCGCCGCAGGAGCGTACCTCGATCTGGAGCCGTCCAACGGTCTGGGCCCCGCGCCGCCGCCATCGTCGGCGCGATTGGCATCACTGCCGCCGGCGTCATCTCGGCCACCGCCACGACCGCCTACGCTACGGCCATCGGTGAGCGGCGTGTGATCGTGCTCAGCGACGACAGCCGCATCGAGCTCAACACCAACAGCAAGGTCCTGGTGCGCTACCGCAACGGCGCGCGGGAGGTCAGGCTGGTCAAGGGCGAGGCCCTGTTCACGGCGGCGCGGGACGGCCGTCCTTTCATCGTTCGCGCGGGCGACACGCGTCTGGAAGCTGCGGACGCCGTCCAGCTCGCCGTGCGGGTCGCGGGGCACGCCGCAGCTGTCACGGTCAAGAGCGGCTCGGTGGCCGTGGACCTGAAGGCGACCGAAACCGACTCGCGTCAGTCGGCCGGTGTCGCGGCGGTGTATGGCCCGGTGGGCGGGCGCTTGCAGCGCGTTTCCACGGCCGAAATCGACCGGGCCCTGGCCTGGCGTCAGGGCGCCATCGCCCTGAACGGCCAGACGCTGGAACAGGCTGTCGCCGAGTTCAATCGCTATAATCGCCAGCGGATTTCGGTCGACGACCCCGCCGTCTCGGGGCTGAGGCTGGCCGGCTACTTCCAGAGCACAGAGCCCAGCAGCTTCGTCGCCGCCGTGACCAATACCTTCCCGGTGCGCGCAACCCGCGATGCCGAGGGCGTGATCCGCCTGACCGCCCGCGACTGAACTTCGCGCCGTCGATCATAGTCGGACAAAGAGAAACAAAATTCACGAACGCATGGCGGATCGTTCGAGATCGCCCGTCGAGTTAGGCAAGTCCGGCGCGTCTACCATTCCGCCATGTCCCCGCAGCCCGTCCCGTAAGCGTTTTGAGCCTTGATCACAAGGTGATTGCGCCTAGAAGGATCGGGAACAATCGGAGAACGGCGGGAGGTCTTTGGAAGGGTCTGGGCACAAAATCGGGCACAATGGACACAAAATCGACCACAGCACGTTCTCCTTTTGGTCTTATGCATCGATCTTTCCTGCGCTTCTTGGAGGACTCTGAGGCAGGCTCTCCACGCGCCTAGCGGCACGACGCCTTGATCTGCGAGCGCTCCTGCGGCGAGGGCCCCAACCATCTCTCCAAATCGCGCCCCTTAACGCTCAAGGTCACCGACCTGGAAGAAAGCGCGAACGTCGCATTGGACCGATCCAGATGACATCGAAGCCCTGCCGATCTTTTCCGACTGCCCGACCATTCGTCTAATCCCTTGGTGCGCGCTTGAGCCGGCCAGTGGGCAAACAAGAAAAACAAGGCGGGACGACCGAGCTGGAAGCTTGGCTCATCAACATGTTCAAGCCCGAGCACCACGATACGCTGTCTTGAACTAAGCGGTGGGCCGTGATGAGCGGCCCAAGCGGCTCACCCTAACAGATCGTCTGCGCCATCGCGGAGATGGACCGGGTGGTTACGGCCGCGATGTGACCAGCAGGACGGCGGCGGTCGTGGCCTGGACGCTCGTCGCGGTGTCCAGCGTGGTGACCGCGCCGAGACCCTCGACCTGGCCGTCCAGCACCTGAACCACGCCGGCGGGCAGTTCGACGGTCTCGCCGGCCTTCAGGGTCCATTGCTCGACCTGGGCCGTGGCGGTGGTCGTCAGCACCTTGCGCGGCGCATTGCCCCGGTCCCGGCCGCTGGCGATTGAGCGGCCGTCGCGCTTGAGGCCGTCGACCAGGGTCTTGACCGCCTGGCTGGCGTCGCGATGGCAGACCAGGATCGCGTCGGGCTCGGCCACGACGACGATGTCCTTCAGACCAATGACGCCGATGAACGGACCGGTCGAGCGCGCCAGAACGCGCTCGCAATCGATCAGGGTCACATCGCCGGAGACGGCGTTCTGGCCGCCGTCCTTGGGAAAGGCGTCCCAGATGGCGTCCCAGGCGCCCAGGTCCGACCACGAGAAGGCGGCGGGGACCACGGCGGCCTTCTTGGTGCGCTCCATAACCGCATAGTCGAGCGAGATCCTGGCGGCCCCGGCGAAGGCGGCCTTGTCCAGGCGGGCGACACTGTCGGTGATGGTCAGGGCGCTGATACAGGCGCGGGCGGCGGCCGAGACGGTGGGCTCGAAGGCGTCCAGCTCGCCCAGCAGCATGTCGGCCTTGAAGGCGAAGTTGCCGCTGTTCCACAGATAGCCGTCGGCGACATAGGCCTGCGCGGTGGCGCGGTCGGGCTTCTCGACGAAGGCGGCCACGGCGCTGACGCTGCCGTCGAGCAGGGCATCGCCTGGGCGGATATAGCCGAAGCCGGTGGCCGGTGCGGTCGGCTTGACGCCGAAGGTGACGATCCAGCCTTCCGCAGCAGCGCGAGCGGCAGTCACGGCGGCTTGGCCGAAAATCTCGGGCTCGGCGATATAATGGTCGGCGGCCAGCATCAGGGCCACGCCCTGCGGATCGCGCGACTGGACATAGGCGGCGGCCACGGCCACGGCCGGGGCGCTGTCGCGGGCTTCGGGCTCGACCAGCACGGTGACCGGCACGCCGATCTCCGCCGTCTGGGCCAGCACGAACTCGACCATGGCCCCGCCGGTAACGATGACGATCTCGGCGCGGCCCGGAATGTTGGCCACCCGCAGCACGGTGTCCTGGAAGCTGGAATAGTCGCCGATCAGCTTGAGGAACTGCTTGGGCTGGTCAGCCCGCGAGGCCGGCCACAGCCGCGTGCCCGAACCGCCGCACAGGATCACCGGATAGATCGCGCTCACAAGTCCCCCTAGATCCCACGACACCACACAGAGCCGTCCGCCTCGCCTAGCACGGGCGACTTAACGATCGGCTGTGCTGAACCACACTAGATGGGAAAATTTAGGTATCGCCGTATAGGCGAGCAGCTTTCCAATCATCCAAAGACCACGCATCAGCGCCGCCCACGTGGCACGCCAGGTTGAAGGCAGGCAATATTAACCTGCTCCTGAAAAACCGGACCGGTTTGAGCTAGAATTTTCTCGTTTTGCGGCAAGGGCCACGGAGCGAGGAGCGACCATGAAGAGGTCGAAGTTCAGTGAGGCGCAGGTGGCGTTCATTCTGCGTCAGGCCGACGAGGGCGCCACGGACGAGGGCACCACGGTTGGCGAGGTCTGCCGCAAGGCGGGGATATCCGGGGCGACCTTCTATGTCTGGCGCAAGAAGTACGCTGGCCTGATGCCGTCGGAGATGAAGCGGCTGCGTCAGCTTGAGGACGAGACGCACGCCTCACGCGGATCGTGGCGGACCTGTCGCTCGACAGGGAGATGCTGCAGGACGTCATCAAGCGAAAGCTTTAGGACCTGCCAGGCGCCGCCAGCTCGTGGACTATCTGCGAGCGGCCTGGCAGGTCAGCATCCGGCGCGCCTGCGGGGCGCTCCAGGCGGAACGATCCAGCTATCACTACAAGGGCAAGCGGACCGATCCTGTCGCCCTGAAGAAGCGGATCACGGAGATCGCCGAGACGCGGGTGCGCTATGGCTGCCGGCGGGTCACGGTGCTGCTCAAACGCGAGGGATGGCCGGTCAATGGCAAGAAAATATATCGGCTCTACAGGGAGTTGGGCCTGCAGCTGCGCAACAAGACGCCCAAACGCAAGGTCAAGGCCAAGCTGCGAGAGGACCGTGATCCGGCCTCCCGGCCCAACGATGTCTGGGCCATGGACTTCCTGCACGATCAGCTCTTCGACGGGCGCAAGATCCGCATCCTGGCGATCATCGACACCTTCAGCCGGTTCTCGCCGGCCCTGGATCCCCGCTTCGCCTACAAGGCTCACGACGTTGTCGAAACCCTCGATCGAGCCGGCAAGGTGGTGGGTTATCCAAAGACCATGCGGGTCGACAACGGTCCGGAATTTGTCTCCCGCGACTTGGATCTTTGGGCCTATCAGCGCGGCGTCACCCTGGACTTCAGCCCCCCTGGAAAGCCGACGGACAACGCCTTCGCGGAGTCCTTTAACGGCAAGGTCCGGGCCGAATGCCTGAACACCGCCTGGTTCATGTCGCTCGACGACGCCCGCTCAAAATGCGAGGCTTGGCGTAGGGACTATAATGAACATCGTCCCCACAGCTCGATCGGCGACAAGTGCCCGATCGAGCTGATGAACGGCACCGGGCCATATGGCCCGCTCGGTGCCGGACCGGCGAGAAATCCCGGCCCGGCCTGGTCCAAGGTTGGGGGCAAGGTCAACCAATGCTGAGACTCTGGTCCGCGCTGGATGAAATATCAGAGGCAGGTCAGCACCAGTTAACTCTTAACGCCCAAAGCCGGGAAAATTGGCGCTCCGCTCAGTTCTCCAAGCAACAGCTGCGCACCCTTGATTATGTGCTCTTAGTTGTACGGTGAAACCTTGACCGGCCGTTGAGCATGCTGCAATGCAGCGCTGAGTGCGTTTCAAATTGATATCGCGCAGGTGGGGGCCTGATAATGTCGGTGGGTGTACGGCGCGTCGAAACGCGCCGGTTTTCAGACGAGCGCGGCTGGCTTTCCGAGACCTTTTCGGCTCCAAAGCTGTGGGAAATTGGGATAGAGACGGTCTTCGTCCAAGATAACCAGTCTTTCTCCATACTCTCCGGTCCGGTTCGCGGAATTCATTTCCAACGCCCGCCCTACGCGCAAGCCAAATTGGTAAGGTGCGTGCGAGGCAGAATCCTGGAATTCGCTATCGATCTTCTCCGTGGATCGCCAACATTTTGTCAGCATGTCTCAGCGAAACTGACTGCCGAGAATGGCGACCAACTCTATGTGCCGGTGGGATTCGGTCATGCCTTCGTAACACTCGAAGCCAATAGTGAGGTCGTTTACAAGGTTTCGGAAATTTATGCTCCGCAGTCCGACGGCTGCATCATCTGGAATGATCCGATGATCGCTATCAAGTGGCCCTTGCCCTCAATCGGCGCGGTGCTCTCAGACAAAGGCAATTGCCTTCCGGCGCTGGCCGAGTTTGACAGCCCTTTTTACTATGACGGCCGGCCACTTGAGCGTTTGGTCGAGCTTTGACGGAGACTCCGATGCGCATTTTGGTCACCGGCGGCGCCGGTTTCATCGGATCGGCGCTTGTGCGCCGCCTTATCGAGCACACTGATCACCAAGTGATGGTGTTTGATAAATTGACCTACGCTGGAGTCCTGAGCTCGCTTGAGCCCGTAGTTTCAAGCGAGCGCTATCGTTTCGTACAGGCCGATATCTGCGACGCAGAAACGGTGGCTCAGGCGATGAAGGAGTTCCGTCCGCAGGTAGTTGCGCACCTAGCAGCTGAGAGCCACGTCGATCGATCGATCGATGGACCTGGAGCCTTTATCCAGACCAACCTGGTCGGCACCTTCGTTATGCTAGACCAAGCTCTGGCATACTGGCGCGATCTGTCCGAGCCCGAGAAGAAAGCGTTCCGATTCCATCACATCTCGACAGACGAGGTTTACGGGTCCCTCGGCGATGAGGGTCTCTTTACCGAGGCAACGCCCTATGATCCGCGCTCGCCCTATTCTGCGTCAAAAGCTGGTTCAGATCACCTTGTGCGGGCTTGGGGCCACACCTACGGCTTTCCAGTGCTGGTGACCAACTGCTCGAATAACTATGGCCCGTATCACTTTCCGGAAAAACTCATTCCACTAATCATTATTCGCGCTCTGAATGGAGAACCTTTGCCGGTCTATGGGAATGGCGCAAATGTTCGCGATTGGTTGTTTGTAGATGATCATGCACGTGCTCTGCAAGCCGTGTTTGAAACTGGTGCGCCTGGCGAAACCTACAATGTTGGGGGCAACGCAGAGCGAAAGAATATTGAGGTTGTGGAGGCTATTTGCTCGATCCTTGATCGCCTTAGGCCGCGAGCGGACGGTAACGCTTACAGCGACCAGATTACCTTTGTGACCGATCGGCCTGGTCACGATCAGCGCTATGCTATCGACGCGTCGAAGATCCGAACCGACCTCGGCTGGACTCCGTCGGTCACCTTCGAAGAAGGGATTGAACGGACGGTGACTTGGTATCTGGAAAACCGGAAATGGTGGCAGGATATCCTGGACGCTCGCTACGCCACCCAGCGTTTAGGCATCGCTGCCAATGGCTAAGCCGATCCAAATTTTGGTGACAGGCGGTGCAGGTCAAGTTGGCTTGGAGCTGGCGCGTGCCGTGTGGCCTGCGGATACCATCCTGCATATGCCTTCGCGAGCGGATCTAGACCTAGGTGATATAGCCTCGGTAAAGACAGCTTTCGCGCAGACGCCTTTTGCGGCTGTCATAAACTCAGGTGCCTACACAGCTGTGGATAAGGCCGAAACGGAAGTTTCAGCGGCGTTCGCCGCGAACGCCATGGGGCCGGCGGTACTTGCCGAAGTTACCTGCCAAGCGGGAATCCCGCTGATTCAGGTCTCAACCGACTACGTTTTCGACGGTTCGGCTGATCGGCCCTATGTCGAGGGTGACCCCGTTGGGCCTCTCGGGGTCTACGGCGCTTCAAAGTTGGCAGGCGAACTCGCTGTCATTACCGGCAATCCGCGATCGGTGGTACTCCGTACCGCATGGGTGTTGAGCGTTCACCGCGCCAACTTTCTCAAAACCATGTTGCGCCTTGCGGCAGACCGACCTCGGTTGCGCGTGGTCGGCGACCAGCATGGCTGTCCCACCTCCGCGCGGGATATCGCAAAGGCCCTCAAGACCATCACACTCAGGATGATTGCAGACCCGAACGCCCCAACGGGAATCTACAATTTCGTCAACGCCGGCGAGACAACCTGGGCAGGGTTGGCAGAAGAGATATTCGCACTCAATGCCGGGCACGGCGCCCCGGTGAGCGAAGTCGAAGCGATCCGCACGTCGGACTATCCCACCCCAGCACGCAGACCCGCAAATTCTCGTCTCTCGACGGCAAAGCTCACTCGCGACTACCAGATCACTCCACGCTCATGGCGGGACGCTGTCGCGGAAATCATCACAGAACTACACGCCGAAAGGGTCTCCGCATGAAGGGTATTATCCTCGCGGGAGGATCAGGAACGCGCCTGCATCCCATGACGCTTGTCACCTCGAAGCAACTAATGCCGGTCTACGACAAGCCGATGATCTATTATCCGTTGTCGACGCTGATGCTGGCGGGCATTCGTGAGGTGCTCATTATCTCTACGCCACGCGATACTCCAAGCTTCCGGGAACTGCTAGGAGATGGCTCGCAGTGGGGCATGGAAATACACTACGCCGTTCAGGCCAGCCCGGATGGCCTAGCTCAAGCCTACATCATCGGTGCAGATTTCGTTGGCCCCAGTCCGTCTGCTCTCATACTCGGCGACAACATCTTCTATGGACACGGCATCACGGACCTATTCACGAGTGCGATGGCGCGGTCCGAGGGGGCGACGGTTTTCGCCTATCACGTTAACGACCCAGAGCGATATGGCGTCGTTGCGTTCGATGAACGTATGAGGGCCCAATCCATCGAGGAGAAGCCCAAGGCTCCCCAGTCCAATTGGGCGGTCACAGGCCTGTATTTCTACGACTCCGATGTCGTCGAGATCGCACGGAACCTAAAGCCTTCCCCGCGCGGCGAACTGGAGATTACCGATGTGAATCGCGTCTATCTAGAGCGCGACAAGCTCTCAGTCGAGATCATGGGGCGCGGCTACACGTGGCTCGATACTGGCACGCCCGACAGCCTTCTTGAGGCAGCTGAGTTCGTCGGCGTCCTCGAACGGCGACAAGGCTTCAAGATCGCCTGCCCGGAGGAAGTAGCATTTCAGAAGGGCTTCATAGATGCAGAGCAGCTGGAGAAATTGGCCATTGCTTTGGGAAAGAGCAGCTACGGACAGTACTTGAAAAATGTGGTGCTCGGGCGCAGCTAGAAATCGAGCAACGCAATGCTAGATATACGCAGTATTCCTAAAGTTTGATTGGCGCCACCATAGGCAATTTGCCCAGAACGCGCTTCATAAATAACGCTATCTAAGACCCGAGGGTACTATCAATGTTGATCGCGATATATGGGCTTGGGTATGTTGGTTTCACGGCTGCATGCTGTCTCGCGAAAGAAGGTCACACCGTAGTCGGCGTTGACATCAATCAAGACAAGGTAAATGAAATCAACAGCGGGATAGCTCCGATCCAGGAGCCTGGGGTAACGGAGCTCCTTGCTTCAGCTTTGGCCGCTGGGAAAATAAAAGCTCAGAATGAAATTGGCGATTTCAATGATTTCGACCTAGTTGTTGTCTGCGTCGGAACTCCCAGCGCTACGAACGGCTCACACAACATGTCCTTCATAGCCGAAGTCACGCGACAAATCGCAGAACGGACACCAAAATCACGCAAGCGGCCATTGACAGTTGCTTATCGTTCCACGTTTCGTCCTGGCACCATGCAGTCACTAGTTTTTCCAATATTCAAAGAAGAGCTTGGCGAGGCTGTCTCGATGGCGGTAGAGCTCGTATATAATCCAGAGTTTCTGCGAGAATCTAGTGCAGTCAGCGACTACTTCAACCCGCCAAAGATTGTGATCGGAACGCATGATGGGAAACCATCATCCGTGATGGACGCGCTGCATGAGAACCTGAAAGCGCCGGTTTTCTACACCCAGTTTGAAGAGGCCGAGGTCACGAAATTTGTCGATAACACCTGGCATGCAGTAAAGGTCGCCTTTGCCAACGAGATTGGCCGCACTTGTAATCGCATGGGTGTTTCCGCGCGGAAGGTGCACGAAATATTCATCTCTGATACCAAACTGAATATATCGTCCTATTACACACGGCCGGGCGGAGCATTCGGGGGCTCATGCTTGCCGAAGGATGTCCGCGCTCTACAGTTTATTGCCCAAGAAGTCGGTGCGGGTACGCATTTGATTGACAGCTTACTGCTGTCAAATGAAGCCCATAAAAACTATCAGGTTGAGCAAATAGTTAAACTTCTTCCTCCTGGTGGAACTGTGCTTATGGTCGGTCTGGCCTTCAAGGCAAATACGGATGATCTTCGCGAAAGTCCAAACGTCGACATTGCTCGAAAGCTCTTAGAGCGGGGCTACAAGCTATCCGTATATGACCCAATATTAAAACCTTCTCAGCTTCGCGGTCAGAATTTGGGCTACGCCTACACTTATCTTCCTACAGTTGGTTCGATACTTATCGATAAGGCCACAGCTGAGGAGGGCAACTGGGACTTGGTCATTCATTCCAATCGGGGTTACGACGACCTGATTGTCAAAAGCCAGAATGTTATCAGCACCCACGAGGTTGAATAGCCGCGATGAGTACCTCTGGCCGAGGCCTCACATTTGATGAGCTGGAAAGGGAAAGGCCCCTCGACGGCCTCCGCACATTAATAGTAGTGGAGAATCTCCCAGTCCCCTTTGATCGGCGCGTCTGGCTTGAGGCGCGAACGTTGGCGGCGGCGGGCGCACGTGTTTCTGTGATATGTCCCACTGGAAAGGACTATCAGCAGCGCTTCGAGGTGCTCGACGGGGTGGAAATTTACCGGCACCCCCTTCCCCTAGACGCCAGCGGCGCATGGGGTTATTTGGCGGAATATGGCGCAGCTCTCTTTTGGGAGGCCCGTCTAGCTCTCCGTGTATGGCGTAAGGGCGGATTAGACGTCATCCACGGGTGCAATCCGCCGGACCTCATTTTCCTGGTGGCTATGCTTCTTCGCCCCTTTGGGGTGCGCTACCTATTTGACCACCACGATATTAACCCCGAACTCTATGAAGCTAAGTTCGGGCGCCGTGGTGTGTTCTGGCGGCTGATGGTGCTCTTTGAGCGACTTACGTTTATGAATGCAGATGTCTCGATCGCCACAAATGAGAGCTATCGGCGCATCGCTATCGAGCGGGGAGGGATGCGTCCAGAACAAGTGTTCGTAGTTAGATCGGGTCCTGATCTCTCCAAGCTGGCTAGGGTCGCGTCCGATCCCCATTGGCGTAACGGCCGCACTCACCTGGTGGGTTACGTTGGTGTCATGGGAGAGCAGGAGGGCATAGACCTTCTGCTCGATGCCGTGGAACACATAGTATTCGAGCTCAATAGGAAGGATGTGCAGTTCGTTCTGGTTGGTGGCGGCCCCAGTCTTCAGAGCTTGAAAGAATTAAGTCAGTCTAAGGGCCTTGCTGACTACGTTACATTTACCGGGCGGGCCGCCGACCGCGATCTGTTTTCTGTACTCTCGTCTTCGGATGTTTGCGTAAATCCAGATCGCGTAAACGAAATGAACGATAAATCGACCATGAACAAGATCATGGAGTATATGGCCTTCGGGAAACCGATTGTTCAGTTTGAGGTCACCGAGGGTAGGGTGTCTGCCGGCGCAGCGTCGCTTTACGCAAAAGCGAACGACCCCAAGGACATGGCGGAGAAAATTCTATTTCTTCTGGCCGATCCTGGAATGTCCAAAATCATGGGTGAGCAGGGTCGAAAGCGGGTTGAAGATGATCTGGGCTGGGACAAAAGCATACCTCATCTAATTGAAGCATATAAGAAAATACAGCGACGCAACTAGGTCGCTACCCTGGTAATCGATCTGCCCGTGACACGATGAAGGTCGCCGTAGGTGCGCGCAGGGAGTTCTAGATAGAATAATGCGCAAAGAGCTTACATCAAAACTTCTTAGCAGCTTTTTCAACCTGGCTATCAATTTACTGGGTAACTTGGTATTCTTTGCTGTGATGGCAAGGGAGCTGGGTCCCGAAGAATTTGGTATTGTCGCTCTCGCCTACGCACATGCATCTATTATATCAATCTTTGTAGACTACGGATATCCGCAGAGGCTCTTAGTAAGCCACCATGCGATGGTGACGAAGTTCGGCGGAATCCCCGCCCGCATATTTCACGCCAAACTCCTAATACTTTTGTTAATAGCGATCTTCGCCACTCCATTGTGGATTATATTCGCACATTCAAGGGCTATAAGTTTTGTATTCTTGGTTGGCGCAATTCTTCTTTCGTTTTCCAACGTGTATTCGTACGCGCTGCGCGGAGAGGGCAAAATTGGCGTGGATACATTCAATTATAGTCTATCCGTTGTACTTCTCATGGTTATCGCGCTCTCATTAGTTTGGGGTGATGCATCTAGCGGTCTGGCATTTGCGGCGGCGTATCTTATATCGCAAGCTACATATTTTGTACTATCGGCGAGATCCTATAAAAGCATAGGCCGTATTCATCAAGAGGCTATTAGCGTGTCTAATATTGCCCAAGAGCTGAAGTCGAACTTAGTATTTGCGTTCGATGTTTTGGTTGTGAGGGCTTATACGCTAATAGACGTGATTATTCTCGGCGTTTTCGCTGCGCCTGATCGCGTCGGGTTTTACCAGGCGGGGCAGAAGCTCATGGTCGGCGCGCAGGCTCCCATGCAAGCACTTAACAACGTTCTGCTCCCGATGTTGAGCCGATCAGGGAGATATCGGGTTGGTCGTGTCAAAATACTTGTGATTGCGTCTATGGCCTTGGTTGGTGTCGCTGCGGCGCTCCCCTTCTATGCGATGGGTGAGCCAATTGTTCATTTGATATACGGCTACAGATATACGAGCCTTGCTAGCTTCATGTGGATGTTCGGCATAATTACGTTTCTCCGATATGTAGCTTTCTCCTTCTCAATCACGCTGACGGCTTCCGGTAATCAGAAGCTCCGGCTCTACTCAAATTTGGGTAGCGTAGTGGTATTCTTGGGAGGGGCGTTTATTTTGACTCCGATGCTCGGGGTCAGTGGACTTTTGTGGGCGTTGATAATTTCGACGTGCGCTCTTTGTATATTCTACGGCTTAAGCAGCCTGAAAGTCAGATAGAGTGACTTACTTTAAGTTAGAAGAACCAAATCGCTATTCCGGGGTTCGTGCGGGCCAATTTAACGGTGAGATTGACCAGTCCGGCGTTCGACAAAATCGACGACCGCCGCAGTTAGTTGGTGGGGTTGCTGGTTTTTCGCTGCCACCCACTAGAGAGTATTATCCGAGCTCAGTTGGAGCAGTACGATGCTGAAATTGGCAATTATCGTAGTGACATACAACTCATCGTCGACTTTAGAACGCTCAATCGACAGCCTATTGACGGTCAAATCTGACGGCATCCGCGTATGTGTCGTGGACAACAATTCCACTGATGGCAGCCAAGAAATTCTAGCGCGATATGGCGATCGCATAGATGTCATTTTGAACGAGAAAAATATCGGATTTGGATCAGCCAATAATATCGGCATGAGGAAGCTCGAAGCTGAACTTTACTACCTCCACAATGCGGATGCCTACCTTGAGGATGGCGTCGTGGAGGCTGCTATCGAGATAATGAGTGCGAACGAAAATCTTGGCATACTGGGCCTTGCCCTCAGAAATCCAGATTCCTCGGTGCAAGTTTCGGCATACTCATTTTCCTCGCCGCTGAAATGGACGTTACAGCTTCTCCGTGTCCAGGCAGTGGCGCGGTTGGCGATGGGGTCTCGGGTTGGCCTCGGCCTGCTCAAACGGCTACCGCTGGCGCGCTCATATGCGACGGCAATGGATTCCCAGAAGACCGGCGCATATACGGAAGTTGACTGGGTGACTGGTGCCGCCCTGTTGATCAGGCGAAGCGCCTTTTTGGATAGCGGCGGCTTCGACGAGAGAATATTCCTATATTCAGAGGACGAGGATTTGTGTCGCGCCGTCCGCCAGGCCGGTTACAAGGTGGCATTGGCTCACACAAGACCTATTGTTCACGACCTCGGGTGGCATGATCCTGAAAAGAGATCGAAATATTCTCAACTGAAATTTGATAGTAAGAGATATTTCATAAGAAAGCATTTCTCAAATGTTATTGTGCGTACCTATATGTTGGTCCTTTTAGGCCTCAAGCGGAAGTTCAACGTCGACTAATGCCATTTGGTTATTTTGCGCTTGAGCTGACCAGCTGGATGACCCGGTGTGCCAATCCCCTTCATCATCCAATTGATGAGGCAGGGCGGTCAACGCGGGGGTTGCCTGTCGGTCATACATTGCGGCTAGACACAAAACAGAATTTATCCAGAGCGCTCTTTTTGTTGAACGAGGGTGCTGTGAACTCGCTGCTGCGCAATCTAGGCGCTAGAATGACGTTTGACCCTCCCGCCGGGTCGATAGCCAGGAATATGAAATGCGTGAGCTAGTGATCGGCCTCCTGTGGCAATCCCCCAGAAGCAGCAACCTGGGGCTTGCAGCGCTCGCGCACTCGAACATCGCGATCGTTCAACGCGAGGCGGATACCCTCAATATACCGGTCAGATTTGTCGTATTTGCGGCCAAGACACCATCCGGAAGTATCGGCGATGACTTGGAAAGTTTGCAGTACTGCGAACTATCAAAGGGCCTTCTCAATCCTATAAATTTTTGGCGTGCTGTATCCAAATTGAATGCTTGCGATCTCGTGCTCGATGTGGGCGAGGGAGACAGCTTTTCTGATATATATGGCTGGCTTCGGTTCTCCAAAGTAACGCTATCGAAATTTTTGATTAAAGATGCCGGCCGTAAGCTCGTACTTAGTCCGCAGACGCTTGGGCCGTTCTACAGTGGGTTGGCGAAGGTACTTGGCGGTCTTGCAATGAGGCACGCAAGACACGTTTTCGCCCGTGATGGCTTGAGCCATGCGAGAGCAGAGCCGCTTGTACGTGATGCGAGCCGACTAACTCTAACAACGGACATGGCCTTCGCATTGCCAGTGAATTCGACCTGGCCCGGATATTTTCCTGCGTTGAATGATCAGAAAATCCAAATCGGCCTGAATATTTCTGGCTTGCTCTATCGCGGCGGCTACACCGGTAAGAACCAATTCGACCTCACATGCGACTATCGCGAGGTCATCGATAGCGTCGTAGCGTACTTCGCAAAGAGGACTGATTGCGAAGTATGGCTTGTGCCCCATGTGCACAATGCAGCTGCCGCATCTGTTGAGAGCGACCGAGCGGTGTCGGAGGAAATCGCAAAACGTCATACAGGCGTGCAGATCGCTCCCCCTTTCAGATCCGCGTCGGATGCAAAGACGTTCATCTCCAAAATGTCCTACTTTGCCGGCGCTCGGATGCACGCCACGATCGCGGCTATTTCCACAGGAGTGGCCTGCATCCCAATGAGCTACAGCCCCAAGTTTGAGGGGCTCTACAGCTCGATTGGCTACAAGCGAGTTCTGTCTCTCAAGACCGCAACCAGTGAGGAGGCGGTTGAAACCATCTGTGGCGGCTTCGATACGCGCGCCGACCTTGCGACGGAAGCGAGCCTGGCAAGCAAGCAGGCGCTCGAGATCCTCGCTGCTTATCGCACCTATGTAGCGGCGCGATTGGTGGAACTCAGGGGTTAGATATTAGCAATTCAAGTTTACTCAGCGCCATCCAAGTATGCGGGACACCATGAACGAGATCGAGAAAATCGTGGACTCTCGCCAATGCATCGGCTGCGGGCTGTGCGAGGCGATCGGGTCGGAAAACGGCGTTCGGATGGAGTACAATGAAGAAGGCTTCCTCCGTCCGACCGGGGTGAAAAACCTAAGCCGGGCTCAAATCGTCGATATTCTGGGGGCGTGCCGCGCGGTTAATTCGGATTACGTTTCCGACTCGGCCAAGGCTTTGGCTCCAGGCCAGTCGCACGATCCCATGTGGGGCAGCTACTACGATTGCAAGGCGGGGTATGCGACAGACCCGGCTCTTCGCCATCAGGCATCTTCAGGCGGTGCGATCTCGGCAATAGCCGCATGGCTGCTGGAGACAGGCGCCGTGCAGCGCGTCCTGGCTACCGACTATCAAACGGCCAACAGGCTTAAAACCGAATCGAGGCTCACTTCGGACCGAGCTGACGTCATAGCAATGTCGGGATCAAAGTATTGTCCGTCATCGCCCCTCAGCCTTCTGGCGGACGTTTTGGAGCAGGACGTAAGAGTTGCGCTCATCGGGAGGCCTTGCGATATAAGCGCCGCACGTTTGGTTGTTGAAAATAATCCGATCCTTCGGGAAAAAGTGGTCGCTCTGATATCATTCTTCTGTGCTGGAACGCCAAGTCATTCGGTCAACGTTCAACTTGTAAAAAAACTTGGCGAAAGCGACGTCCGTAAACTCGTGAGTTTCAAGCATCGCGGCGACGGCTGGCCAGGCTCGACGACCGCAGTGACGGATGAAGGTCGAGTCCTGAGTTGCACCTATGCGCAGTCGTGGGGCGGCGTCCTCAACAAAGATCTTCAGTTTGGGTGCAAAATCTGCGCCGATGGCGTCGGTGAGGCGGCTGATATTGTCGCCGCAGACGCTTGGTATGGCGATGAGGATGGCTATCCGGATTTTACCGAGTCGGAGGGGCGCAGCTTGGTAATGACGCGGACCTCATTAGGGCAGCGCCTGTTGCGCCAGGTTGAAGAAGCGGGGGCTTTTGCTTCCGAGCCACTGGACAGCCGATTGATCGACAAGATGCAGCCCGGGCAGCTCAAGCGCCGCCGCTACCTAGCAAATCGCGTATTGGCACTGCGAATGATGTTTCAGCCGACCCCCCGCTACAATCGACGAGCTCTGACTCAATATCAAAGAGGCGTCAGCTTGAAGGACCGAGTCTCGGCCTTTGGAGGCACGGTTTGGCGCCTTCTAAAGAGTAAGTGGAGGTCCTGGCGCAGAAATAATCAAGAGTACGTATCATGATATCTAACACCGGAGCTCCAGTCGCCAAACACCTGCCGCGTGGGGAAGTATTGTCCTATGCGTCCGGAAAGATAAAACTTCTTCCGGCGCTGGCCGCCTTCGCCCTTATATTAATAACGTCCAGAGCGCTTTTTGTGAACGGCGATGCCGGAAACCCTGTAGCAATAGTATATTTTCAAGAACTTTACTATGCGTTCGTCTTGGTCTACGCAGTTCTGCGCACATTCATTATAGAAGATGTCGATAGCAAAGCCTTGGGTCTGGGGCTTTTATTGTTCACCCTATTCGCCATAGGGCTATCCTCCATGTTCTCGTTGCTGCAATTCGGCCAACCCATCTATTTTGGGATGATCGAGGAGCGTCGGATTCTGGCGATACTCGGGGCGTTGCCGCTTGTGGACTCGGTCAGAATGGCTCGCATGGATCGCGCCAATTTTGTCAAGCTAATCTATGCCGTAATATTCTCAGTATTTGCGCTTTCTCTATATGCGCAAACTCAGATGGATCATTTTTCCTTCGATGGTCGAGCTCGGCGATTCCGAACTATCGCATTCTTTTTTACCTTTGCGCTAATATTCTCGACGATTAATTTCCTATTTAGGAAGAGACTAATTGATGTCGCAGTCATACTAATTTCCGCGTACACTCTCGTTTTTATTTCTCAGACGCGTGTAACGATGCTTTGTGCAGCGGTCGTGGTATTGGGAATCTTCCTATTTTATAACAAAGTAAGTGCAATTTTACTGTTTATAATCGCAATGTGCGGACTTGTATTTTTTTCACTGCAGTTTACTTCCGAATTCCCTTTGTTCTCAGCGTTCAGTGACATTGGATCTGATGGGTCCGCTATAGTAAGAATAAATACTATAAATTTCCTGTCCGGCATTTCAGCAGAAACTCATTATATGGCAGGGATCGGTTCCCTCTCATTGAAATACAATGGCGGCTTCCATGAGATGTTTTCTGGTAAGTTTGGGAGGCACGTATTTCTGTCGGACATTGGAATCGTCGGAGAATATTTGAGATATGGAATAATATATTTCGCGCTTATTTTTTGCTTGGGGGCCCTAATTTTCCGGGTCGCGCCGACATCTTCTCGCTGGGCGCGATTTGTCTTTAGCTCCCTCATAGCGTTTTGCGTAATCGCCTCGCCCACGATGGCAACGTTTACGGCCCAGGGCGAGTTCTTATCGTTGGTTATCGCCTTCGGCGTCCTGGACAAATGGTTTTCAAAGTCGGCTGTTTTTTCTGGGGGGGGCTCGGCTAACGCGACGTCGAACGCGTAGAGCGCGTGGGGAAGGTGGGGCCATCAATAGGAAAGGGGGCGGATCTGGGTAGCTGCTCCCTGCGGTCATTTTTTCCAGGCAGCTTGCCTGAATTGGCCCGTGTTCACTCCCGTGGCGTGTGATGCTTGCTAGGTCCTAGATGCGCCCTGTATCGTAATCAAAGAGCCCGACTGGTGATGCGGTAGGGGTGTAGAACTGGTGCTTTCCGTTTCGTCCTTCACGCAAGTTGAAATGATCTATGGGCCCGACTAAATCACCGAGTGATGAGCATCTTTCGCCTTCAGCAGGGCCCGCCGATATCCCGTCGCTGAGAGAGGGCGGGGTGATTTCCAATTCAACGGCTGAGCTTTTCCGTAGTTTTACTCTGGGTGATAGGGCTCAAGGCAGGCAGAACAATTTCAACCTATTGAGGATGTTGGCGGCTGTCGGGGTCCTGATCTCTCATGCCTATCCGCTTAGCCTCGGAAAAGGGTGGGCTCAACCGCTCGAGCGCGAGTTGCAAGGCATCACGCTTGGACTCCTGTGCGTTATAGTCTTCTTCGCAGTCTCTGGCTTCTTCATCACTGGCAGCTTTGATCGTAGAGCGGGATTACTGCCCTTTGTTAAAGCCCGTGTTTATCGAATTTTCCCGGCTCTAGCGGTTGTTCTGATCTTGACTATAGTCGTCGCCAGCATGATCAGCAGCGCGGCGCCAAACATTTTTTGGCCAGCCGCTGCGGAATTCCTGGTTCGCAACCTCACCCTCGTGTCCCTGAAGCAAGACTTACCTGGCGTGTTTGCCGATAATCCGTATGGAAACTCGATTAATGGTTCACTTTGGACCTTGATATTCGAGGTGTCTTGCTACGTAGGCGTTGTAGTTGTCGGGCTTTTGGGAATATTTTCTAGGCGTAGAATTTTTCTCGCATGCTTCATTCTGCTTTCTGCTGCATATCTGTTTTTTGTGAATATTGACTCATACAAACTTCTGGAAAAGGTAATGTTCTTATCTCTTCCATTTGCTGTTGGCTGTGGGTTTTATGTCGCGAGGAGCTCGATAGTTTTATCCATGAAATATGTGGTCGCCCTCGTAGTTGTTTCCGTCATTTCCTATAATACAGTTTTTTTTGAATTTACTTTTACTGTGGCAATTTGCTATGCGACCTTCTTCCTAGGGTACGCCAAGTTTCCGTTACTGGCGAGGTACGGGCAGCTCGGCGATTATTCTTATGGAATTTACATCTACGCATTCCCGGTTCAGCAATCTGTTGCTGCTTTCGGAATCGTTTCGCCATGGCAGAATATTGCGATCGCTCTTCCAATAACATTGGCGCTTGCGGTGCTGTCTTGGCATTTCGTCGAATCTCCAGCCTTGCGCCTAGTGCATCGTCGCAATTTGTAGGCGATGATATTGCTATTTGTAGTATATCGGCGTTCTGAAAACGGTACCGTATTTCTACTTGGGAATTTAACGTGAAAAAGCATCTCTTCAGTCATGTCCCAGAGCTGGATGGCATAAGAGCGATCGCGGTTTCCTTGGTGGTTGTCGGCCATTTGGGCCTGAGGAACTTGGTTCCCGCTGGATTCGGTGTGACGGTCTTCTTCTTTCTCTCCGGGTTCTTGATCACTTCTCTTATGAGGGCTGAGTTTGCCTCTGATGGCAAAGTGTCTTTGCCATCATTCTTCTTGAGGCGAACCGTAAGAATATTGCCCCCTCTCTACATAACATTCGCTTTTGCTCTGTTATTGTCGGCCTTTCATTTAATTCGATCACCAGAAACTTTCGGTGCAATTGTTCTGCAGGCCACCTTTTTACATAACTATGAACATCTCTTCGGGTATGGTTATGGCGTACCGATACCGCTCTGGTCGTTACATGTTGAAGAGCATTTCTATCTGCTGTTTCCGCTGATGTTTGCGGCGCTATACGGAAAATTGGGACCTAAGCGACTTGCCGCTCTCTGCGCAGGCCTGTGCGTTATCGCTCTCGTATTTCGTTTTCAAAGCTACGGAGTCTCGCCGGAGTTTGCGCAAGCTAACTATACAATGAGCCATACTAGAATGGACTCTATACTTTTTGGTTGTATTCTGGCGTTGTGGAACAACCCACTTATCGATGATCAGCCCTATAAGCCGACCAAAGCCCATGTTATTGCGGCGACATTGTTGCTTTTGTCTACGTTCTTGTTCAGAGATGATGTGTTCAGGCAAACTGTTCGATATACTATACAGGGTGTAGCGCTAATTTTTCTGTTTTCATTTGCGCTTCAAGCTGGGGGCTATGTAAGACAAATACTTTCGTGCAAACCCGCGCAGATCATTGGTTTGCTGTCGTATACAATTTATCTCGTGCACATGATATTTATCGCGTTGTTTGAGACCGTTCTTCCCGAAATGAGTGCAGCTGAACGCGCAATTCCTGTGATCGCGCTGACGTTTGCATACTCTGCGGCGATGTATGTCGCCGTTGAACGACCGCTAGCTAGATTGCGAAAGTCCTTGGCCAGCCGGCAGTTCGCGGCCTCGCAGGCGAGTTGCCCCGAGAAGACGGGACCGGCTTGAGCTGAAATTCCCCGCTTGCCAACACTTGCCCAACCCGCTGTGGCGAGGCAGGACTTTTAGACGATGAATTGGGCAGGCGAGGGGGCGAGGGGGGCGGATCGTGCGTTATCCCGATCTGACATTTGTCGCCGATCCCGCTCGGACGCACACCAAGCCTTACATGTTGAGGGTGTCGACCACGGACATGAACAAGGCAGGCGCCCTGGGTAAAGAGGCGGTTCCTTGTCGTATGGTATTCCTCCGGTGAAGGCCGCGCAGGGATCTAAGCGGCGCGTCCAACGGTGGTCACAGGCTGCCAGTTCCAAGGCAACAGGTCATCGAGCTGCTGGTTGGGGTGCCCGGCGATACGAGCCAGAACGTCGGCCAGCCAGGCTTTAGGGTCGATGTCGTTCAGCTTGGCGGTGACGATCAGACTGTACATCACCGCCGCGCGCTGGCCGCCGCGATCAGAACCACAGAACAGCCAAGACTTGCGCCCCATGGCGACGCCGCGTAGCGCCCGCTCGGCGGCATTATTGCTCAGGCAGATACGGCCATCGTCGAGGAAGCGCGTGAACGCGGCCTAGCGCTTGAGCATGTAGTCGAAGGCCCGCGCCAGGTCGTGACCACGTGAGAGCTTGGCGCGCTGCTCGCGCATCCAGTTCTCCATCTCGGCCACCAGCGGGGCGCTGAGCTCCTGTCGCGCCGCAAGGCGCCGATCAGCGTCCTGGCCGTTGATCCCTCGCTCGATCTCGAACAGGGCGTCGATCCGCTGGACCATGCCCAGAGCGATCGGATAGATCACCGCCGGCACCGCGCCGCGAGCCTTGCGGCGCGCGTTCTGCTCCAGGTCAGCCAGCACGAAGAACGGCCGGCGCGCGCGCGCGCAGCATGCCGCCTCAAGGATCGGCCCCGGTGTTCGGCCCGGTTCATAGAGCTTGCCGTAACCGCCATAGGCGTCGGCCTGGAACAGGCCGGCATAACCCGACAGGTGCGCCTGCGGATGCTCGCCGCCTCGATCGGGCGAGTAGTAGAAGACCGCGCCCCGGCGGCGCCGATCCCGCAAACGGCTTGTCGTCGTGCACATAGACCCAGAGCCTGGCGGTGTCGGTCTTGCCTTTGGCCAACACAGGAACCGTGGTGTCGTCACCGTGCAATCTTTCGGCGGCAAGCACGTGAGCCTCCAGCCGCTTGAACAGCGGCGCCAGTACCGCCTGCAGGCCCCGACCTGATCGGCCAAGGTGGACAGGCTGAGCAGCACGCCCTCGCGAGCATAGCGGTCGGCTTGCCGGTAGAGCGGCTGATGCTGACCAAGCTTCTCGAACAGGATCATCGCCAGCAAGCTTGGTCCGGCCCAGC
This sequence comes from Caulobacter sp. FV1ye13L, assembly GCF_058681155.1. The sequence continues at coordinate 2,318,742 of NZ_CM178732.1, forward strand.
CCCTGGCGATCACATGGAACGGAGCCGGCGCCTGGCCGATGGCCTCACAGTCGCGGCAGCTAAACTTCTCGCGTACATGCTGGATGACCTTCCAGGACCGGGGTACGACCTCCAGCGTTTCGGTGACGTCTTCGCCCAGCTTCGAGAGCCGCAGCCCGCCACAGCAGGCGCAAGCGGTCGGCCCCGGCACGACCACGCGCTCACGCGGTAGGTGCTCGGGGAAAGGTTGGCGTGAAGGCCGCTTGCGGCTGAAGGCGGCCAGGGTTGTGGTCCGGGCCGCCGCCATCTCGGCGGCCACCTCGTCTTCCGTCGCCGAGGCCTGCAGCTCCTCCAGTTGCAGTTCCAGCTGATCCAGCAGACGGGCCGTGCGCTCCGAGCCAGGGCCGAAGCGCTCACGATTGAGCTTCTTTATCTGGAGCTTCAGATGGGCTATCAGCGCCTGATCGTCGGACACTCTCGCCTTGGCCTCAGCGGCTTCGGCCTGGGCTCTCGCGGCTGCATCTTGCGCTTGCGCCGCCTCTGCTCGGGCGACCAGAAGCGGCCTTCAGCGCTTCGATGTCGTCCGGCAGGGCTGCGAGGTCAGCGTCCATGACCCAGATGGAATCATAAATTTCGCCGCTTGTGGCGCCTCTAAATGCAGGCCGATCCGACAATTTTTGGCCACCCGGCGGCAGACGGACGCCGGGTGTGTTGGGGGTTTCGCCGGTCGATGTCTTCCAGCAGATACGACATCTGACCCGCCGTCAGGGTCACCGCGCCATCGGCGCTGACCGGCCACACGAACCGCCCCCGATCAAGCCGCTTGGCGTAGAGCGACAGCCCCAGACCGTCGTGCCACAACGCCTTGATCAGTGAGCCGCCACGCCCCCGGAACACAAAGACGTCGCCAGCGAACGCATCTCGGCCAAGGCCTTCCTGCACCAGCAGCGCCAGGCCCTGCATCCCCTTGCGCATGTCCGTATGTCCAGCCGCGATCCACACGCGCACCCCCGAGGCGATTGGGATCATCGCGGGGCTCGCAGCGTCGTCGCGACCAAGCTGGGTGAAGCGTCGGCGTTGATGCTCACCCGCGCGCCGCCGACTAATTCAACCACAATCGCCGGCTCGGGACGCAATGTCGCCGGCGCCGGCTAATTGAGCAGGATCGCGGGCGCGAAAGCCGGTGTGGTAACCGTCGCCATCGCCTCCTGTCGCCACTTGTAGATCAGGCTGGTGGAGATCTCGTGTTGCCGGGCAATCTCAATCACGACCGCGCCGGGCGCGAACGCCGCTTCCAGCACAGCGCGTTTGGTTGCCTCCGACCAACGCCGACGGCGCTCTGGGCCCATGATCAAACTCGAATGGCCCATGCCCTGCAGCTTTGCGTACTCGTAAGGACGTCCTTACTAGCACAGCATCAGCATCACAGACGCCTCGGCAAGGTGGCCTTCACCGGAGGGCTACAGCTCAAGCGCATGCTGGACGACGCGATGCTCGCCAACGTCGCGCTGAAGGATCTGCTGGGAAAACAGTGGTGACGCCCGCCGCGCATCGGGAGGCTGCCGCCTATCTGCAGTGGGCCTACGAAATGAGCGAGCGGCGGGCGTGCCTGGGGCCGGGCGCGGATCGGACAAGCGTGCGCTACAAGGGCGCTCGGCACGACGACGGCGTCCTGCGCGAACGGCTGAGGACCCTGGCCCAGGAGCGTCGTCGGTTCGGCTATCGGCGGCTGCGCGTGCTGTTGCGGCGCGAGGGCACGCGGTCAACAGGAAGCGTGTCCGGCGCTCTATCGCGAGGAGAAGCTGACCGTGCGCCGGCGCGGCGGGCGTAAGCGGGCGATCGGCACGCGGCGGCCTCTGGAGGCGGCGCTGGCACCGAACCAGCGCTGGAGCCTGGACTTCGTGTCCGACCAGATGACAGACGGCCGCCGCTTCCGGATCCTCACGGTGATCGACAACTGCACGCGCGAGTGCCTGGCCCTGGTGGCCGACACTTCGCTGTCAGGCCGACGGGTGGCGCGTGAGCTGGACGCCATCATCGCTCAGCGCGGAAGGCGGCCCGACACCATCGTCAGCGACAACAGCACGGAATACACGTCCAACGCCATTCTCGCCTGGGCCGACGACAGCGGCGTGGGTTGGCATTGCATCGAGCCCGGCAAGCCCCACCAGAATGGTTACAACGATAGCTTTAACGGCCGGCTGCGCGACGAACTGCTGAACGAGACCCTGTTCCGGTCGCTGCCGCACGCTCGCGCCGTGCTGGAAACCAGGCGGCGCGACTACAACGAGCGGCGGCCACACTCAAAACTCGGCTGGATGACGCCCGGGGGGTACGCCCGCGCCTTCTGAGGAGAAACCGGCCGGCACGCTGCGCAGGCTGATAGCTCCGTGCACCGGCCTCGTGCCACCACCAACACCCAGGCTCAAATCAACCCAGGACTCTTATTATGGCTGGATGAGAAATGGGGGTCACGTCACCCCAATGGTCCCAATTTCACGCCACGCCCTTTTACATGACGATGGGCTACCGGCCCATTTGGCGAAGGATCTGATGGTTCTTCGTCATTGTCTGAGGCGTGGCGTTGCTACGCAGTAGAAGCAAAACCTCTAGCCACGCTGCATCCGAAAGCGATGAACTGACGGTCGTTCGACTGCCCCCTATTCCCTCCATTGCGATGCGAATTGCGATGAGTTCGTCCGAGATATCGGCGCGGTCCATGCGGTCGCGGAGATAGTCGGAAAGCGTCATTTCGCGAGACGCGGCGTCTAACTCGTATTTCAGCTTTTTTTCGCGATCGAGCCGCACCGTGACGGAAGAGCGGGCCATGGTCACTCCTAGTGTACATTGTAGGACATGTTGTCTAACAATTCACATTGAAAAGACAGAGGAATTTGTCGAAATGACTTACGCCGTGACTTACATTTTTTCGGCGCCTATAAAAATACATGAACAATAACAAGGTCATAGGTGCACCGGGAGGTGCGTATGGTGTATCGCCGATTTAAGGGTTTTTTGCTCCGGAGGCTGACGATTTTGAAGCCTAAAAAGGGGGTCTAGACCAACTGATCGCGCCAGCGATCGGTCGCAAGGGACATATTGGGGGCATGGGATACGAAATGGGGACAGAATGGGGACAATTATGAGACATATCTAGACCGCCTAGGAAGCAAAAGGGTCACTATGGAGACGGAATAGAGACAGAAAGGGGACGGAAGGGGGACAATATGAATACAGGTCAGCTTGCGAGAGATCACCGAGCATGAGACTCAAGGCCAGACTGGTTCAAACGGGGGCAAAGACGCGACTTGGCCACGCTAGAAGATATTCGCCGAGCACTCCAAGATCTGCCGCCAAAGAGCCTTGCGGCAAAGCTGCGGCGTCTGATGCCCGACATCGATCGGCTCGTTCGATCCGGCGTCAGTCACGCCGCTATTCGCGACACCCTGGCCGCTCAAAACCTGGAAGTCAGCGCCGAGACATTTAAAAAGAACCTGGCCCGCTGGCGTCGCCAGAATGCGATCTCGCCGCAAGTCGGGCCCGCTCCCGCGCCGCTGGTCATCAAGCCGAACGCCAGTTCGCCTGACGTTTCAGCAGTTGGGACGCGCGATGAACCAGAGATCCCGGCCGCCGACTACGAGCGCCCTTTTGACCTTAAGAGGATCATGGCAGAGGCTGATCAATACGTCTCCAAGCCCAGGCCGCTTTTTCGCAGCCTCAAGCCCCGGGGCTGACGCTGTGATAAAAAAGGCGGACGTATCACGGACCCCAGGGCGTCGATCAAGCACCGTTCGATGGGCGAAATGGTCTTAACGGTGCGCACTTAGTCTCTCTCTAGCGCCACTGGGCCGTCGTTGAAACGGTGCTTGCCTACCACAAGGTAGAGGTCTTGCGAGGTTTGCCACCAAGGCTTCAAGCTAGGAAATCCGGGCTGCCCTGCGCCCGATCAACACCCCCTGCGTAAGCAGAAGGCCAGCTCCGAAAAGCTAGCATGGGCGTCCACTGAAACGAGAGAGGATCAGGGGCACCCAAATCAGCGCCTTACTCCAACTGGTGCGGGCGGCCGGAATCGAACCGGCATAGCCTTGCGGCTGACGGATTTTCGTACCACTTCGGCTTTAGCCGCCGGTCCGTTGGTCGGGCCGTTCGTGGTCTGGACTATCCCTTCACCCTGCTCTGGCACGCCAGAGTTTAGGTGCTGCCCGTCTAGTCTCTACACCTTCCCCCGGAGGGGCTTGGCTCGGGATCGCCATCTGACAGGGTTCCCCGAATTTGAGCAGTTCTACGTCCTGAGTTTCCCCTGGCGCACTCAATCCTTGGCTTAAGTCCGTTGCGTCTACCAGTTCCGCCACGCCCGCCTAAACCGAGCCGAGCTATAGTCGGCTAGGTTCGGGGCGTCGAGGGCTTCGAGCGTGCGCGAGAAAGACCATGCCGAACGGCTGTGTTCGCCGATCGGGTCGGCGAGGGCCGCGTCTTGCGTACATTGATCGCCGAGGCGTCGATCATGTTTTTGATATGAGCCGCGTAATAGGTCTCGATCATCTCGACGCTCGTTCGGCAGTTCTTGGCGACCTGGTAGATATCAGCGCCTTCCATCAGGCGCATGCAGATGTAGGTATGCCGCAGGCTGTAGATGGTGCGCGATTGACCCTCTCGATCCACCTTCAGGTTCAGCTCCTCAAGAACGGTGTTGAAGAGCTGCCGGGGGAATTGTGGAAATAGTCGGTCCGTCGGTTGGCCGTCGCTACGTGACTGAACGCGCTCGAACGGCGTCACGGCGCCTGGCATGCTTTTGCACCACCCCACCCCGCGCTTTCCTCTGACAGCAATTTCCAGAATGCGCTGGCCGGTCGGCTCATCAACCGTGACCGTGACGTCGCGAAATTCCAAACTCAGCGCCTCGTCGGGGCGCAGGCCTGTGTTGGCCATAAACAGGACGAAGTCGTGCAGATTTTCGCCGACGGCGCGCCAGCGCGCCGCTTTGGGGTTTTTGGCGCGCTCACGCGTGGCCTCGTAGAGGCGTTTGTACTCCTCCGGCGAGAACCATGCGCGGTGGGAAATTTTGCTCGACGCCCGATAGGGCGCCGAAAGATCTGGGAGTTGCTCCAGCCAGCGATGGCGATGAGCGGTCTTCAGCACCTGGCGAAGGCAGACGATCTCCTGGTGCAGAGTGCTGCGAGCGGGAGGTTTGCCGTTGCGCACGGTCTTCATACGATGAACCCGGTAATCTTGAACCGTGCCGGCAGTGATTTCACCCACCACCATCTTTCCGAAGAATGGGTTCAGGTGGTTCTTGATGCGCTTCCGATGGCCCTCGACATAGATGGGGCTGCGATCGCCCTGTGTGATGATCGCGAACTCATCAACGAAGCGATCGGCGACCTGGGCAAAGGTCTTGCCGGGCTTTAGGTCGCCGGAACGGTATTTGCCGAGCAGGCCGAGATACCAGTCGCTCGCGACGTCCTTGGCGCGCGCCAAGCTTTCTTCGCGGGTGGTCGAGCGTTGTTGCTGGCCCGCGACCGAGCAGGCGCACTGCCAATAGGGACTGCCGGAACGCCTATAGACCTGCACCTTCCCGTCCATGAGGTCGTGTCGCGCCATTGCCGCCTCGCTTCCTCACGTTTTGGAGGCGGGACGCTGCCAGCAAAAGGTTAGCGGCGGCCTTTCGCTTGGGGTTAGTGGTCGGTTGACCGTAACGGCGTGGACACGGTTGGGGCGGCGTCAAGGCGATGGCTGCGCTCCGTGCGGAGCGCGGACGCCACCGGGATGGACCGTTCGGTCCATCCCTTCGCCAATGGTCGCGTCGGCCGGTTCCGGCCTTTGGCGACCATTCGGTTAGGCGCGGGAGCGAGATCCTCGGACAGCTGCACGTACGGGCGGGGATTTGCGGACGTTAATCGCAGATGCATCGATCACGTTCTTGATGTGCGACGCATAGTAGGTCTCGATCATCTCGACGCTGGTTCTGCAGTTCTTTGCCACTTGGTAGATATCGGCGCCGGCCATCAAGCGGCTGCTGATGTAGGTGTGGCGCAGGCTATAGGCGGTTCGACGCTGTCCCTCACGGTCAACCTTCATGCCCAGCTCGCCCAGGATGGCGTTGAACAGCTCGTGTTGGAGGGACGGGAAAAGACGTTCGGTTGGTCCGCTCACGTTCTTAGCCTTTAGCCGCCTGAACGGCGTGACTGCTTCCGGCATGCTTTTGCACCAGCCGACGCCGCGTTTGCCACGCACGGCAATTTCCAAAATGCGCTCGCCGGAGCCTTCGTCGGTCACGATGGTGACGTCCCGATGCTCAAGCCGAAGAGCTTCGTCGGGCCGCAAACCCGTGTGCACGAGGAAGAGCACGCAATCGCGAAAATTCTCGCTGGCGCTGCGCCACCTTTCCTTGAGCGGGTTTCTGGCCCTCTCGCGAACGGCCGCCTCGAACAGTTTCCACTCTTGGGGTGAAAACCAGGCTCGATGGGAGATCTTTCCGGACTGGCCGTAGGGCGCCGAGAGGTCGGGCAAGTGGCTGATCCACCGATGGCGAATGGCGGACTTCAGCACCTGGCGCAGGCAGACGATCTCCTGGTGCAAGGTGCTGCGGGCGGGCTGCTTGCCATGCCGCCCTCCGTTCATTCGTTGGACGCGATAGTCCGAAATCATGCCCGATGTCAGCTCACCGACCGTGCACTCGCCGAAGAATGGAATGAGGTGGTTGGCCAGCCGCCGCCGATGTCCCTCGACATAGACAGCGTTGCGCTGACCACGGGTGAGGGTCTCAAACTCCACCATGAAGCGGTTGGCGGCCTCGCGAAAGGTCTGCTTCTGCGCGCGGGGCGATGGTTGGCTGGCGCGTGGCCGTGCCGACGGTTGCGGACGCCGCACAGGTTCCGAATTGACCACGCCGCCGCTGCCGCTCGTCACCGCCAGATACCAGTCCCGTGCGAACGCTGTCGCACGATTGAAGCCGTCTTCGCGGGTATTGGCGCGGTGCTGACGGCCGTCGACGGAGCAGGCGCATTGCCAGTTTGGGCTGCCGTTTCGCAGGTACAGCTGAACCCTGCCGTCCATGAGCAGGTAGCGATCTTCGCGAGCGGTCTGGGAGTGGGAAGGACTGTGTTGTGCTAGCGCTGTGCTAGGCGTCGCTGCGTCTTTTCGATAAGTCGTTGTTGTTTTTATGGATTTTCTAGCTTCGGAGGTGGTGCGCATGGGATTTTAAGTCCGGCGCGTCCACCATTCCGCCATGTCCCTGGGTAGCGGAACGGCCTTGCGCGTCCGTTTTCCCCGTCGAGAGCGCAGGGCGCAGCAGTCAGTGAAAAACGGACGCGAATGGCGGTCCGGGACGAAGGCGGGCGTGCTAACCTCGCCTTGAGCAGGATCAAAGCCTGCCTGTCGTCATTCCGAATAGTGGCTGACGCATCCTGTCCCGGAGACCGCCGTGCGCCGCCTGTTGATCGTGAGTTTTCTACTTGTCGCGGGTTGCGCGACGTCCGGTTCGCCTGGGCCTACGCCCGCGGCTGCCGCCGCGCCCCCGGCCGTGGCGGCTGATCCGGTGACGCGCGGACGGGCACTGGTCGAGACGCGATGCGCGGCCTGCCATGCCGTCGGCCTCTCGGGGGAGAGCAGCCTTTCGCCGGCTCCGCCGTTTCGCACCCTCAGCCAGCGCTATCCGGTCGCCAACCTGCAGGAAGCCTTCGCTGAAGGGATCTCGACGGGTCACCCGCAGATGCCGCAGATCGCTTTGGAAGCCGATCAGGTCAAGGATCTGATCGCTTATCTGGAAAGCATCCAGATGCCGCCGAAGACCCGCTGATCGGCCCTCGACGCGGGGCGATCCCATGCTAGCGTCGCCGTCCTGAATCATGGACGGGGACGGAACATGCGGGTTGGGATCAAGGCTCTGGCGATCATGGGCGCGCTCTGCGCCGGCGCTTCAGCCCAGGCGGCGCAGATCGAGGCGGTCAGCGCAGCGCGGCTGCTGGACGTGGCGTCGGGCAAGTATGTCGAAAATCCGATGGTGATCGTCACGGACGGCCGCATCACGGCGGTCGGCAAGAAGGGCGAACTGGCCATTCCCGCCGGCGCCAAGCTGATCGATCTGCCGGGCGCGACCCTGCTGCCGGGCCTGATCGACATGCACGTCCACATCGACAGCCTGGCCGAGGTGGGCGGCTATAACAGCCTGCAATACAGCGACGCTTTCTGGAGCGTGGTCCAGACGGCCAACGCCAAGGCCACCGTCGAAGCCGGCTTCACAACCATCCGCAATCTGGGCGCCGACCGCTTCAACGACGTGGGCCTGCGCGAGGCGATCGACGGCGGCTATGTGCCTGGCCCTCGCATTGTCACCGCTGGCTATGCGATCGGCGCGACGGGCGGCCATTGCGACTCCACCTACTTCCCGGCCTCGATGGCCCAGAAGGGGCCCTATGTGGCCGACGGTCCCGAGGAGGGCCGCAAGAAGGTGCGCGAGGTGCGCAAGTACGGGGCCCAGGTGATCAAGATCTGCGCGACCGGCGGGGTCTTCTCGCGCAACACCGAGCCGGGTCAGCAGCAACTGTCCCTGGCCGAGATGACCGCCATCGTCGAAGAGGCCCACATGTGGGGCCTGAAGGTCGCCGCTCACGCTCACGGCGCGGCGGGCATCAAGGACGCCATCCGAGCGGGCGTCGACACCATCGAGCATGTCAGCCTGGTCGATGACGAGGGCATCAAGCTGGCCGTCCAGAAGGGCGCCTGGTTCTCGATGGACATCTACAACACCGACTACACCCAGGCCGAGGGCAAGAAGAACGGCGTGCTGGAGGACAACCTGCGCAAGGACCGCGAGATCGGCGACGTGCAGCGCGAGAACTTCCGCAAGGCGATCAAGGCGGGCGTGAAAATGGTGCTGGGCACCGACGCCGGCATCTATCCCCACGGCCAGAACGCCAAGCAGTTCGCCGCGATGGTTCGCTATGGCGCCACCCCCCTGCAGGCCATCCAGTCGGCCACGGTCAACGCCGCCCAGGCCTTGGGCCAGGAGAAGGACGTGGGCCAGGTGGCCGTGGGTCGCTACGGCGACATCATCGCCGTCAATGGCGATCCGCTGACCGACGTGACCACGCTGGAAAAGCCGGTCTTCGTGATGAAGGGCGGGGCAGTGGTGCGCCAGCCCTGAGACACCTCTGGGAAAACGGCGTCGGGATCGCTAGTTACGGGCCAACGCTCCGCCATGGAGCCGCCAGCCCGGGATGCCTGACGCCGTGATCGCCTTCGAGGCTGTTTCCAAGACCTATGCAAAAGGCGGGCACGCCGCTCTGAGCGAGGTTTCGCTGTCGGTGAAGGCCGGCGAGGTGTTCGGCGTGATCGGGGCCTCGGGCGCAGGCAAGTCCACCTTGATCCGGCTGATCAACGGCTTGGAAAAGCCGACCGGCGGCCGCGTCGTGGTGGATGGCGACGATGTCGCCGCCCTGGGCGTCGAGGGCCTGCGCGCCCTGCGTCGCCGGGTGGGGATGATCTTCCAGCACTTCAACCTGCTGTCGTCCAAGACCGTGGCCGACAATGTCGCCTTCCCGCTGAAGCTGGCCGGGCGACCGGCCGCCGAGGTCAAGGCGCGCACCGCCGAGTTGCTGGCGCGGGTGGGGCTTGCCGATCACGCTGCCAAGTACCCGGCCCAGCTGTCGGGCGGCCAGAAACAGCGGGTCGGCATCGCAAGGGCCCTGGCGACCGGCCCAAAGATCCTGCTGTGCGACGAAGCGACCAGCGCCCTGGATCCCGAGACGACCGAGCAGATCCTGGAGCTGGTCTCCAATCTCAATCGCGAACTGGGCCTGACCATCGTGCTGATCACCCACGAGATGGATGTGGTGCGCCGCGTCTGCGACCGGGTGGCGGTGTTGGAGGCCGGGCGCGTGGTCGAGACCGGGCCGGTCGAGGACGTTTTCCTGCATCCGGCCAGTGATACGGCCCGCCGCTTCGTGCGCGAGGCGGACGGTGAGCCCGCCGCCGACGCGGCTCTGACGGGTCGTGTGGTGCGGCTGACCTTCAAGGGCGAGGCGACCTACAAGCCGGTGCTGGGCGAGGTGGCCCGCGCCACGGGCGTCGACTATTCCATCCTGGGCGGCCGCATCCATCGCCTGCGCGAGACCCCCTATGGCCAGCTGACCCTGGCCCTGACCGGCGGCGACGTCGGTGCGGCTATCGCCCGGTTCCAGGCCGAGGGCGTGCGCGTGGATGAACTTTCCGGGGAGACCGCCCGATGAGCGTCTCGAACATAGACTGGTCCGAGATCGCCCAGGCGACCCTCGACACCCTGACCATGCTGGGCGGCTCGATGGTCCTGACGGTCATTTTGGGTTTGCCGCTGGGCGTGATCCTGTTCCTGACCGGCAAGGGCCAGATGCTGGAGAACCGCGCGGCCAACGGCCTGCTGTCGCTGCTGGTCAATATCCTGCGCTCGGTGCCGTTCGTGATCCTGCTGATCGTGATGATCCCTCTGACCGTGGCCCTGGTCGGCACCTCGCTGGGCGTGCAGGGCGCGATCCCGCCGCTGGTGGCCGGCGCCGCGCCGTTCTTCGCGCGACTGGTCGAGACCGCCCTGCGCGAGGTCGATAAGGGCGTCATCGAGGCCAGCTTCGCGATGGGCGCCCGGCGTCGGCAGGTGGTGCTGGGCGCTCTGCTGCCCGAGGCCATGCCAGGGATCATCGCCGCCGCCACGGTCACGGCCATCGCCCTGGTGTCCTATACCGCCATGGCCGGCGTGGTCGGGGCAGGGGGCTTGGGCGACCTGGCCATCCGCTTCGGCTATCAGCGTTTCCAGACCGACGTGATGGTGGTCACCGTGGTGCTGCTGCTGATCCTAGTGCAGGCGCTGCAGATGGTCGGCGACACGGTGGTGCGCCGGGTTTCACATCGCTAGAAGGCGGCCATGACCAACGACATCCCCATCCTGTCCGAGCCGCCCCCAGAGCACTGGGACGAGGCCTTCGCCAAGGCCCTGATCGGCAAGACCCTGCTGGTCGGCCTGACCTTTCTCGACGACGAGGGCGAGGTCACCGAGCGCCAGCAGTTCTTCGGCGTGGTCATCGAGGCCGACGACCGTGATGGCATCTTGCTCGACCTGCTGGGCGAACACGACGGCGACACCTATGCCCTGCCGCCCCAGACATCCAATATCCTGGCCGCAGAACTTGGTGTGACGAGTCTCGAGGGCGATACGCCGGACTTCGTGGTCAACTGGGCGATCCACGGATCACCCGATGAGCCGGCCAACGACGAAGGCTAGGCCTGGTCGAAGGGAAACGGCAGCCGGCCGGCCTTGAACAGGATGTCGGGGTTCTCGTCATAGTCGCCCAGCTCGACATCGGCCGAGGCGGCGAAGGCCACCACGCCCTCGCGCAGCGGCGCCAGGCGCTCGGCCTTGCGGCGCGCCTCGGCGGCGTCCTTGCAGCCGATCTGCTGCTCGGCCTTCAGGCCTTTGCCGCGCCCGGCGATATAGGCTTGCACGATGTAGACGGTTTCCTTGGCCATCCCCTCTCAGGCGACCTGTTCGGGGCGGTGGTCAAGCTCGCTTAGGAGACGATCTGGCTGTCATAGGCCGCGCGCGCCTGGCGGATCGCCGGATGATGCGCCTCGGCCCAGCCGATCAGGGCCGCCAGAGGCTCCAGCAGGCTCTCGCCCATGTCCGACAGACGATACTCGACGCTGGGCGGCAGGGTCGGAAACACCTGGCGGGTGATCAGGCCGTCGCGCTGCAGATCGCGCAGGGTCTGGGTCAGCATCCGCTGGCTGATATCGGGCACGGCGCGCCTGATCGCGTTGAAGCGTTGCGGACCGTCCGCCAGGACGATGATCAGAAGGGTGCTCCACTTGTCGCCCAGGTGGTCCATGACGTCGCGAACCGGGCAGGCGCCGGCCGGGACGGCCTGGCCTTGCCACTGCTTCAGGCGTTCGATCAGCTGTTGAGCGCTCATCAGGCGGTTCCCTTTTGCATACCTGGTCCCGCGAAACTGCCTCCTTCACGGAGCTTAGGTGGTTTCATATGTAGTGCAGGTCTCATTTCGAGACCAGGACTTCAAGATGAGCGCTTCTTCTCCCAAGCTTCTTGTGACCGGCGCCGGCGGCCAACTGGGCCGACGCGTGGTCGAACTGCTGCTGCAAGCCGGCGCCGATGTGGTGGCGGCGTCGCGCGATCCGTCCAAGCTGGCAGATCTGGTCGAGCGGGGCGCCGAGGCGCGCCGGGCCGACTTTGATGACCCCGCCTCGCTCGCCTCGGCCTTCGCCGGCGTCGACCGCCTGCTGCTGATCAGCACCGACGCCCTGGGTCAGCCGGGCCAGCGCATCGGCCAGCAACGCGCCGCCGTGGCCGCCGCCGTGGCGGCCGGCGTCAAGCACATCGTCTACACCTCGGCCCCGGCTCCGACCCCCAAGGCGGGCGGCGGCGTCATGGACGACCATTTCTGGACCGAGCAGGCGATCATCGCCTCGGGTCTGGACTGGACCCTGCTGCGCCACAACCTCTATGCCGAGATGATCCTGATGGGCGCTGGGCAGGCCGTGGCCGGCGGACAGCTGTTCACCGCCACGGGCGGCCTTGGTCGCTCCTACGTCACCCGCGAAGACTGCGCCCGCACCGACGCCTCAGCCCTGCTGCATGCGAAGGGGCGCCAGATCCTGGACGTGACCGGGCCTGAAGCCATGACCCAGGACCAGCTTGCCGCGCTCCTGTCCGAGGTGTCGGGGCGTCCCGTCGCCCATATCGGCCTTACCGCCGAGCAGCTGCGCGGTGGTTTGACCGGCGCGGGTCTGCCCGACTTTGTGGCCGACATGCTGACCGACTTCGATGTCGCCGCCGCTCAGGGCTATCATGCGGTGCTCACGCCGACGGTCGAGGCGCTGACCGGGCGCAAGCCTGGGACGGTGCGCGACTTCCTGCTGGCCAACAAGGCAGCGCTGGGCTGACGGGAGCGTCAGGTGGGGGAGGGGCAAGACTCTCCCACCCTGATCAGGAAATCTGATTTCATAAGGCGATCGAAACGGGGCAAAACCCAACTCGATTTATCGTCTTGTGGAGCCGTTCATGGTCGCCCGTCGCGCTTTTGTCGCCCTCAGCCTCGCCGCTTCCGTGCTGACCCTTGGGGCTCTCGCCGCCTGCGGTCAGAAGCCCGCCGCTTCCTCAAGCGCTTCCGACACCCTGACCGTCGCCGCCACGGCCATCCCGCACGCCGAGGTGCTCGAGTTCATCAAGCCCAAGCTGGCCGAGCAGGGCCTGAAGATCGAGATCAAGGTCTTCAACGACTACGTCCAGCCCAACACCCAGGTCGCCGAGAAGCGCATCGACGTCAGCTATTTCCAGACGCTGCCGTATCTGGAGACCTTCAACAGGGACAAGGGCACGAACCTGATCGCGATCAAGGGCGTGCACATCGAGCCGATCGGCGCCTATTCGGTCAGGTACAAGACCATCGCCGAGCTGCCGCAGGGCGCCACCGTGGCCATTCCCAACGACGCCAGCACCGAGGGGCGCGCCCTGCTGCTGCTGTCGCGCAACAACGTCATCACCCTGAAGGACCCGGCCAATCCGCTGTCGAGCCTCAAGGACATCGCCGCCAATCCCAAGGGGCTGAAGTTCAAGGAACTGGAAGGCGCGACCCTGCCGCGCGTGCTCAACCAGGTGGACCTGGCGATCATCAACACCAACTACGCCCTCGACGCCAAGCTGAACCCGTCCAAGGACGCCCTGCTGATCGAGGACAGCAAAAGCCCCTATGTCAACTATCTGGTCGGCCGGCCCGACAACAAGGACGACCCTCGCGTCCAGAAACTGGCCGCCGCCCTGACGACGCCTGAAGTGGCTGCATTCATGGCTCAGAAGTACCAAGGCGCGGTGGTGCCGGCCTTCTAGAACACAAGAGAGTTGGGCGATCCGGCGGGGGTCACGGGGAAAGCCCCGCGTCACCGCCGTCTCGTCGGCGCTCATGCCCCTGACCCTAGGGCTTGGGGACCACCCGCAGCAGCTTGCCGTCGTCCGCGTCTGTCAGCAGGTAGACCGCGCCGTCGGGGCCGACGCGAACATCACGGATCCGCTGGTCGAGTTCCTCGAACAGGCGCTCTTCGCCCACCACCCTGTCATCCTTCAGCGTCAGGCGCGCGACGTGTTGCCCCCGCAGCGCGCCGACCAGCACGCTACCCTTCCAGGCGGGGAAAAGATCGGCCTGATAGAAGACCATGCCCGAGGGGGCGATAACCGGATCCCAGTAATAGACCGGCTGTTCCAGACCGGCCTTGGCGGTGATCCCGTCGCCGATTGGCCTGCCGGAATACTCCTCGCCATAGGTGGCGGTCGGCCAACCGTAGTCCTTGCCGGCCTCCGGGTGGTTCAACTCGTCGCCGCCCTTGGCGCCGTGCTCCACAGTCCAAAGGCGGCCCGACGGATCCAGCGCAGCGGCCTGCAGGTTGCGGTGGCCGGCGGACCAGATCTCGGGCTTCGCGCCGGCCTTGCCGACATAGGGGTTGTCCGAGGGGATCGAGCCGTCGGAACTGATGCGGATCACCTTGCCTAGGGCGCCATCCAGACGCTGGGCCTGCATGCGGCCTTCCTGGATGGAGCGATCGCCCGTGGTGATGAACAGCGTGCCATCCGTGGCGAAGACCAGGCGGCCGCCGAAGTGCAGGCTGGAGTTCAGCTTGGGCGTCTGGCTCCAGATCACCTGCACGCCTTCTATGCGCGGGGAGGGGCCGCTGATCAGCTTGCCGCGCGCCGCCGCCGTGCCGTTGCCGCCTTCGCCGGCCTGGGCGTAGGTCCAGTAGATCAGGCCGTTGCTGGCGAAGTTCGGATCGACCGCCACGTCCAGCAGGCCGCCCTGGCCGTTGGCGTCGACCGCAGGCAGGCCGGCCACGGGTGTCGACAGCTGGCCATTGGCGCCCACCAGGCGCAGTCGTCCGGCGCGTTCGGTGACCAGTCTGGTCCCGTCCGGCAGGAAGGCCAGACCCCAGGGGTGGTCCAGGCCGCCGACCACGGTCTCGACGCTATAGGTCACGCCCAGCGCCTGGCTGGGCGCGCGGGTCTGGCCGGCGAAGGCGGGCTTCTGGTCGGGCGCATTGGCGGCCCGGGTCTCGACCGGCGGGCTCGAACCATCCTGGGTCGCGGGGGCGTCGGGGGCGGGGCCACAGGCGCACATGACCAGGGCGAGGAGGGGGAGAAGGTGCGTTTGCATGGGACGAACCTTAAACGAGCCGTCGGGCTCGGCAATCTCAATCCTCGACCGACCGCGGGCTTGGGTGAGCAAGGTTTGTGCAGGGCGCGGGGTGACGCCTTGCATCGCTTCGGTCATCATCGACTCTGTCGAGCGCCGCGACGTCGGAAAGCCACCAGAGCCGCATGAACGACAGTGAAATCAGGCTGGAAATCGCCACCCGCGCCGCCGGCATCGGCATATGGGACTGGGACCTGCTGACGGATCAGATCGTCTATTCGCCGGTGGCGCGCGTCATCAGCGGTTTCGATCTGGACCAGGCGATCAGCATCGAAGACGTCCGGGCCCTAACCCACTGTGAGGACAGCGGTCACGCGGCTGACATGGCGGCCAAGGCCCTGGATCCGGCGCTCCGCACACAGGTGGTCTACGAGTATCGCATCGTTCGGCCCGACGGAGCCGTGCGCAATGTGGTCGCCCATGGTGAAGCGATCTTCGCTCAGGTCGAGGGCGTCGAGCGGGCGGTGCGCTATATCGGCTCGCTGCAGGACGTCACCGAGCGCAAGCGGCTGGAGGAGGCCGAGCGCCGGGCCAGCGATCGCCTGCAACTGGCGCTGGACGCCGGCCGCATGGCGGTGTGGGACTATGATGTCGCCACCGAGTGTGTGAGTGGTTCACCTGAACTCTATCGCCTGCTGGGCTTTCCCGAGGATGCGCGGCCCAGCCTCGAAGCGCTGCGTGACGGATTCGAGCCTGAAGACGTAGGCTGCATCGCGCGAGCGGCTCAGGCGGCCTGGAAACGCGGCGAGCGTTTCCTCGAGGTCGAGTTCCGTTATCGCCGGCTGGATGGCGCCTGGTGCTGGTATCAACTGCGCGCCGAGATCAAGCTGGGCTCGACCGGATTGCGCCAGACCCTGCTGGGCGTGCTGGTTGATGTCACCGAGCGCAAATCCGCCGAGGATCGCCTGCGCGACAGTGAGGCGCGCTTTCGAGGCATGGCCGACTCCGCGCCCGCGCCGGTCTGGATCACGGGCATCGATGGCGGCATCGAGTTCGTCAACCAGGCCTTTGTCGAGATCGCGGGCGTAGAGGCCGGCAGCCTGCTGGGCGATGTCTGGATCCAGCTGATCCATGCTGACGACCTGATCCAGGTGGCCAGGGCCCGCATGGCCGCCCGCGAGACCCTCTCATCCTATACGTTCGAGGCGCGTTTCCAGCGGATCGACGGCGAGTATCGCTGGATGTTTGTCACCGCCAAGCCGCGCTTTGACCCCACGGGCGGCTTTCTTGGCTATGTCGGCCTGGCCATCGATCTGACTGACTTGCGCGCCGCAGAGACCCGTCAGCGTTTGCTGATCAACGAGCTCAATCACCGGGTCAAGAACACGCTGGCTTCGGTGCAATCGATCGCCCGCCAGACCCTGCGCGAGGGCCAGACCGCCGGCGCGGCGCGCGAGTTGCTGCTGGATCGGATCATGGCGATGTCTGTGGCCCACGATATCCTCACCCGCGAAAGCTGGGAGGGGGCGGCGGTGCACGATATCGTCCTCGGCGCGATCCAGCCCTTTGTCGGCCCGGACGCCGCGCGCATTCACGTCAGCGGGCCAGCCGGCCGCCTGGGGCCATCAGCCGCCCTGGCGCTCGCCCTGGCCCTGCACGAGCTGAGCACCAATGCGGTCAAGTATGGCGCGCTCTCGACCTGTGAGGGCCGCGTCGACATCGTGTGGGAGTCCAGCGAAGACGGGCCAAACGTCAAGCTGCGCTGGAAGGAGCATGGCGGTCCGCCGGTTTCGCCGCCGATCCGCAAGGGCTTTGGCTCGCGACTGCTGGACGGCGGCTTGGCGGCCGACCTTGGCGGCCGCCCCACCTTGCTTTTCGCCCCCGACGGGGTCGAGGCGGTGGTGCCGATCGTGCTGACGGACTGACTTACGGCGCTGGCAAGCCGCCGCTGTGAGGCGCGCCGATGCCGGGCTGACGAACTGTCACACCACATTGGCCCGAGCGGACGAGGGCGCCATGCGCCGCCTCGTCTTCAGGTGACGGCGTCGACGGCCGCGTAGGCCGGCTCGCGCCAGATCTGCTTGTCGATGATCACGGCCAAACGGTCGACCGCGTCCCAGATATCGACGAACCGCAGATGCAACGGCGCGAAGCCGAAACGCATGGTGGCCGGCGCGCGGAAGTCGCCGATCACGCCGCCCGCGATCAGGGCCTTCATGATCGGATAGCCTGACGGATGGTCATAGGCGATGTGGCCGCCACGGTCGGCGGGGTTGGTCGGGCTGCAGAGCACGAAGCCGGCGTCGGCCAGACGGGTCTCCATCAGATCCTGGAACAGTCGGCCCAGCGCCAGCGACTTGGCGCGGATGGCCGTGGTCCCGGCTCGCTCGGTCATGTCGATCCCGGCTTCGGTGGCGACCATGCTGAGGATCGGCTGGGTGCCGGTCAGCATCTTGCCGATGCCCTCGGCGGGACGATAGTCGCGGTCAAAGGCGAACGGCGCGCCGTGGCCCCACCAGCCGGTCATCGGCTGGACCGCCGCGCCCTGGTGGCGGCTGGCGACGAACAGGAAGGCCGGGCTGCCAGGCCCGCCGTTCAGGTACTTGTAGGTGCAGCCCACGGCGAAGTCCGCGTCGCAGCCATTGAGGTCCACAGGCATGGCGCCAGCGCTGTGGCACAGGTCCCAGACGGCCAGAGCGCCGTGGGCGTGGGCCTTGGTTGTGATCCCGGCCATGTCGAGGACGTGGGCGGTCTTGTAGTGGGCCTGGGTCAGGACCACGGCGGCGACATCGTCGTCGATGGCGGCGTCGATGGCGTCCTTCTCGGCGAAGCGGATCTGGTGACCCTTGCACAAGGACTCGATCAGCCCCTGAACCATGTAGTTGTTGGTCGGGAAGTTGCTGCCTTCCATGACGATCACGCGCCGATCCGGGCGCAGGGCCAGAGCGGCGGAGACGACGCGAAAGAGGTTCAGGCTGGTCCCGTCTGTCAGCACGACCTCGCCCGGACCCGCGCCGATCAGGCCGGCCAGACGATCGCCGAGGCGATAGGGCAGGGCGAACCACCCGGACTTGTTCCAGCTGGTGATCAGGCCATCGGCCCATTCCTCCTGCGCTGACTGTGCGACGCGCGCCAGGGCGGCCCTGGGCGCGGGGCCTAGCGAGTTGCCGTTCAGATAGACCACGCCCTCGGGCAGGGCGAACTCGGCGACGAAGGCGGCTAGCGGATCGGCGGCGTCCATCGCCTCGGCGGCGGCGCGGGAGAGTGAGTCTGACATGGCCCCCGCTATAGGCGCAAAGCTGGAGGCCGTCATGCCGGAGGCTTGCCCTTGTAGGTGTCGGCGCCAGCCCAGCCGCTCGACGAGCGAAAAAATCGCCATGACCGCGCCGGTCACCCAGATCCAGAGCGTCAGCGAATGGGTCGTGCGCTTCACGATGCCCCGCGCCTCTGCGATGAACACGCTGCCAAAAATCAATGATCCGAGGGTACAGCTGCGGGCGCATCCACCGACCCGCTTTGCGGTGCGGCGGTTCTCCGGTCTGGCCGGCAAGGACGACGTCGCCGCCAAAACGGGTGAGCTCGAAAAACTCGCCGGAAAACAAAATCTGCGCGCCATCGGCTCGGCCTCACTGGCCCATTTTGCCCCCCCCGTGGACCCGCTGGTCTATGCAGCGCAATGTCGAAGCTCGGCAGCGGCGCCGGGGTGTGGATGTCTGGATCCTGGGGCCGCGCTGGTGTTTGGAGATGACACGCAGTCGGAGGGGCGAGTCCTGACGGCTAGCGGAAGAGGAAGATGTTGTCGTCCCGCGTCCCGCGTCCAGCCGACCTGCAGGCCAAGCTGCGCGCCATTCACCATGAGGCGATAGCGTGAGAGCTCGCCGCCGGACACGGTGTGGCTTTCTAGGAACGCGATGGCCTCGGGCTTTCCGCCGATCCGCTCGGATGCGTCCTCGCCGCTCACCTTCTCGCCCAGTAAAACCTCGGGCAAGGCGAACGCGTTGTCCCCCGCAAGGAAGGCCCGCAGCCGCTCGTCGCGGCGCGGTGATTGCGGACGTGCCGGGAGGCCGAGGGTCGTGACGCCTGGAGCGAACGCCTCCACGGCGCTCTCGACCAGGGTCTGCATCGCCAGCTTGGGCGGCGAGTTGAAGGTCACCGCGACTAGCAGCTGCTCGGCCGGATAGTATTGGACATAGGTCGCGAAGCCCGGCACGCCGCCGGAATGGTAGTGCACAGGCTTGCCGCGCACCTGGTCGATGAACCAGCCCAGGCCATAGCCCGTCGACGACCCGGACCTTAGTGTTCCGGCCTTGAACATCTCGGCGACACGCGAGGCGCTGGTAAGGCGGGAGACCTCGATAGCCTGGAGCCACGGCGCCCAGTCCAGCGATGAGAACAGTACGCCGCCATCGGGCATGGACGAGACGGCGTTCTCCATTCGGATCGCATGTATCAGCTTGTCGCCCTTGAGCTCGTAGGGCTCCGCCCGGCCGGGAATGGGTTCGCCCGCCGCGTCAGGCCGGGCAAGCCTTGTGCCGGCCAGCGTGAAAAGGCGCTGGGTCACATAGTCCGGATAGGTCTGTCCGCCGGCGGCCTCGATCGCATAGCCCAGCAGCACATAGCCGCTGTTGGAGTAGCTCCAGGCCTCGCCCGGCGCGAAAGCCGGCCCCTTGAGGGCGTTCAGAAAGGCTTCGCGTGAGTAAGGCCGATCCCAGTCAAAGCCATTTTCGTAGTCCGGAACGCCGCCGGTGTGGCCCAGGAGGTCGCGGATTGGGATGGCGGCAATCCAGTTCGGCAACCCCGTAACCGCGCGGCCAATCGGCCAGTCTAACTGTAGCTTGCCCGCCTCGACGAGTTGCAAGATTGCCAGCGCCGTCACGTGCTTGCCGACGGATCCGATCTGGAAAAGGGTCTTCGGCGTCACGGGAACATCGAAGGGGATCGACGCCCGGCCATAGGGCAGGAAGGCCCGCAACCGTCCGCCCTGGACGACCGTGATCGCTGCGCCTGCGACGTTGGCCCCGGCGAGATCAGCGGTGAGCGCCTTTTCCACGCTACTTGGGAAATGCGGCGTCGTTTCGTCGGCGGCCTCATCACCCCAGGCCGGCGCCCCGGTCAGAAACGCTGCCGCGCCTGAAGCAGAAAGGAAACCACGTCGATCTACCTTGAACATGCGGCACCCTACCGGACCCTGGCTGACTGTCGCACATCACTCAAAGCTCCACCACGCTGCAAACTCGAGCGGTGTGTCGAATGGTTAGCCCCCGAGGACGACGGATCTGCCGACAAAGTCTGCTTTCTGGAGCGGTCCGAACCACTGCTCATGGCGCATACGGCGCAGAGCGCTGGATTACTTTCGACGGTGGCGGGTCAGGTCGATGCCATGGCGTTCGACCTTGTTGTAAAAGGTCTTGCGAGGGATGCGCAGCACCTCCAGCGTCGAGCGGATATCGCCCGCATTGGCGGCCAAAGTCTCCTCGATGACCCGAGCCTCATATGGTGCGACGCGTTCCGGTAGAGGCGCAAGCTCGGTCGTTGGGCTTATCCCGCTTTCGTCGGCCAGCCCAAGGGCGACGGGCTGGGCATAGTGGCTCAGCTCCCGAACCTTGCCGGGCCAGGTGTGATTGTGAAGTCGCCAGCGCACCTTGTCGTCAACCACCGGCGGCGGGCCGTCGAGCCGTTCGCAGGCGCGGGCCAGGAAGTGCGCGAACAGGAGCTGCGTCCCGGACCGGAACCTGCTCACGACGCCCGTTGGCGAACCACCGGCCAAACGCGCCCCACCCCGCACGGCGCCAATAGGTCGCCGCTGAGCGGCCAACCTGACAGCTCCCCGATCGCCTCAGGAGCGCGCGCCGTCAGGGCGGCGATCCAAGCGCCGATGCGTGTGAGGTCTGCGCGGCGTCACGCGCCTCAAGCGCCTTGCGGATCTCATCATGCGCAGCCTTGTCCATGGTGTGGCCGACTATCAGGGCAGCGCCAGCAAGCGCCAAAAGGGCGGGCACGACGGCGAAGCTGACCGAGAGAACCAGTAATGCCAGAGCCGCATTCTCGGCCCCCAGGTCAGCCTTGAACCCAAAAAACTCCAGCGCGCTGACGGACGCAAAAACCGCGACCGCAGAGCCGATCTTTACGGCCCCGCTCAGCAAACCAAACATCAGACCGCTGCGATCCACGCCGCTCCTGAGACGCTCTTCGTCACTCAGGTCGGCCATCATGGCGCGCAGCAATACTGGCCCCGCGCTGTAGGGCAGGCCGGCAAGGATCATGGTCACGATCCCCCAGACCAGGCCCTCTGGCGCGATCAACACCGATACCTGTGCGACGGCATAGGCGACTGCGGCGATGGCCAGGGCGCGATGCTTGCCCATGGCCTGTCCCAGCCGCCCCCAAAGCGGCGCGCCAAGCAGTGCGCCGATAAAATAGAGCAGCAGCAGCAGGCCGGCTTCGGAACGGTCCCAGCCGCGGATGGCGTCAAAATAGAAGAAGAACAGGGTTCCGGCGATGACCGGGCCCGTGCCGAGAAGAATATCCGACGCCAGCAATCGCATGATCGATGGCCGGCGCATCAAATCCAGATAGTGGCGCCAGGTTGCAGACTGGGTGTTCGGCGGCGACGCCGGCTCGTGAATTGAAAGCAGCGCCAGAAGGATGGCCACGGGCAGGCTCAACACAACGAACCAGCCCATGGCCCGCACGCCCTGCCCGTAATCGAGCCCGAAGCCGATTTTCATCAGCGGCGGCATGGCGAGCACAATGAGCATGCCCGCGACGGTGAAGCCCTGCCACCAACTGAAGACGCGCGCGCGCTGCCCATATTCCGGAGCCAGTCGGGCCGCCCAGGTGACGTGCGCCATCGTCGCCATGGACTGGCCCAGAAACCCCAGGACCAGCCAGAACAGGATGTAGTTTCCGTCGATGCCCGGGCGCGCCATGAACAGCATCCAGACCGCGAGGACGGCAATGGGCAGGCCGCCCACCAGCCAGGGCTTGAACCGGCCAAAGCGCGTGTTCGTCCTGTCGATCAGGAACCCGAGGGTCGGATCCAGCCACAAATCGAAAAGTCGAACGATGCCGAAGGCCAGTCCGATAGCACTCAGGCTGACGCCCAGATCCGTGGCGTAGTAATTGGGAAGATAGACGACGACGGGCATGAGCATCGCCGCCACCGGAACGCAGGGCAGGGCAAAGGCCGCCAAGCGCCAAGTTCCTAGAGGCCTTTGGCCGCTGTTTGCGCCATCAGCCCGGCGAGCCGGCGTCGGAAGTCCCTCCGCCACCGACGCTAGTCGCCAAAGCCGACAAACACCGCCGCTTCCGCCACCGACTTGCGCTCGGACACCACGGCATTGGCCGGGAAGCTTTCATCCGGCCAGCCCAGGGCGATGCTTTTCATGATCACCTGATCGTCGGCAATGCCGGCATGCTCGCGAACCACCGGTGACTGCATGATGCCCTGGCTATTGATCACCGCGCCAAGGCCGCGAGACCAGGCGGCATTGACCAGGGCGGTGGCGACCGCGCCGCAGTCGAACGGCGTGTCGTCGCTGCCGTCGAGGACGCGGTCATAGGTGACGATCACGCAGACCGGCGCGTCAAACTGGCGAAAGCCGCGCAAGACCCAGTCCTGTCGGGCATCCTTGTCATCGCGCTCGATCCCCATCGCCGAGAACAGCTGCTTGGCGACCCCGACCTGTCTGTCGCGGTGCTGGCCGGCGAAGGTCTGGCCTGTCCGAAACTCCCGGGACTGCGGCACACCGGCGAGGGTTCGCTCGGTGTTGCCGGCGCGGATCCGCTCCAGCGGCTGGCCCGTGACGATGTAGAAATTCCACGGCTGGGTGTTCATCGACGATGGCGCACGCATCGCCAGCCCGATGATCTCCTCAATCAGAGCCCGGGGAACGGGGTCGGGCTTGTAGCCGCGGATGCTTCGGCGACCCAGGATAACGTCGTCAAACTGCATAGGGGAATCCTGAACCAACGCGCCCAGCTTGGAGCCATAAGGATTTATGCGGCTGTGGCAGCGACGCGGCAACCCATGTCGCGTTTCATCAGGGACCTTGCGCCAGTCTTCAAGCCATCAGAGCTCCTGTCGTCTCCGCGCATATCGAGGCGCGCCGTCGCGGCCCAGCTTGATGCAGTCATCAGGTTCTCGCTGGACGCAACGCGCGGTCAAGCCATCCCCATTGCGGCCTCGGTCGCGACCGCCGGTTTGGCCGCCATGCGTTTCGCCGCCAGGCCAAAACAGATGACTGACGCCAACATGGCGACCGAAGCGCCTGCGCAGGCGATGTTCAGACTTTGGACCGGCCCAAATCTCTGGCTGAGGAGATCGCTGGCCGATCCGACGGCTAGAGGTCCCAGCCCCAGACCAATCAAGCTTGTCAGGAAAAACAGTATCGCCGAGGCGGTCGCGCGGACGTTGGGGCTTGCCAGAACCTGAACCGAGGCGAAGGTCGGTCCATAGGCCATCGCGTGCAGGAAGACGCCGACCATCAGGGCGGCCAGGGCCAGCGTAAGGTTTGGCGCGAAAGGCATCAGGCCCAGGAACGGCGTGGAGGCCAGCAGGACAAACATCGGCTGTCGAGCATAGCCGGCGATGCCGCCGCGGGCGGCCCGGTCGGCCAGCCGGCCGCCGATCAACGTACCCGCGCCGCCGCCGAGGCCGATGATGAGTCCGAGGGCCAAACCGACCATGCCTGCAGGACCCAACCCAAGCTTGGCCCCCAGCAGGGTAAGCGCCTCACTGTGATTGCGAAGGAAAAGCGATCCGAAGAACGTAGACTGACCGTAGTAGGAAAATGACGTCAGCGCGGCGGCGAAGGCGATAAGCCAGAATGCGGGCTTGCCCTTCAGCTCGGCGAATGCCGCCATGAAGGACTGGAGACCTTTGGTCTGCATGGCGAGCGCGGGGCGTAGGCGACGCGGTTCGCGCAGGGTGACAATGGCGAGGACCGCCACACCCAACCCGGGCAATCCGGCGGCCATGAAGGCCGCGCGCCAGCCGAGGCTGTCGACGATGAGCCCGCCCATCGCCAAGCCCAAAAGCGATCCGAGGGGAATTCCAAGAGAATAGAAAGCCAGGGCCGAGGCCAGTTTGGCGCGCGGTGTGAACTCGGAAATCAGCGAATGGGCCGCCGGTGTACAGCCAGCCTCGCCGATGCCGACCCCGATCCGCGCCAGAATGAGTTGCGGGAAAGAGCGAGCCAAGCCGCAGACTGCGGTAAATGCGCTCCAGACGGCCAACGAGATCGCGATCAGCCGAACGCGGTCCCCGCGGTCGGCTAGGCGCGCCATCGGCAGGCCTACCGCCGAGTAGAAGAGAGCGAAGGCCAGGCCGCTAACCGCGCCGATCTGCCAGTCGGCGAGATGCAGTTCAGCCTTCATCGGTTCGGCCAGGATCGTGACGATCTGCCGATCGAGCATGTTGAGCGCGTAGATCAGCATCAACAGCACCAAGGCGTAGCGCCGATAGCCTGAGGACCACGCCGGTTGCTCGGTCGGGGATCCGATAGATGTCTCTTCAGCCATGGACCTGCTCGTTGCTTGTCAGATCCCTACGCTATGGGGGGCTCAGGCCGTGGGGCCCTCGCTGCCGCTGAAGGCGCTCAATATCGCCTATGTGATCTTGTTCCTTTGTACGAGCGCCGGGCTTGAGAACGGAATGCGCCACGCCGACCAGTAGCCGCCTCGCTGGTAGGGCCGCCCCGCAATGACCACTACGATCGCTGATTCACGCCGAGCGCAGGCGCGCCGCACCGACGCCATTGTCGTCGGCGCGGGCTTTGGCGGACTGTACGCGGTTCATCGGCTGCGGAGCGAAGGCCTGTCGGTGCTTGGCCTGGAGGCGGGCGGTGATGTCGGCGGGACCTGGTACTGGAACCGCTACCCGGGCGCCCGGTGCGACGTCACCAGCATCGACTATAGCTACGCCTTTTCGGAAGCGATCGAGCAGGCCTGGACCTGGAGCGAAACCTTCGCGGCCGGCTCCGAGATCCTGGCCTACGCCAACTTCGTCGCCGATCACCTGGACCTCAGACCCGCCTACCTTTTCGACACGCGGGTGGAAGCCATCACCTTCGACGATGAGCGGCGCGTCTGGACCCTGACCACCCAGCATGGCGACCGTTTCGAATCCGACTACCTGGTGATGGCCACCGGCCCGCTGTCCCTGCCCAAGCCTGTCGACATTCCAGGCTCCGACCGATTTGAAGGCGAGCTCTATCGCTCGGGCAAATGGCCCCATCACGAGGTCGATTTCCGGGGCAAGCGGGTGGGCCTGGTGGGCACCGGCTCTTCCGGCATCCAGATCGCGCCCGTGGTCGCCGAGACCTGTCAGTCGCTGACGGTCTTCCAGCGCACGCCGAGCTTCACGCTACCCATGCGCAACACGGCCATTTCGGAGGTCTACGCCGCACAGTTGAAGGCGAACATGGCGGGCCTGCGCGCTGTGGCCCGCACGACCTTCACCGGGGGGGTCCGGCCGCTCTCGACCCGCCCGCTGTTCAGCGTGACCGTCGAGGAGCGCAATGAACTCATGGAGGAGGCCTGGGCCAAGGGCGCACTGCAGTTTCTGGGCCTGTTCTCGGATCTTCTGACCAACGCCGCGGCCAACGAGATCGTCGCAGACTTCGTGCGCGACAAGATCGGCCAGACGGTCAAGGACCCGGTGACGGCCGAGAAGCTCAAGCCGCGCGGCTATCCGATCTATGCCCGCAGGCCGTGTCTCGACACCCAATACTACGAGACGTTCAACGCGCCGCACGTCTCGCTGGTGGACTGCTTCGAGGAACCGATCGTCGAATTCACCCCGGCGGGTCTGCGGACGGCCGGCCGCGAGATCGCGCTGGACGTGATCATCATGGCCACAGGCTATGACGCCCTGACCGGCCCGATGCTGGCCATCGACATCACGGGCCGCGATGGGCTGAAGCTCAGCGAAGACTGGCGCGATGGGCCAAAATCCTACCTGGCGCTTCTGATGCACGGCTTCCCGAACCTGTTCATCATCGGCGGCCCGAGCGGACCATCGATTCTGGCCAACTACATCCGGCTGGACGAGATGAACGTCGACTGGGTGGTGGACTGTATCCTGCACATGCGCCGCCAGGGCCTGGCGACCGTTGAGGCCACGGCCGACGCGCAAACGCGTTGGGGCCAGACCGTGTGCGAGATCGCGGATCGCACCCTCTATGTGAAGGCGGACACCTGGTACACCGGGACGAATATCGAGGGTAAGCCGCGCGGCTTCTTCGTCTTCGCCGGCGGCCTAAACCGTTATGCCGAGGTCTGCGCCGGGGTCGCGGCGGCGGGCTACGAAGGGTGCCACTTCACGGCGCGCAGCCCGGGTTAGGGCGAGGAAGGCGGGCGCAGCTAGGGCCGCGCCCGCCACCCGCTAGCCGTTTCGACCCAGGAACGCGTAGAGGGGGTCGTTGGGGAAACGGCCGCCCACCGGCGTGCGGGCCGCGAACCGGTCAGGATGTACGCCAGGTGTCGGTGCAGACTTCTCGATCCAGTCAAAGACGACCTGACGCGCGGCGATGCGCCAGTCGCCGTCGCGCTTTTCGAACCGGTCCAGGTAGCGGCCGCACATGTGCAGGACGACCAGCGACCCGTCGTCATCAGGTTGCCGGTGCAGGGCTGTAAACACGGACTCTACCGCGGCGGCCGACCCATTTTCGAAGGTGATCATGACATTGTGCACCTGATGAACTGCACGCTCAATGTGAGGCAGGACCGTCAGCGCCCAGTCGACGAACTCCGACGCCGTGCCTTTGAAGGCGCCGTGCTGATCAGGGCCTTCCGGCCAGGCCACCGAGCGCAGGGCCGCCTCGTCCATGCGATCGATACCCCGGCAATAGCGGTACAGGCACTGGCGGATCTGCTCGCTGTCCCAGAGTTGCTGTAGATTGGGTTGGTCTGCCATCTGGAGGTCTCGTGAAATGAACTGGGGTTACAGGATGTCGCTGGCGTCGCCGGCGTCGCCGAAGGCGGTCCAGCCGCCATCGACGCTGAGCGTGGCGCCGGTGACGTAGCTGGCGGCGGGCGAGGTCAGGAACGCGATGGTTCGGGCGACCTCCATGGGGTCTCCGAGGCGCCCGATGGGCGCACGGCGCTTGATAGAGTCGAACTGCGCTCGCCCTGCGGACTTGAGGGCCAGAACGGCGGGGGTCTCGATATAGCCGGGTGCGACCGTGTTCACACGGATGCCGGCGGAGGCCCATTCGCACGCCAGGCTGCGGGTCATCATCGTCACGGCCGCCTTGGCCGCGCAGTAGGCGTTGCGCCGGGGCAGGGCGCCCAGGCCCGCGATCGAGCCGATATTGACGATGACGCCCCCCTGACCCATTGCGCGCGCGGCCGCCTTGGCCGTCGCCAACGGCCCGCTGAAATTGATGTCGTAGACGCTGGTGAAGTCCTCGACGGTCTGATCCAGGGTGGGCTTGAACACGTCGGCGGCGCCGGCGTTGTTGACCAGAACGTCCAGGCGTCCCCAGCGAGCCGTGGCCTGGGCGAAGGCCGCCTCGACCGCAGGGATGTCGGTGATGTCGGCCTGGACGACGAGATGCCCCTCACCCAGCGCTTCGGCCAGCGCCTTGGCGCTCTGCGGGTCGCGCTCGATCACCAGAAGCCGATCCCCCGCGGCGTGAAACAGCTCCACGACGCAGCGGCCGATCCCTCGTCCGCCGCCGGTGATCGCGCTGACGCGGGGGGACGGCGCCGGAACGCTGGGCGCGGGCGCTGTCGAAGCCGGGCCGGCGCCGCCATAGACGGTGTAGGCGCCGTCCACGACCAGCGTCGCGCCCACGATGTAGCTGGCCGCCTCGCTGGCTAGAAAGAAGACACCCTCGGCCATCTCCTCGGGCTCGCCCATGCGCCCCAGAGGAATGCGGGCGAGCACCGTGGATGGGTTCAGAAGGCCGGCGTCGATCTGGTCCTGCACCATCTGGGTGCGGGTGTAGCCGGGCAGCACAGCGTTGACGCGGACACCCTGAGCCGCCCATTCGCAGGCCAGGGTGCGGGTCAGCGAGATCACGGCCGCCTTGCTGGCGCTGTAGCTGGTGCGCTTGGCCAGGGCGACAAGTCCTGCGCCGGAGGCTAGGTTGATAATCGCGCCATGGCCCTGGGCGGTCATGAGGCGTCCCGCCTCCCGCGCGGCCAGAAAGGCGCCCGTCACGTTGATCGACTGCAGCCATGCGACCTCTTCGGCCGTCTGGTCCAGGGTCGCGGTAGGCTGGGGGTCGGTCACGCCAGCGTTGTTGACCAGAACGTCGAGCCGCCCGAATTCGCGACGCACCCATTCGAAGCCCTCGCGAATCTGGGCTTCAGAGGAGACGTCCATCGCGATGGCGTGGTGGTCCGCGCCCAGGCTGGCGGCGCGCTCCAGGGCGCGTTCGAGGTTGCGGTCGGCGATCAACACCCGGTCGCCGGCCTGAGCAAAGCGCCGGCACGCCGCCCAGCCGATCCCGTCGGCCCCGCCGGTGACCAGGACCACTCGCGACGGCGTCTTGGAGGTCATGCTGTGCTCTGTGTGATGCGGGGGCGCCGCTGCGGATCTGACGGACCCTAACAGCGCCCTCCGGCGCGCCATGCCGGCGCCCGCGCGCCTGTCGAATATCGCCTATGTGATGTGATGCGCACTGTCCGACCGGA
Source organism: Caulobacter sp. FV1ye13L (assembly GCF_058681155.1). The sequence continues at coordinate 2,347,526 of NZ_CM178732.1, forward strand.
CTAAGATCCAGAGTCGAGAGGGGCTACCAAGTCCAGGAGACGGTTCGTGACCGACGACTGGCAAGGAGCAAAGAATGTCGTGCTTGAAGATTGAGGTCGAAGACTTCGTGGCCACGGTGACGCTGGCCAATCCGCCGGTCAATTCGGCGAGTGTCGACATGATGCTGGAGCTTACGGCGGCGTTCGACGCGTTCAACGAGAGCGCCGATGTTCGCGCGGTTCTGCTGACGGGCGAGGGCAAGACCTTCTGCGCGGGCGCCGACCTGAAGAACCGCCCTGGTCCCGACGCCCCGGCCGGCACCGCGTTCGTCCGCCAGCGCATGGCGCGCGAAATGAGCTGGTCGATGGTTGAGTGCAGCAAGCCCGTCGTCGTGGCGGTCAATGGCGCGGCGCTGGGCGCGGGCCTGGGCATTGTGGCCAGCTGCGACATCATTGTGGCCTCTGAGCGGGCGGTTTTCGGTCTTCCCGAGATCGACGTGGGTCTGGCCGGGGGCGCAAAACACGCGCTGCGTTTCATTCCCCATTCCCTCGCGCGCCGCATGGTGCTGACGGGCTGGCGCGTGCCGGCCGAAGAGATGTATCGCCGGGGCCTTATCGAGGCGGCGCTGCCGCATGAGGAGTACCTGGAGTACGCCCGCGCGATCGCCAGGGAAATCGCCAGCAAGAGCCCCATGGCCGTCGCCGCGGCCAAGGACAGTCTCAATGTCATCGACAATCTGAGCCTTCGCGACGGCTATCGCTATGAGCAGGGCAACACGCTGAAGCTGTCGAAGAGCGAGGACGCCAAGGAGGCGGTCAAGGCCTTCATCGAAAAGCGTCCCCCGGTGTTCCAGGGCCGCTAGCGGCGATCGGCGCCCGGTTGAGACCGGGCGCCGGCGCACAAGCCATTTGCGTGAACAGGAAGGCAGCGTCACATGGTGACGCTGCCTTCCTGTTTTCAGGACTGTTAGGCCGCCTCAGGCGTTGGCGATGATCCGGCGCAGCATTGGAGCGGCGACGCCGGCCGTGTTGCGCACCCTGGCCCAGCGCTCGAGGCTGGCTAGCGGATCGCAGGCCCGGGTCCGCGCCATGTAGAGCGGGCCGCCGCGCCATTTGGGAAAGCCCAGTTGCTGGGTCCAGATGGCGTCGACCAGGTTGGGCGACAGGTCCGGATGCGCTTCGAGCGTATGGGCGGTCCCGTTGATCGCTGCGGTCAGGCACCGATCGATCACGACCTCGTCGCTGATTAGCGCGCGGGCGCAACGCTGGAAGGTCGCTGAGGCTTTCAGGAGCCGCTCGACCTCTGGCTCAAAGGTGGAGCGGCCGTCGCTGCCATGGCGATACCAGCCCGGCGCGTTGGACCCACCGACACTGCCTTCGTCGATCATGAGATCGAGGGTCGGCGAATAGGTGATCCAGTCCTCGCCATTGGTCTGGCCGGTCTGACGCCGGAACACGGTTTCCAGTCCCTCGCGGTCCGAACGCAGGAAGGGAGCGACGCGGAAGCCGAACTTCTGAAGCTCTCGGTCGATCTGGCCGGGTGTGGCGCCCTCGTCCAGCAGATGGATGGCTTCACGCAAGAGAGGCCAGGCAAGCTCGTGCGCGAGTTCGGCGGGGAGGGCGCGGCGCGCCAGGGCGGACTGGCCATGTTCGGCATAGGTCAGGGCCTGGGCCTCGGGGGAGGCCGCGAAGGTCTCGTCCAGGCGATCGATCTCGACGCGCGCGCGGCGGGAGGGCGTCTGCCAGGCCAGTTCCAGCGCGCGCAGCAATGTTATCGGCGCCGTCTGCTGGGGCGCCTCGCGGCGCACCTTGGCGCGCAGGCCGTATATCTTGGCGGTGATGACCTCCGGCTCGGCGGTGAGCGCGATCCTGCTTTCGCTCCCGAAGCTGAAGGCGAGCTTCTCGGCGACCTGGACGAGATCGCGGGCGGCGACAAGATCGATCAGGCCATGCTCGATCGCCGCCTTGCTGTCCCAGACCGCGTTGAAGACGGCCAGATCGGCGGCGCGCTCGACCTGGATCAATCGCGCCAGCCGGATCAGGGTCTCGGCTGCGGGAAGGTGGCCTTCGCTGCGCGCCAGATTCGAGAAGGTGGCGTTAGGCAAGGCGACCCGCGCGGCGCAGGCCAGGGCCAGTTCCAGCCCCGAGCCTGTCACGGGCCCCGACAGGGCGGCTATGATCGGCTTGGTCGAGCCTGCGACCGCCGCATAGATTGCCGAGCGGGCGTCGTCGGGCGCGGTTTGGGCGGCGAGCACGTCGTTGAACAGGCGACGCCCGTGGAGAACGATGGCGCAGACCTCGGGGTCCGCGCCAAACGCGGTGATTTTTTCGATGAAGGCGCGGGCATGCGCGGCGTCCCAGCTGCAGGGCGGCGGGCAGTCCAGCTTCAATTGCGCTACGCCGCGCCGGAGCGCTAATTCAAAGCGCATGGCTTGGCCATTCGGCGCCGCCTGAGTCGGCCGGCGGGTCGTTCCCGTTCCCATATTTCCTCCAACCGGTTGCGTGTCGCAGTCCGCTTTGAGCGGTTCTTTCCGGTCCGACGCACGCCAAAGCGTCCGCCATGGGCGACAACAGCATGCCCTGAGGGAAGGTTAAAGCCACGCGTCGATGGCTCCATCCAGTATCGCGTATGTGAAAAGACGCCTGTGGATCGAACCGCGTCCCGGCGACGCGCCATCCGTCCCTAAGGTCCGCCGCAAAGACCATCGGACACAGGAAACGCCATGCTCGGCCTGATGCAGGATACGCCTCTGACGCTGTCCTCGCTCCTTGATCACGCAGCGCGTTTTCATGGCGAGGTCGAGATCGTCTCGAAGGAGCCCGGAGGCGTCACCCGAAGCAATTACGGGTGCCTTGCGGTCCGGGCGCGCCAACTGGCCTCAGCCTTGCGGCGCCGAGGGCTGAGCGAAGGCGATCGTGTCGCCAGCCTGGCGCTTAACAGCGCGCTCCATCTGGAGCTCTACTACGGCGCGACGGGCGCGGGCGGGATACTGAACACCGTCAATCCTCGGCTCTTCCCCGAGCAGATCGCCTTCATCCTTCGGCACGCCGAAAACAGGATCGTGTTCTTCGACCCGGCCTTCGGGGGGCTGCTCGAAACCCTGGTCGACCAGGCGCCGCAGGTCGAAGCCTATGTCTGCCTGTGCAGCGCTCACGACCTGCCGCGCCTGAACCTGCCCAATCTGATCGCCTACGAGGACCTTCTCGCGGCCGAGCCCGAAGACGCGCCCTGGACCGTCGTCTCCGAGAACGCCGGCGCAATCCTCTGCTACACCTCGGGAACCACGGGCGATCCGAAGGGCGTGCTCTACAGCCACCGTTCGCTGGTTCTGCACGCTTTCGTGGCGACCGGCGCGGACGGCATGGCGATCTCCCGCCGCGACAGCATCCTGTTGGTGACGCCGCTGTTCCACGTCAACGCCTGGGGCATTCCGTTCAGCGCGGCCATGTGCGGCGCCAAGCTGGTGCTGCCGGGCGCTGCGGTCGACGGCGAAAGTCTGTTCAACTTGATGCGGGCAGAACGCTGCACCTTCAGCCTGGGGGTGCCGACCGTCTGGCTGGGCTTCTTGGACTATGTGGCCTCCCATCGCGAGGATCTGGACTTGGCGGGCCTGGCGCTGGAGCGGATCCTGGTCGGCGGTTCGGCTGCGCCGCGCAGCCTGATCGAGCGCTTTGACTACATGCTGGGCGTCTATGTCATTCACGCCTGGGGCATGACCGAGACCAGCCCGCTGGCGACCATCGGGACGCCGCTACCTGAGCACGCCTTCCTCGATCGTCAGGCGCGCTATGACGTTCAGGCCCTTCAGGGCCGCGCCATCTATGGCGTGGAGCTCAGGATCGTCGACGCCGACGGCGTGATCGCGCCGCATGACGGCCTGGTGGTGGGCGACCTGCAGGTTCGTGGTCCCTGGGTTGTGCGAAGCTACTTCAAGGCCGAAGCGCCGGCCATCACCGAGGACGGCTGGTTCGCCACGGGCGATGTGGCCAAGATCCACCCCAATGGCTACCTGCAACTGACCGACCGTTCGAAGGATGTCATCAAGTCGGGGGGCGAGTGGATCTCGTCGGTCGATCTGGAGAATGTCGCCATCGCCCATCCCGCCGTTCGCGAAGCGGCGGTCATCGGCGTGCCGCATCCCAAGTGGCAGGAGCGTCCGTTGCTGATCGTGGTGCCGGCTCCGGAGACCGTCCCCGACAAGGACGACATCCTGAAGTTCCTCGCCTCGCGCGTGGCGCGCTGGCAGGTGCCCGATGACGTGGTGATCGTCGACTCCCTGCCGCACACCGCGACGGGCAAGCTCCTGAAGTCAAAGCTGCGCGAGACCTATCGTCACCACCTCGACCCGTCCGCCGAGGTCGTCTAGAGCGCGGCTCAGGTCTCGGGGGCTGAATATTGCCTGAGGCTTTCGGCGTATTCGGCCACGCCTGCGTTCATGATCGCCACGATCTCGCTCTTGTTTCGGGCGATGCGGCTGTTGAGGCCGCCCACGCCCAGGGTCAGCTGAACACCATGCGGCGCGGCGGGCAAAGGCATGGCGATCGCCGCCGCATTGGGAAAGGGGAACGCGGCCAACAGGCTATACCCTTCGCGACGCACCCAGGCCAATTGCTCCTGTAGCTGGCCGATGTCGATCCGATCGCCCGTTCCGCCGAGATAGGCGTTGATATGCCGGCTCAGCTTGTCGACGGTTTTGCTGGGCATCCGACTCATCAGGACAAGGCCCGCCGCGGAGTGCGGAAGCACCCTCATGCTGCCCTCCGTCATCGCGATCTTGTGGGGATGACTGGGCTGCACGATCCGCAAATGCTGGATGAAGATGTCGTTTTGCGACGAGATCACCACCGTCTCGTTGGTCTGCTCGAAGATGCTCCCGACCAGCCGATCAAGATCCCCCGAGCCGAAGAGGTGATGGTTGACCCAGTCGCCCAGCGCCGCCACGCGCGGGGTAGGAAAATAGGTGCGAGAGGCGCGGTCGTAGTTCAGATAGCCCAGAACCACCATGCTCTTGAGCAGGGTGGTTGTGCTCGACTGCGGATAGCCCAGCTTCTCGAATATGTAGGTTAGCCGCAGAGGTGAACGCTGCTCTTGGAAAAGCTCGAGAATCTCCAAGGTGCGCGCGGCGGATTTGATCGGTTCTCGGCGCATTGAACGGTTCCAGGTCGCGATGGGCCAATTCTGACACTACTCGCCTTTAGATCGCCGCCTTCCCGCGCCGTCCAGCCTTCCAGCACATATGTGATGTTATTCGCCAGCAACCGGCATGTCGGGTCTGAGCGCCATCTACCCGGGATCTGAACGCTGCGAGCTCTCGCCCGAAGCCTATGCTCAATACTGCCGGGTCCGGAACTCAAATATCTCGTTTGCGATATTCGAAAGCCTTGGGTCCCCAGGCTGGTCGGATCGGGTCGGTCACGGCTCCCTAAGGCGACGCCTCTGCCGCGTCGCAACAATCACAGATGAGCCCGCGCCGCGCGGAAGCTTATTGGGGGAAACAAATGGTGATCTCGCAGACCTTGCGGCGCACGGCCTTGATGGCCGGCGCTTCCGCCCTGTCCTTCTTCCTGGCGCTGCCCGCAGCGGCCCAGATCGCGTCCCCGCCCGCGCAAGATGGCGTCACCTTCGACGAGCTGGTTGTCACCGCCCAGAGGCGAGAGGAAAGGCTGCAGGATGTGCCGATCGCGGTTTCGGCCTTCTCCAACGACATGCTTCGTCGTCAGAAGATCGACGGCGGCCCGAACCTTCAGCTGGCGATTCCGAATGTCACCTTCGCCAAGAGCTTCTACAGCGGGTATAATTTCCAGATCCGCGGCATCGGCACCAAGCAGACGGCCGTGACGGGCGACAGCTCCACGGGCGTGCACTTCAATGGCGCGCCGCTGACGTCCAACCGGCTGTTCGAAGCTGAGTTCTTCGACGTCGAGCGCGTGGAAGTCCTGCGCGGTCCGCAAGGCACCCTCTACGGACGCAACGCCACCGGCGGCGTGGTCAACGTTCTGAGCGCCAAGCCCACCGGCGAGTTCGAGGGCATGCTGCGGGCCGATTTCAGCAACTATGACGGCCGCAAGCTGAAAGGCATGATCAACGTCCCGCTGGCCGGCGACAAGCTGGACCTGCGTCTGGCCGGCGCGACCCTCAACCGCAGCGGCTTCGTCGACAACCTGGGCACCGGCGACAAGGTCGATGACCGCGATCTCTACTCCTTCCGGGCCAGCCTGCGCTGGCGCCCGACCTCGACCGTCGACGCCAACTTTGTCTGGCAGCACTTCAAGGAGCGGGACTCCCGTCTGCGCACGGGCAAGGGTCTCTGCACACGCGACAATGGCCCAAGCTCGGTGGGCAACACTGCGATCACCAACGCCACGGTTCGCGGGTTCCTGAGCGCGGGCTGCGCTGACGCGTCGGTCTACAACGCCGCCGCCTATGGCACGCCCAACTCGCTGGCCACCCTGTACGGCATCATCGGGTTCGCGCGCGGCCTGACCAGTGGCGACGTCTATGGCGGAACCCAGCCCCAAGGCCTGGACGTGATCGACTCGGCCATGAACCCCTCTTACCGGGCCGAAGAAGACGTGTTCACGCTGAACGTCGCGTGGGACATCAATGATAACCTGCAGTTCAACTCGCTGACGTCGTACTACGACGGCGAACTCGACGCGCGCCAAGAGATGAACCGCTTCCAGGCCTCGACGGTGTTCAACAACACCGCCCTGGCGCCCGGAGGCCTGGTGAACGATCCCCAGCTGGGGGCCTCCAACCGGATGTCGGTGTCTGACCGCATCACCACGCCCTCGCGCCAGTGGAGTCAGGAGCTGCGCCTGCAGTCCAGCTTCGACGGCCCCCTGAACTTCAGCCTTGGCGGCCTGGCCCTGCGCTATGACGTGGTCCAGTCGTTCTACATCATGTCGAACGCCTTCACCTATGCGGCGAGGGTGGCCAATGGCGGCGCGACCTGCGCCCCGGGCGGGACCTGCGTCTATATCGATCCGAACCGCGTGCCGACCGGCCAGGGTCATGGCAACTATCTGAGCTTCCAGCCCTACCACCTGGACTCGAACGCCCTGTTCGGCGAGGTCTACTACGAGGCCACGCCGGAGCTGAAGTTCACGGTCGGCCTGCGCTATACCGATGACAAGAAGACGCTGGACAACTTCCCCGTCAAACTCCTGACGCCCGGCAGCGGACTGACCCCAGGAGCGCCGCGGCAACTGACGGCTCAGTTCAAGAAGTTCACCGGCCGTGCGGGTTTCGACTGGAAGCCCGCCCTGAGCTTTACCGACGACTCCCTGATCTACGGGTTCTACTCGCGCGGCTACAAAGGAGGCGGCCCCAACAACATCGGCCAGGTCGCAACGCTCAAGCCGTTCTACGAGCCGGAATACGTCAATGCCTTTGAGCTGGGTAGCAAGAACACCCTGCTGGGCGGAGCCCTGGTCCTGAACGGATCGGCCTTCTTCTACGACTACAAGGGCTACCAGATCTCGAAGTTCGTGAACCGGATTTCCGTCACCGAGAATATCGACGCCGAGATCAAGGGCCTTGAGCTGGAAGCCGTCTGGCAGCCTGTAAAGCGCTTCCGCCTGAACGGAACCCTGGGTCTGCTCGACACCAAGATCAAGACCGGCGAGTCCATCGATCCGATGAACCGCACCGGCAACAATCCGAGCCTGACCTTGGTCAAGACCTCGGGCGCGGCGGGCTGCGTGGTGCCGACGGCCGCCTTGGGCAACCTGCTGGCGGTCATCCAGCAGGCGCCGGGCGCGGCCACCGTCGCCGGTGTCTCGGGCAATCCGGCGGCGCTGCTGGGCGCTTGCGCGGGCAGCTTCGCGACCTCGTTCGGCGTGACGCCCACCGATGGCGTGGCGGCCAAGCTGAAGGGCAATCAACTGCCGGGCTCGCCGCATTGGACGGGCTCCATCGGCGCTCAGTACTCCTTCGACGTCCTGGAAGGCTGGGAAGGCACTGTGCGTGGCGACTACTACCGCCAGGGCAAGTCCCACGCCCGGGTCTTCAACACGCCAGTGGATCAGATCAAGGGCTGGGCGAACGCCAACCTTTCGTTCCGCGTCGTCAATGACGAGCGCGGCCTGGAACTGGAAGCCTATGTGAAAAACCTCCTCAACAAGCGCTCGATCACCGATGTGTTCCTGATGGACGAAGCGCTCGGCCAGGTCGCCAACGCGGTCTTCACCGAGCCTCGCATCATTGGCGTGTCGCTCCAGAAGACCTTCTAATCCTCCCTAAAGGATCCTCGGACATCTGGCGGCGGTCGAAAGACCGCCGCCTTTTTTTCACGCGCATCACGTCGGTGATGTTTTCGGTTCGTGGGTCGCAAGCTCGGGCGGGTTGGGGAGAGCGGGCTAATCATGAAGCCCAAGACCGATCAGGCTCTTCGCCGGTCGAAAATGCTGCAGGAGGAAACGATGGGTGGTCGCCTACAAGGACGGGTCGCTGTGGTGACGGGCGCTTCGCGGGGCCTGGGGCGGGCGACTGCAGCCATGCTCGCCGCCGAGGGGGCATTGGTCGCCCTGCTGGATCTGAAGGCGCACTGGGCCCAGGCGGCGGCCGACGAGATCGTCGTCGCTGGCGGGCAGGCCCTGGGGCTGGGCTGCGACGTCTCCGACCGCGAGGCGCTGATCGCGACCCTGGGTTCGATCCATGAACAGCATGGCCGCTTCGACGTCCTGGTGAACAACGCCATGTGGAACGTCTACGAGCCCCTGGCCGACATCCGGCCGGAAAGCCTCGACCGCATGGTCGGCGTGGGCTTCTCGGGCGTGATCTGGGGCATGCAGGCCGCGGCCCCCCTGATGGCCGCTTCGGGCGGCGGCTCGATCATCAACATCGCGTCGGTCAGCGCGCTTCTGGGTATCCCGAACGGCATAGCCTACTGCGGCGTCAAGGCCGCCGTCGCCGGCATGACCCGGGCGGCCGCCGCCGAGCTCGGAACCATGAACATCCGCGTCAACGCCGTGGCGCCGTCGACGGTGGACACCGAGGGCGTGCGCAGGGTGGTCTCCGAAGAGCGCATCGCCATGCGGATCGGTCAGACCCCGCTGGGGCGGCTCGGCACGACCGAGGACATCGCCAAGGCGGTCCGCTACCTGGCTTGCGACGACAGCGACTTCGTCACGGGCCAGATGCTCACCGTCGATGGCGGTCTGGCCACCGCGCTGTCCTGAAAGCAACGGCGTCGGATGAGATCATCCGACGCCGGCAAGGGTTCTCACGCTCATAGATCTGGCGCGCGCCGGGGGAGGCGGATCAAGCCCCCGGCGCGCTTTCGATTCAGGCGGCGATCGCGCCCGGCTTCAGGCTGGCTGCCAGCTCGGTGCGATGATGGTCGGCATTGCCGAACGCCATGTCGATCATGATCAGGCGCTTGAGGTAGTGGGCCACCGCCAGCTCCTCGGTAAAGCCGACGCCACCGTGAAGTTGCACGGCCTGACGTCCCACATAGAGGCTGGTCTGGCCGACGCGGGCCTTGGCCGCCGAGATCACCTTGCGGCGTTCGGCGGGGGCTCCCGACAGGGCGATGGTCGCCAGGTACATCATCGAGCGGGCCTCCTCGCAGGCGATCGCCATGTCGACCGCGCGATGCTGCAGCGCCTGAAACGCGCCGAGCGTCTGGCCAAACTGCTTGCGGGTCTTGAGGTATTCCAGGGTCATCGCGCGGACAGCGTCCATGGCCCCGACAGCTTCGGCCAGACGGGCGACCACGCCACGATCGACGGCGTCACGCAGCAGCGGAAAGCCCTCGCCCAAGCCGCCGATCAGGGTCGCGACGGGCGCCAGGACGCCATCGAGTTTCAGGCTGGCGTTGTGGCGGTTGTCCATGGCGCGGCTGCGCATGACCGTCAGGCCCGCCGCGTCGGCCGGGACCAGGAAGAGGCTCACACCTTCCACGCTGTCGTCCGCGCCCGCCGTCCGGGCCGGAACGATGAACCAGTCGGCCGAGCCTCCATCGAGCGCGTGGCTCTTCTCGCCGGTGAGCCGGAAGCCGCCTTCCACCGCTTCAGCGCGGGTGGCGATGCGGTTGAGGTCGAAGCGGCCGCCAGGTTCCGCGTCGGCCAGGCTGATGACGACCTTGCCCTCGATCAGTCCCGAGGAGAGGTCCACACGGACGCTTTCGGTGGCGGCGGCGAGCAGGATCGGCGCGATGACGCCGGTCGAGATAAACGGCTCAAGCATCAGATAACGGCCCATCGCCTCGGCCACGACCATGGTTTCCACCGGGCCCGCGCCCAGGCCGCCGTCGTCCTCGGGGACGTTCAGGGCCAGCCATCCCAGATCGGCGATCTGCCGCCAGCTGGCCGCGTCGTAGGCCTCACCCCGATCGGTCCGGGCGCGCCAGGCGGTAAAGTCGCCATGGTCGGCGCCGTAGCGCCAGGCGCTGTCTTTCAGGAGCTGCTGCTCTTCGTAGAGATCGAAGTTCATGGGGACCTCAGAGACCGAGCGCCCGACGGGCGATGATGTTGCGTTGAATTTCGTTCGAGCCGCCGTAGATGCTGGTGACCCGGGAATAGATCATCCCCTTGGCCGGCCAGGCCTCGGGCGCCTCGAACGGACCGAGCGGCGCGAAGGCCATGGCGCCGTAACCCTGTAGCTCGACCCAATACTCGGTGATCTGCTGCAGGAGTTCGGACCAGCGGATCTTGATCATCGAGGCCCGGGGCCCGGAATCCTGGCCAGAGGTCGCCTCGGCCATGGTCCGCATGACCATGCCTTCCAGGGCCATCACTTCCAGCTCGAACTGAGCCAGACGGTCGGCGACGCGGGGATCGTCGAGCAGGCTCCGCCCGCCGACGACAGTCTCTGCTGCGACCTTGCGGGCGCCGCGCAGCTGTTGGGCCAGGCGCATGGTGGTCGCGGCGGTGACGCCGCGCTCACGGTCCAGCAGGACCTTGCCATAGCTCCAGCCCATGCCTTCCTCGCCCAGCAGGGCCGAGGGCGGGACCCGCACATTGTCGAGGAAGACCTCGTTGGTGTGGTGGATCTCGTCCATTGTGACCACGGGACGGATCGTCACGCCCGGCGTGTCGATATCGATCAGGAACAGCGAAATGCCGGCCTGCTTGCGGGCGTCCGGATCCGTGCGGGCCAGCAGGAACATCCGGTTGGCCACGTGGGCGTAGCTGGTCCAGGCCTTCTGGCCGTTGATCACGTAGGCGTTGCCGTCAAGCACCGCCCGGGTCGATAGCGAGGCGAGGTCGGAGCCGGAATTTGGCTCGGAATAGCCCTGGCACCACCAGTCGTCGCCCGACACGATGGCCGGCAGGTACCTGGCCTTCTGTTCGGGGCTGCCGAACGTGAAGATGATCGGACCGATCAGTTCCAGGCCCTGGTGGAATTGAACGGGGGCGTCGGCGCGCGAGGCCTCGGTTTCGAAGATGTAGAGCTGCGTCGGGTCCCAGCCCGTGCCGCCGTACGCCTTCGGCCAGGACGGCGCGCCCCAGCCGCGCGCGTGCAGCAGCTTTTGCCACCGGGTGAACTCCTCCGGCTCCAGGCGCATGCCGGCGCGGACACGGCTCTTGAAGGACTCAGGGACGTTTTTGGCGAAGAAAGCGCGCACCTCGTCTCGGAAGGCGGACTGCTCCGGGGTCAGGTCAAGATTCATGGTTCACCGCGGGTCAGAGGAAACAACGGGTCTCGGCGATGCCGCGCACGCCAAGACCGTGGAACGCCATCAGGCGACCGGAAGCGTCGACGTCGGTCTTCAGCCGGCCGCCGCTGTCGGAGATCGAGGTCACGTAGAGGATGTCGAGGTCTTCGCCGCCGAAGGCCGGGCACGAGCAGAAGGGCGCGGGGCTTTCGACGACCCGATCCAGGTGGCCGTCCGGCGAAATGCGGATCAGCTTCTGGGCCTGCACCAGGGCCAGCCAGATATAGCCTTCGGCATCGACTGTTGCGCCGTCCGGGGCGCTGCTGAAGTCTGTGGTGTCAAAGAAGTCGCGCTTCTGACCCAGTGCGCCGGTCTTGGCGTCATAGCTGAACGCCCAGAGCATGTGGCGCAGGCTGTCGGCGAAATAGAGCGTGTCGCCGCTGGGGCTGAAGCAGGTGCTGTTGGCGATCTCGATCGGTTCGGTGGGCAGCACTTCCCAGGCGCCGCCGGCCGAGAAGCGATAGAGCTTGCCGATCCGTCCCGTCTCGTTGTGCATCGCCATCGTTCCGGTAACGAAGCGACCCTGGCGATCGGCCTTGCCGTCATTGAAGCGTTCGATCGGCGCCAGGGTGTCGGGTAGGGCGATCGGCGTGAAGACGCCGGTGTCCAGCTGGACGCGATAGACCCCGTCAGCGAGGCCGGCGATCAGTTCCCCTGGACGGCCCAGAACCACGCTGCCGATGGGCTTGGGCGCCGGGACCGACGACTGCTCGCCCGTGAACGGGTCATAGCGCCAGATGGCCGGCGCCATGCTGTCGACCCAGTAGAGCAGGCCTGCCTCGGCGTCCCACAGCGGGGACTCGCCCAGCAGACAGCGTTCCTTGCCAATGATCTCGACGGTGAAGGTCATAGGGAGGGTCCTTTGCTGGAGGCGGTCGCGGCAAAGTCCGCGCGGCGGTCCTTGGCCTCGCGTATGCGAAGGCTGCGGCCGCGGTTGGCCAGAATGATCTCGCCATTGATGGCCTGGCTCTCGGGAGCGACCAGATAGGCGACCAGATTTGCGATCTCGCCCGGGGCCGTGCTCGCCCCGTCTTCGGCCAGATCCAGCGCGATGCAGTTGGCGCGATGGCCCGCGCCAAATCCCTCTAGGGTCACGCACCTCATCAGCGCGACATGGGCCCCCGAGAAGGCGCGGGCGTCCGCGGCCCCCCAGGCGCCGAGATAGCCCCGGTCACCGATCAGCACGATCGCGCCATTGGGGTCCAGGCGGCCGAGCAGGGCGCCCAGGCATTCGAAGACATCCAGAAAATCGGCCAGCTGCGCATCAAGTCGTTCGTCAGTGATGTCCAGAAACAGGCAAGGCGGCGGGCCCGGTGGCGCGACGATGACCGCAGCGGCCAGGCCACGCCCAAGCGCCGCCACCGCCGCCGCGTCCGGCCGGGCCAGCGCCACGACACCGCCCGGAGTATCGCTGTCCAGGCGTGCGGCGATCGCGTCGGCGACAGGCCCGCGACCAACGACCAGGATGGGAGAGTTCGAGGCCATCATAGCGGCGGCATCCCCAGGGATTTCCCGCCATCGGCCATCAGGATCTGACCATTGACGAAGCTGGCGTCGGGACCGGCCAAGACGCTGACGATCGCGGCGATCTCGGCCGGATCGGCGGGAGCCCCGGTCGGTTCCAGCCTTTTCAGCGCGCCCAGCATGTCCCCGAAGCCGTCGATCATCCGGGTGTCGACCATGCCGGGCGCGACCGCGTTCACGCGGACGCCGCGCCAGCGCAGCTCGATCGCCATCGCCCGGGTCAGCGACACGACCGCGGCCTTGGACGCCACATAGTGGGCGGCGCCGGCTCCCCCGAGATAGCCTCGCGAGGCGATGTTGATGATGCTGCCGCCGTTCTGCATGCGGCGGACGGCTTCCTGGGCGACCTTGACCGTCGCCAGGAGGTTGATGCTCATCACCCGGTCGCAACTGACGCGATCCACCTGACCGATCGGGTCAAGGGCGCCGCTGATCCCGGCGTTGTTTACTAGGACGCTTAGCGTCTCGACGCCGTCTAGCGCCTTGGTGACCGCGACGCGATCACGGCAGTCTGCGACGGCGGTCCGGACAGTCAGCCCGGCCTCGCGCCAGTCGTTCGCGGACCGCGAAAGCTGGGTCTCGTCCGCGTCCAGCGCCAGAATGTCAAAGCCGTCCGCGCCGAGGCGCTCGACGATGGCGCGCCCGATGCCCTGGGCGGCCCCGGTGACCATGGCCACTTGCGGCATGAATGAAGTCCTCCTCATGGCACCAAACGCCAGCCCTTTGACGCGGCGGGCATTTGATCGTCGGCGACGGCGCTAATCACATGGGTGATGGATCAGACGAGGGTCTCGAGCGCCGCGCGCGTGAAGCCGACCAGTCCGTTCGTCTCGCCATCGCGGACCTTTTCCACCCATCGCGGGTCGGCCAGCAGGGCGCGGCCCACCCCGACCAGATCGAAGTCGCCGCGCTCCAGCATCAGGTCGAGCCTGTCGAGAGAGGACGCGCCGATGACATCGACGCCTTCCCGCAAGCTGGCGACGACGTCGCCGTCCAGGCCGACCGAGCCCACGGTCATGGTCGGCTTGCCGGTCAGCGCCTTCGTCCAGCCGGCCAGATTGAGCGGCGAGCCCTCGAACTCCGGCTCCCAGAAGCGGCGCTGGGAGCAGTCGAAGACGTCGACCCCCGCATCGGCCAGGGGCTGGAGGAAGGCCGCCAGCTCGTCGGGTGACTGGCAAAGGCGGGCCTTGTAGTCGACCTGCTTGAACTGGGAGTAGCGAAAGAAGATCGGGAAGTCCGGTCCCACCGCAGTCCGGCAGGCCCTGATGACGTCGATGGCGAAGCGCAGCCGATCGGTCATGCCGCCGCCATAGCGACCGCCGCGCTGGTTGGTCGCCGCCCAGAAGAACTGGTCGATCAGATAGCCGTGGGCGCCGTGGATCTCGACACCGCTGGCCCCGATCGACACCGCGTCGCGCGCGGCCTTGGCATAGGCCTCGATCGCGGCGCCGATCTCGGCCTCCGTCGCCGGCGCACCGAACCGGGTTCCAGGCTCGTAGATTCCCGAAGGCGAGAGCGAGGGGGTGTCGGGATTCGGCGGACCCACCGTCAACGACCGATGGCCGCCCATGTGCCAGAGCTGGGGGATGAACGCCGCGCCCGCAGCCTTCACCGACGCGGCGATCGTCTTCCATTCTTCAAGCGCCGCGCCATGGAAGTTGGGGATGTCCGGATGGTCGACGGCCGCCGGATGGTCGATGGCGACGCCTTCCGTGATGATCACGCCGACGCCGGCCTCGGCGCGGCGGCGGTAGTAGTCGCCGACAGCCTGGGTGGGGACGCCGGCGGGCGAGAAGCGGCGGGTCATCGGTGACATGACCACGCGATTTCGAAGCGCTAGGCCCGCAACGGTCGTCGGCGCGAAGAGCGTGGAAGCAGGCAGGGCGATCCTCCGGATGCGAATGGGGCGTCACGAGGCATCGCGCTTCGGGGGCCCGATCAGGTTTTCGCAACGACTAGTCGTGGGCGATCGGTGGGCGCATCAAAGTTCGCGCCGGGATCGCGCGCATCACCCACGTGATTTATTGGCCGGACGTGGTGGCCGGCGCGGCGGCGATCCCCCCGCCCCATAGACCTTCGAGGAAAGAGACCTCGGGAGGCCGCCGTGCACTGGAACTATGGAGACATCTTCGACGCGGTGGCGCGCGCCGTCCCGCCCGATCGTCCTGCCCTCATCTGGCGCGACGTGGTCGTCACATGGGGCGAGTTCGATCGCCGCACCAACAACCTGGCAAAAGCCATGGTCGATCTTGGCCTCGAACCCGATGCGCGGATCGGCATCCTGTGCCGCAACCATCCCGCCTATCTCGAGTTCCTGGTAGCCGGCGTGAAGGCTCGCCTGCTGACCGTCAATCTGAACTATCGCTACACGGCCGACGAGATCGCCTACGTGCTGACTGACTGCAACGCGGAGGCGTTGTTCTACCAGTCGGACTTCGACGCGATGCTGGAGCCGCTGCAGGCCCGCCTGCCGGACGTTCGCGCCTGGGTGCGCATCGAGAACGAGCGGTCACCCGAGGCCGCCCCCAAAGGCGCGCTGTCCTACGAGACCCTGGCGCGGACCGGCGATGGCCAGCCGCTGGACATCACCCGTTCGGGCGACGACGGCTATCTGCTCTACACGGGCGGCACGACCGGCAAGCCGAAGGGCGTCCATTGGTCGACCGACCAATCGCGTCGCGTTCAGCTGGAGTCGCCGCTGATCGCGCGCGCGCCGCAGTCGATGGACGAGCATGTCGAGGTTGTGCGCGCCACCGACAGCCGCATCATTCCGGCGTGTCCTCTGATGCACGGATCGGGCAGCAACTCGGCCATGGGCGACCTGCTGAACGGCGGGACGGCGATCATCCTGTCCGGTGAGCGGTTCGACGCCGCCCAGCTCTGGCGTGAGGTCGAGACGCATCGCGCCACGCGGGTCTCGATCGTCGGCGACGTCTTCGCAAAGCCCATGCTCAAGGCGCTGGACGACGCGCCGGGCGTCTATGACCTGTCCAGCATGAGGGCGATCAGTTCAGCAGGATTGACCTGGTCAAAGGAGGTCAAGGCGGGTCTGTTGCGGCACATGCCCAACATCGCGCTCGTTGACATCCTGGGCGCGTCAGAAGCTTCGGGCCTCGGCTATTCGGTCGCCAGGTCCGGCAAGATCCCGGAGACCGGCGTCTTCGACGCCGCGCCCCTGACGGTGCTCATTGATCCCGACACGGGGGCGGTGATGCCGAAGGACCGCCCGTCCGAGGGTTTCATCGCCCGCAGCGGGTCGATGGCCAATGGCTATTTCGGCGATCCCGAGAAGACCGCCGCCACCTACCGAACGATCGACGGCGTGCGCTACGCCGTGCCCGGAGACTTCGCGCGCTGGATGCCGCCCAACCAGTTCACCCTGATCGGACGGGGTAACCTGTCGATCAACACCGGCGGCGAGAAGGTCTTCCCCGAGGAGGTTGAGGAGGCCCTGAAGCTTCAGCCGGGCGTGGCCGACGTCCTGGTCGTCGGGCAACCCGACGAGAAGTGGGGCAAGATCGTCGTGGCGATCCTCAAGCCCGACGGCCTGTTCGACGAGGCCCGGGTGAGGGCGGGTTTGACCCAGACGCTGTCGGCCTACAAGCACCCCAAGCGCTTCATTCTGGTGGATACGGTGCCTCGGCAGGAGAGCGGCAAGGCCGACTACCGAACCGCTATCGCTATGGCGGACGAGACCGCCTAGCCGTCAGCGCGGGCGCGGCGGCCAGGCGTTCATCGACTGGCCGCCGATCGCCATGAGCTCGCCGGTCCGGGCGAACAGGCGGATGTCGCCGTGGGCGAAGCCCGAGCGGATGCCCTGGATCCGGGCGTCGCAGAGGATCCAGTCGGTCTCGACGCGACGCACCACCCGCAACGTATTGTCCAGGCTGACGCCGCCCAGGCCGCCGCCGAGCGCCTTGCTCAAGGCGTACGGCGTGAAGTCCGCGAACAGGGCCAGCACGCTGACGTCCATCGGAAGGTCCTGGCGCGCCTGCATCCAGAAGACCGCTCGCCCGCTGTCTGCCAGCCGTCCGGTCGGCTCGGCTTCCGCGAACTGGCCAGGCGCGATGCGCATCTCCAGGGTCTCCAGCAGTGTGCCGGGCTCTTGGCCATGAGGCCAAAGCTTCGCCGTCTCGCAGTCCTCGGGCGTGGGAACCTCTGGGGCGCGATCCCAGGCATGGTCCAACGGCTCGTCCCGGACGCCCAGCGCCGCCGAGGCCAGGAAGATTTCCCGATCGTCCACGCGCCCAACGACGCGCGCCTGCGAGATCGTCCGTCCGGGCCCGGGGACCTCGACGTTCAGTTCCAGGACTTCGCCGGGGCGGAGGGGACCGAGGAACTGGATCGTCGACCAGATCACCGGGCGCTGGAGATGGTCTTCCAGCACCGCCAAGGCCGAGCCGAAAAGCACGCCGCCGAAGACGAAGACATTGCCGGGCGGACCGACGCACAGGCGTTTGTCGGCCTTCAGGGTCTGGCGGGGAGAGCCCATCTGCGCCTCGAAGCGCATCAGGCGCATAGGCGGTTCGCTGAAGGCCGTCGCCGCAGTGGTCTCGTCGTTCATGTGTCTCCCCTCGCGGGGCCCCTGGGCCGTGGTCGCAGATCGGCGCGCCCAGCCATGCGTCAGGTCCGGGATTCTGATCAAGGCGCGGCGGGCATGGCCCCTCAACAGACACATCCGTGATGTTCGCGCGCCAAGGGCCCCGCCACTGGCACGGCCTGGGTCCGGGCCGCAACAAGAGGACGTCCATCAGGGAGATCGCCATGACCGCGTTGCCGCAGCCGACCCCAAGCCAACAGCCGACCCGAATCGACGCTCTCGTGATCGGCGCCGGCTTTGGCGGGATGTACGCCGTTCACAAGCTGAGCAGCATGGGCCTGAGCGTCAGGGGCGTCGAGGCCGGCGGCGACGTCGGCGGCGTCTGGTACTGGAACCGCTATCCTGGCGCTCGCTGCGACCTGATGAGCCTGGACTACTGCTACTCGTTCTCTTCGGAAATCGAGCAGGAATGGACCTGGAGCGAACAGTTCGCCGCCCAGACGGAAATCCTGGCCTATGCCAACTTCGTCGCCGATCGCCTGGACCTGCGTCGCCATTTCCTGTTCGAGACCTGGGTCACGGGCGCGGCCTATGACGAGGACGCCAATGTCTGGCGCGTCACCACCGACGATGGCCGCGTCTTCGAAGCGACGTACTGCGTGATGGCGTCCGGCCCGCTGTCGATCCCCAAGGGTGTGCCCTTCGACGGCGCCGAGGACTTCAAGGGCGAAATCCTGCTCGCCGCCAAGTGGCCGCATACGCCGGTCGGCTTCGAAGGCAAGCGGGTCGGCCTGGTCGGCACGGGTTCGACAGGCATTCAGATCGTGCCGGAGGTCGCCAGGACCGCCGGAACGCTGACGGTTTTCCAGCGCACCCCCAGCTTCACCCTGCCGATGCGCAACGTGGCTCTGGAGCCGGAGTACGTTGCCGAACTCAAGCGCAACTACGCGGGTATCCGCCAGGTCGCCCGCAACAGCCCGCTCGGTGGCGTTCGTCCGCAATCAACCCGGCCGTTCTTCAGCGTCACCTCCGAGCAGCGCCGCGCGCTGATGGAGGATTCCTGGGCGCGGGGCGGCCTGTCCTTCCTGGGCACGTTCTCGGACCTTCTGGTCAATGCCGAGGCCAACGAACAGGTCGCCGAGTTCGTCCGTGGAAAAATCAGCGAGGTCGTTGCCGATCCTGTGACCGCCGAGAAGCTGAAGCCGCGCGGCTACCCGATCTTCGCGCGCCGTCCGTGTCTCGATACTCAATACTACGAGACCTTCAACCTGCCGCACGTGACCCTGCACGACTGCCTGGAAAGCCCGATTATCAGGATCACCCCGGCCGGTCTGCTCACGGCCACGGGCGAGGTGGAACTGGACACGCTGATCTTCGCCACCGGCTATGACGGTCTGACGGGCGCGCTTCTGAACTTCGACGTGGTGGGCCGGGGCGGGGTCCAGTTGCGCGACAAGTGGCGCGACGGCGCCTCGTCGCATCTGGGCCTGATGATCTCGTCGTTCCCGAACCTGTTCCTGGTCTGCGGGCCGAACGGTCCGGCGGCGCTCGCCAACATCATCACTCTGGACCAGCAGAACATCGACTGGATCGCCGACGCGATCACTCACATGGGCCAGCACGGCCTGGCCAGCATCGAGCCGACCGAAGGGGCCCAGCAGGCGTGGATGGAGACCGTCTACGGTCTGGCCAGGCTGACTCTCGTTTCCAAGGCCAACACCTGGTACGTGGGCGGCAACATCAGCGGCAAGCCGCGCGGGCTGAGCATGTATACCGGCGGCTTCCAGCGCTACACCGAAGCCTGCCGGCTGGCCGCCGAGAACGGCTACACCGACTTCGTGTTCAAGAAGGAGGCCGTGCAGCAGGCGGCCAGGAGTCCTGAGGCGGTGAGGGGGTAGCGCCGCCGCGAACTTGGGGTTCCGGGGGCAATGATCAAGCGCTGAGCTTAGCCGAGTCGCGGAAGCTCAAGCTGACGCGGACATAGAGCCAGACCGCGTGGCGGATCACCTCAGGCGGGAACCGATGACGCTTGAAGGACAGGGCACGCATCGCGCGCTCCTGCCCGCCGCAACACGCCGCGTCCAGCCCAGGCGCAGCGACGTGGCCCGGTTAAGCGGACAACACCCCAGCGACGGGCCGGGCGCATGGGTCTGGCCGGCGAAGGCGGGCTTCTGGTCCGTCGCATTGGCGGGGCGGGATTGAGGCGGCCCGAGAGTCATTCCGATGCTTGCCAGCGTTGCGGATCGGCGACATCCTTCCGGCTCAGAAACTATCCTCAAAGGCGACCGGAACCCATCATGGACGCACCTCGGAGGCTGCCGGCCATCAAGACGATAGGCCTTTCGGCGCCTTTCGGCTGGCTGGCCGAAGGCTGGGGGGACCTGATTAAAGCGCCAGCGCCGCTGTTGGTTTACGGTCTCGGCGTCGCGGCCGCGAGTTTCGCGCTGTGTTACGGCGTCTATGCCACCAATGGCGCATTCTGGGTCCTCGCCCTGACCGCCGGGTTCGTCATCGTCGCCCCGATCCTGGCCATGGGTCCCTATGAAGCCGGCCGACGGATCGAACGGGGAGAGCGACCCGGCCTGATGCAGATCCTTTTCGTCCGGTCGGCCTTTCGCCAGGACGTCGCCTATCTCAGCCTGCTTCTGGTGCTGATCTATTTCTTCTGGGGTCGGATCGCCCAGATCGTCTACGGCCTGTCGACCTATCAGAGCCACCCCAGCGTGGACGCCCTGGTGGCCTTTGCCCTGGGCTCCAGTGACGGGCGGGTGATGCTGCTGACCGGAACCTTGACCGGCGGGGCCCTGGCCTTCGTGACCTACGCCCTGATGGTCGTATCCGCGCCGATGCTGCTCGACCCCCGGGCCAGCGTTTTCGAGGCGGTGGCGACCAGCGTGCGCGCCGTCAACGCCAACTTCTTCCCGCTGCTGCTCTGGGCGGGGATCATCGCCGCTCTCCTTCTACTCTCCGCCGCGACGGGATTTCTCGCCCTGGTCTTCGTCTTTCCCTGGCTGGGCCTCGCCAGCTGGCGCGCCTATCGCTGCCTTGTGGATGACAACTGACGGCCCGTTGGTGCTGTCAGCTCTACGCCGTCCGTACTGGACGTCGGGGCTGGACACGGTTCGGTGGGGCGGGCAGGAGCGCGCCTTGCGTGCTTTGTCGTTAAAGCGTCAGCCACATGCGTCGATGCAGCTTTTAGCTTCCTCGGAGAAGCGGGCGCCAAGGGCCTGAACAATCTCTCTTCGGCCGAAGTAGGCCGGCAGACCGAGAGGCATCACTCGACGAGTTCAGTACCGGCCATTTCGCCGTATGAGCCCTGTGAGCTTGTCCGCCTGCGCTGTTCCAAGCGTAACAGACACAGAGCGCTTCAGCATTGTAAGGGATTGATTTTCCGGCTTTCCCTTGCAGATCAAGGGCCGGAGGGCGCGTGGCGGTGCTGTCAGTCTAACGCTAACTTGTCTCCACTTCCGGCCTCAACAGGGCTCGAGTTCGGAGATAGTTCGTGCAGCTCTCATTCAAGCGCCACCGGTTTCCAGCGGAGGTCACAAGACAGGCCGTCTGGCTGTATTTCCGCTTCACTCTGAGCTTTCGCGACGTCGAGGAGATGATGGCCCAACGGGGCGTCGACGTGAGCTATGAGGCCATCCGCTGCTGGACGTTAAGTTTGGTCCGCAGATCGTAAGGAATCTGAAGCGCAAGCGTCATGCCCCGTCGCCGCGATGGCATCTGGACGAGGACGTCTGCTCAATCGGGGGCAAGCGGATGTACCTCTGGCGCGCCGTCGATGACGAAGGCGAAGTGCTCGACGTGGTCGTTCAGAAGCGGCGCGATACCGAGGCCGCGCTGAGACTTCTCAGGCGTCTGCTGCGCAATCAGCTCGTGGAGCCAGAAGCGATCACCACGGACGGGCTGAGGTCGTACGGCGCCGCGCTCAAGGAACTGGGCTTGGAGGACCTTCACCGGCCAGGACGACTTCGGGAAAACAATGGAGCGGAGAATTCACACCTGCCGTTCGCCAACGGGAGCGAAAGATGCAGCTCTTCAAGTCCCAGCCTTCCGCCCGACGTTTCCTCACCCCCCACGCAAGCGTCTACAACACCTTCTACATCCAACGATCACCTGATCGGCCGACGCCACCCTGCGCAAGGTTACCGCCGCAGGTTTTGAGCCCGCCATAATCGTGGGGCGTATGATTGCCGGGGCTCCGACGGTCCTGGTTCGGAACGCCTGCGGATAGCATGACCCGGCGCCTTCGAACGAATTTGACAGCCGACCAAAGTCCTGTGACACATCCCCGATGAGTAAAGCATCGCCGCCTTCGAACGCCATGATTACAATCGGCCGCTTTCTCGTTGCGCTCTACTTTCTCTTGCCGGGCATTCTTAAGTTCCTGGCTTTCCCTACTCACGTCGGTCTGATGAGTGCCCACGGCATACCCAATCCAGCGCCCCTACTCGCCGTGGCGGGGGCCGCGCAGGTGATCGGGGCTTTGCTTTTGATGGCCAATCGCTTTGTGAGATTCAATGCGCTTGGCTTTGTGGTCTACATCCTGGTGATCAACGTCTTGCTGCATGACTTCTGGCACTTCACGGGCATCGAGGGTGCCCATGAAATGCAGAACTTTATCAAGAACCTCGGGATCCTAGCGGGCCTCCTAGTGCTGGCAGGCATGAGCCCTTGGCGGATGCCCAGCATCAAAGGACTGATGACCAGCGACGCCAAGGCGTTTGCCGTCTAGAGTATCCGTGATGATCAAGTGGGTTTTGGAGCCCACGATCGGCGCTGATTGAGCGGGCGTTGGCGGCTCCGCCTCCTGAAGGCCTCAAGGTCAAAGTCCTGCCAGGAGAGGCCGAGAATCTCGGCTTCGACGACGACAGCTTCGACACGGTCGTCTGTACCTTCACCCTCGGCTCGGTCCATACGCCCGCCTTGGTCCTGACCGAGGTCCACCGAGTTCTGAAGCCAGGCGGCTGTTTCCTCTTTTGCGAACATGGCCTGGCGCCGGACACTGCGGTGGCGCGCTGGCAACAACGCATCGAGCCATTCTGGACGCCGCTGGCCGGCGGCTGCCACTTGACCCGCCCCGTCGGCGCGGCGATCACCGCCGCTGGCTTTGTGATTTCTGAGACGCAGACCTTCTATATGCCCAAGACGCCCAGACCACTGGGCTGGTGCGAGCTGGGCGTCGCGCGCGTCGCCTGAACAGTATAGTTTCAACTACAAAGCCAACGGCGCGCCGCGCCCAGGAGCCATCGTGTCCGAGACCGCCGCCAACGCCGTTCAGATCGACTATTGGAATACGACCGTGGGTCGGACCTGGGCGCAGTTTCAGGAGCAGCTAGATCGTCAGATCTCGCCCCTGGGTCTGGAAGCTCTGCGGGTGCTCGGGCCCCAGGTCGGCGAGCGGGTGCTAGATGTCGGCTGTGGCTGCGGGCAGACCACTCTGGAGCTTGCAAACCGAGTTGGGTCTGCAGGTCATGTGACGGGTATCGACATCTCCGAGCCGATGCTTGAGGTGGCTCGCAGGCGCGAAATTCCTCAAGGTGTCATCCGGCCAGAATTCCTCAGCGCCGACGCCCAGACCGCCGAATTAGGCGAGGGAGTGTTTGACGCCGTGTTCTCGCGATTTGGCGTGATGTTCTTCAGTGATCCGTCTGCGGCATTCGCCAACCTGCGCAAGGCGCTCAAGCCCGACGGCCGTTTGGCGTTTGTCTGCTGGAGACCCTATGCGGAGAATCTGTGGATGCGGGCGCCTATGGAGGCGGCTCAGCCTCTCTTACCGACGATGCCCACTCCCGACCCCGCCGCGCCAGGGCCCTTCGCCTTCGCAGATCCCCAGCGTGTCGTTTCGATCCTGCAGAGCGCCGGATATGATGATGTGACAATCGAGCCTTTCGACGCGCTGATCGGCGGGGCTTCGATCGAGGACACCCTGAAATTGACGTTTCAGGTCGGTCCCCTGGGCTCGGCTCTGAGGGCGGAGCCTGAGCTGGCGCTTTCCGTCGGTGATGCCGTTCGGGGCGTCCTGAAGAGCTTCGAAACGCCTCGAGGTGTGATGATGCCTGCGGCCGTGTGGATTGTTCAGGCGAGACGATGATCGCAAGTAACAATGCATTTTCTGGTGCGCCTGATTCAGGCGCCAACCGCTAGGACCGCTTAGACGCAAACGGTTCGAGTCCTGATTTCACAAAGGGCCAGCGTCGGTGAAGGGCTCCAGCAGAGCCAAGCTCAGGCTCCCGGAGGCGAGCGGGTCTAAGGCCTGGGCCTGCTCAAGCGCCCAAGCCTTCCAGGCGGCGAACTCAGGTCGCGCCGCCAAGGGCTCCTGCTCGGCGGCGGTGACGTGACCCCCATTTCTCATTCAGCCATAATGAGAGACCTAGGTTAGCTGACCTTGCCCCCAACCTTGGACCAGATTGGGAGCAAGGTCTTCCTGGGCCGGACTCTAGTTGCTTCGGGTGGATTTTCAGGGGGGCGTCACCTCAAAACCGAGCAAGTCCATCACCGGGTCGACGCCTCCCGCGCCGAGTTCCGGCGGGATCTGTTCGGCTATGTCGAGCCTTTGACCGCATCTGATCCTTCTCGCCTGTTCCGAACGTCTTCTTCCCGGAACCGGATGCCAACGTCCGCTTGTTGGCCCGAACCCAACGGGGAGAAACGACCCTTAGCGGACGTAATCCTATGGTCACCGCCCCCTGCAAGGTCTTCAATCTGCAGCCCCACCTGATCCGCAGACCGGCCTTCGCCATTTCCTGGCTGAGGCTCATAGGTCTTGGAACTCTGCGACCGCCCTTGCGTGATCAAGGGGTCGGGGGGGCTCTTTGGTTCGGCGAAGTTAACCTGTAAGTTCCCGAGGGCCTGGTGGACCGCTGTTTGAAGGGCCCGCCTGTCGACCCAAAGTCGCTGTTGTATGGTGGCAGTCCGGAATTGGCGCTGGAAGACGATTCCAGGGGAGACAGCGACATGGACCTGACACGGAAGACCGCCACCGAGGCGACGCGGGCGGCGCATTCGGCCATGGCGGCGGCTCTGCCGACCGATGACGGCGGCGACTTCGTGCTGGCAAAGCGCGGCTTCGTCGGCTCGATCCCCGACGCTGACGTGCCCGGCGCCTGGAGCCAACGTCCCTTCGCCTTTCTGGAGGGCGAGCGGCCCGACACAGTGAACCCCAGCCTCTGGCGGCAGGCGCGGCTCAACGCCCATCACGGCCTGTTCGAGGTGACGCCCGGCGTCTACCAGGTGCGCGGCTTCGACATCTCCAACATCACCTTCATCGAAGGCGAGACCGGCTGGATTGTCATCGATCCGCTGACCTCGGCCCAGCCGGCGGCAGCGGCGCTAAAGCTGCTGCGCGACGAGAAGGGCGATCGGCCGGTCAGCGCGGTGATCTACACCCACAGCCACGTGGACCACTACGGCGGCATCCTGGGTGTCGCCTCGCCGGAAGAGATCGCCGCAGGCCTGCGGATCATCGCCCCCGAGGGCTTTCTACAGGCGGCCGTCGCCGAGAACGTCCTGGCCGGCAATGTGATGAGCCGCCGGGCGACGTACATGTACGGCGGCCTGCTGCCCAAGGATCCGCAGGGCCATGTGGACTCCGGGCTCGGCAAGGGCACGTCCACTGGCCGTGTCGCCCTGGTGGCGCCCACCGAGTCCATCACCCACACCGGCCAGACCCTGACGGTCGACGGGGTCGAGATCCGCTTCCAGGTGACCCCGGACACCGAGGCGCCGGCCGAGATGAACTTCTTCTTCCCGAAGTTCGGCGCGCTGTGCATGGCGGAGAACTGTACCTGCCACCTGCACAATCTGTACACGCCGCGCGGGGCCCAGGTGCGGGACGCAAAGGCCTGGAGTTTCTACATCGACGAGGCGTTGGCGCTGTTCGGCGCGGATACCAGGGTGATGTTCGCGAGCCACCACTGGCCGCGGTGGGACGCCGGTCCGGTCCGCCGATTCCTGACCCAGCAGCGCGACCTCTACAAGTACATCCACGACCAGACGCTGCGGATGGCCAACCACGGGCTCAACGCCACCGAGATCGCCGAGGTCCTGCGGCTGCCGCCGACCCTAGAAGCCGAGTGGCACACGCGCAGTTACTATGGAACGCTCAGCCACAACGCCAAGGCGGTCTACCAGCGCTACCTTGGATGGTTCGACGGCAACCCGGCCAACCTGCACAAGCATCCGCCCGAGGCTGCGGGCCGGCGCTATGTCGCGGCGATGGGCGGGGCCGAGCGGCTGATGGCGCAGGCGCGCGAGGCGTTCGCGGCGGGCGACTACCGCTGGGTCGCCGAACTGGTCGGCCATCTTGTGTTCGCCGATCCGGCCAACCTGGAAGCCCGGGCCCTGCAGGCCGACGCCTTCGAGCAGATGGGCTTTCAGGCGGAGTCCGGGCCCTGGCGCGACTTCTACCTGACCGGCGCCCAGGAGCTGCGATATCCTAGGCCGCCCAGCGCCACGCCCCGCCAGGCCTCGGCCGGCCAACTGCGGACCATGCCCACCGACAATGTGCTGGATTCCCTTTCGGTGCGGCTGAACGGCGAGAAGGCGGGGGCGACGGAGATCGCGTTCACGGCGGTCTTCACCGACACCGGCGAGCGCTTCGCGGTCAGCGTCGAGAACGCTGTGCTGCACCATAGGCCTGGCGCGGGCGGGCCGCAGGTCGAGCTGACCCGGGACCTTCTGGTCGATCTGGTGCACGGCGCTAAGACGCCCGACGAGGCTACGCTGGAGGGGCCGGGCGCGGGCGCCCTGGTCAGCCTGCTGGCGCTCCTGGACCGCTTCGACCTCTGGTTCGAGATCTCGGCGCCCTAGATCGTTGTGCCGGTGAGGCCACTCCCGGTCCAAATCTGCTCGGAAAATTTCCGGCAATGGGCCTTGGGCGCAAACTGCCGTTTCTGACTCTTCTCCGACCTTGAGAGGGTCTGCTTTCAGGGTGTGAGGACAAGATCGCCACTTCCTTGATCAGGTGGAACCTCGCCTTGGGCGACCTCCTTCACCGGCGAGATTCACGGGGTCTTGTCCAACGGGCCGCTTGGACTCCTGTGGGCGACCGGTCAGAGGCGCTGGCTGCCTGTTTCGGTCGCGCGGCCCCCAAATGGGGCCTGTAGCCATTGCCGTCGGTTGCGGATCGGTCTTTGTTGCCCGAGGGGGTAGGCATGGACGACCAAGATGAAGATCGGCGCGCCTGGTTTCGGCGAGAGATCCTGCCCCTCGAGGCGGACCTCCTGGCCTATGCGCGACGCTTCTGCCGGGACGGCGAGACCGATCCCGAGGATCTGGTCCACGACACCTTTGCCCGCGCCATCGCCTACAAGAGCTGGCGCGAGGTTCTCAATCCAGGGGCTTTCGCTTCGCGCATCCTGCGCAACACCGCCCTGGACGCCCTGCGCCGCCGCAAGGTTCTGACCATCACCGCGGTCGCCGATTTCGAGCGACTGGCCCTGGCCGATGAGGCTCCGACCCAGGAGCAGACCATCGTCGACCGCGACGAACTGCGGCAACTGCGCGAGGCCATGGCGGAATTGCCCGCCCAGTGCCGGCGGGTCTTCACGCTACGAAAGGTCTATGATCTTTCGCCAAGGGAGATAGCGGAAAGGCTGGGCCTGTCCGTCTCCACTGTAGAGAAGCACCTCGTAAAGGGGTTGCGGTACTGTTCGGATAGACTGGGCCGTGGAGACGGTCGGACGAGAAAGGTCGAGGAAGAGCGGTCATGGCGCGCGAAGCGGGATCTCAGCGGGAAGCCGTAAGGCAGGCCGCCGCCCAGTGGGTGGTCCGGCTGGACGACCCCGACTGCGCCCCGTCCGATCGCCTAGCCTTCGAAGCCTGGCGCGATCAGGGGCCGCAATACGAAGCCGCTTTCGAGCGCGAGGCCGTCGCCTGGGAGCGCCTGGAGCGGCTGCGCGCCATTGCGCCCGGGACGAGCGCCGCCAATGCCGACCTGCTGGCGCCGCCGCAGGAGCGTACCTCGACCTGGAGCCGTCCAACGGTCTGGGCCCGCGCAGCGGCCATCGTCGGCGCGATTGGCATCACTGCCGCCGGCGTCATCTCGGCCACCGCCACGACCGCCTATGCTACGGCCATCGGTGAGCGGCGTGTGATCGTGCTCAGCGACGACAGCCGCATCGAGCTCAATACCAACAGCAAGGTCCTGGTGCGCTACCGCAACGGCGCGCGGGAGGTCAGGCTGGTCAAGGGCGAGGCCCTGTTCACGGCGGCGCGGGACGGCCGTCCTTTCATCGTTCGCGCGGGCGACACGCGTCTGGAAGCTGCGGACGCCGTCCAGCTCGCCGTGCGGGTCGCGGGGCATGCCGCAGCTGTCACGGTCAAAAGCGGCTCGGTGATCGTGGACCTGAAGGCGACCGAAACCGACTCGCGTCAGTCGGCCGGTGTCGCGGCGGTGTATGGCCCGGTGGGCGGGCGCTTGCAGCGCGTTTCGACGGCCGAAATCGACCGGGCCCTGGCCTGGCGTCAGGGCGCCATCGCCCTGAACGGCCAGACGCTGGAACAGGCTGTCGCCGAGTTCAATCGCTATAATCGCCAGCGGATTTCGGTCGACGACCCCGCCGTCTCGGGGCTGAGGCTGGCCGGCTACTTCCAGAGCACAGAGCCCAGCAGCTTCGTCGCCGCAGTGACCAATACCTTCCCGGTGCGCGCAACCCGCGATGCCGAGGGCGTAATCCGCCTGACCGCCCGCGACTGAACTTCGCGCCGTCGGTCATAGTCGGACAAAGAGAAACAAAAATTTCACGAACGCATGGCGGATCGTTCGAGATCGCCCGTCGAGTTAGGCAAGAACGCCATGTCGAGGGGGCAGGGCGCGGCTAGGGGCAGGTCCAGACCATGCGCAATTCCAATCGTCTCCGAAGCATCCGGGGGCTGCTGCTCACGTCAGCGGCCGTTCTGGTTCTGGCCGGACCGGCTCTGGCGCAGGACGCCAGCCACCGCTTCGATATCCCGGCCCAGGACGCTGTCTCGGCCCTGCAGACCTTCGCCAAGCAGTCGGGCAAGCAGGTCCTGTTTCCCTTTGAAGCGGCTTCGGGGCGCAAGACCCCCGCTGTGGTCGGCGAGATCGCCGATAGCGAAGCCCTGGCCCGTCTGATCTCGGCCGCCGGCCTCGAGATCGCCTCCGACAACGGCCAGACCATCACCCTGCGTCCGGCGTCTGCCGCCCGCCCCCAGCCCCAGGCCGCGTCGGGCGGCCTGGCGGATGATGAGGTCGCCGTCGTCGAAACCGTCGTGGTTGTCGGCTCGCAGATCCAGGGCGCCAAGACCACCGGCGCCCTGCCTGTGACCGTGGTCGACGAGCGCGATATCGTCGCCACCGGCGCCGTCTCGGGTGATGAGCTGTTTCGCTCGATCCCGCAGGCTGGCGATGTCCAGTTCCAGGAAGCCCGCACCACCGGCAACCTGAACGACGCGCGAGGCGACGTCTCGTCGCTGAACCTGCGCAGCCTGGGCACGGGCAACACCCTGTCGCTGCTTAACGGCCGCCGCGCGGTCATGCATCCCGGCACGCAGACCGAGAACCTGGTTCCGGTGCAGACCCCCAACACCAACGCCTTTCCCGTGGCCGGTGTGAAGCGCGTCGAGGTGCTGCGTGACGGCGCCGCAGCCATCTACGGCACCGACGCCGTGGCCGGCGTGGTCAACACCGTGCTCGACACCCGCTTTCGTGGCCTGCGGATTGAGAGCCAGCTGGGCGGCTCGGAAGGTACGGGCTATCGCGAAGGCAGCTTCAACGTGAAGGCCGGCACGCGGCTGGAAGACGGTACGCGCCTGACCTTCTTCGGCGGCTATACCGGTCGCTCGCGGATGATGGCCACCGACCGCGACTATTCGGCCAGCGAGGATCACCGCGCTGCGGTCGCCGACACCCCCTGGGTCGGTAACACCACTTTCGACAACCGTTCGACCTCCAGCCCCTGGGGGTCGTTCACGGTCATCCCGTCGTCGACGGCTGTGCGTCAGGGCGCCGTGGCCCTGACCACCACCGGCGTCTTCCACGTCGAGCCCACCAGCAATACGGCGGCGGGCTGCAGCAGCACCGTGATCAATGGCAATCTTTGCCTGCGCGCCGGCACGATCACCGGCGCCGCCGACCGCGAACTGCGCTACAATCAAAACCCGCAGCGCACGCTGAAGGGCGGTCTTGAACGCACCAACCTGTTCAGCACTGTCGAGCGCGACCTGGACAACGGCCTGACCGTCTTTGGCGAGCTGGGTTATTATCACGCCCTGTTCAACGGCAGCCGCGAGCAGTCGGCTCCGATCGCCTCGGCCCCGATCAGCATCGCGGCCAACGCCTATTGGAACCCCTTTGGTCCCGTCGGCAGCGTCAACCGCCTGGCGGGCCTGACCGGCGTGCCGACCACGGGCCTGGCGATGAACATCACCACCTATCGCCCGGTCGATACCGGGCCGCGCAACTACACCGTCACCGATGACAGCTACCGCCTGCTGGGCGGCGTCAAGGGTGACTGGAACGGCTGGAAGTGGGAGTCGGCGCTGGTCTATTCCGAGGCCCGCACCAAGGACAAGACCCACAACGCCATCAGCAACACGCTCTTCCAGGCGGCGCTGAACCGCACCACCAGCGACGCCTATAACCCCTTCAACGGCGGCTCGCAGACCAACTATTCGGGCGAGGACGAAACGCCCAACAGCGCCGCGACGATGAATTCCTTCCTCATCGACGTGTACCGCACCAGCAAGACCAGCCTGGCCATGGGCGACTTCAAGGTCTCCAACAGCGACCTGTTCTCGCTGCCGGCGGGTCCGGTCGGCTTCGCGGCGGGCGTGGAATGGCGTCGCGAGACGTTTCTCGACGACCGCGACGACCGCCTGGACGGGTCGATCACCTATACCAACACCGTCACGGGTGTGACTTACGGCACCGACGTGATGGGAGCTTCGGGCTCGGTCGACGTCAAGGCGGACCGCTCGATCGCGTCGGCCTTCGCCGAACTGGCCGTGCCGATCGTCTCGCCGGAGATGGGCATCCCGTTCGTCGAGGAAATCCAGCTGCAGTTGGCCGTGCGCGACGAGCACTATTCCGACTTCGGCAACGTTCTGAAGCCCAAGGGCGCGATCCTGTGGACCGTCGGCAAGGGCTTCGCGCTGCGCGGATCGGTGTCGCAGAGCTTCCGTGCGCCGAACCTGCCGCAGTTCTACAGCCCCGGCTCGACCGTCTCGAACAACCGCACGGACTTCGCCGCCTGCCGGATCAACACCCCGGCCGCCACCACCTGCGTCAGCGCCAGCACGCTGGAAGTTCGCAGCGGCAACGATCAGCTGCAACCCGAAGAGGCCGACAACGCCTCGGTCGGCTTCGTCTATCAGCCGGCCTTCATCCCGCGCGACTATGGCAAGCTCGTTTTGACCGCCGACTTCTGGTCGATCCGCGAAAAGAACGTGATCGGCATTCTCGGCGCCCAGAACCAGATCAACTACGATCTGCTGCTGCGTCGGTCGGGCGGCTCCAACCCCAATGTCGTGCGCGATGCTCCGGTGGGGACCAACACCGTCGGGGCCATCAACTATGTCAACGACACCTACTCGAACCTGCAGCCCCGCATGGTCCAGGGCTTCGACTTCAGCCTGGACTACGATCTGGACGACACCCCATTGGGCGATTTTGGCCTGTCGCTGAACGTCGCCAAGCTGTCCAAGTACGACCAGTCGCCCAGCGCTATTGAGGCGACCCTGGTCAGGGCGATCGCCGACGGCACGCTCACCGGCCTGACGGTGGCGTCGGCCGGCAACCAGATCAAGATGGACGGCTTCCCGGAATTCCGCGGCACCGCCAACCTGACCTGGCGCCTGAACGGCTGGGGTGCGGGCATGTTCGTCAGCCATGTGGGCGAGGTCTTTGACACGGGCCCGGCCCAGGTCGCCGGCCAGTACTTCCCCGTGAAGGCCTGGACCACGGTCAGCCTCTACGGCCAGTACGCCTTCAAGGACGGCCGCTTTGACGGTTCAACGATCCGTCTGGGCGTTCGCAACGTCGCCGACAAGGAACCGCCGATCGTGTCCTCGAACTTCGGCTACCTCGGCTCGCTCCACAACGCGACTGGACGCTACTGGTACCTGAACGCCAGCAAGCGCTTCTAGTCGACGTCTAGGAGTTCCGGCCCAATTCCGCATTCCCGGCCGGGACTCTAGCGGGACGACGACCCAGCCCCCCCGTGTTCGTCGTCCCGCACCCCATTTCCAACTCTCCTCGACGAGGCGCGCGTGAAACCCTTCCGACTTGTCGCCCTGGGTCTTTCGGCCCTCGCCCTTTCCACCGCCGCCCTGCTGCCGGCCTCGGGTTGGGCCCAGCGCAAGCAGCTGCTGGAATATCCCAGCATCCACCACCCGGTGGTGGGGCAAAGCGGCATGGTGGTCAGCCAGAACGCCATCGCCACAGAGGTCGGGGTCGGGATCCTGCGTCAGGGCGGTAACGCCGTGGACGCCGCCGTCGCCACAGCCTTCGCCCTGGCCGTGACCCTGCCGCGCGCCGGCAATATCGGCGGCGACGGCTTCATGCTGGTCCATATGGCCGGCACGGGGAAAACGGTCTTCATCGACTACCGCGGCATCGCCCCCAGGGCGGCGCGGCTCGAGACCTTTGTCGATGACAAGGGTAAGGAAAACAACGCCGTCGCCTCAATCGGCTACAAGGCGCCCAGCGTGCCCGGCACGGTCGCCGGCCTCTATCTGGCCCACAAGACCTACGGCAAGCTGCCGTGGAAGGCCGTGGTCGAGCCCGCCTATGGCCTAGCCGCCGACGGTGTGGCTCTGACGCCAGACGAGGCCTTCGTGTTCAGCTGGGGGCAGGAGCGCCTGTCGACCAGCGCTGCCGGCAAGGCCGCTTTCTACAAGCCGGACGGCGCGCTGTATGCCGCCGGGGAGACCCTGAAGCAGCCCGACCTCGCTTGGTCCCTGCGCCAGATCGCCGACCACGGCGCCGACGCCTTCTATCGCGGCGAGATCGCCAAGCGCTTCGCCGCCGACATGAAGGCCAACGGCGGCCTGATCACCCTGGAAGACCTGGCCGCCTACAAGCCGGTGGTGCGCGAGCCCCTGTCCGGGACCTATCGCGGCCTGACGGTTCTGACCTCGCCGCCCGCCAGCGCCGGCGGCGCGACCCTGCTGGAGATGCTCAACATTCTTGAGCAGTTTGACCTGAAAGCCACGGGGGCGGGCTCGGCCAGGTCGCTGCACCTGATGGCCGAGGCGATGAAGCTGGGCTATGCCGACCGCTACAAATATCTAGGCGACACCGATTTCGCCAAGGTGCCGCTCAAGGGCTTCACCTCCAAGGCCTACGGGATCGAGCGCGCCAAGCTGATCGATCCGGCCCGCGCCAGGCCGGCCAAGGAATTGGGCGCCGGCGACCCGTGGGCCTTCGAGAGCCCCAACACTACGCACTTCTCGGTCGCCGACGCCGAGGGCAACGCGGTCAGCAACACCTATACCCTGGGCGCCGATTTCGGCTCGGGCGTGATGGTGGCGGGCGCGGGCTTCGTGCTCAATAACCAGATGAACAACTACGCCCACGAAGCGGCGTGGAAGGCCCGGCAGACCGCCGCGCCCCTGCCGCCCAACGCCCTGGAGCCCGGCAAGCGGGTGCTGTCGACCATGATGCCGACCATGGTGTTCAAGGAGGGCAAGCCCTGGCTGATCACCGGCACGCCGGGCGGCAGCACGATCATCGACACGGTGCTGCAGGTCATCGTCAACGTGGTCGACTTCGACCTCAACATCGCCGAGGCCACTCACCAGCCGCGCATCTTCCAGAACGCCAGCGACCCTCTGGAAGTTGAGCCCAACTTCAATCCCGACACCGTGGCCTTGCTCAAGGCCATGGGGCATCCGATCAAGTCGGACGAGACTATGGGCAGCGCCCAGTCGATCATGATCGATAAGGGCCGGTTCCTGGGCGGCGCCGATCCCCGCCGCCCCGGGGCTACGGCGGTGGCGCGCTAGTCGCTAGGCTCAGGACTCATAGCCAGAAGAGCACAGTCGCCGCGAGGGCGATGGCGAATAGGAAGACAGTGGGCCATCGATCGTAGCGGTGCTGTCAGCCTAACCCCAACTTGTCTCCACTAGACGCAGGTCGGGCAGGACGGCGCGGCCTCAGGCCATAAGAGACTTCCACTCAGCCAGTGCGGCGGAGCGTTGGGCCTTGTAGGTCTCGCGGCTGGTACGGTGACGCTCCTGGTTGAAGTGGTTGTGGAAGGCGGCGTGGACGGAGCTGAATTTCTGGAGGCTCTTCATCTGTCGGAACCGCAGCATGGCCCGTTCTCGTCGTCGGAACGGCAGGTGTGAGTTCTCACAACGGTTGTCGGCCCAGCGGCCAATCTCCTGCTTCTCGGCGTTGCCGAGTTCCTTCATCGCCGCCCTATATGAGCGCAGGCCGTCTGTGGTGACCACCTTGGCACGTCCGTGCCGCTTCATCAGTTTCTTCGTGAACTTCAACGCCGCAGGCTTGTCGCGGGTCTTGCTGGCGAAGGACTCTAGCACTTCACCCTCGTGGTCGACGGCCCGCCAGAGGTAGTGCATCTGGCCGTTGATCTTCACGTACACCTCGTCGAGATGCCACTTCCAGTGCGTGAAGGCCTTCATCCGATTGACCCGCTTTCGCCGGATCTCGGCGGCAAACATTGGACCGAACCTGTTCCACCAGAACCGCACCGTCTCATGGCAGATGTCGATCCCACGCTCCGCCAGGAGGTCCTCGACGTTGCGCAGCGACAGCGGGTACTTCACGTACATCATCACCATCAGGCGGATCACCTCGGGCGAGCTGTTGAAGTAGCGGAATGGGCTGGTCATCCCGGCAAGCTACCGGTCGCTCACGCTGTCAGCATTTTTGCTCTGACAGCACCGCGGCAACCTATCTGGTAGGTCGTTGGCCGACTTCGTGCGGGATTTGCGCGTGAGCGAATGGCTTTCCGCGGCAATAGGCGCGCGAAAACGCAGGCTTAGGGAACTGGCCTGGCGCGCGAGGTAATTTGTGGGGGTGCGTGGCGGTGAGAGAGGGATTCGAACCCTCGTTAGGCTTTCACCTAAACACGCTTTCCAAGCGTGCGCCATCAACCACTCGGCCACCTCACCATGCGCAAGGAATCGGGAGCGGTTGAGGCCCCCCTTCGCAGGAAGGCGCGCAATATACTCATGGGGCTTTCCGGGGCAAGCGCTCATGAGGGATGAAATGTGCGACGGGAGCACATATATCGGCTGAGACCCTTTCCCGCCGAGGCCCCGCCATGCTGTTCGCCAAGAAGTCCCTGGATCTGCCGACCGTCGACAGCGCCCTGCCGGGCCGCGAGGCGGCGATCCCGACCGCGCAGACCCACTTCATCAATGGCCATGCGCTGAAGGGGCCCTATCCCGACGGCATGGAGACGGCCGTGTTCGCCATGGGCTGTTTCTGGGGCGTGGAGCGGATCTTCTGGAAGGTCCCTGGCGTGTATGTGACCGCGGCCGGCTATGCGGCGGGTGTGACGCCCAATCCGACCTATCAGGAAGTGTGCAGCGGCGGCACCGGTCATACCGAGGTGGTGCTGGTGGTGTTTGATCCCAAGGCGGTCAGCTACGAGACCCTGCTCAAGACCTTCTGGGAGAACCATGATCCCACCCAGGGCATGCGCCAGGGCAATGACATCGGCACCCAGTATCGCTCGGGCATCTATGTCACCAGCGACAGTCAGGCCGCTGCGGCCGCCGCGTCGAAGGAAACCTATGGCCAGGCCCTGGCCGGCAAGGGTCTTGGGGCGATCACCACCGAGATCGCCGCCGCCGGGCCGTTCTATTTCGCCGAGGACTATCACCAGCAGTACCTGGCCAAGAACCCGGGCGGCTATTGCGGCATCGGCGGCACCGGCGTGACCTGCCCGATCGGTGTGGGCGTCGAGGCTTGAGCCCTGAAGATTTCGACCACGCCTGTCGAGCCCTGCCGGCCGTGACCATGGACAGGCCCTGGGGCTCCGATCAGGTCTACAAGGTCGGCGGCAAGATGTTTGCGGTGATCGGCGACGCGGTCGCGCAGGGCGGCGTGTCGTTCAAGGTCTCCGACGTTGCCTTCGAGGTTCTGATCGAGACCGGTCGGGCGATCCCCGCCCCGTATCTGGCCCGCGCCAAATGGGTGAAGTTTCACGACCTTGGCGCGCTGGATGACGCGGAGGTCGCCGATTGGCTGAAATCCGCCCATGGTCTGGTCGCGGCCAGGCTGACGAAAAAGGTCCGGGCCGAACTTGGCCTGGCCTAAATTGTATCGACCGGCGGGTCTTTCTCGGCGTGCTTCAGATGTGGACCGTGCACCACCGGCTGACGTTCCAGGATCTGTCTGACCTTGCGCACCGCCGATGAGGCCCGGCTGCGGCGCTGACGCCAGAGCAGCAGGGCCAGGGCGCCCAGGGTGGCGGCGATGAAGGCGTAGGGTCCCAGCAACCAGGCGGCCCCGGCCAGGGCGAAATAATAGCCGCGCACCCCGGCGTTGAAGGCCGACAGGGCCGGGTTCAGGATGCCGCCCGTGGCCTCGGCATATTCCGCCAGGGTCGAGGGCGAGGCCCACATCGGCGTGGCCCCGATAGCGGCCAGGCAGTAGTTCATCTGACGAATGGCCCAGATAAAGTCGAGCAGGCCGCGCGCCAGGGCAAACAGCACCAGACCCAGCTTGAGCTCGAACAGGGTCTGGGTGGCCGGGGCCAGAACGGCCAGGCCTTCAATGCTCTTCAGCGCCGTGTCGCCGCCAAACAGCACCCCCGCCGCCGCCGCGATCAGGATCAGGTTGGACGAGGCGAAAAAGCTGGCCGAGTTGATGGCGTGGCCCAGCAG
Organism: Caulobacter sp. FV1ye13L; assembly: GCF_058681155.1. The sequence goes on from NZ_CM178732.1 coordinate 2,384,057, forward strand.
CTGGCCATCCAGCAGGGCGATCTCGCGCACCGCCATCTCCTGCATCCAGCGCCGCCGGATGACCGTCATGTCGGTATTGATCAGGTTGCCGCCTTCGCCCAGCCGCTTGAGCAGCGGCTCATAGAACAGCCAGGCGAACATGAAGAGGGCGAGAGCGGCGATGTCGATGATCGGCATGACGGGAGTCTATGGCTGGAGCGGATTCGACGAAAGAACTCAGTCCTCAAGAATTCGGCTGTGCTTGCCGCTGTCGCGCAGGGCCAGGGCGATCAGCGCGCCCATCGCCATCATGGCCGCCAGATAGATGTAGAAGCCGCTCTCCATGCCGATGCTCTTGAACCACAGGGCGACGAACTCGGCCGTGCCGCCGAACACCGCATTGCCGAGGGCGTAGGGCAGGGCGACGCCCAGGGCGCGGACATGGGTTGGGAACAGCTCGGCCTTCACCACGGCGCTGATCGACGTATAGGCCGACTGCACCACCAGGGCGGCGAAGATCAGCAGGAAGGCCACAACCGGGTCGGTCGCGCCGGCCACCAGGGTGAAGATCGGCCAGGCGATCACCGCGCCGACCGAGAAGGCAAAGACCAGCATGCGCCGTCGGCCCAGCCGGTCGGACATCCAGCCAAACAACGGCTGGATCAGCATGAAGCCCACCAGGGTGGCCAGGTTCACGGCCCCGGCCACCTCCTTGGTGAAGCCGGTCGTGTTGGTCAGGAACTTCAGCATGTAGGTCGTGTAGGCATAGAAGGCGAGCGAGCCGGCGGCGGTCAGGCCGATGATGGCGAAGGCCTCGCGGGGATGCTCGGTGAACATCGCCAGGGTGTTGGCCTTGGGCGCGCCCGCAGCCTTGGCGTTGGTGTAGGACTGCGACTCCTCCAGCCCGCTGCGGATCCAGAACACGACCACCGCCAGGGCGGCGCCGATGAAGAACGGGATGCGCCAGCCCCAGGCCGAAAGTTCCGCAGGCTCCAGCGCATTCTGCAGGATCACCAGCACCAGGGCCGCAACCAGCTGGCCCATGATCAGGGTCACGTACTGGAAGCTGGACCAGAAGCCGCGGCGCTTCTTGCCGGCCATCTCGCTCATATAGGTGGCGCTGGCGCCGTATTCGCCGCCGACCGACAGGCCCTGCAGCACGCGGGCGGCCAGCAGTATGGCGGGGGCGGCGGCGCCGATCTGGTCGAAGCCGGGGGTGATGGCGATGATCAGCGAGCCCAGGCTCATCAGGCCCACGGCCAGGGTCAGGGCGGCGCGGCGGCCGGCGCGGTCGGCATACAGGCCCATCAGCCAGGCCCCGACCGGACGGGCCAGAAAGCCCACGGCGAACACGGCGGCGGTCTTCATGAACTGGGCGGTCTGGTCGCCGTCCGGGAAGAAGACCTTGGCGAAATAGATCGAGAAGGCGGCGTAGGCGAACCAGTCGTACCATTCGACCAGATTACCGGCCGACCCGCCGAGGATGGCGCGAGCCCGGGTCATGGGACTCATCGGTGTCGCCTCGGCGGCTTGCGTCGTCATGCCCAGATTCCCCCTAGTGTCGCGGGGACCTTAGGCGAAGGCAAAGCCGGACGCCAACCGCTGTTCGGCGGCGTCCGGCGATGGCTTTAGAGGCGTCCCAGCAGGACCAGGATGATCAGGATCACCAGGACCAGGCCCAGGCCGCCGCTGGGGAAATAGCCCCACGACTTGCTGTGGCCCCAGGTCGGCAGGGCGCCGATCAGGGCCAGGATCAGGATGATGATGAGGATCGTGCCGAGCATGTCCGTTCTCCCGACACCGCGACCGTCGGCTTCAGCGCCGGGTCACCGTGTCGGAGGGAGAATGTATGGCGCCGCTTGTCGGTTCCGGTGAAGGTCGCGCTCAGTCGCCCGGCGCGTCCTGGGCCTTGCGCAGCTTGATGGCCCACAGCGCGCCGATCACCGCGCCCTTGACCCGCGGCAACAGCACCAGGGTCAGGGCGGCCAGCGGCAGCACCGTCAGCGGCAGCACGATCCCCACCGGGGCCTTCCAGATGAACGGGAACAGCAGCAGCGGGGCCACGAACAGGTGGCCGATGATCAGGATGGTGAAATAGGCCGGGCCGTCATCGGCGGGATAGTCGGCCAGGTCGTGGCCGCAGACCTCGCACTCGGGATCAACCTTCAGATAGCGCATGTACAGACGCCCGTCGCCGCAGTTGGGGCAGCGGTGCAGGAGGCCTCGCTTGAGGCCGGTCAGGAAACTGGGGGCGGGTGTGCTCGACATGTCCGCAATATGCGCCCCCTGCGCGTGAGTTTAAAGAGTGACCTAGCGACGCATCGCTTAGTTAATTGGGGCTGAATATCGACATTATCAAGTATCGATATGGTCCAGTTCCTAACACGATCTGAACAAAATTGACGAGATCGGTATTTTGACTGTTCAGATCCTTGGTCGGTGGTCGGGGGTTTGCGAGCGTCCGGCGGCAACCCAAGCGATGGCTGCACGTTTCCACGGCGTGCTTGAAACGGAGTCAAACCGACATGCCGCAAGATGTCCCTCCCGCGCCGCCGCAGAACGATCACCCGCCCGCCGCCTCCCGCGCCGAACAGGCGGCGCGCCGGGCGACCGACCAGGAGATCGCGCCGCACGAAAAACAGGCCATCGCCATCGAGACGTCCCGCCAGGAAGACGCCTGACGCCGCTACTTCTTGACGTCGCGCGCGGTGTCGGTGACCGCGCGGCCGGCGGCCGAGACGTCCTTGCCCACGCCTTCGATGGTGTTGCAGGCCGAAACCAGCAGGGCGGCCGCCGCGGCGGCCAGGACGACGATCTTGCGCATGGTGAAGCTCCGTAAAATGGCGCGGGACCTTAGCCATGGCGCGCGCCGCCCATCAAGAGCGGCGCGGCCGACCGCAGGCCCTTAGCGCACCCGGCGGATCGAGCTGACGCGGTCGTTCAGGTTGCGATCAAACAGGCCTTCGTCGCGCGTCAGGATCCAGCAGCGGCCCTGATAGTTGGTATGCTCGCAGAGCTCCCATTCGCCGCGCATCACCTTGATCGACGAGGCGACGTCGTTGAACTTGATGGCCGTCAGGTCGGGCATGTCGCCGCGCACCTCATAGGCGGCGCCCTCATAGCCGGCGTGTTCGAACAGCACCGCGTCGGCGCGATAGGGGGAGCCGCCACCGCCCGGGCGTCCGCCGCCGCCGCCGGGGAAGCCGCCGCCACCACTGCCACCGCCGCCGCCCACCAGGCTCTGGCAGATCAGCCGGCCGTCGCCGGCATTGGCCAGGCCCTGGCTGTTGCAGTCGCGCAGATGGGCGCCGGTCCAGGTCCAGCGGCCGTCCTTCGTCTGGCAGCGCGCATAGACGTTGCCGCTGAAGGTCGTGATCTCGCGGCAGCTCTGCACATAGGAGCCGCGCGGCGGCTCCTGGTAAGGGCCGTTCCAGCTGGGCGCCTGGGCCTGGGCGGCCGCGCCGATGCAGGAGGCGACGCCAAAGGCGATCAGGCTGATGGTCTTGTGCATTGCGGTTTCCCCACGCTTTGAACTTTATGCCGCCAGGCTAGGCCGTGCGGCTGAACCGTAGCTGAACGCCAGACGGGCGTTGCTGGCAAGGCCTCGGCGGACACGGCCTGGCGCCCTCGCGCGGAAGCCGCCGAGTTGATGGAAAGGGTCGCGGAGCGTCCGGACCACGTCCGGATGAGAAATAGAGAATACCGTTTCGACGAAGTCGTCCGCTCCGCGTGATCGTTTTCCGTCAGCGTCCCAGCGGGTGGCCCAGTTGGGGCCTTACCGGAACTCGCCTGTCGGGTTTCCCCGGCAGAACGAAGGTCGGGGGGCGTGGGGCCAATTCTGACCAACACTCGCCTTGATCCCCATCCACGCCGACGGCGGGCGGGTCCTGCAACGCCAGGATCCCCGGACACGCTTCAGTATCCCCCTGAAGCCCAGTCCCGCTCGATCACCCCCCGCCGCCGCAATGGTCGCTGGCCTTGCGCCCTTTCCTCGCGACGAGGTGGGATGATTATGCGGCAGGTTTCAGCGCGTCTGACGGGTGCGATCAGGTTTTTTACAAGCGGTTGAATTCGCAAAGGTTTGATCTGGGAGGTGCGGGGATAAAGTACGGCCAATCCCCATAATCAACCGTCATTCCCGCCCTTGTGGCGGGAACCCCTCTGTCCGCCGCAGGTGCGGTAGGGGCGAAGTGCGCGCGCACTTCGCTGGCGCTTCACGGGTCAGCTGAAACAGGGGTTCCCGCCACAAGGGCGGGAATGACGGTGATTTATTGGAAAGGCCCCCCCTTCGCGCCGAAGGGAGCCCTCCTTAAATCTCACGGCGAGACGATCGCCGGTCTGTCCAGGTTGCTCAAGGCCGGCCCCTGCGGGGCCGCCGCGACGCGGCCGCCGGAGGCGGGCCTTGACCAACCTGGACAGGCCGGCACGCTGCAGCCTCCAGGAGATTTAAGGATGAGCGGGACGCGGGGCGTCCGCTTTTGGACGCAAAAGGGTAGGTCATTTCGGTCGGATCGTGACGAGGCATCAGCCCATGAAGCCGAAGCTCTGCTATATAGTGACGACGGCATCCTGAAGATTGAAGAAAACGCTCAATGAACCAAGCGCCCGACTTGCCCGATCTCCTTAATCGCCTCTTTTCGCCGCGACATTTTGAGGTTTTGGGAGGCCTAGATCTCAGCCATCAGCGGCTCGTTCACTACACTTCTGCGGAAAACGGTCTCAAGATTATAAATGGGCGCGAAGTGTGGATGCGGCATTCGTCGGTGATGAATGATTTTTCGGAGATGGAGCATGGAGCGCAATGCCTTGCCGGAGCATGGCATTCAGAGCGAGGGGAGCGCTTCCAAGAATGGCTGAACCAACTCCTGGAGGGATTGAGCGACCGGCTCGCCGCAAGCTTCGACCGTGATCAGCTATCAATCAAGAATGACACATATCTGACTTCGGTTTCGCTCCACGAAACTGGGTTGGAAGATCTGTATGGGCGCTTGTCGATGTGGCGCGCCTATGGAGGGAAAAGCGGTGTTGCGCTGGTAATGCGCCCAACGGCATTCCACTCCGAAACGGATTTGCTGGGAGCTTACTCTTACCCTGTGACCTACCAAGATCCCGCTCAGTTTTTGGCGTGGTTTAGCGTATGGGCCGACGTTTTGGCCGCCTATACCGATGAATTGAAAGGCGTTGAGAATGAAACATTGGAATGGCACCTCAATCACGCGTTCCGAATGTTTGTCCTATGCACCAAACATCCAGGATTTCACGAAGAGAAAGAGTGGAGAGTGTTCCACACGCCTATATTTGATGGCGGTGCTGACAAGGCAGTAAAAAAATCCTTTGAGACGATCAATGGAATACCGCAGCCAGTTTTCAAAATTCCGTTGGATCCAACACTCGGTGTTCCAGGCCTTGGCCTCAGCGAGTTGATAGATCGAGTGATCATAGGTCCGACACAGCACGCGACTCCTATTGCCTTGGCATACGCAGAAGCCCTGGCGAGGGCAGGGATCGACGATCCCTACAAGATTATAGCTATATCAAATATACCATTAAGACATTGATTTATATAAAACTTCTCATGCGTGAATGTCTGCCTTCCCCCTACCGCCCCCCCGGTCGGTAATCCTCCCGCACATTCCCCCTCAGCTGCGCCTCGGTGAACAGCACCGGCCTGGTCTTCATGGCCACGAACAGCGGCGTCTGGTCCGCATAGTGCTTTGACCCCGCATCCAGGGTCGCCGAGCCGAACTGGTGGATGCTGTCGGACGACAGTTTCCCGTTCCGGTCCCAGGTGACGAACATGATGAAGGTGTCGCCGCCGTCGGCGGTCGTCGTGCCGTCCTTCTGCGGGATGCCCCACACCGAGCGATAGGTGTCAGCGGCGCCGTCGATGGGCAGATCAACCTTGCCGCGGCGGATGCGGTTGACCTGGCCCCATTCGGGATCAAGCCGGCCAAAATGGGTCTTCAGGGTGGTGATGGCCGTCTTCAGCGTGTCCATCGGGTCGGGCTCGGCCTCGCCGCTGGTGCGGGCGAAGAGGATCGGCTGGCTCATCAGCGCCGCCAGGGCCGCGCCGCGATTCTTGGCGTCGGTGCGGCGGTCCCAGCCCTTCAGGATCGCCTGGGCGGCGGCCAGGTCCTTGTCGCCCTTGGGATCGACGGCGGTGACCGTCTCGATCATCGCCGCCACGCTGGAGCGCTGGCTATAGGTCAGGTCGTACTTGTAGCGACGGAAGCTCTCGTCGGTGATCGCCGCATCGACCCCGACCGTCTCCTGCACCCGCAGGGCGCGGTTGGTCATGTTGGTCTGCAGGCCCATCGCGGCGGGGAAGTCGGCGGGCTTTAGGTTATCGGCCGGGGCGCTGGCCTCGAACGGGCTGTTGTTGGAGTTGAACACAAAGCCTGACTTGGGATTCCACAGCTGCGGGCTCTGCTCCACCGGGCGATAGCCCTGCCAGATCAGGTCGGAGCGGTCGCCGGGCAGCATATTGGCCCAGTCGGCCTGCGCCGTGCGGTTGGGATACTGGCCGTTGTGGACGAAGCCGATGTTTCCGGCCGCGTCGCCATACACATAGTTGAGGCTGGGCAGGGCGTGGGTGGCGATGGCCGCGCGCCATTCGGCCAGGTTGGTCGCCTTGCCCAGCTTCCAGTACTGCACCGGCTGGCGGTACTCGCCCATGCCGGCATAGCGGATGGCGAAGACGCCGGCCTTGGTCTCCAGCACCGGGCCGTGCACCGAGCGCAGCACCGCCTTGCGCACCGGCAGCACGATGGGGCCCCACAGCTTGACGCGCAGGATGGCGGTGGACATCTCGAAGTCGCGCCAGGCGCCGTCCAGCCGGTACTGGTTCTTGTCCTGCGGATTGATCGTCAGGCGGTAGGTGTCGACCAGGTCGGGCTTGGAGACTGTATTGGCCCAGCCCAGGGTGGCGTTGTGGCCATGCAGCATGAACGGCGAGCCGGGGAAGAAGCCGCCGGCCACGTGCCAGCCCTGACCGCTCTGCACCACGGCCTCGTACCAGGCCACCGGGCCGGTATAGGGCTGGTGCGAATTGACCAGCAGACGGGTGGCGCCGTCGGCGTTGCGCGACGGGGCGATGGCCAGGCCGTTGGAGCCTTTGGGCGGGGGAGGGGGCGCGTCCGGCGCGGTGAGCTTCTTCAGCTCGCCGTCCAGGCCGTAGAAGAACGGCTGCTTGAAGACAAAGCCCGCCGCGATGTCCTTGCCGGTGACCGGCAGCAGGCCGGGCGTCACGACCTCGGGGTGCAGGGCGGCATAGTGATTGACCCCGTCGGCATAGGCCTGCAGCACGGCCCGCAGCTCGGCGGGCAGCTTGCTGTAGTTGGCGTCGACTGTCGGCCAGACGCCCAGCAGCGAGACCACATAGTCGGTCGGCGCGGCCGAGGCGCCTTGGGTGCGGGCCAGCACGCCGCGGGTGGCCAGGGTCACGTCGCGCAGGGTGGGAAAGTCGTCCTCGCTCTGGGCGAAGCCCAGGCCATAGGCGGCGTCGGCGTCGGTCTTGCCCAGGATGTGGGGAACGCCCCATTCGTCGCGGCGGATGCGGACCTCATAGCGCTGGCCGGCCGCGATCAGGGCCGCCTTGTCCGGCGCCTTGGGCAGGCTGGCCCGGTCGACGACGATCAGGGTGACGGCCGCCAGCACCACAAGCGCCAGCAGTCCGCCGATCCCGCGCAGGATCCACCGCATTCAAGCCTCCCCGACTTTTTTCGTTGCCGCGATCATGGGGGCAAGCGGCCGGGTAGGGGAAGGGCGACGTGGCGGAAGGGGTGGGGGCTTGTTACCGAGAATTCACGAGAACGGCGTTCGGTGAAGTGTCACAACCGGCTGCCGCTTCGGAAAATCAGGGAGATCGACGCATGATCCGCAAGTCCATGGCTTCCGCCCTCGCAGCGCTGGCCGTCAGCGCCGCCGCCGGCGCCGCCTTCGCCCAGGTTCCCGCCAACATCACCGCCGCCGTCGCCAGTCCGGCCCGTCCGGCCGAGGACAGCGCCCGTGACGCGGCCCGCCATCCCGGCGAGATCCTGGCCTTCGCCGGGGTGAAGCCTGGCGACACGGTCGTCGATTTCATCATGGGGGGCGGTTATTTCACCCGCATCCTGTCGGGCGCGGTCGGCAGCTCGGGCACGGTCTATGCCTATCAGCCGGCCGAGTTCATCCAGTTTTCGGCCAAGTATGGCGAGAACCTCAAGGCCGTCTCGGCGGCCCTGCCCAACGCCAAGGCGCTGGACGGCAGCGTCATCGCCCTGGACCTGCCCGACAATCTGGACCTGGTCTTCACCGTCCAGAACTATCACGACCTGCACCTGAAGCCCTTCCCTGTGGCCACGGCCGCAACCGTCAATGCCGAGGTCTTCAAGTCGCTGAAGCCGGGCGGCGTCTTCCTGATCGTCGACCATGCGGCCGCCGCAGGTTCGGGGATCACGGCCGCCGACAGCCTGCACCGTATCGACGTCGCCGCCGTCAAGGCCGAGGTCGAGGCCGCCGGCTTCAAGCTGGAGGCTGAAAGCCCGCTGCTGCGCGACGCCAGCGACCCGCACACGGCCAACGTCTTCGACCCGGCCATTCGCGGCAAGACCGATCAGTTCATCCTGAAGTTCCGCAAGCCCGGCTAGGGCACGTCCTGGCGAGCGTGGGGCAGGAACGCGCCGCGCTCGCCCAAGCGGGCGTAATAGGCGCGCACCGCCGGCAGGTCGGCGTGGTCGATCGGTGTCGCCGCCCAGCGGTGGGTCGACAGGCCCAGCACCACATCGGCCAGGGTGAAGGTCTCGCCGGCCGCATAGGCGCCGGTGGTCTCCAGCCGGCGCTCCAGAAGCGTCATGGCCCCGTTCCACGCCGCCGTGCTGGCCGCGATGCTGGCCGGATCGTCAAAGCCCGGCGCCTTGCGGCCCAGGGCCAGGAAGGCGTAGCGCCAGGCGCCGTTCAGCTCGGTGGCCTGCCAGTCCATCCACTGCTCCACCCCGGCCCGGCCGCGCGGATCGGCGGGCAGCAGGGCGCCGTCGCCATGGCGGTGGGCCAGATAGCGGCAGATGGTGTTGCTCTCCCACAGCGGCCCCTGGTCGTCGACCAGCACCGGGATCAGGCCATTGGGGTTGAGCGCCAGGAACGCAGGATCGTCAGTGGGCGCAAAGCCTGCGCCCCAGTCCTCGCGCTGATAGGCCAGGCTTAGCTCGTCCAGCGTCCACAGCACCTTGCGGACATTGATCGACGAGGTTCGGCCCAGCACGCGCACCGGCTAGCGGCTCATCCAGGGCTTGGACTTGCCGGCCTGCACGCCGGCGGCCTGCTCGCGCTGGAACTTGCCGCCGCGCGGCGGCTTGGGCTTGGCGTCGATGGCGGCCTTCTTCAGGCGCAGGGCGCGCTGGATCGGGGTTTCGTTGGAAAGGTCGGGCGTATCGGTCATGACGGCGCCTATAGCACAATCTGCGGCGGGGAGGCGCGCATCCGCCTTGAGAACGCCGCGCTTGGCGGTCAAGCTGGCTGAATGATCCTTCGCGCCCTCGCCCTGACCGTTCTTCTCGCCAGCGCCGCCGGCGCGACCGCCCAGGTCCGCGACGAGCCCACGGCCGTCTCGCCGGTCACGGTGATGCCGCCGACCCTGCCGCCCAGGGTGGTGGCCACCTATCCGGCCCAGGGCGAGACCATCGCCCCCGGCGTGCTGATCGTGAAGGTCGCCTTCGACCAGCAGATGAACCCCAGGGCCTGGAACTATGGCGTCGCGGAGGGCGGCGAGCCGCCCGAATGCATCAAGACCCCCCGGCTGCTCAACGACCAGAAGACCTTCGTCCTGCTGTGCCGGGTGCTGTCCAACCGCACCTACAGGGTCGCCCTCAATGGCGAGCGGGCCGGGGGCTTCGCCAATCTCGGCGACAACCCCGCCGAGCCCCTGGTCCTGACCTTCCAGGTGGTGCGCGGCGAGCCGGTCACCTCGATCGCCCGCGCCCTGAAGGCGGCGGGCCTGAAGTCCGACGAGGAACCCATCGCCGAGGCGCCCAAGCTGCCGGTTCGACCTGCGCCTTAACTCAGGGCCAAGCTGTTGTGGCGCGACGCCCGCGCCTGAGGCATCGTCGCCGCGTGAGCGATGAGACACACAAGACCGGAGACTGGACCGAGGCCGACCTGGACCTCGTGGTCGGCGACTATTTTGTCATGCTGGCCAAGCAGTTAGCCGGCCAGGAGGTCAAGGCCGCCGGCCACCAGCGCGCCCTGCGATTCGTCACCGGCCGTCCCGGCGGAGCCATCGAGTTTCGCCAGCGCAACATCTCGGCCGCCCTCAGCCTGATCGGCGTGCCGATCCTGAAGGACTTCGCCCCGCGCTGGAAACTGCATGACCAGCTGATCGACGCCGTCGACCGCCAGCTTTCCGCCCGGCCCACCCTGATCGCCGCCGCCATGCGTCCGTCGGTGTTGTTCACGGCCCGCGAGCCGCTGCATCTGGTCGAGGGACCGCCGCCCGCCTTCGAGCCCGAACAGCTGCAGCCCAGCCCCCGCGCCGAACAGCTGATCGCCAAGTTCGACCCCGCCGGCCGCGACCACGCCAACAGCCTGCTGGCCGAAGCCGGCCGCGCCGCCGTCCTGGCCTTCGAGCAGCGCCGCCTGCGCGAGCACGGCCGGGCCGACCTGGCCGACCAGGTCCGCCCGGCCCGGCCGCCCGTCGACCTTGCCGGCCACGACATCCTCAGCTTCAAGCCCACCGGCGAAGAGCGCCTGATCGTGGTCAAGACCACCACCGGCGGCGTCGGCACGCCCATGGCCCTGACCGACGCCGAAGACGCCCTGTGGACCTCCCGCCCCGACGTCTTCCGCCTGTATCGCCTCTACGACCTGGGCCGCGAGCTGAGGTTCTACAAGCTGCGCCCGCCCCAAGCCGCCCCGCCTGTCGAGGCCGAAGCCGTCTAGCGGGCGTCCTCCAGGATCATCCGCGCGGCCTTTTCGGCGATCATCAGGGTGGGCGAGTTGGTATTGCCCGAGACGATGGTCGGCATCACCGAGGCGTCGGCGACCCGCAGGCCCGCCACTCCCAGCACCCGCAGGCGCGCATCGACCACGGCCGTTGGATCGGCGGCCAGGCCCATCTTCGCCGTCCCCACGGGGTGGAAGATCGTCGTGCCCAGCTGCCGCGCCGCCGCCAGCAGTCCGGCGTCGTCATCGACCGCCGGCCCCGGGCTCATCTCATCGGGGCCATAGCAGGCCAGCGGCGGCTGGGCGACGATGCGGCGGATCAGGCGCAGGGAGTCGACGGCTACCCGCTCGTCCTGCGCCGTCGACAGATAGTTGGGCTGGATCAACGGCGCGGCGGCCGGATCAGGACTGCCCGCATGGATGCTCCCCCGGCTGGAGGGCCGCAGGTTGCAGACGCTGATGGTGATGGCCGGGAACCGGTGCAGCGGCTCGCCGAACCGGTCCAGCGACAGCGGCTGGACGTGGAACTGCACATTGGGCGTCGCGTAGTCGGAGGAGGTTTTGGCGAAGGCTCCCATGTGCGACGGCGCCATCGACATCGGCCCGCGCCGCAGCAGCGCATATTCCAGCGCCATCAGGGGGCGCCGCCACAGCGAGGCATAGTGGGCATTGAGGGTCGCCACGCCCCTGACGCGATAGATCGGCCGGATCTGCAGATGGTCCTGCAGGTTCTCGCCCACGCCCGGCAGGTGGCGATGGACGCTCAGCCCCAGGGCCGCCAGCCGGGCTCCATCGCCGACGCCCGACAGCTCCAGCAGGTGAGGGCTGTTCACCGCCCCGGCGGTCAGCACCACCTCGCCGCGACAACGCGCCTCGCGAGCCTCCCCGCCCTCTGTCCAGGCCACGCCCACGGCCCGGCCGTTTTCAAGGATCACCCGGTCGGCCCGCGCCCCGGTGCGCAGCTCCAGATTGGATCGCGACAGCACGGGTTTCAGAAACCCCCGCGCCGCGCTCCACCGCAGGCCCGCCCGCTGGTTGACGTTGAAATAGCCCGAGCCGGTATTGTCGCCGCCGTTGAAGTCGGGGCTGACGGGAATGCCTTCCAGCGCCGCCGCCTTGGCAAACGCGTCCAGCACCTTCCAGCGCATGCGCGGATGCTCCACCCGCCACTCGCCGCCCGACTGGTGATGCTCCGAAGGCGGCGCGATGTGGTCTTCCTGGGCCTTGAACAGCGGCAGGACGTCGTCCCACCCCCAGCCGGCCAGACCCCGCCGCCGCCAGCCGTCATAGTCGGCCGCCTGGCCGCGCATATAGATCATCGCGTTGATCGCCGAAGATCCGCCGATCACCTTGCCGCGCGGATAGGCCAGGCTGCGGCCGTCCAGCCCCGGCACCGGCTCTGTCCGATACATCCAGTCCGAGCGCGGATTGCCGATCGCGAACAGATAGCCGACCGGGATGTGGAACCAGATCCAGTTGTCGCGATCCCCGGCCTCCAGCACCAGCACCCGCCGCTGCGGATCGGCCGACAGCCGGTTGGCCAGCACGCAGCCGGCCGACCCCGCGCCGACGATGATGTAGTCATAGGTCTCGACCGCCACGGACTTGTCCCTCCCGTTGCCGGCAGTCGTGCCGCGATTTGAGCGCGGGCGCCAGCGGTCTGGACCCGGTCGCCGCCCGGTGGGCCTGCCTCCGACCCGGCAGATTGGCCCGATCTTGGGTGTGGCCGGATAAACGGCTAGGTTGCCGCCACCATTGACCCTAGGGTCGTGGGCAGTGGCTCCCGTGCGTGAGGTTGGCGATGTTCCTGCTTTTGCTTGCCCTGGCGCAAGGCCCTGCGCCGCAGGAGGCTCAGGCCGCTCTCCAGTCCTGCGAGATGACGGCCAAGGGCTGGGTGTGCCACTACCAGATCCCGTCGGTGACCGTGGTCCGCCCGATCGACGCGCCTTCGACCGACTCCACACCAGGCGAGGCAGCAAGCGCCGCGCCGCCGGCCAGTGCGGTCGCCCGGCCGTCCGCCGACACTGTCGAAAGCGCCGAGGCCGTGCGGCGGGCCCGGCTGATCGCCAAATGCGCCGACCCGTCCTGGCTGTCTCTTTGTCTGCCGGCCGATCGCCGCGCAGCGCGGGTCCTGCGCGAGGAGGCCCAGGCTGCGGCGGCTCTGCGTGGCCGGGTCACGGCCCTGCTCAGCGAATCGCGGTGCGACGAGGCGGTCAAGACGGCCCTGGCCGGTGGCGACATGGCCCTGGCCCGCGAGGCCCGCGACTTCTGCAAGCCCTGATCCCAGTCCTGTTTCCCGTCCTGATCCGGGCGGTTGCGGCCAGAAAAAAAGGCGGGGTGTGAACCCCGCCTTTTCCAGTTCTGAATGCTGTTAGCCCTGCCGCCCTTAGGGGCGGACAGGTGCGCAGCGCACGCCGTCGGGGCAGCCGGTGAAGTGGATCTCGGGCGCATCGACCGTGACGGCCGACGGGCGAACATGCACTTCCGGACGATGCAGATAGATCTGCGGCGCGGCGATGCGGATCGGCGGGGCGTCGACATAGACCGGCGGGCCCTGGATATCGATGCGGCCCGACGGCACGACCACCGGCTCGCCATAGACCCGAACGCCCGGCGCCGAGACGCGGATGTCGCCATAGGAAGAGGTCGGGCCATAGAAGACCACGGCCCGGGTGCACAGGCAGTCGATCGCAGGCATCGGCGACGGCGGCATCGGCGGCGACGGACGACGATAGTCTTCCGCGGCCGTGGCCGATCCGACGACAGCGCTGGCGCTCAGCATGGCCAGCAGGCCAGCGGCAAGTTTCAACTTCATTCCAGATCCCCTCATGAGCCCATCGACCCCGTTACATCCCGTCGCCCATGCTCCGGACCCTGCGTGGAAACCGGTCCGGAGGAGAAGCAGGTTAACCTTAACCGAACGCGGGTCGATGGTGTCGTGGTTTTCAACCCGCAGGGGAACATATTCTCACCCTGCGCAGGATCGGGCGTGCGTTCGCCGTCCCACGGACAGCCGAAAGCGCCTTCAGGTCCCGTGGCGGGCCGGCGAGGAGCCCGGGTCGCAGGTAATCTCGCGCCATTCAAAGCGGGCCGGGCTGATCAGTCGCTGGCTGACCACATTGCGATAGAGCACCGGGCTGTCATAGGTTTCGACCCGTGACGGGGTCACCAGAACCCGCACAGCCACCGAGCGATACTGGGCGGGGATTTCGCGGCGCGTCTCATAGCTTTCGCGGTCGATCACCTGACGAGTCACGGTCCGGATCTCGGCCGGCTCGCGGACCCGCACCTGACGGGCCGGGCTGACCATGACCTGCCGGGTCTCCAGGCGATATTCCGCCGGCACCTCGACCAGGCACAGGACCTCGCCGGTCGGGCTCATCATGGTCCGGCCCGGGGCGGTCTCGCGCCGGTCCAGCAGCATGCCGCGCCGCCACTCGGTATAGGCCTCACGCACCAGAACCTGCTCGGTCACGGTCTCATAGACGGCCGGAACGGTCTCGATCCGGATCGATTCGGGCCGGACCACGACGGTTTCGGTGACCGTCCGCCAGGTGGCGGGCACGGTGACCAGTTCCGTCCGCGCCGGCGTGACCAGCTCCTGGCGTTCCTCAAGGCGATACACGGCCGGGATGATCCGGCTTTCGGTGCGGCTGGGCCGGTCGATCAGCTGCTCGACATAGGATTCGTAACGGGCCGGCGACATGACCTTTTCATAGCACTTGCCGGGCTGGGGATTGGGCGGGCAGTCATCGCCGCTGCCGGCCTGGCTGATATCCGCGCCGAGCACCGCCATCATCGCCAGGCTCGCCGCCGAGGCCCGCCACATCCCGCTCAACCTGCCCACCCGAACCCGACTCCCGCTACGCGCATTAACCAGAGCCATTCAACACGGTCTGGGCGAAGCCGGCCCGGACTTTCTGCTCAGACGGGAAAAACGGCGGGGAAGGGTGGACTGGCCTGGGAAGACTTCATCGGGACGCCGGGCGCCAGACGGGGATTGCGGTGACCGTGCCGTCGGTTCCCGCCATACGCCCTCGGCGACGCCCACAGGCAGCGCGCTCGGTGTCGGTTTGGGGCTTTGTCACCGTAGTGCCAGGTTCGGTGAAGGCGTCAGATGCAGGGCTCAGCGACGCTTCCCTTCTCCCCTTGCGGGAGAAGGTGTCAGCGAAGCTGACGGATGAGGGGTTGATCGCCCTCTCAGGAAGGGTCCGAGCGACCCCTCACCCGACCCCGGCCTTCGCCGGGGCCACCCTCTCCCGCAAGGGGAGAGGGAAGAGGATCAATCCTCGTCCATCTTCAGCGCCGCGATGAACGCTTCCTGCGGGATCTCGACCTTGCCGAACTGGCGCATGCGCTTCTTGCCGGCCTTTTGCTTGTCCAGCAGCTTGCGCTTACGCGAGGCGTCGCCGCCGTAGCACTTGGCGGTGACGTCCTTGCGCAGGGCGCGGACGGTTTCGCGGGCGATGATCTTGCCGCCGATGGCCGCCTGGATCGGGATGACGAACATGTGCTGGGGGATGAGCTCCTTCATCTTCTCGCACATGCCCCGGCCCCGGCCCTCGGCGCGGTCGCGGTGGACCAGCATGGAGAGGGCGTCGACGGGCTCGGCATTGACCAGGATCGACATCTTGACCAGGTCGCCCTGGCGGTAGTCCTCGACCTGGTAGTCGAAGCTGGCATAGCCCTTGGAGATCGACTTCAGGCGGTCATAGAAGTCGAAGACCACCTCGTTGAGCGGCAGGTCGTAGATGACCATGGCGCGGTTGCCGACATAGGACAGTTCGCGCTGCTGGCCGCGGCGGTCCTGGCACAGCTTGATCACGCCGCCCAGATACTCGTCGGGGGTGAAGATGGTGGCCTTGATCCAGGGCTCGCTGATGCTCTCGATGTGCATCGGGTCGGGCAGGTCGGCGGGGTTGTGCAGCTCGATCTCCGAGCCGTCGCGCATGTGGATCTTGTAGACCACCGAGGGGGCGGTCGCGATCAGATCAAGGTCGAACTCGCGGGAGAGGCGCTCCTGGATGATCTCCAGGTGCAGCAGGCCCAGGAACCCGCAGCGGAAGCCAAAGCCCAGGGCGGCGCTGCTCTCCATCTCGTAGGTGAAGCTGCCGTCGTTCAGGCGCAGGCGGCCGACGGCGGCGCGCAGGTCTTCAAAGTCGGCGGCGTCGACCGGGAACAGGCCGCAGAACACCACGGGCTGCACGTCCTTGAAGCCGGGCAGGGCCTTGTCGGTGGGCTTCTTCTCGTCGGTAATGGTGTCGCCGACGGCGGCGTCGGCCACTTCCTTGATCTGGGCGGTGATGAAGCCGATCTCGCCGGGGCCCAGGCTCTCGACGGGGGTGTTTTTGGGCTTGAAGACGCCGACCCGGTCGATCAGGTGGGTCGAGCCGTGCTGCATCATCTTGATCTTCATGCCGGCCTTCAGGCGGCCGTCGATGACGCGCACCAGCACCACCACGCCCAGATAGGCGTCGTACCAGGCGTCGACCAGCAGGGCCTTGAGCGGCGCGTTCTCGTCGCCCTTGGGCGGCGGCAGGCGGGTGACCACGGCTTCGAGCACGTCGTGGATGCCCAGGCCCGACTTGGCGCTGCACAGCACCGCTTCGCTGGCGTCCAGACCGATCAGGTCCTCGATCTGGGCGCGCACGCGCTCGGGCTCGGCGGCGGGCAGGTCGATCTTGTTGAGGACCGGGACGATCTCGTGATTGTTGTCGATGGCCGAATAGACATTGGCCAGGGTCTGGGCTTCCACGCCCTGGCTGGCGTCGACGACCAGGATCGAGCCTTCGCAGGCGGCCAGGCTGCGGCTGACTTCATAGGCGAAGTCGACGTGGCCGGGGGTGTCCATCAGGTTGAGGATATAGGTCTCGCCGTCATCGGCCTTGTATTCCAGACGCACGGTCTGGGCCTTGATGGTGATGCCGCGTTCCTTCTCGATGTCCATGTTGTCGAGAACCTGCGCGGTCATCTCGCGCGCGGTCAGGCCGCCGGTCTCCTGGATCAGGCGATCTGACAGCGTGGACTTGCCGTGGTCGATATGGGCCACGATTGAAAAATTTCTGATCTTGTCGAGCGGCGTAGAGGTCATGCGCCCGCGTCTAGCACATTTGGGCCGCTTCGCGAGAGGGCGATGCGCCCTCCAGGCGGCCGGTTTTCCTCATGCTTAACCGAACCTTAAAGCCGGTGGCCGCAAACCGGTCCCAATGGGCTGCGACAGTAGCGCAACGATATTTCTGAAGGGGCCGTCATGGACCGTCGCAAGTTGATCCTCTCGGGCGCAGCCACCCTCGGCGCGAGCGCGGGGGCGTCCAGCGTCTTCGCCCAGGACACGATGGCCCAGGACGTGGCCTCCAGCGGCACGACCACCCCGGCCTATGACACCGGTTCGGCCCAGACCTATTCGGCCGACGAGATGATCCGGGCCACGTCCGACTTCCTGGGCGTCACGGCCGAAAGCGCCGGCGCCGCCATCGAGAAGGTGTTCCGCGAAAAGGGCCAGCCCACCGGCTACATCGCGGGCGAGGAAGGTTCGGGCGCCATCGCCCTCGGCCTGCGCTATGGCCGGGGCCTGCTCTACATGAAGGGCCGGCCGACCCAGGAAACCTTCTGGCAGGGCCCCTCGGTGGGCTGGGACTGGGGCGGCAACGCCAGCCGGGTCTTCACCCTCTGCTATAACCTGCAATACCCCGAGGCGATCTTCCGCCGCTTCCCCGGCGTAGAGGGCACCGCCTATCTGATCGGCGGCCTGGGCGTGAACTATCAGAAGGCCGACGATATCACCCTGGCCCCGATCCGCGCGGGCGTGGGTCTGCGGCTGGGGGCCAATATCGGCTATCTCGGCTACAGCCGCAAACGCCGGCTCATGCCCTTTTAGGACACGGCGGCTGGCGGCTTCACGCCGCCGCCGGCTCCCGTAACCGCTCGCGCACGCGCACAGACTGCCGCGTCATGGTTGCCCGGCCGAAGATGGTCAGAAAGGCAATGTCGGCGGCGTCGCGGCCCTCACCGATGCGGATGAGGGTTTCAGGACACGCCCGACCGGTCGGATCGACCAGCCGCCAGCGACCGCCGACATACACCTCGATCACGGCATGGAAGTCCTGTGGCTCAAGTCCCACGGCATAGGCGCTGACCATGCGGGCCGGGATGTCGCTGGCCCGGCACAGGGCTGCGGCTATGTGGGCATAGTCACGGCACACGCCTTGCCGGTTCATGTAGGCGTTCATCGCCGTCGTGGTCGAGGTGCTCGTGCCCCAGCGATAGGTCAGGGCGCCGCGCAGCCAGTCGATAATCGCCACCACCTTGTCGCCGCCCTGCAAGGGGCCGAAATCGCAGGCCGCGATCTGTTCGAAGAGGTCGGATTCGATGTAGCGGCTGGCGCGCAGGAAGGGCAGAACCTCGACCGGCAGGCTGGCGATGGCGTGCTGGGCCGCACCGGCCAGACCATCGTCGCGCGGGGTCAGGTCGACCGTCGCCAGATAGGTGATTTGCAGCGGACCCTGGTGGGTGAAAACGACCCGCCGCTCGCCGGTGGCGGAGTCATCCAGCCGTGACCAGGCGATGGGCGGATCCAGGACCAGGCTCTCGGTGACGATCGTCTGTCCGGGCGACAGGGCGACTTCCAGATGCAGGAGCGACTCGACCTCACCGATGAAGTCGTAGTCCAGGCGTGCCTCGACATGCAGACGCATGGCGTCTCCTTTTCGAACCGGCCCCATCCAGATTGGCGACGGTGGTGGATGAATCCCACTGGCGAATTCGCCTGGAGTGTGTCGCTCAGAGTTCGGTCGGCTGGCTTAACCGAAGACGCCCAGGATTGCGCGCCCTAATGACCGGAGACCTTGCTGTTGAGCCAGTCCATCAGGGCCAGCAGCACACCCGAAACCACGAAGGACAGGTGGACGATCACCAGCCACAGCAGGCGGGGCTCGTCCAGGGGCGTGCCGGGTTCGCTGAGTTTCAGGAAGGCCTTGAGCAGGGCGATGGCCGAGATCGCCACGATCGAGGCGATCAGCTTCATCTTCAGGCCCGAGAAGTCGACCGTGCCCATCCAGTCGGGACGATCTTCGTGCGAGGCGGTATCGATCTTGGAGACGAAGTTCTCGTAGCCGGACAGGGTGACGATCACCAGCAGGTTGGCCGCCAGCGACAGGTCGATCAGCGTCAGAGCCATCAGGATGGCGTCTTCCGGCGTCATCGACAGCACGTTGGGCAGTTCCCGGAACAGTTCCTGGAAGAACACGACCAGCATCGCCGCCAGGGTGATGACCAGACCCACATAGAACGGCGCCATCAACCAGCGTGATGCGAAGAGGCCTCGCTCCAGCATCGTTTCCAGCCGGGGCTTTTTCATTCGGCGAATCCTTCAGGCGTCAGCCTTCGTACTCCACCACATAGCGCACGGTCTCGCGACTCTTCGGCGACAGGGTGAAACGCCAGGCGATGGCGCCGTCGCGAATATCGTGGCGCTTGGGCTCGCGGATCACCTTGAAGGCGGTCCGGTCCGGCCGGTGACGCAACTCTATGACGATGGGCCCGGTCTTGGCGTTGGCCAGATCGACCTCATAGGTCCGCCGCGTGCGTCCGGCGCGGGCCCGCGTCTCCGACACCAGGCGGGGTCTGACCGAGACATCCATCGCCCGCCCGATCGCCAGGTCGAACGGCTGGCCCACGGGCACGTCGCGCATCGTCTGTTCGCCGGCGAAGGCCGGGCGGCCGCCGGCCGTCTCCATCACGGCCAGGGCCCCCGAGGGCAGGGCCTTGCCCAGGCCCTGACTGGCCTTGTTCTCGAACCGTAGCAGCACTGTCGCGGCGGGGACGTCATTGCTGCGATAGTCGCTCCAGGGATCGACTGTGACCATGTAGAGGCGTTGGAAGGCCACCCCCTTCTGGTCAAGGAAGGCCACCTGCTTGGTCTGGCGCGCGGCGACGGTGACGGGTTCGGGCAGGGTGTAGAGCTTGTAGTCGCCCAGTTCGGACTGCTCGGCCAGCTTGGCGCGGGAGGCGTTGACCGTGACCTCCTCGCGGGCGCCGGCCATGGCCATGGGGGGCGGCTGGGGGGAGGTCATGATGTCATAGGCGACGACAGGCGGAGGCGGTGGACTGCGGCCGTGGGTGGTGGTGTCCATAGGCCAGCAGGCGCGGGTGATCGCCTTGGTTTCCGCCCTCGGGATGTCGACCGGCACGCGCGACAGCTTGCCGGCCACCGCCTGGGTCGAGGCGTCCACGAAGCTGGTTCCGCTGCTGTTGATCAGGGTCAGCCAGCCGGTGAGGTCCAGGGTTTTGCCGTCCGGCGCGATGCGGGCCACATAGTCGGCCTGCCAGTTCACGCCGATGGCCAGATACGACAGGGTGAGCTTGACGGTGGTGGCTTTTGGCACGTCGATCAGGGTCGACAGCGAGGGCTTGTCGGACAGACCCGAAGGGATGTGATCGAACACCAGACGCTCGGCGCCGCCGGAACAGCCCAAGGCCTCGACGCCGGTGGCGGTCTGCAGCACGACGCCGTTGGGGCCCTGGCGGACGATGGCGCTCTCGGCGGTCTGTCGGCCGGTCCTGGCATGGGTACGGACGATGCCGACCGGCTGGTTCAGCGAGCGTTCCAGCAGGGTTCCGGGGCTGAGCAGGGCATAGTCGTAGTTTCGCTCGATCATGCCGCCGGGCAGGCCGTCGACTGCGGCGCTCTGCGGGATCAGGCCGTCGGCGACGGCGTCAAAGCGCAGGGTGTGGCGGCCGCCGGGCAGGGTGACGGTCCGGGTCTCGGTGACCAGGATCAGGCCCTTTTTCAGGGCCTGTTCGCGCTGCCAGGGCTGCAGGGTCTGGAAGGGTTCCGAGCCCGCCCGATAGAGGGTGACGGCGGTCTTTTCAGCGCCGGGCGAGGCGATGGTTTCGGCCAGGGCTGGCGAAGCGAGGGTGGTGAGGGCGAGGGCAAGGATGCAGATGCTCCCCCTCTGGGGGAGCTGTCGCGAAGCGACTGAGGGGGCATCTGGGCCTATGCCGCGCTGCCCCCTCCGGCCCTCTGGGCCACCTCCCCCGGAGGGGGAGGATCTATCTTGCCGCCGCCTGCTCACCAGCCCGTCTCGACCGTAAACGTCAGCACCGTCTCGCCATTGGCCGGCACCGGCACGCTCCAGCCCAGGGTGCGGGCGTCGACGCGGCGGCTCTTGAGGCTCTCGGCCTTGACCTCGCCGTCGCGCCACAGGCCGCCCTGGCGCAGTTCCACCGTGACGGCTTCAGGGCGCGCGTTGCGGACCAGGTACTTCATGGCGTAGCGCGAGCGGGTCTTTGAGACCTTCTCCTGGCTGATCAGGGTGGCCTGGCTGGTGACGTCGAAGGCGTCGCCGGTCTTGATCGACAGTTCCGAGCCGGCCGGGGTGTGGTCGATGCTGTTCTCGCCGATGAACTTGGGATCGCCAGCCTGGTCGCGCAAATAGATGCGCATGACACCGGCCGGCAGCTGGCTGCCCAGACCCGCCAGCTTGGCGTTGCTGAACTGGATGGCCACCGTGGCCGACGACGGGGTCTCGTCGCTGTCGAACCCGCCTTCGCGGATCTCATAGACCTTCTTGGCGGCCACGGCCTGGGCGCTGAGGAAGCCGACCTGCTTGCTCTGGTTGGAGGCGATCGTGGTGCGCTGCGGCAGGGGATAGACATAATAGTCGGCCAGACGCTCGGCGTCGCCGCTCTCGGTCCCCGCCGACATCATCGACGCGCTGGACCGGCGGTAGCCGCCATTGTTCAGCTGGTTGACGTCGCCGGCCACCAGCTGGGTGCGGGCGTTGTCGAAAGGGGTGCCGGAATTGTTGGTCAGGGTGATCCAGCCCTGCAGGTCCAGCGTACCCTTCTTCTCGTCGAACAGAGCCACATAGTCGGCCTTCCAGCCCAGGCCCGAGGTCAGGTAGCTGAGCTTCGAGGCGCGCGGGCCGGCCTTGTCGGCATCGACCGTCACCGACAGGGTCGGGCGCGCGCGCAGGGTCTCGGGCACCTTGTCGAAGATCACGCGGGTGGGCACGCCGTCGTCGCGCAGCACCTCGATGCGGTCGCCGATCTTCAGGACCACACCTTCATTGGCGGCCAGCACGGTGGCCACTTCGGTGGTCTCCTTGCCATCGCCGGGATTGGTGCGGACGATCCGGACCTGCTGGCCGACCGCCTTTTCCATCAGCTTGTCGGGGGTCAGCAGGTCATAGTCGAAGTTCTGCTCGATGATGGTCACGCCGGCCGCCGACAGGCTGACCGTTTCGGGGCGGATGGCGGCCGAGACGTCCTTGAATTCCAGCCGCTGGCGCCCGGCCTTGAGGTCCAGGTCGCGGGCGTCTTCGACCAGGGCGAGGTCGGAGTTGTAGATGGTCACCGAGAGATCCGGGGCCTTCTGGGCGTGGGCGGAGCCCGCAGCCAGCACAAGCGCGGCGGTCGCCAGAAGCGCGCGACGGTTCATCGGTGATCTCCCTGTTTTACACGCTTAAGCTACAGGGGATTGGGGCGAAGTCGAGGCGGTGGAGCTTGGGCGTTTTTCTCGCCTGTCATCCCGGGCGAAGACCCGGGACCGCAGGAAACGCGGCGCTTGCTGCGGTCCCGGCTCGGCGCGCTGCGCGCTTGGCCGGGATGACAGTGTTCCTAGCCGCCCCAGACCTGCTTCAGCCGCAGGTCGCGCCCGCAACCGATGCGATAGGCCTGATAGTTCAGGGCGTTCCGCTTGGCATAGTCGCGGTGGTATTCCTCGGCCGGCCAGAAGGTCTTCAGGTCGAGCACCGGCGTAACCATCTTGCCGGTCTTCAGGCGCTTGGCGGCCTCGCTGCGGGACTTTTCAGCGGCGGCGCGTTGCTCGGCGCTGCTGACGAACACGGCCGTGCGATAGGACGGGCCACGGTCGCAGAACTGGCCGCCGTCATCGGTCGGGTCGACCAGCTTCCAGTAGCGATAGAGCAGGAAGCCGTACTCCAGTTTGGCGGGGTCATAGGTGACGCGGACGGCCTCGTAGTGGCCACTCGTCTCGCTGGTGACATCGCGATAGGTCGGTCGGAAAACGTGGCCGCCGGTATAGCCGCTCTCCACCTTGAGGACGCCGGGCACGCCCTGCATGTCGTGCTCCATGCACCAGAAGCAGCCGCCGGCGAACACGGCGGTGGCGGTCTTGGGTTTGGGGGGCGCTGCGGCCAGGGCGGGGAGGCCGAAGGCGACAAGGGCGGCGATCAGGGTCAGCAGGCGGCGCATCGAACGTCTTTCCGGAGCGACCCTCGAGCGGGTCCTGGACCTAGATACGTACGAGCGAGGCGTTTGGTTACGCCCGCCAGCCAAAACCGACGCCGCGCACCGACGGACAGGCCTCCAGCCGCGAGGCGAGGGCTTGGGCGCGCTGGTCGCCCTGGTCGTCGATCTCCAGCCGAATGGCCAGGGTCTGGCCGTCGGGCGTGGCGGTCAGGGCGCGCAGGCGGGTCTGCTGCACGTTGGCCACGCCCAACACCCGCATCAGGGCGTCGGGCGTGTCTTCGGCCGTGACGAGAAACAAACGTCGTTTGTCCTCGTCCGGTTTGGAAGGGTTCAAGGTCGCACCCACTGATGCTCGACGCTGGCCGAGTTGACGCCGGGCCAGGCGGCCAGGTCGCGGGCCAGCAGGCGCGCGGCCTGATCACCCAGGTGACGGACGCGCAAGCTGGCTTCGACGATCTGGCCCACGGGCTTGAGCGTCAGGTTGCACAGTTCTGCGCCGCTGTCGGCCAGGCCCTGGCGCACGGCGTCCAGCGCGCTGTGGGCGTCCTGGGCGGCCAGCAGCAGCTGGTGAACGGTGACGCCGTCGGCGTCGCTGTGGAAGGCGGGTGGTGAAGGCAGGTAGCTCATGGATCTCAAGTCCCCTCGGGTTGGTTTTGGAGGACCGACGAAACGCGCAACAAAAAAGCCCCGCTCCTTTCGGAGGCGGGGCTTTTTGAAGATCTTGCGATCCGTCGGCTGCGTTCAGGTTATCTCGCGCGCCGTTGCCCCGTCCGTATAGGAACGGTTTTAATCTGGTTCCACATCATGGTCGCGGCGCACGACATCGCCGCGACGGCGGTAAAGCCGGTCACGAGTACGATGTTGAGGACGAGTTGCGAGACCATGTGGACCCAGTAGCTCCTTGCGAGTTCACTAGAGGTAGCGTGGGTATGCGCCCTGCGCAAGACCTTGCCTCGCGCAGGGGCGATCGGTCGCGGTTGCGGGCAGAATGTTCGAAGCTTGGGCGCCGGTGTCTGAAGTCTGGACACTTGCCCCCTCCGCGCCTTCGGCGCTCCTCCCCCGTAGGGGGAAGATGAAGGCGTCTTCCCCCTACGGGGGAGGACGACCGCGAAGCGGTCAGGAGGGGGCGAGTGTGTCGTTACGACCTAAGCTTCCCGCCAGCCTTCTCGGCCGCCGCTACGATCCGGCCTGACAGCGCCTCGATATCAGCGTCGGTCAGGGTGGCTTCGCGGGGCTGCACCACAACCTCCAGCGCCACCGACTTGAATCCGTCGGGCACGCCGGCGCCGTCATAGACGTCGAACACCCGCACGGCCGTGATCAGCGCCTTGTCGGCGCCGGCTGCGGCCTTGACCAGATCGCCGGCGGCCTTGGTCTTTTCGACCAGGAAGGCGAAGTCGCGGGTCAGGGGCATCAGGGGCGAGGGCGAGAAGGCGGCCTTTGACTTGTGGGCTTTCTTCTTGGGCTCGGGGATGGCTTCCAGGGTGATCTCGAAGCCATAGACCGGGCCGGCCACGTCCAGGGCCTTGAGCACGGCCGGATGCAGTTCGCCGAACTCGGCCATCACCGCCTTGGGGCCCAGCTGCAGGCGCGCCGAGCGGCCCGGATGCCACCAGGACGAGGCCGAGCCTTGCGCCGTTTGCAGCTTGTCGACCGGCGCGCCCAGTTCTTCCAGCAGGGCCATCAGGTCGGCCTTGACGGTGAACAGGCCGTCCTGCGCCGCCTTGTCCCAATTGCGCGGGGTGTGCGGGGCGACGATCGCCGCCACCACGGTGCGCTGGTCGCCCGGACGGTCGCCGTGGAAGGTGGGACCGATCTCGAACAGGGCCGCGTCGGGGAAGCCCTTGCGGGCGTTGCGGCCGGCGGCCTCGATCAGGTTGGGCAGCAGCGACGGACGCATGCAGTCCAGGTCCGAGGCGATCGGATTGGCCAGCACCAGCTCTGCCGCGCCGCCGCCGAACAGCGTCGCGATCTTCTGGTTGGTGAAGCTCCAGGTCAGGGCCTCGGCATAACCGGCGGCGGCCAGGGCGCGGCGGGCCAGGCGGCCGCGGGCCTGTTTGGCGGTCAGGACGCCGCCGACGGCGCGGGGAACCTCGGGCAGGGCCGTCGAGGGCAGGGCGCCATAGCCGGCAATGCGGGCGACTTCTTCCACCAGGTCGGCCTTGCCTTCCACGTCGCGGCGGAAGGTCGGCGGCGTCACGGTCCAGGGCGAGCCCAGCATGATGTCAAAGCCCAGGTCCGACAGGATCTGGCGCGTCTGCTCGGGCGTCACCGCCAGACCCGACAGCTGCTCGACATAGTCGGGCTCGAACGCGAAGCCGGTCGGCGCGGCGGGCGCCTGGCCGGCCACCACGATCTCCGACGGCTCGCCGCCGCAGAGCTCGAGGATCAGCCTGGTGGCCAGCTCTATGCCCGGAACCAGCGAGTGGGTGTCGACCGTGCGGGCGAAGCGGTACTGGGCGTCGCTGTTGATGCCGGTCGTGCGGCCGGTCTGGGCGGTGCGGATCGGTTCGAACCAGGCGCTCTCGACGAAGACATCGACCGTCTCTTCCGAGCAGCCGGTGCTTTCGCCGCCCATCACGCCGCCCAAGCCGATCGGGCGTTCGCCCGAGGCGTCGGCGATCACCGACATGTCTGGCGTCAGCTCGTAGGTCTTGCCGTCCAGCGCGATCAGATGTTCGTCGCCATGCTGACCGTGGCGGCCAAGGCGGGTCGAGATCTCGGTCCCCGACAGCTTGGCTACGTCATAGACGTGCAGGGGGCGGGCGCGGTCATAGGTGATCAGGTTGGTGATATCGACCAGGGCGCTGATCGGGCGCAGGCCGATGGCCAGCAGACGGTCCTGCAGCCACTTGGGCGACGGGCCGTTCTTGACGCCCTTGATCAGGCGGCCGGCGAACACCGGGCAGGCCTCGCCGTCGACCTTGACGGTGATCGGGCACGGGAAGGTCCCCGGCACAGGCGTGATCGACAGGTCCTTCAGCGTCCCGACGCCGGCGGCGGCCAGGTCGCGGGCGATGCCGGCGACGCCCAGCCAGTCGGGGCGGTTGGGGGTGACTTCAAAGTCGATGACGGCTTCCAGGCCCAGGGCCGTGGCGGCGGGCGTGCCCACAGCCAGGTCGTCCGGCAGCTCCATGATGCCGTCGCTCTCGCTGGCGGCTTCCAGCTCGGAGGCCGAGCACAGCATGCCGTTGGAGACGACGCCGCGCACCGGCTTCTCGACCAGGGTCACGCCCAGGCCCGGCACATAGGCGCCGATCGGGGCATAGATGGTGGTCAGGCCCGCGCGGGCGTTGGGCGCGCCGCAGACGATCTCCTTCATGCCGTCGACGGTGTCGACCTGGCAGACGCGGAGGCGGTCGGCGTTGGGATGCTGCACGGCTTCCACGATCCTGGCGACCGTGAAGGCGGCCAGCTTGGTGGCCGGATCGGTGACGTGCTCGACCTCGAGGCCGGCCATGGTCATGGCGGCGACGATGTCGGTGGCGGAGGCGGTGGTCTCAAGGTGATCCTTGAGCCAGGAGAGGGTGAATTTCATCGTCTTGCGTCTCCAAGCCCCGACGCCGAGCGCAGGGGTTGGTGGAATTTCAGGATGGCGATCAGCTAAGGCCGCTGGCGGCGTTCGGCGCGGCAAACGCGCTGAAGCCGTAGTGGGCCAGCCAGCGGCTGTCGGACGACCACATGTCGCGCAGGTCGGGCATGCCGTATTTCAGCATCCCCAGACGGTCGACGCCCATGCCGAAGGCGAAACCCTGATACTCGTCCGGATCGATGCCACAGGCGCGCAGGACATTGGGGTGAACCATGCCGCAGCCCAGGATCTCCAGCCACGACGTGCCCTGGCCGATCTTGATCTCGCCGCCCGAGCGGTCGCACTGCACGTCCATCTCGGCCGAGGGCTCGGTGAACGGGAAGTGGTGGGGGCGGAACTGGGTGGTCACCGCGTCGGTCTCGAAGAACCGCGCCAGGAAGGTCTCCAGGGTCCATTTCAGGTGGCCCATGTGGATACCCTTGTCGATCACCAGGCCCTCGACCTGGTGGAACACCGGCGTGTGGGTGGCGTCGTTGTCGCAGCGATAGGTGCGGCCCGGGGCGATGATCCGGATCGGCGGCTTTTGCGACATCATGGTCCGCACCTGCACCGTCGAGGTGTGGGTGCGCAGCAGCATGCGCTCGCCTTCGGAACCGTCGGCGTTGGTCTTCGGATTGAAGAAGAAGGTGTCGTGCATCTCCCGCGCCGGGTGCTTGGGCGGGAAGTTCAGGGCCGTGAAATTGTGGAAGTCGTCGTCGATGTCGGGCCCTTCGGCCACCGCGAAGCCCATTTCGGCGAAGATGGCGACCATCTCGTCCATGGTCTGCATGGTGGGATGGACGCTGCCCTTGCGGCGATAGGGGGCCGGCAGGGTCAGATCCAGGGTCTCGCTGGCCAGGCGCGCGTCCAGCTCGGCAGTCTCCAGCGTCGCCTTGCGGTCGGCGATGGCGGTCGCGGCGGCGTCGCGCAGGGCGTTGATCGCCGCGCCCTGCGTCTTGCGCTCCTCGGGGCTCATCGCTCCCAGGGTTTTCAGCAGGCCGGAGATCGAGCCGGTCTTGCCCAGGGCCGCGACGCGCACGGCGTCGAGGGCGGAAAGATCGGCGGCGGCGGCGACTTGCGCCAGCACATCGGATTCGAGGGTTTTGAGATCGGTCATGACGGGCTTCCGTCTAGAGCATTCGGGCGGGGCGGAGTAGGGGAGCGCGCAGCAAAAAGCCCCCCGGTTGGCACCGGAGGGCTTTTCTTAGATCGCAATCGGGACGAACCCGAAAAAGACCTTAGGCGGCCAGGGCGGTGCGGACCTTGTCAGCAATGGCCTTGAACGCGGCAGGGTCTTGACCCGCGATATCCGAGAGGACCTTACGGTCGATCACGATACCCGCCACGTCCAGGCCGTGGATAAACTGCGAGTAGGTGAAGCCCTCGGTGCGGGCGCCGGCGTTGATGCGTTGGATCCACAGCGAACGGAACGCGCGCTTGCGAACCTTGCGGTCGCGGTACGCGTACTGGCCGGCCTTGTCGACGGCGGCCTTGGCGGTGCGGATAGTGTTCTTGCGGCGACCGTAGAAGCCTTTTGCCTGCTCAAGAACCTTCTTGTGCTTGGCGTGGGCGGTAACGCCCCTTTTGACGCGAGCCATGTGTCAGCGCTCCTCTTAAAGGCCGTAGGGCAGGTACGAACGGATGGTCTTGGCGTCGGATTCGCTCATGACCTTCGTGCCGCGGTTTTGGCGGATGTACTTGCCGTTGTGGCCGATCAGACGGTGACGCTTGCCGGCGACGCCGGCTTTCAGCAGGCCCGTGGCCGTGATCTTGAAGCGCTTCTTCGCGCCTGACTTGGTCTTCAACTTAGGCATTTCGCGTCAGGGCTTTCGCCCTGTCCTCTGGGATAGCAAGACGAACCGCCATGGCATGCCAATAAGCCAGGCGGTTCCGGAAAGGCGGGGTTAGTACGGGAAAGAGTCGGGGAAGGCAAGGGCGGACAGACCGCACTGGCGCGGCAAAGCTCAGGCTGCCGCCTTGGCGCGGCCCACCAGGGTCACGCCCAGCCAGACGGCGGGCAGCATCAGGGCCGCGCCGAACCAGTAGGGTCCGCCGATGGCGAGGCCGAACAGCGACCCGGCGATCAGGGGGCCGACCATGCGGGCCAGGGAGCCGGCCGCCATGTTCAGGCCCAGCATCTCCCCTTGGCGGTCGGGCGGGGTGTTGCGCGAGATCAGGGCCGCCACGCAGGGAAAGACCAGTGACTGGCCAAAGGCCGTGCCGCCCACGATCACCGGCACCAGGGCGGCGCTGGGCACGAAGGGGGTCAGGAACAGGGTCACGGCGATGATCGACAGGCCGGTGGTCAGCACCAGCGGCTCGCCAAAGCGCCGCGCTAGCCGGCCGGTCACGGCCCCCTGACCGATGGAGGCGACCACCCCGATCACCGCGAAGCACAGGCCAACCTCGCGCGGGCCCCAGTTGAACCGGGCGTGGGTCCACAGGCCAAACACCGACTCCATGCCGGCGAAGGCGGCGGTCGAGACCAGGGTGACCAGCAGCACCCGACTCAGGATCGGGCTGGCCATGGCCGCCTGCAGGGCCTCGCGCCGGTGGGGTCGAGCCGCGCCGGGGGCGCTGGGCGAGCGGCTTTCGACGACGAACAGAAAGACGCCCAGCGAGGCCAGGGCCGCCATGCCGGCGGCCACGAACAGCGGGATCTGGAACCCCAGGCGTCCGGCTTCGGGGTGGGCCAGCAGGCCGCCCAGGGCGGGGCCGACCACGAAGCCGGCGCCAAAGGCCGCTCCGAGCAGGCCCATGCGGCCCGCCCGCTTCTCCGGCGGGGTCACGTCCGCCATATAGCCTTGGATGGTCGAGATATTGCCGCTGCCAAACCCGCCGATCAGGCGGATGGCGAAAGCGATCCAGATGGTCGGGGCGAAGGCCAGGGCGACATAGGAAAGCGTGTTGGCCAGAATGGTGACGATCAGCACCGGCCGCCGGCCGATCCGATCCGACAGCCGCCCCCAGAACGGCTCGGCGAAGAACTGTCCCAGGCTGTAGGCCGAGAACAGCGCCGTGATCTGCCAGGGCTCCGCCTTCAGCGACTGCGCATAGAAAGGCAGCAGCGGAATGACCAGCCCAAAGCCCACCAGATTGATGAACACCACCAGCAGCAGGACGTAGAGCGCGCGCGCGCTGTGGGCGGACGACGCGGGAGAGGCGGTCGGGGGCATGGTCGGCGCTTTCGAGGGGCTGCCCGAATACGCCTTTTGGCGCCGCTCCGAAACGAAAAACGCCCCGGCCAGGGCCAGGGCGTTTGTCTCGAAATCAGATCGAAGCGCCTAGCGCGGCGCCAGGATCATGATCATCTGCCGGCCTTCCATGCGCGGCTCGTACTCGACCTTGGCGATTTCCTCGAAGTCGGTCTTCACCTTGATCAGCAGCTTCATGCCCAGCTCGGGGTGAGCCATTTCACGGCCGCGGAAGCGCAGGGTCACCTTGACCTTGTCGCCCTCCTCGAAGAACCGGGTCATGGCCTTGGTCTTGACCTCGTAATCGTGGATATCGATGTTCGGGCGGAGCTTGATTTCCTTGAGCTCGACGATCTTCTGCCGCTTGCGCGCCTCGTTCTTCTTCTTCTGCTCCTGGAACTTGAACTTGCCGTAGTCCAGGATCTTGCAGACGGGAGGATTGGCGTTCGGAACGATTTCCACCAGGTCCAGACCAGCTTCTTCCGCCGCTTCGAGGGCGGAGGCGGTCGGCATCTCGCCTTGCTTCTCGCCGTTTTGGTCGATCAGCAGGACGCGCGGGACGCGGATTTCATCGTTGATACGCGGTCCGTCTTTGACGGGCGGCGTTTGCATAGGACGGCGAATAGGGGCGGCTCCGGTACAGTTGAAGGTAGTCGCGCTGCGCGAAGGCGCGCTGCGAGAAGATGATATATGACCTGTCGGGCGCCCCCTATCAAGCGGCGCGAACCAAACAGGCGCCAGCGCAGCCAATCCTTTTGGGCGCAAGGCGTATCCGGGACGGAAACGGTCGGGCGGGAACCTGGTTTTTCGCTGACGGATATTGACCCGCCTTGCCCGCCAACACGCACCGACACACCCCGATCGAAGACATCCACGCCCTGCTGATCGGCTCCAGTTTCATCGCCGTGGGCCTGACCCTGCTGAAGGCGGCCGGGCTCGTCACCGGCGGGGTCGCGGGCGTGGCCCTGATCGTCTCCTACCTGACCGACTGGCCCGTGGGGACGGTGTTCCTGGTGCTCAATATTCCCTTCTACGTCTTGGCTTATCGGGCCCTGGGGCGGGACTTCACGATCAAGACCCTGGCCACCAACCTGCTGCTGGCGGGCCTGGCTTTGGGCATGCCGCACTGGCTGCAGGTCGAGGGCGTGGACCCGGTCTTCGCGGCGGTGTTTGGCGGCACGATCATCGGCATGGGCATCCTGGCCCTGGCGCGGCATCGCTCCAGCGTCGGCGGCGTGGGCGTGCTGGCGCTGTATCTTCAGGAAAAGCGCGGGATCAGCGCCGGCAAGGTGCAGATGATCGCCGATTGCCTGGTCGTCGCAGCCGCTTTTGCGGTGATCAGCCCGGCAAAGCTGCTGCTGTCGATTCTGTCGGCGGTGGCCCTGAGCGCGGTGATCATCGCCAATCACCGGCCGGGGCGCTACGCGGGGTACTGAACTCTAGGGCAGCAGGCTCATCGCCGCGCTGGCCACCGTCGAGACGGGCAGGGCCTTCAGGTCGGGTGAGCGGATCACCGCCACGTGGCCGCGCGGACCGCAGAGGTCGGGGTCGGAGGCATCGGAGAACAGGGCGATGGTCGGGGCGCCGGCGGCGGCCAGCAGATGCGTGGGGCCGGTGTCATTGCCGACCACCAGCGCCGCCTTGGCGCCCAGCACGGCCAGCTGGGCGAAATCGGTGCGGCCGGTCAGGTCGCGGGCCTGGCCGACAGACTTCTGGATCTGCCGCGCCATGGCGCTTTCCTGCGGCCCGCCGATGATCACGATGTCCAGGCCGCGCGCCTTCAGCAGCGAGCCCAGCTGGGCGAAGGCCTCGACGGGCCAGCGCTTTTCCGGCCGGTGGGCCGAGCCGCCGGGCACGAACAGCACATAGGGACGCGGCGTGGCGGCGCCGGCCACGGGGCGGGCGTCCTTGTGGCGGCGCAGGATCCACGACAGGTCCGGCGGCGGGGCGTTGCCATGCTCGGTCGGGGCGTCTGGCCAGATGCCGGCGGCGCGCAGCTGGTCGGCCTGACGCTCCAGGGTGTGCATGGTCTGCCGCGTCTTGCTCCGCTGGGGCAGGGAGCAGCCAAAGGCGATGCCGCTCCATTGCGGGGGGAACGGCCGCAGGGCCTGGAAGTACCAGTTGGTGCGGCTGTTGGTCTGCAGGTCGTAGACGCGATCGTAGCGGGCCTTGCGCAGGCGGCCCAGCATCTGGGTCAGGTCCCCGAAATCCATCGGGCGGCCGTCGGTTTCGACGCTGTTGAAATAGGGGCTGAGCTTGGCGAGGGCCTCGAACGGGGGGGTGGTCAGAAGGGTGATCTTGGCCTTGGGATGGGCCTCGCGGATCTTCTTCATCGCCGCCAGAGCGAGAACGAAATCGCCAAGGGCCCCCAGCTTGATCACCAGGACCTTCTTGATTTCCTTACTCACGGTCTCCGCTCCAAAACTCTGGCTTCCAGCACGCGCGCATACACGTTCAAGGTGGCTTCGCACATGGCGTCCACCGAATACAACCGCCGGGCGCGAGCCCGGGCCGTCTGGCCCATGCTCTGGCGAGTCGCCGCGCCGGCGTCGCGGGCCGTGACCAGTGCGGCGGCCCAGGCCTGCGCGTCACCCGGCGCGACCAGCCAGCCGGTTTCACCGGGCAGAACGGTCTCGCGCGCGGCGCCGTGATCGGCGGCCAGCACGGGGCGTCCCATCACCTGCGGCTCGACCGCCGTGCGGCCGAAGGCTTCGGGTTCCAGCGAGGGCGCTATGGCCAGGTCGGCCAGCAGATAGGCGGCGGGCATGTCATCGCAATGGCCGACGATCTTCACGTCATCCTGCAGGCCCGCAGCGGCGATCTGGGCTTCCAGCTCGGCGCGATAGGCCTTGCGGCCCTGATCGTCGCCGACCAGCAGCAGCAGCACCCGGGCGCCGCCGGCGGCCTTCAGTTGGCCCATGGCTTCGATCAGCAGGGCCTGGCCTTTCCAGCGGGTCAGGCGGCCGGCCAGCAGCACCTTGAGGCGGCGCTCGTCGGCGGCGATCCCCCAGGCCTTGCGCAGGGCTTCGATCCGGTCGGCGCTGACCATGCCGGGTTCAAAGCGGGTCAGGTCCACGCCGCGCGGGATGGCCACCACGCGGTCGGGATCAATGCCGTGTTCCTTGATCACATGCGCGCGGGTGTATTCGGAATTGGCGATCACCAGGTCACCCTTGGTCATCACCGCATTGTACCAGCGCTTGAGGTTCGAGCGCGCATTATAGACGCCGTGATAGGTGGCCACGAACGGCACCTTGGTGGCATGGGCCGCCCACAGGGCGCTGAAGGCCGGGGCGCGGGAGCGGGCGTGGACCAGGCTCACCTTCTCGCGGCGGATCAGGTCGATCAGCCGCGCGGCGTTGCCCAGCATAATCAGCGGGTTCTTGGTCTGGGCCGGCATCTGGGCCAGACGGCCGCCGTCGGCTTCCAGCCGCGAGGCCATGCGTCCGCCCTTTGTCGCGACCAACGCCTTGCCGCCTTGCGCCACGACGGCGTGGGCGACATCTATCGTCGTCTGCTCAGCGCCGCCCGTTTCCAGTTCGGGGGTAACCTGCAGCAAGGTGAAATCGGCGGGAAGTGCGGGCACGCGACTCTCGGATGAGATGACGAGTTTAGTTAGCGAAAGGATCAAGGCCGCGCCATGACCGAATACCCGGAGTTTCTGGTTCGAGCCGACAATCAGCGTCTCGCCTACCGTCTTGTGGCCGGCGAGGGGCCCACGGTGGTCTGGCTGGGCGGGTTCCACTCCGACATGACCGGGACCAAGGCTCAGGTTCTGGCCGATCATGCGCAGGCGACGGGCGGGGCCTATCTGCGCTTCGACTATTTCGGCCACGGCGAGTCGGACGGCGCGTTCCAGGACGGCACGATCAGCCGCTGGCGGCAGGACGCCTTGGCGGTGATCGATGAGCTGACCGAAGGGCCGCTGGTGCTGGTCGGCTCGTCGATGGGCGGCTGGATCGCCTGTCTGGCGGCCATCGCCCGGCCCGAGCGGGTCAAGGCCATGGTGCTGATCGCCCCGGCGCCCGACTTCACCGAGAAGCTGATGGAGCCGGAACTGTCGGACGAGGCGAAGGCCGCTATCGCGAAGGACGGCTTCTGGATCCGGCCTTCGGAGTATGACGACGGCGGCTACGCCATCACCCGGCACCTGCTGGAAGACGGCGTGCGGTGGTCAATCCTGCCCGGGCCCGTGCCGATCGAGGTTCCGGTGCGGGTGCTGCAGGGCGGCGCCGATCCGGACGTGCCGTGGACTCACGCGCTGGAGCTGGCCAACGCCCTCAAGAGCGACGACGTCGTCTTCACCCTGATCAAGGACGGCGACCACCGGCTGTCGCGGCCGCAGGACCTGGAGCGGCTGGTGGCGGCGGTGTCGGAAGCCCGGGGCCTGGCCGCGCCGGAGGAGGGCGATCTGGTCGCCCGGCGCCTGGCCCGGGCGGCTCGCCTGCGCAATGCGGCGGGTCTGGAAGCCACGGGCATCGTCGCGCGAGCCGCGCCGATTGATGAGGAATAGCTAGCCTTTTTCGCTCTCAGGCCTATGCTGTGTTCACGACTTGTTCGGGAAGGCCAATGGTAAAAAGCGCTCCTCTCAGTCTTGAGCTTGATAGTGAACTGGATCGCCGCCTCACGGAGACGGCGGCGATTCTAGATCAGCCCAAGGCGGTGGTCATCGAGCGCGCTGTGCGTGAGTTTCTCGAACTGCGCGACTGGCAGGACGCCGCAATCGACGAAGGTCTGCGTGCGGCCGAAGAGGGGCGCCTTTTCGAGCATGATGAGGTTGCGGACTGGGTTGCGTCGTGGGGGCAGCCCAACGAGCGCCCAATGCCCCGTCGCGACTGACGCATGCGGGTTTGCTGGACGGATCTGGCCCTGCGCGATCTTGCGTTCGCCCGGGCGTGGATCACGCAAGACAGACCCCTAGCCGCCGCCGGGCAGGTCAGCCGGATCATAGAGGCCGTGGCATTGCTTGCGGATTTTCCCCACCTTGGACGGCCGGGCCGCCGAGGCGGCGCTCGTGAACTCGTGATCTCCAAAGGCCCGTTCATCGTGGCCTATCGGGTGAATGGCGAGCAGATCGAGGTTCTTCGCGTGCTGCATGGCTCCAGACGCTGGCCGGAAAATCTCTAGTCACCACCCGCCAAAATGGCCGCCAACCCCTCGCGATAGGTCGGATACTTCGGCCGCCACCCCAGCTCCGCCTTGGCCAGGGCGTTCGAGACCCGCTTGTTCTCGGCGTAGAACCGCCGCGTGGCGGGCGACATCCCTAACGCGTCAAACGGCAGGTCCGGTGGCACGGGGACGCCCAGCAGTTTTGCCGCATATTCCATGACGTCCTGCGGTGGGGCCGGTTCGTCGTCGCAGAGGTTGTAGATGCCGCCGGCCTTCGGCTGGTCCAGCGAGGCCAGCAGGCCCGAAACGATGTCGTCCAGGTGGATGCGGCTGAACACCTGGCCGGGCTTGACCAGGCGGCGGCCTTCGCCGGCCCGCAGGCGGTCCAGGGCGCTGCGGCCGGGGCCGTAGATGCCGGGCAGGCGGAAGGTCGTCACGGTCAGGCCCATGCCGCGCCCGACCTGTCGCCAGTCGCGCTCGGCCCCGACCCGGCGGGCGCCCTCGACCGACTGGGCCTTGAGCGGCGAGGTCTCGAACACCCAGCGGCCGTCGAAGTCGCCATAGACGCCGGTGGTCGACAGATAGCCGATCCAGTCCGGGAAGGCTCCCGTCTGGGCCAGGGCCGGGATCACCGATTCCAGCGCCGCGCAGCCGTCTTCGCCGGGCGGGGAGGTGATCAGCACCGCATTGACCCCGGTCAGGGCCTTGGCCATGGCGTCACGGTCGCCGGGATCGGCGGGTTCGATGCCGGCCGCTCGCAGCGTCGCCGCCTGCTCCGGCGAGCGCGCCGAGGCGGCGATTTCCCAGCCCCGGGCCCGCAGCGCCTGGGCGAAAGCCGCGCCGACATAGCCCAGACCGAACACGAACAGACGCAAGTTGGAAGCTCCGCCACCCTGAAAAACAGGGGCTGAATGAGCCCTCGAAAGACCGTGCTCCGCAACCCCTCAAAGGGCGCTTGCCAAGGGGAGATCGCTCTGCCATAAGCCGCCTCCTCGTCGCGGGGCGGTTCTTTCGCTTCCACGATGCGGGCGTAGCTCAGTGGTAGAGCACAACCTTGCCAAGGTTGGGGTCGAGAGTTCGAATCTCTTCGCCCGCTCCATTTCTCCCCTCTTGGAGAGTGGAACGAGACCCGAGAAATCAGGATGCGGGCGTAGCTCAGTGGTAGAGCACAACCTTGCCAAGGTTGGGGTCGAGAGTTCGAATCTCTTCGCCCGCTCCAATTTCTCTTAAGACCCCTCAGATCAGACCCGCCAGTGCTGCCCAAAGGGGCAAGCGGCCTTTGGCGTCGTGTCGATTCCTGATCTAACGCTTTCCCATCGCATTTCCGGGGAAGTTCATGACCAACCGCCATCCTGTTCGCTGGGCCGTTTGCGGCCTGATGATCGCCGCCCTGATGACGGGGACCGCCGCCTGGGCCCATCCCGATGGCGACCAGCTTTCCCAGGCCATCAAGACCTATGAAGCGGCCAATGCCGGCGGCGAGGATGATGACGGGGGCGGCGCCGAGGCCGCGCGCTGGCGGCTGCCGCCGGTGGGGCCGGCGGCCGATGCGGCCCGCAAAGCCAAGCTGTCCCATGCCCAGAGCCTGCTGAGCGGCGTCATTGTCGAGCGCCTGAATCCTGATGAGCGCCTGACCTTTCAGCTGCTCAACTTCGCGATTGCCGAGCGCCTGGAGGGCCTGTCGTTCGACGAGTCGCGCATGCCGTTCAGCAGCGACGGCGGCTTTGACGTCACCCTGCTGTATCGCGCCAACGGCATGCGGCTGAAGTCTGAGGCCGAGGCCGCCAAGTGGCTGGAGCTTCTGGCCAAGACCCCTGACTGGTACGACGCCAACATCGCCAATGCCCGGCGCGGCGCCGCCACCGGCTTCGTTCAGGCCACGCCCACCGCCCAGTCGGTGCTCGATCGCGCCAGGCGCACGGCGGCGACCCCGGTGGCGGAAGAGCCCCTGCTGGCGCCCCTGCGCGCGCTGCCAGCCAGCGTGCCCGCCGACCGCAAGGCGGCCCTGATCGCCCAGGGCGAAAAGGTCCTGGCCGAGAAGGTCGCCCCGGCCCGGGCCGGCTTCGTCACCTTCATGGAGACCGAGTATCTGCCCAAGGCCGCCAGGAGCCTGGCCGCCGTCGATCTGCCCGATGGCCAGCGCTACTACGCCTTCCTGGCCCGTCGCCACACGACCACGGCCATGACGCCCGACCAGATCCACGACATCGGCCGCAGCGAGGTGGCGCGCATTCGCGCCCGGATGCAGACGGTGATGACCCAGACCGGCTTCAAGGGGACCCTGCCGGAGTTCATCGCCTATCTGCGCAAGGACCCCAAGTTCTATGCGACCAGCCGCCAGCAGCTGCTGGAAAAGGCCAGCGAGATCGCCAAGCGCGCCGACGACCAGCTGCCGGCCCATTTCGGCGTGCTGCCGCGTCTGAGCTATGGCGTGCGGCCCGTGCCGGCCAGCATCGAGAAGGGCTACACAACGGGCCGTTACTTCGGCGGAGATCCCAAGGTCGGACGGGCCGGGGGGCTGATGATCAACACCTCCGAGCTGGACCAGCGGGCGCTGTACGAGTTGCCAGCCCTGGTGCTGCATGAAGGCGCGCCCGGGCATCACACCCAGACCTCTCTGGCCCAGGAGCAGACGGATGTGCCCGAGTTCCGCAAGGGCCTCTATTTCAATGCCTTCGGAGAGGGCTGGGGCCTCTATTCCGAATGGCTGGGCGAGGAGATGGGGATCTATCGCGATCCCTATGAACTGTTCGGCCGCCTGTCCTACGAGATGTGGCGGGCCTGCCGGCTGGTGGCCGACACTGGCATCCACTGGAAGCGCTGGAGCCTTGAGCAGGCGCGCGCCTGTTTCACCGACAATACCGCCCTGTCGCCGGTCAATATCGAGGTCGAGCTGGCCCGCTACGTGTCCTGGCCTGGCCAAGCCGTGGCCTACAAGATCGGTGAGCTGAAGATCCTCGAACTGCGCAAGCGGGCCGAAGCCGCGCTTGGCGACCGGTTCGAGGAGCGCAAGTTCCACGACGCCGTGCTTTTGCAGGGCTCCCTGCCCATGGCGGTCCTGGAGCAAAAGATCGACGCGTGGATCGTGGAGCAACAAAAGCCCTAGCCTTCGTCGCCCGCGTTATGTCGGCAAGTCCGTCAGCAGACCTGTTTAAGGCTAGAAGGTTCAGAGAGAGGCGGTTCGATGTCCCTGCCAGTCCACGTCAATGAGACGCTTGTGCGCGACCTGCCCGACAACGGCCCGGTCGTGATGGTCAATTTCCTGCGTTTTCGGGACCAGTCTGCCGACGGTGATGGCACGGGCTGGGATGCCTATCTGCGATACAGCGCCAATACGGCGCCTTTGATCAAGGCGCTCGGCGGCGCAATTCTCTGGAGCGGCAAGCCTGAAGGTGTCGCGATTGGCCCGCCCTCCACGGTCCTGTGGGACTACATCGTCCTTGTCCGCTATCCGTCGCGCGCCGCCTTTCTCGACATGGTCACGTCCGCTGACTACGCCCGAGGCAATCTGCATCGCGAAAATGCTGTGGCTGACCATTTGATCCTGGCCTCAACCGAGACCTTTTCACGGTTTCCGACGCGCTGAGCAGGCGGGCGGAACCTGCAAGGCGGCCCGCCTCGGGGGGGTAAGCGAAGCCCGTCCGTGCCCCCTAACTCCCTTGGTGAAAACACTCTAATACGAGCTCAGATGGAGTGAGAAACCGGTGTCATGACCAGAATCACAGTGCTGGGCGAGTGCATGGTCGAGATGTCGCCGGACGGATCGTCCGATGACGGCGCGCCGCTCTACCGGATGGGCTTCGCCGGCGACACCTTCAATACCGCTGTCTATATGGCCCGCCTCGGCGATCAGGTCGCCTATTGCACGGCCCTGGGGCAGGGCGATCCCTTCAGTGACGGTGTTCTGGCGGCCATGCGCCGCGAGGGGCTGGATACCCGGCTGGTGCGCGAAGTCAGCAACCGTCTGCCGGGCCTGTACGCCATCGTCCTGGACGACAGCGGCGAGCGAAAGTTCCACTACTGGCGCGAACGGGCCCCGATCCGCGACCTGTTCTCCGAGCACACCGCCGACCAGTTGATCGAGGCGGCCAAGGCCAGCGATCTGGTCTATCTGTCCGGGGTGACCCTGGCGGTGATCGGCGACATCGGCCGGGCGCGGCTCAAGGACATCCTGGCCTATGTCCATTCGCTGGGCGTGGCCGTGGCCCTGGACTTCAACTATCGGCCCGCTTTGTGGCCCAGCCCCGAGGCGGCCCGCGCCGCGCTCGACGGGGTTGTCCCCTCGTGCCGCTACATCTCGCTGAGCAGCGAGGATTCCCGCCCGCTTTATGGACGCGAGGCCGAGGATCTGGCTGTCGAATGGTCGGCGCTGGGCGCCGAGGTCGTGGCCCGCGACGAGAGCCATGCGGTCAATGTGCATCGGTCGGAAGGCCGCACCGCTACCGCCGCGCCAGGCCGAGTGAAGGCGGTGGACACCACGGGCGCGGGCGACAGCTTCAATGCCGCCTATCTGTCGGCCCGCATGGCGGGTATGCCCATCGAGACGGCGGTCGAGCGGGCTCATAGATTGGCTGCGAGGGTCGTCTCCTGCCGCGGCGCGATCATTCCGGCCGGACAATCGCTCGGGGTCGAGATGTAAAAGGCGCGGCGCGCGTTTAGCAGGGCGGCGCCTCGTCGCGGCCTTATTATGGATTTGTAGGTTCGAGTTCTGGTTTTGCTGCAGAAAGTTTCATCGAATCTGACCGTGACGCGCCTGGACACGGCCCTGACCCGCCGCTTCTTGACGCCGGCGGCGGCGGAGATCGAGCAGGCGCTTCTGGCCCTTCGGATTCAAACCGATCAGGTGCTGGGGAACAATGCCCCCAGCCGATACGGCAAGCCCTATCCTCTGGGCTACTGCTGGGAAATTTCCAACGACGTGGCCGGGCGCCTGAGGAAGCGGATCGCCAGGCCCGTTACCCCGGGAGAGCGGGCGCTGAGCGCCTTCCTAAAGAATGGGGGGCGGGGTCGACACCTCTGGGGCGCGCTACGCGGGAAGTATTTCCAGAACGCCTTCCAGTTCGGCCAGCTCTATATCGACGTCGCCAACGACACCGTCGATATCAGAAAGCCGAAGATCGAGATCCTTCCGATGGAGGACGCGGGATTCGCCCTGATCCAGGACGCCGCCCATTTCGCGAGGATATCGCAGGCCTATTGGGGGGTGAGGATCTACGCCAATCACGCTCTGCCTTCGCTGGCGCCGGCCTTTCCGATGATCGGGGT
The DNA here is from genome assembly GCF_058681155.1 of Caulobacter sp. FV1ye13L. Next base: position 2,424,302 of record NZ_CM178732.1, read on the forward strand.
CGATTCCTGGGGCCGGGCCCGCCTGCAATCCAGCTCGCAATACATGTTCGAGCTGTTCTGCGGCGACGGGTTCATGCGCTCCGAGCAGTGGCTCGATCAGGGCGAGGCTCCCCCGGCCCGGGCCATGGCGGCGGTTCGCGATCGGTGTCCGCCCCAACTCCTTCTCGAGAACCCTTCGACAGGGCGCGCTGCGGCGCTGGAGGCCTGCGGATCGCTGCGGATCGCCGGTGTGGCGGAGCGCGCCGACTGGCGCCAGTCCATGCTCGCGACCTATCGCGACATCGACCTTATCCCCGTGCCGGGACGGGGATAGGACAGTATCGGACGTAGGATTTTCAACGGCTTATTTTCCTACTTGTGCGTCACGATAGGAAAATTATCCTCACCAACAGAAACTAAGCCTAACATTGAGTCGTGGTCGCTGGATCGCGATCTCGATTAGAGGACGCCATGTTGGTTCAAGCTCTTGAGGATATCTGGGCGATCACGCCCGATCCCCGTCGCGACCGTCTCGCGGTCGCCTTCGTCACCCATCTGGTCGCCATGGCGACCGATGTTTCGCCGGGTGACATCTCGGCTCACAAACGCTCCACGCTCGCCGCCGCCCGGGCCCGGCAGATCGCCATCTACCTGACGCACGTCACGTTTCACTGGCCGCTCAACCGGGTCGCCTTCGCGTTCGGGCGCGACCGCACCACCTGCGCTCACGCCTGCCATCGGATCGAGGACATGCGCGAGGACGCTGGCTTCGACGCCAAGCTGGTTACGCTGGAGGCCTGTCTGCAACAGGCGCCCCGCCACAGTCTGGAGGGCGCGTTATGAGCGCAACCCCAGATCTGGCCACCGAGCATCTGGCCTTGCGCGCCGCCCGTCTGCTGGCCCGTCCGGGCGCGGTGATCGAGGCGGCGCCGCTGGGCTATGCGGTGCGGTTTGGACCCAGTCGCCGGCGGCGGCCGATGCTGGTCATCGACGAGACGGCCTTTGGGGCGCTGGTCCGTCTGGCCACGCTGAAGCCGAGGGCGCAAGGCGGCTGGTTCATGGTCTTCACGCCACCGGCCAAGCCCGCGCCGCCGCCCGGCAAGCCCGGGGTGATCGAGGGCGAGGTGATGCTGGAAGAGCCGGGCGTCGGCCGGGCCGCCTTCAAGGCCAATCTGGGGGAGTCGCCCCTGGCCTGGCTGGCGCGTCGGCGCGACGGCAAGGGCCGGCCCTGGATCGCGCCGGTCGAGGCGGCGGCGGGTGAGCGCCTGCGCGAAGACTTTCACCGGGCGGGAACCCTGGGCCGGCTGACCATGAACTGGGACGCCTCGCCCCGCTCGGCTGGCGGCGGGCCCCGCCTGGACCCCGCCGAGCGCGCCAGGGCCGCCAAGGATCGCATCGCCGCCGCCCTGGATGCGGCCGGGCCGGGCCTGCGCGAGATCCTCGAACATGTCTGTCTGGCGGGCACCGCGCTGGAGGCCGCCGAGCGGTCGCTGGGCCTGCCGCGTCGGGCGGGCAAGACGGTGCTCAAACTGGCCCTGCAGCGGCTGGTCATTCACTACCGCATGGCCTGAACGCGAAAAGGGCGGGGCCTTTCGGTCCCGCCCTTCGCAACCTTCCCTGCGCGGGAAGCCTAGTGTTTCAGCATGTGCTTGATGTCGCGCATCTGGTCGTGACCGGACTTCACCGAGGTCCAGGCCTTTTCGATGACCGCGCGGGTATGGGCGTCGACATCGGTGTCCTGCATGGCCTTTTCGTACTTGGCCTTGATGAAGTCCTCGCCGGATTCGACCTCGCTGATCACCGCCTCATCGCCCTTGGACAGGCTGTCGCGCAGATTGACGAACACGCGGTGGGCGGCGGCCAGGATGGTGCCGTCGTCCTTGGGCTCGCCGCCGAGCCGGCGAACCTCGTCCTGCAGTTCGATGGCGACGGTGCGACGCTCCTGGGCGCGCTGCTCGAACAGCATCTTGTAGCGCTGGGCGTCGGCGTCCTGGGCGGCTTCATGATAGCCGTCGGCGCTGTCGATGGTGGTCTCGACCAGGCCGTTGACGAGCTTGATGTGGTCTTCGTTAGTGTGGGGCATGGGGAGGTCCTTGGGAATGAGATCAGCTAACGCGGCGGGGGAGAGGGCGGTTGCGCTCAGCCGAGCTTCTTGCCCAGAAATCCCCAGGCCGTGGTCGCGGCCGCGATCATCGGGCCACGGGTGCGCGGGTTGATCAGCAGAACGGCGGCCACGCCGGCGCCCAGCAGCGCCAGGGCCAGCGGAACCGTCTTGCCCGCCAGGGTGACCTTGCCGTGCGGGTCGGGCGTCAGGGCGTAGTCGGGGGCCGGGGCGACGGGGGCGAGGCCGGCGTCAGCGGTCTTGTGGCCAAGCAGGCTGGAGATCCTGCTGACGGCGTGCGAGCGCTTGGCGACGGGCGGCGTCGCGCCATCGAGGGAGTCGTAGGCGACCATGGGGAGGCTCCTGGCTGGGGTTGCCTCCGATAACGCGATGATCGACCGGGCGATCCCTCGCCTTGCTCAGTCTTCGCCGGTTTCCCGTTTGGCCCCGACGTGGGCGATGCCCAGTTGCCGGGCCCGTGCGACCTGCCTGTGGCGCTCGGCGTAGCGGGCTCGGCTGGCCTCGTCGCGTTCGTCATGGCAGGCGGGGCAGGCGACGCCCTCGACATAGAGCGGCGAGGCCTGCTGTTCGGGACTGACCGGCCGGCGGCATCCCCGGCACAGGCCATGGGTTCCGGGCGACAGACCATGACCGACCGCGACGCGCTCGTCGAACACGAAGCATTCGCCGCGCCACAGGCTTTCAGGCTCAGGAACCTGTTCCAGATAGTCGAGGATGCCGCCCTTCAGGTGGAAGACCTCCTCGATACCCTCCGACTTCAGGAAGGCCGTCGACTTTTCGCAGCGGATCCCGCCGGTGCAGTACATGGCCACCTTGAGCGGTGGCGCGTCTGGCCCGCGTTGGGCTTCCAGGTCCTGTCGGTAGTCGCGGAACCAGTCGGGAAAGGCCGAAAAGCTGGTGGTCTGCGGATCGACCGCGCGCGCGAAGGCGCCGATGGCGACCTCGTAGTCATTGCGGGTGTCGATCACCAACACGTCGGGATCGGCGATCAGGCTGTTCCAGTCACGGGGCTCGACATAGGTCCCGGCATTGGCGGCGGGATCCAGGTCCGGAAGGCCCAGGGTGACGATCTCCTTCTTCAGCCGCACCTTCATGCGATGGAAGGGCATGTGGTCGGCCCAGGCGGTCTTGGGCGTCAGGTCGGCGCAGCCGGGCAGGGCGCGGATATGGGCCAGCACGCTCTCGATGGCCGCGTCGGTTCCGGCGATGGTGCCGTTGATCCCCTCCCGCGCCAGCAGCAGGGTGCCTTTGACGCCGACCTCGCAGCAGGCTCTGGCCAGAGGGCCCTGCAGGGCCGCCGGATCGTCGAACTGCGTGAAGCGGTACAGGGCGGCCACGCGGAAGGCTTGGGTCTCTGTCGTCATCGGATTGAGGGCATAGGAAATTGCGGCCGGGGTCTCAAGCATCAGTGGAACGAACATTCGCCTGGGCGGTTAAGCTGGCATGAGCATCCTGATCGTCGTCATCATCGCCCTGGTCCTCCTCGGACTTGCCCTTTACGTCGTGCAGCGGTCGCCCATTCCGTCGCCAGTCAACTGGATCATCCAGCTTCTCCTGGTGGTGGTCGCGATCCTGTTCATCGGCAATCGCGCGGGCTTCTTCTAGGCGTCAAACCCGTTCGGCGCGGCTAGAGCGGTGCGCGCGAAAAGTGAATCGCACGCACCGCTCTAGCTTTTTGTTTTCGCATCGCTTTTGCGGAAAGCCGGCGTCCACTTTTCCGCGCGATGCTCTAGCCCAGCACGGCCTGGGCGTCGCGCTGGATGCGGGCCACCATGGCCTTGAGCCCGTTCGAACGCTGCGAGGACAAGGCCTCTGACAGGCCAAGCCTGTCCAGGGCCGCCTTGGCGTCAAAGGCCGCGATGTCGCCGGCCGGCTGGCCCGAATAGAGCCGCAGCAGGATCGCGATCAGACCGCTGACGATATGGGCGTCGCTGTCGCCGCGAAACGCGATCGAACCGTCATCTTTTGGCTCGGTGACCAGCCACACCTGGCTGGCGCAGCCGCGCACCTTGTTGGCTTCCGAGCGCTCGGCGTCGCTGAGCGGCGCCAGGTCGCGGCCAAGCTCGATCACATAGCGATAGCGCTCTTCCCAGTCCCCCAGCAGTTCGAACTCGTCGGCGAGTTCCGTGAGGGCGGCGTCTATGGGGCGTGTCATGGCCGCCAGTTAGGGGCGCGGCCAGCCGCTGGCAAGCCTCAGGCTTCGACCAGAGCGACCTGAGCGGTCAGGCCCGCGCCCGGATGCGATGTCAGGCGCAGCATCCCACCCATCGCCCGGGCCAGAAGATCCACGATCGGCAGGCCAAGGCCGGCGCCTTCGCTGGTTCGGGTCAGGGTGGAGCCGCCCTGCTCGAAGGGCCGCAGCAGGCGTGGCAGCTCTTCGGGCTCGACACCCGGCCCCTGGTCGGCGATGGCGATTTCGACCATGCCGCCTGGCAGGGCCTGGGCATAGATGCAGACCTCACTGCCCACCGGCGAATGGCTGACGGCGTTTTGCAGCAGGTTGGCCAGCATGGTTCGCAAGCCCCGGCTGTCGGCCAGCACGAAGGGCAGGCTCCCCGCGCCGGGAACCGTGACCTTTATCTGACGCAGGGCGATCTCGGCCTTCAACTGGTCCACCACATCCTCGATGGCCTCATCCAGGCCCTCGGAGGCGAGGTCCAGATCGGTGACGTGACCTTCCAGGCGCGCGATCTCGACGATCTGGTTGACCAGTTTCAGCAGCTTCAGACCGCTGTCGTGCACGATCCTTGCGTATTCGAGGTACTGGGGCGAACCCAGGGGGCCGTAGAGTTCGCGCGACAGGATCTCGGAAAAGCCGATCACCGCGTTGAGCGGCGTGCGAAGCTCGTGGCTCACCATGCGCAGGAACGAGCGCTTGCGATCGTCCAGCGCGGCCCGGCGACGCGCATGTGCCGCTGTCCGTCGCGCGGTCGTTGCGTCGTACAGGGGCGATGCGTCGAGAGACGCCGGTTCTGGCATGCGATAGGCTCCCGGACGTTCTGTCCGCATTGGCGCAGTCTCGAAGAATGCCTCAAGGCGCTTACTATTCCGTTTCCGTCCACAGGCCCTCCACCGCGAATGATCGCTCGAGGATTGAGTGGTCTGGAGGGAAGGTCCAAGGCGCGTTAAGGTTTGGCGACGGCGCTTCTCGGCGCCGCAATGAAAGATGTCGCCCGGTTTGGAATTCGAACTGCTACCGGACCCGTTCAAGCGGCCTGCGCGCGTCTCGCGCGGCCTAGGCCCTGCGCGCCTATGGCGTTTGGGCTGGCTGGCGGCGATCGGCGTGGCGGCTTTCACCACGGTTTTCCTGCCCGGCGAGTTCAGTTGGCCTGTCTGGGCGGCGTTCCTGGCGGGCGCCGCGCCGGCCCTTCTGTCGCTGCCCTTGCCGGGCGAAAGCACCAAGGAAGACGATCGCGTTCAGTCGATCCTGCTGGTTTTGTGGGCTGTGGGCGGATCTGCCGCAGCCGTGCTGACCGGCGGTGTCTCGGGCGCCATGGCCGCCTGGTGCCTGGCCCCGGTGGCCGCCGCCTCGACCCTGACCTCCTCGCGCCGCCTGGCCGAAGGCGCGGCCCTGTCGCTGATCGGCGGCAGCGTGGCGGCCTTGACCCAGCTTTCGGGTCTGGCCCCTGCAGCGCCGACCGGCGCCCTGTCCTTCATCCTCGGCTTCCTGGCCCTGACCACCACCGGGCTTGGCCTGGCCTCAGGCCTGCTGCTCGGCCACCGTCGGTTCGGCGCGCGCGATGTTCGCCACAGCGCCGAGATGGCGGCTCTGGAGGTCATGCTGGACGGCCTGCCGCAACTGGCCATCGCCGTGACCACCAAGGGTCAGGTCACTGCGGTGCGCGGCTCGCCGCCGCCGGGCGTGACCATCGCCGACATCGTCAATCGCGGCCTGGCCGGCGCCGCTGCGCCCAACGACCGCCAGCGCGTGGGCGGGGCCATCGCCCAGGCCTTCCGCGAGGGCCAGGTCAGCCTGACCTTCAGCCCCGCCCTGGGCGTGGAGCGGATCGTGGCCCTGGACCTGCAGCGCGCCTCGCCGGTGCTGCTGGTGGGTCTGCTGCGCGACGTGACTGTGGAGCGCAATCGCGAGTCCAGCCTGGATCGCGCCCGTTCGGACGCCGAGGCCCTGGCCGCCGGCCGCGCCCGTTTTCTGGCCAATATGAGCCACGAACTTCGCACGCCGCTGAACGCCATCATGGGCTTCTCGGACATCATGCGCTCGCGGATGTTTGGCCCGCTGACCGACCGGTACGGCGAATATGCCGAACTGATCCACGAGAGCGGCGGTCACCTGCTGGACCTGATCAACGACGTGCTGGACATGTCGAAGATCGAAGCCGAGCGCTTCGAGCTGTCGCGCGGCGTGTTCGACGCCCGCGAGGCGATGACAGCGGCGATGCGGCTGATGCGCGTCCAGGCTGACGGGGCCGGCGTTCAGCTGCGCGGCGTGCTGCCGCCTAATGACCTGGAAGTCGACGCCGACCGCCGGGCGCTGAAGCAGATCGTCCTGAACCTGATCTCCAACGCCCTGAAGTTCACCCCGCGCGGCGGCCAGGTGACGGTCACGGCCGACGGCTATGACGGGGTGCTGGAAATCGTGGTCGCCGACACCGGCGTCGGCATCAGCCCGGAAGATCTGGAGCGCCTGGGCCGTCCCTACGAGCAGGCCGGCGGCGCCGACCAGCGCGCCATGGGCACGGGGCTGGGCCTGTCTCTGGTGCGCGCCTTCGCCAAGCTGCATGGCGGCGAGATGCATATCGAAAGCCGGATGGGCGCGGGCACCAGCGTTTCGGTGCGCCTGCCGGTGTTGCTGGCCCCGCTGAAGGCCCCGACCCCGCCGTCCGAGCCGCCGTCCAAGCCGGAAGCCGCCGCGCCGGCGCCGGAGCCCGAGCCGCCGGCCAGCCTGGGCGACAATGTCATCGCGTTCGCGCCGCGGTAGCTATCGCAAGAACGCCCGTCCCGCCGCGAAGTCCCCGACCTCGACATAGGCCTTGCGGACCACGTCGCCGCCATTGCGGCCGGCGAAGGTGAACTCGATGGTCACGGCCTCGCGCGGGTCGAGCAGCGACAGGGCGTCGGCCGTCGCGACCGGGAAGCGGAAGCCCATCCCGGTCTTGGCGCCGGTCGGCAGCAGGGTCAGGGCCGCCTGTTCGCGGGTTTCGGCGTTGAACACCTGGCTGGCCGAGCGCGGCGCGACCTTGGCTGACAGGCTGCGGCCGCCGCGGGCGTCGATATAGGGGCCCTGGGTGCGGGCCGGGTCGCGCATCACCACGCGGGCCGCATAGGGCTGGGCGCCGTCGGCGAAGGTCGCCACGGCCGTCACCGCCTTGGCGCGGCCGGCCAGGCCGAAGATCAGGCGGTCGGGGCCGAAATTGCTGGGCTGCGACAGGCGCCAGACCGGGAAGGTCGCCGAGACGGGGCGGTCGGCCTGCCAGGTCGCAACATCGCCCGGATAGGTCATCTTCTGCAGGGTGGCATAGGCCTCAAAGGCCCCGCGAACCCGATCAGCGGCGGTGGTCAGATCCTTGGACTTGCAGCCGGCCGAGGCGGCCTTGGATCGAGCGCGGCTTTCCAGCGCCTCGACCTGGCCCTGGGTGGCGCCCGAGCGCAGGGTTGCGCCGCGCGCCTGGGCTCGCGCCGCATCGAGCGCCGAGCCGACAGCGGGCGCGAACAGTCGGCAACGGCCGTCTGCGGCCGTCATCAGGGTGCGCTCGTAGAGCTGGTCGGCGGCGTTGGCGGCAAGCAGGGGGCCGGGCGATGCGAGACACACCGCGCCGGCCAGGAACCCCATCCACCGCGCCGTGCGACCTTTAAGAAGGTTCATCAGCGTCGTTTTCTCGTATGCTTCGAGACTTGAAGGGCCACCCTAGGGCCCTCGTGGTTGCGGTTCGGTTAGCATGCTGTTGTCGACGGATATCTGGGTGAGCGCGCTGATCCGCCGCGCCGAACTGGGCGGGGCCTTCGCCACCGTGGCCCGCAAGGGCGACGCCAAGGCCGGCGCGGTGCTGGTCAAGGCCGTCGATCGCCGCGAAAACAAGGCCCGGCTGTTCGCCGAGGCGACGCGAGGCGACGGCGAGCGCTTCTGGATGCAGCCGACCAAGTCGGATTTCGAGCCGGATCTGGACGCCTATGCGCAGCGCGCGGCGCGCATCGATCCTGACCTCTGGGTGATCGAGATCGAGGATCGTGACGGGCGTCATTTCCTGACCGAGGCCGTGGATGAGTAGCTGAAGCGCTCTTCGCGCGGCGAACCGGGCTGTGGAGGGCTCAACTTCTACGGCCCGTTAACCGCACTCCTACACCGGACTTAAAGCTCGGTGCGGCATTCTCTGCGTGTCCAGTCACTCTCAGAGATTTCCCCCGCCTCGCCATGCTTTTCCTGATGAACGATGTCGTTTTCAGCTTCGATGTGGCCGATCTGGCCCCGCCGATGGCGCATGACCGTTTCGCGAAGCTGTCGTTGAACTACGTCAGCGAACTGGGCCGGGAGCTGTATGCGGAAGAGCCGCTGCTGCACATCAAGGATCCCGAGCGGAGCCAGCGACTGGCCTCGCTGATCATTTCCAAGGCTCCTGAGGTCAATGCCGCCCTGTTCGTCGCGCCCGGGCGCGGCTGCCTGGTCGACCAGGTGCAGGTTCGCTACGCGCAGATCGGCATCGAGGTCATGAGCGCGCTGATGACGCGCCAGAAGGCGGGCTCTCTGACCAATGTCGAGGCCGATCGCCAGGTCTGGCGTCGCCTGGCCGCCTGATTTTCCGCCAGGCCCCTACAGGACCAGGGCGATCAACCACTTTAGGGCGACGGCGGCGGCGACAAGTCCGCCGATCGTGATTGTCATGCACAGCACGCTGGCTTCGGCGCGTGGGCCGCGTGAACCGCGAGGCTCTTCCCAGAGGGCCATCTTTGTTTCCTCATCTGGCCGGCCACTCTCAATGGGTGACACGTTCCTTATCACTGGAGCATGACTCCAATCCCCCTGCAGGGAAAGGGGGCCATTTGTCGCCGCGTCGGGCGGTGTCCGGTCGCAACGGCGCGGGTGAAAAGGTCGGTCGCAGACGCGCGCAGGTGATCGTCATTTAAGCACTACCGGCCTGTCGCGTGGCGGTCATGCCCGCTTTATATGCCCGGCCCCAGTAACAAACGGGGCTCGCCGACTCATGACGCTTATGAATTCCGCCGCCTGGACCGGTCTGGCCCTGGCCATCGCCACGCCCGCCTGGGCCCAGGCGCCCGCTGTCGCCGCCCAGGGCGCCGTGGTCACCGAGATCGAGGCTGTGGTGGTTACGGGCACCCGACGGACCAACCGCACCGCCTTCGAGTCGGCCGCCCCGGTCGATGTGGTGTCGCGCGAGGCGCTGGAAAGCATCGCTTCCGACGAAATCATGAACAAGCTGCAGGCCACGACGCCGTCGTTCAATGTCCAGCGCCTGCCCGCCGCCGATGGCCAGGCCTTCGTGCGGCCCGCCACCCTGCGCGGCCTGTCCCCCGACCAGACCCTGGTGATGGTCAACGGCAAGCGCCGGCACCGTTCGGCCGCCCTGGGCGGTCGCGGCCAGCAGGGCGTCGACATGGCCCAGTTCGCCGCCAGCGGCATGGAGCGGATCGAGGTCCTTCGCGACGGGGCCTCGGCGCAATACGGCTCCGACGCCATCGCCGGCGTCATCAACATCATTCTCAGCGACCGACTGGGTTTCAGCGGCTTCGCCCAGACCAGCCAGTATTATGAAGGCGACGGGGCCAAGCTCGAGGTCGGCGGCCGCTACGGCGTCAAGCTGGGCCAGGAGGGCTATCTGGTCGCCGGGCTGGACTATACCGACGCCGAGGCCACCTCGCGCACTCGCCAGCGTCCCGACGCCATCGCCTTCCAGGCCGCCAACCCGACCCTCAATGTGCCCAACCCCGTCCAGCGCTGGGGTCAGCCCGACCGCACCGCCTGGCGCGGTACGCTGAACGCGGCTGCGCCGCTCTCCGAAGCGATCGAGGCCTATGGCTTCGCGACCTATACCGACAGCTCGGGCGTCACCGATTTCAACTGGCGCAATCCGGCGACCGACAGCTCGTATCGCGCCAGCACGGCGTTTCCGGGCTGGACCCTCAAAACCCTGTACCCGACCGGCTTCTCGCCAAGGTTTGGCCAGGACGAGACCGACTATCAGGTCAATGGCGGGGTGCGCGGCGATCTGGGAGCCTATCACTGGGATCTCGGCGCCGGCTTTGGCCGCGACGAGATCAATTACCGGCTGGAAAACAGCATCAACGCCTCGTTCGGCCCCAACTCACCGTCCGCTTTTGACGCCGGCGCGCTGATCCAGGAAGAAAAGACCCTCAATTTCGACGTCACCCGCCCGCTGGCCTGGTCATTCCTGGCCCAGCCGGCCAACCTGGCCATGGGTCTGGAAGCGCGCACCGAGACCTATGAGATCGAGGCCGGTGAGCGCTATTCGTGGGATGTCGGCCCCGGCGCGGCCAGCGGTCTGCCCAGCGGCTCCAACGGCTTCCCGGGCTATAGCCCCAGCCAGGCCGGATCGTGGGATCAGACCAGCTATGCCGGCTATGTCGATCTCGACCTGCCGATCACCGACAAGCTCACCGCCGCCATCGCCGTCCGCCACGAGGACTTTTCGGAGTTCGGGTCGACCACCGACGGCAAGATCACGGCGCGCTACGAGGTCACCCCGGACTTCGCCCTGCGCGGGGCGGTCTCGACCGGCTTCCGCGCCCCGACGCCGGGCCAGATCTACAGCACCCGCACCTCGCAGGGGCTGAACACCACGACCCTGCAGCTGTTCACCGCGGGTCGTCTGGCCACCACCAATCCTGTGGCGGTGTTCTTCGGCGCCAAGCCGTTGCAGCCGGAAGAGTCGACCAACCTGGCCCTCGGCGCGGTCTATCGCCGGGCCGGCTTTACCGCCTCGCTCGACTACTACCGGATCGACGTCGACAACCGCTTCGCCTCGTCGCAGGGCTTTACGGTCACGCCGGCCATCAAGGCGCAACTTCTGGCCCTGGGCGTGCCCGGCGCCGACAGCCTGACGACGGTGTCCTATTTCACCAACGCCTTCGACACCCGCACCCAGGGTCTGGACGCCGTGGCCGCCTGGAAGGGCGACTGGCTGGGCGGCAAGGTCGGCGTGACCGGCGCCGTGAACTGGAACGACACTCAGGTGCGCCGCGCCAATGCCGCCCAGATCAGCACCCTCGCGCGGATCAACATCGAAGACAGCCTGCCCGACTATGCCGGCAACCTGACCTTCGACTATGGCAAGGGCCGCTACAGCGTCATGGCGCGGGTGCGCTACACCGGCGAATGGACCGACGCCCAGCTCAACGGCACGGCCAACCTGATCCAGGTGTTCGGCGGCAAGACCTTCGTCGACCTGTCGGCCAGCGCCCAGATCACCGATGCGCTGAAGCTGACGGTGGGGGCCGAGAACCTGTTCGACACCTATCCCGACGAGGCGACGTTCCAGGCCTCGCGCGGCCTGATCTATTCGCGCAACGCCGTCTATGACACCGACGGCGGGCTCTACTACGCGCGCTTGGCGGTGGCGTTCTAAATCCGAAAAGAGGGCGGGCCGTCAGGCCCGCCCTCAGCCGGAAGGTGACAAATCGAGCCCGGACGGCTAGTTCCGCGCCATGAGCACTTCCCCCGCCGCCCAGGCCGCCCGCCGGCGCACCTTCGCCATCATCAGTCACCCTGACGCCGGCAAGACGACCCTGACCGAAAACCTGCTGCTGGCCGGGGGCGCGATCCGCGCGGCCGGCGCGGTGCGGGCGCGCGGCCAGACGCGGCGAACCCAGTCGGACTGGATGAAGATCGAGCGGGAGCGCGGGATCTCGGTGTCGGCCTCGGTGATGACGTTCGACCACGACGGTCTGATGTTCAACCTGCTCGACACCCCCGGCCACGAAGACTTTTCGGAAGACACCTATCGCACCCTGACAGCCGCCGACGCGGCGATCATGGTGCTGGACGCCGCCAAGGGCATCGAGCCCCAGACCCTGAAGCTGTTCGAGGTGTGCCGCCTGCGCGACATCCCGATCATCACCTTCATCAACAAGATGGACCGCGAGGCCCAGGACCCGTTCGAGCTGCTGGACGAGGTGTCGTCCAAGCTGGCCCTCGACCCCGCGCCGCTCTATTGGCCGGCCGGCTCGGGCGGACGTTTCAAGGGCATGCTGGACCTGCGCAAGCAGACCTTCATCCCCTATGCCAAGAAAAGCTCGACTGACGACGATGGCCATCCCGCGCCGGTCGCCCTGAAGTCCAACGCCATCAGCCGCTTCCTCGAGCCCGAGGAACAGGCCGAGGTCGAGGAGGGCGCGATGCTGGTGTCCGAAGCCGCCAAGCCGTTCGATGTGAAGAGCTTCCTCGAGGGGCACATGACCCCGGTGTTCTTCGGCTCGGCCCTGCGCCACTTCGGCGTGGCCGAACTGCTGGCCGGCATCGGCGCCTATGCCCCGCCGCCGCATCCGGCCCGGGCCATGCGCGCCGGCGTCGAGACCCATGTCGCGCCCGGCGACGCCGAGGTCTCGGGCTTTGTGTTCAAGGTCCAGGCCAATATGGACCCCAATCACCGCGACCGGATCGCCTTCCTGCGCCTGACCAGCGGCCGCTTCACGCGCGGCATGAAGCTGAAGGCCCAGAACACCGGCAAGTCGATGAGCGTCAACGCCCCGGTGATGTTCTTCGCCAGCGACCGCGAACTGGCCGAGGACGCCTATGCCGGCGACGTGATCGGCATCCCCAACCACGGCGTTCTGCGGGTGGGCGACAGCCTCAGCGAAAGCGGGACCCTGCGTTTCGCCGGCCTGCCCAACTTCGCCCCGGAAATCCTGCGCCGCGTGCGGGTCAAGGATCCGCTGAAGGCCAAGCACCTGAAGAAGGCGCTGGAAGGCCTGGCCGAGGAAGGCGTCACCCAGCTGTTCCGCCCCATGCTGGGCAGCTCGGACTTCATCGTCGGCGCCGTGGGCCAGCTGCAGTTCGAGGTCATGGCCGACCGCCTGGGCGGCGAATACGCCCTCGACGTGATCTTCGAGCCCAGCCCCTATGCCGAAGCCCGCTGGATCAGCGGTACGCGGGCCGACGTCGAGGACTTCCAGGACAAGCACAAGACCGCCATGGCCACCGACATCGACGACCAGCCGGTGTTCCTGGGCAAGTCGTCCTGGGAGATCGGCTATGTCACGGAGCGTTTCCCCAAGGTTCGGTTCGAGCGGACGCGGGAGCGGGGGTGAGCGCGCGCCCGTCCATCGGCCTGGTTGCCCACGACGACCGCAAGGCCGCCCTGGTCGACTGGGCGATGGCGCACGCTGACTTTCTGGCCGGCAAGACGCTCTACGCCACCGGCACAACCGGCGGCCGTATCCTCGAAGCCTTGCCCGACCTGAACCTGACACGCCTGAAGAGCGGCCCTCTGGGGGGCGATCTGCAGTTGGGCGCGCTGATCGCCGAAGGGCGGCTGGATGTGCTGATCTTCTTCGTCGATCCGCTGTCGCCGCAGCCGCACGACGTGGATGTGAAGGCTCTGATCCGGATGGCGACGCTGGCCGACATCCCGTTCGCGTGCAATCCGGCGACAGCCGACCTGATCGCCGGCGGGCTGGGCTAGCGAGAGCGGTCCGGAGTGCGGACCCTTTCGAAGTCCTTGCTTTGAGCGGGCTTCTGCCGACCGTCTATCCCCGCGCCCGCACGGGGATAATCGTCCCTCCGCCCCAGCAAATTCAATGCCCTAACCGCCGCACCTAGCGTCACGATCGAAAATCGACGCAGCCCCCTGAAAACCTCCAGCATAATCACTCTTGTCCCGCCACTGGGGAGGCCGTCCAGCTGGCGACCTGACGGGTGGCGGGGGCGGTTGTGCGGGTCGCGCCCGTCGGCCGTCGTCGAAGGCCCGGCGGGGTCTGGCGGAGCGGATCGGTCCTGCGGGTGCCGAACGTGATGAAGCCGGATCCGGACCGCCGGGAACGCCCTTTGGCGACGCCCGGCAAGGCGCTCCAGGCGCGGGCTGAAATCGCCCGCGCGGTCCGGAGGGGTCGCTTCCCCTCCGCCCGCCTGGGGCCTCTGATCGGGAGCGGGTTAAAACCCCGCGCCCCGAGGGCTCATCGGATAACGATCGCGCGGAGCGCTCCGGCCACGGCCGAAACGGTACTCCTCTACACCCTCATCCGGGCCTGGCCCGGACGCTCCGCCGCCTCCCCAATCTCGCCGGTGAAATCCGGCGAGGATGCGAACCTGTGCTCGTTGTCTAACCCGGGAACTTCAGCAGGTTGGGCTTGGGGATCGCGGCCTTGAAGCTGCCGCGCGTCTTGGCGGTGTCGAGGCCGAAATCGGCCCAGGCGGCCAGAAAGCCGGCGGCCGGCGCGTTGGCGGGCAGGGGCGCGAGGTTCAGAACGGGGCGGGCGGCGACGGCCGCTCGGGCGGCCGCCCAGGCCTCGGGCTCGGCCGTGGCATAGGCGCCATCGGCGCTGACCAGTTCGGTCGCGAGGGCGCGATCTTCGAAATACAGGGTCACAGCGGCATTGGCGGGCTGATCCGTGAGGCTGGCCAGGGCCTCGGTCAAGGCGATCAGCGACATGCGGGCGCCGCTGGTCCGCCGTTCGCCGCCGGCCGCGCCCTTGATCGCTTCGGGGCCGCTCACGCCCTCCAGCCGCCGCACGAAGGACCAGCCGCCATAGCCAGGGTCCGAGCGGCACAGGCTGGCGGTCCACAGAATGACGGTCATGGCGGGCTCCCTCGCGCTGGAGCCGGATTTCTAGCGCGTTTCGTGGGGAAGGGGAGGGGGCGGCTCAGGGCCTGCCATGCTCGGACCCGTTCTGGCGCGCGCTCGCTGTGGAACGAAGGGTAAACAGCTTCTTAAGTTTGATGGTTAACGTCATCTTTGCAATGGTGAACAATGTTCTAACGCCATGGGTTTGCGACGCGACCCTACCTGTGGGAGCGGTAGCAAGAAATGTGCCAGAATGGGTCAAAACCCATTGAATTTGCGGGTCTTGGCGTGTTTTCACGAGCGTCCCCGACTATTTATGGTTAACGCGCCGTAAACACCTATTAACCACTTGTTAAGTCTCTTGGCTCCGGCTTTGCTCCTGATGCGTTGAACCCTTGCCGGACGTCCCGGTGTGGGACGGTCCGTGTGCGGAGATGCGCGTCGATGTTCGAGTTCGGTCGTGATCTGAAACGTCTCTTCGGCGTCGATGCCGGAGCGGAGTCCAAGGCGGCTTCGTATCGCGAGGGCCTGACGGGCGGCGACACCTCGCTGCTCGAGCTTCTCGATATAAGACTGCTGACCAACGAGGCGCGCTCGGCCGATGTGGCGGCGGGGCGCATTGGAACCAAGGATCGTGGCGCGCGCCTGTTTGAGGCCGCCGTGGTCTGGCGCGAGCTGGCCCGCCGATCCGGTGACGCTGCAGCCCTGCGCAAGGCCGCCTCGCACGCCGAGGCCGCCGGCAAGATCTTCGAAAGCGAACGTCGCCTGGAGGCCCTGGCCTCGACCCGATGCGAGCAGGCCGTCCTGGCCATTCTGGGCGCCGATCTGTTCGGCGACGAGGGGCTGAACGCCGCCGCCGGCGCGGCCCTGACCCTGGCGCGCACGGCGCCGGGACAGCGCTGCGGCCTGGCCATGGCCCTGGTCGCGGGTCTCGATGGCCGCGCGGGCCTGGCCGAGAACAATATCGATCGCGCCCTGGCGGCTGTGCAGGGCTATGACGCCCCGCTGCGCGCCCTGGCCGCCGCCAAGCGCGTCAAGGGCGGTTCGGCCCGACTGCTGCTGGCCGAGCAGCGCGCCGCGCGGATCGAACTGATCCTGATCTGCGGCGCGCGCCTGAAGGATCGCGCCCTGACCCAGCTGGCGATCACCGAGGCCACGGCCGCGGCCGCCGCCCTGGATCCTGATTTCGAACCCCTGACCTGGTCGCGGCTGGAAGGCCTGCGCGGCTCGGCCCTGGTGCAACTGGGCGAGCTGGACGGCGAGCTGGCCCAGATCGCCGATGGCGTCGAGGCCCTGACCGCCGCGCTGGAGCCGCTGTCGATGGACCACAGCCCGATGGACTGGGCCCGCGCCCAGGCCGCGCTCGGCGCCGGTCTGCAGTCTGTGGGCGAGGCCACGACCTCGGACCGCGCCTTCGAACAGGCGGTGACCTGCTATGACCGCGCCACCCAGGTGCTGAAGGTCCAGCCGGCCCTGGCCCTGCGCGCCGTGGTCGCCAACAACCGCGCGCTCAGCCTGGCGCGCTGCGCCGAACTGACCGCCGATCTGGCGGTGCTGGACGCCGCCGAGATGGCGTTCAAGACCGAGCTTTCCGCCCAGCCCGGCGGACGCGATCCGGCCTCCTGGGCCGTGGCCCAGATGAATCTGGCCCGGCTTTACGAGGCCCGGGTCGAGATCACCGGCCGCGACGACGGGCGGCTGGACCGGGCGGCCGTGGCCCTGGCCTGCGCCTTCGATGTGTTCTCCGAGCTTGGCCTGCGGTCGCTGACCGATCTGGCGGCACAGGGACTGCAACGCTTGAAGGCGGCTCACGCCCACTGACCCGGATCGGGACAAAGGGGGCGGCAGGGTCGCCCCGTCGAAACAAAGGTCGGCGCGTCGCCCAGGCGACGCAGCGGATCAAGAATTAACAGGGACGAAATCGTGATTGCTTCGCTTGTTCTCGCCGCCGCTCTTTCCAACGCCGCGCCGGCCAAGGCCGACACCGACCTCCTGATCCCGGCGTCGCAGCCGCGCGAAGCCGTCGCTATCCTCAACTGCCTGGTCAAGGACGACGGCCACCTGACCGCCTGCACCGTCGAAGGCGAGAGCTCGCCGGAACTGGGCGTCGGCGACGCCGCCCTGAAGATGGCCGCCCAGTTTCAGGTCGACCTGCTGGGCCCCGACGGCAAGAGCCGCGCCGGGTCTTATGTCCAGGTGCCGGTGCGGATCCGGATCCGCTGATCTGACCGATGTTCGGCGGCTTGCGGCGCAGCGTCGCGGTCGCCGTCCCGGCCTCCGCATCCTCAACTCCTAACGCCCTGTTAACCATACTCGACGCATGTTGAAGCCTCGATTCTGAGCCCTGTTCGGCTCGCTTTCACGAGGCTTTTGGATGACCGGCGCCGAAGTTCTTGATGTCGGTCGCGATGCGATCTGGCTGACCCTTCAGCTTTGCGCGCCCGTGCTGATCGTGGGTCTGGTGGTCGGCGTGGCCATCGGCCTGTTCCAGGCCCTGACCCAGATCCAGGAAGCCACCCTGGTCTATGCGCCCAAGATCGTGGCCATCTTCGTGTCCCTGCTGATCTTCCTGCCGCTGATGGGGGCCCTGATGGCCGGCTTCATGCGCCAGATCGCCGCCCGCATCGCCGGCATGTAGGGGAGGCGAGGGCCGCTTGGACTCCTACGCGACAGCCGCCCAGGTCTATGTCGCCGGCCTCGTTTTTGCGCGGGTCGGGGCCATGGTCATGCTGATGCCCGGCATCGGCGACGACTCGGTGCCGCCGCGCGTTCGTCTGGGTTTTGCCCTGCTGATGTCGATGCTGCTGACGCCGCTGCTCCAGAACACCGTCCCGGGTGTGCCGACGTCGGTCGGCGGCCTGTGGGGCCAGGTGATCCACGAGATCCTGATCGGCCTGATGATCGGCTCGGTGCTGAAGCTGTTCTTCACCGCCATGTCGACGGCCGGCGAAGTGATCTCGATGCAGACGACCCTGTCGTTCGCCCAGACCACAAACCCGTCGATGGGGCAGTCCAGCACGGCGGTGGCGACGTTTCTGTCGATGCTGGGTCTGACCCTGATCATGGCCACTGACCTGCATCACCTGTTCATCGGGGCGATCGTCAAGTCATACGACCTGTTCCCGTTCAGCCGCGCCGTGCCGGTGCAGGACGCCGCCACCCTGGCGGTGCGCACCGTGGCTGAAAGTTTTTCCCTGGGCATCCAGCTGGCCGCCCCGGTGATCGTATTCTCGCTGGTGTTCAATCTGGCCGTCGGTCTGGTGGGGCGGGTCATGCCGTCGTTCCAGATCTTCTTTGTGGCCTCGCCGCTCAGCGTGATCCTGGGCCTGTCTCTGCTGGCCCTCAGCCTTGGCGGCATCGCCATGGTCTGGACCGACCGCTACCGCGACCTCCTCCTGATCTTCAACTAGGGGCGGACCATGGCGGAAGACACAGACAACGACTCGAAAACAGAAGAACCATCAGCCAAGAAGCTGTCGGACGCCAAGGCCAAGGGCGACGTCGCCAAGAGCGCGGACGTTCCCCAGCTGGCCTCGCTGATCGGCGCCGTCGCGGTGATCCTGATGGCCGGCGGCTGGCTGACGCGCGATCTGTCGGCGGCGCTGGTGCCGTTCCTGGCCTATGCCGGCCAGATGGATCTGAGCAGCGGCGGGGCGGTTATCATCGCTCGCCAGGCCATCATGGCGGCCTTGCCGCCGCTGGTCCTGGTCATGCTGACCACGGCGATCTTCGGCTTCATCGCCCACGTGGCCCAGACCGGCTTCATGATGACGCCGGAAAAGATCAAGCCCGATTTCAAGAAGCTGGATCTGATCAAGGGCATGGGGCGGCTGTTCGGCATCGACGGCCTGGTGCAGTTCGCCAAGTCGGCGCTGAAGTTCATCGCCACCGGCATCATCGCCTATTACGTGCTCAAGCCTCATGCCAGCGAGGTGGTCAATATGGTCGGGATGGACCCGTCCCATATGATCCCGGCCTCGATGAAGCTGGCGACCAAGCTGTTCTTCGCCGTGATCCTGCTGTTGATCCTGACCGCAGGCTTTGACTGGTTCTGGCAACGCCAGCGGTTCATGACGCGCATGCGCATGACCCTTCAGGAGGTCAAGGACGAGTACAAGCAGTCGGACGGCGACCCGCACATCAAGGCCAAGCGCCGCCAGATCCAGATGCAGCGTTCACGCCAGCGGATGATGCAGGCGGTGCCCAAGGCCACGGTGGTGGTCATGAACCCGACCCACTACGCCGTGGCGCTGAAGTACGAGCCGGGCGAGACGCCCGCGCCGCTGTGCGTGGCCAAGGGCATGGACGACCTGGCCCTGAAAATCCGCGCGGTCGCCGAGGAGCACGGCGTGCCCGTCCTGGAAGATGCGCCCCTGGCCCGCGCCCTGTATGCGACGGTCGAGATCGACGAAGAAATCCCGGCTGATCATTTCGAGGCTGTGGCCAAGGTCATCGGCTTCATCATGAACGGCAAGAAGCCGAAGGCGCGGGCCCGTCCGCTCTAATTGGCCGTTTTTAAAGCGCAATTCAGACGCCCTCTGACCTTGCGTTCCATAAAGAGTATCCTCGGATCGGCTCAAGCTGAGTCGCGACCGGGCTTTGAACAAGGATTGCAGTCGTCCATGGCCGAAATGCCCGTCCAGGACATTGTTGATACCGGCGTCTCGCGCCGCCGCTTCGACCCCTATATCTGGGGCGCGGCGATCTTTTTCGTGGCTGCGGCAGGCCTGGCGGCGGTTCCCGCCCTGCGCGCCGGACCGGCCACCCTGGCGGGGTTGCTGCTGCTGGGCGGCGTTGCCGGCGTCGCCATTCTGGGCCTCGTGGCCATTCGCGCCTCGGCCCACCATGAGAGCGACCTGGACGCCGCCGAAGGCTTCATCGACGCTTTGAACGAACCCACCGCCCTGGTCGCCGCCGACGGGCGTCTGCTGGCGGCCAATGTCGCCTGGCGGCTGATCATGGGCGATGCGCGCCGACTGCCCAAGGGCGTGGCGGGCTCGGGCCTGTTCGCGGCCCTGGTCCGGGCCCGCAAGGGCGAGATGGCCGAGGGCCTTCTGCGCGTCGACGGCGCCGACCGAGTCGCCACCGTGTCTCGCCTGGCCGGCGGCCGTCTGCTGGTCCGCCTGGCGCCGCCCGCCGTCATCCAGACCATCGCCGCCGAGGCGCCGCCCGTGTCCCTGGCCCCGGCCATGGCCCCGCCGCCCGGTTCGCTGGACGCCTTTTCCGGCGCCTCGCCGTTCGGCGCCGCCCTGCTGGAGGGGCTGGATCCCTTCAATTCCCGCATTCTCGAGGCCAATCCGGCGCTGACCGCCATGGCCGGCCCCGGCGCCAAGGCCGGTGTATTGTTTGGCGAACTGATCGAACCGGTCACCCGCACCGAGGCCGAGACCCGCATGGCAGGGGGCAGGGCCGGGCCGTTCGAGGTGCGCCTGTCGCGCGACCCGACCCGCATCGCCCACCTCTACCTCTATCGGGCCGAGGGGCGGCTGGTCGCCTACATGATCGACGTGTCCGAGCAGAAGCAGATCGAGCTTCAGCTGGCCCAGGCCCAGAAGATGCAGGCCATCGGCCAGCTGGCCGGCGGCGTCGCTCACGACTTCAACAACCTTCTGACCGCCATCCAGCTGCGCCTGGACGAGCTGCTGCATCGCCACCCGGTGGGCGACCCGTCGTATGAGGGCCTCAACGAGATCCGTCAGACGGGCGTGCGCGCCGCCGATCTGGTGCGCAAGCTGCTGGCCTTCTCGCGCAAGCAGACCGTGCAGCGCGAGGTGCTGGATCTGGGCGAACTGATCTCGGAATTCGAGGTCCTGCTGCGCCGCCTGCTGCGCGAAGACGTCAAGTTGATCACCGACTATGGCCGTGACCTGCCGCAGGTTCGCGCCGACAAGAGCCAGCTTGAGACGGCGGTCATGAACCTGGCCGTCAATGCCCGCGACGCCGTGCGCGCCGCCAAGGGCGGCGGCATCGTGCGCATCCGCACGGCCCGCCTGACCCAGGAAGAAGCCGTCGCTCTAGGCTTCCCGGGCGCCGACGGCGACACCGCCTTCATCGAGGTCAGCGACGACGGTCCGGGCATTCCGCCCGACGTCATGGGCAAGATCTTCGACCCGTTCTTCACCACCAAGCCGGTGGGCGAGGGCACGGGCCTGGGCCTGGCCACCGTCTATGGCATCGTCAAGCAGAGCGACGGCTGGATCCACGTCCATAGCCGCCCGGACGAGGGCGCGGCCTTCCGCATCTTCCTGCCGGTCCACGTGCCGACCGCCGCCGCCATCGCCGAGGCCGCCGCCGTCGCCGCTCAGCCGGTCAAGGCCCGTCCGCCGCGTGACCTGTCGGGCGCCGGCCGCATCCTGTTCGTCGAGGACGAGGACGCCGTGCGCGGCGTCGCCGCCCGCCTACTGCGCGCTCGCGGCTATGAAGTGCTGGAGGCCTGCGACGGTGAGGAAGCCCTGCTGATCGCCGAGGCCCATGCGGGCACCATCGACTTGCTGATCAGCGATGTGATCATGCCCGGCATCGATGGACCGACCCTGCTGAAAAAGGCGCGTGGCTATCTGGGCAATGCGCCGGTGATGTTCATCAGCGGCTATGCCGAGGCCGAGTTCAGCGACCTGCTGGAAGGCGAGACGGGCGTGACCTTCCTGCCCAAGCCGATCGACATCAAGACCCTGGCCGAGCGCGTCAAGCAGCAGATGCAGGCGGCCTAGAGCGGCCGTCAACGGATCGGGATGGAAAAGCGGCGCTGGCTTGCGCCGTAAAGCCCGGCCTATTCCGGCGGGCAGCCCTTGAACTCGCCGACCTTGCTGACCGACAGGTGGCTCAGGTTCAGGCCCATCAGCGGGTTCATCGATGCGCGGCCCGAGCCGCTGAACAGGTCCAGCTTCAGGCCCTTGATCGCGCCGCCGACGTCGGAGGCGTACCAGTAGCCGTCGTGCGTGCCGCCATCGGGCATGGGCAGGCCGACGGTTTCCTTGATGAACAGCACGGTGCGGCGCGGGATGACGGTCTTGTCGACGGCGACGGTGCGCATCGCCACGACCTTGCAGCCCAGCGAGTCCAGACCGCGGATGCCCTTGGCGCCGGCGTGATACAGCGTCGCCCGCATCTTGTATTCGAGCGTGCCCGGAATGGTGCCCGTCAAGGCGCCCGTGATCAGGTCGCCGAGCGGATCAGGCGCGGACTCGGAGTCCGAGCCGGCGGCGAAAGCGGGAAGAGCGGTGGACATGGCCATAACGGCCAAAATTCCGGCGAGCGTGCGACGCATCGAGGGAATCCTCTTATCGGCGTATCTGTCGGGCTGGGCTCTGGATAGTCCGATCACGGCCGCGTGACAACCCTCGGGAGGAGAACTCATGACCCTTCGCATCTACGGTGACACGAAATCGGGCAACTGCCTGAAGGTGAAGTGGACCGCCGAGCGACTGGCCCTGCCGTTCGCGTGGATCGAAGTCGACATCCTGCAGTCGCAGTCGCGGACGCCGGAATTCCTGGCCCTGAACCCCGCAGGGCAGGTTCCGGCGGTGATCCTCGACGACGGTCGGGCCCTGGCCCAGTCGAACGCCATCATGCTGCATTTGGCCGAGGGTTCAGCGCTGATCCCGTCTGACGCCTTTGATCGCGCCAAGATGTATGAATGGCTGTTCTGGGAGCAGTACAGCCACGAACCCTATGTCGCCGTCGCGCGGTTCCAGGTCTCCTATCTGGGCAAGCCGGTCAGCGAACTGGACGCCAAGCTGCTCGAGCGCGGGAACAGCGCCCTGTGTCGCCTGGAAACCCAGCTGAAACAGACGCCGTACCTCGTGGGCGAACAGCTCACTCTGGCGGATATCGCGCTGGTGGCCTACACCCGGGTCGCCCACGAAGGCGGGTTCGATCTGTCGCTGTATCCCGCCGTCCAGGCCTGGATCAGCCGGGTCGAGGCCGCCCTGGGTCTTTAAGTCGTTTCGCGGAGCTTCCATGTCGCGCCTGTCGTCCAGCCTCAGGGTTCTCGCTATCGGGGCGGCGCTCGCCGCGCCCGCCAATTCCGCTCTGGCCTGGGGCTCGTCGGGCCACCGTCTGGTGGGCGTGCTGGCCGTTCAGGGCCTGCCGTCAGACGTGCCGGCCTTCCTGCGCACCCCGACGGCTGTGGCGGCGATCGGCGAATATGCCCGCGAGCCGGACCGCTCGAAGGGCTCTGGCAAGATCCACGACCATGACCGCGACGCCGCCCACTTCCTGGACGTCGACGACCAGGGGCGGATGTACGGCGGTCCGATGTTCACGGTCGAGGCCATGCCGGGAACCCGCGCCGACTACGAAACGGCCCTGCGCGCCGCCGGCGTCGACAGCTGGAAGGCCGGCTACCTGCCTTACGCGATCATCGACGGCTATCAGCAGCTGGTGAAGGACTTCACCTACTGGCGCATTCTGGTGGCCGCCGAAAAGTCGGCGACGGATCCGATGAAGAAGGCCTGGTACGCCGCCGATCTGAAGCGCCGCGAGGACCTGCTGATCCGCGACCTGGGCGTCTGGGCGCACTATGTGGGCGACGCCAGCCAGCCGATGCACCTGTCGGTCCACTACAATGGCTGGGGCGATTATCCCAACCCCAACGGCTACACCCAGTCCCGCTCGACCCATTTCAACTTCGAAGGCCCTCTGGCCAAGGCTGTCGGCGACCAGGCCCAGGTCAAGGCCCTGATGCCGGCCTACAAGGACTGCGCCTGCTCGATCGAGACCCGGGTCGTCGGCTATCTGACCACGACGTGGAAAGAGACAGAGCCGCTGTATGCCCTGGAAAAGGCCGGCGCCCTGGTCGACACCGATCCGCGCGGCAAGGCCTTCACCCAGGCTCGCCTGGCGGCCGGCGCGACCGCGCTGCGTGACCTGGTGACGGAAGCCTGGCGGGAAAGCGCCAACGGCAAGATCGGCTATCGCCCGGAGATCAGCGTGGCGGACGTCGAGAGCGGCAAGGCCGATCCGTGGCCTGATCTCTACGGCAAGGACTGACCCCTTGCTCGCGTTCGGCCAGCCGGCGCCGGGGCTAAGCTATCTGGACCGCCCCGCAGCCTTCGGCATCGTCGAGAACACCCTCGGCGAGATCGCGGTCGTGCGGGTGACCAAGCCCGGCAAACCGCCCTATTTCGACCTGCCGGGGGGCGCGGTCGATCCGGGTGAAACCGAACCTCAGGCCGTGGTCCGCGAATTTGGCGAAGAGACCGGCCTGGTGGTCGAGGTCGATGACCTGGTCGTCACGGTCTCGCAGGTCTTCCTGAAGTCCGACGGCCAGCCCGTGCGCAATTTCGGGGGCGTCCACACGGCGCGCATGATCGAACTGAAGGCCGGGCTCAAGGTCGAGGACGATCATGAACTGGCCTGGCTGGATCCTCGCGACGCCGTGGTCGCCTTGCGCCACGACGCCCATGCCTGGGCCGTCGCGGCGTGGATGCGTCAAGGCTAGAGGGCTGGCCTAGAACAGGCCGATCGAGCGCGTGGCGAAGGTCGCCGGCTGAGCGCGGCGCGCGGCGCGCAGATCGGACAGCTGGGTGCGGCTCAGTTCGCTCCGCAGATCGGCGCTGAAATCCTGATAGCAGGCGCGGATCGACAGGCCGCGCAGCTTTTCCTTGGCGGTGCGTGCGGCGCAGACTTCGTCGGCGGCCTGCTCGGCGCGCCGCATGAACTGGGCGGCGTCGGAAGGACGCGACAGCTCCAGGTCGCCGACCTGGATCCGGGCGGGTTGAACGGGTTCGGCGGCGTGAGCGGCGGTCAGGCCGATGATCGGCGTAGCGGCCAGAGCCAGGGCGGCCACAGCGGCCAGACGGTTGATGAACTTGGACATTGGGTAACTCCCTCGATGTGCGCCAGGCGCGTTTTCTGAGTGAGGGTTTAGATCCGACAGAACGCAGATACCCGTTACGTCTGCTTCATGACGCGGAATTAAGTCTATGAAAATAAAGTCATAATTGGCCCCGGCCCGATCGTGATCAGGCGGCGGCGAAGTCGCGGCCGGAATGGATCTCGCTCTGGCGGATCGGCAGGGTGAAGCTGACCGTCGTGCCTTCGCCCGGCGTGCTGGCCATTTCCAGCGCCCCGTCATGCATCTCGATCAGCGACTTGGTCAGGGCCAGGCCCAGGCCGGTGCCCTGGGTGGTCTTGGAGAGCTGGCTCTCGACTTGTTCGAACGGACGGGCCAGGCGCGCCAGGTCTTCCTTGGCGATGCCGATGCCGGTGTCCTGCACCGAGACCCGCACGCGCTCGCCCAGGGGATCGCGGCGCACCTCGGCGCGGATCGTGATGCTGCCGGCCCGGGGCGTGAACTTGATGGCGTTGGACAGCAGGTTCAGCAGCACCTGCTTGACCGCCCGATAGTCGGCCTCGATCTCGGGCAACTGCGGGAAGTCGATCAACAGCTTCAGGCCGGCGGCCTCGGCGCGATTGCGCACCAGACGCACGGCGTCCTCGGCCACGTCTTCCAGGTTCAGCGGCTCGAACTTGAGGTTCATCTTGCCGGCTTCGATCTTCGACATGTCGAGAATGTCGTTGATCAGGGCCAGCAGGTGCTGGCCGGAATTGTGGATATCCTGACTGTAGCCCTTGTAGCGCTGGTCGCCGAGCTGACCGAACATCTCGTTCATCATGATCTCGGAGAAGCCGTTGATGGCGTTCAGCGGGGTGCGCAGCTCGTGGGACATGTTGGCCAGGAATTCGCTCTTGGCCTTGTTGGCGCCCTCGGCCTTGACCTTCTCCATCTCGTACTTGCGGGCCAGCTCGGCCAGTTGCTCCTGACTGCGCTCCAGGCCGTTGACGGCGCTCTGCAGCTGTTCCTCGTTGAGGCGGCGGGCTTCTTCCTGGTTCTTGATGGCGGTGATGTCGGCGGCGGTCATCACAAGGCCGCCTTCGGCCGTGCGGCGCTCGCTGATCTGGATCCAGCGACCGTCCATCATTTCGGCCTCGCGCACGCCCTTGGCGCCGTCGGGCGCCGGATAGTCCTGTTTGATGGCCAGGGCCGCGAAGCGGTTGACCTCGGCGCGGGCCGCGCCGGGCTTGAGCAGCTTGGGCTCCAGAGAGAAGACGCTGCGGTAGTTGCGGTTGCACATCAGCAGCCGGCCCTGGCGGTCCCACAGCACAAAGGCCTCAGAGACGCTCTCGATGGCGTCGCGCAGGCGGTTCTCGGCGGCCTGGGCGCGGGCCTGGGCCAGGCGCTCTTCGGTGACGTCCAGAGCCACGCCGATGATGCGTATATAGCCGTCCTGACCCGGCTTGCCGAAGCCCTGGCCGCGGGCGTCGACCCAGATCGAGCGGCCGCCCTGCTGGGTGGCGGGCACCCGGAACGAGACGTCGAAGGCGCCATACATCGCGGCATTGGCCAGGGCCTGACGGACGCGCTCGCGGTGATCGATCGAGATGCGGTCCAGCAGATCCTGACCCGAGACGATGCCGCCGCCGCCCCAACCGAACATCGCGCCGGTGACATCGGACAGGAACACCTGGTCGGCGCGCAGGTCCCATTCCCAGATGCCGCAGCGCGCGGCCTCGACGGCGAGGCGGAAGCGCTGCTCGCTGTCGACGAATTCGCGGTGTGCGATCTCGGCCTTGCGGCTCTGTATCATCAGCAGCAGGGCCAGGGCGATGCCGACGCCAAGGGGCGCCAGCAGATTGAAGGCGCCTTCCATGACCTGGCGGTCCAGGTTGGCGACATTGCGCGACCGCGCGCCGGCCACGGCCAGCAGGGCGCCCTCGGCCAGGGGCTGCACGGCCACGTCCAGCAGGGCGCCATTGGCGGCCTGGCCGCGCAGGGCGGCGCCCTTGCCGCCGACGTCTTCCATCGACAGCGCGAAGGCGTCGCGGAAAGTCTGCATGCCCTGAACGATCCGGCCCTGGGTCGCGACCAGGCTGCCGTCGGGCAGGGCGATGGCGCGGGCGCCGCCCTGGCCGGGGTCGACGAGCAGTCGGCTGGGATCGCCACTGGCGATGATGAAGTTGCGGCCGGTCGACGCCGGGGCGACGGCGGCGACATACAGGCGGCCGTTGTCGCCCGCCGCACCGATCCAGGTCGAGCGCCCCGACGCGGCCGCTGCGCGGGCGGCGGCTTTCCAGTCCGCGCCCTCGTCGCGACCGGCCACGGCCTGGACGGCCGATGGCCCGGCGACCGCCACGGCCATCGCTTCGCCGCCGCTGGCGCGCAGGGCGATCTCGGCGGCGTCCATGGTGTCGGCGGGGTCGCGCTGGAGGATGTCTGAGGCCGCCGAAAGACCGGCGCGCTGGGCGGCCAGATTGGCTTCAATGCGGCTGGCCACCAGGCTGGCTTCTATGGCGAGACTGGCGCCGCCGGGCGCCATGGCGGCCTCGTCCTGCAGGCGCTTGACGCCGAAAGCGGTGTAAACGGCCAGCAGGAGCAGGGCGGCCAGGATGGCGACGCGGACATAGACCTGCGACGGCGAACGCGCGGTGATCGACCGCACGACGCCCGCCGCGGAAAGTCCGGCTCCCGCCAGTCTTCCGGGTCTCGCATCCCCAATTCTCAAACGCCCAAGGCTCCCGAACAACAGTTTGGCGAGTCACTTCGCCACATCGGCTGAATCTACCGCACGCCAAAGGTCCCCGTCACGGCCGAACGGCCGATTTGGCGGGGTATGGGCCTAATGGTCGCAATTGATCCGTCTGCGACCGGGCGTGGCTTTGTCAGTCGAGCGCCTTGGCAGCCAGTTCCAGCACGTTCTTGGACAGGCCGGGATGGGCGGCGACGCCCTTGAGGGCCTCGCGCATCTGGGCGCCCAGGGCTTCCGGATAGCGCCGCCAGCTGCCCAGGGGCTCGACCAGTCGCGCCGCAGTCATCGGGTTGTAGGCGTCCACGGCCAGGATCTTTTCGGCCAGGAAGCGATAGCCCGCGCCGCTGGGATCGTGGAACCGCGACGGGTTGAAGTTGGCGAAGGTCGAGACCAGCGCCCGGAAGCGGTTGGGGTTGGTCGCGTCGAAATCGGCGTGCTTCGTCAGGGCAACGATGCGTTCCAGCACCTCGGGCGACGGATCGCGGGCCTGGACGGCGAACCACTTGTCCAGCACCAGCGGTTCGTCCTTCCATTTGGCGTGGAAGGCGGCGAGGGCCCGGTCGCGGGCCTCGCCGCCGATCTGGACCAGGGCCGACAGCGCGCCCATGGCGTCGGTCATGTTGGCGGCCGCCTCGAAGTGGCCGACAATGCGCTCGACGTTCACCGCATGTGGATCGGCCGCCAGTAGGTCGGCGCAGCCATTGCGCAGGGCTCGCTTGCCGGCGGACTGGGCGTCAGCCGAGAACTCGCCGGCGGTCTGCAGATCGCCATGCAGGCGCCGCAGCAGGTCGCCCAGATGCACGGCGATGCGGGCGCGCAGGGCGCTTCGCGCCGTGTGGATGGCCGCCGGATCGGCCGGTTCCATGGCCAGCGACAGGTCCGGCTCGCTGGGCAGGGCCAGCAGCAGCGCCTTGAAGGCCGGCTCTGAATGCTCGTCCAGCAGGGCGCGGCCCAGGGCGTCGGCATAGCGCTCTTCGCCGACCTCATCGGGCGCGCCGCCGGCGCGGGCCAGGATCAGGTCGCGGGCCAGGGTCTGGCCGGCCTCCCAGCGGTTGAAGAGATCCGGGTCGGCGGCGAACAGCCCATAGCGATCGACCGACCGGGCGTCGGTGGTCAGGTTCACCGGGGCCGAGAAGCCGCGCAGGGCCGAGATCACGGGCGGGGAGGCGACACCTTCCCAGCGGACGGTCTTTGTCGCGCCATCCAGCACCACGACCTCGCTGTCGCGCAGCGCCGCGCCGTCAGAATCGAGCAGGCCGATGGTGACCGGGATCGGCAGGGGCTTCTTGGTGGGCTGGCCGGGCGTCGGGGCGGTGAACTGGGTGAGCGTGATCTCCAGGGCCCTGGAGTCCTCGTGATACGCGCTGACCAGCGACACGCTGGGCGTGCCGGCCTGCTCATACCAGGCGAAGAAGTTGCTCAGGTCGCGTCCTGAGGCGTCGGCGAAACAGGCGATGAAGGCCTCGACCGTGGTCGCCTGGCCGTCATGGCGCTCGAAATAGAGGTCGCTGCCCTTCCTGAACGCCTCGGCGCCCAGCAGGGTCTTGAGCATGCGGATGATCTCCGCGCCCTTCTCATAGATCGTTGCGGTGTAGAAGTTGTCGATCTTCATGTAGCTGGACGGCCGCACCGGGTGGGCCAGGGGGCCGGCGTCCTCGGCGAACTGGCGCGCGCGCAGGGCCTTGACGTCCTTGATCCGCTGCACCGCCGCGCCGCGCTGATCAGCGCTGAAGCTCTGGTCGCGGAAGACCGTGAAGCCCTCCTTCAGGCACAGCTGGAACCAGTCGCGGCAGGTGATGCGGTTGCCGGTCCAGTTGTGGAAATACTCGTGGGCCACGACCGCCTCGATGCGCTCGTAGTCGGCGTCGGTGGCGGTTTCGGGATCGGCCAGCAGCAGGGAGCTGTTGAAGATGTTCAGCCCCTTGTTCTCCATCGCCCCGAAATTGAAGTCGCGCACGGCGACGATCATGAACAGGTCCAGATCGTATTCACGGCCGAACGCGTCCTCGTCCCACTTCATCGAGCGCTTGAGGCTGTCCATCGCATAGGCGCCGCGCGGCGCCTGGCCCGGATCAACATAGACTCGCAGGGCGATGGTCCGACCGCTCATGGTGACGAAGCTGTCCTCCAGCACGTCCAGCTCGCCGGCCACCAGGGCGAACAGATAGGCGGGCTTGGGGAAGGGGTCGTTCCAGACGGCGTAGTGGCGGCCGTCATCCAGCTCGCCGCCTTCCCACAGATTGCCGTTGCTCAGCAGGTAGCCGAACGCCTCATCGGCCTCGATCCGCACCGTGTAGCGGGAGAGCACGTCCGGGCGATCGGGGAAGTAGGTGATGGTGCGGAAGCCTTCGGCCTCGCACTGGGTGCAGAAACGACCACCTGACATATAGAGACCCATCAGCGCCTTGTTGGCGGCGGGATCGATCTCGACCTCGGTCGTCAGCACAAAGGCGTCGGGCACATCGGCCAGGGTGAGGAACTCGGCGTCCAGCCCGTAGTCCGACGCGCTCAGGTCGCGCCCGTCGATCGCCGCCAAGATCAGTTTCAGCCGCTCACCGTTGAGGACCAGCGGCTCACCCGCATCGCCCGTGCGCCTGATTTTCAGCGTGGCCAGGACCCGCGTGGCCGAGGGCTCAAGCTTGAAGACAAGCTCGGTCTCTTCGATCTCGAACGGAAAGGGGCGGTAGTCGGCGAGCCGGATGGCCTGGGGCGTTTCTGTGCGCATGCGGGCAATCTAGAGGTCCGCGGCGGCCGGCGCGAGAGCCCTTAAGTAATAAGGTCCGGGCGAAAGGCCACATTTTCCGTACGGACTTGTTCCTGATCAAAGAATGCGCGCTCAACTGGGCGCAATCCCCTTTTCGGGCGCCCCCAATGCAGCGCCCGGTTCGAAATAAGGGGATAAAGATGACTATCGCGACCCGCCTGGCCCTGACCTGCGTCGCCAGCCTCCTGGCCGTTTCCGCCGCTCAGGCTCAAGAGGCCGTCAAGCCGAAGGCCAAGGGTGATCTGGTTCTGAACGTCCGCGTCACCGATGTAGCGCCCGACGCCGGCAACTCGATCCTCACCGCTGCGGGCGCCGCCACGGGCCTGAAGGCAGAGGTCAATGACGACATCAAGCCGACCATCGGCCTGTCCTATTTCCTGAGCGACAAGCTCGCCGTCGAGGTGATCGCCGGCACGACCCAGCACACGGTCAAGGCCGTGGGCGGCGCCACGAACGTCGAGGTTCACAAGACCTGGGTCCTGCCGCCCGTCGTCTCGCTGCAATATCACCCGTTCCCGGCGGCGAAGTTCAGCCCCTATGTCGGCGCGGGCCTGAACTACATGCTGTTCTACAGCAGCAAGGACAAGAACGGCTTCAAGGTGAAGCTGGACGACGGCTTCGGCTATGCCCTGCAGGTCGGCGCCGACGTGCCGCTGAACGCGCGCTACAACCTGAACATCGACGTCAAGAAGGTGTGGTTCGAGACCGACGCCTCGATCAATGGCGGCGCCTTGAAGTCCAAGGTCAAGCTGGACCCGATCGTGGCTTCGGTCGGGGTCGGCTACCGCTTCTGATCTGTCGCCTTGCATGTCTCCGCTCGACGACTAAACCCTGCGAGGGGTGCAGTCGCGGGCGGGGATGAGCATGGCTGAGCGGGAATGCGGCGCGTGCGGCCAATGCTGCAAGCTGATCGGCGTGCGCGAGCTCGACAAGGCGCCGCACGTCTGGTGCCGCTACTACCGTCGCGGCAAGGGCTGTGAGGTCTATCAGGTCCGGCCGGCCGGCTGCGGTGAGTTTGCCTGTGACTGGCTGTTGGACACACGTCTGGGCGATGACTGGCGACCAGACCGCAGCGGGTTTGTGCTGCATGCGGGCGAGGGCGGGCGGGTCGTCAATGTCGAGCTCGACCCGGCCCAGCCCAACGCTTGGCGGCGCGCGCCGTTCGAGGCCGTGCTGCGCGGCTGGGCCAGGGAAGGTGCGGCCGAAGGCATGGATGTGCTGATCTGGATCGGGCGGCGCTGCCTACGTCTTTTGCCAGGCGGCGGCGAGATCGATCTGGGCGTCGTGCGTCCGGCTATCGAATTCACAGCCCACGATCGACTGCGGCGTCCCGGCTCCGGCCGGGACTGGCCGGCCTAGTTTTCGATATTGCTCACGGCCTCTGCGGCGGCCGGAACCTCGTGCAGATAACGCTCGATGGCTGACGCCTGGTGGGCCAGAGCGGCCAGGGCGGGCGGCGCATCCTCGGGATGGTCGGCGACCAGTTCCAGGATCTGACGGGCGATGGCGTGCAGGCGCGGGGCGCTGGCGATCAGCCGCGCCTGATATTCGATCTTGCGCGGATCGCGGTCATACTCCGCGCCCGGCGTCCGCCACCCGCCCCAGTCGTTGGGATCGGTGACCACCACCGGATAGGTGCCGGGATAGGGGTGGTGGGGGCAGTCGCTTTCCTGCTGCCACTTGTTGCGGGCCCGCAGCACCCGCCAATGGGCGACCATGCCGGCGCCCTCGGCGTCGATCTTTTCCTCGGGCTTGAGCTCATGGGCGTGAAATTCGCGGCCCAGACCGACGTCATAGGTGACCCGCACGGGCTCGTCGAAGCCCTTGGCCCAGATCGGTACGATGCGCTCGATCGTCGCCCACGCGCCGACGCTGTCGACCCAAACCTTCTGGTTGCGCTGATAGACGGTCTTGGCCATGGCCCCTTGGACGCGACGTGAACTGGACGATCGTCATAAGAACCTGAAATCCTTGACGCCGGGTCAATCTTTCCCTGCGGTGAAAGGTCAGTCAGGGTGTTTCCAGAGACGGGCCAATCGTAGAGTTCCGTCGTGGGCGTGACAGCCGAAAGTGGATGCCGGTTTCGGCGACGGTCACGCACACAGTGATAACAACGAGCCTGCCCACAGGGCAGGCTCCTGGGAGGCGACCGGTGGATTTCGACTTTTCCGACGACCAGAAGTTCCTGAAGGACGAGGCGCGCAAGTTCCTCGACGGGCGCTGTGGCCCCGCTGTCGTGCGCGGCGTTCTGGATGACGCCAGCCGCTCGTTCGACCAGGACCTGTGGACCGCTGTCGCCGAGCAGGGCTGGCTGGGCGCCTGCATCCCCGAGGAGTTCAACGGCCTGGGCCTTGGCCGGGTCGAGCTGTGCGCCATCGCCGAGGAACTGGGCCGCGCTGTCGCGCCGATCCCGTTCGCCTCGACGGTCTATTTCCTGGCCGAGGGCGTGATGCTGGCCGGTAGCGACGCTCAGAAGGCCGCCGTCCTGCCGCGCATCGCCGCCGGCGAGCTGATCGGTTGCCTGGCGACCTCGGAAGGTCCGGGCGTGGTCAATGCTTCGAACCTGGCCTGCCGGGTCGAGGGCGGCAAGCTGACGGGCGTGAAGATCCCGGTCACCGACGGCGACGTGGCCGACATGGCTCTGGTCCTGGCCAGCGAGGGCGGCAAGCCGGGCCTGTTCCTGGTCGACCTCAAGGCCAAGGGCGTCGTGCGCGAAACCCTCAAGAGCCTCGACCCGACGCGCGGCGTGGCCAAGCTGACCTTTGACGGTGTGACGGCTGAGCGTTTGGGCGAGGCGGGCGCTGGTTTCGAACTGGTGCAGGCGATCATGGACCGCGCCGCCGTGCTGCTGGCTTTCGAACAGCTGGGCGGCGCTGACCGGTGCCTGGAGATGGCCAAGGAGTATGCGCTGGGCCGATACGCTTTTGGCCGCGTCATCGCCGGCTACCAGGCGATCAAGCACAAGCTGGCCGACATGTATGTCAAGAACGAGGTCGCCCGCTCCAACGCCTATTACGGGGCCTGGGCGCTGACCGTCGATGCGCCAGAGCTGCCGATCGCGGCCTCTGCGGCCCGCATCGCGGCGTCTGACGCCTATTGGTTCGCCAGCAAGGAAAGCATCCAGGTGCACGGCGGCATGGGCTTCACCTGGGATGTCGACTGCCACCTCTATTATCGGCGCTCGCGCCAGCTCAGCCTCGTGGCCGGTGCGCCGCGGGTCTGGAAAGAGCGGCTGGTCAGCCAGCTCGAACAAAAGAACGCGGCGTAAGGGAAAGACGATCATGGATTTCAACGATTCACCCGAAGAAGCCGCCTATCGCGAGAGGGCCCGCGCCTGGCTGGTTGAGAACGCCGCCGCGCACCGCGCGCAGTTTGGCGAGCTGAAGCCCAACACCGACCAGCACATGGTCGCCGCCAAGGCCTGGCAGGCCCGCAAGGCTTCCGGCGGCTATGCCTGCATCACCTGGCCGGCCGCCATCGGCGGGGGCGGCGGTACGCCGATCCAGTCGGTGATCTTTGGCCAGGAAGAGACCAAGGCTGGCCTCAGCTACGGCTATTTCACCATCGGCCTGGGCATGTGCGTGCCCACGGTGATGGCCTTCTCAAACACTGAGACCAAGCAGCGCTTCGTCAGCCCCGCCGTGAAAGGCGAGGAGATCTGGTGCCAGCTGTTCTCCGAACCGGCCGGCGGTTCCGACGTCGCCGCCCTGCGGACCCGCGCCATCAAGGACGGCGACGAGTGGGTCATCAACGGCCAGAAGGTCTGGACCACCGGCGCCCACTATTGCGACTACGGCATCCTGCTGACCCGGACCGATCCCGACGTGCCCAAGCACAAGGGCCTGACCATGTTCTGGATCGACATGAAGGACGCCGCCGTCGAATGCCGGCCGATCCATCAGATGTCGGGCGGGCGCGAGTTCAACGAGGTCTATTTCACCGACCTGCGGGTCAAGGACAGCCAGCGTCTGGGCGAGGTCGGCGAGGGCTGGAAGGTGGCCCTGGTCACCCTGATGAACGAGCGCCTGGCCGTCGGCGGTTCGTCTGGCCCCAACTATCGCGAGATCATGGCGCTGGCGCGGGAACTGACCGGCGCCACCGGCCCGGCGATCAAGGACAACGCCTTCCGCGAAAAGCTGGCCGACTGGTACGTGCAGTCGGAAGGTCTGAAGTTCACCCGCTTCCGCACCATGACCGCCCTGTCGCGCGGCCAGACGCCGGGACCGGAAAGCTCGATCGGCAAGATCATCGCCGCAAACCAGATGCAGGACCTGGCCAATACCGCCGTCGAGATGGAAGACCAGTACGGCATCCTGATTGACCCGGATCAGGCCCCGGCCGAGGCGGCGTTCCAGCAGAGCCTGATGTGGGCCCCCGGCCTGCGGATCGCCGGCGGCACCGACGAGATCCTCAAGAACATTATCGCCGAGCGGGTGCTGGGCCTGCCGGGCGATGTGCGCGTCGACAAGGACGTGGCGTTCAAGGACATGCCGACGGGCCGCTAGTCCTATTCAGGTCTGATCCGGGTCTGGCCGCGCTCGAAAACCGGGCGCGGCCAGCCTGATTCAGGGCATGATCAAATTCGCTTCGCGGTTGCGTCCGTCATGGTTTCGCAATCTTGCCCCGCGTCGAATCTCGCCCGTGTTTGCTGAATTCCCCTGAGGCGCGAGTCCTTGCGCGGACGTGTCAACACGCCGCTAGGCGAACGCTGTTGCTTCACCTTGACAGCCTGCGACACCGGGCACATGAGTCCTTGATGGTTATGGTTAACGGCGTGCTGGAGGGGGAGTGATGCACGAAGCCAGCGATGCTGTTTCGCGCTATTCCGCGCTCCGAATGACCCTGTTTGGGGCGGTTTCCCGGCGAGGCGCCCTGCTGCGCCGCGTTCCGATCGGGGCGCTGGTCGCCGCCGTAGTGATTCCCTTGGTGGGCTGCGACGTAGGCCCCAACCTCTGGCTCCAGAGAAAGGCCAGCGCCTGTCCGCGTCCGCAGGCCGCCCAGGGCGTCTCCGGGCAGTTCAATCAGCAGCAGCAAGAAATCCGGGCGCTTCGCCAGGGTGGCTTCCGCGGCGACTTCTTCGCCCAGCTGGAACTGGCCCGCCGCTACGAAGGTCAACGCTCGGTCGACAAGAACCTCGAGGATCAGGTCGAGGCTGCGGTGTGGTACGCCATGGCCCTGTCCAACGCTGGCGGCTACGCACCGATCGCGGCCTATGAGCGTCGCGGCAAGGGCGAGGGGCGGGCCCTGTCGCGCTTCGACGACTGCCGCGCCTTCGAGCGCCAGAGCGCCTATGGCGCGCTGGATCGGCTGCTGGCGCGCATGTCGACCGAAGAGCGCGAGAAGGTCCGCAACCGCGTGATCTACGTGCTCTCCAGCCAGGGCGCTGATGGCTATCGCGTGCTGGCCCGCATCCATGACGGCTTCTTCGGCCCGTATGGCGAGCCGTCCGACAATCTTCAGGCCGTCGAGGCCTATGGCAGCCAGAAGCGCGCCGGCACGCCGGCCGCGCTGGACCTGTTCCGCCGCAACGACGTCGACGCCTATCTCTACAATTACCTGGCGGTGCAGACGGGCGACGTCTCGGCCTATGTCATGCTCAAGGACTTCGAGCGCTCCTCGCCGCAGCGGGCCTCGTATGGCGCCTTCGTCGAGACCAAGGCCAAGCGCTGGATCCCGCCCTACGAGTTCTACCCGCCCGAATCCCCGGAATCGGGCGTGCCCCATTCTGACGAGTCCGACCAGTCGGGCGAATCCAGGGAAGCCGCCCAGACACGCCTGCACGAGCTTCCTTTCGTCCATATCGGCGAGGCCCTGGCCTATCTGCGGGTGATCCCGTCACCGGTGCTCGACGAGAAACTGCTGGCGTCAGGCGACGCCCAGACCTTCCAGGCGATGATCGGCCGTCCGATCACCGGCCGATTGAGCGCCATCGAGAAGGTGCGGGCGGTGCAGTACGCCGCCGTCAACGGATCATCCAAAGCCCAGCTCGTCCTGGCCGTGATGTATTCCGAGGGCGTGGGCGTGCCCCGCGACTATGCCCGCGCCTATCACTGGTACGAGGAAGCCGAACGCCAGGGCTCGGCCGAGGCCAAGTACGCCATGTCGACCTTCTTCTCGCTGGGACTGCAGGGCGTGGCCGATCAGGATCGCGCCAGGGCCGTGGTCTATCAGCTGGACGGCGCCCTGGCCGGCTTCAAGCCTTCGGTCTGGCGCTTGCAACAGTTGCTGGCCCAGGTCTCGCGTCCGCCCAGACCCGCCGCCGAGCGCGGTGGTCGGCCCTACATCGAAAGGGACTATCGATGAGCCGCCTGAGCCGCTTCCTGGCCCTCGTGGCCGTGCTGTCGCTGGGCCTCGCCGCCGCGCCCGCCGTGGCGCTGGCCTCGCCCGACGCCAAGGTCGACCAGCAGATCCGCCCGTGCTTTGGCCTGCTGCTGGAGCCCAACCTGTCGCGGGGCTGCAAGACCAGCTATCGCCCCAAGGTCAAGCCGTGCCCGCGCGGCAGCTACCGCGTTCGCGGTCGCTGCGAGGTCGCCAGTGGCGGTCGCCCCGGCTATGTGCAGCGCGAGATCAACTGCGATTACGCCTATCCGGGCCAGGTCAATGACACGCTGGCGCGTCTCTATGACGGCGACTATCTGACCCTGACCTCGACCCAGGGCCGGGCCTGCGTCGAGTCGCTGAACATCACCCAGTCGGTCACCATCCTAGTGCGTGACTACACGCCGTCTCGCGACGCGCCGATCCTGGTGGCCCCGTCCGGCCAGCCCTGCATCCGTATCGCACCGGGCGTGCAGTATGTGGTGCTGGAAGGTCTGGGCATCGAGGCCGTTCGCGCCGGTCAGGCCTCGTGCATCACCGGCCGCGCCACCGAACTGGCCCTGAAGGGCGTGACCATCCGCTACAGCGGCGACGGTTCGGCGATGGACGTGCAGGACAGCCGTATCGAGCTGCAGAACACCGTCTTCGTCGGCCGCACCCGCCAGCCGGTGGTCAAGGCCACGGGCGAGATCATGGCGTCCAATGTCGAGATCGCCGCCGCCGCTATCGGCGCGGCCTTCGAGACCTCGGGCGACAGCCGCATGCGGGATATCCGCATCACCCGGCTTGGCGACTGGACCGGCTCGTCGCGAACCCGCAACTCGGCCGGCTTCGTGATCGCTGGTATGAACCGCCAGCAACTGGTGAAGATCGAAGGCCTGTACGTCGACGGCTTCTCGCGCGGCGTCTATGTGGGCGGCGGCGATGAGACCACGCTGCTCAATCCCGTGGTTCGCGAAAGCGACTGGGCGGTGGTGCTTGAGAACGCCAACCTGCAGATTCGCGGCGGCGACCTTGAGGCCACGGACGTGGGCATCTATGCCGCCTCCGGCATCGTGTTCGCCTCCAACAACCGCATCCACCGCGTCATGCGCTCGGGCATCTATGCCGACGCCGGCGGTCAGGTCCGGTCGGTCGACAACCGCGTCTTTGCCCGTCCCGGCGGCTGCGAGGCCCTGGTCAAGGGCCACTTCAACGGCGAACTGACCTGTCGTCCCTGGTTCGAGGCGCCGGAGGTCTTCCGCTCGCCGCGCGATCAGGCCCGCCTCGACTTCGACTCGTACTGGCCCGCCCCGACCGTTCTGCCGGCCTCGGCGGCCTCGGCTCCGCCACAGCTGTCTGATGACGCTCTGGCGGGCGGATCTCAATCAGGGGGAGCCCCCAAGTGAGCAAGTTCGTCCACGTCTTCGCCGTCGCCCTGACGGTCGCCGCCTCGCTGGGCGCGGTCCAGGCCCAGGCCCAGAGCGGTCGCGGACCCGGCGGCGGTCGCTCCGCCGCCTGCGGCGAACCCCTGACCGGGAAGGCGCCGGATATCATGACCTATGACAGCGCGACCGGCACCCAGGTGTTTGTCGGCGGCGGTCGCGGCGGCGATACCGAGGTCTCGGCCTATAATGCCCAGACCCGCTCGGCGGCGGCCCTGAACGGCGATCTCAGCCGGCCCGGTCTGGTTTCATCCTGCGCGGTCGACGGCTTCACCCGCGAGTCGTACGGCGTCACGCCCGACGGCAAGGGCAAGATCTCGGTGAGCGGTCGCGACGAGCGCGGTGAGCGCTGGGCCTTCACCCGCGCCGATGGCCAGGTCGAGGTCTGGGATCCTCGCGGTGACAATCATTGCTTCAAGTCCGGCCTGGGCATCTTCACCCCCAACGGCAATCTGGGTCTGGCCGTGGCCAGCCCCCCTGGCGCACTGGGTCTGGGCGTGGCGCTCGGCGATCGCTTTGGCGGCGTCGGCGTCGGCGGCAACCGCAACTTCGCCGGCGTGGGCCTGGTGGGATGCTGAAGTCAGGCCTGATCCTGGCCCTGACGGCGGCGGCCCTTTGCGGCTGCGCGCAGCCGCAAAAGCCGTTCGGACCGCCAGCCCCTCATTCGCCGTCGCCGGACCGGGTCACCCCGCCGCCGCCGCCGATCGACGTGATCCGGCCCCGGGTCTGAAGCCTTACGGCGCGATCGTCTTCAGGAAGGTCGGGGCCTTGCGCTTCATCGTGGCCTGCTCATAGGCGTAGCCCAGGTTCAGCAGCAGCTTCTCGCTCCAGGCCGGGCCGATGAACGACAGCCCCACCGGCAGGCCGGTGACCTGGCCCATCGGCACGGTCAGGTGCGGATAGCCGGCCACGGCGGGCAGGGTGGTCGACGAGCCGCCATAGTTGTCGCCGTTCAGCGGATCGATGGTCCAGGCCGGGCCGGTGGTCGGGGCCACAATGGCGACGGCGCCGGCCTCCTTGAGGATCCTGTCGATGCCCTCGGGACCGGCCAGCCGCTTGGAATCCGCCAGGGCCTTGATGTAGTCGGGATCGCTGTAGCCCTTGGTCTTTTCGGCCTTCTCGAAGCTCTCCTGGCCGAACCATTCGAACTCGTGGGGCGTCGCCTTGTTGAAGGCGATCAGGTCGGCCAGCGTGCGGCTGGGGACCTTCTTCGGATCGGTCGAGGCCAGATAGGCGGCCAGGTCGACCTTCAGCTCGGTATAGAGCACCACGCCCTCAGCCATGCCGATCGGGCCTTCATCGAAGTCCTTGACCTCGACCAGGGTCGCGCCCTGGGCCTTCAGGTCGGCCAGGGCCTGCTCGAAGACCGCGTCGGTCTTGGGCGAATAGCCGGTGTAGAACCGCGCCACGGCCAGGGTGACGCCCTTCAGGGCGTCTTTCGACAGGCCTTTGGCATAGTCGGTCTTGTGGCTGTCGGCGGCCTTGGTCGCGACGTCGGCGGGATCAGAGCCGGCGATGGCGGTCAGGATCCTGGCGGCGTCCTCGACCGTCGTGGTCATCGGGCCGGCCGTGTCCTGGCTGTGGCTGATCGGCACGATGTGGGTGCGCGACACCAGGCCGACGGTGGGTTTGAGGCCCACCAGGCCGTTGATCGCGGCGGGGCAGGTGATCGAGCCGTCGGTCTCGGTGCCGATGGCCGCCCAGGCCAGACCGGCCGCGACAGCCGCGCCCGAGCCGCTGGACGAGCCGCAGGCGCTGCGGTCCAGCACATAGGGGTTGCGCACCGTGCCGCCCACGGCGCTCCAGCCGCTGATCGAGTTGTTCGAGCGGATATTGGCCCATTCCGACAGGTTGGCCTTGCCCAGGATCACCGCCCCGGAATCCCGCAGACCCTTGACCAGCGGCGCGTCGCGGCCGGTGACATTGTCCTTGAGGGCCAGGGAGCCGGCGGTGGTGGCCAGCGGTTCGGCGGATTCGATATTGTCCTTCAGCAGGATCGGCAGGCCGTGGATGGCGGAGCGAACCTTGCCGGCCTTGCGTTCGGCGTCGCGGGCCCTGGCGTCGGCAAGGGCGGCGGGGTTCACGGCGATCACCGCGTGGAGGATGTCGTTCTTCGCCTTGATCTGGTCCAGGTAAGCCCTGGTCGCCTCTTCCGAGGTTTGAGCGGCAGCGCTGGTGGCCAGCAGGGCGGCGACGGCCGCTCCGGCCAGGAAGGCGATCTTGGTCATGCGAGTATCCTCACGCGGGCCGACATCACAGCGCGGCCGAACGGGGCGGAGGATGAGGGTAAAACCCTGTCGCCGCCAAGCCTATCCTTCGTGGTCAGACGAAGACGGCCACGTTCTGCCGTGCGGCGATCAGCGGGCGACCGCTGCCGTCCCACAGCATCATGCCCTGAGTGGAATAGCCGTCGCCGATGGTCTCGGCCGTGCTGCGCAGCAGCCGCCAGCCGTCGTCGTCTTCGGCCGGCAGGTCCACAACGTCGAGCGACCAGGTCATGGTCGAGATCGGGCCAAACTTCGGGAACAGGGCCATGGCGGGTGGCGGCGGCGTATCGGCCAGGGCGACCAGCGCCGAGAGCGAGTGCGCGGCCGGATCGCGGTGGCGGATCCAGAGCAGATATTCCGGCGGCTGGCCTGACAGGGGGCGGGTCCCGCCGGCCAACTTGACCTCGAACTGGCCCGAAAAGCCCGGGCCCGAGCCCGGTGGAAAGAAGAACTCGCAATCGGCGGGCGGGGCGACCACAGGGCAGGGCAGGTCGCTATAGGCCACCAGCGACTCCCGCGCCGCGCCGAAGGTCAGGATGGCGCGGGTGGCCAGGCCCTGCTCGCCCAGCAGATCGACGCCGACGAACAGGGTCGACTTGCCCTGGCGCAGCACTGTCGTCTCGATGGCCAGTTCTCCGGCCGCCGGTCCGATGAAGGCGAACTGGCCCGAGCGCAGGGGCGGGGCCTCGGGCAGGGTCCGCAGGGCCGCTTCCAGGCACAGGGCCGCCGACAGTCCGCCATAGGTGGTGCGGCCCTGTTTCCAGTCGTCGGTGACATGCGCAGCGTGGCCCGAGGCCGTCGTGGTGATGCCGGCGATAAGGTCGGTATAGGTGGTCACGCGAAGATTCCCTGGAGCTTTGCCCGAGGTTCGTTTTCTTTCGCTACGGAAGTCAAGGGCAGGCCTCAGCCGCCGGTCGAATCCACGATGATGGCCACGGTCTTGCCGCGCGACAGCGGATCCCATCCCGCCACGATGGCCGAGGCGATGGCCTTGGCCACCAGTTCCGGGGCGACCTGCGAGGGCTTCAGCAGCGGCGCGCCGTAACGGGGCTGAGGGCCGGGCGGAAACTCGATCACGGCTTCGCGCTGACCTTCCTTGTGACGCACGGCGATCGCCATGCCATGCCGCTCGGGGGCGTCGCTGGACCAGCCGGGCTGGCGATGAAGCCGCCACATGTAGGGGTCCCCCGCGACCTCGATTTCAAACTCAGGGCTTAGTTTTGTGCGCGCCATGCAAGGGTGTTAGCCCGTCACGCGCCCTCAGACCACCCCGACCCGCTTCGCCAGCCGCTATCGGCCCCCCGTGGCCAAGGCCAGGGCGCAAGCTCGCGACCTCGCGCGGGAAACCGCCGAGTGGGTGGGAAGGGTCGCGGAGCGTCCGGGCCTCGCCCGGATGAGGGAGTAGATTGATACCGTTTCGACGAAGACAGACGCTCCGCGCAGCCGTTATCCGGTGAGCCCTCGGGGCGCGGGGTTTTAACCCGCTTCCGACGTTAGGCCCCCGACGGGTGGAGGGGCGGCTAACCCCGTCCAGACCGCATGGGCGATTTCAGCCCATGCCTGTTGCGACATCGCCGCTCGCATCCTCGGGTCGATGTCGGCGGCGAACGGTCAGGGTGGGCCAGGCCACCTTGGCGACGAGGGTCACCCCTTAAGACCGTTGGCCAGCCAACACCCGCTGACGCTTGCGGCGAGCGCTTCCCGCTCGACCACACCCCAAGGCCCATCAGGTCGCCGGCCGACGTCCCTTCCCTTGCCTTGAGGTGAGATCGATTATGCAGGCGGTTTCAGCGCGTCTGACAGGCGCGATCAACTATTTTGCAAGCCGTTGATCCGGCTGGGATTTGTTTCGAAAAGAACGGGGATTGGGCGCGGTTTGTCCCCGTCCTTTTCCTAAATCTCGCCATCCCGGGGCTTGTCCCCGGGACCCATTTGTCCGCCGCAAGGGCGGAGCAGGCCCCGATGCTCACGTGGAAGCTGAATCATGGGTCCCGGGGACAAGCCCCGGGATGACGGATAGTGGGATTGATGTCCGGTCGTTTCAGTGGACCGTGGCCGACGCGCTCATCCAGGCGCCCAGGGAGCGGGCCTGGCGGGTGGCCAGTTCGTCTTCCAGCGAGATTTCCTCAAGCGAGATGGCCGCCAGCAGCCAGTCCTCGAGATCGGACTCAGAGGCGCTACCGTGCTCCAGGGCGTCCTTGAGCGCGTGGATCAGCCATTCGACGGCGTCATCGGTCTTGAACATCAGGCGTCCTCGATCAGTCCTGATCAGGATAGGCGGCGCCTGGTGATTTGAGGCTGTGACAAAAAGTCAGTCCGGGCGGGCGTTTTGACGCAGCTTCCGTTCGCGGCGCGGCGCCGCGAACGGATCCGATAGAGGCCTTACTGCCCCTTCAGCTTGCGGCCGAAGAACTCCAGATGCGTCTTGAGCACGCTGAGGCCCTTGGTCTTGCTGCCCGGCGCGCTGTGGCGCTCGCCGGGATAGAGGGCCATTTCGAAGGGGATGGCCTTTTTCTGCAGGGCCGCGATCAGGCGGGTGCTGTTTTCGAAGATGACATTGTCATCGGCCATGCCGTGCAGCAGCAGCAGGCTGCCGGGCTTCATCCTGTCCAGACGGGTGAGGATATCGGACCGCGCATAGCCGTCCTTGTTCTCCTCAGGCTTGCCCATGTAGCGCT
Source organism: Caulobacter sp. FV1ye13L (assembly GCF_058681155.1). Next base: position 2,467,094 of record NZ_CM178732.1, read on the forward strand.
CGGTATAGGCGGTGTCGTACAGGCCCCACTCGGTGGGCGGCGCGCCGCCGGCCCCGGCCTTGAAGGGGCTGTCGTCGGCGGTCAGCATCATCAGGGTCATGAAGCCGCCATACGACCAGCCGACCACGCCCAGCTTCTCGGCGTCGACATAGGGCAGGGTTTTCAGATAGTTGGCGCCGACCAGCTGATCGTCGACCTCCACGGTGCCCATGCGGCGATCCAGGGCTCGCGCGAACCTGGCCGAGCGGTTGGCGGTGCCACGGTTGTCGAGCCGGAAGACGAGGTAGCCGGCTTCGAGATAGGTGCGTTCCGACGGGCTCTGCCAGATCTTCCGGACATTCTGGGCGTGCGGGCCGCCATAGACGGCGACGATGGCAGGGTACTTTTTCGACGGGTCGAAATCGGCCGGCTTCAGCAGGGCGTAGTGCAGGGCCTCGCCGTCGGCAGCCTTCAGGGTTCCGTATTCCGGCGTGGTCAGGGTCGAGGCATAGGGCCAGTACGGATGGCCCTCGGCCAGCCGGTTTTCCTCGATCCAGCGCACGCGCTTGCCGTCGGGCGCATAGAGCGCGGTCTGGGGCGGGGTCTTGGGATCGGTGTAGGTGCCGGCAAAGGCGCCGTTGGGCGCCACCTTGGCCGTCCACCAGCCGCCGGCCGGGGTCAGGGCCTTGGGCTTTCCGGGTTTGGCGTAGGAGACCTCATAGAGGCGGCGCTCGATCGGCGTGTCGATGGAGGCCCCGAAGATCACCACCTTGCGGGCCTCATCTACGCCCTCGACCCGGTTCATGGGCCAGTCGCCCCTGGTGATCTGGGCGATCAGCTTGCCGTCGGCGGCGTGGCGATAGAGGTGGTTGAAGCCCGACTTTTCCGACGACCACAGGAAGGTGCCATCGCTGAGGGGCCGGAAGTCTTCGTGCACTTCGATGAAGTGGCGGTCGGTCTCGATCAGGACGGTCTTGCCCTGACCCGTGGCCGGGTCGAAGGCGATGATGTCCAGGGTCTTCTGGTCGCGCGACAGGCGCTGGACATAGACGGTCTTGCCATTGGCCGACCAGTCGACGCGGGCGACATAGATGTCCTTGTTCGCGCCCAGATCCAGCTGCACGTCCTGGCCGGTGGCCAGGTTGCGCACGAACAGGTCGACCACGGCGTTGGGACGGCCGGCGCGGGGATAGCGCTGCAGAACGACGGTGGCGCCGCCGGGGCCGATATCGGCGCGGGGCACGATGTCGACGCCGCTTTCATCGACGCGGGCATAGGCGATGTGGCCTTCGCTGGGCGACCACCAGTAGCCGCTGAAGCGGTCCAGCTCTTCCTGGGCGATGAACTCGGCGACGCCGAACGACACGGCGTCCTTGCCCTCGGTGGTCAGGGCCTTTTCGGCCCCGCCATTGACCGGCTTCAGATAGAGGTTCTGGTCGCGGACATACGAGACAAAGCCGCCCAGAGGCGAGACCTTGGCGTCGACCTCGTCGCCCGGGGTTTCGGTCAGCCGGCTGACCTTGCCGTCGGCGACGCTGTCCAGATAGAGGTCGCCGTCCAGTGGCACCAGGATGAAGCGGCCCTGGCTGTCCCAGCTGTATTCAACGATGCCGCGCGACGAGACGCGGGCCCGTTCGCGGCGGGCCTTTTCGGCCTCTGACAGTTCCTTGGCGCCCGACGACAGGGTGGCGGAGTCGATCAGGCGATAGGGTTCTCCGCCGGCCACGTCGGCCGCCCACAGGTCCTGGACATTGGCGGCCTCGGCCTTGGCCTTCAGATAGGTGACGCGCTTGCCGTCCGGCGACAGGGCCACGCCCTTGGCGATGGGGCCCGTCAGGCTGGGATCGGCGAAGATGCGTTCGGGGGTCAGCTTTTCCGCCAGCACGGGCGAAGTCAGGGCGAGGCACGCCGCGAGGGCGGTAAGCGAGGGTCTGATCATGGCGCGGGACGCTAGTGGGACGCCGTGAGGTTGTCAGCAGGGAAAAGTTTGATGGGCGGTGGCAAGTCCACCCCCTGAAGGGGGAGGCGGCCGCCAGGCCGGCGGGGGAAGACCGCATTGAGTCAGCGGTCACTTCCCCCTCCGTCGGCTTCGCCGACACCTCCCCCTCTGGGGGGAGGACTTATCTCACCCGACCTTCAGCCCCGCCGTATCCACCACCTGCGTGATCTTCACCGCGCCCTTTTCGTCATGCACCCGCAGGGTCGCCACCGGCGCGGGGCCGCTCCAGTCGATCTCGATCATCCCGAAATTGCGCTCGCGCAGCACCGGCGAGACGCGCAGGGCGTTGGGCGGGGTGACGGGCCAGACCTCGGTCAGGCCCGAGGAGGTCACGTCCCAGATCGGGTAGGGCACGTTGGTGTCCAGCCGCGAGACCTCGGCATAGTGGGTGTCGCCGCTGATGCAGATCAGGCGGTCGGCCTTTTGGCGGCGAATGGCGTCGAACAGCCGCTGGTGGTCGCGGGCATAGTTGATCCAGCTTTCCCAGCCGGCGAAATCGGCCAGCACCTGCAGGCTGGAGCCGAAGATCCGCAGGTCGGCGGGCTGGGCCAGTTGCTGCTCCAGCCAGGTCCACTGCGGCTCGCCGATCATGGTGGCGTCCAGGTCGGCGATGCGGTCATAGGGGCCGGGCGTCTCCTTGCCCGACAGGCCGCGCGCCACGGCCCAGGGCTTGTAGCCGCCCTTGAAGGTCTTCTCGACCAGCGGCGTGCGGTTCCAGCGCAGGTCGGGCAGGATGATCTGCACCCGCTGGCCGGCGGGGCCGAAGACATAGGCCGCATAGACCCCGTCGCGCGTGCGGCGCGGCGAGTCGGCGGGTTCGCCCCAGAAGTCGCAGAACTGCCGGCGGCTCTCGGCCTTCATCGGATAGTCGGCCCCGGCGTCGTTTTCGCCAAAGTCGTGGTCATCCCAGATGGCGATGACCGGCGTGGTGTCGCGCAGCCGCTTGAAGTGCGGCTTGGCCGCCAGGGTCGCATACTTGGCCGCCATCACCTTGGGATCGCGGGTGTCGGCATAGATGTTGTCGCCCAGGAAGACGAACAGGTCCGGCTTCTGCTCGAAGATCGCCTCCCAGATCGGCTGGTCCTTGTCCTGGTTGGCGCAGGACCCGAAGGCGACGCGGGTCAGGGACTTGCCCAAGGCCGGATGCGGCGCGTCCAGGACGGCGGCGCGCGCGGCGGGAGCGACGGCCAGGGCGGCGGCTGACAGGCCCAGGGCCCCGCGACGGGAGAGATCGGTCACGGACGTTTCCTCGTTTTGCGGTGCAGCTTGAACGACAAAGGGCCGGGAGTCGCCTCCCGGCCCCAAGTTTCTAGATCAAGTGAGGCCTAGAACGCCTTCTTGATCGAGAGGAAGAACTGGCGCGGCGGGGCGGTCAGGACCGTCTGGCCCGTACCGGCTGCGTCATTGTTCAGGAAGCCACCCGAACCGATGGTCGAGATATAGTCCTCGTCGGTCAGGTTGGTGATGTTGGCCTGGATCTCCAGACCCTTGCCCCAGGTCTCGCCGTCGAAGCGATAGCCCAGCGTCAGGTCGGCGACGGTGGTGCTGTCCACCTGACCGCCGATGTTCTCGTAGGTGTAGTAGCGCTCGCCGGTATAGGCGACGCCCAGCTTCGAATAGAAGCCGGCCAGTTCGAACTTCAGCTCGCCCTTGAGGATGTTCTTGGGCGTGTTGACCACTTCCTTGCCGGCGGTGCGGGCGGTGACGACGCCCGAGCCGTTGACGACGTTGTCCTGATATTCCGACTGGTTGTAGGTGTAGGCGCCGTAGACCGACCAGTTGTCGGTCAGCTTGTATTCGCCGGCCAGCTCAATGCCGTTGGTTTCCACGCCGCCGACGTTCGACAGAACGGCGGGCAGGCCCAGGATCGGAGCCGCGGTGCTGGCGGCCAGCAGGCGGTTCTCGAAGGTCACGTGATAGAGAGCCGCGACGCCCTGGAAGCGGTCGGTGCGATAGCGCAGACCGCCTTCAAAGGTCTTGGAGGTCTCAGGCTCGAGGGTCTTGGTGATGTAGTCGACCGCGGCCTGGTTTTGCGAGGCGAACGGACCCGAGGTGGCGGCCGAAACGTAGGCGGCCATGTTCTCGGTGTAGCCGCCGAAGAACTCCAGGTCCGGCATCGCCTTATAGACGAAGCCGATCTGCGGCAGGAACGAGCTCTTCGACTCGATCTCGCCGGCCAGCGGGTTGCCGGCGATGCGCTGGACGCTGTTGGTCACTTCCATGGCCTTGAAGCCGAAATTGACCTTCAGGGCGTCGTTGACGGTCCAGGTGTCTTCGATGTGGGCGACCAGGGTGTCGGTCACGAAGCGGTACTGCCACTGGGTGAAGAAGGGGTTTTCCTGGAAGTCGAGCGGGTTGCGCGACGGGGCGGCGGCGGTTTCGGCGTAGTAGCGGCGCGCCTGGTTGAAGGTGTTCTTTTCACCCCAGAAGCCCATGCCCACTTCGTGCGCGCCCAGATCGACGGTGATGCCGCCGGTCACGCCCTTGCGGTCGATGTCATATTCGGTGGTGCGGATCGACAGCGGGGCGGCGGTGGAGCCGACCGTGCCGAAGCCCGGGCTGGGGACGTAGGGCGTGTACCACAGGCCCTGGCCCTGGTTGGCGTGGCCATAGGCGCTGAGGTCGAGCTTGGCGGTTTCGCCGAGCGGCAGCTTCAGGGCCAGGCCGTACAGCTCGTCGTCACGGACGCCGGCGCCGGCGTAGTAGGCGTCGTCAACGGTGGCGAACGGCGCGGGCAGAGCCGTACCGGTCAGGTAGGCGCGACCGGCGGCCACGGCCAGGGCCCAGTTAGGCTGGGTGTTGTCCCAGTTGCGGCCGAGACGCTTGATCATCTCGAACGACAGGTCTTGATAGTCCTGCTCGCGACGCTGCGAGCCGTTGTAGAAGGCGGTCAGGCTGCCGTTTTCGCCCAGCGGCAGCACGGCCTTCAGGTCGTACTGGAACTGCTTCTGGTCGCCGCCGCCCTTCCACTTCTCGGTGCTCTGGCTGACGATCGAGGCGTAGCCACGCAGGCCGCCCAGCTGTTCGATCGCGCCGCTGTCGATGCGGCCGAACACCCGGTACATGCCTTCCGAGCCGCCGGTCACGTTCATCTGACCGCCGAGCACTTCCGAAGGATCGCGCGAGAAGAACTGCAGCGTGCCGCCCAGATTGCTGGTCGAGGCGGTGCCGAGCGCGCCGGCGCCCTGGGCCAGTTCGACGCGGCCGATGTTTTCATTGGTGATGGCGCGGCTGATGTGCAGGCCGTTGTGGTTGCCGTAGTTCATGTCGCCCAGCGGCACGCCGTCCAGGGTGAAGCCCAGCTGGCCCTGGTTGAAGCCGCGGATCGAGATGCGGGTCGACCACTCATAGGCGCCGAAGGCGTCGGCCGACTGGAAGGTCACGCCCGGCAGCTTGTCGATGGCCTTCAGCGGGCTGGTGCCGGCGGCTTCCAGCGAGATAGCTTCGTCCTTCAGGGTCTGAACCTGGCGGCTCTGGCCCTGACCAATGACGATGATGGCGTCAACGGCGGTGGTGTCGGCGGCTTCGGTCGGCGCCAGATCGGCAGCCAGGGCCGGCGCGGCGGCCAGCAGCAGGAGGGCGGCCGAAGCAGCGCCCAGCATCAGATGATGTTTCATGATCTATCCCCTCGCCCGGTCGTGCGGGGAGCGCGCCGGTTCTTCGGCCCGGTTAACAGCGCTCCGCGACGCCTCCGCGACGGAAAAGCGTCGGGTTTCCGACAGTCTTGAGACAGAACGGTGAAGCTTACTTTGGGGCGCCTCGGCGCGCCGACATTGCGTAAACCGCCCCCGACCGCTATTTCAGCGCCCGTCCTCCCCCGAACTTTGACAGCGAGACCGACGCCCCCATGGCCCAGCAATATATTTTCCAGATGCAAGGCCTGACCAAGGCGTTCCCGGGCGGCAAGAAGATCTTCGAGAACATCTGGCTGTCGTTCTATTCCGACGCCAAGATCGGCGTCGTCGGCGTCAACGGCTCGGGCAAGTCGACCCTGCTGAAGATCATGGCCGGCCTGGATGACCAGTTCTCGGGCGAGGCCAAGGCCGCCGAGGGCATCCGCCGGGGCTATCTGGCCCAGGAGCCGGTGCTGGACCCGAACAAGGACGTCTGGGGCAATGTCATCGCCGACTGCGAGGACAAGCTGATCTTCGACCGCTACAACGAATGCGCCAACAAGCTCGGCGAGGACTATTCCGACGAGCTGATGGAGGAGATGACCAAGCTCCAGGAGATCATCGACGCCCGCGACCTTTGGGACATCGACTCCAAGGTCGAGATGGCCATCGACGCCCTGCGTTGCCCGCCCAACGACTCCAGCATCGAGAACCTGTCGGGCGGTGAAAAGCGCCGCATCGCCCTGGCGCGCCTGCTGCTCAGCAAGCCCGACATCATGCTGCTCGACGAACCGACCAACCACCTGGACGCCGAGTCTGTGGCCTGGCTGCAGCACCACCTCGAAAACTTCCCGGGCTGCGTGATCCTGGTCACCCACGATCGCTACTTCCTGGATCAGGTCACCAAGTGGACGCTCGAACTCGATCGCGGCAAGGGCGTGCCCTATGAGGGCAACTATTCCGGCTGGCTGGAGCAGAAGACCAAGCGCGTGGTGCAGGAGCAGTCGGAGTCCGACAGCCGCCAGCGCGCCCTGACCCGCGAACTCGAGTGGGTGCGTTCCAGCCCCAAGGCCCGTCAGTCCAAGTCCAAGGCCCGTCTGGCCAGCTACGAGGAAATGGTCTCGGCGCAGGAAAACGCCCGCGCCGCCCAGACCCAGGCCCACATCCAGATCCCGCCCGGCCCGCGCCTGGGCAATCTGGTGCTGGAAGTCGAAGGCCTGGAAAAGGAATATGGCGACAAGGTCCTGTTCAAGGACCTGTCGTTCCGCCTGCCGCCCAACGGCATCGTCGGCGTCATCGGCCCCAACGGCGCCGGCAAGTCGACCCTGTTCAAGCTGATCACCGGCCGCGAGCAGCCCGACCAGGGCACGGTCAAGGTCGGCGAGACCGTGAAGCTCTCCTATGTGGACCAGAGCCGCGACGCCCTGGATCCCAACAAGACCATCTGGGAAGAAGTCTCGGGCGGCACCGACGTGATGATCGTAGGCAAGCGCGAGATCAATTCGCGGGCCTATGTCGGCAGCTTCAACTTCAAGGGCGCCGACCAGCAGAAGAAGGTCGGTCTTCTCTCGGGCGGTGAGCGCAACCGCGTCCACCTGGCCAAGACCCTGGCCACCGGCGGCAACCTGCTGCTGCTCGACGAACCGACCAACGACCTGGACATCGAAACCCTGCAGGCCCTGGAAGAGGCGCTCGAAGAGTTCGCCGGCTGCGCCGTGGTCATCTCCCACGATCGCTGGTTCCTGGACCGCCTGGCCACCCACATCCTGGCCTTCGAGGGCGACAGCCACGTTGAATGGTTCGAAGGCAACTTCGAAATGTACGAGGAAGACAAGAAGCGCCGCCTGGGCGCCGACAGCCTGATCCCCAAGCGCATCAAGTTCCAGAAGTTCGCGCGGTAGGCGCCTTTGCAACCTGACGGCTCCCGTCAGGTTGCAAAGGTACGGCCATAGCGTTGAGATGAAGCGGGGTGGCCCTCACGGGTCACCCCGTTTTTTGTGCCCGGATGCGAACTCCCCGGGCGCAGTTGGGTTCAGCCGTGTCTTTTGATCACGATCAGAAGACGCCCGCTCTGCTCAGGCCTGCCGCCGCAGGCAGGGCCGCAAAGAGGTGGCGTCGCCCGGCTTCGTAGACGGCATATTCCAGGGCAAAGGCGTCACGATGCGCCGTCTGCCATTCGCCATAGATCTCTGTCGGGTCGCCGCTGCGATGGGCGTCGTCGGCCCGATTGACATGGATGATCTCCTGCGGCGCCTGGAAGCCCAGAGCCTTGGCCAGGACCCGCACCGAAGCGTCATAGGCCTCGAGGATCCCCACTGCGATATAGCCTTGGTCGAAGGCCCCGTCGGCATTGTCGGGCGCGACCGGCCAGGGCAGTTGGGCGAGGAATGAAAACGGATCTTCGCCCTCGCTGGCAGCCTTGGCCCTGCGGTCGAACCATTGGCCAAAGGTGGGGTTGTCGTCGAGTGCGGGGACAGGCAGTCCGCTACGACGCTGAAAATGCAGGTAGCGCCATTGGGAGACAAACCGGGAAAACGGATCCCGCAGGAAGGTGATGAACTGCTGGGCTTCGGGGTAGTAGGCGAGGGCCCCGATGCCGCGCACGCGGTTGAAATGGCCGTGGACACAGGCTCGTGCGCTTATGCCGGTGTGCCTGACTGGGTCCGCATCCGCGTCGCGATAGTGGAGGCGCAGACCGTCCTCGCCAAACCAGGTCTTGAGGGTGGTGCAAAAGCTGGTGCCCGCTGTCTTGGGAACGTGCAGGGAGATCAGGAGCTTTGATGGGTCATAGGCCTGTTTGGCCGAAGGTCGTGATCCAGCCTGCGGGGCTTCCGCCCGGTCAATCTGTTCGAACCGGCTGGATGTCATCTGGTGCATGAGCAGGTCCATGACGTGCGTCCTTGCCGATCCACACCTGAAGCGGTGCAACGGCTTCCTTGCCTCTAACAACGCGCAACAGTGCAGGTTCCGTCGTTTTAGCCGAGCCGCGACAATCGGGATTGATGACGGTCAAAAAACGCGGCGGCTACTACGGGGATTAACCATGCGTAGTCGGTGCTGGCGCTGCGCGGCAACTGCGGTAGCTTGTCGCACACGATGAAAAATCCCGCTGGTGACTGGCGTCGTATGGCCTGCACTGGACCGGGATGGAGGACCCGCATGCCGCAAACCGCCGACAAGCCGCACATCCTGATCTCACACGAGATGCTCCTGCCGCTGCAGCCCTTGCTGGAGGGGAGCTATACGGTTCATCGGTTCTGGGACTATCCCGACCCCCTGGTCTTTCTGCAGGGGCCCGGTCAGTCGGTGCGGGCCATCGTCCACGCCGGCGAGATGGCTCTGGGCAAGGACCTGCTGTCGGAGATGCCGCAGCTGGGCCTGATCGCCTGTGTCAGTGTCGGCTATGACGGCGTCGATGTGCCTTGGTGCAAGGGGCGCGGCATTTCGGTGACCCACTCCACCGGCCTGAACGCGGGTGACGTCGCCGATCACGCCGTGGGTCTGATGCTGGCGGCCTGGCGCGGTATCGTCGAGGGCGATCACCGCCTGCGGGCCGGGCGCTGGACTCACGCCGAGCGCATGGCGCCCCGACACGGCCTGCGCGGTCGCAAGGTGGGCGTCGTCGGCCTGGGCCATATCGGCGAGGCGGTGGCCCGTCGCTGCGAGGCCTTTGAGATGAAGGTCTCCTGGTGGGCGCCGCGCCCCAAGGAAACCGACCGGCCGCGCGCCGAGAGCCTGATGGCCCTGGCCCGCGACAGTGACGTGCTGATGGTCTGCGCCCGACCCGACGACACCAACCAGCACATGATCAATCAGGCGGTGATCGAGGCCGTGGGGCCGCAGGGCCTGCTGGTCAATGTGGCGCGCGGCTCACTGGTCGACGAGGACGCCCTGATCGCCGCCCTCAAGGACGGCCGCCTGGGCATGGCGGCGCTGGACGTCTTCGACCAGGAGCCGACCCCGCCGGGACGCTGGGAGGGCGTGCCCCGCACGGTGCTGACGCCGCACCTGGCCGGCGCGACCCTGGACAGCATTCCGGCCATGGTCGGGCTGACGCTGGAGAACCTGCGCTGCTATTTCAACGGCGAGCCGTTGGCGTCGCCGGTTGGGGGGTAGGGCCGGGGAAACGGCGCGGCGAACGGTTCGGGTTCGAGGCGCAGGCCGTTCACCAGCAGGCTGACCGTGCGGTAAAAGCCGGCCAGCATGATCAGTTCGATCCGCGCCGCCTCGTCGAAGGCTTCGGACAGGCGCGCCCACAGGTCATCGTCGATATCGGCCCGGGCGTTGACCGCGTCGCAGAAGCCGATCAGCAGCGCCTCGTGCGGCGACCAGCAGTCGGCGATTCCCGGCGCGGCGGTGGCCGCCAGGCGCGTCGCATCCAGACCGGCGGCGCGCGCGAAAATCGCCGCGTGCACGCCCCACTCATAGGCCGCGCCATTGAGAGCGCAGATGCGGTGGATGACGATCTCGCGGTCGGCCAGGCTCAGATGGCCCGGATCCAGCAGGCCGCCGCCGGTGAAGCGCGAGAACAGGCGCTCGTCACGGGCCAGGGTTCGAAACAGCGACAGGGGTTGATCACCGGGCGTCTTCAGGTGGTCGAGCGCTTTCTGAACAGTGGTGGGGTAGGGCGGCCGGGCGGGCGCGATGCGGACGGACATGGCGGTCTCCTTCTGCTACAAAATCTGTATCATGCCCAAGTCGCCGATTGCTACAGAAATTGAAGCGCCCTTGCCGGGCAAGCCGGTGCGCGGCTCGACCACGGGGCGTCCGGTCATGGCCGCGCTGGATCTGGTGGGCCGGCGCGGCGCCTTGCGGATCGTCTGGGAACTGCGCGACGGCGCGGTCCTGACCTTTCGCGCTTTGCAGGCTGCGGCCGAGCTGCCGCCGGGCACGCTCAATGCCCGTCTGGCCGAACTGCGGGCTGCCGATGTCGTGTCGGCCGAGGCCGGCTATCGCCTGACGGCGCGGGGAGCGGCCCTGATCGAGGCGCTTGCGCCGCTGATGACTTGGTCGCAGGCTTGGGCCGACGATCTGGCGACAGGGGACTGATCATGGCCAGGGTGCTGGGGCTGGGCGGGATATTCTTCAAGGCGGCCGACCCGGTCGCGGTCCGCGACTGGTATGCGCGGGTGCTGGGCTTCGAGGTCCATGACTGGGGCGGGGCGGTGTTCGATCATCCGAAAGTCGGCCAGACCAACTGGTCGCCGTTCGCGGCCGACACCCGGTATTTCGAGCCGTCTCAGGCGGGCTTCATGATCAATTTCATCGTCGATGACCTGGACGGCCTGCTGGCCAGGGCCGCGGCCGAGGGCGTGGAGCCTACCGGCCGGCAGGACGAGGAGATGGGTCGTTTTGCCTGGATTCTGGACCCGGCTGGGGTCAAGATTGAGCTCTGGGAGCCCGCAAAGGTGGCGTCCGAGGCATAAAATCAGCTTGCCAAATCGGACATAAAGATATCTTTATGTCCCCATGAAGCTGTCGGCTGAACAGGTTGTCGAAGTGCTGCGCGCGGCGGGGGAATCCACCCGTCTGCGGCTGCTCGCCCTGCTGGCCGGCGAGGAGCTTTCGGTGCTGGAGCTGTGCCAGATCCTGGATCAGAGCCAGCCGCGCGTCTCGCGCCACCTCAAGCTGCTGGCCGAGGCGGGGCTGGTGGAGCGCTTCCCTGACGGGGCCTGGGTGTTTTATCGCCTGGCTAGCAAGTCGCCGGGCCACCATCTGGTCCGCCAGGCGCTGGATCTGATCGACCCCGCAGATCCGGCCGTCCATGCCGACGCCGAGAAACTGGCCACGGTGCGGGCCGAGCGCTCGACCGGCGCCCAGGCCTATTTCGCCCGCAACGCCGCGCGCTGGAACGAGATCCGCTCGCTGTATGTCGACGAGGCCGAGGTCGAGGCGGCGATCCTGCGCGCGGCAGGCGAGGGGCCCTTCGACGAGATGGTCGACCTGGGCGCGGGCGCCGGTCGCATGCTGACCCTGCTGGGCCAGCGGGCCGGCTCGGCCCTGGGCCTGGACCTGTCGCAGCAGATGCTCAACATCGCCCGCGACGAGGTGGCCAAGGCGGGGCTGGGGCAATGCGAGCTGCGCCACGGCGACATCTTCGCCACCGGCCTGCCGGGCGGCTGCGCCGATCTGGTGACGGTGCATCAGGTGCTGCACTATCTGGGCGATCCGGCCGCCGCCGTGCTTGAGGCCGCGCGACTGGTGGCGCAGGGCGGCCTGCTGCTGATCGCCGACTTCGCGCCGCACGACCACGAGTTCCTGCGCGAGGCCCATCAGCATCGCCGCCTGGGCTTTGAAGACGCCGAGATCATCCCCTGGCTGGAGGCCGCCGGCCTGAGCCTGGAAAACAACATCGCCCTGCCGCCGTCCTCGGCCCAGGGATTGACCGTCAAGATCTGGACGGCTCGCCGTCCGGTTCAGCGGGCCGCGCAAAGGAGCGCCGCATGACCCTTCCACCCACACGCCGCGTGATCGGTCCTGTCGCCCGCGCCGGCGAGCGCGGTCAGAGCCAGGCCGGCGGCCGTCCCCGCGTCTCGTTCGAGTTCTTCCCGCCCAAGACCCCGGCGATGGAAGAGAGCCTGTGGCAGGCCATCACCCGGCTGGCCCCGCTGGATCCGGCCTTCGTCTCGGTGACCTATGGGGCCGGCGGCTCGACCCGCGAGCGCACCCACCGCACGGTCAAGCGCATCCTGGATGAGACCAGCCTCAAGCCAGCCGCCCACCTGACCTGCGTCGGGGCCAGCCGCGACGAGGTCGATGAGGTGATCCGCGAATACTGGGAGACGGGCGTTCGCCACATCGTCGCCCTGCGTGGCGATCCGCCGCCGACCGAGGGCGGCATCGGCGGGGTCTATGTGCCGCGCGCCGACGGCTACGCCAACGCCACCGAACTGACCAAGGCCCTGCGCGGCATCGCGCCGTTCGAGGTGCTGGTCGGGGTCTATCCCGAAAAGCATCCGGAAAGCCCGTCGCTGGAGCACGACATCGAGGTGCTGAAGGCCAAGGTCGACGCCGGAGCGACCCTTGGCATCAGCCAGTTCTTCTTCGATATCGACGCCTTCCTGCGCTTCAACGACAGGGTGCGCGCCGCCGGCATCACCATTCCGATCGTGCCCGGGATCATGCCGGTGACCAATTTCAACGGCCTGAAAAAGATGTCCCAGGCCTGTCAGACGGCGGTGCCCAGCTGGCTGGCCAACCTGTTCGAGGGCCTGGACCATGACGCCGAAACCCGTCGCCTGATCGCCTGCTCGGTGGCCGCCGAAATGTGCGCCAAGCTGCAGGAGCAGGGGTTCGAGGACTTTCACTTCTACACCCTCAACCGCGCCGATCTGGTCTATGCGATCTGCCGGGTGCTGGGCGTGCGCGAGCGGGAAACCGCCCATTCGGAGGTTGCGGCATGAAGGTTCTGGCCCTGATCCTTTGCGGTGTGCTTTCGCTGGCCAGCGTCGGCGCCGCCCGCGCCGACGGGTGGCCGCCGGCCGCCTGGATCAAGCCGACCAAGCCATACCGCGTGGTCGGCAACATCTATTATGTCGGCTCCGAGGGACTGTCTTCGTACCTGATCACCTCGTCGGCCGGACATGTGCTGCTGGATGCCGGCATGTCGGCGGACGGCGCCAAGTTGGTCGAGCGCAACATCGTCTCGCTGGGCTTCAAGCTGGCCGACGTGAAGATCCTGATCAACACCCACGCCCACTATGACCATGCCGGCGGCCTGGCCCAGGTGAAGGCCGACACCGGCGCCAGGCTCTATGCCTCGTCGCAGGACAAGCCGGCCCTGGAGCAGGGCCGTCACTTTGGCGACAACGAAAACGGCCTGACGCCCTTTCCGGCCGTGAAGGTCGACCGCACCGTGCGCGACGGCGAGAAGGTCACGCTGGGCGAGACCACGCTGGTCGCCCACCTGACGCCGGGCCATACCAGCGGCGGCACGACCTGGACCCTGTCGGTGACCGAGCGCGGCCGCCCCCTGAACGTGGTGTTCTTCAACTCGATCTCGGTGGCCGGCAACGCCCTGGTGGGCAACAAGACCTACCCGAAGATCGTGTCTGACTATCGCGCCACCTTCGCCAAGCTGAAGATCATGCCGGCCGACGTCTTCCTGCCCGCCCACGAGGAGCAGGGCGATCTGCTGGCCAAGCGCCAGCGGGTGCTGCGCGGCGACAACAACGCCTTCATCGATCCGACCGAGCTGGGCCGCTTCGTCGCCGCCTCGGAAGCCGCGTTCAACAAGGAGCTGGCGCGCCAGCAGGGAGCGGCCAAATGACCGACCTCACCACTCGCCCTGATCTTTCTACGAGGGCCGGCCGCATCGCCGCCCTGAAGGCCGCCGCTAAAGAGCGCGTGCTGATCCTCGACGGTTCCTGGGGCGTGATGTTCCAGAAGAAGAAGCTGTCCGAGGCCGACTACCGCGCAGAACGCTTCGCTGACTACGACGGCCAGATGAAGGGCAATAACGACGTCCTGTGCCTGACCCGCCCCGACCTGGTGGCCGAGCTGCACGACGCCTATTTCGCCGCCGGCGCCGACATCTCCGAGACCAACACCTTTTCCGGCACCACCATCGCCCAGGCCGACTATCGGCTGGGCGAGCAGGACGTCTGGGACATCAATTACGAAGGCGCGCGCATCGGCCGTTCGGTCGCCGATCGCTGGCTGAAGGAGCACCCGGAAAAGCCGCGCTTCATCGCCGGCTCGATCGGGCCGCTGAACGTGATGCTGTCGATGTCGTCGGATGTGAACGACCCCGGCGCGCGCAAGGTGACTTTCGACCAGGTCTATGCGGCCTACCGCCAGCAGGTCTCGGCCCTCTACGAGGGCGGCGTCGACCTGTTCCTGATCGAGACCATCACCGACACCCTCAACTGCAAGGCCGCGATCAAGGCGATCCTGGACCTGCGTGACGAGGGCCACGAAGAGCTGCCGATCTGGATCAGCGGCACCATCACCGACCGCTCGGGCCGCACCCTGTCGGGCCAGACGGCGGAAGCGTTCTGGAATTCGATCAAGCACTGCAAGCCCTTCGCCGTCGGCTTCAACTGCGCCCTGGGCGCCGACCTGATGCGTCCGCACATCGCCGAGATGGCCCGCATCGCCGACACCTTGGTCGCGGCCTATCCCAATGCCGGCCTGCCCAACGCCATGGGCGAGTATGACGAGGAGCCGCACCAGACGGGCCACGCCCTGCACGAATGGGCGTCCGACGGTCTGGTCAACATCCTGGGCGGCTGCTGCGGCACCACGCCGGACCACATCCGCCACGTGGCCGAAGCCGTCGCCGGCGTCACCCCGCGTCAGATCCCCGAGCGTCCCCGGGCCATGCGCCTGGCGGGCCTCGAACCCTTCGAACTGGTGGGCTGAGCATGACCGCCTGGGCTCCTGGACCCTTCGACAACGAAGAAGCCGCCGACTTCATAGAAGACCTCACCGAGGCGCCCGACTGGCGCATGGTCATGACGCTGATGGAGCACGCCGCCGGCGTCAGCGGCTATCTGGAAGAGGCCGAGGCGGAACTGGCCGTGGCCGCCGCTGCGGTGGTCGCCTCGTGCGTGGGGGCCGCTTCGGTGCTGCCCGACAGCCATGCCGATCTGAAGGCCACGCTGGGCAAGCCGCCCGAGGGCGCGGCCAACCTCGCCCGCCGGGCCCTGGCCCGTGTGGTGGGGCCAGCCTCCGAACTCGATGAAACCTGGCAGGAGGGCGAGGACCACGACGCGTGGCTCACCCAGATCGCGGGTTTGCAGAGCCTGTTGGGAGGCCAGTCGTGAGACGGGCAAAAGCCTTGCCGGTATGGTTTCTGGCGTTCGTAGAAGAGTTGCGCACCTTCGCGGCCGAGCTACCCGATATCGCCCGTTTCCAATGGGACGGGCGGCTCGTATCACTCGAACTGCGCGCACCAACGCAGGCCCATCGCTCCCTCTCAATCGAAGCCAGCGCTAGGGAGATTGACTACAGCTTCGGAAAGCTCTGGTCGGAGTACGCCGAGCCTGATGAGCTTTCGGCTCGCTATGTTCTCGCCGCCTGCGACGCCGTGCGCGCGGGTCGTGTGCGGGAGGTTCGTGATCGCAAGACGGGCCTAGTCTACCACGTCTATCGATTGACCACGCGCGGGCTCAATGAGTTCGCAAGAGACAGCCAATTTTCGTGGCGGTTCTGGTTCAAGCAGCACATTCGCCAAGTGAAAATCACTCGTCTTTCTGCCCTGTCGCCGGTTGGAATCTGAAATGCGTCCCGTCTTCGTCAATATCGGTGAGCGCACAAACGTCACCGGCTCGGCCAAATTCAAGAAGCTGATCGTCGAGGGCAACTACGGCGAGGCCCTGTCGGTCGCCCGTCAGCAGGTCGAGGCCGGGGCCCAGGTCATCGACGTCAACATGGACGAGGGCCTGCTCGACTCCAAGCTGGCCATGGTCACCTACCTGAACCTGATGGCGGCCGAGCCAGACATCGCGCGGGTGCCGGTGATGATCGACAGCTCCAAGTGGGAGGTGATCGAAGCCGGCCTGAAGTGCGTGCAGGGCAAGGCGATCGTCAACTCGATCTCCATGAAGGAAGGCGAGGCCAAGTTCATCGAGCAGGCCAAGCTGTGCCTGCGTTACGGCGCGGCCGTGGTGGTGATGGCGTTCGACGAAGTGGGCCAGGCCGACACCGCCGCCCGCAAAATCGAGATCTGTGAGAAGGCCTATCGCATCCTGGTCGACAAGGTGGGCTTCCCGCCGGAAGACATCATCTTCGACCCCAACATCTTCGCCGTGGCGACGGGGATTGAGGAGCACGACAACTACGCCGTCGACTTCATCGAGGGCACGCGCGAGATCAAGAAGCGCTGCCCCTACGCCCGCATCTCGGGCGGGGTGTCGAACGTCTCGTTCAGCTTCCGCGGCAACGAGCCCGTGCGCCGGGCTATCCACTCGGTGTTCCTGTACCACGCCATCGCGGCGGGCATGGACATGGGCATCGTCAACGCCGGCGACCTGCCGGTCTATGACACGCTGGATCCTAAACTGCGCGAGGCCGTCGAGGACGTGATCCTCAACCGCCCGCAACGGACCAATGTCTCGAACACCGAGCGTCTGGTCGATCTGGCCCCGCGCTACAAGGGCGACAAGAGCCAGGTCCAGACGGCCAATCTGGAATGGCGCAAGGGCAGCGTGAACGAGCGCATCACCCACGCCCTGGTCAACGGCATCACCGAGTTCATCGAGGCCGACACCGAGGAGGCCCGCCTGTCGGTCGAGCGGCCGCTGCACGTGATCGAAGGCCATCTGATGGATGGCATGAACGTGGTCGGCGACCTGTTCGGCTCGGGCAAGATGTTCCTGCCGCAGGTGGTGAAATCGGCCCGCGTCATGAAGCAGGCCGTGGCCTGGCTGGAGCCGTTCATGGAGGCCGAGAAGGCCGGCAAGCCGCGCGAGCAGGCCGGCCGCATCCTGATGGCCACGGTCAAGGGCGACGTCCACGACATCGGCAAGAACATCGTCGGCGTGGTTTTGCAGTGTAACAACTACGAGGTCATCGACCTGGGCGTCATGGTGCCCGCCGACCGCATCCTGGATGAAGCCCGCAAGCATAACGTCGACATGATCGGCCTGTCGGGTCTGATCACGCCGTCGCTGGACGAGATGGTGTTCGTGGCCTCCGAGATGGAGCGCCAGGGCTTCACCATCCCGCTGCTGATCGGCGGCGCCACCACCAGCCGCACCCATACGGCGGTCAAGATCGAGCCGGCCTATTCCAAGGGCTCGACCACCTATGTGCTGGACGCCAGCCGGGCGGTGGGCGTGGTCTCGGGCCTGCTGTCGGCCAGTGAGCGCGACCGTCTGCAGGCCGAGACGCGCACCGAATATGTCCGCATCCGCGAGCAATATGCCCGGGGTCTGACCGCCAAGGCCCGCACCGGCATTGCCGAGGCGCGGCAGAAGAAGTTCGCCATCGACTGGGACGGCTATACGCCGCCCAAGCCGTCCTTCATCGGCACGCGCACCTTCGAGCCGACTCTGGCGGAACTGGTCCCCTTCATCGACTGGTCGCCGTTCTTCGCCAGCTGGGAGCTGATCGGCCGCTTCCCGCAGATCCTGGAAGACGACGTGGTCGGCGAGGCCGCCACCGAGCTCTATGCCGAAGCCCGCGAGATGCTCGACAAGGTCGTCGCCGAAAAGTGGTTCGGGGCCAAGGGCGTGATCGGCTTCTGGCCGGCCCAGGCTCAGGGCGACGACATCGTGCTCTATACGGACGACACCCGCACGGTGGAGCTGTCGCGCCTGCACACCCTGCGCCAGCAGATGGACAAGGGCGCGGGAAAGACCAATGCCGCCCTGGCCGACTTCGTCGCGCCGATCGGGCAGGGGCCCGACTATATCGGCGCCTTCGCCGTCACCGCCGGTCATGGCGAGGACGAGATCGTCAAGCGCTTCAAGGACGCCGGCGACGACTACAGCGCCATCATGGCCTCGGCCTTGGCCGATCGCCTGGCTGAAGCCTTCGCCGAGTGGCTGCACTACAAGGCCCGCGTCGAGCTATGGGGCTACGCCCCCGACGAGTCAGCCGACGCCGACGTGATGATCGCCGAGAAGTACCAGGGCATCCGTCCGGCCCCCGGCTATCCGGCCCAGCCCGATCACACCGAAAAGGGCACGCTGTTCACATTGCTGGACGCCGAAGCCGCCACCGGCATGATCCTGACCGAGAGCTACGCCATGAGCCCCGGCGCTGCGGTGTCAGGTCTCTATTTCAGCCACCCAAAGTCGCACTATTTCGGCGTCGGCAAGGTGGATCTGGACCAGGTCGAGGACTATGCCCGCCGCAAGGGCTGGGACCTGGCCAAGGCCGAGAAATGGCTGGCCCCGATCCTCAACTACGATCCCGGCGCGAGGGCGCGGGAGGCGGCGGCGTAACTATTCCTATACGTGTATTTGCACTTTGAGCTACCATGGCCATTCGTGATGGCTCGCGGAGCGCTCATCGTGCCGACGGTTCTCCGCGTCGGCGGCTACCGGTTCTATTTCTACAGTCATGAGCCAAACGAGCCGCCGCACGTCCACATCGACAAGGCCGACGCGTCGCTCAAGGTGTGGTTGAGGCCTGTCGCTTTGGCGCGCAACCTTGGCTTCCGAGCCCATGAGCTGAATGTTATCCTCACTCTCGTGCGAAAGCACGAAACTGCGCTGTCGGAGGCTTGGCATGAGTATTTTGGCGACCGCCGCTGATGAACGCGTGGCTGACGTGCGCTGTGACGACGCGCGTTTGTTCGTCGATCTGATGGACGGCCGTACAATCGCCGTCCCGCTGACCTGGTATCCGCGCCTTTTTGCCGCGACGCCGGAGCAGCGCGCCAGATGGGAAATCGCCGGCGGTGGTTACGGAATCCACTGGCCCGATGTCGACGAAGACCTCAGCACCGAGGGCCTGCTTCGCGGCGCGGCCGCGCCGAAGATCGCCGCTCCTTAAACCTGTCGACCGAGAGCTATTCATCGATCGCTTCGTCGTCATTTCCGGCTGTTCTGGCGGCGGCAAGTCCACCTTGCTCGCCGAACTTCGCCGGCGCGGGCATGCCGTGGTCGAGGAACCCGGTCGTCGGATTGTCGCGGACGAGCTTGCGGGCGATGGCGCGGCCTTGCCATGGGTTGATCCGACCGCCTTTGCTCGTCGCGCTATCGCCATGGCGCTGGAAGATCGCGCGGCCGCGCCTGCCGACGGCTGGGTGTTCTTCGATCGAGGCCTGATCGACGGCGCCGTGGCGCTCGAGCATCTGACAGGTGAACGCGCTGTCGAAGCGCTGGGGCGCTCCCACCGCTATCATCGGAGGGTGTTTCTGGCGCCGCCCTGGCCAGAGATCCATGTCGTGGACCGTGAGCGGCGGCACGGCCTGGACGAGGCCGTTGCTGAGTATGAGAGGCTTCAGATGGCCTATCCGGCGTTGGGCTATGATGTCCTGATCCTGCCCAAGGCGAGCGTCGCGGAGCGAGCCGACTACCTTCTCGGGACCCTGGATGTTCCGTAGAGAAGCCTGCAGTCGGACCCTCAGGCCTCAAGCCCCCTCGATCTCCCGCGTCGCCGCCTCGCGCAGCTTCTCCTCCGTCCAGCCTGCCAGGCTCTGGCCCGCCAGTTCCGCCGCCAGGGCTGCGCGGGCGTGAACGACGGGATCGACGCGGACCATGATCTGGCCGGAATAGGGCTTTTCGGCCTTCTTGCCGGCCTTGGCGCAGGTGGCGATGTAGTCGGCGACGGCGTCGTGGAAGGCCGCTTTGAGGCCGCTGACGGTGTCGGCGTGGAAGCTGATGATGTCGGTGATCCCGGCCAGGCGACCGACAAAGATCTCGTCCTCGTCGTCGAACGCCACGCGGGCCGTGTAGCCGTTGTGCTTCAGGACGTTCATGGCCTCACTCCAATTGCCGAAAGGAACGCGCGGGCGTCCCTGACTTGATACCGCTTGGCTTCCTTGTCCGGGTGGGGTCGGTGGAAGCGGGCGATGACGCCGTTGCCCTCGAACCGAACCGCGGACCCCGAGCCTTCGATCACCCTGGCGCCGGCGCTGACCAGCAGGCTTTCCATGTCCGCCGTTGCGTTCCGCCTCTGATCTTCGCCGCAATGGTTGACCGCCTTGGCAAATCCCGCAAGGGTTGCTTGCTCGCAACCGTTGCGAGCGGGGGCTTAGGGGGATTTCATGGATGGCGCTCAATCGCCCGTGAAGGGCGAGACTCTGACGTTTGGCCACACGATCAAGCCGGGGTCGTTCATCGGCCTCAGCCTTAAGAACGGCCTGCTCAATATCATCACCCTGACGCTGTACCGGTTCTGGGGAAAGACCGAGGTGCGCCGCTGGGTCTGGTCGCGCATCACCCTGAACAACGAGCCCTTCGAATATACCGGCAAGGGCAGGGAGCTGTTCCTGGGCTTCCTGATCGCGCTGCTGGCTCTGGGTGTCCCCTATCTGGCGCTGATCCTGGCGATCCAGTTCGTCAGCCCGATGTTCACCCTGCTGATGCTGCCGCTCTACATCGCGATCATCGTGCTGATCGGCGCGGCGATCTTCATGACCTATCGCTACATGGCCAGCCGCACGGTGTGGCGCGGCGTGCGGTTCCAGCTGCGGGGCTCGGCCAACAAGTTCGGCTGGTCCTATCTGGGCTATACGCTGCTCGTCATGATCACCCTGGGCTGGTACGCGCCGGCCATGTCGATGCGCATCGCCGAGAAGCTGTGGGGCGGCATGTCGTACGGAGACCAGAAACTCCGCTGGGAGCGATCGCACGAGGAGGGCCTCTACGGGCCGTTCGCGCTCGCCTGGGTGGTGGGGATCATCGGCTATGGTGTGCTCATCGCCGCCATCGTGCCGCCCATGATCGCGTCGATGCAGGCCGGGACCGAGCCGGGCGTGGCGCGGTTCCTGCTGATCTATGGCTATGCGTTTATCTACGCGCTGTTCGTCATGTTGGCCTCGGCGGCCTATCACGCGGTCCTGATGCGGACCATCGCGCGCTCGATCCGGCTGGGGGAGGCGCGTTTTGCCTTGAAAGTGAAGGCGGGCGCGCTGATCGGCCTGACGCTGACCAACCTGCTGCTGACGATCTTCACCCTGGGTTTCCTGACGCCGGTTGTGGTGGCGCGGACGACCAAGTTCATGATCTCCCGGCTGTCCAGCACCGGCGAGGCGCCCCTGGCCGACGCGATGCAGGCCGAGCGGGGACCGAAGACGGGCGAAGGCCTAGCCGATGCCTTCGATGTCTCTCCGTTCTGACGTGGAGGGTCTGCTCTACGACGGGCAGACGTCCCGCCCCTGGCGGGTAGAGGTCAGCCTGGAGGCCGGCCGGATCATCGCTCGGGCGCTGGACGATCCCGGCGTCGGGATCGACTGGCCGCTGGACGAGGTGCGGGAAACGGCTCATTCCGCCGGCCGCTATCGCCTGACCCGCGGTGATGGCGACGCGCGGCTGATCGTCGAGAGCGAGGCATGGCGGACCTTGTCCAGGCGCTCGGAAACCGCGATCGCGCGGCGCGAGCGCGGCGCCGAGTGGACGCTGATCGCCGGACTGGTCGGGGCGGGCGCGACCTTCGCGGCGATCGTCTTCGTCGGCGTGCCCTTGGCCGCCGGTCCTCTGGCCCGCGGGACCCCGCCCAAGCTGGAGGCCCGGTTTGGCTCGAACATGGAAGTCCAGCTCAAGGTCGCATTCCGGCCCTGCAAGGGCGACCGGCGCGGGGCGGCGATCCTGTCGGACCTGGGCGATCGCCTGGCGGAGGGCTCGGATTCGGCGTTCGACATCAGGGTGCAGGCGGTGAGGGCGCCGTTCGTCAACGCTTTCGCCCTGCCGGGCGGAGCGATCCTGGTCACCGACGACCTGATCGCCCAGGCCCGCACGCCCGACGAGCTGGCGGCGGTGATCGCCCACGAGATCGCCCACGTCGAGCGTCGTCACGCCATGCAGGCGGCCTGGCGCTCCATGGGGGCGGGGCTGTTGCTGGACGCCGTCGTCGGCGGCGGTACGGGCGCCGGTCAACAGACTGTGCTTCTGGCCGGCGGCTTCGCCGACCAGAGGTTCAGCCGCGATCTCGAGACCGAAGCCGATGCGAGGGCCATCGAGCTGTTGCGGGCTCGGAATATCTCGACCCGGGGCATGGCGGACTTCTTCGGGCGGATGGCCAATCGCCAGGATGATCCCCGATTGCGTCGCGCCGCCGAATGGTTTGCGACCCATCCCGACACGGCTGGGCGCGCCAGCCGGGCGGCGGCGGCGGCCTTGCCCGGAACGCCGGCGCTTTCCGAGAACGACTGGCGCCGGGTGAAGGCGGCCTGCCAGGTGGGGGGACGCTAGCGCGAAGCCGGCCTCGCCCACCGTCCGGGGCAAAAACGTCACTCGCCCGACCCCAAATCGGACATTCGACCCATCCCGCATAACGATGTGCGACAAAACATCCAAAAAATCGCTCCAGTAAGGGATTCAGCAACGCGTGGCGTGGACTGATGCGTCCGCCTGTCGGGACCCGCGTATGAATCGCAACAATATCGAGCTGAAGATCTTCGGCCTGATCATGGGCATGGCGGCCGCCATGGTCCTGGTTGCGGCTGGTCTGTTGTTCACCGCCACCCGCCAGGCCGATCTGCGCGAGCGCCAGTACGAACAGACCCTGGTCAGCAATGGCCTGCGTCAGCGCGGCAAGGAAGTTCAAACCAGCCTCAATCCCTATGTCATCTGGGACGAGGCGATCCACAAGCTGGACAATGACTTTGACCTGGCCTGGGCCAACCAGAACATCGGCGCCTCGATTGGCGGCGCCCTGGGCTACAGCGTCGTCTTTGTGCTCGACGCCGACAACAGGCCGCTCTACGGCCACATCAACGGTACGGATGTCGCGCCGGAATCCTTCGGCCTTTACGCCGCCCAGACCCAGAAGCTGATCAGCCAGGTTCGCGCGATCGAGACCGACCCCGCCAAGGTCGCCAAGATGCGCGCGGTCCATTTCAGCCGCGTCGAGCTGGTGGGCAACGAGGCGGTGATGATCACCGTGTCCCTGGTGCGTCCGGATCTGAAGGCCAGGACGCGCGGCGCCCGGGCGCCGCTGGTGGTCTCGGCCATGCCGGTCGCCAGCAGCGTGGTGAACGCCTTCTCCGAGCGCTTCCTGCTCAAGAACGCCCGTATCGAGATCGTGCCGGCCAGCCAGATCAAGGGCGAGAACGCCCAGACCCTGCTGGGCCGGGCGCCGGACGGCCGCGGCATCGTGCTGCGCTGGGACCCCCGCAAGCCGGGCGCCGAGCTGCTGCAGCAGGCCACGCCCATCCTGGCCCTGGCCGCCCTGGCCGCCGGCATCGGCGCTCTGATGCTGTTCCGCGTCACCCGCCGCGCCGCCAAGAAGTTGCTGCTCAGCGAGGCCGAGGCCAAGCATCTGGCCCTGCACGACCCCCTGACGGGCCTGGCCAACCGCACCCTGTTTACCGACCGCCTGATCCACGCCCACGCCCTGCTGCGGCGCAAGTCGGGCTATTTGGGGGTGCTGTGCATCGACCTGGACCGCTTCAAGGAGGTCAATGACAGCTACGGCCATGACGCCGGCGACCAGGTCATTCGTGAAGTCGCCCGCCGCCTGCAGGCCATCTGTCGCGACACCGACACCATCTGCCGTCTGGGTGGCGACGAGTTCGCGATCATCCAGCCCGACACCACGCCCGCCGGCTGCGCCGCCCTGGCCCAGCGCGTGGTCGAGGGTCTGTCGGGCGATCTGGACCTCAGCATCGGCCGGGCCGAACTGTCCTGCTCGGTGGGCGTGGCGGTGGTGTCCGACGCCGACGAGGGCCAGGCCGAGATGCTGCGACAGGCCGATGTCGCCCTGTACCGCGCCAAGGAATCGGGTCGCGGCCGCTACTGTTTCTTCGAGCCGGAGATGGACGCCGCCCTGCGCCTGCGCAAAGGCCTGGAGCGTGACCTGCGCGCCGCCATCGATCAGGAGCGCCTGACTGTCGCCTATCAGCCCCTGACCGACGCGCGTGGCGTGATCCAGGGCGTCGAGGCCCTGGCGCGCTGGCGCGATCCCGAGCGCGGCGACATCTCGCCCGCCATCTTCATTCCGCTGGCCGAGTCGACCGGCCTGATCGCCGCCATCGGCCGGTCGGTGTTCCGCCGCGCCTGCTATGACAGCCTGCGCTGGTCGGGGCTGGAGGTCTCGGTCAACGTCTCGGCCCTGCAGCTGTCGGCGCCGGGCTTCGTCGACGAGATCGAGCAGATCCTGGCCGAGACCGGGGCCCAGGCCGCCGGCTTCGTGCTGGAGATCACCGAGACGGCCTTGCTGAAAGACAGCGACGGCGTTCACGACGCCCTGCGTCGCATCAAGCGCCTGGGCTTCCGCCTGGCGCTGGACGACTTCGGCACCGGCTATGCCAGCCTAGCCTATCTGCGCCGCCATCCGATCGACAAGCTGAAGATCGACCGCTCCTTCGTGTCCACCCTGTCGCCCGACGGCGAGGTCACGTCGGTGGCCGGGGCCATCATCAGCCTGGCCAAGTCGCTGGGTCTGAAGACGACGGCCGAGGGCGTCGAGACCCAGGCCCAGTTCGACACCCTGGTGAAGCTGGGCTGCGTCGAGTTCCAGGGCTTCCTGCTGGCCCGGCCCATGCCCGCCGAAGACATCGCCGCCGCCCGAGACGCGCGCCAGGCGCTGGCGAACGCCACCAAGGTCTCGGCCCGCCAGCGTCGCTAGACGCCCTCGCAAAGGAAGGCTGGTCAACCGGCGTTCTTGCACGGCATCCTCCGTCTCAACAGGGGCGCTGACCTCTGAGCTTGGGAAGGATGCGGCGTGGATCATCAAGGCGTGAGTCGGCGAGGCCTGGGGGCCATGCTTCTGGGGGGCGGGGTTGTCGGCGGGGCGGCGCTAGGCCTGTCGGGATGCGCGCGCGGGCCGGACACCGAGCTTGATCCCAAATCCCGGCAATTCCCGCAGGACTTTCTCTGGGGCGTGGCCTCGGCGGCCTTTCAGACCGAGGGCGCCCAGAACGTCGATGGGCGGGGCCCCAGCGTCTGGGACGTGTTCGAGAAGAAGCCGGGCATCGTCGTTGACGGCTCCGACGCCACCGTCGCCACTGACAGCTACCGCCGCTACGCCGACGACGTGGACCTGATCGCCGGGGCGGGGCTGGACGCCTATCGCTTCTCGATCTCCTGGTCGCGAGTGTTGCCGACGGGGGAAGGGGCGATCAATCCGGCGGGGCTGGATCACTATTCAAAGATGGTCGACGCCATGCTGGCCAAGGGGATCACGCCCTACGCCACGCTGTTCCACTGGGACCTGCCCCAGGCCCTGCAGGACAAGGGCGGCTGGAAGAACCGCGACACGGCCCTGCGCTTCGCCGACTACGCCCATGCGGTGGTCGATCGGCTGGGCGACCGGCTCAAGCACTATATCGCCCTCAACGAGGCGGCGGTTCACGCGGTGTTCGGCCATGTGCTGGGCGAGCACGCGCCGGGACTGAAGGACATGGATCTGCTGGGGCCGACGGTCCACCACATGAACCTGGCCCAGGGGCTGGCGATGCAGGCCTTGCGGGCCGGGCGGAGCGACCTGTCGGTGGGCACCACCATGGCGCTGCAGCCGTGCAGGCCGGCCGGCGGCGAGCTGGCGTTCTGGAACCGCCTGGCCTCGGACGGCCTGGACGCCCTGTGGAACCGCGCCTGGCTGGATCCCCTGTTCAAGGGAACCTATCCCAAGGAAGTGCAAGACCTGCTGAAGGCCGGGGTGGTGCGCGACGGCGACATGGCCGCGATCCGCCAGAAGGTCGACTTCCTGGGGGTGAACTACTACGCGCCCGCCTATGTGCGGCTGGACCTGTCCTCGCCCAGCAAGATCGCGCCCGCCAACCCGCCCGAGGGCGCGGAGCTGGACGCCTTTGGCCGCCACGTCGACCCGTCGGGTCTTTTCCAGGTGCTGGACAGGGTGCGCCGAGACTATGGCAATCCGCCGGTGCTGATCACCGAGAACGGCTGTTCCGACCCGTTCAGCCAGGGGCCGGCGGTGATCGACGACACGTTCCGGATCAACTATCTGCGCCGCCATCTGGAGGCGGTGCTGGTCGCGCGCGAAGCGGGCTCACCGATCGGCGGCTATTTCTGCTGGACCCTGCTCGACAATTTCGAGTGGGACCTGGGCTACACCTCCAAGTTCGGCCTGGTGGCGCACGACCGGACGACGGGCGTGCGCACGCCGAAGGCGTCCTATGGGTGGTTCAAGGCGCTGGCGGCCAGCGGGGCGCTGCCGGTGAAGCCTTAGGGCGTACCGGCGCCACATAAGATCAAAAACGTCGTCATCCCGGACAAGTCCGGCGAAAGCCGGGCGCAGATCCAGGACCGCCGGAAGCGCTGAGTTCAGGCGTCGGTCCCGGATCTTCACGCTTCGCGCTCGTCCGGGATGACAACCGTTTTTGATCAGATGCAATGACCCACCCTTCAGGGTTGGGCGTCAGTCCGGCTTGCAGACCAGCACGTCCTTGCCGTCGCGCTTGGCGGGGTCCAGGCGGCCGGGGCAGGGCTTGGGATCAGCGAAGTCGATGATGAACTCCGCCTTGGCCGACGCGGTGGGCTTGGTCACAGCTGGCTTGGCGGCGACCGGTTTCGTCGCGGTCTTGGTCATGGGCGGCTTTGCGGCAGGCTTGGCGGTCGGCTGAGCGGTCGGCTTGGCCACGGGCTTGGGCGCCTCGGTCACTACCGGTTCGGGCGGCGCGGCCTGTTCGACTGCGGGCGCCATCGCCGGCGCCGGAACCGGTTCCGGCAGGGCCTCGACGGCCGAGGCCGGCGCCGGCTCGATCGGCTTGGCGGCGTTGTAGATCAGGGCCTTGCCCAGGATGTTGGACTTCTTTTCCAGGGCCTTGGCGCGGGTTTCGCAGTCGCCGGGCGGCGACCAGCTCATCCATACCTGGGCCAGGCGCGCCTTGTTGGCCGAATCCGCGCCGCTCCAGACCGAGCGGCCCTTCTTGACCGCCGCGCCGCCATATTCCGAGATCGGGCGCGGGCTGGCCTTTTCAGCCGCCGTGATCGCCGCGGTGAAGACCTTCATGTCGGCGCGGGCCTGGGCGCGCATCTCGGGATAGGTCTTCAGCGAGGCCGCGACCCCGTCGGGCCCGGGAAAGGCCTTCTCGATGCGGGTGACTTCCGGCATCACCTGGTCATAGAGATCGACATAGCCGCCCAGAGCGCCATAGCACCACGCGACATAGCCATAGTCGTCGCTGGGCGGCGTGGCGGCGGGAGCGACGGGCACCTGACCCATCATGGCCAGGGCGAGAAAGAGGGCGGTCGCCATGCGGGCGGAAGTCCTTTTGAGGTCTGTGACGCTTTGACTAGAGCATTTCGGAGCGGAATGGGACCACAGCAAGGCGCCTTTGGCGTCAGCACGTTCCCAAGCTGGGCCATAACGGGCGAGGAGGCGAAAGGCTCCAGCATGAATTCGGGTTCATCCCACCGGCCCTGGGGTGGGGCAGGCGGCGGAATATGTTAGAAGGCCGACAGAGAGCGTGATCCGTATCGCGTTGTCGCGCGTACCTCTTCTGTCGTCTCGTCCTTGCCATCACCCCGCCACCCTTTTGGGCTTTCACCGCTTCCATGACTTTCTGGCGCAACATCGCAACCATAGCCGCGCGCCGGCTTGACCTGGCCGAGTGCCCGGACTGTCCGGCGGGTTTGCCAGGCGAAGATCCGGCGTTCTCGACGGCGGTGACGGCGCTGGGCGCCAAGCTGGCCAAGGCCGACGGCCGGGCCGACGGGCACGAGTTCGCCGCCTTCAGCGAGGTTTTCCAGCCCGATCCGGCCTCGGAAGACAACATCCACCGCCTGTATGACCTGGCCCGCCAGACCACCCATGGCTTTGAAAGCTACGCCAAGCGCCTGGCGAAACGCTATCGCACCTGTCCGCAGATCCTCGAGGATGTGGTCGACGGCCTGTTCCACATCGCCAAGGCCGACGGCGTGGTGACCCAGGACGAGCTGGACTATCTTGAGCGGGTGTCAGATCTTTTTGGCCTGTCGCCGCTGGCCTTTCGCCGGCTGCGCGCCGTGCATCTGGGATCGGGCGCCCACGATCCGTACATGATCCTGGACGTGGCGCACGACGCCGACGACGCTGCAGTGCGCTCGGCCTGGAAGACAGCCCTGTCCGCGGCGCACCCCGATCGCGCCCGCGCCCGGGGGCTGCCCAGCGATTTCATCGAGGTGGCCGAGGCCAAGTCGGCGGCGATCAACGAGGCCTTCAGCACCGTGATGCGCGAGCGTCGCGAGCTGGGTCTGGCGACCGCCGGTTGACCCGCGCCGTGCGAGTCGCGGCGCGAGACACTATGTCTCGGGAGAAATGGGCTTTTCAGATCGATCACGCGGGTGTTGAGTTGACCTTCAGTGTCCGTGCACCAACCTTGTTGACCATACGTGCTGAGTTGCGGCGTTCACGCTGAGAAGGGACGATCAATGACGGGTTCGACCACGATGACCGGCGGTTCTGCTCTGCGCAGCCTTGCATGGCTGGCCGGTGCGCTGGCGACCTCCGCCGCTGTCGTCATCGGCTCGGTGCTGGCCGTCGTCTTCGCCGCCACGGTGGTGGTCATCGGGTTCATGGGCAGCGCGCTCTTTGGTCTGGTGGCTCTGGCCCTGCGGGCCCGGCGCACCGTCCAGGCCAAGACCAGCAGCGATCCGACCCTGATCGAAGCCCGCAATGTCGGTGGCCATTCCTGGGTCGCTTACGGCTGGAACGAGCGGCCCTAATCTCCAACAGCTGAATTCCCGCCTTCCCCAACGTCGCCCTTGCGGCGAACGTCGGTGTGGCCGATGCTGCTTTCAAACAAGCGTTGGGAGGCGAGCATGATCGGTGTGGTGGCGACCTTGAAGGTCCAGGTCGAAAAGACCTCAGAATTCGAAGCGGTATTCCTGGATCTGGCGGCCAAGGTGAAGGCCAACGAGCCCGGCTGCCTTCTCTATCAACTGACCAAGAGCAAGACCGAGGCCGGAACCTACAAGGTTCTCGAACTGTACGCCTCGATGGATGACCTGAAGGCGCACGGCGGCACCGACTATTTCAAGGCCGGCGGCGCGGCGATGGGGCCGTTCATGGCCGGTCGTCCCGAGATCGAATATCTGGACGCGGTGGAGTAGCAGTCATGGATCTCGCTTTTTCGCCTGAAGACCTGGCCTTCCAGCAGGAGGTCCGCGACTGGATCGCCGGCGCCTATGACGACGATCTGCGCCGCCAGATGAGCCAGTCCAAGAACGGCTATCTGGACAAGGCCGGCCAGGTGAAATGGCAAAAGAAGCTGGCCGAGCGTGGCTGGGCCGCGCCGGACTGGCCGGTCGAGTGGGGTGGTTGCGACTTCACCGCTTCGCAGCGCTACATCTTCAACATGGAACTGAGCCTGGCGGGCACGCCAAATCCCTCGCCCATGGGCCTGAAGATGTGCGCGCCGGTGGTCCTGGCGTTCGGCACCGAAGAGCAGAAAAAGCAGCACCTGCCGCCGATCCTGTCGTCCGACATCTGGTGGTGCCAGGGCTATTCGGAGCCGGGTTCAGGCTCTGACCTGGCCTCATTGCAGATGAAGGCCGAGCGCGACGGTGACGACTATGTGCTGAACGGCTCGAAGATCTGGACCACCCAGGCCCAGTGGGCCGACTGGATGTTCTGCCTGGTGCGCACCTCGACCGAGGGCAAGCCCCAGAACGGCATCAGCTTCCTGCTGCTGCGCATGGACAGCCCCGGCATCCAGATCAAGCCGCTTCCGACCCTGGATGGCCCCGCCGAGGGCGAGCAGGAGATCAATCAGGTCTTCTTCGACAATGTCCGCGTGCCGATCGCCAATCGCATCGGCGAGGAGAACAAGGGCTGGACCTACGCCAAGTACCTGCTCGAGTTCGAGCGTGGTAACGCCTATGCGCCCGGCCTGATGAACATGATCCGCAAGGTGCGCAAGATCGCGACCCTGGAGCTGGCCGACGATGGCGGCCGCCTGATCGACGATCCGGACTTCCGTTCCAAGATCGCCAATCTGGAGATTTCAGTCGAGGCGCTGAACGCCGCAGAACTGCGGATCTTCTCGGGTCGCAGCGCCGGCAAGGCGGTGGGACCGGTCTCGTCGATGCTGAAATGTGTGGGCTCGGAGGCCCAGCAGGCCATCACCGAACTGACCCTGGAGGCGGTCGGAACCTATGCCGCGCCGTTCGTCCGCGACACCTGGGCGCCGACCAATGAAGGCCGGGCCGGCCCCGACTATGCCGCGCCCGCCGCGCCCACCTATTTCAGCTACCGCAAGGCTTCGATCTATGCCGGATCCAACGAGATCCAGCGCAACATCATGGCCAAGATGGTGCTGGGCCTCTGAAGGCCGCCGTCCTTCGGAGCTCGCCAAGCGGGCTTCGAGGGACGCCTGGCGCCTCAGCCAGATACAGGTTCGGTTGCAGTTTTTCTGCATAGTCCACAATCGCAACCCGCTCCATAACCTCTCCCAACACCGACCCTCCTTCGGAGCGCCCCATGGCCCTCGACTCTCTCTTCAAGCCGTTCGAATTCAAGGCGCTGAAAATGCCCAACCGGGTGGTGATGGCGCCGATGACCCGGTCGTTCTCGCCAGGCGGCGTGCCCACCGACGACGTGGCCGCCTATTACCGTCGGCGCGCCGAGAACCAGGTCGGCCTGATCATCACCGAAGGCACGGGCGTGGCCCGCGACGCCTCGCTGAACGACGCCAATGTCCCGCGCTTTCACGGCGAAAAGGAACTGGCGGCCTGGAAAAAGGTGGTCGACGAGGTTCACGCCGCCGGCGGCCTGATCGCGCCCCAGCTTTGGCACGTCGGCGCAGCCAAGGGTAAGGACGTCCTGGGCAAGATCGACAGCCCCTCGGGCCTGTCCAAGGCCGGCGGCAACCCCTTCACCGAGCCGATGACGGACGAAGAAGTGGCCGACACCATCGCCGCCTTCGCCGACGCCGCCCGCAACGCCAAGCTGCTGGGCTTTGACGCCATCGAACTGCACGGCGCGCATGGCTATCTGATCGACCAGTTCTTCTGGGATGGCACCAATATCCGCGACGACGCCTTCGGCGGTCCGACCATCGCCGCTCGCAGCAAGTTCGCCGCCGAGATCCTGAAGGCCGTGCGGGCCGCTGTGGGTCCCGACTATCCGGTGATCATCCGCATCTCGCAGTGGAAGCAGCAGGACTACGCGGTCAAGAACGCCCCGACCCCGCAGGAGCTGGAGGCCTGGCTTTCGCCCCTGGCCGACGCCGGCGCAGACATCTTCCACTGCAGCCAGCGCCGCTTCTGGGAGCCGGAATTCGAAGGCAGCGACCTGAACTTCGCCGGCTGGGCCAAGAAGCTGACCGGCGCCCCGACCATCACCGTCGGCTCGGTGGGCCTGTCGGGTGAGTTCATCGCGGCCTTCGGCGGCGAAGGCAGCCAGCCGGCCTCGATCGACGGTCTGCTGGAGCGCCTGGATCGCGGCGAGTTCGACCTGGTCGGCGTTGGCCGCGCCCTGCTGCAGGATCCGGAGTGGGTCGTGAAGATCCGCGATGGCCGCAATGACGAACTGAAGAACTTCGAACGCGAAGCCCTGGGCGTTCTTTACTAGGCTTTCGGCCCTCCCCCTGACGGGGGAGGGCTATCGCCTGTGGCTCAGACGCCAAAGAATTTGTCATCCCGGACAAGCCTGGCAAAGCCGGGCGCAGATCCGGGACCGACTTGGAGCGCGGCGCTCAGGCGTCGATCCCGGATCTTCGCGCTGCGCGCTCCGTCCGGGATGACAGCCGTTTTTGGCCATATGCGAGCGCCCTGTCCCGAACGGGGAGGACCTTTCCCTATCCGTTGAAGTTCAGCTTCAGCCCAGGCCTGGGCCACCGCGTCTTGTAGAGCTTGCCGGTCCCCGAGGCCGTGATCCACGCATCGCGCATGTCGGCCCCGCCAAAGCAGATATTGGTGACGATCACGTCCGGGAAGGCAAAGTGCTCGGTCGACCCGTCGGTATCAAAGGCGGTGATCCCGCCATTGATGATGGTCGCCACGCAGACCTTGCCGCCGGCCTCGACCGCCAGGCTGTCGAGCAACTGATAGCCCGGCAGGTTGCAGACCACATTGCCGGGCGCGAAGCCGGCTGCGGGGGCCAGCACGCCGGGCTCGGCGATGTCGAAGGACCACAGCCGGCCCAGCGAGGTGTCGGCCATGTAGACGGTCTTCTCGTCGGGCGAGAGGCCCACGCCGTTGGGCGAGACGAAGTGGTCGCGCTGCCGCGTGATCTTCGAGCCATCGGTCAGGGCGTAGTAGAGCGCGCCGAACTTGCGGCCCTCGGGCGTGCTGCAGCCGTGGTCGGTGAACCAGAACCCGCCCTGTTTGTCGAACACCAGGTCGTTGGGGCCCACCAGGGCCTTGCCGTCGCATTCGGTGTAGAGCGTCGTGATTGCGCCGGTCGCCAGGTCAACCCGCTGGATCGAGCCGCCCGTGTGGCTGGGCGGGGTAGGGCCGGGCACGTTCAGGCCGCCCATGTCGATGAACTGGAAGCTGCCGCCATTATTGGTGACATAGATCGCGCCGTCCGGGCCGATGGCCGCGCCGTTGGGCCCGCCGCCGGTCTGCGCCACCGTCTCGCGCTTGCCGTCCGGGGTGATGCGGCTCAGCCGCTGGCCCTGGATCTCGGTGAGGATCACCGAGCCGTCGGCCATGGCGATGGGCCCCTCCGGAAATAGCAGGCCTTCGGCCACCAGTTCGATGTCCATCACGTCTCTCCCTGTGCGCCTCTGACGGGCGGATGGGGGGACTATAGCCGGCTGTTTCGACGCGGGGCTAGGATGACCCAAGGGCAGCGCTTGGCGCGGCCGGTTCGGGGACAAGGGCGCGCATCACGGCCGCGATCAGGCTTTCCCGGTGGATGGGCTTGGCGACGTGGTCGTTCATGCCCGCCAGTCGGCAGCGCGTGATCTGCTCGGGCATGACGTCGGCGCTCAGGGCGATGATCGGGGTGCTTGCCACAGCGCCGGGCAGGGCCCGGATGGCGCGGGTGGCGGCCAGACCATCCATGATGGGCATGTGGACATCCATCAGGATCAGGTCGAAGCCGCCGTCGCGCGCCGAGGCCACGGCCTGGGCGCCATCCTCGGCGGTGGTGACGACGCAACCGGCCAGGGTCAGCAGCGCGTGGCCCAGTTCCCGGTTCATCGGATGATCGTCAACCAGCAGCACGCGAGACGCCCCAGGGATGACCATCTCCAGACTACCGGCGCCGACCGTTTCGGTCGCGTCGACCGGCGTCGCCGGCAGGGTGATCCAGAACCGCGAGCCCTGGTCGGGGACACTCTGAACCCCGATCTGGCCGCCCATCTGGTTGATCAGGGCCTTGCTGATCGCCAGGCCCAGACCCGCGCCGCCATAGCTGCGGCTGATCGAGGTATCGGCCTGGCTGAAGCGCTGGAACAGGCGAGGCTGCACTTCAGATGCGATGCCGATGCCGGTGTCGGCGATCTCGAAGCGTATCGTTCCGGCTGACGGGTCCAGGTCCATGCGCGCCGACACTTCGCCGGCGGCCGTGAACTTCACGGCGTTGGCCAGCAGGTTCAGCAGCACCTGGCCCAGGCGCACCTCATCGAGGGCGAAGACCGCGGGCTTACCCGTTTCGTCGCCGTGGAGGCTCATTGTGAGCCGAAGGCCCTTGGCTTCTGCCGCAGGCGCAACGATCGCCACGGCGTCGCCCAACAGTCGCGCGGGAGAGGCGGGCGCCAGGTTCAGATCCATTCGGCCCGCCTCGACCTTGGCGAAGTCCAGCAGGTCATTGACGATCCCGGCCAGCGATCGCCCGGCGCGGCCAACCAGGTCCAGCCGCCGCCGGCTCTCGGCCGACAGGCCGGGATCGTCGGCGACCAGGCCGGCGAAGCCCAGTACGCTGTTGAGCGGGGTGCGGATCTCATGGCTGATCGTCGCCAGGAAGTCGGACTTGGCGGCGTTGGCGGCGATGGCCCGCGCCTGCGCAGCCCGCGCGACGGCCTGGCCGCGCAGCAGCAGGGTCTGCAATCGGGCCTGACGGCTGAGCGCCAGGGCCGCGACCATGCAGACTCCATACAGGACGATATGGAACATCAACGCCTGGCGCAGGGGCGGCAGGGCGCTGTCGGGGTCGATGCCGGTCTTGCGGATCACCGCGGGGATTGTGGCCGCCAGGGACGCCGTGACGACCAGGGCCACAGCGCGCGGTCCGCCCCGGAACACCGCCAGCAACGCCGGCGCGAACAGCAGGGACTGCAGGAGCGGTTGGGTGGAAAATACGGCAGCGGCGGTCAGAGCTGCGATCAGGGCCATGGCCGCAGCCTCAAGCGGGCGGGCCCGGAATCCCCGCATCAGGCGGGTGTCGAGCAGGATCAGCACGGTGGGCAGGGCCAGAGCCATCCCCAGAACATTGGGCATCGTCCAGTCGTTCCAGCCTGTCCAGAAGGCCTGCCCTCGCAGGACGGCGAGCAGGCCGCTGATGCAAACCGAGGATGCCGCAGTCAGGAGCGCCGAGATCGACACCAGCAGCGTCAGGCTGCGCATGTCACGCACGCGGCCGGGAAGCCGCAGCATGCGCAAGACCGTAGCGATGGCGGCGACCTGGAGCGTGTCGAGGCAGGAGACCAGAAGCAGGTGAGGCAGGGGCATGCTGAAGGGCAGCTGGATCAGCACATGCAACAGCAAGGTCAGGCCCAGCAGCGCCCAGCGATCCGAGCGTGGCAGGACCAGAAGCCCCGCGACCACGACCGCGTTGGCCGTCCAGATGGTGGGCAGGCCGCTCGCCGCCTCGGCCAGCAGCAGGCTGTATGCCATGCAGGCGGCGTAGGCGAGCGAGAGGCCCGTCAGCTTTCGCCAGTTGGCCGGCGCCTTGTGGAGATAAATGCTTTTGGGCACGCTACTGTTCTCTGACCGCAGGCCGACCTTACGCAGCACCTCGGATTTTTTGGTTAAGGTGCGATCGCGGCCTGGTGTCGCAACCGCCGGGCCCGATCTAGAGCATTTTCCGATCCGACTGGATCGGTGAAATGCTCTAGTCTTTTGTTTTAACGCATTTTCTGACGACGAACCGGCGCCCACTTCGTCGGAAAATGCTCTAGCCGCCCAGGCCCAGAAGGATGATCGCCGCGAGGAACAGCGCCAGGGCGATGGCGCAGAATATCAGCAGCAGAACGGTCCGCCACACCGCCGAGAAAGTCGACAGGCCGTAGGCGCCCTTCAGTTGGGCAAACATGTGAGCGGGCGGCGCCATCAAGGCGATCGGGAGCACGAAGCCGCTGAGCCAGGGCAGTTGGCCAAGCAGGCTCAGCACCATGCTCAACATCGCCATGAAGGTCAGCGAGTACAGGATAAAGACGCCATGATCATAGAGCGTAAATCCACGCTTCCACAGAAACAGTATCGTCATGAACGGTATGGAGAGTGGAACTAAAAGAAACGAGAATTTGTAGAGAGTTTGCTGAATTTTGTAGAGGGCGAGGTCGGGGTTCGCCAACTTCTTGAGGATCTTTTTGTTTGTCTCTTTGCCGCCGATGACCTGGATCTTGACGTCCTCTTTTATCACGGCGTCGCGCATCTGGGCTTGCCAACTGCCGGGCGTCAGGCCATCCGGGCGGGGGGCCGCCATCGCCTCCATTTGCAGGCGGGTCACCTTGTTGCTGGCCTCGGCCAGACCATCAGCAGCCTCGTCGAGATCCTCCGTGGCCTTGGCCAGCAGTGCTTTTGCGTTCGCGGCTTCTGATGGGCTGGCGGTCGCCACGTCCTTCTGAGCTTCGGCGAACTCACTCTTGGCTCGGGCGATCGCTTCGTGGGCGGCGCTGACCGACTGGCGCGCCGCCGTCTCGCTGTCGTGGGTGGCGGCCATTTTGAAGGCCTTGTCGCCGCCAAAGCTCAGGATGAAGAACATCAGAAAGATCGTGAACAGAAACAGGCCCAGCGGCGAAACATACCGCGAGCGCTTGCCTTCGACCCATTCGCGGGTCAGTCGGCCGGGATTGCTCACCAGCAGGGGCACGGTGCGCCAGATGCGCCCGTCGAAGTGCATCACTCCGTGCAGCAGTTCCTCGCCCAGATGCAGCAGCGAGCGGTGAACATGGGTCGGCTGGCCGCAATGGGCGCAGAAGTTGCCGCTGACGGTTTGACCGCAATCTGTGCAGGCGCCGGAATGGGCCTCGCCGGCCTTGCCCTCCGGCCTTTCCAGAGCGCCGCCAATCAGGCCGCCGGTGACCGCACCGCCGGCCGCATCCAAGTCCACCATAAGTCCCGCCCCGTTGCCCGCGCTCTGTTTGCCTTGGCAGGGCGCGACCGTCAAAAGATTAGCGGTCGCTCGCGCACGCAGCGATGGTTTTAGCGCCGATCCAGCACCCGGAAGATGAAAGCGTGGTCATCGCCCTCGCTGGCAGGATGCGCTTCGCGCCGAACTTCACGCCAGTCTGACTCGTCGAACTCGGGAAAGGTCACGTCGCCGTCCACCGTGGCGTCGACTTCGGTGATGTAGAGCCGCTTGGCCTTGGGCAGGGCCATTTCGAACAGCGCCCGGCCGCCGATCACGCAGACCTCGTCGACGCCGTCGTCCTGGGCCTGCTCGCGGGCCATCTGCACGGCTTCCATGAAGCTCTCGCAGACCACGGCCTTCTCCGACTCGAAGCTTCCGTCGCGCGTCAGCACCAGGTTCATGCGGCCGGGCAGGGGCTTCCTGGGCAGGCTATCCCAGGTCTTGCGGCCCATGATGATCGGCTTGCCCAGGGTATTGGCCTTGAACAGGGCCAGGTCTGACTTCAACCGCCAGGGCAGATCGCCGTCGCGACCGATGACGCCGTTGGCGGCGCGCGCCACCACGATGGAGAGGATCGGGATCATGGCCCCTGCTTAGCCTCGCCCTATCGCGGACGCCAGCCAAGAGACCTTGCCAGTTATCTGAACGTCGTTAACTTGATCGTGGGGAGAACCAGCATGACCATATCGGCCTTCGAGATGCACATGGCCCGCACCGGCGGCGTCGAGGTTCTGCAGGGACGCTCCGTCGTGCTGGATCCGCCTGGCCCGGGCGAGGCGCGGGTCGCGATCGAGGCGGCGGGCGTCGCCTTCGCCGACATCGTCATGCGCACCGGGCTCTATCCTGGGGTCAAGGCGCCGGTGACGCCGGGCTATGATCTGGTCGGTCGGATCGAGGCGCTGGGACCGGGGGGCGAAGGCCTCGCGGTGGGGCAGCGGGTGGCGGGCCTGACCGTGACCGGCTCCTATGCCGATCGCCGCAATATCCAGGTCCGCCATCTGGTCGCCGCGCCCGAGAGCGTGGCCGCCGAGGCCCTGGTGGCCGGGGTGCTGAACGGCCTGACGGCCTGGCAGATGTTTCACCGCGTCGCCTCCGCCCAGGCGGGTGAGTGGGTTCTGGTGCACGGCGCCGCAGGCGGCGTCGGCGGCCTGCTGCTGGATCTGGCCCGTCTGGCGGGGGTGCGGGCGATCGGCACGGCCTCGGCAGGCAAGCGCGCCGTGGTCGAGGCCAAGGGCGGGGTCTATGTCGACTATCGCCGGGAGCCCGTCGCCGAGCGAGCCCGCGCCATCTCCGGCGGCGGCGTGGTCGCGGCCTTTGACCATGTCGGCGGCCCGCACCTGAAGACGGCCTCGATCGCCGCCCTGCGCGATGGCGGTACGGCCGTGCTCTATGGCGGCTACGACGCCACCAAGGGCGGCAAGATGCGGCCTGCGGCGATGATCCGCATGCTGATGGCGGATCGATTGTCGGCGCTGAAGCTGTTCACGGCCAGCCAGGGAGTGGTCGGCTACAACGTCACCTCATGGCGTGACGCGCGGCCGGACGCCTATCGGCAGGATCTGGCGGCGGTGATGGCCCTGATCGGCGACGGGCGCTTGAAGCCCGAGATCGGCCGGATCTTCCCGCTGTCAGAAGCCAGCGCGGCCCAGGCCCTGCTGCAGTCTGCGGCGGCGACGGGCAAGATCGTACTGAAACCCTAGGCTGAAAGCCGATAAATCAGCGCGTCCTCAAGATACACGCCATTGATCCGGTTGCGACTGAACCGCACCCGGCTATTGCCTTCGACATTGATAACACCGCGAAGCGCGCTGACGACCGATCGGTTCGGGTCGACAACATCGACCTTTGCCAGATCCAGCAGGTCCTTTCGCGCTGATCGGTGAATGGCCTTCGAGACGTCTAGATAGAAGCTTGTGATGTCTTTCCGCTCTTCTTGGAAAGCAATCACAAATCGCCAACGGGCCGCGTCGCCATCGTAAAGCCAGAGAGCGCTCCGAAGCGGCAGGTCCTGCTCGTCAAGAAACGTGACGAGTCGGCCCGCTGCGTCGATGTCTTCGGTCACCAGTGCGTCTTCAACCATGGCAGGACTCCAGCCGCTGGATCGCCGACAGCTGTCAGCATTCGATGGGCCGTGAATGGATCGACTGTCTCATATCGCGATGTCTCTTTCCATCCACTGACGAAGGCCCAATTTGCGTCGAACTGAGGATCGAGTGTCTTGGCGTCGTCAAGCGCGGTCTTTAGGCCAGAAAGAGAAATCAGTTCAGCCAAGTTATGAGTGTGAACCGCGTTTACGAAGCGTGGCGATGGGATGACCTGAGCTCTGAACGAAAGCGCTACAACGGCCTTCAGGCCACATTCAATTGAATAGCCTGAAAGATAGTAGGCAGCACTAAAACGCTCAGCTTGGAGCAGGACCTCGGCGTCGCGGAAGCGCATCTGAGCCAGAGATTTCAAGCTCTCAAAGCTGGGATCGGCCATCGCCCTAGACCGAGACCTCAGCCTTGATGTGCGGGTGGGCCTCATAGCCCTCCAGCGTGAAGTCCGCGTATTCGAACCCGAACAGGTCGCGCTTGTCGGCGATGGTCAGGGTGGGGAAGGGGAAGGGTTCGCGGGTCAGCTGTTCGCGGGCCTGGTCCAGATGGTTCAGATACAGGTGAGCGTCGCCGAAGGTGTGGACGAATTCGCCCGGCTCCAGCCCCACCACCTTGGCGACCATCAGGGTCAGCAGGGCGTAGGAGGCGATGTTGAACGGTACGCCCAGAAAGACGTCGGCGCTGCGCTGATAGAGCTGGCAGCTGAGCTTTCCATCCGCGACGAAGAACTGGAACAGGCAGTGGCAGGGCGGCAGGGCCATGTCCTCGACATCGGCCGGGTTCCAGGCTGACACGATGTGGCGACGGCTGTTGGGATTGGTCTTCAGACCCTCGATCAGGGTCTGGATCTGGTCGATCGACTGGCCGTCCGGCGTGGCCCACGAGCGCCACTGCTTGCCATAGACCGGCCCCAGATCGCCGTTCTCGTCAGCCCACTCATCCCAGATGCGCACCCCGTTTTCCTTGAGGTACGCGATGTTGGTGTCGCCCTTCAGAAACCACAGCAGCTCGATGAAGATCGAGCGCAGGTGCAGCTTCTTGGTGGTCAGGACCGGGAAGCCCTTGGACAGGTCAAAGCGGATCTGCCGGCCAAACACGCCCAGCGTGCCGGTGCCGGTGCGGTCGCCGCGCTGGACGCCATTTTCCAGGATATCGGCGAGCAGGTTCAGATACTGCCGCTCGGGATGGTCGGCGGCGGCTTTGGACTGGGCGAGGACGGCGGTGCTCATGACCTGCAGAGTGGCTGCGAATCGATGGTTTGCACAGTGCGAGGCCGGAACGGTCCACAGCGGTGAAACCATTTTCCCGACCTGACTTCCCCTTTTTTGGGCCCTTAGGCCTTCGCCGCCTTCAGCACGGTCCGTCCCACATCGGCGATTACCGCGTCGCGTTCGGCGTCCGGCGCCGTCGAGCCGCTGAGGAACGCCGCCACGGCGAACTGGCGGC
Source organism: Caulobacter sp. FV1ye13L (assembly GCF_058681155.1). Next base: position 2,506,972 of record NZ_CM178732.1, read on the forward strand.
CGTCCCTCAGGCGGTAGAGGCCGATATCGTTGCTGGCCGGGGTCATGCCCAGGTCCGTGCGGGCGCCGCCCGTCTTGTGGGCCAGGCTGGCGCCTTCGGGCAAAGCGGCCTTCAGGCGGCCCTGTCCGGTGGTCGTCGCCGTCATGATGGCCAGCAGCCGATCGGTCGAGGCCCTGGAGATCAGCTGACCCGCCTGCAGCGCCGCCAGGAAGCGCACGGCGGCGCCGGGCGTGGCTGTGTCGCGCGGATCGGCCAGATAGTCGGCCATGGCCCTGCGGCGCGTGGCGTCCGGAACCGCCATCATGACCGGTCTATAGGCCGGGCCCCGCCAGTCGGCGCGAAACGAGGCCATGCCAGAAATCTCGGGCTGCAGCTGTCGCTCATAGCGATCGATCCGGAAGTCATGAATGTTGTTTTGGTTTAGCCAGGCGGTCAGGGCGCCCGGCCCGCCGATCCTGTTGAGCAGCACGTCGGCGGCGGTGTTGTCGCTCGTCCCGCTGGCCGCTTCCAGCAGCTGCGCGATGGTGTAGTCGGTCCGCCCGGGCCAGGCCTCGGCGATCGGGCTGAAGGGCGGGGAAAGGTCGATGTCGCGGATCGTCACCACCTCGTCCAGGCGGATGCGGCCCTTGTCGACCTCCGCCAGCACGGCCGCGCCCAGCGGGGCCTTGAACACGCTCTGCAGCGGAAAGCGCCGCTCGCCGTTGAAGGTCACGGTCTGGCCGGTCTGGGCGTCGCGCACGGCCACGCCCAGCACGCCCGGCGCGGCGCGGTCGGCCAGGGCCTGCAGGCTCTGGGTCAGGGCCTTGACGTCGAACACCGGCTCCAGCTGGCCCAGCATGGGCTCTTGCGTGCAGCCCGCGCTCAGGGCGCCAAGGCAGACGGGGGCGGAAAACAGGAAGGCGCGGCGATGCATGGACGTGTCTCACACGGGCGAACGCGGCCGTAAACGCGGGTCCCGCCGGTTGGGGACTTGCATCGGAACGCACAGCGGCGGCAAAGGGACACCATGAGCCAGTCTTTCGCCCCGCCCTGCGTGATCCTCAACGAGCCGCAGATGGCCGAGAACATCGGCGCCGTCGCCCGCGTGATGGCCAATTTCGGCCTGGCCGACCTGCGCCTGGTGCGGCCGCGCGACGGCTGGCCGCAGGAACGCGCCTGGCCTTCGGCCTCCGGCGCCGACTGGCCGCTGGACAACGCCAAGGTGTTCGACACCCTGGAAGAGGCCATCGGCGACCTGAAGCTGGTGTTCGCCACCACGGCCCGCCCGCGCGAGACGCGCCTGCCGGTGCTGACCCCGCGCGAGGCCGCCGCCCAGCTGTCGGACGATGTCGCCCAGGGCCGCGCCGTCGGCCTGCTGTTCGGCGGCGAACGCGCCGGGCTGGAGACCCACGACATCGCCCTGTGCCAGGGCATTGTCAGCATCCCCATCGACGAGCGCTTCCGCTCGCTGAACCTGGCCCAGGCCGTGTCGATCAACGCCTATGAGTGGAAGATGACGGTCGATGACCGTCCATGGGTCAAGTTCGAACAGAACGTCGACGACCCCGCCGACCAGTCCAGCCTGCTGGGTCTGTACGGCCAGCTGGAAGACGAGCTGGAAAAGGCCGGCTTCTATCACCCGCCGGAAAAGAAGCCTTCGATGGTCCGCAACCTGCGCGCCCCCCTGGCCCGGGCGCGGCTGACCGAGCAGGAGGTCCGCACCTTCCGCGGCGTGGTCACTGCCCTGTCGCGGGGCCGGGGCCGGGTGCTGGCCAAGCTGGCCGAGAAGGCCAAGGTGGCCAAGGTGGCCAAGGGTGAGGGCGAGGGCTAGGCGCGCGCCGTGACCGGGATCACCGCCGATTGATCCATGTCATGGCCGGGCGCGCTCGATGGGGCGACGGGTCGGGTCTCAACCCGTGAATGGAGCCTCACCCATGACCCCTGATGCAAGAACCCTGGTCGTGGTGGCCGATGGCCACCGCGCGCGTCTTCTCGAACAGCCGCGCATCGATGGTCCGCTGCACGATCGCCCCGAATGGCTTTCGGGCCTGAAGGAGCATCACCCCCATTCGCATGGCCCGGTTCCCCATGAAGGCGATCCGCATGACCTGGCGGAGCGGGCCTTCGTGAAGGACCTCGCCCATCGGCTGGAGGGCGTCGCCCGCGAGCAGCCGTTCGACCAGATGATCCTGATCGCCCCGCCCCGCGCCCTGGGCCATCTGCGCGACGCGCTGTCGCCCAGCCTCGCGCACAAGGTCATCGGCTCCAATCCCCATGAGCGGGTCGACGCCCCGATCATGACGCTCGAGGATGTGGTTCACGGCGTCCGTCGCGACGCGACGGCCTGACATTCTGTCTGTTCCCCTTGGGCCCGGATCCCCGGATCGGCGCCCAAGGGGGCTGACGCCCGTCCCGCAATGGCGCTAACCTCTGTTCAAACAGATGTTGGGGGCGAAGCGTCATGAACCGTCGCGAACTGCTGGCCGTGGCCGGCGCGCTGGGCTTCGCGCCTGGACTGGCCCTGGCCGGCGAAGATCCCTCGGCGACGATCGCCCGGGACGCTTGGCTGTTCGCCTTGCCCTGGATCGAGATGGCCACGACGCGGGCGCGGGTGTTCAAGCGCGGCGCGCAACCCAACCGGATCTATCACCGGCGCAAGCTTTCCGATCACACCGACCGCAGCGTCACGACGCCCAACAACGACACCCTCTACTCGCTGGCCTGGATCGACCTGACCCAGGGGCCGGTGATCCTGACCATCCCGCCCAGCGGCAAGCGCTATGTCTCGGCGGCGATCCTCAACATGTTCACCGACAACGATGCGGTGCTGGGCACGAGGGTCAATGGCGGCGAGGGAGGGGTCTTCACGATCGTCGGTCCGGGGCAGAGCCTTGAGGGTGACAGGGTGGTGCGCGTCCTGACTCCCCACGCCTGGGTCCTGGCGCGCACCCTGGTCGACGGCCCGGCCGACATGGCCGCCGCTCGCGCGGTGCAGAGCGGCTTCAAGGTCAGCGGACCCAAGGCCGCAAAGCCGCCCGCCTATCTGGAACGCGACGCCGAGCCGGAAGCCTATTTCGCCACCGCGCGGGCCCTGCTGGCCGCGGACCCGCCGCGCGCGGTCGACGCCGCGTTTGTCCAGCGGGCGGCGGGGCTGCTGACCGAAGGCCCGTTCGACGCCGCCGCCCTGGCGGCCGGGGTCGCCCAGGCCAAGGCGATCGCGCGGGTGGCCTCGGGGCGCGTGGCCTTTGTCGGCGGCTGGTCCTATCCCAAGCCCAATCTGGGCTTTCACGGCGTCGACTATGGCTATCGCGCCATTGTCGCCCTGCAGGGCCTGGGCGCCTTGCCGGTCGCCGAGGCCATGTACATGAAGGCGGCGGGCGACAGCGACACCGGCCTCTATGACGGCGACGGTCTCTATCGCCTGACCCTGCCGGCCCAGCTGCCGCTGGACGGCTTCTGGTCGCTGTCGATGTATGAGGCCACGCCCGACGGCCAGTACTTCTTCACCGACAATCCCATCGACCGCTACGCCATCGGCGACCGCACGCCGGGCCTGAAGCGCCAGGCCGATGGAACCCTGGATCTGTGGATCAGCCGCACCGACCCGGGCGGCGATCGCTCGGCCAACTGGCTGCCCGCGCCGAAGTCGGGACCGTTCTCGATGACCCTGCGGACCTATCTGCCCCGGGCCGAGCTGCTGAGCGGCCAGTTCCGCTTCGCCCCGATCGTGAAGGTCTAGGCCATGAGCGACCTGCGCGCCGCCGTCGCCGAGGCGTTCCTCTACACCCTGCCGCTGATCGAGATCGCCGCCGTCCGGGCCCGCGGCCTGGCGGTGGGATCGCCGATGAACGCCTTCGCCTCGATGCGAAACCTGGCCGACCATCGCGCCCGGGCGGTGACGACGCCCAACAACGACACCCTCTACGCCACCGCCCAGCTGGACCTGTCGGAAGGCCCGCTGACTTTGACCGTGCCGGCTGGTGGCGAGCGCTATGTGTCGCTGCAGCTGATGGACGCCTGGTCCAACAGCTTTGCGGTGCTGGGCACGCGGACCACGGGTCCCGACGGCGGGACCTTCACCCTGGTGGGCCCCGGCGACGCGGCCACAGTCGGGCCCGGCGTGATCCGCGCGCCCACTCGCCATGTCTGGGCCCTGGCCCGCATCCTGGTGACGGGCCCTGAGGATCTGGAGGCCGCGCGCCTCGTCCAGGCCGGCTTCACCGTCCAGGGCCCGGCCGCGCCGCCGGTCGCCGAATACGCCCGCCGCAGCGATCCCTGGCGGGCCTATTTCGCCAGCGCCGACCTGCTGATGAGCCAGAACGCGCCGCCGGCCAGCGACGTGGCCCTGCTGCGCCGCATCGCGCCGCTAGGTCTCGGGACCGGACGGTTCGACCCGGCGGCCTTCACCGCCGAGGAAGCCGAGGCGATCGCGGCAGGACTGGAAGACGGCCGTCGCGCGGCGCGCTCGGGCGGCGGACTGTCGGGCGAGGGCTTCATCGAGGGGTGGGCCTATCCGCGCGCCAAGCTGGGCGACTTTGGTCAGGACTACATGCTGCGCGCCGCCGTCGCCCTGGGCGGACTGGCCGCCCTGCCGCTGGTCGAGGCCACCTATCTGCGCGCCGGCCATCAGGGGCAGGGCCTGTTCGACGGGACCCGGAACTGGCGACTGCATATCCCGGCCGACAGACCCATTCCGGTCGACTCGTTCTGGTCGCTGAGCCTCTATGAGGCCACGCCGGAGAAGCAGTTCTTCTTCACCGAAAATCCGATCAACCGCTACGCCATCGGCGACCGCACGCCGGGTCTGGTCTGGAACGCCGACGGCTCGCTGGACTTGTGGATCGGTCATGCCGAGCCGGACGCCGAACGGGTGAGCAACTGGCTGCCCGCGCCGGCCGGCCCCTTCGCCCTGTTCATGCGCGCTTACCTGCCGCAGCCACAATTGCTAGACGGTGGCTACCGCCTGCCCCCTGTCGAGGAGATCTGAGTCGTGAAGACCCGCGCCGCCGTAGCCTTCGCCGCCAAGCAACCGCTCGAGATCGTCGAGGTCGACCTGGAAGGTCCCAAGGCCGGCGAGGTGCTGATCGAGATCAAGGCCACCGGCGTCTGTCACACCGACGCCTATACGCTGGACGGCCTGGACTCTGAGGGCCTGTTCCCCTCGATCCTGGGCCATGAAGGCGCCGGCGTGGTGGTCGAGGTCGGGGCCGGCGTCACCAGCCTGGCGGTCGGCGACCACGTGATCCCGCTCTACACGCCCGAATGTCGCCAGTGCAAAAGCTGCCTGTCGGGCAAGACCAATCTCTGCACGGCCATCCGCGCCACCCAGGGCAAGGGCCTGATGCCGGACGGCACCAGCCGCTTCTCCTACAAGGGCCAGACCATCCACCACTATATGGGCTGCTCGACCTTCTCGAACTACACGGTCCTGCCCGAGATCGCCGTGGCCCGGATCCGCAAGGACGCGCCGTTCAAGTCGGCCTGCTACTGCGGCTGCGGCGTCACCACGGGCGTGGGCGCGGCGATCAACACCGCCAAGGTCAAGCCCGGCGACAATGTCATCGTCTTTGGCCTGGGCGGCATCGGCCTGAACGTCCTGCAGGGCGCCCGGCTGGCCGGCGCCAATATGATCGTCGGCGTCGACATCAATCCCGCCCGCGAGGACTGGGGCCGCAAGTTCGGCATGACCCACTTCGTCAATCCGAAAACCATCGACGGCGACATCGTCGCCCATCTGGTGGCCCTGACCGACGGCGGCGCCGATTTCACCTTCGACGCCACGGGCAACACCACGGTGATGCGCCAGGCGCTGGAAGCCTGCCATCGCGGCTGGGGCGAGAGCATCATCATCGGCGTGGCCGAGGCGGGGAAAGAGATCGCGACCCGTCCGTTCCAGCTGGTCACCGGCCGGGTCTGGCGGGGCACGGCCTTCGGCGGCGCGCGCGGCCGCACCGACACGCCCAAGATCGTCGACTGGTATATGGACGGCAAGATCCAGATCGACCCGATGATCACCCACGTCCTGCCCCTGGAGCGCATCAACGAGGCGTTCGACCTGATGCACGCGGGCGAGAGCATCCGGACAGTTATTGAGTTCTAGTTCCATGACCGTCGAAATCACCGCCACCCACCGCCTGCACGACGGAACCCTGCGCTACTGCAAGCACGCCAGCGCCAGCACCGGCACGCCGATGAAGTTCACGGTGTGGGTTCCGGACGGGGAGGGGCCGTTTCCCTATCTGGTCTGGCTGTCGGGCCTGACCTGTACGGAAGACAACTTCACCACCAAGTCCGGCGTCTATGAACACGCCGCCCGGTTCGGGATCGCCATCGTCGCGCCCGACACCTCGCCGCGCGGGGACGGCGTGGCCGACGATCCGGCCTATGATCTGGGGCAGGGGGCGGGCTTCTATGTCGACGCCACGCAAGCGCCGTGGGCGCCGCACTTCCAGATGTATTCCTATGTGACCAAGGACCTGCTGGAGGCCGTCGACGGCGCCTTCCCGCTGGACGCAGGCCGGCGCGGGATCTTCGGCCACTCGATGGGCGGCCACGGGGCCCTGACCATCGCCCTGCGCAACCCTGATCTGTTCCAGTCGGTCAGCGCCTTCTCGCCCATCGTCTCGCCGCTGAACTGCCCGTGGGGCGACAAGGCGATGACCGCCTATCTGGGCGAGGATCGCGCGAAGTGGCGGGCGCACGATGCCTGCGCCCTGATCGAGGATGGGGTAGGGGCCGGCTTCGACGACATCCTGATCGAGCAGGGCCTGGCCGACAGCTTCCTGGAAAACCAGCTGAAGCCCGAATTGATCGAAGCCGCCGCTACGAAGGCCGGCCGCAAGGTCACGGTGCGGCGGCAGGAGGGCTACGACCACAGCTACTTCTTCATCACCAGCTTCATCGGCGAGCACCTGGCCTGGCACGCCACGCGGTTGTGAACTTTCGGTAATTCATCCACGGTTCAGGCGGCGACGGCTCATCTGACTCCACGGTCAAGTTTCGACCGGTGGGGACCTATCACCATGAAATTCGCTTCGCTTGCCGCCGTCATCGCGCTGGCTTTCACCACCTCGGCCTGCGTGATCATCGACGCCGACGATCACCCCGACACCTCGGTCAATATCACCAAGACCGACCTGGAGCCGATCCACGGCGCCACCATCGACAAGGGCGACCTGGTGATCCGGGTGTCGTCCAACGGCTGCACCAACGCCGCCGACTTCGCCGTCGAGAGCAACCGCCGCGACGGCTCGGCGACCTTCGCCTTCACCCGCAAGCGGCCGGACCTGTGCCGCGCTCTGATCGCCGAGGGTGTCGACCTGCGCTTCCCGCTGGACGCCTATGGGGTGGACCATGGCGGCAAGGTGCGGGTGCGCAATCCGCTCGTGCGGCCCTAGGTGATTTCGGAGGGGCGGCGCGAGTTGACTCCCCGCCGCCCCTCCGTCATAAACCGCGCCTTCCCGCCGCCGGCTCGCCGTGCGGCGTGGAATCATATGACGGACTGATGCGACGCCGCCGTTGAGATCGCGCCTCTACTAATTGAGGCGCCGGCCCGGATCGAACTGAAGAGCTACACATGTCCAAGCGCCATAGCGCCAAGTACAAGATCGACCGCCGTATGGGCGAGAACCTCTGGGGCCGGCCCAAGTCGCCGGTCAACCAGCGGTCCTACGGCCCCGGCCAGCACGGCCAGCGCCGCAAGCAGAAGGTTTCCGACTTCGGTCTGCAGCTGCGCGCCAAGCAAAAGCTGAAGGGCTACTACGGCAACCTGACCGAGAAGCAATTCTCGCGCACCTACGAGGAAGCCGCCCGCCGCAAGGGCAACACCTCGGAAAACCTCATCTCGCTGCTCGAGTCGCGCCTGGACGCCATCGTCTATCGCGCCAAGTTCGTGCCGACCGTGTTCGCCGCCCGCCAGTTCGTGAACCACGGCCACGTGACCGTGAACGGCAAGCGCGTCAACATCGCCTCGTACCGCTGCAAGGCCGGCGACGTCATCGCCGTCCGTGAGCGTTCGCGCAACATGGCCCTGGTGCTGGAAGCCGTCGTCTCGGCCGAACGCGACTTCGCCGAATACATCACCGTCGACGTGAAGGGCCTGTCGGCAACCTTCGTGCGCGCTCCGGAACTGTCGGAAGTGCCGTATCCGGTGAAGATGGAACCCAACCTCGTCGTCGAATTCTACGCTTCGTAAGAAGCCTCGACCTCGAAGAGATACTTCAAAGGCCCCGGAGCGATCCGGGGCCTTTTTTGTTGCTCGCTGGGGGCCATCGCCGCCGCCTCCGATCGCCCTGCAAGCCCAGCCTCACATCCCCACGAGAGGGACGTGATTCACCCCGCGAATCCGCCCTCATCCAGAAACGCCTGCTCCTCGGGTGTCGTCTCGCGGCCCAGGGCGGCGTTGCGGTGGGGGAAGCGGCCGAAGCGGGCGATGATGTCCCGATGCTCCAGCGCCCACTTGATGGTGTTCTCGTCGCCGCTGTCGGCCTGTAGGGCGGCGCACAGCTCGACGCTCAATTCCTGGTCGGCCAGGGATTCGGAATGCTCGAACGGCAGGTAGAAGAACGGCCGCAGTTGCGCCTCGACGGCCTGATCGTGACCGTCGGCCAGCGCAGCGCGGGCGAACATGCGGGCCAGGGGATCGGTGGCGAAGGCGTGGGCGGTGTTGCGGTAGAGATTGCGCGGGAACTGGTCCAGCAGGATCAGGAGGGCCAGTGCGCCTTCGGGGCTCTGCGCCCATGTGTCGTAACGGCGCTGGGCGGCTCTATAGTGGGTTTGCTCGAACCTCAGGGCGATCATGGAATCAAACGCGGCGTCCTTGGCGAACCATTTTCTGGGACCGGCCGAACGCCAGAAGCCGATAACATCCATGGGGTGAGCGGGCATCTGAAGTCCTGGGATATCCGTTCAAACGCGGTTCATCCGCGACAGCCGATGTTGCTATCAAGGGACAAAGCCGGGGCCGCGCACAAGGCCCCTTGGAGCACGAAATGAAGCGTCTGATCTCGACCGCCATGGTCTTGTCGCTGTTGGGCGGCGCGGCGGCGGAAGCCGGGTCCGCTGCGGCGGTGGTCGCCCAGCGCGAACAGCGGCAGGACGGCCCGCGCGGTGATCGCGGTGGCGGCGACCGTGGTGGTGGCCGTCAAGGCGGCGAACGCCAGGGCGGTCAGGAACAGGGCCAGCCGCGCGGCGACCGTGGCGACCGCGGCGACCGCGGCGACCGCGGTGGCGGTCGGCCCGACTGGAACGGCGGCGGCGGCGCTCGCCCCGCGCCCCAGGCGCCGACGCCCCCGCAGGCTTCGACCCCGCCGCAGGCGCAACAGCCGGGCGGCCGGCCAGACTGGAATCGCGGCGACCGTGGCGGTCGCCCGGATCGTGGCGGCGAGGATCGGGGCCAGGGTCGTGGCGACCAGGGCCGTCCCGATCAGGGGCGCGGCGACCAGGGCCGGCCCGGTGGCGGTGACAATCGCGGCGGCCAGGACTGGAACCGTGGCGGTCAGGACCGCAACGGCGGCTGGGATCGCGGCCGCGACGACAGAGGCCGCGACGGCCGGGGCGGTTACGACCGTGGCCGGCCGGGGCAGGGCGGGCACTATCGCGACCGCGACAATGGCCGCTCGCACTATGACCAGCGCCGCTATCGGCCCAGCTTCCAGGCCTCGCAACGCTACCGGGCCGGCGCCTATCGCGCGCCGCGCGGCTGGTACGTCCATAGCTGGTCGTTCGGCGACTATCTGCCGGGCGGCTGGTATTCGACCTCGTACTATCTGGACTGGTACCGCTATGGCCTGCCCAGCCCGCCCATTGGCTGCGAATGGGTCCGGGTCGGCGACAACGCCATCCTGGTCGACGTCTGGTCCGGCCAGGTGCTGAGCGTCTATTACGACCTGTTCTGGTAGGTCGCGCGCTTACAAAAATAGAAGCCCGGGCCGGATCGGCCCGGGCTTTTTCGTCTGCGATGCCAATGGTGGTCGGCCGACCATGGACCTTGCCCAGAAGTCTGGTCGCGACCTTAGCCGACGGCCAGCAACTGTGTTCTGACGCCCAGTTCCAGCGCCGCGAGCGCCAGGCGTTTGTCCAGGGTCACCAGCAGATGATCCTCCCGGCGGCAGGCGGCGGCGTGCAGCGCGTCGGGCGCGCGAAGCATCAGGTCGAAGCGCCGGACGAAAACATTGGCCAGGCGCACATCTGAGGCCTGAAGGTCCAGATCATGAGCGCTGGCGGCGCGCCAGGCGTCAAAGTCGCTTAGCCGACGACTGGCGTCATCCTGATCCAGCAGGCCTGTTCGCACGAGCCGCGACAAGGCCGAGGCGACTTCGGCGGCGGCAAACTCGCTGATGATCAGGTCATCCTCAAGGTTGCCGATGAACGCGTCGACGACCGTGCTGGCGGCCTCCTGAATCAAGGTCGGCAGTATGACGCTGGCGTCGAGATAGACGCTCAAGCGTCCGGGTCCTCATAGAGTTGGTTGAGCAGTTCCACCGAGCTCAAGCCGACGGGCTTGCGAGCCTGACGGCGCGCTTGCAGCCAGGCATAGGTCGCCGATGGTGTTCCGCGCGAGGCGGGGGCCACGGGGCGCAATTCGGCGACGGGCTTTCCATGCCGCGAGATGATCACCTCTTCCCCTTCAAGGGCGCGGTCGATCAGTCGCGGAAGGCCACTCTTGGCATCGGCTACGCTGTAGGTGCTCATAGGACCTCCAAGAATGACCATAATTATAGTCACAATGCCGCAGGTCGCAAGGCGCGCGCTCAACCGTTGTGCGGCGTGGTCCTATCGGGCGCGTGACGCGGCTCTTGACCTTCATCCGCGCGTCTCTGGAAATCCTCATCATGGGCAAACAATGCCCAAGCGGCTAAAACCTCACCGCAGAGGTATTTGCGTCACAACGTTCTGTCGTCGTCGCCTTGACGAAACGGCAAAAAAACGCTCAAACGCCCGGCCTTTGTCGCTTCGCCGTTGCGCGAGGCGGCCCTGATTGACCAGTCTGGAGAATAAATCATGCGCGTCTATTATGATCGCGACGCCGACCTCGCCCGCATTCTCGACAAGAAGATCGCGATCGTAGGCTATGGTTCGCAAGGTCACGCGCACGCTCTCAACCTCCGGGATTCGGGCGCCAAGAACGTCGCCGTCGCCCTGCGCGCCGGCTCGCCCACCGCCAAGAAGGCCGAAGGCGAAGGCCTGAAGGTCATGACCGTCGCCGAGGCTGCCGCCTGGGCCGACCTGATCATGATCCTGGCCCCGGATGAGCATCAGCGCGCGATCTACAACGAAGAGATCGCCCCCAACATCCGTGACGGCGCGGCCCTGCTGTTCGCCCACGGCCTGAACGTGCACTTCGGCCTGATCGAGCCCAAGGACACCATCGACGTCCTGATGGTCGCCCCCAAGGGCCCGGGCCACACCGTGCGCGGCGAGTATCAAAAGGGCGGCGGCGTGCCCTGCCTGATCGCGGTGCACCACAACGCTACCGGCAACGCCCACGACCTGGGCCTGGCCTATGCCTCGGCCATCGGTGGCGGTCGCTCGGGCATCATCGAGACCAACTTCCGCGAAGAGTGCGAAACCGACCTGTTCGGCGAGCAGGCCGTCCTGTGCGGCGGCACGGTGGAACTGATCCGTTGCGGCTTCGAAGTGCTGGTCGAAGCCGGCTACGCGCCGGAAATGGCCTATTTCGAGTGCCTGCACGAACTGAAGCTGATCGTCGACCTGATCTATGAAGGCGGCATCGCCAACATGAACTACTCGATCAGCAACACGGCCGAGTACGGCGAATATGTCACCGGCCCGCGCATCGTCACCGCCGAGACCAAGGCCGAGATGAAGCGGGTCTTGGAAGACATCCAGTCGGGCAAGTTCGTTCGCGATTTCATGCTGGAAAACCAGGTCGGCCAACCCTCGTTCAAGGCCACCCGCCGCCGCGCGGGCGAGCATCAGATCGAAGAAGTCGGCGCGCGCCTGCGGGGCATGATGCCGTGGATCGCCAAGAACAAGCTGGTGGACCAAGCCAAGAACTAAGGTCCCTCTCCAAGGATCGTGTCAGAGCCCTCGGCCGCCCCCGGCCGGGGGCTTTTTCATTTTGGGCTTGCGGGTTGGCCATCGACACTCAATACTAAACCATATGGTTCAATATAAAGCCGCCCGCCTCGACGCCGCCTTCGCCGCGCTTTCGGACGCCACCCGTCGCGGCGTTCTGGAGCAACTTGGGCGGGGGGAGGCCTCGATCACCGATCTCGCCGAGCGGTTCGACATGACCCTCACCGGCATGAAGAAGCACGTCAGTCTGCTGGAGCAGGTGGGGCTGGTGGAGACGGAGAAGATCGGTCGCGTGCGGACCTGCCGGCTGGGTCTGGGCGGGCTGGAGGACGAGGCGGCGTGGATCGAGCGGTACCGCCGACGCTGGGCGCTTCGCTTCGACGCGCTGGACGAGATCGTTGAGGACCTGAAACTGAAGGAGGACGTGGATGGACGGAAATAGCAGTGCTCCCCAGAGGCGCCACACGGCGGTGGAGCGGACGTCGGACCGGGAGCTGGTCGTCACGCGCATGTTCGACGCCCCGGCGCGCATCGTGTTCGAGGCGTGGAGCCGCCCGGAGCTGTTCCAGCGCTGGTGGGTTCCCAAGTCGCTGGGCGTTCCCCTGCGGGCCTGCGGGATGGATGTCCGAACCGGGGGCGGGTACCGCTTGGAGTTCGGGCTGGACGCCGCCAACTCCATGGCCTTCTTCGGGCGCTACATCGAGGTGATACCGCCCTCGCGCATTGTCTGGACCAACGAGGAAAGCGGCGATGCGGGCGCGGTGACGACCGTCACGTTCGAGGAGCAGGGCGGCAAGACGCTGCTGGTGCTGTCCGAGCTCTATCCCGACAAGGAAGCCTGCGACGAGGCCCTCCAGGGCTCGGCCGCCGGCCTGCCCGAGCAGTTCGCGCAGCTGGACGTCCTGCTGGTCGAACTGGACGCCGGCGTCTGACGCGCGGGAAGCCCTCGGCCGAGGCCGAGGGCTCCGTTTCCGGCTTGCGCGACGCTTCGGGGCGATGAACAGTCCGCGCCGGTTCCGCTTGGGAATGACGAAGGAGACGCTCCATGAAACGCCTGCTCGCCGCCATGATCGCCGGAGCCGCGCTGTCGGCCGCCGCCGCACCGACCTTCGCCGCCGAGGTCGCCTACAAGCTGGACGAGGCCCATACCGAGACGATGTTCGTCATCGACCGGTTTGGCTTCAATTCAGTGATCGGGCTGTTCGCCAAAACCGAGGGCACCGTATGGCTTGACGAAGCCGCGCCCGAGAAGTCGCGCGTAGAGGCCACGGTTCAGGTCGACAGCCTGCTGTCAGCCAATACGGCCCGGGATGAACACCTGAAGGCCGCGCGCTGGCTGAACGCTCCGGCCTTCCCGACCATGACCTTCAAGTCGACCAAGGTGGAAAAGACCGGACCCGACACCGCCAAGGTCACCGGCGACATGACCATCATGGGCGTGACCCAGCCGGCCACCCTTGAGGTCAAGCTCAACAAGATCGGCACGGCGCCCAACAATCAGAAGAAGCAGGCCGGTTTCACCATCACCGGCGCGATCAGCCGCAAGACCTTTGGCAGCACCACGGGCGCCGGCGCGATCGGTGACAGCGTCGCCATCCGCATCGAGGCCTTGGCGATCGCGCAATAGGGTCAGCCCAGAAAGAACACCGGCCCCCAGGCCACCTGGTAGCGGTGCTCGCCCGAGGACAGGTGCGGGCGCAGCTGCCAGGCCCCGGGCGGCAGGACCGATGGCGGACGCCCCTCGATAGAGGTCGTGGTCAGGACATCGCCGCCGGGCTCTGAAACCGAGAACTGGCTAATGGCCGGGGTGGCGCCCGATAGAGCGGCGGCGATCTCGTCGGATGAGCGGACGCGCAGCGGCGCCGGGCGCGCCAGCCTGGCGCTGACCTCGGCATAGGCGCCCACCGCGATCACGCGCGGCCCCTGGCGCAGGACGCCATAGCCCACATGGGTGAAGCCGCTCGCCACCAGATTGGCCCGGTGGCCGGGGCTGGTCCGCCACTGGTTCATGATCTGGTCAGGCTGGACGGGGCCGGCGGCGTTGCGGCGCATGGCGATGTTCTCGCCCGGCGCGCCGATCAGGTCGCGGGCCAGCAGGCCGACCCGCCCTGCGGCGCTGAAGTCGTCGGAGGTGACGTGGTCGAAGACACCGCTGACCGCCATGTCGGCGGCGTGGGCGCGTGCGGCCAGGATCAGACCCCGGTCGGGCCGAAGTCCGGCCACGCCCTGGCGCTCGCGGATGAGATTGTTGAGGTCCAGCAGGGTGTCCTCGAACCCGTCGTCGAAGTCGCCGCCCGCCGCGTCGGACAGGCCCTGGCGCAGCCTGCGGTCATAGGCCTGCCAGCGCGCGATCGGCGCCGCGTGGGCCCGGCCGGCCGCGAGGACGAGGGGCGCGGTCAGCAGGGTTCTTCGAAGGATTTGCGGCATCGCGCCCCTTAACAGTGATTGACAGGAACCCCCGGGACCAAGCTCTAAGATCCATGCGTCCCGTGCGTTCCATATGGCTGGCCGGCCCCGATGTCTGGCTCCCCGATTCCGCGGCCCAGGCGGCCCGCCAGCGGGCCCATTGCATCGACGCTGGCTTTACGGGCCTGACTCCCGATCCCGCGCCCCAGAGCGCGGAGAACGGCTCCGAGCTTGAAGCGCGCGAACTCTACGCCGCCCGCATGGCGCGATTGCGTCAGGCCGACGCCGGGGTGGTGAATCTGACCCCCTGGCGCGGACCCTCTGCCGATCCTGGCGCCGCGTTCGAGACAGGGGTGCTGGCGGGGCTGGGTCGGCCGATCTTCGCCTATCTGAACGTGCCCGACGAATCCCAGGCCGAATATGTCGACCGGGTCGAATCGTTCGTCGGCGCCCAGCGCGACGAGGCCGGCGTCTGGCGCGACGGCGACGGCTGCGGGGTCGAGGACTATGGCCTGCCCGAGACGGTGATGCTGTGGGCCGAGGCGCGGCGCCTGTTCGTGATCGTCACCAGCGATCCGCTGCATGATCTGACCGGGCTGGAGCTGTGTCTCGAGGCGCTGAGGCTCTACGCGGAGTAGGGCGGGCTACTGGCCCCCTCCTGACCGCTTCGCGGTCGTCCTCCCCCGTAGGGGGAAGACGAAGCCGCGCCGATCTCATCTTCCCCCTCCGGGGGAGGAGCGCCGCAGGCGCGGAGGGGGCAAGTCACCACCCCAGATCCGCTTCCCCGCGCAGAATCGCCTCCGCCGCCGCCGAGTGCTGTCCACCATCCCGCTCGTGCAGCACCAGCGCCGGCAAAAGCACCAGCGGCGCCTTGCCGGTCTTGATCGCCCGCACGATCACCCGCTTGGCCGGAGCGTCGGCGAAGGGCTGGATCGGGCGGATCCTGAACGAGCCCGCCTTGGGCGCCAGCAGGGCCAGGATGTCGGCCAGACGGTCGGCGCGGTGGATGATGGTAATGCTGCCGCCCTCGCGCACGGCCTTGAGCAGGAAGCCCGTCCAGGCCGCCAGCCCGCCGTCGGCCATCCAGGCTCCTGACTTGGCCGGGGAAGGGGCCCGCAGCGCGCCAGGATCATCGAAAAACGGCGGATTGCTGATCACCGCGTCGAAGACGGGCAGGTCCAGGGCGCGAAAGCCGGCTTCGATGTCGCCGGTGCTGATCTCGACCCGATCGGCCAGATCGTTGAGCGCCACATTGCCTCGCGCCAGGCCGGCGGCGTCCGGATCGCGCTCCACGCCATGGAATCGGGCGCCCGGCCGGCGAGTCGCAGCCGCCAGCAGCGCCCCGCCGACGCCGCAGCCGGCCTCAAGCACGCGGTCGCTGGAAAGGGCGTCGCAGGCGGCCGCCAGCAGCGCCGCATCCATGCCCGCCCGGTATCCGCCGACCTTCTGGCGGAGGCGAACACGGCCGTTCAGCACGCTATCTTCGGTCAGCTGAGTGTCGTCCAACGCATCAAGCCTTGTGCTTGCCTTGACCCTGACCTATCCCGCCACCATTGTCCCTCGCAACGGCTGATCCTGCTGGGGACGGATGTGAGCCCGATCGCCCCTCGACAACGGTCAAAGGGGTGTCGGTCAAGGAGAGTATAGTCTTGGACGCAGTTGCAGCGACCCTCGCCCGAGAGCCGGGATCGGTGGATCGACTGGTGCGTCTGGCGTCCGCCGACATGGGCGGGGTCGACCGCCTGATCACCGAACGCATGCAGAGCGACGTGCCCCTGATCCCGGCGCTGGCCGAGCACCTGATCGCCGCCGGCGGCAAGCGCCTGCGTCCGCTGCTGACCGTGGCCGCTGCGCGTCTGGCCGGCTCGGACAACGACGCCTGCCTGAAGCTGGCCGCTTCGGTCGAGTTCATCCATACCGCCACCCTGCTGCATGACGACGTGGTGGACGGCAGCCACCTGCGGCGCGGCAAGGTCGCGGCCCACCTGATCTGGGGCGCAGCCCAAAGCGTGCTGGTGGGCGACTTTCTGTTTGCTCGCGCCTTTGAACTGATGGTCGAGACCAACTCGATGAAGGCGCTGGAGATCCTGGCCCGCGCCAGCCGGGTGATCGCCGAGGGCGAAGTGCTGCAATTGATGCGCAGCCACGACCTCAATCTCTCGCAGACAATCTATCTCGACATCATCGCCGCCAAGACCGCCGAATTGTTTGCCGCCGCTTCCGAGGCCGGCGCGGTGTCGGCCGGGGTCGACAAGACCCGTTCCGACGCCCTGCGCGCCTATGGCCTGAACCTCGGCCTGGCGTTCCAGCTCGCCGACGACGCCCTCGACTATGGCGGCGCGACCGAAACCCTGGGCAAGAACGCCGGCGACGACTTCCGCGAAGGCAAGGCCACCTTGCCGCTGCTGCTGGCCATAGCCCGCTCGGGCCCGCGCGAAGCTGAGTTCTGGGAGCGGGCCATCGGCCGTCGCGAGCAGACCGAAGCCGACTTCCGCCGCGCCCGCGAACTGATCATCGGCTCCGGCGCCCTGGACGCGACCCTGGACCTGGCCGCCGACTATGCCGACAAGGCCAAGTTGGCCCTGGCGATGTTCCCGGCCAATGAGTGGCGCACGGCGCTGGAAAGCCTCGCCGACTTCGCGGTCAGCCGGAGAGCCTGATGGCCCGGCGGAAGCCTCTCCATCTCGGACTGCCCCGCGCCGCCCCGGGCGAGCGCCTGCCGCGTCTGGACACCATCATCGCCACCTCGGCCGCAAATCCGAGCGGCGACCCCAATGTGCGGGCCCAGGAGGCCGGCGAGGCGGCCGGCAAGGTGATCGGCGGCGGGGTAGGCGTGCTGGTCGGCTTCGTCCTGATCGTGCTGATGCTGGGACCGGTGCTATGGGCGCCCGGCTGGGCCGCCCTGCGGGCCGCGCGTCTGGTTCCCGGGCCCTGGTTGCCCTGGCTGGCAGGCCTGGCGGCCGGTCTGGTCGTGGCCCTGATCCAGACCTGGCTGCTGGTCCAGCGCAGTCCGATCCTGCGCTATCCGATCGTGGCCCTGTTCGCCGCCGCCTGGGTTGGCGGGCTCTGGTTGGAACTGACCTCGCCCCGCCATGACTGGGTGACGACCGCCCCGACCCTGCACATGCCCGGTCCGTGGACCTGGGCGCTGCTGGGCCTGGGCACGGTGATCTATGCGGGCATCTATCTGCTGGCCCTGGGCCAGATCACCAAGGGCCGCTGGGTCCGCGGGTGGCAGCTGATCAAATAGCCGTCAGGCAGAGGTCCAGGTGCGTGCCCCTGTCGTCCTCGACATGCCGGGTCCAGGCCGCGTCGACCTTGGCGATGACCTGGGCGGCGTCACCACCGGCCACCCGTTCGCGCTTCTTCTTGCGGTGCAGGATCTCGACGCCATAGCCGAGGTCCAGGAAGAAGGTCAGCAGGGCCGCGCCATCGGCGCCCGAGATCTCGCTCTGGAAGCGCGGTGAGTATTCCAGGAAGGTGATGGGCTTCTGCTCGGCCATCAGGGCCCTGGCGCCCATGAAGGCGCGATACTCCATCCCTTCGATGTCGATCTTCAGCACATCGACCTTGCCGAAGTCGGCGCGCAGCAGGTCCAGCGGCACGACGGGGGCGATGTCGAAGGCGTCCAGGTTTTCGGGAATGCCGTCGATGGGCGGCTCCATCTGGAAGTTGTTGTGCACCGTCTGGCGACGCAGATATTCGGTCCCAAGGCGGTCGGAGACGCCCACCAGCAGCAGCTGCATGTTGGTGACGCCGCTGGCCTTGGCGCTTTCCAGCAGCACGCGGCCGTTGCCGGCGCTCATCTCCACCGCGATGACCTTGCCCGTGGTCCCCACCGCCTTGGCCGCGGGAAGCGCGAAGGCGCCCCAGCTGGCCCCGACGTCCAGCACCGTCATGCCGGGCTTGAGGATCTTGAGGAAGTAGTCGAGCACCCAGGGCTCGTAGTCCTTGCCGTCGTCCAGCTGGCGGGTGATCACCCAGTGCTCCGGCATCCAGAACGTACAGCCGCGGAACTTCACTTCCATCAGGGTCGGGGCCACGCCGGCCGGCAGTTCGATCGGTCGACGCTTCTTGCGGAACAGGCCCATGATCGTCCTCGTCGGCGGCGCGGGTCTGCCCCGGCGCCCTGTGCTTGCAGGTACCTATCCGATTTTGACCCCTTGGCCACAGTCCCCTCGTTTGGGGCAGGGGGTGAATTCGCCGTAACGCGCGCGCCTTGTTCTCGACAAGTCTCGCGATACGCCCCACCTCTAGGGTCTGGGTTTATGGGCTGGGAGCCGTCTTCGTGATCCGACTGATCCTCAACATCCTCTGGTTCGTCCTCGGCGGCTGGCTTTCCGGCCTGCTGTGGCTGCTGGGCGGCGCCCTGCTGGCCATCACCATCGTCGGCCTGCCCTATACCGGCGCGGCCTGGCGCATCGCCGGTTTCGCCTTCTGGCCGTTCGGCAAGGAGATCGTCAGCCGCGAGATCGTCAGCGGCCGGGGCGACCTGGGCACCGGCCCTCTGGGCTTCGTGCTGAATGTGATCTGGTTCATCCTGGGCGGCTGGTACATTGCGCTCAGCCACCTGATGATCGCCGCCGCCGAGGCCGTGACCATTGTCGGCATCCCCTTCGCCATCAAGGACTTCCAGCTGGCGATCATCGCCCTGGCCCCGATCGGCCGCGAGGTGGTGGAGGTTCGGCGGTAGGCGTCAGAAGCCGGTGAACAGGCGGTCGAGGGCGCGGCGGATTTCGTCTTCGTGGGTCAGCAGATTGGTCGCCCTGCTTCGCAGCAAGCTTGCGGTCAGGCTGAAGAGCTCGCTGACAACCAGCATCAGCGGTTGCCCGTCTATTTCGACCCCGATCTCCAGACCGCTGACCTGGCGCTTGGCGTCGTTCACGGCGGGCGCGACCACGACCTCATCGAGCTCATGCAGATGATGCGAGGACAGCACCACCAGGAAGGGCGCCACCTTACGGCTCTCCGGCGAGGGATTCAGGTAGGCGTCGAACTGCCGCAACCTACCACCGTCTGAAGTGGTCTGAGATCAAGCCGCGCTGAGCAATGCGCTCATTGTGCTCTTTGATCGCTTCAGCATTCTCCGCCGCCCAGCGCCGGGCGCGGTCCTCGGCGCCAGTGGGATCGACCTTCTGCAGGTGCAGGCGAAGCTGGGTTTCGCTGAGGCCCGCCACGGAAATCCCCAATCGCCGGGCCTGGGCCAGCAGTTCCGGATCGATGCCGTCATCGCGTTCTGGGGCGTCCATGGGACGGGAGATTATCATTCCTCTTCATCCTCCGACAGCAGCACGTCCAGGAAGGTCTGGCGGCGGTTGAGGAAGCTGCGGGTCACCGTGACGTGGTCGAGGTCTTCGTACTCCACCCGCTCCAGGCCGCGTTCGGAGGTCTCGTAGATCCAGGCGTCGGGATAGCCGAGGATGATCGGCGAATGTGTGGCGATGATCAGCTGCGAACGCGCCAGCACCAACTGGTGCAGCTTGGCCAGGAACGACAGCTGCCGGCTGGGCGACAGGGCGGCTTCAGGCTCGTCGAGGATGTAGAGCCCGTCGCCACGAAAACGGTTCTCGAACAGGGCGAAGAAGGCCTCGCCGTGGGATTGCTCGTGAAGAGGCCGCTTGCCATAGGCGCTGGCGATGGAGGGGCCACCCAGGGTGGGGTCCCGGTCGAGGGCTTCGATCTGCGTCTGGACGTTGAAAAAGCTTTCGGCGCGCAGGAAGTAGCCGTCGTGCGGCCGGATGACCGAACGCACGGGGCGGATATGGCTGTGCAAGTCAGAGTGCGACGCGCGGCTGCTGAAATTGAAATTCCGCGATCCACCCTCTGCGTTGAAGCCCCAGGCCACCGCCAGGGCCTCGATCAGCGTCGATTTTCCCGAGCCGTTCTCGCCGACCAGGAAGGTGACGCGCGGGTGAAAAGCGATCCTGTCGAGACCCCGCAGCACCGGCAGGTTGAAGGGATAGACGCCGGCGTCCCAGCCCTCGCGGGGCTGGATCAGCGCTTCTATCCAGTAGGGGCGATCGAGTGCGGCCATCCGTGCGTTCCTGATATGTTCTACTCAAGATCGCATGGTTGGCCAGTATTGCAACCCCGGCTATCGGCCGTGGGCCCCGGTCTGCGAGGCAGAGACCTGCAGGACGCTACTTCTTTGCGGCGGCCTCGGCCGTCTCATAGCCATAGCGTTGCATGAGCGGCAGGCAGTGCCTGTCCACCAACTGGGTCAGGGCCGGCTCAAGCTGGTTCTTCCAGTCACCGGCAATGCCTTTGCGAAAGAAGGAACTGGTGTCTTCCGCTCCACGGCTACGGCCGCCGCTCAGCTTCTCGAACGAGGCCGCCTCGACAGCGGTCGAGACCGCCTCGTGATCGGTGCGAACGTCTAGGTGGGCGAACAGCCTTGTAGCCTCCTCAATAGGGTGCTCGAGCAGGTCCTCGTACTTCACCTCGATGATGCGACCGGGGTGTTTCTGCCGGAATTCCGCGACACGCTGCTGCGCCACCGCCCAGTCCTTAGCGGCCTGCTCAACCAGGGGCGCACGCGCGGCGGACTCTGCTTGCAGAGCATCTTGGTGGCCGGCGCGGGAAGCGTGGAACAGCTTGCTTACCGCGACATCATAGGGATGGCGGACGATATTGATGAACTTCGCGTTCGGGAAAAGGCTGTCCAGGCCGAACAGGAAGAAGTTGTGGCGCGGGGTCTTGTCGCCGATGGCCAGCACGCCCTCGTAAGCACGCTGGCTCATCAGTGACACGATGATGTCGCGCACGGCGGGGCCGATGCTCGCCATGCTCAGGGGCTCATAGTAGCTGCGGTGCCCATAGACCCGTTCAGCAACCAGCACCTGATGCTTGTTGTACTCTTCGCGCATCTCGACGATGGGCTTGGCGATGCGCTCCATGAAAGCGCCTTCGCCAGAGCAAACCACCTCGGGGTGACCGTCCAGGGTCTTCTGAAGCCAGGTGGTGCCTGACTTCGGGCTGCCCGTGACGAAAAAATACTGCATCGAATCACCCCGGCGAGATCATGTTCTCCGGCCGAACATACTGATCAAATTCTTCGTTGGTCAGATAGCCGCCGCCGACCGCCTCCTCGCGCAGGGTGGTGCCGTTCTTGTGCGCGGTCTTGGCGATCTTGGCGCAGGCGTCGTAGCCCAGCTTGCCGTTCAGGGCGGTGACCAGCATCAGCGAGTTCTCGACGCCCTTCCTGATGTTGTCGACGCGCGGCTCGATGCCGACGACGCAGTTGTCGGTGAAGCTGATCGCCGCATCGGCGACCAGGCGCACCGACTGCAGGAAATTGTAGGCCATCACCGGGTTGAAGACGTTCAGCTCGAAATGGCCCTGGCTGCCGGCGAAGGTCAGGGTCGAGTGGTTGCCGAACACCTGGGCGCAGACCTGGGTCAGGGCTTCGGACTGGGTCGGGTTGACCTTGCCCGGCATGATCGACGAGCCCGGCTCGTTCTCCGGCAGGGCCAGTTCGCCCAGGCCCGCGCGCGGGCCCGAGCCCAGGAAGCGGATGTCGTTGGCGATCTTGAACAGCGACGCGGCGACGGTGTTGATGGCGCCGTGGGTGAAGACCATGGCGTCGTGGGCGGCCAGGGCCTCGAACTTGTTGGGGGCGGTGGTGAAGGCCAGGCCCGTCACGCCGGCGATCTTCTCGGCCACCAGTTCGGCAAAGCCGACGGGGGCGTTGAGCCCAGTGCCGACGGCGGTGCCGCCCTGGGCCAGTTGCATCAGCATCGGCAGGGTCATCTCGATACGGGCGATGCCGTTCTCGATCTGCTGGGCGTAGCCGCCGAACTCCTGGCCAAGCGTCAGGGGCGTGGCGTCCTGGGTGTGGGTGCGGCCGATCTTGATGATGTCCTTCCACTCGGCGGCCTTGGCGGCCAGGGCCTTGTGGAGGTGCTTCAGTGCCGGGATCAGGTCGTGGACCACCTGCTCGGCGCAGGCGATGTGCATGGCCGTCGGGAAGGTGTCGTTCGACGACTGGCTCATATTGACGTGGTCGTTGGGGTGGACGGGCTTCTTGCTGCCCATCTCGCCGCCCAGCATCTCGATGGCGCGGTTGGAGATCACCTCGTTGGCGTTCATGTTCGACTGGGTGCCCGAGCCGGTCTGCCAGACCACCAGCGGGAAGTGATCGTTCAGTTTGCCGTCGATCACTTCATTGGCGGCGGCCACGATGGTCTCGGCGATCTTCGGATCCAGCTTGCCCAGGGCCAGATTGGCCTCTGCGGCGGCGCGCTTGACGATCCCGAGCGCCCGCACGATCGGCAGGGGCTGCTTTTCCCAGCCGATCTTGAAGTTGCCGAGGCTGCGCTGGGCTTGGGCGCCCCAGTAGCGGTCAGCAGCGACTTCGATGGGGCCGAAGGTGTCGGTCTCGATGCGGGTGGCGGTCATGGAGCGGATCCCTCGCGTTCTGTTGGCGCGGGTTTAGCCAATGGCGAGGGAGACTGCAAAGCCGGAAGGCCTTATGAGGCGCTGATGAACGACGGTTGGACCCAACACGGCAAGGTGCGCGCCCGCGAGGCGGATGGCGAACTGACCCTTGAGGTCGACGGCCTCACCACCCAGGGCAAGTACTACAAGCCGCTGATCTACGAGTTTTTCCGCAAGGTCTGGCGCGGCGCGCGGCCGGCCTGGGGCGAGTTCGAGGTCGACATCTTCATGGAATATGTCGGCGAGCCGCCGTGGATGGATCTGGACAACCTGGCCAAGGCCCTGCTGGACTCGATCAAGGGCTACGCCTTTCACGACGACGCCCAGGTCGGCCGGCTGCTGGTCGAGCGCCGGCCGGGGGATCGCGAACGGATCATCATCCTGGTGCGCAAGCGCGCGTCAGGCCTTTTGCGGCGCACGCTCGAAGGCTGAAGCGGCCAGGGCCGTGAACAGCACCATCAGAAAGGCGCCATAGCGGCCCAGGCTGACCGGGTCGGCGCCAGGCATCAGCGCCTCGAACTGGCCGATCACCACGGCGCTGGCCATCAGGCCCGGCGCGGCGAAGGTCAGCATCGGCAGCATGCGCTTGCCGCGCTTGATGTGACGCAGGCGCGCTGCGGCATGGAACACGAAGGTCACGAAGGCCGCCGCCGCGAAGGCGTTGATCGCGTAGAACCAGAAGGCGCTCTCCAAAACGTCGCCCCCGAATGCGGCGTAGAACGCCGTCGCCGCCAGCCAGGCCCCCAGGCCCGCGCCGCCAAACACCAAACCGTCCTGCTTTGACACGTCTTCCCCTCCCAAGGCTGTGCTGTGGGAGAACGGTGCAATTTCAACGCCGGTTCAGACCCGGAATCAGCCCTTCACGGGCAGCAGGAAGTTCCAGAGCATCAGCAGTACGCCGAGCACCGCATAGAGCAGGGCTGTGTAGGTGAAGGCCAGTTTGCGCAGGGTGGTCCAGCTATCGACCCGGCGTCCGCCGCGCCAGACCACGGGGGCCATGACCAGGGTGACGACGGTCAGGACACTGGCGACCAGCGTACACGCTGAGGCGGTCACCAGCCAGCCGCTGGGCCAGCCATAGAACACCCAGGCGATGTCGCCCGAATTGGCGGCGAACACCCCCACGCAACTCAGGGCGATCAGCCACAGGGTTGCCTGGGTGGTCTGGAGCAGGTTGGCCCGGGTCTGGGTCGGGGTCTGGCGAGTCTCGCGACGGTCGCGCATGAACACGCCCGCCAGGGTGGCGATGGCGGCGAACGCCGAGAGCGCGACGATCCAGATCAGCAAACCCGCGCCCATGGGAAAGGTGATCCGCTCGAAGGCCGAGAAGCCGGGAGACGGGTAGAACCGGCTCCCGCGCCCACCGACGGTTTCGAAGACGAGGGTCTTGGCGCTGTCGCTGGCCTGGAACACGCCAGGCTTTTCTGTGGCGTTCCACAGCGTTGAGCGGCCGTCGCTGAGCACGGCGAGCTGTCCGTCGGGGGTGACCCGCACTTCGGCCCGCTGAGTGATGCGGCCGATGAAGCCTTCAAGGCCGCCATAGGCCCGGCGCGTGCCCAGATAGTCGCCTTCATAGATCCGGGCCGCGTCCGAGCTGAGGGGGCGCAGGGTCGGCACGGCGGGCGGCGGCGCGTAGAACCGCTCGATGATCGCGGTCGGCACGACCGACGGCAGGTCGGCGCCCGTATCCGTGTTCACGGCGATGAACACGCCCAGGCCAAGGTCGGGGACCACGACCATGTTGGAGAAGAACCACAGGGTCGCCCCGTTGTGACCATAGCCGCGCCGGCCGCCGGGCAAGGCGATATCCTGAAACCCAGCGTTCCAGCCGGCCGCTTCCGGAGCGGGCTGGTACATGAGTGTGCGGAAGGCCTGGGCGGTGCGCGGCGAATAGATGGTTTTGCCGTCGAGCGTTCCGTTGCCCAGCAGCAGCATCATATAGCGGCTCATGTCCGCTGCGGTTGACGAGCCGCCGCCGGCGGGGGCCACCTGGCCGGTCAATTCCGGCGGCTGCTCTCGCCAGCCCAGCTGGGTCCAGCGGAAGCCCGCCGAGCGCTCGGCGGCCAGGGCCGCGGTCATCGGCGCGGGCAGGTCGTCGCGCCACGGGCGGGCGTCACGGAAGGTGGTGTGGGTCATGCCGGCCGGGAAGATGATCTCTTCGGCCACCAGTTGCTCGAAGGGCTTGCCGGTGACATTGGCCACGGCGGCGCCGGCCAGGGCCACGCCATAGTTGGAATAGGCCGGAAGGGCGCCCGGCTCTCGCACGCGACGCGGACGTTCCTGGCGCAGATACTCGTTCAGGGGCCGCACGCGCTTCCAGTCCTGCTCGAACAGCTGCCCCAGGGCGCGATCCTCGAACCCGGGCGTGTGGGTCATCAGGTGGCGAAGCAGAACCGGGGCCTTGTCCTTGCCACGCACCTGCAGCGGTTCGGGCAGGTAGAGATTGACCGGGCCGTCCAGCCGCATGCGACCGGCCTCGATCTCGTTCATCAGGGCGATCCAGGTGAACGTCTTGGAGATCGAGGCGATGCGGAACAGGGTCTTGTCGGGATCGACGGCGCGGCGTTCCTTGAGGCTGGCGACGCCATAGCCCTTCTTCAGCACGACCTGGCCGTTCTGGACGACGGCGATGGTCACGCCGGCGATATGGTCCTCGATCATGCTGCGGCGGATCAGGCCGTCCACAAAGGCCTCAAGTTCGGCCGCCGGCAGGGGCGTCACGCCCGCGACGGGCAGGGCGATGCGCGCGGACGGTGCGATCACCGGCGCGGCTTCGGCCCGCCGGGGCGAAACGGGGCGCGGCCGGGCGCGGCGTTGCTGGCTGGCATAGGGCCTGGGGCCCTCGACGGCCACGGTCGCGGCGGGTTCGGATGGCGGCGCCGGTGCAACATCCTGGGCCTGGGCGAAACTCGCCGACGCCAGGAAACCGATCATGACCGCGATGAGAGCGGCTCTGGACGAAAAGCGCGACGTCAAGGCCGACCCCTCAGGCTGAATGACTTCAGCTGACTTCTAGGGCGCCTCGCACCGCGTTCAAAGGGCGGCGTGCTCTATTGGCGTCTATTGCTGGGGACGCTCTCACGGCGCCGCCGGTTTGGCCCTTGCGAACGCATAGAGCGGCAGGAACGGGCGCAGGGCCGGGCCGATCCAGACCTGGGGTTCGGAAGCGGGCTCGGCTCCGACCTCGACCTCCTTGCGCTCCACGCAGGTCTTCACCGCTGAACCCAGGGCGACGAAGTCGCGGGCCTGGCGCGCGGACGACAGGAAGCAGTCGTCGAAGAACGGATACTTGTCACTCTCGCCGCAACCGAACGAGGCGCGGTCGCGGCGGGCGGCGGTCAGGATCATGCGGTCGGGCTTCTTCAGCGCCGGAATGAACACGCCCGAGAAGCAGGCCGAGATCACCACGACGCTGGGGCGCTCGGGGCAGGCGTCCTCGATCATGGCCGCCAAAAGCTGCGGCGGCAGGATAACATCGCCCAGCAGGGCGCCGTCGGGGCTGCCGTGCGAGCTGATGTAGAACAGGCAGCCGGCCCTGGCGCTCTGAGCGCTCTGCTTGAGGCTGGCGTGGATCGAGCGCGCGTCCGAAGGGCCCGGTGCGATGGCGGGATAGCGGTGGGGGCGTGTCGAGAACTGTCGCACCGCAGCGGGATCAAAGCCGAGGTCGGTGAGCGTCAGGGCGACATCCCGCCGGGCATTGTCGAAGGCCTCGGTGGAGCCGCCGGAATGGGCGCGCCAGTCGCCGGCCACAACCACGGCCGACCAGCGGTAGAACGGGGCCTCGGCCCGGGCGAACGACGTCAGGCTGAGAAGGAGAACGCCGACAATAATGCCCGCCACGTTCCGCATCGCCCGCCCCTATTTCTTGAACCGGGCGAACGGCGTCGGGATGGCCGTGCCGGACGCCTTGGCCAGCAGCCGGCCTTCGCCGTCATAGAGCTCGCCCTCGGTGAAACAGACGGTCTTGCCCCACTTGACCACGCGCCCCACCCCGCGCAGCGCGCCGGGGAGGGCGGGACGCAGGAAGCTGGTCTTCATCTCCAGCGTCGGCACCACATGGGTCATGCCCGAACTGATCATGCCGGCCACCGACATGCACTCGTCCAGCATGGCGCAGACATAGCCGCCCTGGATCTGACCCATCGGGTTGCACAACAGGTCGGCGCGGGCTTCGAAGCCCACCTCGACCTCGCGGTCGGCCTGGCGCACGGCCAGCAGCTGGAAGCCCAGGGTGCGCGAGCCCGAGGGCGCGTTCTTGGACGCGCGGAAGCGTTCGAGGATCGCCTCGTCGGTCAGAACCTGGGGTTCGTCCGCCGCAACGTCGCTCACCCGCTACTTCTTCCGGAACTGGTCGAGGGAGATGATCTTGGGCGCATCATCGCCGCCGCCTTCGGTGGGGGCTTCCGGCTCCGGCTCGACGGTAGGTTCCGGCGGAACCACCTCGGGGGCCTCGAACTGCAGGGCGAACTGCACCGACGGATCGTAGAAGCGGGTCACGGCCGCATAGGGCACCGACAGGCGCTTGGGCTGACCGCCGAACTTCAGGGTGACCGAGAAGAAGGTCTCGCCCGGCGCCAGGTCCCAGTACTGGTGCTGCAGGATGATGGTCATCTCGTCAGGATACTTGCCCAGCAGGTCCTGCGGACCCGACACGCCGGCCGCCTGGGTCTTGAACGTGATGTATAGGTGGTGCGGTTCGGGCAGACCCCCGGGGGCAGCCGCCTTGCGCAGGGCCGCCTTCACGACGCCGCGCAGGGCGTCCTGGGCCATGGCCTCGTATTGCATAAGGTCTTCAGGCGGGTTGGTGGGGGCCATGCGGTCCGTCAAGAAACTGGGGAACTGATAAAGAGTCTCAGCCTAGCGCGTCACGCCCTCGCGGCAAAGGTGCGGGAACCCTCTCAGGGACCACAAATTTCAAGGATGGTTAAGTCGCGCGCTTCTGTCGCGCCTCCACGTCTGGAAAGTGGAGGGATTCTGTTGGCAGGCTCCCGCATTCCTTCTCGAAAGAGAGGAGGGAGCCTCGGCTACCACTTTTGGAAAGTGGAGGGATTCTGTTGGCAGGCTCCCTCCGGGCCCCGCCTAAGGATCTGAACCCCTAGGACTTAAGGCGCGAATTCACTAGAACCGCATTACGCGGCGATAGCGAACTCTTCAGCGAAGTTATCGTTCGCAGTTAGTTTAGCGGCCCGATACGGTGAGCCACGCCGAGAGAAAGCATTACACCTTTACACGTCTGTCGATGCTGATCGGCCCCATGCAGTCCCGTGATAACTCGGGAGAGATTGGTGGAGCCGCCGGGAATCGCACCCGGGTCCAGTCCGCTTATTACGTGCGCGTTTATCCCCATAGTCCGGCCGAGACCGGACAAACTCAATATAGGGGGTCGGGGGCGGCGAGGGAAGGGGCGGGCTACATTCCCTCAAAGCCGCGCTCGATCGACAGCACCCCGGTGCGGGAAAGCTCGACCAGGCCCAGCGGGCGCATCAGGTCCAGGAACTTGTCGATCTTGGACGGGGCGCCCGAAATCTCGAACACGAAGCTCTCCAGGGTGGTGTCCACCGGCTTGGCGCGGAAGATGTCGGCGATGCGCAGGGCCTCGACCCGGTCGGCGCCCGAGCCGCGCACCTTGACCAGGGCCAGCTCGCGCTCGACGCCATTGGGGTCGCGGGTCACGTCGTGGACGCGGCGGACATTGACCACCTTGTGAAGCTGGGCTTCGATCTGGTCCAGGGTGTGGCGCGTGCCGCGGGTGACCACGGTGATGCGGCTGGTGTGGGCCTTGTGATCGGTCTCGGCGACCGTCAGGCTTTCGATGTTGTAGCCGCGCGCGGCGAACAGCCCGACCACGCGGTGCAGCACGCCCGGTTCGTTGTCGACCAGCAGGGCGAAGGTCGCCGTCTGCTCGGCCTGGGCTGCAGTGGGC
The DNA here is from genome assembly GCF_058681155.1 of Caulobacter sp. FV1ye13L. Next base: position 2,535,755 of record NZ_CM178732.1, read on the forward strand.
ATGTCGTAAGCGGATCCGGAGGCGGCGGGAGCGTTGGGCATGGGATCGTTTCTAAGCAAAGAGGAACCGAAGGGCGAGGGGCGGCCTAAACCAGCCCCGCCCCAGCCTCGCCGATGACGTTGCCGATGTCCTCGACGTCGCCCATGATCATCTCGTTGTGGGCCTTGCCCGAGGGGATCATCGGCAGGCAGTTCTCGTGCTTCTCGACGCGGCAGTCGAAGACCACGACCTTGTCGCTGTTGATCATCTCCAGGATCTTTTCGTCCAGCTCGGCCGGGTCGCTGCAGCGGATGCCGACCGCGCCATAGGCCTCGGCCAGTTTCACGAAGTCGGGCAGGCTGTCGGAATAGGAGTGGCTGTAGCGCTCGCCGTGCAGCAGCTGCTGCCACTGGCGGACCATGCCCATCCACTCGTTGTTGATGATGAAGATCTTGACCGGCAGGTTGAACTGGATGGCCGTCGACAGTTCCTGGATGCACATCTGGATCGAGGCTTCGCCGGCGATGTCGATGACCAGGCTGCCGGGGTGAGCCATCTGCACGCCGACGGCGGCGGGCAGGCCATAGCCCATGGTGCCCAGGCCGCCGGAGGTCATCCAGCGATTGGGCTCCTCGAAGCGATAGAACTGCGCGGCCCACATCTGGTGCTGGCCGACCTCGGTGGTGATGTAGGTGTCGCGGCCCTTGGTCAGCTCGTAGAGGCGCTCGATGGCGTACTGCGGCTTGATGGTGGTTTCCGAGCCGCGATACTTCAGGCACTGGCGAGCGCGCCACGCATCGATCTGGGCCCACCAGTCGCCCAGCGCAGGCTTGTTGGGCTGGTGGCCAGCCGCCTTCCACGCCGCGATCAGGTCTTCCAGGATGCTGGCGGCGTCACCGATGATCGGCAGGTCGACGCGGACGTTCTTGTTGATCGACGAAGGGTCGATATCGATGTGGATCTTCTTGCTGCCCGGCGAGAAGGCGTCCAGTCGGCCCGTGACGCGGTCGTCGAAGCGGGCGCCGACGCAGATCATCACGTCGCAATCGTGCATGGCGTTGTTGGCTTCGAACGTGCCGTGCATGCCCAGCATCCCCAGCCAGGCCGGATCGGCGGCCGGGAAGGCGCCCAGGCCCATCAGGGTCGAGGTGACCGGCGCGCCGGTCAGGGCCTGAAACTCGCGCAGCAGCGCGCTGGCCCTGGGGCCGGCATTGATGACGCCGCCACCGGTATAGAAGATCGGCCGGCGGGCCTGGGCGATCAGTTTCGCGGCCTCGGCGATGCGGCCGGCCTCACCCTTGGTCTTGGGATTGTAGGCGTGGGTCGAGGCGACCTCGTTCGGGCCGTAATACTCACCCTTGGCGAACTGCACGTCCTTGGGGATGTCGATCAGCACCGGGCCAGGACGGCCGGTGGTGGCGATCTTGAAGGCCTCATGGATGATCTGCGGCAGGTCGCGGACGTCTTTGACCAGATAGTTGTGCTTGGTGCACGAGCGGGTCATGCCGACGGTGTCGGCTTCCTGGAAGGCGTCAGTGCCGATCAGGTGGGTGGGCACCTGGCCGGTGATGACGACCATCGGAATGGAGTCCATCAGGGCGTCCATGATGCCAGTGATGGCGTTGGTCGCGCCCGGGCCCGAGGTGACCAGGACCACGCCCGGCTTGCCCGAGCTGCGCGCATAGCCTTCGGCGGCATGGGTCGCGCCCTGTTCATGGCGAACCAGGATGTGCTGCAGGCGCGGCTCATGGAACAGCGCGTCATAGATCGGCAGCACGGCGCCGCCCGGATAGCCGAACAGCACCTCGACGCCCTGGTCCACGAGGCCGCGAACCACGATCTCGGCGCCGGTCATGGCGCGGTCGATGGTTTCGCTGGGAGCCTGGCTCTCGATGGTCTGGTGGGCGGTCATGGCGGTGGTCCGTAGGGGATGCGGGAAGGGGGAGGCTGAAAAGAAAAAAGGTCCCGAAGGACCTTTGCGCGCGCGACTGAACTACGACGTGACTTCAAGGTCACATCGCGGACAGCCGCTCCATAAGTACGATCATGGTTTTGCGCACGAGTCTTGCTCCAAAGCTACGGAAAGGGTGATGCCATGCGCGAAAGGGGGCGTCAAGGCGGGTTTGAAGGCATGGATGTGCCTTATTGTCCCAATTCACCCGTCCAGAGTGTCGAGCAGCAGCGTCAGCGCGGCGACCGCGAAGGCCTGCATGTTGGCGGGACGGTCGTTGACGCCGGTTTCCAGAGTGGCGCTGACCGACACCTCTTCGCCGACCACGGCCGTGCAGGTGTGGCCGGGAAGGTCGCCATAGCGGTTGCCGTCCGGCCCGGCTGCGCCGGTTTCCGACAGGCCCCAGGTCGCCTTCAGGTTCTTGCGCGCCACCCGGGCCAGCATCACGGCATAGGGTTCACTGGCGGAGCGAAGGCCGTCCATGGCCTTTTGCGGGATGTCCATCAGGGTCAGCCGGGCCCGGGCCGTATAGACGACCGCCCCGCCGACATAGAACTTCGAAGCGCCCGGCACAGCCAGCAGGGCCGCCGAGATCAGGCCGCCCGAAGAGGACTCGGCGATGGCGAGGGTCTCGCCGCGCGCGGTCAGGCGCTCTGCGACGCGTTCGGCGAGGGCGTTGAGGTCGGACATCATGGCTTCCTTGTGATCGGACGAAAGCGGGTCAAACCCGCTCCCAATCCGGCGTCTGGTTCCTGAACCAGGTCAGCTGGCGCTTGGCGTAGCGGCGGGTTTCCTGGCGGGCGGCGTCGAGGGCCTGGTCCAGGGTGGTCTCGCCGCGCAGGTGGGCCGCCAGTTCGCGGTAGCCCAGGGCCTTGAGGGCGGGCAGGGCGGGGCTGAGGCCGCGGGCTTCCATGGCCGCCACTTCCTCCAGGGCGCCGTTCTGCACCATCACGCCAAGGCGAGCGTCGCAGCGGGCATAGAGGTCGGCGCGCGGCGGATCCAGGACCAGACCCTTCCAGCTGCCCGGCGCCAGCGAGGGGCGGGTGTCGTTCTGCCAGGCGGTCAGGGACCGGCCTGTGGCGACGGCGACGGCGTGGGCGCGCAACAGGCGCTGTCGGTCGCCGATCTCGATGCGGGCGGCGGCCTCGGGATCGAGCTTGGCGAGGTCTTCGCGAAATTCATGTTCGCCCTGTGCGGCATAGAGCAGGCCGGAAATCTCGCGCTGGGTTTCCGACACCGCCGGCACGTCGGCCAAGCCATGGGTCAGGGCGCGGAAATAGAGGCCGGTGCCGCCGACCACGACGACCGGCTTGCCGCGATGGTCGATGTCGCGCAGGGCGACCATGGCCGCTTCCAGCCATTTGCCGACCGACCAGGTTTCAGCGGCGTCAACCGTGCCGAACAGGTGATGCGGGACAGCCGCCATCTCGTCGGGCGAGGGGCCGGCGGTCAGGACGCGCAGGTCGGCATAGATCTGCATGGAGTCGGCATTGACGATCTCGCCGCCGATTTCCTGGGCCACACGCAGGGCGTAGGCCGACTTGCCGCTTGCGGTCGGGCCGGCGATCAGCCAGATGCGAGGCGCAATGTCCAAGCTCTCCATGATCCCGACTGTCCTCACCGTGGTGGGCGCTGATCCCGCCGCTTACGCTCAAGCCGTGTCGCGCGTCGAGGCGGCGCTGTCCAGCCGTCCTGCGCCTCTGGGAGCCCTGGCCGCCGACTTCTTGCTTGATGGCGCCGCCGTCGCGCCGCTCGAGGCGCTGCTCGCCGACCTGCCGGTCGATTTCGCGATCCAGCCGGTCGAGAACCGCAGGAAGCGTCTGCTGATCGCCGACATGGACTCGACCATCATCAACGTCGAGTGCCTGGACGAGCTGGCCGACTTCGCCGGGGTGAAGGCCCAGGTCTCGGAGATCACCGAACGGGCCATGCGCGGCGAGCTGGCCTTCGAGGGCGCCCTGCGCGAGCGGGTCGGCATGCTGACCGGCCTGTCGGTCGACGCCCTGCAGTCCTGCTACGACGATCGCGTGCGTCTCAATCCCGGGGCCGAGACCCTGGTGCGGACCATGGCGGCCCACGGCGCGCGCTGCGCCCTGGTCTCGGGCGGCTTCACCTTCTTCACCACCCGCGTGGCGCAGGCGGCGGGCTTCCACCTTAACCGCGCCAACACCCTGATCGAAGAGGGCGGCAAGCTGACCGGCCAGGTGGGCGATCCGATCCTGGGCAAGGAGGCCAAGCTGGCCGCCCTGATCGAGGAGACCGCGCTTCTGGGTCTGACCCCGGGCGACGCGCTGGCTGTCGGCGACGGCGCCAATGACCTGGCAATGATCGAGGCCGCCGGCCTTGGGGTTGCCTATCGCGCCAAGCCGATCGTGGCGGCCCAGGCCCACGCCAAGGTCGATCATGCCGACCTCACCGCCTTGCTCTACTTCCAGGGCTACAAGACTTCAGAGTTCGCCGCATGAGCTTCCCGCGCCGCGTCGAGGCGGTGATCTTCGACATGGACGGGCTGCTGCTGGACACCGAGATCGTCTATCGCGCCGCCATGATCGAGGCCGGCTCGGTGTTCGGCGTCGTCTTCACCGGCGAGATCTATGCGTCGATGGTGGGCAAGACCAATCCCGAGAGCGCCATCCTGCTGCGCGAACTCTATGGCGAGGATTTTCCGATCCAGGCCTATTTTGAGCGCGTCTGGGCCGACGTCGAGGACCTGCTGGAAGCCGAAACCAAGCTCAAGGCCGGGGTGATCGAGATCCTCGACCATCTGGATGACCTGGGCCTGCCCTGCGCCATCGCCACCTCCAACGGCATGGTGTCGGTCGAGAAGTATCTGGGGCGCTTTGACCTGCTGAGCCGGTTCAACGCGGTGGTCGCCAATGCCGACGTCGTGCGCCACAAGCCGCATCCCGATCCCTATCTGGAAGCCGCCCGCCGCCTGGGCGTCGATCCCGCCCACTGCCTGGCGCTGGAGGATTCCCATCCCGGCGTCCGCGCCGCCCATGCGGCCGGCATGATGACGGTGATGGTGCCCGACATCCTCGATCCCAATGAAGAGATGCACGACAAGTGCGTCCACATCGCCGACAGCCTGCACGTGGTGCTGGACCTGCTGAAGGCCTCGGCCTGAGCGAGCGGGCGAGAGGCTTCAGGCCTGCTTTAGCGCCTCGGTCTGGACCTGCTCCGGCAGTTCAATCGACCAGCCGCCCAGGAACGCGGTCAGCGCCTCCAGCCCCATCGGCCTGGCGATGTGATAGCCCTGCGCCAGGTCGCAGCCCATCAGTTGCAGGAGGGCCAGGGCTTCGCGGGTCTCGACGCCCTCGGCGGTGACCTTCATGCCCAGGCTGTGGGCCAGGTCGATGGTCGACTTGACCAGCAGGGCGTCCTTGCCGCCGGCCTGCAGCGACAGCACGAAGGCCTTGTCGATCTTCAGCTCCTCGGCGCGGATCTGCTTCAGATAGGCCAGGGACGACAGGCCCGAGCCATAGTCGTCGATCGAGACCGGGATGCCCGCGGCCTCGAAGCGTTCCAGCACCCCCAACGCAACATCGGGATTGCCGATCACAGCCGTCTCGGTGATCTCGAAACAGACGCGGGCGGCTTCGCGGGTGACCTGCTCGATGGCGCGATCGGCAAAGTCGGCGTCGTCGATCAGCCGGCCAGAGACGTTGACCGACATCAGCACGTCGTGACCAGCCGCGCGCAGCGCCTTCTGGTCGGCGATGGCCTGGCTCAGGACGTAGTCGGTGAGGGCGCGGATGTGGCCGGTCTCTTCGGCCATTTCCACGAACAGGTCCGGACGCATCATGCCGCGCGTCGGATGGTTCCAGCGCACCAGGGCCTCGACACCGGTGATCTTGCCGGAACGAAGATCCAGCTTGGGCTGGTGATTGAGGAACAGGGCGCCGGTGGCCACGCCGTCCAGCATGTCGCTCATCAGCGACAGGTTGCCGGCCGGGTCGCCATAGGCGACAGGGTCGAACAGCATGACCTTGCGGTTGGCGGCGCGGCCCTGGTCCAGGGCGATCAGCGCCTGCTCAATGAGTCTGGGCGCATCCAGAGCGCCTGCCGTGGTGGCGGCCAGGCCGTGGGTCAGGTGCACATCCACCAGTTCGCCGCCGACGCGGATCGGCTTGTCGAGCGCCTTCGCCTCGACCTCGATCAGCGGCGTCAGGACGGCTAGGTCTGTGAGGCTGGAGACGACGCACAGGGTCGAGGTGGTCAGGCGGCCGACCAGCAGGCCCGGCGTGATGGCCATGATCCGCTCGCCCAGATCGGCGATCAGCTGGGTCGCCAGCGAATAGCCGATGGCGCCGCGCACGAAGGTGAAGCGGTCCAGGCCCACGGCGCTGATGATGACCTGCTCGCCCTCGGCGGCACTGGCCAGGCGGGTGGTGATCTCGCGCTCCAGGGCGCGACGGTTGGGCAGGCCGGTTTCCTCGTCGTGCAGGGCCTGATGGATCATCGTGGCTTCGCGGTCCCGGATTTCCGCAGCCATCAGATTGAAGCTGTCAGCCAGGCGGCCGATCTCGTCCTGGGTCTGGACCTCAACGCGGACATCCTCGCCCCGTTGCAGGCGGCGGGCGGCGTCGTCCAGGGCGGTGATGGGCCGGGCCAGGCCACGTGACAGGGCCCAACTGGCCACGACCACCAGGGCTGCGCCGATCAGTCCGGCGATGATCACGGCGGCGAACAGGGGGCGATACGGCGCCATCGCCTTGGCCATGGGATAGCGAAGGACCAGCGCCGCAGCGCCGTCCTGGCCCAGCGCCTTCAGCGGCTTGACGAGGATCAGGTCGTTCTGGCCGCCGGCCTTCAGCAGGCTGGGCTCGGCGATCCTGTCGCGCAGGGCTGTCTCGACATAGGCGCCAAACCGCTTGGCGTCGGAGCCCGCATCGTCGGTGATCCAGCCCTCGCCGCGCCGGTCAAAGACCTGGGCGTCCAGCTCGATGGCCGACAGGCGCTCCAGGGCTCGCATTTCCCTGTCGTCCAGCTTGGCGGCAAAGACGATCCAGCCGGTCAGGCTTGGGGCCAGGATCGGCGCCGAAATGACCTGATAGGGCGCGCCATCGACGACGAATACGCCCTGGGCGTCGTCGCCGGCGTCGAGCGCCGTCCACAGTTTCTCGAGATCCAGCCGGGCGGGATCCAGGCCCACCACATCGCCATCGACCCCGACGATGAAGGCCAGGTCCAGGCCCATGCGCTGACGAAGATTGGTGATGGCGGACTCGACGGTCGGAACATCGTGGGTGGCCACGGCCGCCCGGAAACCGAAGTCGCGCGCCAGCAGGTCGGCGCCGTCGCGCAGGCGCTGGGTGCGCAGCGCCCAGACGCTGTCGAACACCGTGCCGCTGGTCGACAGTTCCTTGCGCACCGCCTGCTGGGCGTTGGCGGCGATCGCCAGATAGACCGTCACCGCGACAAGGCTCAGCGCCAGGGCGAACAGCCCGGCATAGAGCACCGTCAGCTTGGTCTGGAGGCGATGGAACACGGCCGTCCTCTAGTGGTGCGCCGGAGCGCGCAGCTCGATCGACACCGACTCGCGGCTGTCGCCGCCGCCGATCGCGGTGGTGGTCAGGGTCTTTTCGTTCTTCATGCCGCGCAGATACGGATGCCAGATCCGCACCACGACGGGCCCCGACGGGATGTCACGGACCGTCGCCACACCGGCGTCGTCGCTCTTGGCCGCATAGGGGGTGTCGACCACCTTGATGAAGCCGACCATCTGGTCGTGGATGTTGCAGCCGATCGCGGCCACGCCGACGGCGGGCAGCTTCACGGTGCGGTTCTCTTCGCGGCCGTAGAGCTTCAGCTCGAACTTGTTGCCGGCCGAGAACGAATAGACGTGGTGGCGCACCTTATCGAGATTGGGGAACGAGACCTCGGCGCCCGCCGGCACGATCAGCACGAAGGGCGAGAACTGGATGTTCTGCTGGGCGACGCGATAAGGCCAGGGGAACTTGATTGGCCCACGACCAGGCTGGCCGCCTGGATTGACCGTGACGACCGCATCGGGAACGGGCCTGCCGTCGGCGCCGCGCACCGTGACGGTCAGGCTGCCGGCCCAGGCGGCGCTGCCCATGAACGCAACCATGAGAAGTGAAAGGGCGAATTTCATCACGCAGTACTAGCGTCTCTCGAATGAAATCGCCGTTAACGTGAATGTCCCGCCACGACATCTTGTCGAGCGACAGGGTTAAGCTGAAAGGTTCTGTAAAGTCTTCTGAACGACTTTCGGCAACTGGACTGTCGAGACGCGCCGAGGGCCGATGAAGCTTCACTATAGGATCCTTCCGGCTTTTGGCTGTGTCATGGCCGGAGCTCTGAGCCTGGCCACCGGCGCGGCGGCCGCCGAGATCGAGACCGGCGGAAAGTTGCTGCTGACGGGCGGCGTCACCGCCCTCGAAGGCGGGGCGGGCGGCGGTCTCGCCACCTGGGGCGTCATCGCCGGCAACGAGACCCGCAATGGCGTCGGCGGCAAGGTCCATGCGACCTATGTCGATGTTCCCGACTACCAGCTGCGCGCTGCGGGGGCTGCGATCGGCCTGTACGATCGAGTCGAGCTGTCGGTCGCCCGCCAGGAATTCGACACCGGCGCCACGGGCGCCAAGCTGGGCCTGGGCAAGGGGTTCACCTTCAAGCAGGACATCGTGGGCGCCAAGCTGCGGGTGCTGGGCGACGCCGTCTATGAGCAGGACAGCTGGGTTCCGCAGGTCTCGGTCGGCGCGCAATTCAAGAAGAACAATCAGGGCGCCATCATCAAGGCTGTCGGCGGCCGGCATGACAGCGGCGTCGACTACTATGTCGCGGCCACCAAGCTGCTGCTCGACAAGAGTCTTGTCCTGAGCGGGGCGGTGCGAATGACAAAGGCCAACCAGATCGGCCTGCTGGGCTTCGGCGGCGACCGGAACGACAGCTACAAGGCCCAGTTCGAGGGCTCGGCCGCCGTGTTGCTCAGCAAGCGCCTGGCGGTCGGGGCCGAATACCGCACCAAGCCCAGCAACCTGGGCTTCGCCAGAGAAGATGACTGGGTCGACCTGTTCGCCGCCTATGCGATCAACAAGACGGTGTCTGTGACGGCCGCCTATGTCGATCTGGGCGACATCGCCACGTTCCAGGATCAGCGGGGCCTGTATCTCTCGCTGCAGGCCGGCTTCTAGGAGAGCGCGCGATGCATCGTTTCACCCGGAGCGCGGCCCTGGCCGCCGTCGTCACCCTTGGCCTTGCCGGCGCCGCCCTGGCGCAGGACGCCGTTCCGCCCGCTGAGCAGCCGGTCGATCCCTATGCGCAGTCCAACGCCAATGCGCACGCCACGCCCCTGACCGACACCCGGGTGTTCGAGGCCTTCCACGGCAAGGACGGCCTGGCGCGCATCGCGGCCGACATGGTCGATCGCAGCCTGGCCGACCCGCGCATCAAGGAGATCTTCGCCACCACCGATCTTCCCCGACTGAAGCGGACCCTGGCCGAGCAGTTCTGCTACGTGCTGGGTGGCGGCTGCGACTATACCGGCCGCGACATGAAGAGCGTCCACAAGGACATGGGCGTCACCAACCGGGACTTCAACGCCATGGTCGAAAACCTGCAGTGGGCGATGGAGAAGGAGGGCGTGCCCTTCTTCGCGCAGAACAAGCTGCTGGCCAAGCTGGCCCCGATGCAGCGCGGCGTGGTGGAGCGTTAGTCCAGATACCGCTCTCCCCGGCGAGGTCTGTGACTATTTCCCCGGAACCGCGTCGGCGTAGCGCGGCCAGTTCTTCGACAGCTCATCCACCACCACGCCGCCGACCTTGAAGGCCGCGTCGAGCGAGGATTGCAGGGCCGGAACGCCAGTCTGCTCGCCCAGCAGGTTGGTCGCCGCGTCGCCGCCGGGCGGCTGGGTGGTGTAGTTGCTGGCCGTGCGCAGAACCAGCACGCGCCGGGGGTCGGCGCGGCCCGCGCGGCCCAGGGCGTCGACTGCGGCCAGGACGCCGGTGTCCTCCATGCCGGTCATCACGAAGCCGTCCTGGTCGCCGGTCCAGTAATTGGCCCAGGCCTCGTAGTGCCGGTTGAGGATCTCGCCGTGCCAGAAGGCCTGGCCGCTGACCTCGTCACCCTTCAGCACCATCGGCGGCGTCTGGGCCTTGGGCAGGCCCACATAGGGCGCGCGCAGGGCCTTGAGGGCGTCGTTGTCGGCGATGGCCGCGTCGCGCGTCAGATCGAAGGCCCAGTCGCGCAGGCCCAGGTTCAGGGGGAAAAGGTTCTCGTTGTCCGCCGCCGGAGGTCCCTCATAGGGCGCCTTGCGGTGGAGGGGGATCTGGCCGATCGACCAGGCCTTGGGCGTCTCGCGCGGGTCGATCATGTAGCCGAAGTCGCTGTCGATCACCGCGCCGATCCAGGCGGCCGAGCCGACCGAGCCCTGGTTGGGATTGACGCCGGCGATGGCCGCGATCAGCCAGTAGCTCTTGGAGAGGTCGAAGCGCGGATCAAGGCCCAGGGCCAGGGTCGAGATCGCCGCGCGGTTGGTGCCCATGCTGGTCGACAGCAGCAGCACCTTGCGGGCCGGGTCATAGCGCAGGTCGCGAAAGCCGGTCTTGAACGGGATCTTCTCCGGCATGACCTGGGCCCAGGCCTGGAACTCGCCGGCCTTGTCGCCGGTGTCCTCGCCGATCTCGAAGGCGGTGACCACCACCACCCGCACCTCAAGCGGCGCGGCGAGGGCGGGCGCTGAAGCCAGGCAGGCGAAAAGACAGGCGAGAACCGCGAGACGACGCATGGTCTTCCTCGAAAGAAAAAGGGCCGCGAGAGAATCTCGCGGCCCCGGTTCTTACTGCGCTTGCGGTCCGCGCTGGAAGTACTTGAAGAAGGCGCTGTCGGGGGAAAGCACCAGGGTGGCGTCTCCCTGACCAAGCGACGCCTCATAGGCCTGCATCGAGCGATAGAAGGCCGCGAAGTTGGGGTCCCGGCCGAAGCTGGAGGCGAACAGTTCGGCGCGGCGGGCGTCGCCTTCACCTCGGATCTTTTCGCCTTCTTCGGTCGCGGTCGCCACGATCTCGCGCTTCTGTTGCTCGCCGATGGCGCGCAGTTGGGCGGCCTCCTGCTGGCGGGCGGTCTGCATGCGCTCGAACACGGCCTTCTGGTTGGCCTCGGGCAGGTCGGCGCGGCGGATGCGCACGTCGATGATCTGGACGCCCAGATCGGAAGCCTTCACCTGGCGGCCGACCTCGTCGCGGATGGCGGCCATGACCACGGCGCGCTTGCCGGCGATCACTTCCTCGGAATTGGCCCGGCCGATGGTCTGGCGCAGCGAGGCGTTGACGATGCGTTCCAGCCGGTCCTTGGCCTTCGTCTCATCGCCCAGGGTCTTGTAGAACTGGCGCGGGTCGCTGATCCGGTAGCGGACGAAGGCGTCGACCACCAGGCGCTCCTGGTCGGCGGCGATCACTTCTTCCTGGTCGGCGTTCAGGGCGATGTTGCGGTTGTCGAACTTGACCACGCGATCCAGGAACGGCGCCTTCAGGTGCAGGCCCGGCGTGCGGACCACGCGGATCGGGTCGCCGAAGCGGATGACCAGGGCCTGATGGCGCTGATCGACCTGATAGACGGTCGAACCCAGCAGGACCAGCAGGGCGCCGGCGGCGGCGCCGAGGGCGGTGAGACGGTTTTGCGGACGGATCATTGGGCGGCTCCGTCGATGGACTTGACCACGGTGGCGGTCCGCGGGCGGAACGCGTCGGGCGGCAGGATCACCGGGGCGCTGGCGCCCTTGCTGTCGATGATGACCTTGTTCGAATTGGCCAGCACGCGCTGCATGGTCTCAAGATAGAGGCGCTCGCGCGTCACAGCCGGGGCCAGCTTGTACTGGTCATAGATCTGGTTGAAGCGGGCGGCTTCACCGGCCGCTTCGCGCACGACCTGCTCGCGATAGCCCTTGGCCTGCTGGACGATCTCGGCGCTACGGCCCCGCGCCACGTTGGCGGCGGACTGGGCGTTCTGGCTGGCGCGCTGCACGTCGCGGAAGGCGTCGATGACCGGGGGCGGCGGGGTGGCTGTCTGGATCTGCACGCTTTCGACGAAGACCCCGGCGTCATAGCGGTCCAGGATCTGCTGCATCAGGACCTCGGCCTCCAGCTGAAGCTGGCCGCGGCCGGTGGTCAGGATGGGGGTCAGGGCGGTCTTGCCGACCACCTCGCGCATGGCGCTCTCGCCGACGGCGCGGATCACGCTCTCGGGATCGCGGACATTGAACAGGTACCTGGGGGCGTCAGACACCCGCCACTGCACCGAGAAGGCCAGGTCGACGATGTTCTCGTCGCTGGTCAGCATCAGGCGCTCTTCGCCACCGTCCGTGCCGGTGGCGCCGATGTCGGTCGTGCGGATCTCGCTGACCGAGACCTTTTCGACGCTCTCGACCGGGAAGGGCAGGTGATAGCGCAGGCCCGGATTGGCGACACGCGAGAAGGCGCCGAAGGTGCTGACGACGCCCTGCTGGTTGGGCTGGACGACATAGACGCCCGTCACTGCCCACAGGGCGACGACGGCGCCGGCCGCCGTGGCGATGGCGCGGGGCCGGTCAGGACCCTGAAAGTAGCCGCGCAGGCGCGCGGTCAGATCTTCGATCACCTGGTTCAGGTCGATCGGGGTCTGGGGATCGCGAGGTCCGCCCGATGGGCGGCGCGGACCAGGGCGCGGCGTGTTGTCCTTGTCGCCATTCGGCGGCGGAGAACCCCAGGGACCAGGGCCGGCATTGTCGTTCCAAGGCATGGGCGGCGTTGTCTTCCCGTCGGATTTTGATTTTTCAGCGGGGATTGTAAATCGTTCCCCACACGCGGATATGAGGACCCCCACCCCACAAGGCAAGACATAGACGTGACCGGCGCCGCTTCAACCACCCTCGACGAGGCCCGCGCGGCCCTGGATCTCATCGTCGATCCGTTGACCGGGCAGGGACTTGTGGCTGCCGGACTGGTGCAGGGCCTGGTGGTCCGCAATGGTCGCGCCGGCTTCATGCTGGAGGTCCCGGTCGCCAAGACGGCCGCCTATGCGCCTGTGCGCGAGGCCGCCGAGAAGGCCCTCGCCGACCTGCCGGGGGTCGATGTCGCCCAGGTGGTGCTGACCGCCCAGGCCGCCGAGGGCGCCACCCGGGTGCGCAAGGGCGCCAAGGTGTCCGAGGATCCGAAGGCCCGCATGGTCCCGCCGCCGGAAGCCGAAAAGCCCGCCCATGTGAAACACGTGATCGCCGTGGCCTCCGGCAAGGGCGGGGTGGGCAAGTCCACCGTCGCCACCAACCTGGCCTGCGCTTTCCACGCCATGGGCCTGAAGGTCGGCCTGCTGGACGCCGACATCTATGGCCCGTCCGGGCCGCGCATGATGGGCGTCAATGGCGAACCCAGCTTCGAGGACGGCAAACTTCAGCCCCTGGAGGCCCACGGGATCAAGATCATGTCGATCGGCTTCATGGTCGATGAAGACAAGGCTATGATCTGGCGCGGTCCCATGGCCTCGTCGGCCGTTCGCCAGATGATCCACGAGGTTGCCTGGGGCTCGGAAGCCGCGCCGCTCGACATCCTGGTGGTCGACCTGCCGCCGGGCACCGGCGACGTGCAGCTGACCCTCGTGCAGAAACTGCGCATCGACGGCGCCGTGCTGGTCACCACGCCGCAGGAGATTGCCCTGATCGACGCGCGCCGCGCCGCGATCATGTTCGGCAAGACCGCCACCCGGATCCTGGGCCTGATCGAGAACATGGCCTTCTTCGCCGACCCTTCGACCGGCGCCCCGATCCCGATCTTCGGTTCCGGCGGCGGCGTGGCCGAGGCCAAGGTGCTGGGCGTGCCGGTGCTGGCGGAGGTTCCGATCGAACTGGCTGTCCGCGAAGGCGGCGATCACGGCGTACCCGTGGTGCTGGGCAAGCCCGACAGTGCGGCGGCCCGGGCGTTTGTCGGGGCCGCGAAGGCGTTGTGGGGCATTGTCAGGAACTAGGTTGCCTAGCCCGTACAGGCGCATAGGGGCCAGAAAAGCCGTCCGAGCACGGCCCGGACGGCCTGTTCCTGCCTAGCTCACGTCAGCCCTAGAAGCTGAAACGCGCGCCCGTCGACATCACGACGGCGGACCCCGTCACATCGCCGCGCAGGTTGACGGTCGAGCTGGTCGCCGTCACGTCGGTGCGATTGATCTTCGTGTCTTCGAAGCCGATATAGCTGAGAGCCGCGTCGAGCTTCAGGTTCGGCTTGGCCGCCCAGGTGGCGCCGGCCGCATACATCATGCGGTTGCCGTCCGGCACGCGGGCGGTGCGGCCGATGTCCGGGGTCGGGGTCGGATCGTACTGCACGCCGGCCCGCAGGGTCAGGCGCGGGCTGGCCTGATAGTCGACGCCGACGGCGGCGGTGGTGATGTCCTTGTAGTCCTGGACGCTGGTCGAGCCCGAGGTCGCGTACTTGACGCGGATGGCGTCGAACTGGCTCCAGCCGATGCGGCTGACCGAACCGTTCAGGGTAACGCGGTCATTGACCGCCCAGCGCGCGCCGATGATGGCCATCCAGGGGGTGGTGATCTGGGCCTCGCCGGCGGTCTTGAAGTTGCTGGACGCCGGGATGGGCGCCAGCAGACCCGAGACGGCGACCTCGCCCTTCAGGGTCTGTTCGACCTTGGCGCGGTAGCTGGCGCCCAGGGTCAGGGCCGGGGTGGGTCGATATTGCGCGCCCACGGTCCAGCCATAGGTCCAGCCGTCGCCCTTGAGTGACTGCAGGCCATCGGCCTGCAGCGGCGAGATGTTGGGCAGGGCGTTGGTCAGTTCCGCGTCGGCATGGACGGCGCTGACGCCAACGCCGAGGTCCAGCTTGTCATTGACGCGCCAGGCCACCGTGCCCTGGAGGTCGGCCGTGGTCAGGCGCGACTTCAGCGCGTCATAGCGGGTCCAGCTGCGCGGACCATATTCGGTGGTGAAATTTTAGGGCGCAGCCAGCGACAGGCCCAGGGTCAGGTGCTCATTGATCCGCCAGGCGCTGGCGAAGTTGGGCACGACGCCGCTCTTGATCGGCTTGGAGACGCGGCTGTCGCCGCCGATCGCCGTCGTCACCGGCACGGGGCGGGTGATGGTCGAGCCGTTGTTGGTGACGTCGGAATCGACCTGGATGGCGTGCAGACCGCCATAGACCTCATGGGCCTCCAGGCCGGCGATCGCGGCGGGGTTCCACCACAGGCTGGATGCGCCGCGATCAGCGACCTCGCCCGAATAGGCCCGGCCTGCGCCGCGCACCGATTGTTCCTGCAGATAGAAGGCCGAAGCGGAGGCCTGGGAGGCGGCGACGAGCACGCCAAAAGCCACGCCGACGGCGAGGCGGTTACGCGAAAAAGTCATGAACTGACGAGACCTTCTTGGGGAGGAGAAGTCCCCAAGCGTCTTGCGGCGCTGGAGGAGCGCCGCGTCTACCGGATTAAGTCAGAAACCGTCGCTATTTCTCGGTTGTGGGGTGAATTTTATACATGCAGTCAAAGAAACGGGGCCGCGAAGGCCCCGTTTCAAACGCTGTTATGTCAGTAATGGCGCGAATGTGGCCCCAAAGGGGCCGCTTTCACTACGAGACTATTGTCAGCCGCCCGCCATTTTGCGGAAGAACTTCTGACCTTGCTCGCCGCCGTTGAAATAGGCCTTTTGGCCGTCTTCGGCGGTGATCTGGCCCCAATGGTCGCGGATGCCCTCGGCCGACAGTTCGCCGTCGCTGAGATAGACGCCTTCGGTCTCATAGAGGCGCGTCAGGGCGAAGGCGCCGGCGCCGGCGGTCAGGATCGCGCCGGTCGGGGCTTCGTCGGAGACCAGATACATCACGCCTGGCGTGACCGCCTCGGGCGCCAGCTTGGCCAGCACTTCGGGCGGCATCAGGCCCTCGGTCATGCGGGTGGCGGCGACCGGGCTGATGGCGTTGATGTGGACGTTGTTCTTTTGACCCTCCAGCTTGAGGGTGTTCATCAGGCCCAGCACCGCCATCTTGGCCGCGCCGTAATTGGACTGGCCGAAATTGCCGTACATGCCCGACGACGAGGTCGTCACGACGATGCGGCCGTAGTTCTGGGCCTTCATGATGTCCCAGACCGCCTTGATCGGCTTGAACGTGCCCCAGACGTGGACCTGCATGACCGCCTCGAAGTCGGCCAGCTCCATCTTGCTCAGGGTCTTGTCGCGCAGGATGCCGGCATTGGCGATCAGGATGTCGATCCGGCCCCAGGTGTCCATGGTGGTCTTGACCAGGTCGGCGACGCCGACGTCGTCGGTCACCGAGGCGCCGTGGGCGATGGCTTCGCCGCCGGCGGCCTTGATCTCTTCCACGACCTTCAGGGCGGCGTCTGACGAGCCGCCCGAACCGTCGACGCTACCGCCCAGATCGTTGACCACCACCTTGGCGCCGCGACGGGCCAGTTCCAGAGCGTGCTGTCGGCCAAGGCCGCCACCTGCGCCCGTAACGATCGCTACCTTGCCGTCAAAACGGATGTCCGACATGCCCTAGTCTCCCTCAAACGCGTGTTTGGTTTGGCGCGTTTGTGCGGCGCGGGAGGGGAGGCGTCAAGGGCGCCGGCGCCGCGCGGCCCAGACGTTTTGCGCCGCTCAGGCGTTCCGTGTCCGAGCCTTGATCCTGATCACAGTGTCATGGGCCGCAGAGGCATATGGCGAAGGCCGGACGCCAGGAGAACCTCGCGATGCCTGACCATCCGCCACACCCTGCCCACGCTCCCAAAGGCGCGGCGCCGGGACTTGCCGCGATTGGATCTTTCTACACCTGTCCGATGCATCCCAGGGTTCGGACGGTGGGGCCCGGTGTCTGTCCGATCTGCGGCATGGCGCTAGAGCCCGAGGCGCCGCAGCTTGACGATGGCCCCAATCCCGAACTGACAGACATGACCCGGCGGTTCTGGATCGCTCTGGTCCTCACCCTGCCGGTCTTCGTGCTGGACATGGGCGCGCACCTGTTTGGCCTGATGCCGCCCTGGGGGGACCGCGCCAACGCCTTCATCCAGCTGGCTCTGGCTTCGCCGGTTGTGCTGTGGACGGGCTGGCCGTTCTTCCAGCGTGGCTGGGCGTCGATCCTGGCGCGCAGCCTCAACATGTTCACCCTGATCGCCCTGGGGACCGGCGCGGCCTATCTCTATTCGCTGGTCGCGACCCTGGCGCCGGATCTGCTGCCCGCCAGCTTCAAGGGTCATCACGGACAGGCGCCGGTCTATTTCGAGGCTGCGGCGGTGATCACCGTCCTGGTGCTGCTGGGCCAGGTGCTGGAACTGCGCGCGCGCGAGCGCACCGGGGGCGCCATCCGCGCCCTGCTGGATCTGGCCCCGCGCACGGCCCGGCGCATCGGCGCCGACGGCCAGGACGCCGAGGTCGGCATCGACGCCATTCTGGTGGGCGACCGGCTGCGGGTCAGGCCGGGCGAGACAATTCCCGTCGACGGCGTGGTGCTGGAAGGGCGCGGTCATGTCGACGAGGCCATGGTCACCGGCGAGTCGATGCCGGTCCTCAAGGCGCCAGGCTCGCTGCTGGTCGGCGGGGCGATCAACAAGAGCGGGGGCTTTGTCATGCAGGCCCAGCGCGTCGGGCGCGACACCCTGCTGTCGCGGATCGTGGCCATGGTCGCCCAGGCCCAGCGGTCGCGCGCGCCGATCCAGCGGCTGGCCGACCGGGTCGCGGCCTGGTTCGTGCCCATCGTGCTCGCCGCCGCCGTCCTGGCCTTCGCGGCCTGGGCGCTGGTCGGGCCCGAGCCGCGCCTGGCCAACGCCCTGGTTGCGGCCGTGGGGGTGCTGATCATCGCCTGTCCCTGCGCCCTGGGATTGGCCACGCCGATGTCGATCATGGTCGGGGTCGGGCGCGGCGCCCAGGCGGGCATCCTGCTGAAGGACGCCCAGGCTCTGGAGCGGCTGGAGCGTATCGACGTGCTGGTGGTCGACAAGACCGGCACCCTCACCGAGGGCCGACCTGTCCTGACCGCCATCCAGACCGTCGGGGTGACGGAGGACGAGCTCCTTCGCCTGGCCGCCAGCCTGGAACGCGGCAGCGAGCATCCGCTGGGCAAGGCGATCGTCGAGGCCGCCGAGGCGCGCAAGCTGGCCCTGGCCGAGGTCGCCGGGTTCGACTCGCCCGTGGGACGCGGCGTGACCGGTCTGGTCGAGGGCCGCCGCGTGGCGATCGGGGCCGAGCCCTACATGTCCGATCTGGCGATCGCGGTCACCGATCTGGCCAAGGGCGCCGAGGCGCTGAGAGGCGAGGGGGCGACAGTGGTCTTCGTGGCGCTGGACGGCGTGGCCGCCGGGCTGCTGGCGATCAAGGACCCCATCCGTCCGTCCAGCCGCGCGGCGATCAAGGCGCTAAAGGACCAGGGCGTTCGCGTGCTGATGATGACCGGCGACAATGAGGTCACCGCCATGGCCGTGGCTCGCGCTCTGGGCATCGATGAGGTGGAGGCCGGGGTGCTTCCCGACCGCAAGGCCCAGGTTGTCGAACGGCTGAAAGCCGAGGGGGCGTCTGTGGCCATGGCGGGGGACGGGGTCAATGACGCCCCGGCCCTGGCCGCTGCCGATGTCGGCATCGCCATGGGCGGGGGCGCCGATGTGGCGATGGAGGCGGCCGGCGTCACCCTGCTGAACGGCGACCTGATGGGCGTGGTCCGGGCGCGCTCGCTGTCGCGGGCGGTGATGCGCAACATCCGCCAGAACCTGGCATTCGCCTTCGCCTACAACGCCGCCGGCGTGCCGATCGCGGCCGGGGCGCTGTATCCGGCCTTCGGCCTGACCCTGACGCCGCAGCTGGCCGCCCTGGCCATGGCGTTCAGCTCGGTCAGCGTGATCGGCAACGCCCTGCGGCTGAGGACCTGGAAGGCCTGAGCCGCAACGAAAAACGCCGGGCGGAGAACCGCCCGGCGCTTCGTGGTCTCTGGAAGCGGGTTGGCTAGCTCGGCTTGGTCATGCCGCCGCCGACGGGGGCGGTCGGCTTGTTGCGCTTCACGCCGGCCTTCTTGCCGGGCTTCATGAACTTGACCAGCACGCGTTGGCCGACCAGCAGCGGGGCGCCGTCGGCGCTGACCACCACCTCGACCACGCGCTCGTCGCTGCGCTGGCTGGGATCGTCGGAGGCCAGCTTGCGGGCCCCGAACACGGCGGCGCGACGCAGGACCTTGCCGATATAGACCTTGTCGGGATCGCCCTCGGGCTGGATCTCGACCTCTTGGCCGTTGGCCACATTGGGGATGTCGGCCTCGACGATCTCGGCGCGGACGATGCGCTGGGTGTCGGGCTCGAGGTCGAACATGTTGGACACGTTCAGGGTCGAGGCGCCGGCGCCGGGATTGGCGTAGCGGCGGGCGATGCGGCCGTTCATCGGCGCGCGGATCACCGTGAGTTCCAGGTTGTACTGGGCCTCGTTCTTGCGGGCGACGGCGGTGGCGACCTGGGCCTGCTGGGCGGCCAGGGTGGCGCGGGCGTTGGCGATGGCGTCTGACGCCGCATCGACGCGCGTGCCGGCCACGAAGTTGCTGGCGGTCAGCTTGCTGAGACGCGCATGCTCGCGCTGGGCGGTGGTCAGCTGGACGCGGGTGGCGTTCATCATGGCGCGCGCCTGGTCGACTTCGGCGCTGGCGCGTTCGACGGACAGGCGGCCCTCGTCGCTCTGCTGGCGGGCCAGGATCTGGTCTTTCACGACCACGTCGCCTTCCTGGACATAGACGGCCTCGACCACGCCGCCGCGACGGGCGGCGACCTGGATGATGCCGCCCTCGACATCGGCCTTGCCGTTGGCGATGGCCGCATAGGGGCTGGGCTCTTCCTGGGCCGCAGCCACCTCGAGCTTCTTCTTTTTCTCGGCCGCCTGGCCCTTCATGTAGAAGAACCCGCCGCCGCCAGCGGCGAGCACGACGATGACGATCCAGAACATTGGGCGGCGCAAAAAGCCGAACATATCAGTTTCCCCCAGAAATCAGTGGCTGAGCGGACCGGGATTGGCGTCGGGCGTTCTACGCACGTCGTCCAGGATCCGGCCGTCTTCGATGTGGATGACGCGGTCGGCATAGGCCTCCAACCGCGGGTCGTGGGTAACGCAGATCACCGCCGCGCCGCGCTCGGTCGCCGCAGCGCGCAGGAGCTTGATGACGGTTTCGCCGCTCTTGCCGTCGAGGGCCGAGGTCGGCTCGTCGGCGAAGATCAGGTTGGGGTTCTTGGCCAGGGCGCGGGCGATGGCCACCCGCTGCTTCTCGCCGCCCGACAGTTCCGAAGGCCGCTGATTGACGCGCGGGCCAAGGCCCACCGACTCCAGCGCCGCCTGGGCGCGGCGCGAGGCCTCGCCGGGGCCCACGTTCTGGTACTTCAGAACGGTCATGACCTGCTGCTTGGCGGTGAGGGCCGGGAACAGGTTGAAGCCCTGGAAGATGAAGCCGCAGTGGTCGAGGCGGAACTTGTCGATCTTGCCGGCCGACAGCGACCAGAGGTCATTGGCCTCCAGCGCGGTGACCTTGCCCTCGTCGGGCTTGAGCAGACCGGACAGGGCGGCCACGAGGGTCGACTTGCCCGAGCCCGAGGGGCCCATGACCATGGTCACGTCGCCATGCTTGGCGTCGAAGTCCACGCCCTTGAGGACCTCGATGAAGGTCCGGCCGGTCTTGAACCGCTTGACCAGGCCCTGGGCCGAGAGGGCGCTCTGGCCGCGCAGGTGGCTGTGATCGTTGCTCATCGCAGCAGGTCCGCGGGTTGGCTGTTCTTCAGGATGCCCAGCGACAGGAAGCCGGAGAGCATGGCGATCAACACGAGGAAGACCGCGACGGTGATGATCAGGCTGGGCGGGAAGTACATCGGCACACCGCCGGCGCTGGCCAGCAGGGTGACCAGCCAGGTCAGCAGACCGGCGGCCCCGACCCCGACGATGCCGACCCAGAAGGACAGCTCCATGACGATGTTGCGCAGGTCGCCCATCGACACGCCCAGGGCGCGCAGGGAGGCGAACTCCTTGATATTGGCCATGATCGCGCCGCGCAGGGTCTGCCAGGTGATGGCGACGCCGATCAGCAGGCCCAGGAAGGCCGAGAAGCCGAGCATGATGCCGATGATCTGGTCGTCCAGCATGGCGCTGGAATTGGCGTCGGCCAGTTCCTGACGGGTCCAGGCGCGGAACTTGCCGTCGGCCTTCTTGTTCAGCTGGGCCGCCACGATCTCGGCGCGGGCCGGGTCGCGGATCTGCACCATCAGGGGACCGACCCGCTGGCCGGTGTCCGCCTCGCCCAGCATCCGCAGGGTGTCGCGCGACATCACCAGGGTGGGCTGGATGATGTTGGGATAGCCGGTGGTGACCACGGCGATATTGATGGTCTTGCCGTTATAGATCGCCTTGTCGCCCTTCTTGACGCCCAGGCGCTTCAGGGCGGTCTGGTCGACGGCCACGGCATAGGGCTGGCGCAGGGCCTCGACCATCGACTGGGTGTAGTCGGTCGGCACGGTCACATAGCCGGGGATGGCGTCGATCACGGTGACGTTGACGAACTCGGTCTTGCGACCGCCGCCTTCGCCTCCGGCCGGCTTGCCGCCCTTGGCGGCGGCCTTGGTGCGGGCGTCAATCTTGGCCTGCTCCTCGGGGGTCAGGATGTTCTGGAACCGGCCGCCGGACCCGTCGAGGGGCGCGACCTGGGTCACTTCCGGGTGGCTGTAGACCAGCGGAATCATGCGGCGCGGCAGGCCCGAGGGACCGCCGAACAGCGCCTTGGCGCCGGGGCCCAGCACCATGATGTCGGCGCGCGCCCGGTCGATCTGGGCGGTGAAGCCCTTGCCGATGCCGACGAACATGCCGACCTGGGCCAGCACCAGAAGGCCCGAGAACGCCAGGGCGACCACGGCCGCCATGTATCGACGCCACTCGTAAAGCAAAGTGGCCAAGGCCAGCGACATGCGAAAAATGCTCCCCCAATCAAGGGTTGCAGCAATGACCGGCGTTCATCCAGCGGCCAAGTTAAATCGGGGTAAGGCGGAGCATCCGGCGGCGTGGCGGGGGCGCCGGGGTTTCAGCGGTGCAGCTTTCCTCGATGTTTCCAGCCGGTAACATGCTGAAATATGGAATGTTTTTCGCTGGTCATTGCGTGCGCCGGCTTACTCGGCGCGGGCGCTCCGCTCTTTGGGGTCGGGCGCTGCAATCTGAAAGGAGAGCGCAATGACCGTCTCAAGTGTCGGTTCCTCATCGCTGGCGCAGCAAATGCGGCAGCTTCAACAGTCGATGTTCACCACGGCGGACGCCGATTCCGACGGCGCGCTGTCGCTGACCGAGTTCCAGTCGATTGGGCAGAAAGTGCAGGGCGGCGGCGATCGCCCCCCTGCGCCGCCCATGGGCGGGCAGGGCGGCCCCGGCGGAAATTTCAGCGGCGACACACTGCGCTCGCTGATGTCGGTGCAGATGCTGGGCTCGGACGCCGGTTCGATCCTCGGCAACGGTGACACCGACGCCGACGGCCTGATGTCGGCCGACGAGATTTCCACCGCCCTGGCCGCCAATGCGCCGGAACAGGCCAAGGGCCTGGGCCTGGAAGGCAAGATGGCCGAGGACATGATCACCGCGCTCGATTCCGACGCCGACGGCGCCCTGTCGTCCGACGAGATCGCCTCGGGCCTGTCCTCTGCGCAGTCGGCCCTGCAGGGCATGGGCGGTCCGCCGCCGGGTGGTCCGCCGCCGTCTGAGGCCGCCGGCCAGAGCGCCTCGGCGTCGTCTGGGGCCAGCGGTTCCAGCACGACCTATGACACCCGCGACACCAACGAGGATGGAACCGTCTCGGCCAGCGAGCTGCTGGCCTCTCTGGACACCGATGAAGACGGATCGCTGTCGACATCCGAGTTCGACGTGTTGATGGACGCCCTCAGCGCGGTTCAGGACTCGAGCGGCAGCGCCCTCGCGGGCGCCGCGAGCAATGGCGGCGGGTCAGGCGCCGGCGACTCCCGGCCCAGTGTGGCTTCAGACCTGATGCAGAAGCTGCTGGCGCAGTTGAACACCGCGATGACATCCAGTTCGGCGTCCGCCGGCTCTGTCAGCGCCACGGCCTGAAGTCATCCCTTTCCTCCGGTCCTTCCGGCGATACAGCCTATCGTCGGGAGGGTCGGGGGCGGGGGAGATCCTGCCGTCCTGACGGCACAAGTCCCTTCCTGCGGCGCAAGGCGCGCAAGCCGCTTGCCTCTAACGGTAAACTTGGTGTCAATCTCGGCCCTTGGCCGACGTCGCGGGGGCGTCGCCTAGTTCAAAGGTTCTTCTGTCTTGATGTTTCGTCCCGAGAACGTTCAAGCCCTCGCGGGTCTGGCGCTCACCCTCGCCCTTTGCTGGCTGGTCTCCGAGAATCGCAAGCGTTTCCCCTGGGTGCTGGCCATCGGCGCCATCGTCGTCCAGGTCGGCCTCGTGCTGCTGCTGTTCGGACTTCCCCAGGCCCAGACGCTGCTGCGCGGCGTCAATGGCGCGGTCGAGGGCCTGTCGGCCTCGACCCAGGCCGGCACCATGTTCATCTTCGGCTTCCTGGCGGGCGGCGATCAGCCCTATCCGGTCAGCAATCCGGGCCTGGGCTTCATCTTCGCCTTCCGCGTCCTGCCGGTGATCCTGGTGGTCTGCGCCCTGTCGGCGCTGCTCTGGCACTGGAAGATTCTCAAATGGGCGGCGCAGGGCTTTGGCTTTGTGTTCCAGAAGACCCTGGGCCTGCGCGGCCCGCCGGCCCTGGCCACCGCCGCCACCATCTTCATGGGCCAGATCGAAGGCCCGATCTTCATCCGCGCCTATCTCGACAAGCTGTCGCGGTCTGAACTGTTCATGCTGATCGCGGTCGGCATGGCCTGCGTCAGCGGCTCGACCATGGTGGCCTATGTGACCATCCTGGCCGATGTCCTGCCCAACGCCGCCGCCCACGTGCTGACCGCCTCGATCATCTCGGCCCCGGCCGGCGTGCTGCTGGCCCGGATCATCGTGCCGGCCGATCCGATGGAAAAGGTCTCCAGCCTGGACCTCAACATCGACGACAAGACCTATGGCAGCTCGATCGACGCCGTCATGAAGGGCACGACCGACGGCCTGCAGATCGCCCTGAACATCGGCGCCACCCTGATCGTCTTCGTGGCCCTGGCCACCATGGTCGACAAGGGTCTGGCCGCCCTGCCGGACGTCGGCGGCCAGCCGCTGAGCATCGCCCGCGGCCTGGGCGTGGTCTTCGCGCCCCTGGCCTGGTCGATGGGCATCCCCTGGAAGGAAGCCGGCACCGCCGGCGGCCTGCTGGGCGTCAAGCTGATCCTCACCGAGTTCACGGCCTTCATCCAGATGTCCCAGACGGGCGCCGCCCTGCTGGACGAGCGCACCCGGATGATCATGACCTACGCCCTGTGCGGCTTTGCCAATATCGGCTCGGTCGGCATGAACGTGGCCGGCTTCAGCGTGCTGGTGCCCGAGCGCCGGCAGGAAGTGCTGGGCCTGGTCTGGAAGGCGATGATGGCCGGCTTCCTGGCCACCTGCCTGACCGGTTCCCTGATCGGCCTGATGCCGCGCGAGCTGTTCGGGCTCTGATGCTATGAGTGTCCAGGCGCTTTCCAGCGTCTGGACACGACCGCCATGGAGGGAGCGACCTTGTCGAACTTCATCCAGATCACGCCGTTCATGCACGTGCCCGAGCTTGAGCCGGCGCTGACGTTCTTCAACGACATCCTCGGATTCAAGACCCTCTTCCGTGAGGGTGACTACGCCTATGTCGAGCGGGAAGGGGCGGGCGTCCGCATCCTGGCCGGGCAGGGCGAGGACGGCGCGCCGCCGGGCAACCGCCGCTTCTGCTACTATGTCGACGTCCGCGACGTGGACGCCCTGTACGATGAGTTGAAGCCGCGCCTCGACACCCTGCCGCCCCGCGACGTCCACGGTCCGGCGGACAAGCCCTACGGCCAGCGCGAACTGCTGGTCGTCGCGCCGGACGGCAACCTGATCGCGTTCGGCCAGGCGATCACCGGGGTCTAGCGACCGCCTCTTTCCTTCCCCCACGAAACCCGCTCATCCTCCTGTCAAAACGGGAGGATCTCACCATGAAGCTCTATGACAGCCGCCGCGCCCCCAATCCGCGTCGCGTGCGCTGGTTCATGGCCGAGAAGGGCATCGAGGACGTCGAGATCGTCGACATCGACATCTTCGGCGGCCAGCATCGAACGCCCGACTATCTCGCCAAGGCGGGCCTGCCCAATGTGCCGGCGCTTGAGATCGACGAGCACACGACGATCACCGAGTCGGTGGCCATCTGCCGCTATCTGGAAAGCGTTTATCCCGAGCCGAACCTGTTCGGGCGCGATCCGCTTGAGACCGCGATCATCGAGATGTGGACGCGCCGCGCGGAGATGCTGCTCTCGACCCCGCTGATGATGGCCGTGCGGCATGGCCATCCCGCCCTGGCGGCCATTGAAACTCAGGTGCCCGAAATCGCCGAGACCAACCGCAAGGCCGCCGAGCGGGCGCTGAAGGTGTTCGACCGCCGCCTGGCCGAGAGCGAATTCATCGCCGCCGATCGGGTGACCATCGCCGACATCCTGGCGGTCACGGGGATCGATTTTGCCCGGATGGTCAAGTTCCGGCCGGACGCCGAGCTGGTCAATGTCGGGCGGTGGCTTGAGCAGATGATGCAGAGGCCGGCGGCCAAGGCTGGGGTTTAGCGGGTCAAGGTAGATCCTCCCCCTCTGGGGGAGGTGGCCCAGAGGGCCGGAGGGGGCTAGCTCGGCTCAGGCCCCATTAGCCCCCTCAGTCGCTCCGCGACAGCTCCCCCTGAGGGGGAGCAGCTACCCAGTACCTACCGCGACCGGATCTTCTTGATCACGCCGGAAAAGTTCAGCATCGGCGAACTGCCCGTCGAGACCAGCCCGCGCACGAACAGCAGCGAGCCGCCGGCCTTGGTCACTTCGCCGGTCGCCGTCACTAGGTCGCCCGGCCGGGCCGGGCCCATGAACTCGCCGTTCAGGCTGACGGTCACGGCGTGCTGGCCGGCCAGCGCCCGCCACGAGATCGCGAACAGCGAAAAGTCGGCGAAGGTCAGCATGCAGCCGCCGTGCATGAAGCCGCCGCCGTTCATGTGGCGGGTCTCGGCCTTGAAGGCGGTGGTCACCAGGCCGGTCTCATCTTCCCTGAAATAGAAGGGTCCGGACTGGTCCTCGAACGGATCCAGACCCGACCAGGTGCGCCAGCCGGCCCACTCGCCGCTCTCGACCAGTCGCGGCCCGCCGGGCGCGTCATTGCCGCCATCCATGTGCTCGTCCCCTCAAATCAACCGGCCTGAGCTAGAGCCGTGTCGAAAGACGCGCAAGCCGTCCCTCGCGTAAGGCGGCGATCCGTGGCATGGAGCGGCCCATGACGACCC
Source organism: Caulobacter sp. FV1ye13L (assembly GCF_058681155.1). The sequence continues at coordinate 2,562,026 of NZ_CM178732.1, forward strand.
CGATCCAAGAGACCATCCTTTCCCAGCTGGCAGGCCTGCCGGAGGGAAAGTCCATCGACCCCATGAGCGTCGCCAAGGCGGTGCAGCCCGAGCGCTGGCAGCAGATCCTGGGCCATGTGCGCAACAACGCCATCGAACTGGCGCGCGCCGGAACCATCGTGATCCTGCGCCACAACAAGCCGGTCGATCCCGAGAAATTCCGCGGCGTCTATCGCCTGCGCACCCGGCTGCCGGGCGATCCGACCAGCTTCGAGACCGTCGCTCCGGATGACGACGCGGACGACGATATCTGATCCCTGTCGACTAAGTCTTGAAACGAAACTCAATCGATGAACTATGAGCCCCAACACTAGGGGAGTTTACCGATGCTGATTCACGGCTCGTCGCTGTCGCCGTTCGTGCGCAAGACCATGGCCTTCGCCACCGAGAAGGGCCTGACCTTCGAAAACAAGGTCGCCCGGCCCGGCTCGCCCGATCCCGAGTTTCTGGAGATCAGCCCGTTCAAGAAGATTCCGGGCTTTCAGGACGGTGACTTCCGGATCTCCGACTCCAGCGCCATCGTCACCTATCTGGAGGCGGCCTATCCCGAGCCCAACCTGATCCCGCTTGAGCCCAGGGCGCGCGCCCGGACGATCTGGTTCGAGGAGTTCGCCGACAGCATCTTCGTCGGTGCGGCCGGCAAGATCTTTTTCAACCTGGTGGTCGGCCCTCGGTTCATGGGTGTCGAAGCTGATCTGGCGGCGGTCGAAAAGGCCACGACCGAAGAGATGCCGCCGGTGATGGACTATCTGGAGAAGATCGCTCCCGAGAGCGGCTTCCTGATCGAGGACCGCCTGACCCTGGCCGACATCGCCGTGGCCAGCCCCTTCGCCAACCTGATGCATGCGGGCTTTGACTTCGCCAAGTGGCCCAAGGCCAAGGCCTGGGCCGACGGCATCCTGGCCCGACCGTCGTTCGAAACGGTGATCGCCAAGGAACGGGGCTTCCTGGGCGGCTGATCCTACGGTTGTCATCCCGCCCCGGCCTTGAGCCGGGGGCGTAACGCGCTAAGCCGGGACCGCCGGAAGCTGAGAGCTTATCGCGGTCCCGGGTCTTCGCTGCGCTACGCCCGGGACGACGGTGCTTCGGCGCTTGGAAAACCGCTGCCCATCCCCAAGTCCACAGCCATGCTCGACGCGCTTCTCTCCGACATCGCCGCCTGCCGGGCCTGCGCGCCCTATCTGCCGCACACGCCCCGGCCTGTGACGCGGGTGCGCGAGGAGACCCGCATCCTGATCGCCGGCCAGGCGCCGGGACGGCTGGTCCACGAGACCGGCCTGCCGTTCAACGACCCGTCCGGCGTGCGCCTGCGCCAGTGGATGGGGATCGATCGCGAGACCTTCTATGGCCGGCCCGAGATCGGTGTCGCGGCCATGGCCTTCTGCTTTCCGGGGACCAATCCCAAGGGTGGCGACTATCCGCCGCCGCCGCGCTGCGCGGCGATGTGGCGGCCGCAGTTGCTGGAGCAACTTCCGAACGTCGAACTGACCCTGCTGGTCGGCAGCTATTCCCAGGCCTGGGCGCTGGGCGACCGGGTGGGCAAGACCATGACCGACACCGTCGCCGCCTGGCGGACCTTCGGCCCCAAGGTCCTGCCCATGCCGCATCCGTCGTGGCGCAACACCGCCTGGCTCAAGCGCAATCCGTGGTTCGAGAACGAGGTCACGCCCTATCTTCGCCAGCGCGTGGCGGGCATTCTGGGGGCATGAACCGCCGTAGCCTGATCCTCACCGCGTCCGCCGCCGCCCTGAGCGGCTGCGCGCCCCTGACCCAGAGGCTGGACCTGGGGCCGCTGGGCTTTCGCGGGCCGCGCTTGGAGGGCGAGGATTTCGTCAGTTTCGACGGCGCGCGGCTGGGCCTGAGGACTTGGCTACCGACCGGAGAACCGGAGTGGGTGATCGTCGGCCTGCACGGCATGAACGACTATTCCAACGCCTATCACCTGGCCGCCGACGGGTGGGCCGGGCAGGGGATCGCCACCTACGCCTTCGATGTGCGTGGCTTTGGCCGCTCGCCCGAGCGCGGCGTCTGGGCGCCGGTCGGGATCGTCATCGAGGATGTGCGCACCTGCGTGGCCTTGGTCCGCGAGCGGCATCCGGGCGCCAGGATCGCCCTGGCCGGGATCAGCATGGGCGGGGCGCTGGCCATCACCGCCATGACCGATCCCGATCCGCCCGTCGTGGATCGCCTGCTGCTGTTCGCCCCCGCCGTCTGGGGCTGGTCCGAACAGCCCATGCCCAATCGCGCCAGCCTGTGGGTCACCGCCCACATGGTCGGCGGATGGGTGGTCGAGCCGCCCGACTGGCTGGTGCGCAAGGTGATGCCCAGCGACAATCTCGACGAGCTGCGGCGCATGGGCAAAGACCCGCTGATGATCTGGGGCGCGCGGTCCGACACCGTCTATGGCCTGGTCGGCCTGATGGAGAAGGCCTGGCGCTCGACCGACAGGATCACGGTTCCGACGGCCTGGTTCTATGGGGTCAATGACAAGATCATCCCCAAGGCGCCGACGGCCGAGGCGGCGGCCAGACTGAAGCCTTCCGACCGCACGGCCTGCTACGAAAAGGGCTGGCATCTGCTGCTGGTCGACCGGCAGGCCCCGACCGTCTGGCGTGATGCGGTCAGCTTCCTGAACGACCCCGCCGCGCCCTGGCCCTCGGGCGCGCCGCCGATCCCGGACAGCGTCAAGGTCATGGAGGCCATGGCGCCCAAGCCCTTCAAGGGCGCCGCCAAGTCTTCGGGCAAGTCTTCGGGGTTGTGAGCGCGCGCCGGGGAGCGTACACCCCGGCGCATTCTTCTGTCTGAGGCGAGACCTGCGGCATGACCTTGTTCGATTCCCCCGATTTCGAGGGACATGAAGGCGTCCACGCCTTCTTCGACGAAAAAACCGGTCTGAAGTCTATCATCGCCATCCATTCCACCGCCCGGGGCCCCGCCGCCGGCGGCTGCCGGATGTGGGACTACACCAGCAGCCAGGCCGCCCTGACCGACGCCCTGCGCCTGTCGCGCGGCATGTCGTACAAGAACGCCATGGCCGACCTCGACTTCGGCGGCGGCAAGGCCGTGATCCTCGGCGACAGCCGCAGCCAGAAGACTCCCGAACTGTTCGAAGCCTTCGGCCGCGCGGTCGACAGCCTGAACGGCCGGTACTGGACCGCCGAGGATGTCGGGGTCTCGCCGTCCGATCTGGAGAGCACCCGCAAGACCACCCGCTATGTCGCCGGCCTGGAAGGCCATGCGGCCGCCTCGGGCGATCCGTCGCCGGTCACCGCCGAGGGCGTGTTCCGCGGCGTGCGGCTGTGCGTCGAGAAGGCCTTGCAGCGCGACCTGACGGGCGTGCGCGTCGCGATCCAGGGCGTCGGCCATGTCGGCGCCTATCTGGCCGAAAAGCTGCACGCGGCCGGCGCGGTGCTGATCATCGCCGACGTCAACCAGACGGCCCTGCAAGAGGTGGCCGCCAAGACCGGCGCTACCATCGTACCGACCGACGCCATCTTCGACGTCGAGGCCGACGTCTTCGCCCCCTGCGCCCTGGGCGGCGCGATCTCGGCCGCGACCCTGCCGCGCCTGAAGGTCAAGGTGATCGCCGGCGGCGCCAACAACCAGCTGGCCGACGCCATGATCGGCCAGACGGTGTTTGACCGCGGCATCCTCTACGCCCCCGACTATGTCATCAACGGCGGCGGCATCATCAATGTGGCCGCCGAGATCCGCGCCCTCGAGGCCAATGGGTCGTTCGACGGCCAGTGGGTGGCGACCAAGCTGGACCGCCTGGCCCAGACCCTGGGCGAGGTCATCGACCAGTCGATCGCCGAAAAGCGCCCCGCCAACCTGGTGGCCGACGAAATCGCCCGGGCCCGCATCGCAGCGGCGCGGGCCTAGAGCATTTTCCGTCCTGACTGCGTCAGTCCGGAGCTCTAGATCTTTGTTTTGGCGCATTTTCTTCACGCGAACCGGGATCCACTTCGCTCGAAAACGCTCTAGCCTTTTCGCCGCGTCGCGCGTTCCATGTTGGAAATCATGGAGCCTGCCATGTCCAACACCCATCTCGACGATCTGAAACAACAGATGGAAGCCGCCGTCGCCGCTCAGGATTTCGAGACGGCGGGCAAGTTGCGCGACCAGATCGAGGACCTGCGGCGGGGTAACCTCGTGCGCGGTGTCGAGGACGCGCCCCAGGCCTCGTACTTCCAGCGACAGGTTCCGGGAAGGATGGGCCTGGGCACGGACCAGCAGGTCTATGCGCCGCCCGAGGGCTGGGTCCCGCCGAAAAAGCCCGATCCGATGACCGCCGGCCACTCGCGCGGCGCACGTCGCCGCAAGACCTAGCGCTTGGGCTTGATCGACAGGGTCACGCCATAGACCATGTCGCGGTCTGAATAGGCTTGGGCCTGCAGCTTGCGACGGGTGGCGCTGAGCGACAGTTGCTTGCCGCCCTTGCGCCAGCCTACGCCGAGCTGATGGGTGCCAAAGCGCGTCAAACGGTCCTGCGACCAGCCGGAGCCGCGCCATCCTTCGACAGAACTGCGGATCATGTTCCAGCTCAGGGCCTGGCCCGAACTGGCGGCGAACAGCACCCAACGGCCCCTTCGTGGATCCTGGGCCACGCCGCTCATCTTGCCCATCAGGGCCGAGGCGTTGACCGACAGGCGCTGGGTTGTCGAAGGCGCGTCGAGCGAGCCGAAGGGCTGGATGTCGATATCCTCGACCTTGACCACCGGAATGCGGCGTGTCGAAGCGCGGACAAGGCCCAAGGCTGACGGCTGCGTTTCGGCGACGGTCACGGCGGTCGGCGCAGAGCGCTTGCGGGGCTCTGCGAGAGTCTGGATCGCGGGCGGGGTCTTGGCTCCGGCGCCGGCTTCGATCGCGGGCTGGGTCTGGGCGACCAGCAAGGGCTTGGGAGCGGGGACAGAAGCTGGGCCGCCGGCCAGGGGCGCGACCGCTCCGGCCAGATCGACGGGCGAGGGGGCAAGGGTTGAGGCGGGCGCGGCGGGCGCGCCGCGTGGCGCATCGCCATAGCGGGCGGTGGCGATCGGAGCGTCCGGATCGATGGCGGCGGCGTCGCCGCCGGCCAGGGTCAGGGTTGCGTCATAGGGCGCCGGCGCATGGGTCGACAGGGCAGTGGCGGTCGTAGCGACAACCCCCAGCCCGGCCGCAACCAGCGCGCCCCTTATGATGACCCCAACCCGCATCGATCCGAACGTTCCCTCGCGCTCGCGTCCCCCAGCGTGCCGTTAACGGTATGCTGAACAGTGTGACGCCTGTACAGGCCCTACACACCGACGAAATGTGAAATTAGGTTCGCGCCCGCTTTTCTGGCGCCCCAGGGGGCGTTTTGCCGGGCGGCCGAGGCTTGTCGTCGGCGGGCCCGTCGCCATCACCGCCGTCCTCACCAGGCTTGCGGCGCGCTTCGAAGAAGAAGTTGGCGCGCTCGGACAGCCATGCGGCGACCCGGTCGGAGAACATGCCCGCCAGGACACCCACGCCCGCAAAGGTCATGACATTGGCGTCGCCCTCCAGCGAGGAGGCGTCGCCCAGCAGCACAGCACCACTGCCCAGGATGATGTAGACGCAGACCGCGACCATGCCGCCCAGCCCGATGCGCGCCTCGAAACCCTCGCCCTTGGTCAGGCCCAGCTGATTCTCGGGATAGACGATCAGGATCTGGGCGATCAGCAGCGCCCCGAAGGCGCCCGACATGAAGGCCAGCAGGATCTGCAGGGTGGCCGGCGGAAAGCCCTCGAACAGCCCGCCCGCCGCCATCCAGGAGCCGCGCAGAAGATCGAAGTCGCCGAACTTTCGGCCCACCTGCAGGGCCCACTGCCCCTGCTTGTCGGCCTCGTCGAGGGCTTCCTTGGAGCGGTCGACACTGTTCCTGGCCTCGTAGAAGGCCGTATCGGCGCGCGAGGCGTTCTCCATCACCTGCTTGAAGTTGGGTGAGCGCGCGACCAGCGAGTCCCATATCTTCTGGTCGCGGGGCCTGAGCTCGCAGCTCTGAACCGTCTCCCAGTCCTGGAGCTTGCTGGCGTTGGGGCTGAACTCGCACAGGGCCTGGGCCCTCAGGCGGTCGCGAAAGCTGAAAAAGGCGTCGGACTCGCTCGAGATCGCCGGCTCAAGGCCGATCCTCAGGGACCGGGCCTTCTCCATCGCCTTGCGTTCGGCGTCGTGCTCGCGCCAGGCCTGGTCGCGGGCCTTTTTCAGCTCGGCGGATTTCTTGTAGGCCAGATAGGCCTGGCTATAGGTGACGGGCTTGCCGTCTTCGTTGGCCACATCCTTCAGCCCGGCCGAGATCGACTGCTGGGCCGAGGCCGTCATCAGGGTGGCGAGGAACGCATAGACGACGAGGATCGACAGCAGGACGCGCGCCAGGCCGATCGCGAAAACGACCCTTGGATCTCTGGTCTCGCCCATGCTTGCGCGCCCCCAAGCGAATTTCATCCCAGGGTAGTAAGCGCGACGGCAGGCGGATTGTCAAAACCTCGAAGAACGCCGTTCGCCGTCAGTGGCCCGGTCTGGGCTCGAATGTCCGTCGTTCCTTGAGCTTCAAGGCTTCCTCATCAGGCTTGCGGCCATGCTGGGCCTTGGGCTCGGACTTGGGCACGCTGTAATTGGTCATGGGGTCTTGGTGCTGGAACCCATTGGTCATGGCTCTCACTCCCGATCGACCGCTCATTTTATCACGCGGGCTCGAAAACGGTGTCGACCAAGGCGACATCCACGGAGACGTGAAGTCGAGCCTCGCCGGGGTCGCCCAGAATGGCTCCTGAGACGGGCAGGGCCTGGGCCGGGGTGCGGGTGGTGGCCACGCGGATAAGGTCCGGCGACTCGGCCAGGCCATTGGTGGGGTCGAACTCCACCCAGCCGAGGTCGGGCAGGAACAGCTCGCACCAGGCATGGGTCGCGCCCGCGCCGCGCACGGCCCCGGCGCTGGGCGAATAGAGGTAGCCGGTGGCGAACAGCGCCGCATAGCCCAGCCGGCGCATGCCCTCGACCATCAGCCAGGCCAGGTCTCGGCAGGCGCCCTTGCCGCTGGCCAGGGTCTCCAGCGGGCTCTGGACGCCCTGCTCGTAGCGGGTGGTGTAGTCGAACTGCTGATGGATGACCGAATTGACCCGCAGCAGGAAATCCAGCGCCGGCTCGTCCAGGCGTCCGCGCAGGCCGCGCAGCCACTTGAGAAGTATGGCGTCGGGATCGTCGGTGACCTGCGCCATGAACGGGGCCAGGGTGGCGCGGTCTTCGCGGTCATAGACGATCGGCGTCAGGGTATGGGGATTGTCGATCCGCAGCGGCGACAGCGGGGCGGGGAAACGATCGATAATCAGTTCACTGATGATGCTCAGCGAGATCGACTCTCCGCGCGGGTTGAACAGGCACACGCAGTTGCCGTTGGCGTCATAGGTCCAGCGGGTGGGGCCGGGCGGGGTGACATAGAGCGAGGCCTCGACGATGCGCAGGGCATGGCTGTCGCGCGGGCGGATCAGCAGCCGGTGCGTGCCGAAACGGACCGGGTGATCATAGTCATACCGCGTCTCGTGCAGGATTCTGAGTCTCGCCATTGCCGAGCCTAACCCCGGCCGGGTCGCTTCGTTCCGTCAGGCGGCGCCAGATCGCGCAGGTATCAGGCCGCGAAGCCCGCCTCGGCGAAGGCCAGCATCCGCGCCAGCAGGGCCTCCACGTCGCCCTCGCTGGTGGCGCCTTCCGACAGCACGTTCAGGCGATCGAACTCGGCGAAGCGGTTGTTGTGCAGCATGCCCAGGGTGAAGTGCAGGCGCCAGTAGACGTCTTCCGGCGACAGGGTAGGGCGGGCCGCCAGCAGGGCGTCGGAGAAGCGGCGCAGATGCGAGACGTCGGTCTTCAGGATCTGGCGGATCTGGTCGGTGCCCTCGCTGCGGGCGCGGATCAGGAACTGCAGCGAGATGCGGCGCTCGTGGTCGGGGGCCAGCCAGCGCAGGGGCGGGGTCAGCAGCGCAGCCAGCACCTCGCGCACGGGCGGCTTGCCGGCGTTGCGGTCATTGGCCTCGTGCAGCATGCGGGCGCGTTCGCGGTTCAGTTCCGTCGTGCGGCGGCGGAAAATCTCGAACAGCAGGGCGTCCTTGGAGCCGAAATGATAGTTCACTGAGGCCAGGTTGACGCCAGCGGCTGCGGTGATGTCGCGCACCGACACGTTCTGGAAGCCATGCAGCGCAAACAACCGCTCGGCGGCGACGAACACCAGATTCTTGGTCGCGGCTTCGGTCTCGGCGGCCTCGGCCACCCCTTCAGTCAGAAGCGGCGAGACGGCGGCGTCGGTGGTCGGACTCACTACAATTCCCCTTTACCCGTGGGGAAGTCTTACGGGCGTTTGAATTTGGCGCAAGCGTCAAGATCGGCCGAAGGCTGATGAAGTACGGGCGGCACCGCTTGTTTGGCGCGGCTGTGCGCGGCGGACTTCGCGTTCTGGGAGAGACCCGGAGTTCGGGGACAAACTGCGCGCCATCCCCGGATGGGCACGAGGATCAAAGCTCCAGGTCGTCCCCCTGAAGAGGGAGCATCACGAGCCGCCCCATACAGTCCCCGTCATCCCGGGACGTGTTTCCGGGACCCATCGTTCCGTTGCACCGTAAGGGGTCTATGATCCACGGACCGTGCGGCCGACCCATGGGTCTTGGGAACACGTCCCGGGATGACGGGCGTTGTTGAGCGTCACGCTCTTGCGCAGGCGCCACGGGCGCCCAGACAATCGACGCAGCCCCCTTAAAACCTGCCGTATTCTGTATTCACCTCGTCGCGAGGAAAGGGCGCAAGGCCAGCGACCATTGCGGCGGCGGGGGGTGATCGAGCGGGACTGGGCTTCAGGGGGATACTGAAGCGTGTCCGGGGCTCCTGGCGTTGCAGGACCCGCCCGCCGTCGGCGTGGATGGGGATCAAGGCGAGTGTTGGTCAGAATTGGCCCCACGCCCCCCGACCTTCGGGACTTCGGGAAACCGAAGCTTCCGGGTCCCGGTAAGGCCCCAACTGGGCCACCCGCTGGGACGCTGACGGATAACGACCACGCGGAGCGGACGGCTTCGTCGAAACGGTATTTTCTACTCACTCATCCGGACGTCGTCCGGACGCTCCGCGACCCTTTCCATCAACTCGGCGGTTTCCGCGCGAGGTCGCGAAACTGTAGCTGCTCCCCCTCTGGGGGAGCTGTCGCGGAGCGACTGAGGGGGCTAGCTGGAAATCGGCCGTGCTGGCCCCCTCCGGCCCTCCGGGCCACCTCCCCCGGAGGGGGAGGATCAGCCTACCCCCGCACCAGTTCCCGCATCGCCTTGTCCAGGCCCTCGATCGTCAGGGGGAACATCCGGTCGTTCATCAGGGTCTTCATCACCCCGATCGACTGGGTGTAGTCCCAATGCCGCTCGGGCGTCGGGTTGAGCCAGACGCAGCTCTGATAGATGTCGGCCACGCGCTCCATCCAGATCGCGCCGGGCTCTTCGTTCCAGTGTTCGACACTGCCGCCCGGATAGGTGATTTCATAGGGGCTCATCGTCGCGTCGCCGATGAAGATCACCTTGTAATCGCTGGGGAACTTGTGGAGCACATCCCAGGTCGGGATCTTCTCCACCTGCCGGCGGCGATTGTCCTTCCACACGGCCTCGTAGAGGCAGTTGTGGAAATAGTAGAATTCCAGGTTCTTGAACTCGGTCTTGGCGGCGCTGAACAGCTCCTCGCAGAGCTTGATATGGCCGTCCATCGAGCCGCCGATGTCGAAGAACAGCAGCACCTTGATCTTGTTGCGCCGCTCGGGGCGCAGCTGGATGTCCAGATAGCCCTTTTCCGCCGTGCCGCGGATGGTGCCGTTCAGGTCCAGCTCCTCGGCGGCGCCTTCGCGGGCGAACTTGCGCAGGCGGCGCAGGGCCACCTTGATGTTGCGGGTGCCCAGTTCGACCGAGTCATCGAGGTTCTTGTATTCGCGCTTGTCCCAGACCTTCACGGCCTTGCCGTGGCGGCTCTTGTCCTGGCCGATGCGGACGCCTTCGGGATTGTAGCCGTTGGCGCCAAACGGACTCGTTCCCCCGGTGCCGATCATCTTATTGCCGCCCTCGTGGCGCTTTTTCTGTTCCTTGAGGCGCTCCTGCAGCATCTCCATCAGCTTCTCGAAGCCGCCCATGGCCTCGATCGCCGCCTTTTCCTCGTCGGTCAGGAACTTCTCGGTCAGGGCCTTGAGCCACTCTTCCGGGATGTCGGCGGCAAGGCCGTCACTGACGGTCTCCAGGCCCTTGAAGACGTGGCTGAACACCCGGTCGAACTTGTCGAGGTTCTTCTCGTCCTTCACCAGGCTGGCGCGGGACAGGAAATAGAAGTCCTCGACCGAACGGTCGATGACGTCCTTGTCCAGGGCCTCCATGAGCATCAGGTACTCGCGCAAGGACACCGGCACCTTGGCCTGGCGGAGCTCGGAGAAGAAGCGAAGGAACATCGGCGCGGGCTTTCGAACAGATGTTCGGAGTGTGGAGGGTTCTTAAACGGGACGCAACGCCCGAACCGCTCAACCCCGCCGCAGAATGAACTCCAGATCCCTGATTTCGCCGACCGGGAAAAAGTACTCGCCGACCTTGGCGAACCCCAGCCGCTCATAAAGCCGCTGCGCGCCGAAATTCTCGGACCACACGCCGATCCACAGGGGGCGGGGGCCATCCTTCTCCAGCCACTCCAGCGCCGCGTTCATCAGCATGGAGCCCTTGCCGCCGCCCTGGTGGTCTTTCAGCACATAGATGCGCTTCAGCTCGCCATCGCCCGGTTGCACGTCGTCATGCGGCAGGTCGCAGGGACCGGCCAGGGCGTAGCCGATCGCCTCGCCGTCATCCTCCAGCAGCCAGGTGGCCTTGTCGGGATGCGCCAGATCGCTCCGGGTGCGCTCCAGCCCGTAGGCATAGGCGATGAAGGTCTCCAGATCCGCCGGCGGATACAGATAGTCGAAGGTCTGGATGAAGGTGCAGGCGCCCAGGCTGGAGACCGTGTCGGCGTCTTCAAGCGTGGCGCGGCGAAGGGAAAGGCTCATGTCTTGCTTGATAACCGCGATGGACCGGTTTCGTCCAATGGCTGTCCGCGCTACCGTCGGGCCATGAGCATCGCCCTGTTCACCCATTCCGACATGCTGGACCATCGGCCAGGCGACGGCCATGCCGAGCGGCCCGAACGGCTGCAGGCGGTGATCGACGCCCTGAGCGACGACGCCACGCTGGATCTGGAAACGCTCGAGGCGCCGCTGGTCGATATCGCCGACCTGGCCCTGGTGCATCCGCAGGCCTTCATCGACGCCGTGCTGGCTTCGGCCCCCAGCGCCGGCCGCCACGCCCTGGATCCCGACACCATCCTGACCCCTGGCAGCCTGGTCGCGGCGCGGCGAGCGGCCGGGGCGGCGGTTTCAGCCGTGCGCCAGATCGCGGCCGGGGAGGGGATGCGGGCCTTCTGCGCGGTGCGGCCGCCGGGCCATCACGCCGAGCCGGGCACGGCCATGGGCTTCTGCGTGTTCTCCAACGTGGCCGTCGCGGCGCGGGTGGCCCAGGCTTCGGGCCTTCGCCGGGTGGCCATCGTCGATTTCGACGTCCATCACGGCAACGGCACCCAGGCCGCGTTCGAGAACGACCCCACCGTCTTCTTCGCCTCGATCCACCAGTCGCCGCTGTATCCGGGCACCGGCGATCCGTCCGAGACCGGCCTGGGCAACATCGCCAACGCCATCGTGGCGCCGGGCGCGGCCCGTGAAACCTGGCGGGCGGGGTTCGAGGGGCTGATGGACAAGGTCGACGCCTTCTCGCCGGATCTGATTCTGGTGTCCGCCGGCTTCGACGCCCATGTCCGCGATCCGCTATCGGCCCAGAACCTGGAAGCCGAGGATTTCGCCTGGGCGACTCGGGCGATCGTCTCGGTCGCCAACGCCCGGTCGCGGGGCCGTATTGTTTCCTCGCTCGAGGGCGGCTACGACCTACAGGCGCTGGGGCGCTCAGCCGCCGCGCATGTCCGCGCTCTGCAGGAGGGATGAAGGGATCGACGGGCAGCCGTCGCTCTCTCGGGAACATGGCCGACGCAAGCAACGCCGACCACATCCTGGCCGAGACCCAGTCCGTCCGTTCCGGGGTCATCACCCTTGCCCGTCACGGCGAGCCGGCCCTGTCGCGCAAGGTGCGCTTCAACTGCGCCGCCTATGGCGAATGGTGGGCGCGCTATGAAGTGGGCGGACTGAAGCCCGGCCAGACGCCGCCGGCCTCCCTGGTCGAGACCGGCCGGCAGGCCAGCCTGGTCATCGCCTCGACCCGCCGCCGCTCGATCGAGACCGCCCAGGCCGTCTGCGAAGGTCGCGCCTTCTCCACCGATCCGCTGTTTATCGAGGCGCCGCTGCCGCCGCCGCCCTGGCCATCGTGGATCAAGATGAAGCCCAGCCATCTGGGATTCTTCGCCCGCTTCTGGTGGTGGTTCTTCAACCACCACGGCGGGCAGGAGACCCGGGTCCAGGCCGAGATCCGCTCTGACCAGGCCGCCGACCTGCTGATCGATCTGGCCGCCGGTGGACAGGACGTGCTGGTTCTGGCTCACGGCTTCTTCAACTGGATGATCGCCCGGTCGCTGAGAAAGAAGGGCGCGCGCCAGCTGCTCGACGAAGGCCACGCCTATTGGAGCGTCAAGCGCTTCACCCTGGCCTGAAGACCACGCTCCCGAGATGGGAGGGCGCATTCCGACTTCCCTTAACGACGGCCGCATTCTAGGTCGTTGCCCGTATCTTCCCGCCCCACTAGGGTGCGGCCGTTCTCCTCGGAGTTGAAATGACCGACGCCTCGAACGCCACGGATGGAGATCTCGCCGGACTGAGCTTCGAGCAGGCCCTGGCCGAGCTGGAAAAGATCGTGTCCGAGCTGGAGTCCGGCCAGGCGCCGCTGGAGCGGTCGATCGACATCTATGAGCGCGGCGCGGCCCTGAAGGCCCACTGCGAAAAGAAGCTCGAAGCCGCCCGCCTCAAGGTCGAAAAGATTGTTCTGGGCCAGGGCGGCGCGGTCAGCGCAGAGCCGGCGGACTTCGCCTGATGGCTTCAGCGCCGATCACCTATGACGACTTCGAGAAGGTCGATATCCGCATCGGCACCGTGACCCGGGCCGAGCCGTTTCCCGAAGCGCGCAAGCCCGCCTACAAGCTGACCATCGATTTTGGCCCGGCGATCGGGATCAAGCGCTCGTCGGCCCAGGTGACCAAGCACTACGCCCTGGACGATCTGGTCGGGCGCCGGATTGCGGCGGTGGTCAATTTTCCGCCACGTCAGATCGGTCCGGTGATGTCCGAGGTTCTGTGTCTGGGCTTTCCCGACGCTGAGGGTGACGTGGTGCTGGTCAGCGTGGATCGCGCCGCGCCGGACGGGGGGAAGCTGTTTTGATCGATCTGGAACGTCGCATTGTCCAGGCGGCCGACATCGTCACCGTGGCGCTCGACGAGCTGCTGCCCCGGGCCGACGGCCCCGAGAGTCGGCTGACCGAGGCCATGCGCTATGCGGCCCTGGGGCCGGGCAAGCGGCTGCGGCCGTTCTTCGCCCTCGAAACCGGCAAGATGTTCGACCTGCCCGAGCGACCGGTGCTGCGCGCCGCCTGCGCCCTGGAATGCATCCACGCCTACAGCCTGGTGCATGACGACCTGCCGGCCATGGACAACGACGACGTCCGTCGGGGCCGTCCGACCGTGCACATCCAGTATGACGAGGCGACCGCGATCCTGGCGGGCGACGCCCTGCAGACCGCCGCCTTCGAGATCATGGCCCACCCCGACACCCACGATGACGGCCATATCCGCGCCGAACTGGTGCGCAAGCTGGCCATCGCCTCGGGCGCCAAGGGCATGGCGGGTGGTCAGATGATCGACATTCTGGGCGTTCGCGACGATCTGGGGGCCGTGGCCCGCATGCAGCGTCTGAAAACCGGCGCGCTTATCGCCTTCGCCTTCGAAATTCCGCTGATCATCGCCCGGGCAAAAGATTCCGAGCGCGCCGCCCTGATGGGCTTCGCCCAGGACCTGGGTCTGGCCTACCAGATCGTCGACGACATTCTGGACGCCGAGGGCGACGAAGCCGTGCTGGGCAAGGCCGCAGGCGGCAAGGACGCCGCCATGGGCAAGACCAACTATGTCACCCTCCTGGGCCTCGACGCAGCCAAGGAACGGGCCACGCTTCTGGCTGCTCAAACCAAGTCTCACCTCGATATTTTCGGCGAACGCGCCAATCATCTGCGCCGCAGCGTTGATTTCGTGCTGGACCGGCGCAACTGACCGCGCTTTCTTCGGACATGACCACCGTGACTCCTCTTCTCGACAAGATCGCCTCGCCCGCCGATACGCGCGGTTTTTCCGTGGCTGAACTGAAGCAACTGGCCAGCGAGGTGCGCGCCGAAACCATCGACGCAGTGTCGGTGACCGGCGGGCATCTGGGCGCGGGCCTGGGGGTGGTTGAACTGACCGTCGCCCTTCACCACGTCTTCGAGACGCCCAAGGACATCCTGATCTGGGACGTCGGCCACCAGGCCTATCCGCACAAGATCCTCACGGGGCGCCGCGACCGTATCAAGACCCTGCGTCAGGGCGGCGGCCTGTCAGGCTTCACCAAGCGGGCCGAAAGCGAATACGACCCGTTCGGCGCGGCCCATGCGGCCACCTCGATCTCGGCGGCGCTGGGTTTCTGCGCGGCGCGGGACCAGAAGGGCGAGACCAACAAGGTCGTGGCCGTGATCGGCGACGGCTCGATGAGCGCTGGCATGGCCTATGAGGCGATGAACGCGGCGACCGACACCACCAAGCAACTGACCGTCATCCTCAACGACAACGACATGTCGATCGCCCCGCCGGTCGGCGGGATGAGCGCCTATCTGGCCAATCTGGTTTCGGGCGGCGCCTACCGGAAGGTTCGCAAGCTCGGCAAGACCGTGGTCGAGAAGCTGCCGACTCCGATGCGCGAAGCGGCTCGCAAGGCCGAGGAATATGCCCGCGGCATGGTCACCGGCGGCACCTTCTTCGAAGAACTGGGCTTCCACTATGTCGGCCCGATCGACGGCCACGACATGGACGCCCTGGTCAGCGTGCTGAAGAACGCCCGCGAGTTCCAGGACAAGCCGGTGCTGGTCCACGTCGTCACCCAGAAGGGCAAGGGCTATGCCCCGGCCGAGGGCGCTGACGACAAGCTGCACGCCGTGGTCAAGTTCGATGTCGTCACCGGCCAGCAGCACAAGGCCGCCGCCGGCCCGCCCAGCTACACCAAGGTGTTCGCCCAGGAACTGGTCAAGCAGGCGCAGCACGACTCCAAGATCGTCGCCATCACGGCGGCCATGCCCTCAGGCACGGGTCTGGACATCTTCCAGAAGGCGTTCCCGGAACGCACCTTTGACGTCGGCATCGCCGAGCAGCACGCGGTGACCTTCGCCGCCGGCCTCGCCGCTGACGGCATGAAGCCTTTCGCGGCGATCTATTCGACCTTCCTGCAGCGGGGCTATGACCAGGTCGTCCACGACGTGGCCATCCAGCGCCTGCCCGTGCGCTTCGCCATGGACCGCGCCGGTCTGGTCGGCGCAGACGGCCCCACCCACGCCGGCACCTTTGACGTCGGCTTCATGGGCGCTTTGCCGGGCATGATCCTGATGGCCGCCGCCGACGAGCTGGAACTGGCCCGCATGGTCGCCACCGCCGTCGAGATCGACGACCGACCCAGCGCGTTCCGCTATCCGCGCGGCGAGGGCCTTGGCCTCGACATGCCGATCGGCCGCGCCGACCCGCTGGAGATCGGCAGGGGGCGCGTCGTCCGCGAGGGGACCAGCGTCGCCATCGTCTCGTTCGGCACCCGCCTGGGCGAAAGCCTGAAGGCTGCCGACCTGCTGGCCGCGCGGGGCCTGTCGGCCACCGTCTGCGACGCCCGCTTCGCTAAGCCGCTGGACATCGACCTGCTGTTGCGGCTGGCCCGCGAGCATGAAGCCATCATCACAGTCGAAGAAGGCGCCATGGGCGGTTTCGGCGCCTTCGTGCTGCAGGCCCTGGCCGAGCACGGCGCGCTGGATCGCGGGCTGAAGATCCGCACCCTGGTGTTGCCCGATATCTTCCAGGATCAGGACAAGCCCGATGTCATGTACGCCCAGGCGGGTCTCGACGCCGAGGGCATCATGCGCGGCGCCTTGTCGGCGCTGGGGATCGACAATATCTCGGCGGCGGGCCGCCGGGCCTGATCAGGCCGCGGCGCACGACCTGAAGAACGCTTTCACCTGTCCCTCGTCTTCACGCCTAGCGTGGAGATTGTACCGCTCGCCGTTCGTCAGGATGGTGAGGTCGCCGGTGTGCTGAAAGCCGGCCAGGGCAGGGGCGCTGATCCGGCCGCGCGCTTCCAGCAGGCCGGTCTCGACCAGAGCGCTGCCGGCCTTCTCGGCGGTGAATCGGCTTTCGATGTGGGCGGACGCCAAGGCGATCTCGCGGCCCTTGAGGCCCACGGCTGAAATCTGGACGCTGTCAGCCCCCGGCGAACAGCTGAGCATCAGGATCACATCGTCAGTGGAAGGCCGGCCATAGGCCAAGCGCGAGGCGTCGCCGGCGTCGCTGAGGAACACCCAACGGTAGCCGCTGTCGGCGACCGTCTCGTGGTCGCAGCCCGCCAGGCCTGCGGCCAGAAGTCCCACAACGGCAAGTGCGGCGAGCGGACGTCCCATGGCGGTTCTCCTGCCTGGAACAACGTGGCCGGAGCGCTGGAGTTTCGCTGGGTCCAGAAACACTTCAGACGCGGACACCCTGGGGGGCCGCGCCTGAAGGTCTTGGTGGGGACGGACCGGTTCTTGCGCGAACCGCCCGTGGTCGGATCAGAAGGGCGAGAAGCGTTCCACCAGGGCCTGGCCGGCCGGGGTCTTCTGGACGCGGCTGATGTCGCCACGGCCGCCGTAGCTGATGCGGGCTTCGGCGATCTGGGTGTGCTTGATGGTGTTGGCCGAGGAAATGTCTTCCGGACGGACGATGCCGGCGACCGTCAGTTGGCGCAGTTCGGCATTGGTGCGCACTTCCTGCGTGCCCTGGATGATCATGTTGCCGTTGGGCATGACCTGGCTGACCACGGCGGCGATCGTCAGGCTGATCTTCTCCGACCGGCTGACGCTGCCGCCGCCTGCGTTGGTGAAGGTGGAGTTGGTGCCGATGGCGTTGGCCGGATCGAAGCCGCCCGGCAGGATCTTGCCGAGGCTGGATTCCAGACCCAGGAAGTTGCTGACGCCGGCCTGGGTGGTGGAGGCGCGGTTGCTGGCCGAGTTGTTCTTGGTGCTGGCGCTGTCGTCGATATCGATCTGGACGGTCAGAATGTCGCCGATCTTGCTGGCGCGCTGGTCGTTGAAGAAGGCGCGGGCGCCGACCCGCCACAGCGAGTTGGCGGACGCCGCCTGGGGCGTCTGGTCGCGCGAGGCGACGAATTGCTGGGTCATCGGCGCCAGCTGGGCGGGATAGCCGACGGGGGCCAGTTCAGGGCCCTTCACGGCTTCAGTGACGGTCGAGCAGGCGGCGAGCGGGGCGAGCAGGGCGAGGGCGGCGATCAGGGCGGGGCGCATGCGAATGACCTCTAGCGAGCGGCGTAACGGACTGATGATCGGTTTTGCAAGGACTGCGCCTGCGGACCGACCATCGCGGAACCAGGACCGGTCGCGACCGCCTGGATAATCTTCTTGGACAGTGAGTTCTGGACGGAGACCAGGTCGCCGGCGGCGGCGGCCGACATGGCTTTTCCTTGCAGGGCAAGGGAAACGCCGCCGTTTTCGTAGGTCACGGTGATGATGTCGCCGTTCTTGATCACCTGGGCGGCGGACACATCGCGCAGCGAGGCTGCGGCGCCTTCACGCAGGGGGCGCTTGGCGCTCATGCCGATCAGCGCGTCGGCGTCCTGGGGCGCATCGCTGGGCGAGGCGGCCATCTTTACCCAGATCAGATCCTGGGGCTGCACGATCTCGCCAGCCGTCAGGCTGCGGGCATAGGCAAGAACTTCCACATTGCCCCTGGCGCGAACCACGCCGCCGCTTGCGCCGCCGCCATCGGCGCCCTGGCGGACGATAATCCGGCGCAGGCCTTGCGAATTGCTCCAGTCCAGGCCGGCGCGGCGAGCGGCCGATTGCACCTGGCCGGCGTCGAGAACGGTGGTGGCGCCGATGCGGGTGGCGACCAGGATGTCCGAGGTCGACCCCGCTCCGTCGAACAGGTCGCCCAGGGTGACGCGGCCGTCGGCGTCGGTGGTGTCCATCTTCAGCGAAACGGTCTGTCCGGCGAGCGCGGGACCGGCGAGAGCCAGGGCGCAGACGGTGATCAGGAGGCGCTTCATGAGCCTAGGACCTCAGCTGCGAGGTGGCCTGGAGCATCTGGTCGGCCGTGGTGATGACCTTGGAGTTCATCTCGTAAGCGCGCTGGGCGACGATCAGGGCGGTGATTTCGCTGACTGCGTCGACGTTCGAGGACTCCGTGTAGTTCTGCAGCAGGGTGCCGAAGCCGGGCTGGCCGGGAGCGGCGATGTTGGCCGGACCCGAACCACCGGTCTCCATGAACAGGTTGTCGCCGATGGCTTCCAGACCACCTTCGTTCATGAAGTTGGCCAGCTCGAGCTGGCCGATGGTCTGGGGCGCGGTCTGACCCTGCAGGGTCACCTGGACCAGGCCGGTCTTGCCGATGGTGATGGCGGTGGCGTTCTGCGGAACGGTCAGGCCGGGCTGCACCGCATAGCCGTCGTCGGTGACGATCTGGCCCTGGTCATTGGTCGAGAAGTTGCCGGCGCGGGTATAGGCCGTCTCGCCCGAAGGCATCAGGATCTGCAGGTAGCCCTTGCCCTGGATGGCCACGTCCAACTCGTTGTTGGTCATGGTGGGGGTGCCCTGCTCGGTGATCCGGTAGACCGAGCCGGCCTTCACGCCGCCACCGATCTGGACGCCGGTGGGCACGACATTGCCGTCGCTGGACGACTGGGCGCCGGCCCGTTCGATGGTCTGGTAGAGCAGGTCCTGGAACTCGGCCCGCTGACGCTTGAAGCCAACCGTATTCATGTTGGCGATGTTGTTCGAGATGACCTCGACGTTCAGCTGTTGGGCTGACATGCCGGTCGCGGCGGTGCGCAGAGCTTGCATCGTCTAGTTTCCCTTAGTTGGCTTTGCCGAGGCGCTCGACGGCGGAGCGCGTCAGTTCGGCGGCGTTGTCCATCATCTTGGCCATGCTCTCGTAGGCGCGCTGCACCTCGATCAGCTTGGTGATCTGGACGACGGACTGGACGTTGGAGGATTCCAGCATGCCTTGGTGCACGACGGCGTTGGGCGCCTGCTGGAGGGTGGCGTTGGCGGTGTTGCGATAGAGGTTGTCGCCGTCCTTGCTGAGCGAGGACAGGTCGTCGGCGCGAACCACGGCGATCTTGCCGACGCTCAGCTGACCCTGGCTGACGATGCCGTCTTTGCCGATGGTGACGGGCCCTTGCTTGGGGTCGATGAGGATCTCAGTGCCGCCCTCGTCCAGCACGGGATTGCCGGTCTGGGTGACCAGCTTGCCTTCGGGGTTGGTCGTGAAGCGGCCGTCGCGCGTGTAGCGCTCGCCGCCCGCCGTCTGGACCTTGAAGAAGCCCTGGCCCTCGATGGCCACATCAAAGTCGCCGCCGGTCTTGGTCATGGCGCCTTGGGTGAAATCACGCGCCACGCCGTCGTCGAGCACGAACTTGACGGGATTGGTCCCGCCCAGGGTCCGGGCCGGCTTGGCGGCTTCCGTCCGGACCATCAGGTCCTCGGTCTTGAAGCCCGTCGTGTTGGCGTTGGCGATGTTGTTCGCGACGATGTCCAGCTCGCGGCGGAGCGTCATCTGGCGCGAAAGGCCCACATACAGCGCGTTGTCCATGACGAGTTAACTCGGGCGGCTGGCGCGACAAATGCGCCGCAGTCCTATCAGCAACCTTCGTGCCAACGTCAAAAAGTCAGCAAAAACAAACAATAGGAAGGTTAACGCGGGGGTGTTGGGCGGAGTCTGCCGGGTGGATTCTGCCTGCGACGAATTGGCCTCCAAAACACATCGTTAACCATGGTCGCGCATGAGTACGGGGGTAGATTCCAAGGAACCGCGCGCGTGGCCAAAAAACCCCCCAAGGAAGCTCCCGCCCCCGAAGGCGAAGAGGGCGCTGTCGAGGGCGAAGCACCAGCCAAGAAGAAGCCGCCGATCGTTCTGATCGCGGCCGCTGCTGGCGTGCTCGTACTGGGCGGTGGCGGCGCTGCAGCCTTCTTCCTGATGAAACCCAAGCCGCCAGAAGCCCATGGTGAAAAGGGCGCTGAAGAGCACGGCAAGGAAAAGAAGGAAAAAAAGGAAAAGAAGGACGACAAGAAAAAGGAAGGCGACCACGGCGCCGCCGCTGGCACCGAGGGCGCGGCCGGCGTGCCGGTGATCAAGGAAGGGCCCGACGGGATCGTCTTCTACACCCTGCCTGACATCGTCGTGAACATGCAGACCGCCGACGGCAAGTCGACCTTCCTGAAGCTGAAGCTGACCTTCGAGCTGCCCGACGAGGAAACGGCCGAGGTTCTGACGCCGAATCTGCCCAGGCTGCAGGACATGTTCCAGACCTTCCTGCGCGAGCTGCGTCCGGAAGACCTGAACGGTAGCCAGGGCACCTACCAACTCCGCGTCGAGTTGCTGCGTCGGGTCAATCTCGTCGCCGCGCCGTCAAAGGTGAACGCCGTCCTGATCGAGGAGATGCTGATCAACTAGCTCCCTAGGGAGCTGGCTGGGCAAACCAACATGGCGGACGAACTCGACGATCAGGCCGCGATGGCCCAATGGGCTTCGCAGAACCCTCCGGGCGGGGCCGAGGGCGGCGGGGCTGCGAGCGAATTCGGCGATTTCAGCGGCGGCATGGGCGGTGGCGGCTGGGACGACGGCGGCGGCGACATGGCGGGGTCCGAGCGGATCCTGAACCAGGACGAAATCGACAGCCTGCTAGGCTTTGACCTGTCGGGTGACGGCAACGACGACCGCACCGGCATTCGTGCGATCATCAACTCGGCGCTGGTCAGCTACGAGCGCCTGCCGATGCTCGAAATCGTCTTCGACCGCCTGGTGCGGTTGATGACCACCAGCCTGCGCAATTTCACCAGCGACAACGTCGAGGTCAGCCTCGACAACATCAGCTCGATTCGTTTCGGCGACTATCTGAACTCGATCCCGCTGCCGGCCATCCTGGCGGTGTTCCGGGCCGAGGAACTGGACAACTACGGCCTGCTGACGGTCGATTCCAACCTGATCTACTCGATCGTTGACGTGCTGCTGGGCGGCCGTCGCGGCACGGCGGCCATGCGCATCGAAGGTCGCCCCTACACCACCATCGAGCGGGTGCTGGTGCAGCGGATGATCGAAGTGGTCCTGCACGACCTGAAGGCCGCGTTCGAACCGCTGCATCCGGTCTCGTTCTCGCTGGATCGTCTGGAGACCAACCCACGCTTCGCCGCCATCGCCCGGCCCGCCAACGCCGCGATCCTGGTCAAGCTTCGCATCGACATGGAAGACCGCGGCGGCCGTATCGAACTGCTGCTGCCCTATGCGACGCTGGAGCCCATCCGCAAGATGCTGCTGCAGCAGTTCATGGGCGAGAAGTTCGGCCGCGACAACATCTGGGAAGGCCACTTGGCCACCGAGCTCTGGACCACCCAGATGGAGGTCCGCGCCGTTCTCGACGAGCAGCAGTTGCCGCTGTCAAAGGTGCTGAACCTTCAGGTCGGCGACACCATGATGCTGAACGCCACGCCGGATAGTCTGGTCGAGCTGCGCGCCGGGGCGATCCCGCTGACGCGCGGTCGCATGGGACGTCGCAATCACTCCATCGCCATCCGCGCCGAGGCGCCGCTGTCGCCTGCGGCCAAGAAAGCGGTTCAAAAGCTGAAATGAGCCTCGTCGCCGTCGCCATGAATGGTTTGCTCGCGGTGCTGCTGATTGTGGCCCTGGGCTTTGGCTGGCGCCTTGAGCGTCGCCTCAAGGCCCTGCGCGACAGCCATGTCGGCTTCGCCAAGGCCGTGGCCGACCTGGATCAAGCCGCCGCTCGCGCCGAGCAGGGCCTGGCTGATCTGCGCGCCGCCACCGACGAGGCTTCCGAAGCCCTGGCCGATCGCATCGAGCGCGCCACAGTCCTCGCCGCCAAGCTCGACGAGCGCCTCAATCGACCAATGGTGACCCCGCCTCCTGCCGCCGCCTCGGCCCCTGTGGCTGCGCGCATGGAGGCCTCCGAGCCGAAGGCGGATCGCCGCCTCAAGGCCGAGGATTTCGAGCGCCTGCTGGATCGCGAAGCCAAGGCCAGTCGGCCAATCGAGTCTTCCGCGCGCGCC
This sequence comes from Caulobacter sp. FV1ye13L, assembly GCF_058681155.1. The sequence goes on from NZ_CM178732.1 coordinate 2,584,399, forward strand.
AACCTCGACCCGCGACCCAGTGTCGCCAAGGAAACCCCGCGTTCACGAGCGCGGGTTGATGATGACCTCTTCGAGGGCCCGGTCGATCCGCCGCGTCCCGGACCCAGTTTCAGAGCCCGGTGATGAAGAACATTCCTCGTATTCTCCCGCTCGTCGGCGTCGCCGTTGGCGGCGTTCTGGCCGTTAACGCCCTGGCCGGCGCCAAGTCGCTGCCGGACATGCTCGGTGGCGCCAAGGCCTTTGCTGAGGGTGTGGTCAAACCGGACGCCAAGGCCGAACACGGCGAAGAGGCAAAGTCGGCCGAGTCTGCTGGTCATGACGCCGCCGCCTCGGCGGCCTCGTCGGTTCCGCCCCGCGTTTGCGCCCCTTCGGTGACCGATCTGGCCCGAGAGGCCGGTCTGTCGCCCGCTGAACTGCGCATCCTGCAAAGCCTGGGCGCGCGTCGCGGCCAACTGGACCAGCGCGAGCAGGACATTGACGTGCAACTGCAATTGCTGGCCGCCGCCGAGGCCAAGCTGGACGCCAAGGTCAAGGCGCTGAACGGCCTCAAGGGCGATATCCAGGGGCTTCTCGGCCAGGCTGACAGCCAGAAGTCGGCCGAGGTCGACCGCATGGTCACCGTATTCTCGAGCATGAAGCCCAAGGACGCCGCCGCGCGGATGACGATCCTGGAAGATTCGGTTCGTCTGCCGATCGCCGCCAAGATGAAGGAGCGCACGCTCAGCCTGATCCTGGCGAACATGACCCCGGTCGACGCCAAGGCCCTGACGGAGCGTCTGGCCAACCGCTTCGCCAACGACGTGATCAACAAGGGCAAGGCCGCGATTGCCGAGAACGGAGCGCCTGCGGCCGACGCGAACGCCCAGGGCAAGCAGGCGTCCGCCGCGCCGCTGGCGGGCGCCGCTGCGCCCAAGAAGGCCGGTTAGGCGTTCCATGAGCCTTCGCGCGATCCTGCGGTCCAGCGTCGCGGCGGTTTGCATCGCCAGCGTGGCGGCGCCGTCGGTCAACGCCGCCGGTCCGGTCGCCGCGTCGCGTGGCGCCCTCGACGTGCGTGTTGCTCAGGCGGCCCAGTTCAGCCGTCTGGAGTTCCATTGGGCCGGCGGCGCCCGCATGACGTCAAAGCGCGACGGTCAGGTCCTGACCCTGCGCTTCAATCGCGACGCCAATCCCGACATGTCGACCCTGCGGCTGAATCCGCCGCGCTGGGTGAAATCCGCCGAGGCCCGTCATACGGGCGGGGTGCTGGAAATTATCGTCACCCTGGCCGACGACGCTGAGGCCCGCGTCGGCAATGCGGACGGCGCCGACTTCGTCAATATCTTTGCCCGTGCGGGCGCCATGGCCGACGTCGCCCACTCGCCGGCGCACGTCGCCCCGGTCGGCCGTCCCAATCCCATGCCGCCGGGCGGCGTGGTCAAGGCGGAATACGAAAAGGTCGATGGCCAGGTGCGGCTGGCCTTCAACTGGGCCGCGCCGTCCGGCGCCGCCGTGTTCCGTCGCGGCGAGGCGGTCTGGGTGGTGTTTGATACCCCCGCTCGCCTGGACATCTCAAAGATTCCGGGCTCCAGCGCCCATTATTCCAGGATCCAGGTCTTCAAAGGCGCCGACTACAGCGCCCTGCGCATCGTCACGCCGGTCGGCACGCCCTATTACGCCGAGGGGCAGGGTGGTCAGTGGTCGATCAGCCTGGGCGCCGGTTCGCAGGCTACGCCCGACTCCATCCGCGTGGCCCGGGATGAGACCGTCACACCCGCTACCCTGACTGCGGCCCTGGCCGGCGTCACCAAGGCCGTCTGGGTCAATGATCCCGCCGTTGGCGACCGCCTTCTTGTCGCGCCGGCCTTGGCGCCGTCCAAGGGCCTGCCGTCGCGCCGTGAATATGTCGAGATGGCGCTGCTGCCCTCCGCCCAGGGTCTGGCCGCGGAAACCTATGCCAGTGACCTGATGGTCTCGATCGATGGCGACCTGTTACGCATCGGTCGGCCCAAGGGGCTGGTGCTCTCGCCGCTGTCTGCCGCCAAGGCTCCGGAAGAGGCCGCCGCCGGCGCCCCGCAACCGATGGCCATGCCGGCGCTGATCGATCTCGACAACTGGCCCAAGACCGGGTCGGGCGGGTTCCTGGCGCGCTATAATGCGCTGCAGGGCGCCATCTCCGCAGCGGGGGAGGGTGAAGACAAGAGCGGCGACATCGGCGCCCGCATGGCTTTGGCGCGGTTCCTGGTCGGCTCCGGGATGTCCTATGAGGCCATAGGGGTTCTCAACGCCGCAGCCCGCAAGCACCAGACGCTGATGGGCGACGCCGAGTTCCGTGGTCTGCGCGGCGTGGCGCGGGTGATGGCCAATCGTTTGGCCGAAGCCGAAACTGATTTTGCGTCGCCCGTCCTGGCTGACGACGCTTCAAGTGCGCAGTGGCGTGGCTATATCGCCGCCCAGCAGGGCGAGTGGGTCGACGCGCGCCAGAAATTCGCCACCGGCGGCCGGGCGCTCGACCTTTTTCCGGCGCTCTGGCGCGCGCGCTTCCAGCATGCCCAGGCCAAGGCGGCGCTGGGGACCGGCGATCTTGTTGGCGCCGCGCGCCTGGTCGCTGACGCTTTGAGCCAGCCCAAGATCCCTGTTGAGGACCAGCTTGATATTCGTCTGACCCAGGCGCGCATCTTTGAGGCCAAAGGCGAGAAGAGCCGCGCCCTGCGCATGTTCCAGGCCATCGCCAAGGCGCCGATAGATCGCATCGCCGCGCCCGCCATGCTGCATGCGACCCAGATCCGGCTTGCCAAGGGCCAGATCGACGCGGCGGCCGCAGCCAGCGAGCTCAATCAGCTTCGCTTCCGCTGGCGCGGCGACGGCGTCGAACTGGAGACCATTCGCGGTCTGGGCAAGCTGTTCATCGACCAGGGCCGCTATCGCGAGGCGCTGGAGGTTCTGCACTCGGCCGGGAACAACCAGCCCGATCACCCGGAGGCGATCGGGCTGCGCAGGGACCTCAATGGTGCGTTCCGGGCGCTGTTCCTCGACGGCCTAGCCGACGGCATGCAGCCGATCCAGGCCGTCGGCCTGTTCTATGATTTCCAGGACCTGACCCCGCTGGGCGCTGACGGCGACCAGATGGTGCGCAATCTCGTGCGCCGCCTGGTGGATGTCGACCTGCTGGATGAAGCCGGCAAGTTGCTGAAATATCAGGTCGACAACCGTCTCGACGGTGTGCCCAAGGCCCAGGTGGCGACGGACCTGGCCTGGATCTATCTGATGAACAAGCAGCCCGAGAGCGCGCTGCAGGCCATCAACGAGAGCCGCACCACGATCCTGCCGCCGGCCTTGAACGCCGAGCGTCGCCTGGCCACGGCGCGTGCCTATATGGGTCTTGGCCGCTACGACGCGGCGCTTGAACTGGTCGAGAACGACAACAGTCGTGACTCCCAGGATATCCGCGCCGAGATCGCCTGGAAGCAGCGCACCTGGCCAGCCGCCGCCACCCTTTATGAAAAGTCGCTGGGCGACCGGTGGAAGGGTCCGGGGGCTCTGGCCGCTGGTGAGGAAGCCCGGCTGTTGCGCGCAGGGGTGGCCTATAGCCTGGCCGACGACGATGTATCACTTGGCCGTCTGCGTCAGCGCTATTCCGGCTTTGTCGAGGGCGCGCGCAATCCCGAGGGGCTGCGTGTCGCCCTGTCGGGCATGAACGTCGAATCGCTGTCGAGCGCTGACTTTGGTCGCGTGACGGCCGACAACGAGGCGTTCGGCGGATGGGTGGCCAAGATGAAGGACCGCTTCCGGGCGGCCCGCCCTGCCGGATCGCCCGCGCGGGGCTAGCCCGCAAGGAAATTTCGCCGGATCTCCGAAATCGTCGCCACTCCGCAACCCGCGTGCCCAACGCGCCGCTGAGCGCGCGACAATCATCCCGTAAAACGCGATTGGTCTTATGGCGAGCCTCGCGCGTTTGGCCTAGTTAGAGCGCCGCCCGACTTCCCGGGCGGAACGTCGGTGACAGCGGCTTGCCAAGCTTGAGCAAGCGTGTCATGACAACGTTGTCATAGGGTGGAAGATCTAGTGAATATGACCAACGACGGCGAAAATGGCCGTGATGTTCTGGTGCTGCTTGGCGGCGCTGGGGATCTGGCGCTGCGCATGCTGCTGCCTTCGCTCTATTTTCTGGAGGTCGACCGCCTTCTGTCGCACGATCTGAGGATCGTCGCCGTCGCGCGCGGCGAGGGAGATGGTGCCAGCTACAAGGCGCTGGTTCGCGAGCAGCTGGGCAAGCGCGCCACTGTCGAGGAAGCCGCCTGGAACCGCCTGGCGGCCCGGCTGGACTACCTTTCCGTCGACATGACCAAGGACGAGGGGGCGGCCAAGCTGGCCGAGCGCATCGGCGAGTACGGCTCGCTGGTGGTGTATTTCGCCCTGTCGCCCAGCCTCTACGGCCCGGTCTGCAACGCCCTCCAATCCGCTGGCCTTACGGGTCCGAAGTCCCGTCTGGTCCTCGAAAAGCCTATCGGCCGCGACCTGGAAAGCTCGCGCAAGACCAACGCTGCGGTTGGGGCCGTGGTCGGCGAAGAGCAGATCTTCCGCATCGATCACTACCTGGGCAAGGAAACGGTCCAGAACCTGACGGCCCTGCGCTTTGCCAACGTGCTGTTCGAGCCGCTCTGGGATCGCAACACGATCGACCACGTCCAGATCACCATCGCCGAGACTGAAAAGGTCGGTGATCGCTGGCCCTATTACGACGAATACGGCGCGCTGCGGGACATGGTGCAGAACCATATGCTGCAGCTCCTTTGCCTTGTCGCCATGGAGGCGCCCTCCGGTTTCGATCCGGACGCCGTGCGTGACGAGAAGGTCAAGGTTCTTCGCAGCCTGCGGCCCTTCAACAAGGACACTGTGGCCCATGACACGGTGCGTGGTCAGTACGTGGCCGGCGTCGTCGAAGGCGGCGCGCGCGAGGGCTATCTGCAGGAAGTCGGCAAGACCACCCGGACGGAGACCTTCGTGGCGATGAAGGTGGCGATCGACAACTGGCGCTGGGACGGCGTGCCGTTCTTCCTGCGCACCGGCAAGAACCTGCCCGACCGCCGCACCCAGATCGTCGTGCAGTTCAAGGCGCTGCCGCACAACATCTTCGGTCAGGCGACGGATGGGGACCTTTTCTCCAACCGTCTGGTCATCGATCTGCAGCCCGACGAGAATATCGTCCTGACCCTGATGAACAAGCGTCCGGGACTGTCAGAAGAGGGCATGCGTCTGCAATCACTGCCGCTGTCGCTGTCGTTCAGCCAGAGCGGCGGCCGTCGCCGGATCGCCTACGAAAAGCTGTTCCTCGATGTTTTCCGTGGCGACCGCACCCTGTTCGTGCGTCGCGACGAGGTCGAACAGGCCTGGAAGTTCATCGATGGCGTGTCGGCTGCCTGGGCCGCCGCCAATATCGAGCCCGCACCCTATGCGGCGGGCACCTGGGGACCGCACTCCTCAACGGGTCTGATTTCGCCCGGCGGCCGAGCCTGGAAGGCCTGATCATGAACCAGCCCCAGATCGAAACCTTCAACACGCGTGAAGACCTCTACGACGCCGCCGCCTCGGTGCTGGCGTCGACCCTGACCATCGCCGTCGCCAAGCGTGGCCAGGCCGGCTTCGCGGCGACGGGCGGCACCACGCCGGCGCCCGTGTACGACCGCCTGGCGACCATGATCGCGCCCTGGGACAAGATCGTGGTGACGCTGAGCGACGACCGCTTCGTGCCGCCGTCTCACGCGGGCAGCAACGAAGGTCTGGTCCGCCGCCATCTGCTGGTCGGCGAAGCGGCCAAGGCCCAGTTCGCCCCGCTCTATTTCGCGGGCGTCAGCCAGGAAGACTCCGCCTTGAAGGCCGAGGCCGGCGTCGCCGCCGCCATGCCGTTCGGGGCGGTGCTGCTCGGCGTCGGGGCCGATGGCCACTTCGCCTCGCTCTTTCCGGGCTCGCCCGTTCTGGCTCAGGGGCTGGATCCCGCGTCGGAACGTCTGGTCGTGGCCGCGCCCGCTGGCTCGCCTGCGCCCGATATTCCTCGCCTCAGCCTGACCTTTGCGGCTCTGACCCGCGCCGATCTGATCGTGTTGCTGGTGACCGGCGAGGCCAAGCGCGCCCTGTTGGCCGGGCCCATCGATCCGGCCCTGCCGGTCGCGTCCATCCTCAAACAGGACCGCGCCAGGGTCCGCATCCTGTGGGCGGAGTAGTCGTCATGAGCCTCAATCCCGTCATCGCCAGGGTCACCGCACGGATCGTCGAGCGCAGCCGCGACAGCCGCGCCGCCTATCTGGCCAATATGGACGCGGCGATCGCCAACCAGCCGGGTCGGGCCAAGCTGTCCTGCGCCAACTGGGCCCATGCGTTCGCCGCCTCGCCGGGCGTCGACAAGGTGCGGGCGCTGGATCCCAACGCGCCCAATATCGGCATTGTCTCGGCCTATAACGACATGCTGTCGGCCCACCAGCCGCTGGAAGAGTACCCGGCGCTGATCAAGGTCGCCGCGCGCGAGGTCGGGGCTACCGCCCAGTTCGCCGGTGGTGTGCCGGCCATGTGCGATGGCGTCACCCAGGGCCGCCCGGGCATGGAGCTGTCGCTGTTTTCGCGCGACGTCATCGCGATGGCCACGGGCATCGCCCTGACCCACGACGCCTTCGACAGCGGGCTGTATCTTGGCGTTTGCGACAAGATCGTGCCGGGCCTGGTGATCGGCGCCCTGACCTTCAGCCATCTGCCGGCGCTGTTCGTGCCGGCCGGTCCAATGACCTCGGGCCTGCCCAACAGCGAAAAGGCCCGCATTCGCGCCCTCTATGCCGAGGGCAAGGTCGGCCGCGCCGAACTGCTCGAGGCCGAGAGCGCCAGCTATCACGGGCCGGGCACCTGCACCTTCTATGGCACGGCTAACACCAACCAGATGCTGATGGAGCTAATGGGCTTCCATCTGCCTGGTTCGGCCTTCGTGCATCCCAACACCCCGCTGCGCGAGGCCCTGGTCAAGGAAGCCGCACGCCGTGCCGCCGCTGTCACCAACAAGGGCAATGAGTTCATCCCGGTTGGCCGCATGATCGACGAGAAGTCGGTCGTCAACGGCGTGGTTGGCCTGATGGCCACCGGTGGTTCGACTAATCTGGCCCTGCATCTGGTCGCCATGGCCCATGCTGCCGGCGTGATCCTGACGCTGGAAGACCTGGACGAGATCTCCAAGGCTACGCCGCTGCTGGCCCGCGTCTATCCCAACGGCTCGGCGGACGTGAACCACTTCCAGGCCGCAGGCGGCATGGCCTTGGTGATCCGCGAACTCCTGAAGGCCGGGCTCGCCCACGAAGACGTCCTGACCATCGCGGGCCCAGGCCTGTCGCGGTACACCCAGGAGCCTGCCCTCGAAGATGGCCAGCTGGTGTGGCGCGATGGTGCGGCAGAGTCGCTGGACACCGCCATCGTGCGTCCGGTTTCCGACGCCTTCAGTCCCGAGGGCGGCCTGCGCATGCTGGGCGGCAATATCGGTCGCGGGGTGATGAAGATCTCGGCCGTGAAACCCGAGCATCACACCATCACCGCGCCGGCGGCGGTGTTTCAGGAACAGGAAGACTTCATCGCCGCCTTCAAGCGCGGTGAACTGGACCGCGACGTCGTGGTGGTGATGCGCTTCCAGGGTCCGGCCGCCAACGGCATGCCGGAACTGCACAATCTGTCGCCGTCGATCTCTGTGCTGCTCGACCGCGGCTTCAAGGTGGCGCTCGTCACCGACGGCCGCATGTCGGGCGCTTCGGGCAAGACCCCAGCGGCGATCCACGTCACGCCGGAAGCCGCCAAGGGCGGTATGCTGGCCTATGTTCAGGACGGCGACGTCATCACGGTCGACGCTGCGAATGGCGAACTGAAAGTGCTGGTGGACGAGGCGACCTTGCTCGCTCGGACTCCGGCAAACGTCCCGGCGTCCAAGCCGGGCTTTGGGCGGGAATTGTTCGGCTGGATGCGTGCGGGGGTCGGCCCTGCCGACCACGGCGCTTCCGTGCTGTTTGCTTGAGGAAGCAGTCTAGATGAACGGCTTGAAGGACGGCGGGCTTGGCCTGGTCGGCGACATCGGCGGAACCAACGCGCGTTTCGCCCTGGTGGAATTCGACGGGCCTGATCCCCGCCTGATCGAACCGACGGCCTATAAGGGCGAGGACTACGCCACGGCCGAAGAGGCCATCGAGGACTATCTGCACAAGGTCGGGGTCAAGCATCCCGATCAGGCCGTGGTCGCTGTGGCGGGGCCCATCGAGCACGGCACGGTCCATATGACCAATCTGGACTGGCGGATCTCGGAAGACAGTCTGCGCCGGGCAGGCGGCTTTCGAAAGGCGACCCTGATCAATGACTTCACGGCCCAGGCCCTGGCTGCGCCGCGCCTGTCCCCCAAGGATCTGCGCCAGATCGGTAGCTTGCCGACCTCGGGTGAGGGGGATCTGGCGATTCTGGGTCCTGGCACGGGCTTTGGCGTCGCCGGCATGGCCCGCCGCCATGGGGTCGATACGCCTCTGACGACGGAAGGTGGCCACATCGCCTTCGCACCGACCGACGACATTGAGATCGAGATCCTGCGCGCCCTGACCAAGCAGTTCGGCCGGGTGTCGATCGAACGCATCCTGTCTGGCCCTGGCATGGAGGATCTGCACACGATCCTGGCTGCCGCCGAGGGCCGCAAGGTCGAGTCTCTGCCGGCCAAGCAGATCAGCGAGCGGGCTCTGGGCGGTTGCGCCGACAGTCTGGCGACCGTGAACCGGTTCTGCGCCATTCTCGGTTCGACGGCGGGGGACCTGGCTCTGGCCCTTGGGGCCCGAGGCGGCGTGTTCATCGCAGGCGGCATCGGCGCCAAGATTGTCGAATTGCTGGAGACCGGCCCGTTCCGCGCCCGCTTCGAGGCCAAGGGCCGGTTTGTCGACTACATGAAAGCCATACCGACCCATGTGGTCATGCATCCCTATACCGCCTTGATCGGAGCGGCTGTGGCCCTTACGCCGGAAGGATACGCCTCAATCTCCTAGCTCAAGGCTGCCCTTACGCGCGCGCAGGGGCTCGCCATGACAAGGCTGTCATGGCTTATTGCCGAACAAGCCGAATGAATCGGCGAGCGTGGCAGCCGAGAGTGGGCGCCGGTTTCGGCGTCTGCCACGCTCAAAGCATGATTTAGAGCCCCAAAAGGCTCTAGCGCGAGGGGCGGAATTGAGCTCGAAGATCACTATCCATGATGTCGCCCGACAGTCGGGCGTCTCGATCAAGACTGTCTCGCGCGTCCTCAATCGCGAACCCAACGTCAAGGCCGACACCCGCGATCGGGTGCAGGCGGCGGTGGCGGCGCTGCACTATCGCCCCAATATTTCGGCCCGCAGCCTGGCGGGATCGAAGGCCTATCTGATTGGCGTCTTCTTCGACAACCCCAGCCCCGGCTACATCACCGATGTCCAGCTGGGCGCCATCGCGCGGTGCCGGGAGGAGGGCTACCACCTCATTGTCGAGCCGCTCGATTCCACGGCCGACAATGTCGAGGATCAGGTCGCGCCCATGTTGGCGACCCTGCGGATGGACGGCGTCATCCTCACGGCGCCCGTCTGTGACCATCCTGTCGTGCTGGCGGCGCTGGAGCGGGAGCAGGTGCCGTATGTGCGCATCTCGCCCGGCAGCGACCTGGATCGTTCAGCCCGGGTCGGCATGGACGACCGGCTGGCCGCCTATGAGATGACCAAGCACCTGATCGAACTGGGTCACCGCGATATTGGCTTTATCATCGGCCACCCCGATCACGGCGCTTCGCATCTGCGCCATCAGGGCTTCATGGAGGCGATGGCCGATAGCGGCCTTACGGTTCGGCCTGAGCGGGTGGAGCAGGGCTACTTCTCGTTCCGCTCCGGCTTTGAGGCGGCAGAACGGTTGCTGACCGGCGGCGACCGGCCCACGGCCGTGTTCGCCAGCAATGACGACATGGCGCTGGGCGTCATGGCCGTCGCCAACCGACTGCGGCTGAATGTGCCCGAAACCCTGTCCGTGGCCGGGTTCGACGACACACCGGGCGCCAAGGTTGTCTGGCCGCAGCTGACCACCGTCCGCCAGCCGATCGCCGCGATGGCGGGGGCGGCGGCCGACATGCTGCTGAACGGGGTGTCGTGGGACGAAGGGGAGCTTCCGCCCTCGAAGCTGCTGGATTTCGAACTGGTGGTCCGTGAATCGACAGGTCCGGCGGCGGTCTAGCCGCTACGAGACGCCAGGGAGATAGATCGTAGTTGACAGCGCTGTCTGATTGCGTTGTCATAGCCCCAACCAAGAACGTCGCTTTCAAGCGGCGTCCGGAGGAGACCTTGATCTCGCTACATATTTCGCCGGACCGCGCGTGTTCGCTGGTCGTCGCCTCGTGTCGGGGCCTCTAGGCGCGTGCTTCTCGACGCGGCGCACCTGCGCGCTGCGTCGAGCCTTTTCTTCTTGCCGGCCGATTTGCGCCGGCTCCGCGCCACCACGGGAAGTTTCATGCTCGCTCCTCGCCGCTCCGCCCACGCCTCGGTTCTCGCTCTTCTGATCGCCGGAAGCCTCGGCGGTGTAGGGGTCGCCCAGACGCCGTCGGCCTTGGCGCATCCCGAACTCTGGCCCAAAGCGGCGAGCCCCAAGTCGATCACCGACGCCAGGACCGAGGCCTTCATCACCGACTTGATGTCGCGCATGAGCCTTGAAGAAAAGGTGGGGCAGACCATCATGGCCGACGGCTCCGCGATCACGCCGGACGAGCTACGGAAATACCCGCTGGGTTCGGTCGAGGCGGGCGGAAACACCGCGCCGGGCGGAGACGACCGCGCCGCGCCGGCAAAATGGGTGGACTGGATCAAGGCCTATCGCGCCGTGGCGCTTGAGAAGCGCGACGGTCACACAGCGATCCCGATCATCTTCGGCATTGACGCCGTGCATGGTCACAACAACATCGTCGGCGCGACGGTCTTCCCGCACAATGTTGGCCTGGGAGCCGCGCGCGACCCGGACCTGATCCGCCGCATCGGTGAGGTCACCGCCGCCGAGGTCGCCGCGACCGGCGCCGACTGGACGTTCGGCCCCACTGTGGCCGTGCCGCGCGACGAGCGCTGGGGGCGAGCCTATGAGGGCTATGCCGAGGACCCAGAGGTGGTGAAGACCTATTCGGGTCCCATGACCCTGGGCCTGCAGGGGGTTCTCAAATCCGGGCAAGCCCTTGCCACGGACCATGTGGTCGGCTCGGCCAAGCACTTCGTTGCCGATGGCGGCACCGAGGGCGGCAAGGACCAGGGCGACGCCCTGATCTCTGAGCAGGACCTGATCCGATTGCACGCCCAGGGCTATCCGCCCGCCATCGACGCCGGGATCCTGACCGTGATGGTCTCCTTCTCCAGCTGGAACGGGGTCAAGCACACCGGCAACAAGAGCCTGCAGACGGGCGTCCTCAAGGAGCGCATGGGCTTCGAAGGCTTCATCGTCGGCGACTGGAACGCCCACGGCCAAGTCGATGGCTGCACCAACACCAACTGTCCGCAGGCCTATATCGCCGGCATGGACATGGTCATGGCGCCCGACAGCTGGAAGGGCCTGTTCGACAACACCCTGGCCCAGGTGAGGGACGGCACGATCCCGATGGCTCGCATCGACGACGCCGTGCGCCGCGTGCTGCGCGTCAAGGTCAAGGCGGGCCTGTTCGACGGCAAGCGCCCCCTGGAAGGTAAGTTCGAACTGCTGGGTGCGCCCGAGCATAGGGCCGTGGCGCGAGAAGCTGTTCGCAAGTCACTGGTGCTGCTGAAGAATCAGGGCATTCTGCCGATCAAGAGTTCGGCCAAGGTGCTGGTCGCCGGCGACGGCGCCGACGACATCGGCAAACAGGCCGGCGGCTGGACCCTGACCTGGCAAGGCACGGGCAATAAGAACAGCGACTTCCCGGGCGGCCAGTCCATCTATGCCGGCATAGCCGACGCGGTGAAGGCGAGCGGTGGACAGGCTGAACTGGCCCGCGACGGTGTCTTCAAGACCCGTCCCGATGTGGCGGTGGTCGTGTTTGGCGAGAACCCCTATGCCGAGTTCCAGGGCGATGTGACCAATCTGGAATATCAGCCCGGCGACAAGACGGACCTGGCCCTGATCAAGTCACTCAAGGCCCAGGGTATCCCCGTGGTCGCTGTGTTCCTGACCGGTCGTCCGCTTTGGACCAATCCCGAGATCAATGCCTCTCACGCCTTTGTCGCCGCCTGGCTTCCGGGCAGCGAGGGCGGCGGGGTCGCGGATGTCCTGATCGGCGACAAGGCCGGCAAGCCGCGCCATGACTTCAAGGGCAAGCTCTCTTTCTCCTGGCCCAAGCGCGCCAACCAGGCGCCGCTCAATCGCGGTGATGCCGGTTATGATCCGCAGTTCGCCTATGGCTACGGCCTGAGCTACGCCAAGCCTGGCAAGGTCGCGACCTTGTCGGAAGATCCCGGCGTGGTGTCGGCGGCCGTCAATGTCGACCGCTATTTCATTGCTGGCCGCGCACCAGCCCCCTGGACCCTGAACATCGGCGGAGCGCTGGCGGTCCGGCCGATCGACGCCGGCGCCCAGGAGAATGCGCGTCTCGCCGAATGGAGCGGAGAGGGCAATGGCGCGCTCCAGGTCATGGGCCAAGCCGTGGACCTGTCCCGCCAGACCACCGGCGACATGGCTGTGTCGATCCGCTACCGGGTCGATGTCGCGCCGGAGAAACCGGTTTCCCTGGCGATCGCCTGTGGCGAATCCTGCGGCGCGGCGCTAGACGTAACGTCAACTTTCTCCAGCGGGAAAATTGGCGAATGGCGTACGGCCAAGATCAAACTTTCCTGTTTCAAGGCCAAGGGCGCGGACATGGAGCATGTTTCCTCCCCGTTTGCCTTGTCGACGACCGGACGGTTTGCTCTGGCCTTCACCGAAATCCGGCTGGCCTCCAACGAGGGCGACGCCGTCTGCCCCTGACCCCAGCACCCCATGCTTTCCTAGAAGGAGCGGCCGCATGATCCGCGCGCGTCGTTCCCGCATCGTCGCCACCATTGGCCCGGCCTCGAGTTCGCCGGAGATGATCATCACGCTGGCCAGGGCCGGGGCGGATGTCTTCCGCCTGAACTTCAGCCACGGCGCGCATGAGACCCATGCCGCCGTCTATGCCGCGATCCGCGCGGCCGAGCCTATTGTCGGTCGGCCGCTGGGTATTCTGGCCGACCTGCAGGGACCCAAGCTGCGCGTCGGCAAGTTCGCCAACGGGCCAGTGCAGCTGAAGGCCGGCCAGACGTTCCGTTTCGACGACGACGCTACGCCCGGCGACGAGACGCGCGTTTGCCTGCCGCATCCGGAAATTCTGGTGGCTATGCGTCCTGGCGCGACCCTGCTGCTGGACGACGGAAAGCTGCGGATGACGGTCACCGACGCCGGGCCTGGCTATGCCAACACCAAGGTGGTCAACGGCGGCAAGCTGTCGGAGCGCAAGGGCGTGGCGGTGCCGGATGTCGTCATCCCGATGTCGCCCCTGACGCCGAAGGACCGCGAGGATCTGGCTTTCGCCCTGCGTCTGGGTGTCGACTGGGTCGCCCTGTCGTTTGTGCAGGCTCCGGAAGACATGGCCGAATTGCGCCGCATCGTCGAAGGTCGCGCCGCCGTGCTGGCCAAGATCGAAAAGCCCCAGGCGCTGGAATGCCTAGGCGCGATCCTGGACCTGTGTGACGGCGTGATGGTCGCGCGGGGCGACCTTGGCGTCGAGATGGCGCCCGAAGAGGTGCCGGTCGCCCAGAAAATCATCCTGCGGGCGGCGCGCGAGCGCGGCATCCCGGTGATCGTCGCCACCCAGATGCTGGAATCCATGACCAGTTCGCCGACCCCCACCCGGGCTGAGGCTTCGGACGTCGCCAATGCGGTCTACGAGGGCGCGGATGCGGTCATGCTGTCGGCCGAGTCCGCCGCCGGCGACTATCCTGAGGAATCCGTCTCGATGATGAACCGCATCATTGAGCGGGTTGAGCGCGATCCGCGCTGGCCTGAGCTGATGCAGGCCGAGCAGCCGCATCAGGACGACGATGCGGATGTTCTGGTGGTTGCCGCCGCGGGCGCCGCCAAGGCCGGCTCGACCAAGTGCCTGGTGGCGTTCACCACGACCGGCGCCACGGCCCGTCGTCTGGCGCGCGAGCGCCCGCTTCAGCCGGTTCTGGCCTTGTCGCCCGAGATCAACGCCGTGCGCCGCATGACGCTGGTCTGGGGCGTTGAACCGCGCGTCAGCGCCCAGCCTGACAGCCTTGAGGTCGTCACCACCGACGCGGCCAGCCGAGCGCTGGAACTGGGACTGGTGGCGCCGGGAGAGCGCCTGTTGATCGTGGCGGGCACGCCCTTCGGTGCTCCGGGTGCAGCCAATCTGCTACGGCTGGCCCACGCGCCAATGCCGATCCGCAAGCGCTAGCGTATCTCTAACCTAGGGGCGTTGGCTCAGGCGCTGATCGCCTTGCCGAGCCGCGTCATAGCATTCTCACGCCATGGCTCTCAGCCGAGCATCGCTCCGCTATGCCGACCAATGAAATGCGGCCTTGGAGAGGGCCGCCCATCCCTTGTTCAGGGGATGGGCGGGGACGATCAAAAGCCTTGAAGGCGTGCGTAGCGGTCGCGATGGAACGCCGCGCCGCCAAACAGCGCCTCGGCCACGCGGGCGCGCTTCATGTAGAGTCCGGAATCGTGGGCGTCGGTCATGCCGATCCCGCCATGCATCTGGACCATTTCGTTGGAGGCCAGGTGCAGCACTTCGCAGGCTTTTGCCTTGGCGAGCGAGGCCAGGGCGCGGGTGTCGCCGCCCGCATCAAAGGCTTCGAGTGCAGCCTCGACGCATGAACGGGTGGTCTCCAGGTCGGTAAACAGCTTGGCCGCCCGATGTTGCAACGCCTGGAATGTGCCGATGACCTGTCCGAACTGGGTGCGGGTCTTCAGGTAGTCCAGGGTGATGTCGAAGGCGGCGTTTGCGGTGCCCAGCATTTCGGCGGCGATGCCGGCATAGGCGCGATCCAGGGTCGGCTCAAGCACCGCCCAGCCCTTGTCGACTTGGCCCAGCACAGCGTCAGCGCCGACTGACACGTCCTTGAACGTGATCTGCGCCGCGCCGCGCGAATCCGCCAGGGCCAGGTGCGTTCGGGTCACACCGGCCGCGTCGCCGGGTACGAGGAACAGGGTCAGGCCGTCGGTGTCGCCAGGCTTGCCGCCGGTGCGCGCCGCGACGATCAGCAAGTCAGCGGCTTCGCCGTCGATCACGAAGGTCTTGGAGCCGTTGAGGACAAAGCCATCGCCCGCCTTGGTCGCCGCCAGCGCGGTACGGGCGGGGGCGTGGTGAGAGGTCTCGTCCACGGCCAGGGTGGCGACCGCTTCGCCCAAGGCGATCCTGTCGAGCCAGGCGGTTTTCTGGACGTCGGTTCCCGCCAGGTTCAGGGCCGAGGCGGCGATCAGGGCGGTAGAGAGCAGGGGAGAGGCGACCAGGTTGCGCCCGGTCTCTTCCAGCACCAGGCCCAGACCCAGATAGCCGAAGGCCGAGCCGTTATGCTCTTCGGGGACGATCACCCCGGCCCAGCCCATCTGGCCCATTTCGGACCAGGCGGCGGGGTCGAAGCTTGCGCCCGACTTGCTGTCGCGCAGTTTGCGCAGGGCGCCGACGGGCGCGCTGTCAGTGGTCCAGCCCTTGGCCGCGTCGCGCAGCATGGTCTGTTCTTCGGTCAGGACGGCCATGTCAGGCGTGCTCCCTCGATTGATGATGGACGGCCCATTCCAGGGCCTGTTCTAGACGGTCGTTGCCCCAGAAGAGCTCGCCGTCGGCGGTGACGAAACTTGGCGCGCCGAACACGCCCAGGCGGCGGGCTTCGGCGACGTGATCCTTGAGGCGAGCCTTGACCGGATCGCTCGCCGCGGCGGCCAGAGCATGCTCGGGCCCTGCGCCCACCGCCGCGATCAGCGGGGCGAGAACGGCGGGGTCGCTGATGTCCTGATCGTCGACGAAATTGGCCTGATAGACCGCCTGGCTGAAGGCTGGCGTCCAGCCGTCCTCCAGTCCGACGATGGCGACACGCGCCGCCAGCATGCCGTTGCGCGGAAACTGGCTGGGACGGACCAGTGGCAAACCTTCCCGGTCGCAGACCCGCTGCAGGTCGCGCCACATATAGGCGCCCTTGACCGGGAAGCTGTTGAAGGGGCTGTCGGTCAGGCCCTGCTGCTCGTGAAACAGCGGTCCAATCAGCAGAGGCCGCCAGGCGACAGCCACCCCCGCCTCGGCGGCCAGTCGCTCGATGCGCATGGCCGCCGGGTAGGAGTAGGTCGAGGCGAACTCGTACCAGAAGGTCAGCATCGGCTACTGGTGATCCAGCAGGCCGAGCACGCGCTTGGCGACGACGTTGAGGTTCACTTCGCTGGTGCCCCCCTCGATCGAATTGCCCTTCGAGCGCAGCATGCCGCGCGTGACGGTCAATTCGTCCTTGCTGAAGCCTTCGCCCTCCCAGCCCAGGCCCTGCAGGCCCATGGCCTCGACCATCAGCTCGTAGCGCTCCTGGTTCATCTTGGCGGCGGCGTACTTGATGATCGAGACGGCGGCGCTGGGGCCGTTGCCGGTCTTGGATTCCTGCTCGGCGCGACGCACCGTGAGGGCGAACGCGTGGGCGTCCATCCGGTGGGCGGCGATGCGCGCCCGCAGGTCGCCGTCAGCCAGACGACCGGTCTCGTCGACGCCGATCTCCTTCTTGGCCACGTCGACCAGGTCCAGACCGCCGCCGCCGCCGAAGCCGCTGGCCGAGATGTTCTGGCGTTCGTACTGCAGCAGGCGCTTGGCGATGTCCCAGCCGCCGTTGAGCTTGCCGACCAGCTGGTCCTTGGGAACCTTCACATTGTCGAAGAAGGTTTCGCAGAAGGGCGAGGAGCCGCTGATCAGCTTGATCGGACGCGGATCGACTCCGGGCGTGGTCATGTCGAACAGCACGAACGAGATGCCTTCGTGCTTCTTGGTGGTGTCGGTGCGCACCAGGCAGAAGATCCAGTCGGCCTGATCGGCATAGCTGGTCCAGACCTTCTGGCCATTGATCAGATAGTGGTCGCCCTTGTCTTCGCACTTGGTCTGCAGGGCTGCGAGGTCGGAGCCCGCGCCGGGTTCGGAATAGCCCTGGCACCAGCGGGTCTCGCCGCGCACGATTCCGGGGATGAACTTCTTCTTCTGTTCCTCGGTGGCGTATTCCAGCAGCACCGGGCCCAGCATCCAGACCCCGAAACTCATCAGGGCCGGCCGAGCCTTGATCCGGCGCAGCTCCTGCTCCAGTACCTTGTTTTCGGCCTTGGAGAGTCCCCCGCCGCCATATTCTGCGGGCCACATCGGCGCGGTCCAGCCGCGTTCTGCCATGCGATCCAGCCACACCTTGGCGTCGGGATTCTTCCAGACCATCTTGCGACCGCCCCATGGGGCGTCGTCCTCACCCATCGGCGCATGCAGCGACGGCGGGTAGTTGGCTTCCAGCCAGGCGCGGGTCTCGGCCCGGAAGGCGTCGAGTTCGGTTGCACCGAAGTCGGCCATGGTCGTCTCTCCCTTGGGATCGTCATCTTTCGGCGTGTCTGGCACGCCGCGCGTCACCAGACTACGCGACCGGGCGCGCCGGGCAAGCCGATTCAAACGATCGTTTATCGCAAGGCGGGCGACCGCGTCACATGTTCCGGCGTATACGAGAGCCACGTGGGGTCCCGCAGGGGATTCGCCGATCCGGGTTCTTGATGTCAGCGCCTGAATTCAGACCGGCGGCCTTGGCGATGGCGCCGACCCTCTCGGCCATCCTCGCCGTCTCGGCCGGGGTTATGCTGTTGACCTCCGGCGCGACGCCGTCCGAGCCGACGCGCTTTGCACTTCTTCTCGCGTTCGCGCCTGACCTGCTGATCGAGATCAGCCACTTCGTCTCGTCGATCCTGGGTCTTGTCTTGCTGCTGCTGGCCTTTGGCCTGCGGTCGCGCCTCGACGGCGCGTGGTGGGCTGCGGTCATCACCCTGGCCGCAGCGGCGGTTCTGGCCATTTTCAAGGGCCTGAACTGGGAAGAGACAGCGCTTCTGACGCTGTGTTGCCTGCTCATCCTGCCGTTCCATGAAGCGTTCCCGCGCAAGGCGGCGCTGTTCCGGATGGAGATCACGCCGGGCTGGCTTTTGTCGGCGGCCGCAGCCCTGGGCGGCGCGGCCTTCTGCGGCTGGTGGATCTTCACCCACACCGAATATGCCGACAAGTCGTGGATGCGCCTGATGGGCGACCAGGACGCCGCCCGGGCCCTGCGCTCGTCGGTGGCCGCCGGCATCGTGCTGCTGGCCATCGGGGTGTGGCGGTTGATCGCGACCCCGGCCATGCCGCCTGTCGTCGATGACACCGATCCTGAATTCGACCGGGTTCGCGCCATTCTCGCCAAGGCCGAGGACGCAGAGCCCGGCTCTAATCTGGCGCTGCTGGGCGACAAGCGGTTCCTGTTCTCGGCCTCGGGCGAAAGCTTTCTGATGTTCGGTGTGCGCCGTCGCTCCTGGATCGCCCTGGGCCCGCCCGTCGGTCGCCGCGATGAGCGGATGGAGTTGTTCTGGCGCTTCCGGGAACTGGCCGACGCCCATGCGGCGCGCGCAGGCTTCTATGCCCTGGGTCCTGACGACCTGCCTGACACCATTGATCTGGGTCTGGCCATCCAGAAGACAGGGGAAAGCGCCGCCGTGCCGCTGGCGGCTTTCTCCCTGGTGGGCCGCCGCCGCGAGGTTCTGCGCCGCAACTGGCGCAAGGCGGGCGAGGGCGGGGCGGCTTTTGAGGTCCTCCCGGCTGGCGAGGCGCCGATGGAGGAGCTGAAGACGATTTCGGACGCCTGGCTCGGCCATCACGCTGGTGGCGAGAAGGGCTTCTCCATGGGCGGCTTCGATCCGCGCTATGTGGCCGAGTTCCCAGTGGCTCTGGTTCGCTCAGAGGGCAAGATTGTCGCGTTCGCCACACTGTGGACGACAGCGCACAAGTCCGCCTTCTCCATGGACCTGATGCGCTATTCCGACGAAGCGCCCAAGAACGTGATGGACTATCTGTTCGTCGAACTCCTGCAGTGGGGTCGCGACGAAGGTTATCTGGCCTTTGAGTTCGGCATGGCTCCTCTGGCGGGGCTGGAGGACCGTCCGCTGGCGCCGATCATGTCGCGCGTGGGGCGCCTGCTCTATGAGCGCGGAGAAGAGATCTACAATTTCCAGGGCGTGCGCCGGTACAAGGACAAGTACGACCCCGTCTGGCAGCCGCGCTATATTGCCGCGCCGCGAAAGTGGGCGATCCCATTTCTGCTGGCCGACATCGGTCTGTTGTCTTCGGGCGGTGTCAGCGGTCTGACCAAGCGACCAAAGCGGCCCGCGACCTAATAGCGCGTCTGGTTGCCTGTTTGCATGCCCAGGAGGTTCAGAAGGTGGACCAGCAGCAGCATCATCGCCACCACGCAGACCATCATCAGCGGGCGCCACGGCATCATGCGCGGGCCCTTCAAGATATTGGCCGGGCGGGCGCCACGCCATCCGCAGACCACGGCGAGGATCAGCAGCACAACCAGGGCGGCGACGGTGAATGGCAGGTCCATGCGCCTTCCATGCCCTGCGACAATCAGCCTGGCAAATGGTTAACCCGCGTTAACCCCCTTGCTTTTTAACCAAGGTAAAGATGGTTAAAGCTGCGTCCCGATTCCTCCACTTGTGAATCGTAAACCTACTAGATTTAGCTATTTGGTCGCGTTTACACCCCAGGAATCGGTGACTAGCGTTGGTCCCCAAGTGCGGGGAGAACGATTCGTATGACGGCCGCAGCGCCATGGAGCGTAAAGGGGATAGACCCCAAGGCACGTGAGGTCGCAAAGGACCTTGCGCGTCGCTCCGGCATGACGTTGGGCGAGTGGCTCAACCGCATGATTATCGAGGGTGAAGGACAGGGCGACGCCGCTGCTGTCGACGCCTTTGTCGGCGGTGCGCAGGACCGTTCCGCCAAGCCTTATCTCCACATCGCGACCGACGGCGACACGCCGCCACGTATCGAGATCGCCGAACACCCCGCCGACGAAGTCGGTCGCGTCGCCGTTGCGCTCGATCGTCTGACGGACCGCATCGAAGCCGCAGAAGGACGTTCGGCCGCCGCCATCAATGGCATCGATCAGTCGGTGCGCGGCGCGCTCAGCCGTCTGGCCCTGTCCGAACGTGAGCAGATCGCCGTCGCCGCCCGTTTCGAGGGCGCGGTCGATGACATCAAGACCGAGCAGGCCCGTTCGACCGAACGCCTGCGCCGGATGGAAGCCGAGGCGGTCGGACCGCGTTCCGCCGAGGCTCTGCGCGCGCTCGAAGGTGCGCTCGGCAAGGTCGCCGGGCATCTCTATGAAGGCGAAGCGCGCACACGCGAAGCCATCTCCGCTCTGGAAGCCCGCCTCGACGCCCAACCGGCCGCCGCGACCAGCGACCCGTCATCCGTCGTAGAGGAAGTCGTCGCGCGTCTGGGCCAGCGCCTGGAAGCCGCCGAGACCCGCACCGCAGAAGCCTTGCGCGAACTGGGCTCATCCTTCTCCGCCCTGGACGGCCGCCTTCAGGCTGTCGAGGGCGCGAACCCGACTTCAGGCGTCCAGGAGCGTCTCGACCAGCTGGCCGGCGACCTGACAAGGCGCATGGAGGCCGCGCGGCTCGAAATGGCGACCAAGCTGGGTGACAGCGCTGATGGTCGCTTCGATCGCATGGACAAGAAGCTCGGCGAGATGGCCGCTCACGTCCAGGCCGCCGAGCAGCGCTCGGCCAGGGCCATCGAGCGCATGGGCCGCGAAGTGGTCGGCGTCGCCGACGCCTTCAATCGTCGGGTCCAGGCGGCAGAGAGCCGCAACGCCGCCGCCATCGAACAGGTCGGCGGCGAGGTGGCCCGCATCGCTGCGACCGTCGAGCACAAGCTGAACCGCGCCGACAGCGTCCAGGCCCAGGCTCTGGAAAAGCTCGGCACGGAAATCGCCCGCATCACCGAGAAGCTCGCAGAGCGTATCGGCAACGCTGAACGCCGCAACGCTCTGGCCATCGACGATGTCGGCGAACAGGTCACTCGCGTGACCGACCGGCTCAATCAGCGCCACGAGCGTTCGTCGCAGGAACTGATCGACCGGATCCGCCAGAGCGAAGAGCGCACCGCCCGCATGCTCGATGAAGCGCGCGAGAAGATCGACACCCGCCTCAGCGACGCCCAGCGCAAGCTGGCCGAGACGCCGGTCCAGGCCGCCGCTATCGCGCCCGCGCCTGTCGTTCGCGCCCCGGCGGTCTCGCCGTTCGCGACCAGCAGCTATTCCTTCGGTGGCGAGCCTGCCGTGGACGAGGACGTGTTCAACGCACCCCCGCCCGTGGCGCGCGCCCCTGTGTTCGAAGTCGCCGCCTTCCCGGCGGTCGATCCCGAGCCGCCCAGCTTCGACGACGAAGACTATGAGGCCGCTGACGGCTTTGTCGGTCAGGAGCCCTCCGAAGCCGTTGAACGCGTCGCGCCAGCATCTGACTTTGGGACCTTCTCCGCTCCTGAGTCCGCCGATCCGTCGCGTCCGCTGTCCACCCGCGAAGTGATTGAGCAGGCCCGGGCCGCCGCTCGCGCTGCAGCCGTCGCTGACGTCAAGGCCAAGAAGGACAAGCCGGCCAAGGACAAGCCTGCCCGGACCTCGCTGTTCGCGGGCTTTGGGTCCAAGACCTCGATCAAGGCGCCCAAGCGCCGGGTCGGCTCCACGGTCGCCACCGCTCTGATGGTGTTCGGCGTCGCCGGCGCCATGGGCGCGGGTGTGGCGGGCCTGTTGCTGCCCGATCGTGGTAAGGGCCAGGTTCCTGATCGCGTCGCCGAATCCATCGCCGGCCGCAAGTCCGAGGTCGAGATCCGCACGGCGGAAGCCGACACGACGCCCGGCATGCCCCGCGCCGCCGTCGCGTTGTCGCCTCAACTGGTCACCCCGACCGCGACCGACGCCACCCCGCCGCCGCCCGCGCCGCCGCAGGAGAACGCCCAGGCGCTGTTTGACGAGGGCGTCCGCAAGATCGAGGCGAAGGATCGCTCCGGCGTCGAGATCATGCGAAAGGCCGCCAATCTCGGCCTGCCGCGCGCCCAGTTCTATCTCGGCAAGATGTACGAGATGGGCGAGGGCGGCGTGAAGAAGGACCTCGTCGAGGCTCGCCGCTGGACTGAACGCGCCGCCACTGCCGGCGACCCGCGCGCCATGCACAACCTGGCCCTGTTCTATTTCAAGGGCGACGGCGGGGCCAAGAACTCCACCACGGCCGCCAGCTGGTTCCGCAAGGCCGCCGATCAGGGTCTGGTCGATAGCCAGTTCAACCTGGCGCAGCTTTACGAAGGCGGTTGGGGTGTCAGTCAGAACCCCGCCGAGGCCTACAAGTGGTACGTGATCGCCGGCCGGGCCGGGGACTCTACCTCCAAGGCTCGCGCCACGGCTCTGCGTCCGCAACTGACCGCCGAGGCCCAGCGCACGGCCGACCGTTCGGCCATGGCCTTCCGCGCCCAGACCATCAACGCCTCGGTGGCGACCAGCACCGCCACGGCGCCGGCCTCGGCCGGGCTTGGTACGGCTCAGCGCGTGCTGTCACAGCTGGGCTATTATCAGGGGCCGCGCGACGGTGTGGCGTCACCCGCCCTGCGCATGGCGATCGCCGCCTATCAGCGCGACCAGGGCCTGCCATCGTCGGGCGCGCTGGACGGCGAAACCCTGAACCGGCTTTCGGTCTACACGCGCTGACCCGCGCGACGGGACCATCATTGCGTGGACGCTTGAATCCATTCGGCAAATATCGTCCGTGGACCTCTAGGCGCGTGTGAGTATAGTCGCGCCCGGGGTATGGGAGGTCGCGGGGGCGGCCTTCCGGAGGAGTTGATTCATGAGCGAGCCAGTGGCGGATCGCGTACCGGCGCCGCCGGCGGTGTGGGTGTTCGGGCTCGCGACCCTGATACCCTTTTTCGTGGCCTCCGGCCTCTTCTGCTATGGCCCTCCTGGATCGCAGAGGGGCGCGCTGATTTCCTTGCTCGCCTATTCGACCGCCATGGTCTCGTATTTTGGCGGCGTGCGAACCGGGCTCGAGATTGAAAACCCCAGTCCGAGATGGCTGGTTCTGGGTCTCTCGCTGCTGTTTCCGCTTGCTGGCTTCGGTCTTCTGCTCGGCGAGCTTCGCTTCGAGCCGGCCTGGCAATTGTCGGGTTTCCTGCTGGTCTTCCTGCTGCAATGGGTCTGGGACGTGACCGACCATGACGGGCCGGCCTGGCGACCCAGGATGCGAACCTTGCTGACCTCCGGCGCCGCCATCTCGCTGGCCTTCGCCCTTGAGCAGGCCCTTCATATGTAGTCCCTAGTCGGGCCGCAGGGAGCGTGGTCCGATCGCGTGAACTTTCTGCTTCCCCAGGGCGCCCGCCAGGACAGGGCCGCCGAACAGGCCTGAAAAGGCCCGATCCAGGACGTTCAGCCCGCCCGTATAGGCGCCAAAGGCCGGCAGGATCAGCCTCGAGCCGTCGGTCACGAAACAGCGCCGCCGCACACTGCTGCGGCCGCTCGACACCTTGGCCGCTGGATGCAGGTGACCGGCCACTTCGCCGGGCTGCAGGCCGTCTTGAGGTTCGTGTCGCAGAACCAGACCCAGGATCGAGGTTTCGTCGACAACCTCCCCGGGCAGGGCGCGCGGACCCTCCTCGTCGTGATTGCCCACCGCCCAGATCAGTTCCCGCCCGCGCGCCAGGGTTCGCAGCCGCTCGGCGTCATCGGCCGCCAGGCGGCCTTCACCCTGGTCGTCATGGAAGCTGTCGCCCAGGAAGATAAGGCGAGCGGGCGAAAGCGCGGCGATCTCGCGATCCAGTCGATCCAGCGTCTCGCGGGTGTCGTACGGGGGCAGCATCTGCCCAAAGCGGGCGGCATAGCTGCTACCCTTCTCGAAATGCAGGTCCGCCACCACCAGGGTGCGTTCGGTTTCCAGCCACAGCGCGCCAGAGCCGCGCAGCATCACGCTGGCGCCGGCCAGTTCGATGCGCAGCCCGCCACAGGCGCTGGCTTCAAACCGCGTCAAGCCATGGCCTCTGCGATCAGGTCTTCCTCGGCCTCGGCCAGGATCATCTCGCCGGCCGCATCTCCGGGGGCGCGCTCGCGTCCGATCTCCAGCATCAGCGGTACGGCGAAGGGCGAGACGCGATCCAGTCTGACATTGCGGATGTTACCCTTCACCCGCGCCAGCATGTCGCCCAGCCGCGCGACGTCCAGCAAGCCGCTGGCGGCGTCCTGCCGCGCGCAGCGGAGCAGCAGGTGGTCGGGCTGATGACGACGCAGGACGTCGTAGATCAGGTCGGTCGAGAACGTCACCTGCCGGCCGGATTTCTCCTCGCCGGGATAGCGACGCTCGATCAGGCCGGCGATCAGCGCGCAGGCCTTGAAGGCGCGCTTCATCATGAAGCTTTCCTCCAGCCAGGCCTCCAGATCATCGCCCAGCATGTCCTGATCGAACAGGTCGTCGAGGTCCAGATCGTCCATCGGCTTCAGCGACCAGATGTTCAGGGCGTAGTCGTTGCAGACGAAGCCCAGGGGGCCGACGCCCAGCCGATCCAGCCGCCGCGTCAGCAGCATTGCCAGCGTCGTGTGGGCGATGCGCCCATCGAACGGATAGCAGACCATGTGAAAGCGCTTCCCGCGCGGGAAGGTCTCCAGCAGCATTTCGTGCTCGCCCGGCAGGGCTGAGCGCACCTTCTGCCAGGCCAGCCACTCCTGCACATCTGGAGGCAGGGCGGCCCACTCGCCCTCATTGTGCATCATCGTGCGGACGCGGCTGGCCAGATAGGTCGACAGGGGGAATTTCGAGCCGCCCCAGCTGGGCATCTTGGGATCGTCGGCCGGGGCGGGGCTGACAAAGGCGTCGGCGCCGACGATGGCGTTGAAACGCCAGACCTGACCGGCGAAGACGAAGGTGTCGCCGGGCGTCAGTTGCTCGAAATAGCCTTCCTCGGCCTCGCCGACCTTGCGTCCGCCCATGGGGCGCTTGCCGCCGCCGACCCGAACATTGACCGTAGCCGCCGTGACGATCGTGCCCACGTTCATGCGGTGGCGCTGCACGGTCTGGGCGTTGCGAGCGCGCCAGAGACCGTCCTGGCCCTGCACGATGCGGCGGAACTTGTCGTAGGTCTTGAGAGCGTAGCCGCCGGTCGAGACGAAATCGACGACGGCCTCGAAGTCTTCCCACGAGAGGGCGGCATATGGGCCTGCTGTGCGGATCTCGTCGTGTAGCGCCACCAGATCGAAGGGCTCCGAACAGGCGCACCCCATCACGTGCTGGGCCAGAACGTCGAGGGCGCCGATCCGCTCGGGCTCGCCGTCCAGGTGGTTTTCCAGGATGGCGTCGGCGGCGGCGCGGCATTCCAGCATCTCGAAACGGCTGGCCGGCACGAAGATCGCGCGGCTGGGTTCGTCCAGGCGGTGGTTGGCCCGGCCGATCCGCTGGACCATGCGCGAGGCGCCCTTGGGCGCGGCCAGCTGGATGACCAGGTCCACGTCGCCCCAGTCGATGCCCATGTCCAGGGTCGAGGTGCAGACTACGGCCCGAAGTTCGCCCCGGGCCATGGCGGCCTCGACCTTGCGCCGCTGCTCGGCCGACAGGCTGCCGTGATGCAGGGCGATGGGCAGGCCCTCGTCATTCAGCTCCCACAGCTTCTGAAAGGCGAACTCGGCCTGGAAGCGGGTGTTGACGAAGACGAGCGCGGTCTTCGAGCTCTTGATGATCTCATAGACCTCGGCCATCGCATGTTCGGCAGTGTGGCCCGCCCACGGCACGCGGCCGCCCGAGACCAACACCTCGACGACGGGTTGGGCGCCGCCAGAGCCGAGGACGAGGTCGACGCTGTCCTCGCCGCCGGGACCCAGCCATCGTCGCACCAGCCCTGGATCATCGACCGTCGCCGACAGGCCCACCCGTCGCAGGTTCGGCGCGAACTGCTGCAGGCGCGCCAGATGCAGGGCCAGCAGATCGCCGCGTTTGGAGGGCCAGATGGCGTGGGCCTCGTCAATGATCACGCAGGACAGGTCGGAGAAATACTCGCGCGCGCCTTCCCAGGCGCAGAACAGGGCCAACTGCTCGGGGGTGGTCAGCAGGATGTCCGGCGGCCTGATCCGCTGGCGGGCCTTGCGACTTTCGCCGGTGTCGCCCGTGCGGCTCTCGGCGACCACCTTCAGACCCATCTCGCGGATGGGCGTCATCAGGTTGCGTTCGACGTCAACCGCCAGGGCCTTGAGCGGCGAGATGTAGAGCGTGTGAACCCCGGCCGGCGTGTTGCGCGGAGCCCGTTCGGACAGCTCGATCAGGCTGGGCAGGAAGCCCGCGAGGGTCTTGCCGCCGCCGGTCGGCGCGATCAGCAGGGCGCTTTTGCCCTCACGCGCCTTGGCCAACATCTCCAGCTGGTGAGCACGCGCGGCCCAGCCGCGCGCGGCGAACCAGTCCTGGAAGCAGGGAGGGAGGGCGGCGGCCGCTGACATTGTTCGCCGATATAGCATGTTCCCGTTCCGTTTCCAGACGGCGCGCGCACGGCGCGGCGCAACTCGCCTGTCAGGCTGCAAAGCTTGACGCCTGCCGCCTGGCGGCAACAATCGTAGGCGCTGTCTGGGGTGGTCATGATTTTGAAGGCGCTCGTGGTCCTGTTGGGACTGGTTGCCCTGGGAGGCGCAACTTACGCCCAGGCGCGCCAGGTCACGGCGCCGCCTGCCGTCGCGCCTGTCGCCGATCCGGCCCTCACCGCCTTGCTGAAGCGCGCCGAGGGGGGCGACACGACGGCCTATGTGGATCTGGCGTTCGAGTATCTCGACGAGGACTCTGCCCACTTCGACGTCCAGGCGGCCCAGCACTGGCTCGCCCAGGGCGTGGCGGCTGGGGCGCCCGAGGCCATGATCGAGTTGGGCAATCTCTATTTCGACGGTGAGCAGGTTGGGCAGGATCGCCGCAAGGCCTTGGGCTTCTACAAACAGGCCGCCGCCCTGGGCGATCTGGACGGGCTCTACAATGTCGGCATCGTCCATGAGGGCGGCGGCGGCATAGAGGAGAACCTGGCCGAGGCCCTGCGCTGGTATCGACGGGCGGCCGATGGGGGCTCGGAGATCGGCATGTTCCAGGTGGCCAACGCCTATCATCATGGACGTGGCGTGCGCGCCGACATGGGCCGGGCCGTTTTCTGGCTCAACAAGGCGGTGGCGGCGGGATCGTCGGCCGCCATGAACGACCTGGGCGCGCTCTATTCCGATGGCGACGGCGTGCCCCAGGACGAGGCCGAGGCGCTGAAGCTGTTCACCGCCGCCGCGCGCAACGGCTCGGCCATCGCCATGGCCAATGTCGCGGTGATGCACCACAACGGCGAAGGCGTGCCGGTCGACTATGTCGAGGCGATCCGTTGGTATCAGCTGGCGGCGGACCATGGCTATCTGCCGGCCTACTATCGACTGGGCGCGATGTGCGAGGCGGGCGAAGGCGTGCGATTCGATCTGGAAACCGCCTTGAGCATGTATCGCCGGGCGGCCGAGAGCGACGATCCCGTCGTGCGTCAGCAGGCCCAGAAGGCCATCGACCGGCTCGAACGCGGCGACGACGAAGACCCGCGCGTGGTGTGACGCCGTTCGCATTCTGTTTCCGTCGCCAAGGTGCTAACAGACTCGCGTGACTGCTTCGCCGCCGACTCTCGACCTTGCTCCCGCGCTTGTCGTTCTGCCCGGGCCGCGCGCCGGCTATGCGGATGGCGACGGCGAGGGCCGGATTCTGCGCGCACCGGACGCGCGCGACCTGCTGGAGCACGGCCCGGTGCTGGTCGCCCACGCGGCCATGACGGCCAAGCGGCTCAATCTTCATGCCCCCGCGCGCAGCGGCCGACTGTTCGATGTGCTGGAGCTCTACGCCTTCACCCGGCCGGCGACCTTCTGCGCGCCGTCGGCCGTGGGCCTGTCGATGGCTCTGGGTCTGGCCGAGCCGAAGGGTGCGGCCGAGCAGGCGGCCAGCCTGCGGATCTCGGCCGACGCCCTGCTGGCTGAACTTCGCCTGACGCCCCAGCCGTCCCGCGAGGAGGCCCTGGCGGTCGCCGAGACCCTGGCCAAGGCCGGCTGGGCCTGGGGACCGGCTGTGATCGGCGCGCTGCGCTCGGCTCCCGTTGGCAACCAGTTCCGCAGCTCGGGCCTGGATGTCTGGGCGCGCATCGTCGAGTGGGAAGACCAGGCCCCGCTGGGCGAATCCGGCACGCGGCCGATCGATCCGGAACGGGCGGGCGAGCGCCTGACCGAACTGCTGCAACGCTCGGGTCTGGACGAGGTGCGCGAGGCCCAGGCGACCTATGCCCGTGAGGCGGCGTTCGTGTTCCAGCCGCGCGAGCGCGAGGGCGAACCGAACATGATGCTGGCCGAGGCCGGCACCGGCGTCGGCAAGACCCTGGGCTATCTGGCCCCGGCCTCGCTGTGGGCCGAGGCCAATGGCCCGTCGGTCTGGATCAGCACCTATACGCGGGCGCTGCAGCGTCAGATCGAGCGCGAAAGCCAGTCGATCTATCCCGATCCGGCCGTGCGGGCCCGCAAGGCGGTGGTGCGCAAGGGGCGAGAAAATTACGTCTGCCTGTTGAACTTCCAGGAGCAGGTCAACGGCGCGCAACTGGGCAATGGCGACCTGATCGGCCTGGCCCTGACCGCGCGCTGGGCCAGAGCCACGCGAGACGGCGACATGACCGGCGGCGACTTCCCGGCCTGGCTCCCGACGCTGTTCTCGATCGCGCCGATGCAGCAGGCCAGCCCGGCCAATCTGGTGGACCGGCGCGGCGAGTGCGTTCACGCCGGCTGTCAGCACTATCGTATCTGCTTCATCGAGAAGGCGGTGCGGGCCTCCAAGCGGGCCGACATCGTCATCGCCAACCACGCCCTGGTGCTGACCCAGGCGGCGTTCGACGGCGCGCGGGCGGCGCGCGGGCTGAAGGGCGACAACGAGACCACGGCGGTCAAGCGCGTGGTGTTCGACGAAGGCCACCACCTGTTCGACGCTGCCGACAGCGCCTTTTCGGCGGCCCTGTCCGGGGCGGAGGCGGCCGAGCTGCGTCGCTGGATCCGCGGACCCGAAGGACGCGGCCGGCGGGGCAGGGGTCTGGAGGCCAGGCTGCTGGACATTTTGGGCGACCGCGAAGGCGCGCGTCAGGCTTTGACGGCGGTGCTGCACGCGGCCGCCGCCCTTCCGGGCGAGGGCTGGTCTGGACGGGTCGCGCCGCCGGACGGTCAGGTCAATCCGATCGGACCGATCGAGAGCTATCTGGTGGCCGTGATCGAGCAACTGCGGGCCCGCAGCAGCGAGCGGGGCGGGATCGAGCAGGGGCTGCAATGCGCCGCGCGGCCGGCGGTGGATCTGGTGCGTGAGCGGGCCGGTGAGGCGGCCCGGGCCCTGGCCGGGGTCGAAGCCCCGCTGCTGGCTCTGGCCCGCCAGCTGGAAGACGTGCTGGACGAGGACGCCGAGCACCTGGGCGCGTCGGAGCGAGCGCGTATTGAGGGCGCCCTGCGCGGCCTGGACCGCCGGGCGCGAATGACCCTGCCGGCCTGGCGTTCGATCCTCAAGGCGATCGACGAGGACGCCGAGGACGACCCGGAGTTCGTGGACTGGTTCGAGGCGACGTTCCTCTACGGGCGCGTGGTCGACGCCGCATGCCGCCGGCACTGGGTGGATCCGACCGAGCCGTTGCGGGCGGCTGTGCTGAGCCCCGCGCACGGGGTGCTGGTGACCAGCGCCACCCTGACCGACCCTGCGCTGGAGGATCCGTTCGCCCTGGCCGAGATGCGCACCGGCGCGGCGCGGATGCCGCAGTCGCCCAAGGTGCTGCGGCTAGTCTCGCCGTTCGACTATGAGAAGAACGCCCGGGCCATCGTGGTCACCGACGTCAACAAGGAAGACGCTCGGCAGGTTTCGGCGGCGATGCGCGAGCTATTCCTGGCGGCCGGCGGCGGCGGGCTGGGGCTGTTCACGGCCATCCGGCGGCTGAAGGCCGTGCACGAGATGATCGCCGCGCCCCTGGCTGACCGGGGCCTGGCGCTATACGCCCAGCACGTCGACCCGCTGGAGGCCGGGGCCCTGGTCGACATCTTCCGGGCCGAGCAGGACGCCTGCCTGCTGGGCACCGACGCCATCCGGGACGGTATCGACGTACCGGGCCGGTCCCTGCGGTTGCTGGTTTTTGATAGGGTGCCTTGGCCCAGACCCGATATTCTGCACAAGGCGCGACGCGCACGCTTTGGTGGCAAGGGCTATGATGACTCTACCGCAAGGGCCCGTATCAGCCAAGCTTTTGGCCGTCTGATCCGCCGGGCGGACGATCGCGGGATGTTCGTGATGCTGGACGCCGCCGCCCCGACGCGGTTGTTTTCCGGCCTGCCCGAAGGGGTCACGGTCGAGCGCATGAGCCTAGTCGAGGCCATCGAGGCCACCGCCGCATTTCTGAGCGAGACATAAGCGTCATCTTGGGCCGGTAGAAGCCTGGGCATAGGCTAAGGCCTTGGAGGCGCAGATGATTCGAGCCTGGGTCGCAGCCCTCGCGATGCTGCTTGTCGCCGGCGAAGCCGGGGCGCAGGAATTTGTCCGCCATGATTGCCGCACGACCGTGCAGGCGACCAGCAGGCTGCAGTTCGAGAATGACCTGCACGCGCGCTGGTACAAGCGGTTCTGGACCGGCTCGTGCCAGGACCTCAGCCTGTGCCTGCCGGGCTCGCCCAACTGGAACGACGTCGTCGACAAGCTGCTGATCCGGGGCGCGCCTTCCCAGCAGCCGGTCCTGCTGCCCAAGGCCTGCCGGCTGGGTCAGCTGATTGGCATGGAATGGGCGCGCGACCGCCGTATCAAGCGCATCAAGACCGGCGACCTGAAGGTGTTCAACACCATGATGGAGGCCTCCGGCGACCCCTTGCGCGGTGTGGACCAGGTGGAGCAGAAGGCCCGCACCCTGATCACCCCGCCCTGACCGCAGTTTGACTCAAAGCCGTCGAATTTCTGCAATCGAGAGGGTCTAGGAGGAGGGTAGTACAGGAGCGTTCCCCATGACCCCCCACGCCCATTCGACCGATCCGGCGATCGACGAGGCCGCAGCCCCGGCCCAGGCCTATTCGGCCCGCGCCCTGGTGCGGGCGGTGCGCTGGCGCAGCGGGCTCTCGGCGGCCCAGTTCGCCCGCGCCTTCCATATCGACCCTGACCTGCTGGAGGCGCTGGAACATGGCGGCGCCCGGCCCGACGCGGCCCTGACGGCCTATCTGCGCGTCATCGACCACGCCCCCGAGGTGGTGCGCGAAGCCTTGGGGCGTTCGGGCCACTAGAGGCCCTTCCGAGACCGAGACCGAGACCGAGACCGAGGGCGTTCGGCCGGGTCGGATGTCGCCATCCGAACCGGCCGAAACTTGGCTAGGCCGCCTTGCTGATCGCCGAGGCGATGTCGTCGGTCGAGTGACCGGTCAGGTCCTTGGCGATCTCGCCCACCAGTTTGGCCTGAAGATCCTTGTGCCAGTGCTTGCGCAGTTCGCCCAGGGTGCGGGGTGCGGCGATCACCAGCAGGTCGGTCAGCTTGCCGGTCAGGGCCCAGTTATTGAGCGTCTGGGCCACACCCATGGCGAAGCCGTCCTCGGCCTGGGTGTCATTGTCGGGGTTGGCGCCGCTGGAGGGATGGCCGGGCGAACCGGAGGCGCGCTCCGTCATTTCGGGGTTTTCGACAGCCGACAGCTTGATGTCGGTATGTCCGCTGTTCCTGAAGAGGACGAGCTTTTCGCCGTCGACCACCGCCACCAGGGCGCCATTGGGAAGGATCATGCTCTGCTCTCCACGGGATTGGTCACCATAACGAACGGCGTGGAGCGCAGTTGCGTCGGGCCATGTCGAGAGGTGGCGGCTCCCGCCTGATCCGCCTGATCCGCCTGATCCGCCTTGTCTGTCAGGCTGACCCCTCAAGTCGCAGAGCAGTCTAGGCGGAGGGGTCCTTCTGAAGCTTCACACGGGCCAGCAAAGCGCCAGCGACCCCCAGAAGGGCGCCGCCAAGGCCTAGAAACGGCGCGCCGCCACCAAGATCATGTGCCAGGATGCAAATCCCGTATCCAATATTTCCGCCGGCCAAGGCTATGAGTAACAGTCCAGCGATCAATGCGACTTTGCTCTTGATCATCGTGGCTTGTCCTTTCTGATCAGCCTTGCCCGGCGGAATTTTTGACTAGCCGAATTTGTAGCCGCACATCTTGTTGCCATCCAGGTCGCGGAAATAGGCGAAATAGGCGCCCGGCATGCGCTCGCCCGGACCGCCTTCATCGGCGGCCCCCAGCTCGATCGCCTTGGCGTGGAAGGCGGCGACCTCTTCGGCGGTGTCAAAGCTGAACCCGCCCATGGTGCCGTTGCCGATACAGGCGGGGGCGCCGTCATAGGGACCCAGCACCCCGAACAGGCCCGTGCCCTTGCCGCGATAGAGCCGTCCGCCCGAGGCGTGCTCATGCACCGGCGCCATGCCGATCGAGCCCAGCAGGGCGTCGTAGAAGGCCTTGGCCTCTTCCAGCTTGTTGGACCCCACTGTGAAATAGGCGACCTTGGCCATGTGTCTTCTCCCGTTTGTGTTTGAGGGACGCTAGCATGAGGCGGCCGTCGGGCAACGCTGACGCTGGGTCAGGCGTCGGGGGCCGGGTCGGCCAGGCCTTCGGCGATCCCGCTCTCGGCGATTTGGGCCAGCAGGGTGAACAGGGCCGGCACGTCTATGGGCTTGCGCAGCACGCCATCGGCTCCGGTTTGCAGATAGCGGGCGATGTCGTCGTCGAAGACGTTGGCGGTCAGCATCCAGATCGGCGTGCGGGCGCCGGGCGGCTCGGACCTGCGGATTTCCCGCACGGCCTCAAGGCCGCTCAGGACCGGCATGTTGACGTCCATCAGGATCAGGTCGAACGGCTGGGCCCGCCAGGCGTCCAGCGCCTGGGCGCCGTCCTCGGCGAAGGTCAGCGACACCGGGGTGTCCTTCAGCAGCAGCGCCAGCACCCTGCGGTTGGCGGAGTTGTCCTCGGCGGCCAGCAGGCGAACCTGACCCAGGTCGCGGCGGGGAGGGGACGGAGCGGCCAGGTGCGGGGTGTGGACGGGCGCGTCGAAGGCGAACCAGAACAGCGCGCCGTCGGGCGCTGCCCTTGAGGTCACAGCGGCGGCGGGGGCCTCGATCCCGAGGGCGCCGCCCATCAGGGCCATGTTGCGGGCGCAGATCGCCAGGCTCAGCCCGCTGCCACCCTGCTGGCGGCCCCGGGCGGTCTGGTCGAAGGCCTCGAACAGGCGGGGCCGGTCTTCGGGCGGCACGGCGGGGCCGGTATCGCTGACCTCGATCAGGACGCTGAGGGTTTCGCCCTTCAGCGTGCCGGCCAGACGCACGGCGACCCAGCCGCCGGCCGACACCGCGCCCATGGCGTGGGAGATCAGGTTGATCAGGGTCTGTTCAACCCGCACCGCGTCGGCGCGCACATGGAAGGACAGGGTGGGGTCGGCGTCGTCGAAGGTGAACGCCACGCCGATACCGCGGGCATGGGCGCCCCATACGCGCATGACCGCATGGATCATGCCGCGAAGATCGACCGGCACGGGGGTGAGGCGCGTCTGGCCGCCCTCGACATGGGTCAGGTCGAGGATGCCGTCCAGCAGCCGGGTCAGCTGCTCGCCGCCCTCAAGCACGCCGCCGATCAGTTCGGCCTGATCGGGGGTGAGGTCCTTGTCTCGCAGGATCTGGGCGAAGCCCAGCACGGCGTTCAGCGGGGTGCGGATCTCATGGCTGGCCACGGCCAGGATGTCGGTCTTGGCGCGACTGGCGGCCTTGGCCTCGTCGATGGCCTCGGTCAGGGCGGCGTTCTTGCGGGTCAGGTCACGCAGGGCCTGGGTCAGGGTTCGGTCGGTGGCCTGCTGTCGCGAGGTGACCATCAGCACGGCGGCGACGAACAGGACCATCGCCAGGGCGTAGTGGTTGAAGGCCAGGGGCGCGGTCCAGTCGATGGCGCTCCAGATCAGGGTCAGGGCCGGGGGAACGACGCCAATGACATAGCTGATGGGGGTGATGTGGACTCGCAGGGCGACGAACAGCAGCACGCAGATCGCCAATAGCCCCGTCTCGACCTGGGCGATCGGGCCGCCATAGAGGCGGATCTGGACGGCCAGCCAGCAGGCATTGACCACCAGCAGGACCATCAGAACGTCCGATTGCCAGCGCAGCCGCTTGAACGCCTTGCCCGGGTCAGGATCGCGGGCGGCGACTTCCGCAGCGGCGAACAGGGCCAGGTAGAGGACAAATTCGAGAACCCCCAGCATGGCCATGCGCGAGGGGGTGAAGAACGCCAGCAGGACGACGAAACAGGCGACGAGAACGAGCCGGGTCAATGCGACCCGGCGGGAATACAGGATGTACCCTTCCAGTTGGGTGACATCGGTGATCCGTCCTGGCATCCAAGCCCCCGCCTAATGTCATCCGCCCCGGTCGTCGCGCCGACCTTCATCCATGGCAAGGCGCAACGGACACACGACATAGACCGACGATTCGCGCTTTCCGGCTCGTCTTCCGCGCGAGTGGATTTCAGCGGTCCGAAGGTCGAACAGGTCTTCGGCAGCCCGCTGACTGCTCAGGGGCGCGCCCAGGGGGATCGGCGAGGCCCTGCGCAGGGGGGCGGAGGCAGTCTGCGCAGGGCCTGTGAGCCCTAGACCGTGCCGATGTATTTGATCAGGGCGGTCATGTTTTCGATATAGCCGCCGGTCGAGATGCCGATCTTGGGCGTCTCGGTGATGAACGGCGAGGTGTCGGTGGCGTCGCCGACCCGGGTCCGGCTGAAGTCGCCGGGCGCGGGGGTGGGCGAGCCGTCGCCGATATAGGGATTGCTGGTCGCCTTCAGCTCGGCCGGCCACCATCCTTCGCTGTTGAGCGCAGCCATCAGGGCGGCGGCCTTGTCGGGTGAGGTCTGACCGGTGTCGGCCTTCAGGGTGTCGACATTCAGGTCGGACACCGAGATGTCGCCGGTGGTGAAATAGCGGGGCAGGGCCTTGCGACCGCCCTTCAGCGGCGAGTCCTGGCTGGCGATTTCCGGTGGCGTCGCCTGCAGCTTGGCCAGGCGCTTGCGCAGGCCTTCCACATTGACCGCGCGGGTCGAGCCATAGTGGATGACGACGTTTTCGGGATTGTGGTCGGCATAGTAGCGGCCATTGACCACATTGCTGCCGGTGCGGTGGATGAACAGCGGCTTGCCTTCGCCGATCGAGATGAAGGTGGGATAGGCGCGGCCGCCCTTGATCTGCTCGGCGGGCAGTTTCACGCTGTCCAGCCAGTCCAGCGCCTCACCCAGGCGGGCCAGGAACTTGGGATCGCCGGTCAGCTCGTAGAAGTCCATGCACGAGGCGATGTTGCCGCCGGTGGTGTGGGTGGCGAAGGCTTCGGGCTCATAGGTGCGGGCCCCGGCGGGCTTCAGGTCGGAAACCCTGTGCTGCAGGCCCCAGGCCGGTTGCGGCATCGGCTGCTGGCAGGCCAGGAAGCAGTCCATGGCCTTGCGGATCGCAGGCAGTACGCGGGCGTCGCCCAGGGCCTGCCAGACCATGATCAGGAACTTGAGGTTTTCCCCGGCCACGTCGTCGTTGAATGTGATGTAGCCGGTATAGTCGGCCTTGCCGTGGTGGTGGAACTCGTCCTTCAGCGGGAAGCGCTGGGGCCAGCCGCCGATCGGGTACTGGCTGTCCAGAACAAAGGCCAGGGCCTTGTCCAGGGCGGGCTTGAAGGCCTTGTCCTGCTTTTCGACAAAGAGGCGCAGCAGGTACTGCGAGGCCTCGGCCGTGCCGGCGTCATCGAAGGTGGCGTTGCCGTAGTAGTGCTGGAATTCCTCGAGCCGCCAGCCGTTCTTGCCGATGGTGTCGTACCACTTTTTCAGCGAGGCCTCGCCGGCCAGGTCGCCCAGATAGTTCCAGCCGCCGGCCGGATGCTGGATGGCGATCAGGGCCTGGGCGGCCTTGACGGCGGCCTCGTAATAATAAGCGTCGCCGGTGGCGTGGAAGGCGTCCAGGAACAGGTGGCCCATGGTGGCTGTGCCGGGCGGCTGCACCCAGATCATGGTCGGGAACGCTTCCATCTCGCCCCAGCGGCGCGAGAAGTCGGGCAGGTAGCTCCAGACATAGCCGCCATTATAGGCCGCCTTCTCGACCATGAAGCGGGTGGCCTTCTTCATGGTCTCCATGGCCTGGGCCTTGGTCGGGCCCTCGCCGGCCAGGGCCTTGAGCGGCGAGACGCAGCCGGCAGCCGCGAAGGCGGCTGCCGAGGTCGCCATCAGGCGGCGGCGGGAGATGGGGCTGAGAGGCATGCGGCGCTCCGGCTGGCGTTTATCTCGACCGGCTCGGTGGGGCGTCGGGCCGTGGGGCGCGGCGACGTCGCCGAGCGCCCGTGGCGGTTCCGTTGCGTCCTCCCGGACCAGACAAGCCGATCCCACCACCTTGAGGCGGCGAATTCTTGTCCTTGTTGTGACACCGGTGTCACGGCTTGGCTAGAGGCTTTCCGCGCGACAGCGTTCAGCGCAGTCGGGTGGTGCGACAGGGCGCCGTCTTGCGCGCGGGCGTTTTCAATGGCGCTTTGAAGCCCTGACGAGCGGCGTGCGTCCAGCGGTCGCATGGCGAGAAAATTTACATTCTGTAAACATTTGTCGCATGCCAACACGCACAGAACATCTGCATGAAGCCGAGCGGCTGGAACGTCAGGCGGAGATCGCCGACAATGCCCATGCTCGCGCCGCCCTGCGCCGCATGGCCCAGGCCTCGCGCGGCGCCGCAGCTCTGGTCGGCATGATCGAAGCCAGCGACGAGAAGTTCGGCGGCGCGCGCGTTTAGGCTCTAGGCGTTCGTCTCCGCGCACGCCGCGACGCAGGCGCGGGCCAGGGCCTCGGTGGCGTCGATGAACGGCACGGTCAGATCCGCCGCGCCCAGCACCAGCGGAACCTCGGTGCAGCCGGCGATGATGGCCTGGGCGCCCTTGCCGATCAGGCGGTGGGCCAGGGCGGCCGTTGTCTCGCGGGAGTCCGCCCCCAGGTCGCCCAGCTTGATCCGGTAGAGCCGGGCCATGAACTCGACCTGTTCGTGGTCGTCCAGGGTGATGACTTCCAGGCCCTGATGCGAAAGCGTGTCGCGGTAGAGGCCAAGCGCCAGCCCGGTGCCCAGCACCCCCACGCGCGCGGCGCCGGCCGCTCGGGCCGCCTGGCCGGCGACCTCCAGCATGTTGACCAGCGGCAGGCCGCAGGCGCGGACCTCATCGGCGAAGGCGTGGGCGGTGTTGCAGGCGATGGCCAGCACGTGGGCGCCGCCGTCTCTCAGGCCCGCCGCCATGGCCGCCAGCACCGGGCCGGGATCGTCCTGGCTGGTGTTGCGGTCCGGGACCTTGGGATTGATGTCCACCAGCACCCGCAGATGGTCCTGCTCGCGCTGGACAGGGGTGGCGGCCTGCAGCTTGGCCAGGAAGTCCAGGGTGGCGGCCGGGCCCATGCCGCCCAGAACGCCGAGGGTCTTGGTCTTGGTCATGGTCAGGCTCCTAGAGAAGCGCCGCTTCCAGTTGGGTATGGTAGCCGAACAGGCCCTGGGCGCCGCCGGTGTGCAGGAACACAACGCGCTCGCCCTTGAACGCGCCCTTGCGGGCCTGGTCGATCAGACCCTTCATCGCCTTGCCCGAATAGACCGGGTCCAGCAGCAGGCCCTCGGTGCGGGCCGCCAGGGTCAGGGCGTCGATCACACCCTGGTCGATCAGGCCGTAGCCCTCGCCGACATAGTCGCAGTCGGCGACCACCATCTCGCGGGTCACCCGCCCCGCCGCGCCGATGGTCTCGGCGGTGGCGACGGCCAGGTTGAAGACGTTCTCTTCCTGCTTGGCCTTGGGCGCGCGGACGCCAAAGCCCAGGATCGGCACATCGACCGACAGGGCGGCGAAGCCCGCCACCAGGCCCGCATGGGTGCCGGCGCTGCCGGTGGCGGTGACCAGGCGGTCGATCTTCAGGTCGCGTTCGTCAGCCTGGACGATCAGCTCGCGAGCGCAGTCGACATAGCCCAGGGCGCCGACCGTGTTGGAGCCGCCGCCGGGGATCACATAGGGCTTGCCGCCGCGCTGGCGGACGGCGTTGGCCGAGGCTTCCAGCTCGGCGACCATGTCGGTCCCGCCCGGAACGAAGCGGATCGCGGCGCCCATCAGCCGGTCCAGCAGCACATTGCCGTTGCCGACATAGTCATGGGCCTTCGAGCCCGTGCGCTCTTCCAGGATGATTTCGCAGGCCAGGCCGAGGCGCGCGCCGGCAGCGATGGTCTGGCGCACATGGTTGGACTGGACGGCGCCCTGGGTCACCAGGGTGTCGGCGCCCTGGGCCAGGGCCTCGCCGAGCAGGAACTCCAGCTTGCGGGTCTTGTTGCCGCCGCCGGCCAGGCCGGTGCAGTCGTCGCGCTTGACCCACAGGTCGATGCCGAGCGCAGCGCCCAGGCGGGGCAGGGGCTCCAGCGGCGTGGGCAGGTGGGCGAAGCGGGCGCGGGGGAAGCGGGCGAGATGCATCGAAACGGTCCCTGAAATGACTCGCGGTTCTGTTAGCACGCGGCGGCAGAGGGGCGTATTATCCATATCGACGATGGAGCCCGGCCGGAGCATGCTGATCCCATCGTGAAGCGCGGCCTGGCGCGCCCCGGCGGACCGAGAGGTCATTTCCGCCGGGCGCCGTCACAAGGACCGTGATCTCAGGGAGGAAGACATGACGCCAAGAAACCTTCTGGTTGCGGGTGTGTTGACCGCGACCTTTTTCGCAAGCGGCGGGGCGCTGGCCTCGACCCTGGTGCTGGGCGGCGGCGCCGCCAAGGACTGTTCGATCGCCGCCATCGACGGCCGCTCTGACCAGAGGTCGGTGCTGACCTGCACCGTCGCACTGGAAACCGAGACCCTGAGCTTCCGGGACCGGGCTCGCACCTTTGTGAACCGTGGCGTGCTGCAGATGCGCCAGCGCGATTTTCCGACCGCGCGCGCCGATTTCGACGCCGCCTCGAAGATCGATCCAGACCTGGGTGAAGCCTGGGTCAATCGCGGGGCCGCCTATGTCGGCGAAGAGCGCTACAGCGACGCTCTGGGCCAGATCGACAAGGGCCTGTCGCTCGGCGTCAAGGATCCCGAAAAGGCCTGGTTCAACCGCGCCCTGGCCAATGAAGGCCTGGGCGATCTGAAATCGGCCTATCAGGACTATTCCCGCGCGGCCGAACTGGATCCCGAATGGGAGGCCCCGAAACGGGAACTGACGCGTTTCACTGTCAAACGACCCTGAGCGTCGCGGGCGCTCCGGGCCGGATCTGAGTGAGACACCCGCCTTGAGACAAGGAGCGCCGATGGGCAGGATCAGATGGATCGCCGGGGCCGGCCTGGCGGCTCTCGCCGCCGCCGGCGGCGCGTCGGCCCAGGACACTCTGCCTGAGCTGCGCGCCCTGAACGCCGCCCAGCACGGCGCCGAGATCGCGCGTCAGGATGCGCTGGCCGCCCAGCGCGAGATCACCGCCCGTCAGGACCAGTTGCAAACCGCCCTGGTGCTGCGCGAGCTGGACGCCGCGCGGACAGCGCCGCTGGGTTCCAACGGCCTGATCCTTCCGCCGCCCGCGCCGCCGCCCGCCAGTGGGCCGGAGTCCTTTCAGGGTCAGATGGATCGCCTTGAGCGTCTGACCCAGGATGCGCTGGCGCGCAGCAATGCGCGTGTCCTGGCCGTGCGTCCGGCCAGCGACCGCTGATCAAAACACGCTGAACACAGGGATACGGCATGGAATGGAGAGGCGCGCGCCGCTCGGGCAATATCGAGGACCGGCGAGGCATGGGCGGGGTCGGCATCGCCGGCGGCGGCGTGGGGGCGTTGGTCCTGGCGGCCATCGGCTATTTCGTGTTCGGCATCGATCCGCAGACCACCCTGCAGGCCACCCAGCAGCTGCAGGACCAGACCCAGCAGCAGGTCGCTGAAGGTCCGGTCAAGGATGAGAACGGCCAGTTCGTCGACGCCATCGAGACCTCGAACACCGACGTCTGGGGGCCGATCTTCGCCCGGCAGGGCGCGCGCTATACGCCGCCGGAGGCGGTGGTGCTGTACGATAACGCCACGCCCACCGGCTGCGGAACCGGCCAGTCAGCCATGGGGCCGTTCTATTGCCCGGCCGATCGCAAGGTCTATCTGGACCTGACCTTCTGGAATGAGCTCGAGACCAAGTTCGGGGCCAGGGGCGAGTTCGCCCGCGCCTATGTGATCAGCCACGAGGTCGGCCACCATGTGCAGACCCTGCTGGGCGCCTCCGACGCCGCCCGGCGGATGGGCGCGCGCGGCGCCGAAAGCGGCTCGGTGCGGCTTGAACTGCAGGCCGACTGCTATGCCGGGGTCTGGGCCGCCCACGCCGGCGAGACCTCGAACGGCCAGATTGTCATCAACAGCGCCGACATCGAGGACGGCCTGGGTGCGGCGGCGGCGGTCGGGGACGACACCATCCAGTCGCGTGGTCAGGGCCAGGTGGTGCCCGACAGCTTCACCCACGGCACCAGCGCCCAGCGCGTGCGGTGGTTCACGCGCGGCTATGAGCGCGGCGATCCGGCGGTATGCGATACGTTTGGGGCGTCGCGGCTCTAAAAAGTCGGAGGCGTTCATGGTCCGTAAGGCGTGTGTCCCTACACCTCAGATTGAACTCTGAGTGTCGGGCTTCTGATGACCCAATCGCCTGTCTTTGGCCGGCGCGCCGCTCCGCCGGCGCCGCTGCGCCTCGCGCCGACCCCGCCTGTAAAGGTGCGGCCGCGCTGGGAGCCGCCCGTCGTTGCGGCCGAGGCGGATGTCACCGTCGAGCCGGCCGCGCCCGACAAGGCTCCGTATCTTACCATCGCCCTGCTGACCCTGCTGGCGATGGTCTTCGTCTTTGAGCAGAGCGGTGGTCTGCCGTCCGGGCCGGGCCTGTCGTTCAGTTTCTCGACGCTGGTCGCGACCGGAGGGTTAAGCCGTGACTTGCTGGAGCAGGGCGAGTGGTGGCGGATCTTTACCGCCCCTCTGCTGCACGGCGATCTTGCCCACATCATCGGCAATTCGGTGGTCATGGTCCTTGCGGCCGTGACCCTTGAGAGGCTGATCGGACGCGCCTGGCTAGCGGCGACCTTCGTGGTCTCGGCCTTGGGCGGCGCGGCGGCGTCGGTGCTGCTGAATCCGCCCGACGTCGTCACCGTAGGTGCGTCCGGCGCGATCATGGGTCT
This sequence comes from Caulobacter sp. FV1ye13L, assembly GCF_058681155.1. The sequence goes on from NZ_CM178732.1 coordinate 2,625,668, forward strand.
GCTGGCCATGGTGCTGGCCTCCAGCCTGCACTTCGCGGCGCGGGACCACGCCAAGCGGCTGCGCTGGGTGGCGTTCCGTTTGCTGATCCCGTCCCTGATCCCGTTCGGCGCGGCCTCGGGTTCGGCCATCGACTACAACGCTCACATGGGCGGCGCGGCGGCGGGCGGGCTGATGGGCTTCATCCTGCTGGTGGCCTGGCCAGAAGAGGAGGATCAGCCGCGTCTCGGCGCCGTCGCGGCCGGAATCGGATGGCTGGGTCTGGCCGCCGCGATCGCCGCCTTCGCGCTGGTTACCACCCGCCACGAGTCCTACATCGCTCGCGGACGCGTATTGGCCCCGGACCATCTGCTGCCGCGCAAGGGCTGGGGAAGCGAGGCGCAGGCCCGCGATCTGGTAACCCGCTATCCGCACGATCCGCGCGTGCGACTGATCACCGGCCGGAACTATCTGGAAGCGCGCAATCCCTTGAACGCCGAGCGCGAACTGCGCCAAGGGCTGAGTGAAACCGAGATCCTGGCGCGCGACATGCCCGACTCCGTCGAGGAAATGCTGCGCTATTTCCTGGTCAGCGCCCTGGTCGAGCAGGGGCGCATCAGCGCCGCTGCCGTCGAGGCCAAACCCTTGTGCCACCTTCCGTTGCGCCCGCAGAGCAAGGGCCAGCGCGAAGCCATGGTCCAGGCCGGGTTCTGTCCCGAGCTCACGCGCCCTTGACCCAAACGTCAACACGCCTAGTGTCCCCCTGTTCACCGGGGGGTCGCTTGTGCGGCTGAGATTGGGCTTTTCGCCCTGACCCGTCGAACCTGATCCGGGTCATGCCGGCGAAGGGAGGGAACGCGGTCGGGGCTTACAGTCCGTCCGTTAGAACCGACTTAGCACGCACGTCCGGGTCTCCTTATCGCTTGAGGAGCGCCCGAAGAATGAACGTCCAGACCACCATCAAGTCCGTCGCCGAGACCATCTCGACCGGCTCCATTCCCGGTTCGCGCAAGGTCTATCAGGCCGGCGAACTGTTCCCCGACATCCGCGTGCCGTTCCGCGAGGTGGCCGTCCACCCGTCGGCCAACGAGCCGCCGGTGACGGTCTATGACCCGTCCGGCCCCTATACCGACACGACTGTGACCATCGACATCGAAAAGGGTCTGGAGCGCACGCGCGAGCCCTTCGTCGTGGCGCGCGGCGATGTGGACGTGGTGGCGCAGCCTCGCGAAGTGAAGCCCGAGGACAACGGCTTTGCCCAGGGCAAGCATCTGGCCCCGCAGTTCCCCGCCATCGGCCGCACCATCTATCGCGGCAAGCCGGGCCACCTGATCACCCAGTACGAATACGCCAACGCCGGCAAGATCACCGCCGAGATGGAATATGTGGCCATTCGCGAGAACCTGCGCCGCGAGCAGGACCGCCCCTGCGTGCGCGACGGCGACGACTTCGGCGCCAGCATTCCCGACTTCGTGACGCCCGAGTTCGTGCGCCAGGAAGTGGCCCGCGGCCGCGCCATCATCCCGGCCAATATCAACCACGGCGAGCTGGAGCCGATGGCCATCGGCCGCAACTTCCTGGTCAAGATCAACGCCAACATCGGCAATTCGGCGGTGCTCTCCACCGTCGCCGACGAGGTCGACAAGCTGGTCTGGGCCACCCGCTGGGGCGCCGACACGGTCATGGACCTGTCGACCGGCCGTAACATCCACAACATCCGCGACTGGATCATCCGCAACAGCAGCGTGCCGATCGGCACCGTGCCGATCTACCAAGCGCTGGAGAAGGTCAACGGCGTGGCCGAGGACCTGAACTGGGAAGTGTTCCGCGACACCCTGATCGAGCAGGCCGAGCAGGGCGTGGACTATTTCACCATCCATGCCGGCGTGCGCCTGCCGTTCATTCCGATGACGGCCAAGCGGGTCACCGGCATCGTCTCGCGCGGCGGCTCGATCATGGCCAAGTGGTGCCTGGCGCACCACAAGGAGAACTTCCTCTACGAGCGCTTCGACGAGATCTGCGACATCATGCGCGAGTATGACGTGTCGTTCTCGCTGGGCGATGGTTTGCGTCCCGGCTCGACCGCCGACGCCAATGACGAGGCCCAGTTCTCGGAACTGCGCACCCTGGGCGAACTGACCAAGGTGGCCTGGAAAAAGGGCGTGCAGGTGATGATCGAAGGGCCGGGCCATGTGGCCATGCACAAGATCAAGGCCAACATGGATGAGCAGCTCAAGCACTGCCACGAGGCCCCCTTCTACACCTTGGGCCCGTTGACCACGGACATCGCGCCTGGCTACGACCACATCACCAGCGCCATCGGCGCGGCGATGATCGGCTGGTTCGGCACCGCCATGCTCTGCTACGTCACGCCCAAGGAGCATCTGGGCCTGCCCGACCGCGACGACGTCAAGACCGGCGTCATCACCTACAAGCTGGCCGCCCACGCCGCCGACCTGGCCAAGGGTCACCCGGGCGCAGCCATGTGGGACGACGCCATCAGCCGGGCGCGGTTCGAGTTCCGCTGGGAAGACCAGTTCAACCTGGCCCTCGATCCGGAAACCGCCCGCAAGTTCCACGACGAGACCCTGCCCAAGGAGGCGCACAAGACCGCGCACTTCTGCTCGATGTGCGGCCCCAAGTTCTGCTCGATGAAGATCAGCCACGAGGTGCGGGAATTCGCCGCCGCTCAGGCCCCGAACGAAGCCGCAGCCCTGGGCATGGCCGAGATGAGCGAGAAGTTCCGCGAGCAGGGCTCGGAGATCTATCTGAAAACAGAATAGTTGCGGCTAGCCCGGCCTTGAGGCGCCTCAAGGCCGGGCTGAAGCGTTGACGTTATCATTGGACCTCTCAAGGAGCCCTCTGATGACCACCCGACGCGCCCTGCTGTCCGCGCTTCCCCTGATTGGCGTCGCCAGTTGCGGGGAGGGCGGCGACGCCTACGCCCAGGCCGTGGCCGCCACCTGGGTCCTGCCGCCGGCTTCGGCGGTGGCGGGGCTGCCTGTCCAGGCGCTGGTCCATGCCGCCACCCTGGCGGCCAGCGGCCACAACACCCAACCCTGGCGCTTCGCGGCGCGGGGGCGCGACCTGCTCATCCAGCCGGACCTGTCGCGCCGCACGCCGGTGGTCGATCCGGATGATCACCACCTGTTCGTCAGCCTGGGCTGCGCCGCCGAGACGCTTTTGCAGGCCGCCGCCGGCTATGGCTGGGCGGGAGAGGCCCGCTTTCTGGGGCCCTCCCAGGGCGTGGCCGTCAGCCTGACGCCGCAACGGGCCGCTGCGGGGCCGCTGTTTGCGGCCATACCGCGCCGGGCTTCGACGCGCGGCGACTATGACCCGCGTTCCCTTCCGGGCGAGACCCTGCGGGCCTTGGCGGCCAGCGCCGGACCCGAGGTCGCCATCAGCCTGATCACCGATCGCCGGCCCCTGGACGAGCTGACAGCCCTGATCCTGGACGGTGACGGCGTGCAACTGAACAGTCCGGCCTTCCGACGTGAACTGGCGTCCTGGATCCGCTTCGACGCCGCCGAGGCCCTGGCGCGGCGCGACGGGTTGTTCACCGGCGCTTCGGGCAATCCGAGCAGTCCTCGATGGATGGGTTCGCGCCTGTTCGACACGCTGTTCACGGCCAAGGCCTCGGCCGACAAGATCGTTCGTCAGATGGCGCAAACCGCCGGCGCGGCGGTCTTCAGCGGTCCTTCCAACGATCCCGCCGGCTGGGTCGCCGTCGGTCGCGCCTTTACGCGCTTCGCCCTGACCGCGACGGCTCGGGGCCTGAAGCTGGCGTTCCTGAACCAGCCGGTCGAGGACAGCGCGGCGCGAGGTCGCCTGGCCGCCTGGCTCGGCGCCCCCGATCACCGACCTGACCTCGTCGTTCGCTTTGGCGAGGGCCCCGACATGCCCAGGTCCTTGCGGCGGCCGGTTTCCGCAGTACTTGCGGCCTGAGCGTCACGACCTCTCGAGACTTCCCGCGACCGTTTGCCGGACCATCTCCCCCCGCGCGTCCTGAGTGTCGTCAACAACGATGAGGAGGATCCCCATGGCCTATGTCGATGGCTTCATACTCGCCATCCCCAAGGACAAGCTCGACGCCTACAAGGACATGGCCCGCCTGGGCGGCACGGTCTGGATGGAGCATGGCGCCCTGTCCTATGTCGAATGCCTCGGCGACGACGTGCCCTATGGCCAGCTGACCTCGTTCCCGCGCGCCGTTCACGCCACGGACGACGAGATCGTCGTCTTCTCGTGGATCACCTATACGGACCGCGCCCACCGCGACGCCGTCAACGCCAAGGTCATGGCTGACGAGCGCATGAAATCCGGCATGGAGACCATGCCCTTCGACGGCAAGCGCATGATCTTCGGCGGCTTCGAGGCGTTCCTGGAGTTGTAGGGGTTTCAAGAAAATATCGCTATGCGATAGTGCTCGCGCAGCTTTCAGGAGCGCGCAGTGCTGAATATGCTGATCATCGCCGGCCCTAACGGAGCGGGAAAGACCACCTTCGCGACGCGCTGGATCAATGACAGCGCGCCCAACTACGTATTTGCAAATGCCGACGAGATCGCTCGGCGGCTGACCGAACCGGCGCTGTCGGCGGCCGAGCGTGACATGCGCGCCGGACGTCTGATGCTCGCCCAGCTAGACGCCCATGTCGCCAATGGCGCGGACATCGTCCTGGAAACAACCCTGTCCAGCCGCCTCTATGCGCGGCGCCTGCCGCAGTGGCGGGCGGCCGGTTACAGCATCACGCTGATCTATGTCGGTCTGCCCAATGTGCAGGCGTCGATATCGCGCGTCGCTCATCGGGTCGACATGGGTGGGCACCCTGTCCCGGAAGCCGATCTTCGTCGCCGCTTCGAGCGCAGCCGCGCGAACCTCGAAATCTACAAGCCATTGGTCGATCGGTGGGAAGTCTGGGAAAGTCGCGATGGAGCCGCTATCTTGGTGGAGAGGAGCCCGTCATGACCAAGACGCCAGATCCCGAAAGCATCGCCAAGGCCATGAGCGACGCCGCGTGGGTCGCGACCCACGGCACGCGCGAAGAGCGCTCCGGGAAGTTCATCGCGCCCACGCCAGCGACCAAGGACACTGCGCCTTCAAAGAAGAGCGCGGTCGCTCAGCGTTGAGCGCCCGCTGACCGTGCCCCCGTCCGCTAGTAGAAGAACCGCTCCTCGACGATCTTGCCGTCCTTGACGGTGTAGAGGCCGACCTCGTCCATGGTGATGCGCTGGCCGCTGGCTTTGGGCGTGACCTCCATCCTGAAGCCGACCGCGAACTGGTCGCCGTTGATATAGGGGCCGGTCACCTCGGCGCCGTGGACCTCGTGGTTGGCGGCCCACCATTCGCCCTTGCCGCGCACGGCGGCCTTGCCCTGGACGCGGGCCATGTCGCCCGGGGCGGCTTCGATGCTGACGACGTCGTCGGCCCAGTATTTTTCGCCGGGCGTGGTGAAGTCTCCTGCCTTGCAGAGCGCGACGAGATCGGCGGCGATGTCCTGGATGGTCATGGGAGGCGTCCTTCGAGGGGTTTCGAGGCGACGACCATCGCCCCGGTTCCGGCGGCGTACAAGTCCATTTGTTCCCACTATGTTCCGTTCAGCGCGGGTTGCTGACAGTCCCTGGCAGCAGGGACGCGCGATGACGATCCACGCTAGGATCGCCGCATGACTCACGCTCCTTTTCCCGGTTTCGCCGCCGCCGATCTCGCCTTCCTCACCGGTCTGGCGGTCAACAACGACCGCGAGTGGTTCGCCGCCCACCGTGCGCCCTTTGACGAGGGCCTCAAGCCCACGCTGGTGGCGCTGATCCTGGCCCTGAACGAAGCGCTCGAGGCCAGAGGTCTGCCGCTGGCAGGGCATCCCAAAAACACGGTGTTCCGCATCCATCGCGATGTGCGGTTCTCGAAGGACAAGAAGCCCTACAAGACCCACGTCTCGGCCACCCTGACCCGCGACGGCCAGAAGATGTCGCCGGGAATGCTGTATGTGCACATCGAACCGCAGGGTGGCAGCAAGCCGGCCTTTGACCCCCAGACCATCGATCCGATGGATCCCAGCACCTTCCCGTCAGGCGATGACAGCGACGCGAGCTATTCCGGCAACGGCCCTTTCGCGGCGGCGGGCTTCTATCTGTCGGAGCGGCCGCACATCGACGCCTTCCGGCGCGCCATCGTCGCCGATCCCAAGGGCTGGGCGGCGGTCGAGACGGCGCTGGCGTCCAGGGGCCTGCCGCTGGAGCCGGGCGAGCCGACCAAGCGCATGCCCAAGGGCTTCGAGGGCGAGGCCGGCGGTCCGCTGGAGGCGGCGCTCAAGCGCACCCGCTGGCTGGTGCGCCGCGACCTGACCGGCGCCGAGATCGGCGGGACGGATCTGCCCGGGATCATCGCCGGCTTCGCCGCCGACGCGCGGCCCTTGCTCGACTTTGGCTGGAAGGCGCTGCGGCCTTAGCGCGTCCTCACTCTTGACCAGGAGCGGGCTGGCGCTCCACCGCGCCTGCGTCAACCTGGCGCGGGCCGTTTGGCAATAACCTCTTAAGTTGTCGGGCGCAGGCTGTTTTCTGAACCCGGCTCTTCTCGCATCTTCTGGCCGGGCGGGAGGACGCCATGTCGTCGACCGTCACATCCAGTTCTCGTCGTCGAGGCGTCGATCATTTCGAGCCCGAGGATGTCGATCCCCAGATCCAGCGCCGCCTGCGCGGAATTCTTGAGCAGATCGACTACACAGCCTTCGCCTCGAACAAGGCGCTGATCGGTCAGGCGCTTGGCCATGTCGACGCCAGCCACTTCCAGCACATGGCCGTCGCCGCCGCCCAGGCCCGCGCCCAATGGGTGGCCGCTGCGGTGGCCATGACCGAGACATCCCACGCACCCTCGCCCGAGCAGATCCAGAAGCTGGCCCAGATGCGCACGGCCTATGACGAACTGGCCGAGGCGTATGAGGCCATGCGGCGGATGGTCGAGCGGGGCTATGTGGTGTTCCGCGCCGCTCCGGGATCTGCCTAGACGCTTTCAAATATATATACCCGGGTAATATTGACTTTATATTCCGTCCGGGTAAAAAGCGCACCGCAGGAGGGTCCCATGAACGGACGCAAGGCGCTGGTGCGCGACTATCGTGACCGCAAGGTCGAAGCCGGGATCTATGCCGTGCGCTGCGCGGCCAGTGGCGAAGCCTGGGTCGGCGCCACACCCGATCTGGCGACCCGTCAGAACGGGATCTGGTTTTCCCTGCGACACGGAGGGCATCGGGAGATGTCTCTTCAGGCGGCGTGGGCGACCCATGGCGAGGCGGCGTTCAGCTTCGAGGCGCTGGAAGCCATCGATGACGAAAACCTCGGCCCGCTGGGCAAGTCCTCCCTGCTGAAGGAGCGGCGCGCCGCCTGGATAGAGGCTCTGAGCGCCCGGAGGCTGAACCGATGAACCATGTGGTCTTCAGGGGCGCCGAGCGCGTCGCGGCGGGGTCGTCCCTTGAGGCGGCCCTGGCCGCCCAGCGCCTGGCGGCCGAGCCGTCGGACGCCGGGGTGCTGATCTTCGACGACCAAGGCCGGCAAGTGGATTTCGACCTCAGCGGCGGGCCCGCGGACCTGACCGCGCGGCTCGCGCCTGTCGGGGAGGTCGCCCCGCCGCGCGGTCGGGGCCGGCCCAAGCTGGGCGTCACGCCGCGCGAGGTTACGCTGCTGCCCCGTCACTGGGACTGGCTGGCCAGCCAGCCGGGCGGCGCTTCGGTGGCGCTGCGCAAGCTGGTCGAGGCGGCGCGGCGCGAAAGCGAAGGCCCCGACCGCATCCGTCGCTCCCGCGAGGCGGCCTATCGCTTCGCCACGGTGATGGCCGGCGATCGCGAAGGCTTCGAAGCGGCGATGCGCGCCCTGTTCGCGGGGGACGACGCGGCGTTCGAGGAACGGATACAGGCCTGGCCGGCCGATATCGCCGCCCAGCTTCGCAGCTTCGCGGCCGAGGCGTTCGGGGCGGACACGGCGGCGGTCTGAAGCGCCTCAGCCCTTGGGTTGCAGCAGGTCCCAGCGGTTGCCGTACAGGTCCTCGAACACCGCAACGCTGCCATAGGCTTCATGGCGCGGCGCTTCGAGGAAGCGGATCCCGGCGGCGCTCATCCGGGCGTGGTCGCCGGCGAAGTCGTCGGTGTGCAGGAACAGCCAGACCCGGCCGCCGCCCTGGTCTCCGATCCGGGCGGCCTGATGGTCGTCGGCGGCCTTGGCCAGCACGAAGCGCGAGCCGCCGGGGCCGGGCGAGACGACGACCCAGCGCTTGCCCGCGCCCATGTCGGTGTCCTCGATCAGGTCGAAGCCCAGCTTGCCGACATAGAAGCCCAAGGCCTCGTCATAGTCGGCGACGAGCAGGGAGATCAGGGCGAGATGGCGGGCCATGGGCGACTCCTTGAAGCGGCGCCGTCATAGCATCGGCGATCCAGCCTTAGCATCGCTGACTCTCGGCCCCTCGGTTATGCTGGTCGCGACCCGCCGGAGATCGTCATGCCGACCCGCATCATCCTTCCCTCGACCCTTGCCCTGATCCTGACCCTCGCTGGCTCGGCCGCGATGGCCGGCGCGCCGGAAACCAGGATCACACCCGTCGCGGCGGCCGACCTGCCGCCCGCCGTTCTGGCCGTGGTGATCAAGGCCGCGCCGGGGCTGAAGGTCACCGAGGCCGAGCTGAAGGAGCGCGAGGATCGCCGCTATTTCGACGTCGAGGGCGTTTTGCCCAATGGCGCCGAGATCGAGTTCGACCTGCTGGAAAAGAACGGCGCCTGGGAGATCGTCGAGACCCAGCGCGACATCGCCTGGGCCGATGCGCCCGCCGCCGTGCGGACCGCCGCCGGCAAGGCCCAGCCCGTGCGGGTGATCGAGAGCACCCAGACCGACGGCATGGTGATCTACGAGCTGTTCGCCGCCGGTCAGCCCAAGACGCCGGCCCTCGAGGTCAGCCTGAAGGATGGCCTGGCCAAGGTGCTGGCCGAGACCTGGCCTCACTAGACCCCGTCTAGCGACCGAACAGGGTCAGCAGGTACGAGGTTCCGGAATTGGCGATGGCCAGCGACTTGATGGCCAGTTGCTGCTTGATCTGCAGCGCCTGAAGCTTGGTCGACTCCCGGGCCATGTCGGCGTCGACCAGGCGGCCGACCGAGGTGTCCAGCGTGTCCTGCAGCTTGTCGATGAAGGTCTGGTGGCTTTCCAGGGCGAAGGAGCCGGTGCCCAGGCGGGCGAGGGCGGAGGTGACGGTCTCCATCGCCGTGCTCATGGCCTTGATCTCGACGCCGGTGATCGGCGCGGCCAGCAGGTCGGCGGGCATGCCCGACAGCGCCGCGCCCGTGGTCGACAGGTCGACGTGATCGATATCGACCGTGTCACTCCCGTCAGCATTGGCCAGGGCGCGGACCTGGCCGACCGTTCCCGACGCGATCAGGTTCACGCCGCCGAACTCGGCATTGCCCACGGTTCGGTCGATCTGGCGCTTGAGCGTCAGGTAGTCGTTGTTGAGAGCGACGCGGCTGGATGTCGACAGGCTGGTGTCGGCCGCCGCCAGCATCTTTTCCTTCATCTTGCCCATCAGGTCGACGACGGTCTCGCCGGCCGACAGGGCCACGTCGGTGATCGAGCGGCCGCGCTGCAGGGAATCGCGCACGGAGTCCAGCGAGCGCGACTCGGCGCGCTGGGTCTGGGCGATGGCCCAGACGGCGGGATCATCCTTGGCGCTGGAGACGGCCAGACCGGTCGAGATGCGGCGCAGCGTGCCCGACATCTCGCGGTTGATCGCCGACAGCGACTGCAGGGCGATCATGGCGCCGGTATTGGTGTTGACGCTGTTGAGCGACATGGTCGGTGCTTCTTCCGGGGCCCGGCCGCGAGGGCCGAAGACGCGTTTTGCGCTCGGGCGACAGGATTACAGCAACAGCGTTAGCGCGCCGTTCGCGTCGGCCCGAAAATCCGGCGGGGGTCGCCTTGTCCGCCGCCGTCCAGGCCCGAGCGCTGCGACCCGAAAACCACCGGCGGAAGGGATGTTCCCGGCCGGTCACAAGCGGCCTTGCCCCAAGGGGCGCCTTGAGCCACCTTGCCGGCCCCTTCGAAAGGCCCTGCCCATGCCCCGCCCAGCGGCTGCTCCGGCGCCGCGCGGCGCCCTGATATCCGATCTGATCGAGCTGATGCGCCTGTCGGGGCCGGTGGTGCTGTCGCGCCTGGGCATCATGGTCATGGGCCTGACCGACGCCATCGTGGTCGGGCGCTTTTCCGCCGAACAGCTGGGCTTCCACGCCATGGCCTGGGCGCCGTCCTCGATCTTTGTGACCATGACCGTCGGCCTGCTGGTTGGGACCCAGGTGATGACCTCGCGGGCGATCGGGGCCGGCCGGCTGCACGATACCGGCGCGGTGCTGCGCCGGGGCCTGGTCTATGGCTTCTGGATCGGCATGGCCTCGGCCGTGTCCCTGGCCTTGCTGGGGCCGCCCCTGCTGCACGCCGTGCATCTGCCCAAGGCCCTGGCCGACGGCGCCACGGCGCCGATGATCGTCTTTTCGCTGTCCCTGCCGCTCTACGCCCTGACGGTGGTGCTGAGCTTCTGGCTGGAGGGCCTGTCGCGACCCGGGCCGGTGACCATCGCCATGTGGGTGGCCAATGGCGTCAACCTGGCGATCAACCTGCTGCTGGTGCCAGGCACCTGGGGCCTGCCGGCCATGGGCGCCGTGGGCGGGGCCTGGGCCACCTTCGTGGCGCGGCTGGCCCTGCTGATCATGCTGGCGATCTATGTCTTGCGCCTGAAGGATGCGCGGGCGCTGGGCGTGTTCGACAAGCCGGCGCCCGATCGTCCGGCCTCGATCGAGCAGCGCCGGATCGGCTATGGCGCGGGCGCGTCCAACTTCTTCGAGGTGGCCGCCTTTGCCGCCATGAGCCTGGTGGCCGGCTGGATCGGCGGGTTGTCCATCGCGGCCTGGGCGGTGGTGATCAATGTCGCTGCGGTGATCTTCATGCTGCCGCTGGGCATTTCGACGGCCACCTCGGTGCAGGTGGGCCGGGCCTTCGGATCGCGTGATCCGGCCGGCATGACCCGCGCCGGCTGGGTGGCCTTTGCGTTCACGGCGGTGGTGGGACTGGTGGCGGCGCTGCTGCTGTTCCCGCTGCGCGAATGGGTCGCCTCGGCCTATACGGCCGACCAGGAGGCCATCGCCCTGATCGCCCCGGCCCTGGCCCTGACCTGCCTGTTCCTGGCGCCAGACGCCGTGCAGGTAGTGGCGGCCCAGGCGCTGCGGGCGCGCGGCGAGGTGTGGATTCCGACCATCACCCACCTGATCAGCTACGGCGTGATCATGGGGCCGCTGGCCTGGTGGCTGGCCATTCCGCTCGGCATGGGCGTGAACGGCATCGTGTGGTCGGTGATCGTGACCAGCTTTGTCTCGATGGCGTTCCTGCTGGCGCGGTTTCGGATGCTGGATGTGAGGGATCGGGGTCTCTAGATCCTCCCCCCTTGGGGGAGGTGGCCCAAAGGGCCGGAGGGGGCTAGCGCAGCGTCACCCAGATGGCCCCCTCAGTCGCTCCGCGACAGCTCCCCCAGAGGGGGCGCATCTATCTTAGGCCCCCAGAATCCAGCCTTCTTCAGTCGCGGCCGCTTCTAGCACCTCGTCGCTCGCCTTGGGGCCGGCGAACAGCGCCGCCAGCTTGCCGGCTTCGTCCAGCTTGGCGAAGTGTTCAGCCTGGGCCCGCACCTGGGCCAGGTCCTTGACCTCGCCGGCGGCCGGCACGGCCTTGAGCAGCGAGGGATAGACCTCGGTGATCACCACCAGCACGCCTTCCAGATCAGCCTCGGTCAGGGCCTTGAAGCCGGTCTCGAACGGCCAGACCCGGGCGGCGTCGCCGCGCGCGTCCTTCAGACGGCGGGCGGCGGGGATGCCGACGATCGCCTGACCGCCGACCGAGCCGTTATAATAGAGCTTCCAGATCGAGTGCGCGCCCTTGGCGGCCTTGTCGGCATGGCGGAACTCGGCCAGGTCGCCCTCGCCATGCTCGCGCGAGCGCTTGGGCTGCAGCGTGGTCAGGGTGTCGCGGGGCGGGCAACCCCAGAACGGGAAGGGGCCGCCGGTCAGGCGGCGGTTGATCTCGGAGCCGACGCCGAAGCGGTTGTTGGTGTTGTCGGCCTTGTCCTTGACCATCTTGGCGATCTGATCCCAGACCGCGCGCCAGGGATGCTCGCCCGGCAGGCTCAGCGCCTTGGCGAAGCCGCTCGGGAAGCCCAGCGGGAAGTCAAAGCCCACCAGGGCCCGCTCGCCGCGCTTCTTGAAGTCGTCGAGAATGGCCGCCAGCTTGGTCTCGGCCTCCTGACGGGTGGCCGGGTTGAAGCTCTCGAAGGTCAGGCGAAAGCGCACGTCGCGCTTGAGCACGCCGATCCAGACGGAGTCCGCACCGGTGGTCGGCTTGGCGGCCGCGCTCCAGTCGACGATCACATAGGCGCTGAACAGACGCGACACGGCAGGCTCCGTCGAAAAGAACGAAGCCGCGCTTCTACTCCGCCCAGTCCTCAAGAGCCAGTCGCTGTTCGCGCATTGGGCGTATTAGGCGTCTCAGGCGGCGGTGCGTTCGGCGGCTTCGACCGGCGGGGCGATGCGGCCGTCGCGGGCGAACCAGCGGGCGGGAGGCTCGCAGACCGGACCCAGGGCCGCGCGGACGATGGCCGGGGGGCGGCGCTCTTCGGGGGTCATGAACAGGCCATTGGCCTTGACCCGCAGGCCGGCGACCTTGTGGGCCCCCAGCATGGTCAGGGGCACGGCCAGGATCAGGCCGGCCAGGATCGGCGCGGTGCTGGTCAGCAGGTCGGGCGTGAACCAGAACAGGGTGGCCAGGACCAGGCCGGTGACGCTGATCCAGCCCATGGCGCGGAACGCCTCGTTGCCGGTCACCTTGTCGGCGTCGCGGCGCTGGGTGGCCCAACCGCCGACCTTGCCGGCCAGGATCTCGACCAGGGCGCGGGTCTGGGTGAACATCAGCATCGGCGCGACGAGGGCCGACAGCAGCATCTCGACGCTCAGACCGGCCATGATCCGGCGACGACCGCCGAAGCCCTTGATCTCGGCGGGACGCGAGAACACCAGGATCGAGCCCAGGATCTTGGGGCCGAACAGCAGCACGAAGGTGATGATCATCGCCCAGGCGGTGGCCTGGATCTCGCTCCAGTCGATCAGGGCGTGGGCGGCCGCCTGCAGGTCGGCCATGGTGAAGGCCGCCTTCTTCAGCGAGGGCATCAGCAGGCGCGAGATCACGCCGGCCGACAGGGCCATGAACCACAGCGGCGACAGGACATAGCTGAGCACGCCGATCACCAGGTGCATGCGGCTGAGCCAGTGCAGGCCGGGCAGGGCGACCAGCGGGATGTGCTGGACATTGCCCCGGCACCAGCGGCGGTCGCGGGTGGCGAAATCGAGCAGGTTGGAGGGGCTCTCTTCGTAGGAGCCTTCCAGATAGGGCGCCAGGTGGACGCTCCAGCCGCCGCGGCGCAGCAGGGCGCTTTCCAGGGCGTCGTGGCTCATCACTTCGCCGCCGAAGGGCTTGGGGCCGTCCAGCGAGGGCAGACCGCAGGTCTCGGCGAAGGCGCGGGTGCGGACGATGGCGTTGTGGCCCCAGAACGAGCTCTCGCTGCCCGACCACCAGGCCAGACCCGTCCAGGCGACGCGGCCATACAGGCGCGTGGCGAACTGCAGGGTGCGGGCGAAGATCGTCTGGCCGTTGATCAGCATCGGCATGGTCTGGATCAGACCGGCGCCGGGGTGGCGTTCCATGGCGTCGGCCAGGCGGACCATGGCGTCGCCGGTCATCAGGCTGTCGGCGTCGAGGACCAGCATGTGCTCATAGGCGCTGCCCCAGCGGGCCACCCAGTCGGCGATGTTGCCGGCCTTGCGGCCCTTGTTTTCCTGGCGGACGCGGTAGAACACGGCCGAATTGGCCTCGCGACGGAAGCGGGCGAAGCAGGCCTGTTCGGCCAGGGCCACGGCGGCGTCGCGGGTGTCGCTGAGGATGAAGATGTCGAAGGCGCGGCTGTTGCCGGTCTCGGCCAGCGAGGCGTCCATGGCGCGCAGGCGGGCGAACACCTCGGCGGCGTCCTCGTTGTGCACGGGCATCAGGATGGCGGTGCGGGCGCGCAGCTTGGGCATCGGCTTGGCGCTGTCGATGCCCAGCGGATCCTTGGGCTTGCCCAGCAGGATCACGAAGCCGGCGACGGCGGTGCAGAACCACAGCGACAGGGCCGTGAACAGCGGGGCCAGAAGGACCAGGCAGATGAATTCCAGACGGGTGACGCCGCCCAGGGCGATGGTGTCGAAGGTGGCCTTCCAGCCGGCCACGCCCATGAAGGCGGTGGCCAGGAACACCATCCAGCGACGGGCGGCCATGCTGGCGACCACCTCGGTGGCGCGCCGCGCGCCGCCTTGCCAGATCGACAGATGCTGCACTGGCATGGCCAGCGGCGCCTCGGCGGGGATTTCCACCGTGTCGCGACGTTGAACGACCTGATCGAGGGACACGCTCGTGGACGAGCGAAGATCGAAGAGGGAAGAGCGGTCGCTCATGACGTCATGGTCTCGGTCTGTCCGGCGAGGGCCGGGCTCTCTCCGTCGCATCGCCGCATGAGGTTCGCCCTTTGCGCGGTGATGACCGTCCGCTAGGGGTTCGGTCGTCGCGGCATGTGACGGGGTCATGACGGTCAATTTCCGACGTGGAGAGCCGTCGGGACCTCTAGAGTAAAACTTCGATCACGAATTCGCTACCAGAAATCACGCTTATTTCGCAGGTGCGGGAAAAAACTTGCAATCCGCTGTGGGCGAGGGGCGGTCGCCAAAATGGGGAATTTGCACAAGCCTATGAATATAAAGATTTTATTGCCTGTTTGTGGGCTGCTTCTGGTCGCAGCCTGCGGCCCGGGACCTCTGAGCGCGACCCCTGCCAAGTCGCCCGAAACGGTCGCGCAGGCGTCGGAAACCTTGCCGGAGCACGACTCGACGGGCGTGATTTCGGCTGTGAACGGCCTGAGTCTCACGATCGATCACGACGGCGCGAGCTCGGCCGGCCTGGCCGCCGGGCGCAATGATTTCACCGGCCATGGCGATGTTCTGGCCAATGCGCCCCTGACGCCGGGATCACGGGTGGCGTTCAAGTTCCGCAAGATCGGCGGGGTGCTGGAGCTTTCGGAGCTGAAGGGGCGGTAGATCCTCCCCTCTTGGGGGAGGTGGCCCGAAGGGCCGGAGGGGGGGCAGCGCAGGCGCTTGGTCCAGATGGCTCCAAGCCCGTCCATGCCGGCGCTGCCCCCTCAGTCGCTCCGCGACTGCTCCCCCCGAGAGGGGGGAGCATCAGGCGAGCTAGCTCAGCTTGACGAGCATCTTGCCCATGTTCTCGCCGGCAAAGAGCTTGATGAAGGCGTCAGGCGCGTGCTCGACGCCCTCTTCGACGGTCTCTTTCCAGGTGATCTTGCCGGCCTTGATCCACTCGGCCATGTCCTTGGCGAAGGCCGGATAGAGGTCGTAGTGGTTGGAGACGATGAAGCCCTCCAGTCGCAGGCTCTTGCCCACGGCCTGGATGATGTTGGACGGGCCGGTCGGCTTTCCGGTCTCGTTGTATTGCGAGATCATCCCGCAAAGGGCCATGCGGGCAAACGGGCGGGCCGAATTGATCGCGGCTTCCAGATGCACGCCGCCGACATTCTCGAAATAGACGTCGATGCCCTTGGGCGCGACCTTGGCCAGTTCGGCGACCACGTCGGGCGTGGCCTTGTAGTCAATCACGTGATCGACGCCGATCGACTTGAGGAACGCGGTCTTTTCCGGGCCGCCGGCCGAGCCGATCACGGTGTGGCCCTTCAGCTTGGCGATCTGGCAGACGATGGAGCCCACGGCGCCGGCGGCGGCCGACACGAACACCACATCGCCGTCCTTCAGGGCGGCCACGCGCAGCAGGCCCGCATAGGCGGTCATGCCGGTCATGCCCAGCACGCCCAGGAAGGTCTGGGGCGGCAGGCCGTGGGTCTCGACCTTGGTCAGGGCGCCCATCGCGCCGCCGGCCGCCTTGATCGCTGCGGGCGAGATGTTGAACGCCTCGCGCCAGCCGAACATCGAGCTGACGATGTCGCCCACGGCGAAGTCGGGATCGTTGGAGATCGTCACCTCGCCGATCGCGCCGCCCTGCAGGGCCTTGCCCAGCTCGAACGGCGGCACATAGCTGGCGCGATCATACATGCGGCCGCGCATATAGGGGTCGACCGACATCCACAGGTTCTTGATCTGCACCTCGCCGGGGCCCGGCGCGGCCAGCTCGACCGAGGCCAGTTCGAAGTCGGACTTGGCGGGAACGCCTACCGGGCGGCTCTTGAGGCGGATTTCGCGCGAGACGGTCATTGGGTGTTCTCCCTGTGCGTTTCTGGTGGTGCGTTTCAAATTTAAACGCTTGTTTAGCGCGTCGCGTCGCGCGGCTCCAGTGCTTCCGGGCGAGGGCGAAGCGGTTTAGACAGCGGCCATGACCCAACCGATCCTGAAAGCTCCCGTCCTTAAAGCCGGTGTTGTCGGCGCCGGCGTCTTTGGCGGCTATCACGCCAAGAAGTATGTCGAGCTGCCCGGCGTCGAACTGGTCGCCGTGTTCGACATCGACCTGGAACGGGCCCGGGCCCTGGCCGAGCCGCTGGGCGCGACCGCCTATGACGACATGGACGCCTTCCTGGCCGTGGTCGACGTGGTCACGGTCGCCACCCCGGCTGTCCACCACGCCCGGGCGGCGCTGGCGGCGCTGAAGGCGGGCAAGCCGGTCTATTGCGAGAAGCCTCTGGCGGTGGCGCCCGAGGACGCCGACGCCTTGGTCGCTGCGGCGCTCAAGGCCGGCGTGCCCTTGGCCTGCGGACACCAGGAGCGGGTGGTGTTCCAGGCCATGGGCCTGCTGGACATTCCCGAGCAGCCGCTGCGCCTGGAAGCCGTGCGGCGCGGGACGCCGTCGGACCGCAATCTGGACGTCTCGGTGGTGCTGGACCTGATGATCCACGACATCGACCTGGCCCTGGCCCTGTGCGAAGCCCAGCCGATGACCGTGGAGGGCGAGGGGGGCATCACCCGCTCGGAATCCCTCGACTGGGTAAAGGTGGAAGCCATGTTCGAGAACGGCTTCACCGCCGTGTTCGACAGCTCGCGCGTGGCGGAGGCCCGCGAGCGGACGATGAAGGTCGTCTATCCCTCCGGCGAGGTCGAGATCGACTTCCTGGCCCGCACCTTCCGCAACACCACGCCGTTCCCGCTGATCGAGGACTTCACCGAGACCCCGGCCGGCAAGGATCCGCTGGGGCAGAGCGTCGCCGGCTTCCTGGCGGCCGTGCGCGGCGAGAGCCCGCGTCCCGTTGTGACCGGCGAAGAGGCCGCCCGGGCCCTGGATCTGGCGCTGGCCGTGGAGCAGGCGGCGGAGGGGTGAGCTCAGCCGCGTTCCGGCGGCCATTGGCGGGCAGCGTGCACAAGGGCGAGGACCCAAACAACATCGTCCGCGATTTCATAAACAAGCCGATAGCTCTCGTGAGGGACTAGCTCTCTCGTGCCGGCAATCTTTCCCAAGCGGCCCTTCTGAGGAAAGGTCGCCAAAGTTTCAGCAGCTTCGGCGAATAGCGCATCCATCCGGGCGGCGGCTCGCGGGCTGTCAGTGGCGATGTGGCCCATGATGTCGAGACGGTCGAGCCGCGCCGACGACGTCCACCGAACCTTCACGCGGCGGCCTCGTCCGCCTTTCTCAGCAGCTCAGTGCGGCGCGCGGCGAACTCGGCTTCGATCTCTTCGTCGGAGACGGTCAGGCCAGACAGCCGCTCGGCGCGGGCGATTTCCACCTTGCGACGCAGAAAGTCGTCATGGAGCCGCGCTTCACGCTGACGCTCCACGAAGTCGCGCATCAGGTCGCGGACAATCTGTGATGCGGGACGATGCGTGGCCTCGGCCTCGGCGACGAAGGCGTCGCGCAGTTGGGCCTCGAGTTTCAGGGTGAAAACGGCGTCCTTGGCCATGCGGAGCTCTCAAGCAGCGTTCTTACAACGTATATACGATCTCATTACCTCGAACAATTGAGGGCTACAGACCGGCTTGCAGGCGGCGGAGGGGTGAGCGCCTTCGACCCAAAGTAAACCGCGATAATTCTGCCGAGGTAGGGTATAATACGTATTGTGCGCTTTAATGTTGTCGTGATCGACAGGGCGCGCTCTCCACCAATATGGCTTTCGCTTCGCGAGCCTCTTGGCGTGCCTGAAAGGCCCTTGATGGCCGATAATCTGCAATTGGCGTTTCCGATCGGGTCAGAACTGGCCTTTGCTCTGATTGAATCGTCTCAGGCAGCGGCTCTGCTACTTGATGAAAGCTTGATCGTCGTCGCCGCCAGCACGTCGTTTCTGCGAGCGTTCAAGCTGGATCTGGAGTCCGTGGTCGGCCGCTCGGTCATGGAGCTTGGCGGGGGCGAGTGGGCCGTGCCGCAACTGCGCTCGCTGCTGAGAGCGACCGCATCGGGCGCCGCCGCCATCGACGCCTACGAGATGGACCTCAAAAGCCAGGGCAGCGGGATGCGTCGCCTGGTGATCCATGCGCAAAGGCTGGAGTACGGCGTCGCGGGCTCCCCGATGCGGATCCTGCTGACCGTGACCGATGTCACGGCCGCGCGAGGCATGGAAAAGCTCAAGGACGAACTTCTGCGCGACAAGGCCATCGCCTTGCAGGAAGTGCAGCATCGCGTCGCCAACAGCCTGCAGATCATCGCCAGTGTCATCCTGCAAAGCGCCCGCAACGTGCAGTCGGAGGAGAGCCGGGGCCATCTTCGCGACGCCCACAACCGGGTGATGTCGGTCGCCGCGCTTCAGCAGCAACTGGCCACGTCCCGGGTCGGCGACGTGGAACTGGCCCCCTATTTCAAGCAGCTTTGCGACAGTCTGGGCGCCTCGATGATCCAGGACCACGACAAGGTGACCCTGGTGGTGGACATCGATGACAGCGTGGTCGAGGCCAATATCTCGATCAGTCTGGGCCTGCTGGTCACCGAACTGGTGATCAACTGCCTCAAGCACGCCTTCCCGGATGGGCAGAAGGGCAAGATTGTCGTTGGCTATCAGCGCGAAGGCGCCAGTTGGACCTTGTGCGTGCGCGACGACGGCATCGGCATGCATTCCCTGAAGGGCAAGGTGAAGGCGGGTCTTGGCACCAGCATCGTCCAGGCCCTGGCCAAGCAGCTGAAGAGCGTGGTCGAGGTCACCGACAACGCCCCGGGCACCAAGGTCTCGATCATCCACAAGGCCGCAAGCCAGCTGGACGCGCCGGCGGCCGTCTAGGCGATGCCGCATGGGGTCTGATCATGCGCCGGTGCGGGCCTCGTCGCGAACCGCTCGCAATGAAATGCGCGATCAGGCCCTGATGTCCGGTAAAAACTGAGCGTCAAACCCTTCCGTCGGGCCGCCGCGTGGGCTAATCCCACCGCTCTTCATTCTAAAGGGCGCGCGTCATGACCAGGAAACCCGACGGAAGCTGGGACAAGTCCAAACTGCCGAGCCGGCACGTGACCGAAGGTCCGTCGCGGGCGCCGCACCGCTCCTATTATTACGCCATGGGTCTTGGCACCCGCGAGATCGCCCAGCCCTTCGTGGGCGTGGCCTCGTGCTGGAACGAGGCGGCCCCCTGCAACACCGCCCTGATGCGCCAGGCGCATGCGGTTTCCAAGGGCGTCAAGGCGGCCGGCGGCACGCCGCGCGAGTTCTGCACCATCACCGTCACCGACGGCATCGCCATGGGCCATGAGGGCATGCGCTCCTCGCTGGTCAGCCGCGACTGCATCGCCGACTCGGTGGAACTGACCATGCGCGGCCACGGCTATGACGCCCTGGTCGGGGTGGCCGGCTGCGACAAGAGCCTGCCGGGCATGATGATGGCCATGCTGCGCCTGAACGTGCCCAGCGTGTTCCTGTACGGCGGTTCGATCCTGCCCGGCCGCTGGCAAGGCAAGGACGTCACCGTGGTCGACGTGTTCGAAGGCGTCGGCATGCATTCGGCCGGCAAGATGACGCTGGAAGACCTGTGCGACCTGGAAACTCACGCCTGTCCGTCGGACGGCGCGTGTGGCGGCCAGTTCACCGCCAACACCATGGCCTGCGTCTCCGAAGCCATCGGCCTGGCCTTGCCGCTGTCGGCCTCGCTGCCGGCGCCCTATCTCAGCCGCGACGAATACGCCGTGGCCTCGGGCGAGGCGGTGATGCGGCTGATCGAGAGCAATCTGCGTCCGCGCGACATCTGCACCCGCAAGGCGTTCGAGAACGCCGCCGTCGTCGTGGCGGCCACCGGTGGCTCGACCAATGGCGGTCTGCACCTGCCGGCCATGGCGCACGAGTGCGGCATCTCGTTCACCCTGCGCGACGTCGCCGAGATCTTCCTGCGCACGCCCTATCTGGCCGACCTGAAGCCGGGTGGGCAGTTCGTGGCCAAGGACATGGGCGAGGCCGGCGGCATGCCGGTGCTGCTCAAGACCCTGCTGGAAGGCGGCCATATCCACGGCGACTGCATGACGGT
The DNA here is from genome assembly GCF_058681155.1 of Caulobacter sp. FV1ye13L. The sequence continues at coordinate 2,646,182 of NZ_CM178732.1, forward strand.
GACCGGCAAGACCATGGCCGAGAACCTGAAAGACGTGAAATGGCGTGACGACCAGGTGGTGATCCGCCCGGTCTCCAATCCGCTGTCGCCGACCGGCGGCGTGGTGGGCCTGTGGGGCTCGCTGGCTCCGGATGGCGCCATCGTCAAGGTGGCGGGCATGACCTCGCACCGCAGCCATCGCGGCCCGGCCCGCTGCTTCGAGGGCGAGGACGCCTGTTTCGACGCCGTGGCGGCCGGCGACTATCAGGACGGCGACGTCCTGGTCATCCGCTATGAAGGCCCCAAGGGCGGCCCGGGCATGCGCGAGATGCTGTCGACCACGGCGGCGCTGGCGGGGCAGGGGCGTGGCGACAAGGTGGCCCTGGTCACCGACGGCCGCTTCTCGGGCGGCACGCGCGGCCTGTGCATCGGCCACATTGGTCCGGAAGCCCAGGCCGGTGGCCCGATCGCCTTGGTGCAGGACGGCGACATCATCACTATCGACGCCGACGCCGGGACCATCGATCTGGAAGTCGCGCCCGAGGAACTGGCTCGCCGCAAGGCCGCCTGGTCCCCGCGCAAGACCAACTACAACAGCGGCGCCATCTGGAAGTTCGCGCAACTGGTGGGCCCGGCCCATCTGGGCGCGACCACCCATCCGGGCGCTGACGGCGAGACCCACATCTACGCCGACCTTTAGAGGGCCGGGGCTTGTCCCACATGGTCTGGCCCGTCGATCCGGGGATGATCGCGCCCTTTCTGGTCGCGGTCATCCTGATCGAACTGACGCCCGGGCCCAACATGGCCTATCTGGCGGCCCTGGCGGCGGCCCATGGGCGGCGCGCCGGCCTGATGGCGGTGGCGGGCGTCACCTGCGGCCTGTCGGTCTATATGCTGGCGGCGGTGTTTGGGCTGACCGAGGTCTTCCGGCTCTATCGCCCGCTCTATGAGCTGCTGCGCTGGTCGGGCGTGGCCTATCTGCTGTGGATGGCCTGGGACGCCTGGCGCTCGGCCAGCGATGGCGAGGTCGCCGACGCGCTGACGCCCTCCCGCTGGGTGCTGTTCCGACGCGGCATGGTGGCCAATCTGCTCAATCCCAAGGCGGCGCTGTTCTACGTCACCCTGCTGCCCAGCTTCATCAAGAGCGATCATGCGCCGCCCACCACCCAGGCGCTGATCCTGGGCACGATCCATGTGGTCGTCAGCATCTGCATTCACGGGTCGATCGTGCTGGGCGCCGACCGCGCGGCCAGCGTTCTGGACCGGGCGCGCAGCCAGGTCTGGATCGCGCGCGGACTAGGCGTGGCCCTGGCGGTGGTGGCGGTGTGGATGGCCTGGGAGACGCGGCGGCGCGGCTGAAGGCGGCTAGGTTGTACCAAGCGCCGCTGAGCTCGACTCCTCGCGCTCTATATCCTCGTCACCCCGGGACTTGTTCCCGGGGCCCATTGTGCAGCCGCAGGTGCGGCGCAGAATAGAACTCTCACGAGGAAGCTGACCCATGGGCCCCGGGAACAAGTCCCGGGGTGACGGCATATTTTCAGATTTGGACCCTCTGAGGTCAGGATCAATGGCCGTTGGTATTAGTCGTCCAGATCGAACGGCAGGTCGCCCTGATCGGCCTTGGGTTCGCGCTTGGCCTTCGAGACCGGCTTGTAGGTCGGCGTCAGGGGCGGTGAGGGATCGATCTCCCACGGAGGCTCGTCCAGATCGAAGCTGGGCTCGTCGTCTTCGTCATCGGAATTGGCGGCGGCGGCGAGCACAGGCGGCGGCGGCGCGCGCTTGGGCGGCTCGGGCTCGGGTTCGGGTCTTGGCTGCGGTCGCTGGGGCTGGGGCTGGGGCTGGGGCGGCTCGGGCGGAGCCGGCGCAACGGCCGCCGGGCGTGGCGCGGGTCTCGGAGCCTGCGGACGGCGCACGATGGCCTCGCAGCGGGCCAGCCAGCGATTGGCTTCCTGCATGGCGTCGGCGGGCGAGCGGCTTTGCCGGCGCTGCTCGTCGCCCGGCGTCCACAGGTCCAGGTCAAAATCGGGATGGCGCGGATCGTCGAACACCAGGCGCAGGGTGACGGTATGCACCGATTGCGGCGCGACCTGGTCGACCGCGCGGCGGTTTTCGCCCCGGAACACCCGGCCCACCACCTGGCCGTCGACCAGCAACTCGGCGCCCATCACCTCGTCGATGCGATAGATCAGGCACCAGGCGCCGCTGTCCCAGGCCACGGCGGCCAGACCGGTCTTGAACGCAAAGCCCGCGCCGCGACCCCGGCCATGCGCCAGGATCACCACCTCGGGATCGCCCTTCAGCACATGGCGCAGGGCCCGGCGGATACGCCGGTCGTCGTCCATGAACCAGATGGCCGCGCTGCCCATGAACGTCACGGCCGAGCCGGCGATGGCGACAAACAGCAAAAGGCGGGCGAGTTCGCTCATGGGAGCCAAGGCTAACGGGAGTTCCGGATTCGCGACAGGGGGCAGAGGGGGCGGCTAGAGGTTCAGCTCGGCCACCACCGGAACGTGGTCCGACGGCTTTTCCTTGTCGCGCTCGTCGCGATGGATGACCACATCCATCAGCCGGTCGCTGGCCTGGGGCGACAGCAGCAGGTGGTCGATGCGAATGCCCAGGTTTCGCGGCCAGGCGCCGGCCTGATAGTCCCAGAAGGTGTAGCCGCCCGGCGCGCCGTCAGCCTGCATATAGGCGTCGGTGAAGCCCAGGTTCTTCAGGGCCCGGAAGGCGGCGCGGCTTTCGGGCTGGAACAGAGCGTCGCCGGTCCAGGCGTCGGGATTGGCCACGTCCTCGACCTCGGGAATGACATTGTAGTCGCCCAGGATGACCAGGGGCTCCTCCAGCGCCAGCAGGGCCTTGGCGTGGCTGTGCAGGCGGCGCATCCAGGCCAGCTTGTAGTCGAACTTCTCGGTGCCGATCGGATTGCCGTTGGGCAGATAGATGCCGCAGACCCGCACCGGCGTGGGCGCGGCGATCACGGCCTCGATATAGCGGGCCTGCTCGTCGGTTTCGTCGTCGCTCAGGAACGGCAGACCGCGCCGGACGTCCTCCAGCGGGAACTTCGACAGCAGGGCGACGCCATTATAGGTCTTCTGGCCGTGGACGGCGACATTATAGCCAAGTCTTTCAAAGGCTTCGGTCGGAAATTTCTCGTCGATGCACTTGATTTCCTGCAGTACGGCGACGTCTGGGGCCTGCGCTTCGAACCAGGCCAGCACCCCTTCGAGGCGAGCATTCACAGAATTCACGTTCCAGGTGGCGATACGCATTGACGGCTCCGAGAGGCGCGGGGAGGCTAGGGCGCATGACGACCACGCTCAAGCCGGGCTTCAAGATTTCAGACAAGGGACAGCAGGCGCTGCTGATCCTGGTTTCGCTTGTCTGGGGTGTGGCGGCGGTGATCGGGGCCATACTGGCGGTGTTCTCGCCGCTTGTCTTCGATGGTCCGGGCAATCTGAGGAACCCGGTGGTGTGGCTGGGCTTCGTGCTGGGCGCCCTGTTCTGGGCGGTCTGCATGCTGGCGCCGCTGGTCGGCTGGATGCAGTGGCGCAAGGGCAAGCGCACCGAGGCCTGGGCGGCCATGGCCGCGCCGGCGGCCTGGGGCGCGCTGACCGTGACGGTTCTGCAGTTCGTTCCGACCTAGGCCCTAGATCGAGAAGCTGACGCCGCAGCCGCAGCTGGACTTGGCGTTGGGGTTGCGCACCTTGAACTCCGCGCCGGCCAGTTCGTCGACGAAATCGATCTCCGAGCCCTTCAGCAGGGCCAGCGAGATGACGTCGACCAGGGCCGCGGCGCCGTCGCGCTCGATCTTCAGGTCGTCGGCCTCGATGGCCTCGACCAGGTCGAAACGATACTGGAAGCCCGAGCATCCGCCGCCATCCACCGCGACGCGCAGCATAACGGGACGCCCCTCGGCCTGTCCGATGGCGTGAATGCGACGCGCGGCGTTGGGGGAAAGCGTTACGGTTGTGTCGGTCATGGCTGTGGAAAACTCATCCTTGACCTATATGAGGATATCAACGCCCCAACGGAAGGGGTGAAAATCCCGATGTGGTCCAAGAGCGGTTCATGACATCTTCTCCCTACCTTGTCGCGCGCGCCCCCTATGCCGAGGATCCGGCCAAATCGCGCGGACGCCGGTTCAAGGAAGAGGAGAGCCGCACCCGCACGCCCTTCGCCCGCGACCGCGACCGGATCATCCACACCTCGGCCTTTCGCCGGCTGAAGGAAAAGACCCAGGTCTTCGTGGCGCACGAGGGTGACAATTTCCGCACCCGCCTGACCCATTCGCTGGAAGTGGCCCAGGTGGCGCGCTCGCTGGCCACGGCCCTGGGGCTGGACTCCGACCTGGCCGAGACCATCGCCCTGGGCCACGACATCGGCCACCCGCCATTCGGCCACGCCGGCGAGGACGAGCTGCAGGACAAGATGAAGCCGTATGGCGGCTTCGACCACAACGTCCAGACCTTCCGGGTGGTGACCGAGCTGGAGCACCGCTATCCCGACTTCCTGGGCCTGAACCTGACCTGGGAAACCCTGGAAGGCATCATCAAGCACAATGGCCCGGTGACCGAAAAGCTGGGCAAGCCGTCCTGGAAGGCCATCTCCAAGTACGACAACGACTACAATCTGGGCCTGGGCACCTGGGCGTCGGCCGAGGCCCAGGTGGCGGCCCTGGCTGACGACATCGCCTACAACAACCACGACGTCGATGACGGCGTGGAAGCGGGTCTGTTTGGCCTGGACGAACTGCTGGACGTGCCGCTGATCGGGCCGATCCTGTTTGCCGTAAAGAGCGAGCGCCCGGATCTGGACGCCCGCCTGACCCGCCTTGAGGCCGTGCGCCGCATGATCGGGGCCATGGTCGATGACGTGATGGGCGAGACCCTGCAGCGCGCCGCCGCCACCGGCGTCCAGTCCGCCGATGCGGTGAGGGCGCTGGACCACGCCCTGGTCGCCTTCTCGCCGGACATGGCCGAGGACCTGGCCCGTCTGCGCCAGTTCCTGCACGCCCGCATGTACCGCCACTGGCGCGTCAACCGCACCCGCAGCCAGGCGCGGCGCATTCTGGCCGAGATGTTCACCTTGTTTCTGGCCGAGCCGGACGTCTTGCCGTCGGTCTGGTTCGAGAAGTCGCAGAACCGCGATGAGGCCGGGCGCGCGCGGGTGGTCTGCGACTATATCGCAGGCATGACCGACCGCTTCGCCATCGAGGAACACAGGAAGCTGTTCCAGCTCGACGTCTGGAACTAGGCTCCGGGCGCAGACTGCTCCCAGCTTTTTGGGGAGCCAAGGGCGTTTCCTTGCCACTGTGATGGCGCAGGCGGTTATGGCTGGCCTGTCCCTTCGGTAAACTATGTTCGCGCACGTGTGATTCGGCGGTCCGACCCGCGTGCGTTGTAGTCTGGAGCCTAATCGCGATGTCCGATCCCCACCGCGGCGCCTATACGCCGCCGACCGATGCGCCGCTGTCGTTCGATGCGCGTCAGCCGGTGCGCGGTTCCCGCCCGCTGCCCATGACCCTGATCATCAGCGCCGTGGTGCTGATGACGCTGGTTGTGGCGGTGGTGATGATCTATCGCGGCGGCGTTCGCGGTCCCAATGAGCCGCCGCGCACGGTCGGTTCCCAGGTTGCCGAGATGAAGACCGCGCCGCCGGCCGGCAGCCAGCCGTCCGATCCGGCCTCGGGCCTGCAGATCTACAAGAACGAGGAAAGCCAGCCCTCGCCGACCTATGCCGCCCAGCCGGAGGCGCCGCTGCCGCGCCCGACCGCGCCGGTCGACGCCAAGCCGATCACCACCGTCGCCCCGCCTGCGGCCGCCAAGCCGGCCCCGGCTCCGACGATCGAGGCCCTGGCCACCGCCGCCATCGCGCCCGCGCCCAAGCCCGTCGCCGCCAAGCCGGTGGTGGTCGCCTCCGCCGCGCCCAAGCCGGTCAGCTCGGCCAGCGGCGTGGCCATGGTGCAGATCGGCGCCCTGTCTTCGCCGGCCCTGGCTGACAAGGCCTGGAACGACGCCGCCCGCCTGGCCCCCGGCCTGGCCGCCGGCAAGGGCAAGAAGGTCGAGGCGATCGACAAGAACGGCACGACGCTCTACCGCACCTCGGTAACGGGCTTTTCCAGCCGCGAGTCCGCCAAGGCGTTCTGCGAGGCGATCTCGGCCGCGGGCAAGTCCTGCTTCGTGAAGTAGGAACCAGCGCTTGAGCACCTCCGCCGCGATCCTCGGCTGCGCCGGGACTACTCTGACGGCCGAAGAAGTCGCCTTCTTCCGGGATGTGAAGCCCTGGGGCTTCATCCTGTTCAAGCGCAACATCGCCGATCCCGAGCAGGTGCGGGCCCTGACCGCCGCCCTGCGCGACACGGTCGGCCGGCCCGATGCGCCCATCCTGATCGACCAGGAGGGCGGCCGCGTCGCCCGCCTGCAGCCGCCACACTGGAAGACCTATCCGCCCGGCCGCGCCTATGGCGAGCTGGTGGCTAACGATCCCCTGGTGGCTCGCGAGATCACCCGCCTGGGCGCGCGCCTGATCGCCCATGACCTGCGGGCCATCGGCGTCAATGTCGACTGCGTGCCGGTGCTGGACGTGCCCGACCCGCTGGGCCACGAGATCATCGGCGACCGCGCCTATGGCGACACGCCCGAGCAGGTGGCCACCCTGGGCCGCGCCGCCGCCGAAGGCCTGCTGGCCGGCGGCGTGCTGCCGATCATCAAGCACATTCCCGGCCACGGCCGCGCCCTGAGCGACAGCCATCTGGAGCTGCCGGTCGTGAAGGCCAAGCTGGCCGAGCTGGACGCCCGCGATTTCGCGCCGTTCCGCGTGCTGTCCGACATGCCGATGGCGATGACCGCTCACGTCGTCTACACGGCCATCGACCGCAAGCGCCCGGCCACCACGTCGAAAAAGGCCATCAAGAAGATCATCCGCGAATCCCTGGGCTTTGACGGCCTGCTGATGAGCGACGACCTGTCGATGAAGGCTCTGTCGGGCGACTTCAGGCAGCGGGCCAAGGACAGTCTGTCGGCCGGCTGCGACGTGGTCCTGCACTGCAATGGCGACATGGCCGAGATGAAGGCCGTGATGTCCGGCGTCGGGGCCCTGTCCAAGGAAGCCCGCCGCCGCTCGCAGGCGGTGATGAGCCGGCTGGTCAAGGTGGTCGAACCGCTGGACGTCGCCGAGGCCCGGGCCCGGTTTGACGCCGCCTTCAACAACACTTCCTATTCGGGCAGCTTTGCGTGACGACGGGCTTCCAGCCCACGCTCGACTTCGAGGCCGCCGACGCGGCGGCGGAAGACGGCGCGGCGCTGGTCATCGACATCGACGGCTATGAAGGTCCGCTGCATGTGCTGCTGGCCCTGGCGCGCCGCCAGAAGGTCGACCTCTTGCAGCTGTCGATCACCAAGCTGGCCGAGCAGTATCTGGCCTTTGTTCAGCAGGCGCGTCGCGTGCGGTTTTCGCTGGCCGCCGACTATCTGGTGATGGCCGCCTGGCTGGCCTATCTGAAATCGCGCCTGCTGCTGCCCAAGCCTGAACGCGCCAAGGGCGAGGAGCCTCCGGCCGAGGAGATGGCTGCTCAGCTGGCCTTCCGCCTGGCCAAGCTGGACGTCATGCGCCAGGCCGTCGAAGCCCTCAAGGCGCGCCCGCTGCTGAAGCGCGAGGTGTTCATGCGCGGCGATCCCGAAGCGGTGAAGATCGTCTCGTCGACCCGGCTGGAGGGTGATCTCTACAGCCTGATGAGCGCCTACATCACCCAGCGCAAACGCGAGCACAGCCGCCACTACGCGCCGCGTCCGCCCACCGCCTATCCGCTGGAAGACGCCCGCGACCGGTTGCGCACCCTGCTGCCGCGCATGGACGACTGGACCACCCTGACCACCGTGGCGCCCGTCGAGCGCGCTCTGGAAGAAGACGACGGCCCGTCGCCGGCCTCTTACATGGCCTCGACCCTGGCGGCCTCGCTGGAACTGGTGAAGGAAGGGGTGCTGGAGGCGCGGCAGATGGAGGCGTTCTCGGAGCTCTATCTGCGGGCGCGGACGCAGCCGCTGGAGGACGTCGAGTGAGGTCCTCTTCTCAATTCAGTTTTTATCCTTGTCATCCCGGCCGCAGCGAAGCGGAGAGCCGGGACCCAGGGGCAGCCACACTGCGTTGGCCCCTGGGTCCCGGACAGCCTCTGCGAGGCTTCCGGGATGACAAGATTTTTGATGTCTTCAGTTCATGATCATCGACCCCCTGTTCACCGAGCGCTGCATTGAGGCGCTGCTGTTCGCCGCCGCCGAGCCGCTGAGCGATGTCGACCTGGCCAAGCGCCTGCCCGAGGGCTGCGATATCCAGGCCGGGATCGCCGCTCTGCGCCTCCGCTACGAGGGCCAGGGGATCGAACTGGTCTGCGTGGCCAACCGCTGGCGCTTTCAGACCGCGACCGACCTGGCCTTCCTGATGACGGAGGAACGCGAGGAGCCGCGCCGACTGTCGAAGGCCGCTCAGGAGACCCTGGCGATCATCGCCTATCACCAGCCCGTCACCCGGGCCGAGATCGAGGCCGTGCGCGGCGTCCAGGCCAGCCGGGGCACCATCGACGTGCTGCTGGAGCTTGGGCTGGTGCGGATGCGCGGCCGCCGCCGCTCGCCGGGCCGGCCGGTGACCTTCGGCACCACCGACGCCTTTCTCGAGCACTATGGCCTGGCCGCCCTGTCGGACCTGCCGGGCGTCACCGAGATGAAGGCCGCCGGCCTGCTGGAGATGAACCTGCCGCCGGGATTCTCGGTGCCCGACCCGCTGGGCCTGCGTCCGGGGGAGGACGAGGATCCGCTGGAGGACGGCGACGAGGCGCCGGAATTTGCTCAGGATTTCCTGGGGGAGATGGAGAAGGGGTGAAGGTAGGGGAGGGGCGCCTCCTCTCTTCTTCCCGTCATTCCCGCCCTCGTGGCGGGAACCCCTCGATGGACCGCAGGTGCGGATGTGTGGCGCGCTGGCGCGCTGGCGCGCCAGTGCGCTTCAGGTGTCAGCTGAACCAGGGGTTCCCGCCACAAGGGCGGGAATGACGGAGGTTGTGAGTGGGGCAAGCCGGATAGGCTTGGCTCGCCGCCTCGCGAACGCCTATATTGCCTGAGAGATTGTAACGACACGCCGCAGCGGCTAATGGGCCGCTGTCGCAAGGAGCATGATTGCTATGGGTAGCATGAGCTGGATTCACTGGGTGATCGTGCTTGGGGTCATCGCCCTGCTGTTCGGCGGCCGAGGCAAGCTGTCGGGAATCATGGGCGACGCCGCCAAGGGCATTCGCGCGTTCAAGGACGGCCTGAAGGACGACTCCAGCAGCGAGAGCGCTGACAGCAAGGCCACGGGCGCCCTGCCGCGCACCGAAGCCGAAAAAGAAAAGTCGTAAGAACCCTCGGGCGCGCGGGCGAACCCGTTGCGCGCGTCCCTTCCACTTCGCGACGGCGGACCCAGGTCCGCGTCGTTCTAAGGCGCGTCCATGCTTCCTGATATCGGCGGCACAGAACTTCTGGTCATCGCCGCGGTCGCTCTGATCGTGGTCGGGCCGAAGGATCTCCCCATGCTGCTGCGCAAGCTTGGCCAGTTCATCGGCAAGATGCGCGGCATGGCGTCTGAATTCCGCGCCAGCTTCGACGAAATGGCCCGCCAGTCCGAGCTCGACGACCTGCGCAAGGAAGTCGAGGCCATGCGCTCGGGCCAGTACGCCTCGCCGCTGCGCGACGCCGCCGATCAGGCCAAGGACGTCGGGGTGGATCAGGTGTTCGCCGACATCGACGCCAGTCTGAGCAGCGGAACGGTGCAGGCTCACCCCTATGCGGGCTACCAGCCCCATGGCGCAGCGGTCGAGCCATCGATCCTGCCGCCGGAGACCGAGATCAAGCCCGTCGTCGCCAAGCCCCGCAAGCCGCGCGTCGCCAAGGCGCCGGCCGTGATTGAACCCGCTGTCTCCAAGGCCCCCGCCCGCAAGCGCGCCGCCAAGACTGAGATCGCCGTCGAAGCGCCCAAGGCCGCCCGCGCCCCGCGCACCAAGGCCGCCAAGGCCGGCGGCTCGACCGCCTCGGATATCGTCTCGTGACGGACTCCATCGGACACGAACCCGAGGACGAGATCGAAGCCTCGCGCGCCCCGCTGCTCGATCACCTGGTCGAACTGCGCATGCGGCTGATCATCTGCGTGGTGGCGCTGTTCGTCGGGTTCGGCGTGTGCTTCGCCTTCGCCGACAAGATCTTCCTGTTCCTGGTCAATCCGTTCACCGTCGCCCAGCAGCTGCTCAGCGTGCAGCACGCCGGCGGCAGCCATGGTCCGTTCGACCTGCTGCTGGCCCTGGTGGGCCTCAAGGACATTCCGACGGGTGAAACCAAGGCCCTGGGCCTGGTCTATACGGCGGCGCTGGAGTTCTTCTTCACCAAGCTGAAGCTGGCCGGTTTCGGCGCCGTGGTCCTGACCTTCCCGGTCCTGGCCTGGCAGCTCTATCGCTTCGTCGCGCCGGGCCTCTACAAGAACGAGCGCGGCGCCTTCCTGCCGTTCCTGCTGGCTTCGCCGGTGATGTTCTTCCTGGGCGCGGCGCTGGTCTATTATGTGATGCTGCCGTTCGTGCTGTGGTTCTCGCTGAGCCAGCAGGTCTCGACGGTGGGCATCACCATCCAGCTTCTGCCCAAGGTCAGCGACTATCTGACCCTGGTGACCTCGCTGCTGCTGGCCTTCGGGCTTTGTTTCCAGCTGCCGGTGGTGGTGTCGCTGCTGGGCCTGGCCGGCATCCTGTCCAGCAAGCTGCTGCGCGAGGGCCGCCGCTACGCCATTGTCGGGGTGTTCATCGCCGCCGCCATCCTCACCCCGCCCGATCCGATCAGTCAGCTGACCTTGGCCATCCCGATGTGCCTGCTCTACGAAATCAGCATCTGGTGCGTGTGGCTGATCGAACGCGGCAAGGCCAAGGACGACAACAAGCGCAACGAGATCGTGGCGGTCTGACGCTCTCTGCCCATAGCCGCCCTTCGGGTCGCCGAGGAGGGCGGAGTCGGGGGAACAAAAAAGCCTCCGCCCCGGAAAGGGAGCGGAGGCTTCTTGTCTTTCAGCGACCCTGCGAGGGCCGCTCGTGCGTAAGGCTTACAGCGAAGCCTGTTGCTTGGGCTGAGCGCCCATGGCCTGCAGTTGAGCCTTGGCGGCGCGGACGGAGCCGCCGACGCAGGCCTGATATTCGTTGCGGTTGGCAAAGTCGGTCGAGGCCTTGCACACGGCTTCGGCGGCGGCCTTGATCTCGGCGTGGATCTGGTCGGTCGACTTGCCCTTCAGCGACACGCGCACGATGGTCACGGCTTCCTGACGGGTGGCGGCCTTCGAGGCGCCCGGACGAGCCTTCATGATCGCGGCCAGCTGACGGTTGGCGTCAAAGGTTGCGCTTTCGAGGCAGCTGGCGAGCGCATTGGCCTTCTCGTTGGCGCAGACGGCCTGGGCGGCGGTCTTGATCTCATCATTGATCTGGACGCTGGTCTTGCCGGCGAGCGAGACGCGAACCAGGTTGGCGGCGCTGGCGGGGGCGGCGAATGCGACCGAGACGGTGACGATGGCGGCGAGAGCGGCAAATTTCTTCAAGGTGTACATCCTGTATATTGAGGGAAGGAAACGCGGTTCTGCGTACTTGGCGCTCTGTTTTTCATCTTTGCCCTAATTCCGAGTTCAAAAACAACGTTAACGGACGTTATCGAATTCCCATATTCAAGGTTTGTCTTCGAAATAAACCCCATTCCTGCTTATGTTTTGGGATTTGATTCAATCTATGCTTCAGGGAAGGCTATCTGTGGGTGTGTAAAACTGGGTGCGACGCGTTGTCGCAGGTTTTGGTCTCACGACAACACGGCGCCGCCCCGCGAATCCCTGACCCATGCAGCCCTGAAAAGGTTGGCGCCTCAGCCGACGCGCCTTAGAGAGGGCGTTTCCCTAAGCCAGTCTTCGAGCCCGTTCCGATGCACGACATCAAGGCCATCCGCGACAATCCCGAAGCCTTTGAAGCCGCCTGGTCGGCCAAGGGTCGCTCGGGCGCGGCCGCCGAGGCCGTGAAGCTGGACGCCCAGCTGCGCGCGGCCCAGACGGCGCTGCAGGAGAGCCAGGCCAGGCGCAACGAAGCCTCCAAGCGCATCGGCATGGCCAAGGCCAAGAAGGACGAGGTCGAAGCCCAGGCCCTGATGGCCGAGGTCGAGACCCTCAAGGCCCTGATGGCCGACGCGGCCGTCCTGGAGGCGCAGGCGGGCGCCGGGCTGAAGGACCTGCTGGCGTCGCTGCCCAACATTCCGGCCCCCGACGTGCCGCCCGGCGAGGATGAAGCGGGCAATGTCGAGGTTCGCCGCTGGGGCGACGCGTCCCAGCTGCCCGCCGGCCGCCTGAACGCCCCCAAGGATCACGTCGATCTGGGCGCGGCCCTGGGCGGGATGGACTTCGAAGCCGCCGCCCGCATGAGCGGCGCGCGCTTCGTGGTGCTGAAGGGCCAGATCGCCCGGCTGGAGCGGGCCCTGGGCCAGTTCATGCTGGACCTGCAGACCGTGCAGCACGACTACACCGAGGTGTCGCCGCCGCTGCTGGTCAAGGACGAGGCGCTCTATGGCACCGGTCAGCTGCCGAAGTTCGCCGAAGACCTCTTCCGCACCACCGGAGAGCACTGGCTGATCCCCACCGCCGAAGTCTCCCTGACCAACATCGTTCGCGAACAGATCGCCGACGAGGCGCAGCTGCCGCTGCGGATGACGGCCCTGACGCCCAGCTTCCGCTCCGAGGCCGGCGCCTCGGGTCGCGACACCCGCGGCATGATCCGCCAGCACCAGTTCTACAAGGTCGAGCTGGTCTCGATCACCACGCCCGACCAGTCCGAGGCCGAGCACGAACGCATGGTCGGTTGTGCCGAGGCGGTGCTGAAGGCGCTGAACCTGCCGTTCCGCACCATGCTGCTTTGCACTGGCGACATGGGTTTTGGCGCGAAGAAGACCTACGATCTGGAAGTCTGGCTGCCCTCGCAGAACACCTTCCGCGAGATCAGCTCGTGCTCCAACTGCGGTGACTTCCAGGCCCGGCGCATGGACGCCCGGTTCCGCCGGGCCGGCGAGAAGGGCACGCAGTATGTCCACACCCTGAACGGTTCGGGCCTGGCGGTCGGCCGCACCCTGGTGGCCGTGCTGGAGAACTATCAGGACGAGACTGGCGGCATCACCATCCCCGAGGTGCTGGTTCCCTATATGGGCGGCGTCACCTACATCGGCGGGCAGGCCTGAGCCGCATGCGCATCCTCCTCACCAACGACGACGGCATCCACGCCCCGGGCCTGGTCGCGCTTGAGAAGATCGCCCGCGCCCTGACCGACGACGTGTGGATCTGCGCGCCGGAATACGAGCAGTCGGGCGCCAGCCGGGCCCTGACCCTGGCCGACCCGCTGCGGGTGCGCCGCCTGGACGATCGCCGCTTCGCCGTCGAGGGCACGCCCACCGACTGCGTGATGATGGCCGTGCAGCAACTGATCGACGGCCCCGCGCCGGATCTGGTGCTGTCGGGCGTCAATCGCGGCCAGAACATCGCCGAGGATGTTACCCTGTCGGGCACCGTGGCCGGCGCGATCGAGGGCATGGCCCTGGGCATCCGCTCGATCGCCCTGTCCCAGGCCATGAACTATTTCCACGATGAGGTGGTCGCCCACTGGGAGACCGCCGAGACCTATGGTCCGGGCATTGTCCAGCGGCTGCTGGAGATGGGCTGGCCCAGCGACGTGATCATGAACGTCAACTTCCCGGCCCTGCCGCCGGAGCAGGTGACGGCCGTGGAGGTCACGCGCCAGGGCTTCCGCGACGGCCATCTGCGCCACTGGGACAAGCGCACCGACCTGCGCGGCCGCGACTATTACTGGATGGGCTTCACCGCCACGGCCTCGCAGCCCCGCGACGGCACCGACCTGAAGGCCGTCTATGAGGGCAAGATCTCGGTGACGCCGCTGCACATCGACCTGACGCACAACGAGACCGTTCACGCCCTGAAGGGCATGCTGGGCGGCGCGCCCCCCAAGCTGCGGGTGGACGCATGAGCAAGGCCAAGGCCGCCGCGACCACGGATCTGCCGCGTCTGATGCAGGCCCTGCGCGACCAGGGGATCACCGATCCCCAGGTGCTGGCGGCCATCGAGAAGACGCCGCGCGACCTGTTCACGCCTGACCTTTTCAAGGACCGCTCGTGGGAGGATTCGGCCCTGCCGATCGCCTGCGGCCAGACCATCAGCCAGCCCTATATCGTCGGCCTGATGACCCAGGCCCTGACCATCGAGCCGCGCTCGCGCGTGCTGGAGATCGGCACCGGGTCGGGCTACCAGACCACCATCCTCAGCCACGTGTCGCGTCTGGTCTATACGATCGAGCGCTATCGGACCCTGATGAAGGAGGCCGAGGCGCGCTTTCACAAGCTTGGCCTGACCAACGTCATCACCAAGTTCGGCGATGGCGGCGAAGGTTGGGCCGAACAGGCGCCGTTTGACCGCATTATGGTCACGGCTGCGGCTGAAGATGATCCGAAACGACTGCTGTCCCAGCTCAAGCCCAACGGCGTCCTCGTGGCGCCGATCGGGAAGGGGCCGGTACAGAGCCTTCGCCGCTATGCGGGCGACGGCAAGGGCGGCTTCAAGGTTGAGGCGCTGTGCGATGTGCGGTTTGTGCCGCTGCTCGACGGTGTGGCCCGCGACCAGTGAAGCGGGAAATCGGGGCGAGGCTTGCGCAGCGCCCTTGCGGTTAACGATTGATTTACCCTCGCGGGCCCGTTTGGGCGACTTGCGAGGACAAGGAGAGGCTATGAGGCAGTTGTGGACGCGCGCGGCGGTGATCGCCCTGACGGCTGGAACGCTCGCGGCCTGCGAAACGGCCGGGGGGCCACAGTACTCCTCCCGGGAAGGTCAGCCCGGCGGGCCCGCGCCCCGGGGCCAGACGCCCAATTTCCCCATCACCCAGGCCCCGCCTGCGGAAACGCTCAACACCACGCCGACGCCGTCCGAGGTGATCCGCCGCGAGCCGATCCCGGTCGAGGCCGCCCCGGCGCCGCCGATCTATACCGATCCGCCGGTCACGCGCACCGAACTTGCGCCTCCGCCCCCGCCGCCTCCGCCCCCGCCGGCCCAGATCCGTCCGGCCGCGCCGATCATCGTCACCACCGTGGCCGGTCCCGTGGTCGATGTACCCGGCAAGCCCCAGTCGCGCGTTGTCGAGTCGGGCGACGCCCTGGACGCCATCGCGCGCGGCTTTGGAACGACGCGCGCCGAACTGGTCAAGCTCAACGATCTCGAGCCGCCCTACCGCCTGAAGCTGGGCCAGAAGATCGTCGGCCCCGCCGGGCCCAAGTCCAAGGCCTATGTCGTCCAGTCGGGCGACACGATGTTCGCCATCGCCAAGCGCTTTTCCGTCACCGCCGCCGCCCTGGCCGAGGAGAACGACCTCAAGAGCGGCGCGGCGATCAAGAAGGGGCAGAAGCTGCTCCTGCCGGACGGCTTCAAGGACAAGGGTCCGACCAAGACGGCCATGGCCGCGCCGCCGTCCAGCGTCCCGACCACGATGCTTGCCGGTTCAGCGCCGGCCCCGCGCCCCGTCGAAACGCCGCGCGCCTCGACCCCGACCGCAACGCCGACCCCGACCGCAACGCCGACCATGAGCCAGCCGGCCTCGACCCCGGCGGCCAGCGCCTCCACCGCTTTGGCCAGCGTCACCACCACCACGACCAGCGTCACCGGTTCGGTGGTCAGCGTGGCGGGGCCGCGTCAGGTCTATACGGTCAAGTCGGGCGACACCCTGACCGCGATCGCCCGGCGCTTTGACATGAGCGTCAAGGATCTGGCCGACGCCAATGATATCGACCCCGACAAGGCGCTGAGGCTGGGCGCGAAGATCAAGGGTCCGGCCACGACGGCCAAGGCCTATGCCGCCCAGTCGGGCGACACCCTGACGGCCATCGCCAAGCGCTTCAATGTCACCCTCAAGGCCCTGGCCGCCGAGAACGACCTGAAGACCACGGCGGCCGTCAAGAAGGGCCAGAAGATCCTTCTGCCCGACGGCTACAAGGACAAGGGGCCGATCAAGACCACGACCACTCGCCCGGCCACGCCGTCGACGACGGTGGCCCAGGCTCCGGCCGCGACCGAAACGCCCGTGACCACGCCTTCGGCGCCGATCCCGTATCGGCCGGGCCCCTCGACCCCGCGTCCCAGCGGTCCGGTCGCGGCCCTGCCGGTCAATCCGCCGCCGTCGGCCCCGATCCGTCAGATCATCGAGAGCAGCGCCGCTCCGACCGAGGCCGAGATCATCGCCTCGGGCAAGGGCCGCTTCTCGTGGCCGCTAAGGGGCGAGATCATCTCCGACTTCGGGGTCAAGGGCACCGGCCAGCGCAATGACGGCCTGAACATCCGCGCCAATGCCGGCGCGCCGGTGGTGTCCGCCGCCGACGGCGAGATCGCCTATGCCGGCAACCAGGTCCCGACCTTCGGCAACCTGGTCCTGGTCAAGCACGCCGACGGCTGGGTCACGGCCTATGCCCATCTGGGCACGACCGACGTGAAGATGCGCCAGCAGGTCAGCAAGGGCCAGCAGCTGGGCACCGTCGGTTCGACCGGCGGGGTCAACGAGCCGCAGCTGCACTTCGAGATGCGCTATGCGCCGACCGTCAAGGACAAGGCCCGGCCGGTGGATCCGGGTCTGCTCCTGCCGCGCTAGGATAAGGAACGGCCCGCTTCGAAAGAGGCGGGCCGTTTGGCTATTTGCCCCAGCGCCAGCTCCACGGCTTGTCGCTCTTGCGCCAGACCAGCACGATGAAGCCGACGATCAGGCCAATGCGCAGGCCGATGCCGAGCCAGGGGTGGGGCTGGATGAGGGTCTGCGGAAGCGCTGCAAGGCCGATCATTCCGCCAATGAGCGCTACGATGGCTGCCCAGCCCTCCCAGCTGCATGGCGCATTCACGCCATAGCCAAATTTCTTGACCCGAAACCACGGCTTGCCCATGGCTGACTCCTGCTTGGTTCGCAGCGTCCATTTTACTCCAGGTGATCGATTGCGTCTCGCTAGAACGGGGATTGCGATCGCGCCGTCCCCCGATGGGCGCGGGGATTAGAAACCCTCTCCCAGAGGGAGAGGGAGGGGCCCGCCGCGTAGCGGTGGGAGGGTGAGGGGTTTGCGAAGCCCTTCCGGACAGGGCAGGATCCCCGGTGCGACAATGGTTTAGGGTGTAACCCCTCACCCTCCCACGCAAGCGTGGGTCCCTCCCTCTCCCTCTGGGAGAGGGTCGAAGCAACGGGGACCGGCATGGGCGTTCAGCAAACTTATCCGACGCGCTGAAACCTCCCGTATTCTTGACCCACCTCGTCGCGAGGAAAGGGCGCAAGGCCAGCGACCATTGCGGCGGCGGGGGGTGATTGAGCGGGGCTGGGGTCGAGGGGGATACTCGACCGGTCCGGGGATCCTGGCGTTGCAGGACCCGCCCGCCGTCGGCGTGGATGGGGATCAAGGCGAGTGTTGGTCAGAATTGGCCCCACGCCCCCCGACCTTCGGGACTTCGGGAAACCGAGGCTTCCGGGTTCCGGTAAGGCCCCAACTGGGCCACCCGCTGGGACGCTGATGGATAACGACCACGCGGAGCGGACGGCTTCGTCGAAACGGTACTTACAAACTCACATCCGGACGTGGTCCGGACGCTCCGCGACCCTTTCCATCACCCTCGCAGCCAAAGCGCGAGGTCGAGAACTTGCGTTCGCTAGAGCGAAACGCGCGATACAAGAATCGCGCACTTCGCTCTAGTTTTTTGTTTTCGCATCGTTTTTGCGGAAAACCGGCATCCACTTTTCCGCACGATGCTCTAAGCCGGCAGGCTCTTGCCCAGCTCCCCCGCCAGATCGCGGATGAACTGCCAGGCGACGCGGCCCGAGCGGGCGCCGCGCAGCTGCGACCATTGCAGGGCGCGGCGGTCCAGGTTCTCGACCACCAGGTCGAAGCGCTCGGCATAGGTGCGGATCGCTTCCAGATAGGTCGGCTGGTCCATGGGCGGGAAACCGATCCACAGGCCAAAGCGGTCGGAGACGCTCATCTCCTCTTCGGCGTCTTCAGCGGCGGCGATGGCGCCCTGGCTCTCGACGTGGTCGCGGGGCATCAGGTGGCGGCGGTTGGAGGTGGCGACGAACAGCACGTTCTCGGGCGGGCCGGCCACGCCGCCCTCAAGCGCCGACTTCAGGGCCTTGGCGGCCGCCGCGCCATCCTCGAACGACAGGTCGTCGCACAGCACCACGAAGCGCTCGGCGCGGCCGCGCAGCAGGTCAAACAGCGGGGGCAGGGCGGCGATCTCGTCGCGATCCACCTCGACCAGCTTCAGGGCGGGATGTTCGGCGCTGACGGCCATGAAGGCGGCCTTGGTCATCGAGCTCTTGCCGGTGCCGCGCACGCCCCACAGCAAGATGTGGTTGCAAGGCAGGCCGACGGCGAAGCGCTTCAGGTTCTCGACGAAGCGATCCTTCTGCCGCTCGACGCCGACCAGCAGGTCCAGCGCCATCGGATAGTCAGGCGCGGCGATGAAGGCCTGGCCTGAGGAATCATGTCGAAAAAGCCGCGCCCCGCTGAAATCCGGCGCGGCCGGCGCGGCCGGCGCCAGGCGCTCCAGGACGTCGGCGATACGGGCGAGCAGGGCGTTTTGGGCGTCGATCATGGCCCGGTCCTAACCTTGCCGCGCCGTCATTGCAAAAGAGGAGGTGAACGCATAGCTTCCGCCGACTTGGCGAGACCCCATATGGGGGTTTCGACTGCAGAAATTTTGGAGACGTTATGCCCGGTGGCCTGAGCGCGCAGCTTATGCAAATCGCCCCCATCCTCCTGATGGTGGTGCTGTTCTACTTCATGCTGATCCGTCCGCAGCAGAAGCGGGCCAAAGAACATCAGATCATGCTGACCAACCTGAAGCGTGGCGACAATGTCGTGCTGTCCAGCGGCATGCTGGGCAAGGTCGTGCGCGTCGAAGACAAGGAAGTCGGCCTCGAGATCGCCCAGGGCGTCACCGTCAAGGTCGTCAAGGGCATGATCACCGAAGTCCGCACCAAGGGCGAACCGGCTCCGGCCAACGATCCCAAGAGCTGATTGCTCAAAACGCCCCGACCAAGGCGCCGCAAGGCGTCGTCCAGAGCTTGTAATCCATGCTGACACTGTCCCGCTGGAAGATCATCGTCGTCACTCTGGCGCTGATTTTCGGCTTTGCCTTCACACTGCCGAATCTTCTGCCGCAAAGAACGCTCGACGCTCTGCCCGGTTGGGTTCCCAAACAGAAGCTCAACCTGGGCCTCGACCTGCAGGGCGGATCCTATCTGCTCATGGAAGTCGATACGGCTGCGCTGCGCCGCGAACGTCTGACGAATCTCGTTGAAGACGTCCGCACCAGCCTGCGGGGCGAGCAGATCGCGTTTGGTGACCTGCGCGAAGGCAATGGCGTGATCAGTGTCCGCATCGCCGAGGCCGGCAAGGTCAACGACGCCGCCAACCTGCTTCGGCAGTCGGTCGGCGCGCCGTTGACCGGCTCGGTCGGCGGCCGTGACGTCTCCGTCGCCACGCGGGACGATCAGCGGCTGGAAATCAGCTTTGTCGCCGAGGCCGCCAAGGCCGATGCGGCGATGGCGGTCGAGCAGTCGATCGAAACCATCCGTCGTCGTATCGACAGCCTGGGGACCAAGGAACCGACGATCACCCGTCAGGGCCTCGATCGGATCGTCATCCAGGCCGCCGGTGAAAGCGATCCTGAAAAGCTGAAGTCAGTGATCGGCAAGACCGCCAAACTGACCTTCCAGATGGTCGATGAAGGCGTCACCCAGGAAGACCTCGTGGCGGGTCGCATTCCGCCGGGCTCCGAGATGCTGCCCAGTGAGGATGGCTATGTGCCCGCCTATGCGGTGCGCAAGCGGGCCGTGGTTTCGGGCGATGAGCTGACCGACTCGCGTCAGACTTTCGACTCCCAGAGCGGCAACCCCGTCGTGTCGTTCAATTTCAACGGCCAGGGCGCCCGCAAGTTCGGCGACGCCACGGCGCGTAATGTCGGCAAGAAGTTCGCCATCGTGCTGGATGGCAAGATCATCTCGGCGCCGGTCATCAATGGCGCGATCACGGGCGGTTCGGGCATCATCACCGGCAATTTCACGCCGGAAAGCGCCGCCGAACTGGCCTTGCTGTTGCGGTCGGGGGCATTGCCCGCGCCGCTGACGGTCGAGGAACAACGCACGGTCGGCGCCGAACTGGGGGCTGACGCCGTCAAGGCGGGCGCGATCTCCACCCTGGTGGCCTTCGTGACCATCGTGGCCTTCATGCTGCTGTCGTATGGGCTGCTGTTTGGCGGCATCTCGGTGATCGCCCTGCTGATCAACGGCATGATGATCGTCGCGGCCATGTCGATCACCCAGGCCACCCTGACCTTGCCCGGTATCGCCGGCCTGATCCTGACCCTGGCCGTGGCCGTCGACGCAAACGTGCTGATCTATGAGCGGATGCGAGACGAGGCCCGGGCCGGAAAATCGCCGATCATGGCGGCCGACGCCGGTTTCTCGCGCGCCATGACCACGATCATCGACGCCAATGTCACCACGCTGGTGGCGGCGGGCATCATGTTCGCCTTCGGCGCAGGCCCGGTTCGCGGCTTTGCCTGGACCCTGTCGATCGGCGTGTTCACCTCAGTGTTCACCGCCGTGCTGGTCAGCCAGCTTCTCATCGGCTGGTGGTTCCGCGCTGCCCGCCCCAAGCAACTTCCGATCTGAGTGAGCGCACCCATGGCCTGGCCCCTGATCAAGCTGCTCCCGCAGAAAACCAACCTCACCTTCGTCAAGTTTGCGCGCCTGATGGCGCTGATCAGCGCGACCCTCGTGGTCGCGTCGATGGTCGGCGTCTTCATGCCGGGCCTGAACATGGGCATCGACTTCAAGGGCGGTTCCGTCATGGAAGTTTCGACCGCCCCGCGCGCCGTCGATCTGGCCAAGGTGCGAACCACGCTTGAGGCCCAGGGTCTGGGCGATGTGCAAGTGCAGGAGTTCGGCGCTGCCGACCGTGCTCTGGTGCGGTTTCAGACCCCGGCCGGCGGCGACGCCGGCGTCACCCTGACCAACGTCAAGACCGCCCTGAAGCAGTCGCTGGGCGAGCCCGTCCAGTTCATCAACCCCTCGGCGGTGGGTCCCAAGGTGTCGGGTGAGCTGTTCCGCAGCGGCATCATCGCCCTGGTGCTGGCTGTCGGCCTGATGTTCCTCTACATCTGGTTCCGCTTTGAGCCGCAGTTCGGCCTCGGCGCCGTCGCGGGCTTGCTGCATGACCTGGTCCTGACCTTCGGCTTTATCGTGCTGTTCAAGATCGAGTTCAGCCTCAACACCGTCGCGGCCCTGCTGACCGTGATCGGCTATTCGATGAACGACACCGTCGTCGTGTTCGACCGCCTTCGCGAGAACCTGCGCAAGTACAAGAAGATGCCCCTGGCCGAAGTGATCGACCTGTCGATCAACGAAACCCTGTCGCGCACCATCATCACCGGCGTTACGGCGGTCATGGCGCTCGCGGGCCTGGCCATTTTTGGCGGCGAGGCGCTGTTTGGCTTCTCGGTGGTGATGATCTTCGGAATCATCGTGGGCACCTATTCGTCGATCTATGTCGGCGCGCCGATCATCCTGCTGTGGGGCGTCAAGCGGGGTGACGACGACGCCACCCCGATCACTTTCGGCGCGGCCTCGCGTCCGTAATGGCCGAGCTTCGCCGTCCGCCCTCGATCGACGCCTGGGGCGGCGGCGGCTTTCGGGTCTCCGGCGACTGGCGGCCGGGGTCGCTGCTGATCATCGATGATCAGCCGCGCACCTGGTCGGCGACCGCCCTGGCGTCGCTGACGGCTGACGACTTCGCCGAGGTCTTCGCGGCCGGCGGCGCGGTCGAGTTCGTGCTGCTGGGCGGCGGGCTGCTCAACGCCTTGCCGCCGCGCGATCTTCGCGACGCCCTGAAGGCGGCGGGCATCGGCCTTGAGTTCATGAGCACCGAAGCTGCGGCCCGCACCTACAACGTGCTGGCCAGTGAGGGGCGGCGCCTGGCGGCGGCCCTGATCGCGGTCTAGCCGGCAGCGTTTTCAAGGCTTTGCCCGACTCTGAGAAGCGGCTTATAGCTGACCGTCAAGATTTAGGGCTCTTAGGGGGAACTTGGATGTCCGGACTGCTCGCGAACTTCCGCAACACCATCATCGTCAGCGTGATCCTGTCGCTGGTGATGATCGTCGGCTACTTCATGCACGCCGGCGGCGGGCTGGTGTTCCTTGAGGCGGTGTTCCGCTTCGTGCACGTCTTCTTCGGCATCCTGTGGATCGGGCTGCTGTACTATTTCAACTTCGTGCAGATCCGCATGATGCCGCAGATCCCGGCCGAGCTGAAGCCGGCCGTCTCCAAGTACATTGCGCCCGAGGCGCTGTTCTGGTTCCGCTGGGCGGCCCTTGCCACCTTGGTGATGGGCGTGCTCCTGGCGCTGAGCCGCAACTATCTGCTCGAGGCCGCGACCCTGGGTCTGGCCGGCGGCTATTCGCCCGACGTCGACGCCCGCTACACCTTCATCGGCGTGGGCATGTGGCTGGCGACGATCATGTTCATCAACGTCTGGGGCGTGATCTGGCCCAACCAGAAGATCGCTTTGGGCATTGTCGAAGCCGACGCGGACGCCAAGGCCAAGGCCGCCAAGATGGCCATGCTGTTTTCGCGCACCAACACCCTGCTCAGCATCCCGATGCTGGCCACCATGACGATGAACCAGACGCTGTTCGGCTAAACCCCGGGCAAAATCGTGTAAGGGGAGGGCCCGCCGGGGAATCGGCGGGCCCTTTCTCGTTTGATGACCCATGGCCGACACCGAAACCCTCGACGACCTCGTCCGCCGCGTCGATCCCGACCGCTGGCTGGCCAGCCGCTTCATCGCCGACCCCGCGGCGCGGGCCGACGTGATCGCGCTGTACGCCTTCAACTATGAACTGGCCCGGGTGGCCGGCGGGGTCTCCAACGCCCTGATGGGCGAGATCCGCCTGACCTGGTGGCGCGAGGCCATGGAAGAGATCGCGGCCGGCAGGCCGCCCCGCAAGCATCCCAATGTCGAGGCCATCGCCGCGTCGGGGATCGACCCCCTGGCTCTGGCCACCCTGGTCGAGGCCCGTTTCGACGATCTGGACGACGCGCCGCCGGCCGACGAGGGCAGGGCGCTGGCCTATGTCGACGGCACAGCCGGGGCCCTGGCCGTGCTGGCCGCCCGACGTCTTGATCCGTCCGCCGACCCGCACGCCGTCAAGGGCGCGGCCCGGGCCTATGGCCTGGCGGGGCTGTGGCGGCTGAAACTGGCGGGGCGTTCGCGCCTGCCCCAGGACTGGACCCAGGCCGATCTGGCGCGCCGGGTCGCCGATCAGCTCAAGGCCGCCCGCCGCGAACTGAAGGGCCTGCCCGTCGCGGCCTTCCCGGCCATCGCGCCGGCCGCCCTGGCCGGCGTCTACGCCAGGGGGCGCGACCCCGGCGAGCTCGAAAAAAAGGCCCGCCTCACCTGGTCGGTGGCGACGGGCCTGATTTAGGCCTGCCTACTTCTTCTCGGCCGTCCAGGTGTTGAGCCAGTCCAGCACTTCCTTGTGCCACTGCACCGAGTTCTGGGCCTTCAGCACCCAGTGGTTCTCATTGGGGAAGTACAGCAGCTTGCTGGGCACGCCCTTGCGCTGCAGGGCCGTGAAGGTGGCGATGCCCTGTTCCAGCGGTACGCGGTAGTCCAGCTGGCCCTGCACGACCAGGGTCGGCTTGGTCCAGTTCGCAACGTGATCGGCCGGGTTGAACTTGCCGTAGGTGTTGCCGGGCGCGAAGGGCGTGCCGCCGTTTTCCCACTCGGTGAACCACAGCTCTTCGGTCGAATAGCCCATGAAGCGGCTGTCAAAGATGCCGTCGTGATTGACCAGGCACTTCCAGGGCTCGTTCCAGTTGCCGGCGATCCAGTTGACCATGAAGCCGCCGTACGAGGCCCCCAGGGCGCAGGCCCGGTCGCCGTCCAGGAAGCCATAGGTCTTCAGGGCGTGATCCCAGCCCTTCTGCAGGTCTTCCAGCGGGCGGTCGCCCCAGTGCTGGCTGATCGAGTCGGTGAAGGCCTGGCCGTAGCCGGTGGAGCCGTGGAAATCGATCATCACCACGGCATAGCCGGCATTGGTGTAGGTCTGCGGGTTCCAGCGATGGCTCCAGCTGTTGCCGAACGAGCCCTGCGGTCCGCCATGGATCAGGAAGGCGACCGGATAGCGCTTGGCCGGATCGAAATTGGCCGGCTTGACCACGAAGCCGTGCACCGTCTCGTCATTCCAGCCCTTGAAGTTGAACTGCTCGGGTTCGCCCCAGGCGACCGTCTTCAGGCGTTCGGCGTTCAGGTCGGTCAGCTTGACCGGCGCGCCCTTGCCGGCCGTCGCATAAAGCTGGGCGGGGCCTTTCAGGGTGTCCATCGCATAGACGAGACCGGCCGGGCCCACATCAAAGGCGCTGACATGGCCGTCGCCGGTGACTGGCGCGATCTTGCCCGTCTTGACGGTGATGGCGAAGATCTTCGTCTGACCCACGTCCTGGGCCAGGGCGTAGATCGACTTGCCGTCCGGGCTCCAGGCGATGGCGTCGGCCGAGCGATCCCAGGTGGGGACCAGCTCATGCTCTTTGCCCGTGGCTTCCTCGTGCAGGATGATCGCGTAGCGGTCGGCCTCGAAGCCCGGCCGCTTCATGGCGCGATAGGCCGCCCACTTGCCGTCCGGCGAATAGACCGGCGCGGTATCCCAGGCCTTGTTGGCGGGCGTCAGGTTCCTGGGCTTGGCCGAACCGTCCAGGGGGGCGGCCCAGATGTCGAAATTGGTGGTCCAGGCCTCGTCCTTGCCCGCCACCTTGGCCGAGAAGGTCACGAACTTGCTGTCGGGCGAGATGGTGAAGTCCTCGTCGCCACCGAACGGCTTGGTGGGCGTGTCGCCGTCGAAGCCGGGCATCAGGGCCACCGGCTTGCCCGAGGCCACGCCCTTGTCGTCCAGGGCCAGGGCGTAGAGGTGATTGCGGGTCCCGTCGGCCCACGCATCCCAATGGCGGATGAACAGCTTGTCGTGGACCACACCTGTGGCCTTGACCGACTTGCGGGCGTCCAGGCGGGCCTGGGTGCAGTCCAGCGTGTCGCAATCGGGGAAGACGGCCTGGCTGATCACCAGGGTCTTGCCGTCCGGAGAGACCTTGAAGGCCCCGACATCGAACGGCGCGGAGGTCACCTGTACGGCGGTCTCGCCCGTGGCGTCGGCGCGGAACACCTGATCGGTTCCGCCTGCGCGGCTGGAGACGAAATAGATCGACTTGCCGTCGGGCGACCAGCGGGCGCTGCTGGCCCCGCCGTCCGAGACCGCCAGTCGGCGCGGCGCCATCCTGGTCTTCAGGTCGGCGAGCCACAGCGACATCGAGGCCTTGTTGGCGTCGAAGTCCATGGTCCGCACGCTGTAGATCACGAAGCGACCGTCGGGTGAGACGCGGGGATCGCTCAGGCGGTCCAGGCTGGCCATGTCCTTGGCGGTGAACGGACGGGCCTGGGCGACGGCCACTCCGCCGAACGCGGCGGACAGCGCCAGGGCCGAGGCGGCGAGACGCAAGCTCTTGATCATCAAACGCAAAATCCTGGCCCTATTCTTCCTTGAAGGAGCGGCGAGCCTAGCCCTCGCGTGCGCGCTAGACCAGAGGATCGGGGGGCACGATCGCGAACGCCGGTCGTCCGACACCGGTCGATTTTATGTGGCGATTTCGTGTCAAAAAAGCGACACGATTACAAAGGCTTGAGCGGTAACAATCCGAAACAGGACTTGCTTTGCCGCACCGCGGCATGGTCCCTAAATGGTACACAGGGCGTAGAGCGGTCGAAGAACCGTTTCTGAGTAAAACGATAAGGGTCTTTCGTGTCGGCTTCGGCGTATTTTCAGCACACGGTCGCAGGGCCGGTGATCTTCGCGGGGATTGGCCTGCACACGGGCGAGCACGTCCGTGTCGCCGTGCGCCCGGCCCAGATCGACGCCGGGATCGTCTTTGTGCGCACCGATGTCCACGACCTCGACAATCGCGTCCCGGTGAAGCCCGACGCTGTCTGCCAGACCCAGTTGGGCACGGTGATCAACAATGCCGACGACGTGCGGGTCTCGACCATCGAGCACCTGATGGCCGCCCTGGCCGCCCTGTCGATCGACAACTGCATCGTCGAGGTCGACGGCCCCGAGGTTCCGATCATGGACGGCTCGGCCGAGCCCTTCGTGCAGATCCTGGATCGCGCCGGTCGCCGCAAGCAGGAAGCCGCCCGCAAATATATCGAGATCCTGGAGCCGGTCCGGGTCGAGGAGGGCGACAAGTTCGCCAGCCTGACCCCGTCGGATCGCTTCGAGGTCGCCTTCGAGATCGCTTTCGGCAGCAAGGCCATCGGTCGCCAGCGCGTCGACCTGACCGTGGACGAGGACTCATTCCGCGCCGAGCTCTCCAACTGCCGCACCTTCGGTTTCGTCCGTGATGTCGAGGCCCTGCGGGCCATCGGCCTGGCGCGGGGCGGATCGATGGAAAACGCCGTCGTCATCGATGGCGACCGGGTGCTGAACCCCGAAGGCCTGCGTCGCCCTGACGAGTTCGTGCGTCACAAGGCGCTGGACGCGGTGGGCGACCTGTTTGTTCTGGGCGCGCCGATCATTGGCCGCT
The DNA here is from genome assembly GCF_058681155.1 of Caulobacter sp. FV1ye13L. Next base: position 2,672,889 of record NZ_CM178732.1, read on the forward strand.
TCGAAGGCGTGCTGGCGGGGCACGGCCTCAATAACGCCGTGGTTCGGGCGTTGCTGGCCCAGCCGCGCGCCTGGCGCCTGCGCACTCATGCGCTGGAACTGGCGCAGGCTGTCTAGATAAAAGCGCGACCGGCGTCGTTGAGCCTTCGCATTTGCGCCCCAAGCGGCGTGGTGTAGAAGCCTTGCACGGCGCCGAGGCGCGCGTTTGCTTCGAGGGTGATAGTCCGTGCTTCTTAAATTCCCGGGTCGTTCGGCAGTCGTCCTCGCCGCCGTTCTCGTCTCCGTTACGGTCGCGGGTTGCGCCGGCCAGGCCAAGAAGCCGACTCTGGCCTATGAAGAGCGCCCGGTGGAGCTGCTCTACGCCACGGGCGCCGATCGCCTGGACCGCGGCAACTGGAACGAGGCCGTCGACTATTTCCGCGAAGTCGAACGCCAGCACCCCTATTCGGAATGGTCGCGCCGCTCGATCCTGATGACCGGGTTCGCCCACTATCAGGGCAACCAGTACAATGACGCCATCGGCGACGCCGACCGCTTCATCTCGCTGTATCCCGGCAATCCGTCGGCCTCCTACGCCTACTATCTCAAGGCCGTCTGCTATTTCGAGCAGATCGTCGACGTCAACCGCGACCAGGCCGCCACCGAGCAGGCCCTGGCGTCGCTGCGCGACGTGGTCCAACGCTATCCGACCAGCGAATACGCCCAGGACGCCCGCCTGAAGATCGACATGGTCAATGACCAGCTGGCCGGCAAGGAAATGGCCATCGGCCGCTACTATCTGCGCCAGGGCCAGACCCTGGCCGCCATCGGCCGCTTCAAGACCGTGATCGACCGTCACCAGACCACGTCGCACACGCCAGAAGCCCTGTTCCGTCTGGTGGAATCCTATCTGACCCTGGGCCTGTTCGATGAGGCCAAGCGCAACGGCGCCGTGCTGGGCTACAACTTCCCGGGCGATCGCTGGTATTCGGACGCCTACAAGCTGCTCAACGACGCTGGCCTCAAGCCCGCCGTCGAGCCGCTGACCCCCGGCGCCAAGAAGAATCTGCTGGACCGTCTGGTGCGCGACAAGAACGCCACTCTGGCCCCTCCCGGCGAAAAGCCGGCCAAGAAGGACGGCGTGCGGGGCCTTCTGGGGCTCTAGTCTGGGGCCCCCGCAGCCTCGCGGAACACAAGCTGAACATCGAAGCGTCTGAGCGCTTTGAAAAACGCTGATTCTGGGCGAATCTCCGCGACATGCTGATTGGTCTCTCCATTCGCGACGTCGTGCTCATCGAGAGCCTGGATCTGGCCATCGGGCCGGGCCTGACCGCCCTGACCGGTGAAACCGGCGCGGGCAAGTCGATCATCCTCGACGCCTTGGGCCTGGCCACCGGCGCGCGGGCCGACGCCGGCCTCGTGCGTCGCGGCGCGGCGGGGCAGGCCTCGGCCACAGCCATCTTCGCCCTGCAGGCCGATCACCCGGCCTTCGCCTATCTGGACGACAAGGGCCTGGACTATGGCCGCGACGAGGACTTGGTCCTGCGCCGCCAGCTGTCGCCGGACGGGCGTTCCAGAGCCTTCGTCAATGATCAGGCCACCAGCGTCGGCGTGCTGAAAGACCTGGGCGCCCTGCTGCTGGAGGTGCACGGCCAGCATGAGACCGTCGGCCTGCTGGACCCCCGCACCCACCGCACCCTGCTGGACGCCTTCGGCGCCGTGTCCGTCTCGGCCGTCGCCTCGGCCTGGAGCGGTTGGCGCGCCGCGCGGGAAAAAGCCGAGGCCCTGCGCGCCCTGGCCAACCAGGCCGCCGCCGAGACCGAGGAACTGACTCTGCGTCTGTCTGAGCTGGACCGCCTGGACCCCCGCGAGGGCGAGGAGACGGCTCTGGCCGAGGAACGCGCCCTGCTGGGCTCGGCCGAGAAGGCCTTGGCCGACATCGCCTCGGCCCAGGACGCGCTCGGTGGAGATGCTTTGTCGGGCAAGCTGGCCCAGGCCTTCCGCGCTCTGGAGCGGGCCCGCGAACGCGCGCTGCATGCCGGCGCCCCCGCCGACGGCGCGGCCATGACCCGGCTGACGGCGGCCTGCGACGCCGTCGACCGGGCTTTGGTCGAGGCCCAGGAAGCCAGCGCCGCCATCGACGCGGTGGCCGAAACCTTCGAGTTCGAACCCGACCGTCTGGAAAAGACCGAGGAGCGGCTGTTTGCTTTGCGCGGCATGGCCCGCAAGCTGAACGTCGCCACCGAGAACCTGCCGTCCCTGCGCGCCGAGTTCGCCGCCCGCCTGCAGGCCATCGAGACCTCCGGCGAGGCCCTCAAGGCCGCCGAAGAAGAGGCCTCGTCCGCCCGCGACGGCTATGTCTTCGCCGCCGAGGCCCTGTCGGCCGAACGCCGCGCCGCCGGCGATCGTCTGGCCCTGGCCGTCGAGGCCGAACTGGCGCCGCTGAAGCTGGAAAAGGCCAAATTCCGGGTCGCCGTCGAGCCTCTGCCCGAGGACCGGGTCGGCCCCACCGGCATGGATCGCGTCGCCTTCGAGATCTCGACCAATCCCGGCGCGCCGTTCGGGCCGATGGAGACCATCGCCTCGGGCGGCGAACTGGCCCGCTTCGCCCTGGCGCTGAAGGCGGCCCTCGCGGGCAAGGGCGGCGGACCCCAACCGCTGATGATCTTCGACGAGGTCGACCAGGGCGTCGGCGGCGCGGTAGCCGACGCGGTGGGCCTGCGCTTGAAGCGCCTGGCCGAGAACGCTCAGGTCCTGGTGGTCACCCACTCGGCCCAGGTCGCGGCGCGCGGCGACGCCCACTGGCGCATCGCCAAGTCCGGCGACGATCAGTCCATCCGCACCCGGGTCGAGCCCCTGTCGCCCGCCCAGCGCGAGGAAGAGATCGCCCGCATGCTGTCGGGGGCCGAGGTCACCGAGGCGGCGAGGGCGGCGGCGCGGGCCCTGATCAACTAGGCTGCGTCGGGTTCAGGGCGTCGACAGTGAGCATTGCTATCGTCCGCCGATAGCCCTCAGACCACCCGCCGCTTGGCCCACATCGCCGGGTTGGCCCGGAACATCGACCGCAGGGCGCTCATCTCGACGCGCGGCTTGACCCAGGCCTGCAGCGGGCCGTCGACGAAGCGCTCGAACAGGGCGGCGAAGATCACGGCGGCCGGGAAGGCCAGGGCCCAGGTCAGCCACAGGGCGGTGTCGTTCAAGGCGAGCTTGCCGGCCGCCACGTGCTGGGCGCCAAACCAGGTCACGCCGACGAACTGGTTGGTCAGGTAGAGGGCGAAGGCCAGCCGGCCCGCCGTCTTGGCCCAGCCCCAGTCCTTCCGGGCCGAGGCGCCGGCGGCGAAGATCAGCACGGCCAGCAGGGCCAGGCTGGCATAGTCGAAGGCGCCGATCAGGTTCAGGCCCACGACCCCGGCGATGGCCGCCGCGCCCAGAGCGTCGGCGATGCGGGGGCTGACCACGACTTCGCGGCCCAGGCGGGCGATCAGCATCCCGATCAGAAACAGGGGCAGGGCGCGGATGACGCCGTACTTCAGCGCTAGCCGGTACGAGCTCTGACCCAGCCAGTAGCGGCAGGCCAGATCGACGGCGACGAAGATCGCCACGCCCACGGCCAGGGCGATCCAGGGCGAGCGAATGGCGGCAAAGCTGCGCCACAGCACCGGGAAGGCGGCATAGCAAAAGATCAGGGCCGACAGGGTCCAGGTCGGGGTATTCCAGCCTGACGGGCCGTCAAAGCCCCAGGCCTGCACCAGCAGGGCCTGGGCCGGCAGCTGCGACCACTGGAACCACTGCGGGTTCTGCGGCGCGACGCCGATCAGGCTGGTGGCGACGATCAGGGCGACAAAGCCGCTCAGCATCACCAGATGCGAGGGCCAGACGCGGGCAAAGCGCTTGAGCAGGAACTCGCGGTCGCCGACCTGCCGGCTGGCGACCCGGTCGCCATAGGCGCGGCCCAGCACATAGCCCGACAGCATCAGGAAGAAATCGGTGGCCAGATAACCGCGCCCCAGGGCCGGGTGCAGCGCGAACAGGCTGACGGGCGCCTGCTCGGCATAGTGATAGATCACCATGAAGAAGGCCGCGAAGAACCGCAGGGCGTCCAGCGGACCGCCGCGCGACAGGTCTCTCGCCTTGCGAAGATCGCGCGCCCCAATGCGGGACGGTTCGGCGGCGTTCGACATGCGGATCTCCGTTTCTGACGAAGCCGCAGCAAGGCGCGCGCCAACAGGAGCGTTTTACCAAGGCATCGGTTAAAACCGGGTCGACACCCTTTCCAGCCGGATTCGCCCGTGACCCTGACGCCCGTCGCCGACCTCTCCGAAGCCCAGGCCGCCCTGGAACTGGAAGCCCTGGCCGATCAGCTGTCGGCCCATGACCTGCGCTATCACCAGCAGGACGCGCCCGCGATCAGCGACGCCGAGTACGACGCGCTGAAGCGACGCAATCTCGACATCGAGACCCGCTTTCCGCACCTGATCCGCGAGAATTCTCCCTCCGTCAGCGTGGGGGCGGCGCGGGCCGACCAGTTCTCGCCGGTCGAGCACGGCGTGCCGATGCTGAGCCTCGACAACGCCTTTTCCAACGACGAGGCGATCGAGTTCGACGCCCGCGTGCGGCGGTTCCTGAAGCTGTCGCCTGCCGAGACCGTAGCCTACACGGCCGAGCCCAAGATCGACGGCCTGTCGGCCTCCCTGCGCTACGAGAAGGGCGTGCTGGTCCAGGGCGCGACGCGGGGCGACGGGCGGGTGGGCGAGGACGTCACCGCCAACCTGCGCACCATCGCCGACATCCCCCAGCGCCTGAAGGGCTCCGGATGGCCCGAGGTGATCGAGGTGCGCGGCGAGGTTTATGTCGAACTGGCGGCCTTCGCGGCCTTCAACGCCGCCGCTGAGGCGGCGGGCCAGCGCACCTATGCCAATCCCCGCAACTTCGCCGCCGGCTCCCTGCGCCAGATCGATCCGAAGATCAGCGCCCAGCGCCCGCTGCGGTTCTTCGGCTATGCCTGGGGCCTGGTCAGCGACAGCTTCGCCGACGGCCAGTGGGAGGCGCTGGCGAGGCTCGAAGACTGGGGGTTTGTCACCACGGCCCCGCCGGCCAAGCGGGTGGAGAACGCCCAGGGCCTGCTCGACATCTATGCCGCCTTCGAGACCCTGCGGCCGACCCTGGATTTCGATATCGACGGCGTCGTCTACAAGGTCGACGACCTGGAGCGGCAGCGTCGGCTGGGCTTTGTCTCGCGCTCGCCCCGCTGGGCCATCGCCCGCAAGTTCCCGGCCCAGAAGGCCCGCACGATCCTGGAAGCCATCGACCTGCAGGTCGGCCGCACCGGCGCGATCACGCCCGTGGCGCGGCTGAAGCCGGTGACGGTGGGCGGGGTCTCGGTGACCAACGCAACCCTGCACAATGGCGACGAGATCGCCCGGCTGGACGTGCGGGTGGGCGACACCGTGGTGATCCAGCGGGCCGGCGACGTCATCCCGCAGATCGTCGAGGTGGCGCTGGAGGCGCGGCCCGATCCCGCGCCGCCGGCCTATGAGTTTCCGCACGTTTGCCCGTGCCCGCTGAAGACGCCGCTGGCGCGCGAGACCAACGCCTCGGGGGCCGAGTCCGTCGTGCGCCGCTGCACCGGCGAGTTCGCCTGTCCGTTCCAGCGGGTGGAGCACCTGCGCCACTTTGTGTCGCGCCGGGCCTTCGACATTGAGGGCCTGGGCGAAAAGCAGCTGCAGGCCTTCTTCGACGAGGGCTGGATCCGCGAGCCCGCCGACATCTTCCGCCTGGCCCGTGACACGGAAAAGCTGGACGCCCTGCGCACCCGCGACGGCTATGGCGAGACCTCCGTCGCCAATCTGGTCAAGGGCATCGAGGCCCGGCGCACCATCGGTCTGGACCGGGTGATCTACGGCCTGGGCATGCGGGATATCGGCGAGACCACCTCGACCGTTCTGGCTCGCCACTTCGACACCTTCGCCGACCTGCAGGCCGCCGCCGAGGCCGCCGCCACGGGCCTGCCCACCGCGACCTATCTCGAACTTTCCACCGCGCCCGGCGTTGGCCCCAAGGCCCTGGACCTGCTGGTCGAGGTCGGCAAGGGCGGCCTGAAAGCCGATCCTTGGCCGCAGGCCGAGAGCGTGGAGATCAAGATCGGTCATGCCGTCCCCAAGCTGACCAAGCCGGCCCGCGCGGCTCTGACCCAGCGCTATGGAACCTGGGACGCCTTCGCCCAGGCCCTGGCCGAGGCGGCCAATGGCGCGCCGGGCGAGGACTATCTGCATCTGGCCGCCGTCGACGGCGTCGGCCCGGTCGCGGCCCAGTCGCTGGCGCGGTTCTTCAGCGAGGATCATAACCGCCAGAAGGTCGCTGCCCTGGTCGAGCAACTCGACATTCAGGCCGTCGCCAAGCCCAAGACTGACACGGCCGTGGCCGGCAAGACCGTGGTCTTCACTGGCGCCCTCGAAAAGATGACCCGCGACGAAGCCAAGGCCCAGGCCGAGGCGCTGGGCGCAAAGGTGGCCTCATCGGTGTCGAAGAAGACCGATCTGGTGGTGGCCGGCCCCGGCGCGGGCTCCAAGCTGAAGACCGCCACCGAGCTGGGCATCCAGGTGATGACCGAGGACGAGTGGCTGGCCATGGTGGCCGGCTAGGGCTGGACGGATTTGAAGATCTCGCCCTCAATTCGCCGCGAGACTTGCCGTTGGTAGGCGGATCGCGCAACCAATGCAGTCAAACGCGCAGTCAGGCGCGACCCAGGGAGTAGACCATGTTCCGCACTACCTTCATCGCTGTCGCGGCCCTCGGCGCGCTGGCCGGACCCGCCTTCGCCGCCGATGTCACCGGCCTTTGGGCCACGCCGACCAATGGCGGCCAGGTCGAGATCTCCCGCTGCGGCAACAGCCTGTGCGGCAAGCTGGTCACCTCCAACCAGCTCAAGACCAACGCCGCCCTGAAGGACGAAAGAAACAAGGCCACCGCCCAGCGCGGGCGCCCGCTGAAGGGCCTGCAGATGCTGTACGACTTCACCGGCGGCCCCGCCAAGTGGACCGGCGGCACGGTCTATAATCCCGACGACGGCGGCACCTATGCCGGCACGATCGAGATGCTGTCCGACAATCAGCTGAAGCTGAAGGGCTGCGTCGTCGCGCCGCTGTGCAAGACCCAGGTTTGGAACCGGTTGAAGTAGGCTTTCGAGTACTCGCCCCCTCCGCGCTGCGCGCTCCTCCCCCGTAGGGGGAAGATGAGATCGTCTTCCCCCTACGGGGGAGGACGGCTGCGAAGCAGCCAGGAGGGGGCAAGTCGTCGCTAAAGCGGCGCGCAGGCCGCTTCCATCCAGGCCCGCACCTCGGGCTCGACCCGGGGCCCGATCTCCTTGAGCACCCGCGCGTGATAGGCGTCGAACTGGGCGACCTCTTCGGCCGACAGCAGGGTCTTGTCGATCAGGCGGCGGTCGATGGGGGCCAGGGTCAGGGCCTCGAAGCGGTGCATCGGGCGCTCGCCGCCGGCGATGTCCTCGGCGGGCATGACCACTTCCAGGTTCTCGATCCGGATGCCGTATTCGCCGTCCTTGTAGAAGCCGGGCTCATTGGAGACGATCATGCCGGGCTGCAACGCGATGGTGTTGGGGGCCTTGGAGATCCGCTGCGGGCCTTCGTGGACGCCCAGATAGACGCCGACGCCGTGGCCGGTGCCGTGGTCATAGTCCAGGCCATGGCTCCAAAGAGCGGCGCGGGCGAAGGCGTCGATGGCCGAGCCGGTGGTGCCGGCCGGGAAGCGCAGGCGGGCGATGGCCAGATGGCCCTTCAGCACCAGGGTGTTGCGCTGGATCATCTCGGCCGAGGGCTCGCCGATCGCCACCGTGCGGGTGACGTCGGTGGTGCCGTCCAGATACTGGCCGCCGCTGTCGACCAGCAGCAGCGAGCCCATCGCGGCCCGCTGGTTGCTGCGCTCGGTCGGGCGATAGTGGGGCAGGGCGCCATGGCCGTTGGCGGCGCCGATGGTGTCGAACGACAGGTCCTTGAGCAGGCCGGTGGCTTCGCGGAAGCCTTCAAGCTTGGCGACGGCTTCCTTCTCGTCGGGCGGATTGATCTGACCGTCGGTGGCCAGCCAGTGCAGGAAGCGGGTCAGGGCGGCGCCGTCGCGGCGGTGCGCCTCGCGCGTGCCGTCGATCTCGACGTCGTTCTTGCAGGCCCGCGGCATCGTGCAGGGATCCATGCCGCGCACCACCCTGGCGCCGGCGGCGGTCAGGGTGTCGAAATACCAGGCCGAGGATTGGCCGGGGTCGATCAGAACCGCCTTGCCGGCCAGCTCGGCCAGGGCGGCGTCGAGAGCCTCAGGCGTTTCCAGCGACACCTGGTTGCCCAGCCAGGCCGGCAGGTCGGCGGTGACCTTGGCCGGGTCGATGAACAGGCGGGCCGTGCCATCGCTGTTGACGATGGCCTGCGACAGCGGCAGGGGCGAGCGGATCACATCGCCGCCACGCACATTGAACAGCCATGCGATCGAGGCCGGGGCCGTGATCACGGCGGCGTCGGCCCCGAGGCCGGTCAGGCTGGCGCCCACGCGGCCGCGCTTGGAGGCGGAGTCCTCGCCGGCATAGTCGACGGGCTGCGGCACGATGGGCGCGGCCGGTTGCGCCGGACGCTGGGCGCCCCAGGCTTCGTCCAGCGGGTTGACGGCGACGGGCTTGAGTTCCGCGCCGACCTTGGCGGCGGCGGCCTTGAGGCTGTCGAGGGCCTGCGGGCTGTGCAGGCGGGCGTCATAGCCGATGACGGCGCCGGCCTTGGCTGTTTCGAGATAGGCGGGGACGCCGCCCTCGACGAGGTCGCGGATCTCGAACACGCCCTGGTCGACCTGCTCGCGCACCTGCAGGGTGTAGCGGCCATCGACGAACACGGCGGCGCGGTCGATCATGATCACGCCGGCCCCGGCGCTGCCGGTGAAGCCGCTGGCCCAGGCCAGACGGTCATTGGCGGCGGGCAGGTACTCGTTCTGATGCTCGTCCTCGTGCGGCACGAGGAAGCCGTCCAGGCCCTGGCGGGCCATGGCGGCGCGGATCAGCGGAACGTGACGGGGGCCGAAGGACGGGTCGGTGGATTCATCGAAGGTCTGACGCATACCCCGATGTAATCCCCCGACCCGAGCCTGGGAAGAGGATGATTATTGCGGGGAAGCGGCGACCGGCGCGTTGGCCGCCGGCGCGGTGTCGCCGGTCGCCGCCACACGGTCGGCGGCGTCCTGGGCGGCCTGGCTGGCGTTTGCGGCCGAGCGCTCGGTGTCGCGGCGGGCCTCGTCAGCGGCGGCCCCGGCGTTGCGCGCGGCGGTCTCGGCGGCCAACTGGGCCTGCTGGGCGCTGGTGGCCACGCTGGACTGCGCGCCCTCGATCACGCCGGCGGCGCGACCCTGTTCCTGGGCCTGCAGCAGCTGGTCCTGGGCGGTGTCGGCCGGCCGCTGGTTGAGCATGAAGGCCACGGCGATCACCGCGACGACCGCGACGATGCCCGCCACCATCCAGCCGGTGGTGTTGCCTTCGCGGCGGACTTCGATCACGCGCTCGGTCGGCGGGGTCTGGGGATCGACATAGGTCATCGGGCTGTTCCTTGAACCAAGAGTGTTGGCTCTAGAAACGTGGCCCCTGGCCCGCCGGTTCCGCTCGGTCTCAGGGACGCTGAAGAACCAGGGTCGCCCAGGCGTCGCGATGGATGCGGCTGACGACCTTGAAGCCACGCGACAGGTAGGCGGCCTTGACCATCCGCTCCTGGGTGCGCAGCAGGCCCGACAGGATCACCGTGCCGCCGGGGACCAGGGCGCGCTTGATATCCTGGGCCAGGCTGATCAGCGGCCGGGCCAGGATGTTGGCGAACACCAGGTCATAGGGCGCGTTGTCGGCCACCAGCCGGTCGCCCAGGCCCGAGGCGTGGACGAACTTGGCGTTGGTCTGGTTGACCTTGGCGTTTTCGCGGGCGATGCGCACGCTGGGACGGTCGATATCGGTGCCGACCGCCAGCTTGCTGCCGGTCCGGGCCGCAGCGATGGCCAGCAGGCCGGTGCCGGCCCCGACGTCCAGCACCTTCTTGAAGCGGCGAGCCTTGAGCAGGCGGTCATAGGCCTGCAGGCAGCCCACGGTGGTGCCGTGGTGGCCGGTGCCGAAGGCCGCGCCGGCCTCGATGCGCAGATTGACGGTGCTGGCCGGCAGGCGGCCGCGATCGTGCATGCCATAGACGAAGAAGCGACCGGCCCGCACCGGCGGCAGGCCCGACAGCGCCATGGCCAGCCAGTCGGCGTCGGCCAGAACCTCGGTGGTCACCTTGACCTTGAAGCCCGCGAGCACCTGCGCCAGGCCCTCGGACTCGTCCTGGGTGGTGGGGAAGGCGTCGATCCGCCAGATGTTCTTGTCCTCGTCCTCTTCCAGGATCGAGTAGGTCGCGCCTTCGAGGCCGGGATGGTTGTCGATGGCGTCGGCGGCGGCTTCGGCGTCGGCGCGGTCGCCGCGGGCGACGATCTGTTGGGGCGTATAGTCGGTCATGCCGCTCCAGTACCGATCCTGGAGCCGAAAGGCGAGCCTTTGGGGCCGCCTAGTTCAGCAAAGTCGGCTGTGGCGGCTCATCCTCGGGCAGGCGGATGTCCAGGATGTCGCCCTGGGTCGAGGCCCAGCGGGTCTCATCGCGCGCGGGGCGGGCGGCCACCATGGCGGGCGGCGCGGGCTCGGGGGCGGCATAGACCATGGGCGTCGGCTCGACCTCGTAGTGCGGCGGATCGGTCTCGAGCGGATGGGTCTGCGCCAGGAAATCGGTGCCGATCACATAGTCGGGGACCTTGCCCGACGGCCAGCCGATCGGCTGGGCGGAGTCTTCCAGGGCGGCGCGATTGAGCGGCCGGGTTTCGACAGAGGGTTCGGTCTGGGATCCGACCTGAAACACCAGTCCCAGAGCCACGCCCAGCAAGGCCGCCAGCGGCGCGCCGTACAGCACCGGCCGTGAGACGGCGAAGGTTTTCAGGGGCGTCAGATCGAAGTCCATGGACGCATAGCGTCTGGCGCGCGGTTCCGTTCGATGGGCGGCAAGAAATCCTGCCGGGTCGGTGTTGGCCGAAGGAGAGCGAAGGGCTGGACGCGGGCCCTTGTCACCGTCGAAGGGCGGTCCTTTTGACGGGCCGAGGAGGGAGGCGAACTTTCAGATTCGGCGGGCGATGGTGATGATTTCGGGGCTGGTCTCGGTGAGAGGGCTCTCGTCCCAGTCCCCAAACTGGGCCTCCAGCCTCAGACCTGCGCGTGCCAGTTCCGCGTCGAGGTCGGCCTTGCCGATGAACCGCAGGGTGCTGTGGCTGACCCGCGATTGGTCCCACGCCGCGCTTTGAAAGGTGTGTGAGAACGACACCACCCGCCCATTGAAGGGCGTTGTGACCTTCCGGCTCACCTGCACGCTTTCTCCGTGGGGACCGGCGAAGGCGCTGCGAACCTCGGCTTCCCATGCCTCCCACGCCCGGGCGGATGGATTGCGGGTCTCGAAGGCGAAGCGGCCACCCGGCTTCAGGGCGGCATGAATACTCGCCAGGGCGTCGCGCAATTCGTCATCCTCGACAAGGACCTGGAAGGCGTGCCCGGTCATAACGACCAGGTCGAACTCTGCGTCCCAGGCGACCGATGAGAGGTCGCCGAGCACCCATTCGACATCGTCGCGCCGACTCGCTTGGGCCAACATGCCCGGCGCTGGATCGAGGCCGCAAAGCCGCCCGCCATGCCCCGCGTCGCGGGCCTGGTGCAGCATGGACCCCGTACCACAGCCGACGTCCAAGACCGCGCGAGCGGCCATCACCATCGGGCGGTAGAAGTCATAGTCGTCCCGGCCGGGGTTCATCGCGTCATAGAGCGCGGCAAGTTCGGCGTCGGCGAAGAGGAGATCTGGCATTTGCCAAGATTTTCAGATCGCGTTGAACTGGACAAGCGGATGCCCGGCGTCCCGCTTATCTTTACATCTCCTGGACAGACCGGGGATCGTCTCGCCGTGAGTTGCAGGGATGGCTCCCTTCGGCGCGAAGGGGGGCGGGGCGCCTCTCCAATAAATCACCGTCATTCCCGCCCTTGTGGCGGGAACCCCTCTGTCCGCCGCAGGTGCGGGAGGGGCGAAGTGCGCGCGCACTTCGCTTGCGCCTCACGTGCGGGCTGAAACAGGGGTTCCCGCCACAAGGGCGGGAATGACGGGAGGTATGGGGATACGCCGCGCTGTATCCCCGTACTTTCCGAAATCGAGTCCAACGAAATCAACGCTCTATAAAATAGTTGATCGCGCCAATCCTCGGCGCTCAAACCTCCCGCATAATCACAGCTGTCCCCGTCGCAGGGGGAGGGCGCTTGGTACCGGCCCAAAGCGGCGACGGGGATGGAGCTGAGCGGGGCCGCGACGCCCTGGAAGGCGGGTCGAGGCGTGCGGGCTGTCTCAGAAGGACGGCGCAAACGCTGAGTGGCTTGTCGGCCGGGTGAACGCGGGTCGAAGAGGGCGAGGGATCGTAAACCCGCCTATCGCGCATCGTCGGCGTCGAGACGGTTCGCCGATCGACGGGATGCGCGCCCGTACGGGGGCTCTTGGGTATCAGAGCTGAAAGACGCTCGCTTGGCCCGATCCTCACGCAAGAACAGCTTCTGCGAAGCGGACAGGTCGAGCCGAAACGCAAAACACACATCACGGTCATCCGGGTTCGCCCCGGCCGCTTCGCGCCTCCCCGACTAACTCAGTGGCTGACGCCGCGTGAGGCTGAGAGCCTGTGTCCGCCAGACTTGCCCCCTACGGGTCGCTTCGCGACCGTCTTCCCCCGGAGGGGGAAGATGAAACGCGCCGACCTCGTCTTCCCCCTACGGGGGAGGACGACCGCGTAGCGGTCAGGAGGGGGCGGGTGGCGAGGAACAAGGAGCCTGAATGTCACGCCTTCTCGACGAAACTGTCGATGACCTTCTTGTCGCCGGCCTTGTCGAAGGCCACCGACAGCTTGTTGCCCTCGACGGCCGAGACCTTGCCGTAGCCGAACTTGACGTGGAACACCCGGTCGCCGCGCTGGTAGGCGCTGGCCTTGGACGGCGCGGAGACGGCCACCAGGCGGCCTTCGCCCTCGATCGGGGCCGAGCGCCCGCCCGAGCCGCCGGTGCGGGGATTGCTCCAGGAATTGCCGCCGCCGGCCATGCGGTCCTGGGCCCGCTTCCAGCCGGGGCTGGCATAGCCCGCGCCGCCGAACGACGAACTGGCGCCGGTATCGTCCCAGCGCGAGGCCGCCGTCTGCTGCATGCCCGGCCCGCCGCCATAATAGCCGGTCTCGGACGCCGCCTCGACATGGGCCAGGGGCAGTTCGTCGACGAAGCGGCTGGGCAGCTGGCTGGTCCAGCGGCCATAGACCTGCCGGTTGGCCACGAAGCTGATCCGGGCCTCCTCACGGGCCCGGGTGATGCCGACATAGGCCAGGCGGCGCTCTTCCTCGAGGCCCTTGGCGCCCTTGTCGTCCATGCTGCGCTGGCTGGGGAACACGCCTTCTTCCCAGCCGGGCAGGAAGACCAGCGGAAATTCCAGGCCCTTGGCCGAGTGCAGGGTCATGATCCAGACCGCGTCGTCGCCGGCGCCCTTGTCCAGGTCCATGACCAGCGACACGTGCTCCAGATAGCTTTCCAAGGTGTCGAAGGCGCTCATCGACTGGACGAGCTCCTTGAGGTTCTCCAGCCGCGTCTGGCTGGTGGGGCCCTTGTCGAGGCGAAGAGCGTCGGTATAGCCGCTCTCTTCCAGCACAGCCTCGAGAACCCGCTGGTGCGGGGTCGTCGCGGCCAGAGCCCGCCAGCGATCCAGGTCGCGCAGGAAGTTGGACAGCGCCGTGCGGGTGCGGGCCGGCAGTTCGTCGGTGGAGACCAGGGCCCGCGCGGCCTCGACCGCCGGCAGGCTCTCGGCCCGGGCGATGTGCAGCAGCTTCTGGACGCTCGTGTCGCCGATGCCGCGCTTGGGCGTGTTGACGATGCGCTCGAAGGCCAGATCATCGTCGGGCGACTGGATCAGGCGCAGATAGGCGTGGGCGTCGCGGATTTCGGCCCGTTCGAAGAAGCGCGGGCCGCCGACCACCTTGTAGGGGATCTGCAGCATCACGAAGCGCTCCTCGAAGGATCGCATCTGGAAGCTGGCGCGGACCAGAATGGCCATGTGGCTGTATTTGCGGCCGGCCCGCTTGGCCTTCTCGATCTCGTCGGCGACCATCCGGCTTTCGGCCTCGCCGTCCCAGACGCCGCTGACCTTGACCTTCTCGCCGCCAGTCTCCCCGGTCCAAAGGGTCTTGCCCAGTCTGTCCCTGTTGGCGGTGATCAGGCCCGAGGCGGCGGCCAGGATATGCTCGGTGGAGCGATAGTTGCGCTCCAGCTTGACCACCTTGGCCCCCGGGAAGTCGCGCTCGAAGCGCAGGATGTTGTCGACCTCGGCCCCGCGCCAGCCATAGATCGACTGGTCGTCGTCGCCTACGCAGCAGACGTTCTGCCGGCCCTGGGCCAGCAGGCGCAGCCACAGATACTGGGCGATGTTGGTGTCCTGATACTCGTCGACCATCACGTATTTGAAGCGCGTCTGGTAGTCGGTCAGCACGTCGGGATGGCTGGTCAGGATGGTGATGTTGTGCAGCAGCAGATCGCCGAAATCGCAGGCGTTGAGGATGCGCAGCCGCTCCTGGTACTGACGGTAAAGGGTGACGCCCTTGCCGCCTGCGAACTCCGCGCCCTCGGCCGGGGGCACGCGCTCGGGCGTCCAGCCCTTGTTCTTCCAGTGGTCGATCATCCCCGCCAGGATCTTGGGCGTCCAGCGCTTGGCGTCGACGTTCTCGGCCTCGATCAGCTGCTTGAGCAGGCGCTCCTGATCGTCATTGTCGATGATCGTATAGCTGGACTTCAGGCCCACCAGTTCGGCGTGACGGCGCAGGATCTGGGCGGCCACCGAGTGGAAGGTGCCCAGCCAGCGCAGGCCCTCGGCCTCGGCCCCGATGATGTGGGTGATCCGCTCGCGCATTTCGCGGGCGGCCTTGTTGGTGAAGGTGACGGCCAGCAGCTCCCACGGACGGGCGCGGCCGGTCGACAGGATGTGGGCCAGGCGCGTGGTCAGGACCCGCGTCTTGCCCGTGCCGGCCCCGGCCAGGACCAGCACAGGGCCCTCGGTGGTTTCGACCGCCGCCCGCTGCTCGGGGTTCAGCCCCTCCAGATAGCCGGGGTCGCCGCCGGGGGCGCGGGGGCGGGCCAGGTCGGAGATGCGCGGGGAGGGGAGGTCGCCGGGAAAGGTCGAGTCGAAGTCTGAAGACATGGAACATATGTAGCACAGACCGTGGCGGGCTTAAGCCCCCAAGGGGCGATTGCGGAACCTGCGGCCTTGAGGGTCGTTGATCAGACACATCAATCACGGGAGGCTCACATGGCCGAAGGCGCGAGCAACAGCGGCGGCAACAGCGGCTTGGCGTTCATTGTCGGCGGACTGGTGGTGATCGTCGCGATCATCGCCTTCGTCGTCTATTCCGGCGGCTTCACTCAGAAGAAGTCGATCGACGTCAATGTGTCGGCCTCGGCGCCCCAGTTGCCAGATGCGCCAAAGCCGTCGGGCAGTTGAGACCGGCCATGAAACACCCACCTTCGCACCACCCAAGATCAGGGGCCTGGATGGCCGGACTGATCGCCTTGGCCGTGGTCCTGACCCTGTGGATGGCGTGGCGTCTGGGCGGGGCTACGAGCCTGTCGCCGGACCTTCAGTTTCGGGCGCCGTCGGCTCCGCTAGGGCCGATGCCAAATCCTCAGCCGGCCCCACTACCCACATCCCCGCGTCCCGGCTGAACGGCGCTGGCGCGGTGAAGGGCGAAAACCCGACAGGCCGAGGCCAGCGGTCGCTCGCCCCGGCCGGTATCGATCTTCTGGATCAGGGCCGCGAGGCTGAGCCCGTCCTGCGCGGCCGCGCTTTCAAGCACGCTCCAGAACTCCGGCTCCAGCGCCAGGGACGTGGCGTGGCCGGCCAGATTCACCGAACGTTTCTTGAGACTGCCCATGCCTGGCGGATTGCCTCTTGATAAAAGGTGACGCGATGTCATCTTTGCGGGGTCCGTTGGAGCATGCCTCATGAGCGCCGCCACGCAAGTCCTCGATCTGGCCGCCGTGGCAAGACCGGCGGTCAAAGGGCGTGACGCCTTCCGATTGCAGCCCCTGCGGGCGCTCAGGGCGATGGGGCGCCTGATCGCCGACAAGGAAGACACCGTCCAGGTTTTCGAGATCATGCGGGCCCTGGCCGGCAGGGCGATCCCTAATGGCTATCGCCGGCTGTTGTCCACGCCCGAGGGTGGCCGCATCGCCTATGAGCGCGACGAGTTCGCGGTTCGGCTCTCCGATCCCGCCTGGCTGGCCGCCTTCGGACCGGGGACGGTCGGCGCCGCCTATCGCGAGTTCATCGCGCCGCGCGGCCTCTCAGCCGAAGGCCTGGCCGACGAAAGCCGCAAGATTCCCGACGCCAATGTCGACGCGCTCCACCCCCTGGCCTGGTACGGCCGACGCCTGCGCGATGTCCACGACGTCTGGCACGTCCTGACCGGCTACGGCACGGATGCTCTGGGCGAGGTCTGCGTGGTCGCCTTCTCCTATTCCCAGACCCGCAGCCTGGGTTTTGCCTTCATCGCCCTGGTCGGCGTGCAGCAGTTTGGTCGCGCCAGAAATGGCGAGCCCTACGGCGCCGCCGTGCGCGAGGCCTGGCGCAATGGCAAGTCGGCGGCCTGGCTGCCGGCGGTCGATTATCCGGCGCTGTTCGCCATGTCGCTGGAGGAGGCCCGCGAAAGTCTGGCGATCCGGCCCAACACGCTGTACCGCGCTATTCCGGCTGAACGCCGTGATCGCCTCGCTGTCCCGGCCATGGCATAGGACTTCCAGGCGCGGGCGGGGGCTGCCCGGGGGGAGTTCAGGATGACGGCTGAGCGGGCCATCAGGTCGATCGTGATCGTCGGCGGCGGCACTGCAGGCTGGATGGCCGCTGCGGCCCTGCGCTCGGCCTTGGGCCGGGGCTGTTCGATACAGCTGATCGAGTCGGCCGAGATCGGCGTTGTCGGCGTCGGCGAGGCGACCATTCCCGCCATCCGGCAGTTCAACGCCCTGATCGGCCTCAAGGAAGCCGCCTTCATGCGGCAAACCAAGGCCAGCCTGAAACTGGGCATCGAGTTCGTCGGCTGGGGCGGCGCCCAGAGCCGTTACCTCCACCCGTTCGGCGTCTTTGGCCCAAATGCCGAGCTGGGTGATTTCCACCAGCTCTATCTGATGCTGCGCGAGAAGGGCCTTGCCGAAGACATCGGGGCCTATTCGATCTGCGAGCAGGCCGCCCGCCGGGGGCGTGTCGCCGCGCCGACCGCCGATCCGGCCTCGCCGCTGGCGCGCTTCGCTTCGGCTTATCATTTCGACGCGATCCTCTATGGGCGCCACCTTCGCCGCTTCAGCGAGCAGATGGGCGTCAAGCGGATTGAGGGCGAGGTGGTCGACGTCACCCTGCGCGGCGACGACGGCTTTGTCGAAAGCCTGACCCTCAAGGATGGCCAGCAGGTGGCCGCCGACCTCTTCATCGATTGTACGGGCTTTCGCGGCCTGTTGATCGAGGGCGCGCTGAAGGCCGGCTATGATGACTGGAGCCACTGGCTGCCGGTGGACCGCGCCGTGGCGGTCCCATGCCAGCGGGTGGGACCGATCACCCCCTACACGACCTCGACCGCTCGCGAGGCGGGATGGCAGTGGCGCATCCCGCTGCAGCACCGCACCGGCAACGGCTATGTGTTCTCCAGCCGCTTCACCACCGAGGAGATCGCCACCCGCACCCTGCTCGACAACCTCGACGGCGCGCCGCTTGCCGACCCGAGGCATCTGCGGTTCGTGACAGGACGCCGGCGCAAGGCCTGGAGCCGCAACGTGGTGGCCCTGGGCTTGGCCAGCGGCTTTCTGGAGCCGCTGGAATCGACCAGTATCCACATGGTCCACTCAGGGCTGGTCAAGCTGTTGCAGCATTTTCCGGACCGCGACTTCAGCCCGGTCAATATCGAGACCTACAACAACCGGGTGCGCGACGAGGCTCAGACGGTGCGGGATTTCATCATCCTGCACTATCACGCGACCACCCGGCGGGACTCGGCGTTCTGGGAGTACGTCGCCACCATGCCCATCCCCGAGAGCCTTGAAGAACGCGTCGCCATCTTCCGGGATCGCGGGATGCTGCTTTCGCGACCCGACGAGCTGTTCTCCCAGAGTTCATGGCTGGCGGTGATGCTGGGCCAAGGGATTTCCCCCCGAGGCCACAATCCGCTTGCCGATCGGGCAGATGCGCGGGAGACCGCAGCGAGTTTCGCGCTGATTCAGCGGCAGACGACCCAACTGGTCGACGCCATGCCTGAGCACGACGCTTTCCTGGCCGAGCACAACATGCTGGATGTGGTCGAGGCGTGAAGACTGCCAGCGGCCGCTGATTGATCTTGCAGGGCGCAACGCCTAGCGTCCCGCGCCCTGGAGTGACCGGCTCATGCGATTTCAGTTTGGTCGTCGAAAACAGCCTGAAGCCGCGCCACCGCCAAAGGACGACCCTCTTGAGGCCGTTTCCGAAATCCTGTCTGGCCTGAAGGCGATTCAGAACGGGGCCAAGGGTCTCGCCGCGCGCGGCGGCTGGGTCTTTCTGATCAATGACACAAACGACTTCCTGAGCTGGCACCTGGGTCTCAAGCGCTGGTCGGGCGACGAGCAGGCCGTCGTCCAGAAAATCCTCAACGAACGCGCCGAGCTCCTGGCGGGGCGCTACTACCAAATGTTCATCTGTCCAGAGAAGAGCATCGTCTATCGGGACTATCTGCCGGCCGGGCTCGATGCTGCGCCCCCCTTCGACGACAGGCCCGCCATGGCCATGGCGCGGATGGCTCCTGATGTCGTGCACTACCTGGCGGACCGTTTCGACGCCCTGAAACGCCTGGGCCTGCTGTTCTTCCGGGGCGACACCCACGTCAACTGGATGGGCGCCTATCATGTCTATCGCGAGGCGATCCTGGCGCTGCAGGCGCGCGGCGCGCCGGTTGGTGAGCCGCTGACCTTCAACCATCTTCAGCACTTCATCGCCGGCATGGAGGGCGATGTGCTGATCCAGCTGCCTGAAGCGGTGAAGGATGAGTTCGAGGTCGACGCCTCCCTGGCGCGGGTCGGCAATATGCTCGAGCTGGTGATCTCCCACACCCTGCCGGAAGCCAGGAAACGCGCCCGTCAGGTCCCGACGCCCGAGGGATTCATCCCCGGCGGCGGCGGGCGAGAGACGGTCATCATGGAGCAGGACGACAAGAGCCTGCCCAAGGCGCTGGTCTTCCGCGATTCCACGGCCACCCTCAGCATCGAACTGCTGGCGCAGCACTTCTCGCGCTCGGTATTCATCTGGCACGAAGGCGACGTCATCGGCGATCTGATTGATCGCGAACAACCCGATGTCATCCTGCACTTTGTCGCCGAGCGGTTCCTGGCGACCTATCCGCGCTCAACGGCGATCAACTACATCCACAAGTAGGAACCCGAGTCACTCCTCGCGCTTGGCGCCGTCCAGATCGCGGCGCAGCTTGTCGGCGCGGGCGGCGTCGAGAGCCTTGTCGGCCTTGGCGCGACCGAATTTCGCGCGGTTCTCCGCAGCGCGCGTCTTGTCTTCGACTTTCGCCTTGGCCTTGCGCGCTCGGTTCAGATTGAGGATCTCGGCCATGGTCAGGGCTTCTGGGTCTTTGGCGCGGAGGGGCTCATGGCCGGCGTGGCGGGCCGGATGATCAGGGTCTCGCGAAGCCGCAGGGTTTCGTCCTTCTTGATCACGAACGGCGCGCGGCCGGGGAAGACGCAGTTCTGCATCGACAGCGACTTGCGCAGGATCCAGCGCTTGATCGGCTGCTCGTTGGCCTTGCAGGTCAGGCCCACGGTCCAGGCCGGAGATCCGGCCTCGGCGGGCCAGGCAAAGCCCATGGCGGCGCCCGCTTCAAGGGCCGTGTCCGTCGGCGTGATGGTCTTGCCGCCCGAGGCGAAGGTCAGTCTGTCGGGGCGCACCAGCCGCAGGGAAAAGCCGCCATAGCCCTTGGCATCGTCGCTGCCGCCCAGGCCCAGGGCATCGACCCGCGCGGTGATCAGGGTGTCGAAGTCTATGCGCCGTGCGCCGTCCTTCAGCGGATAGACCCTGACCTTGGTCGTTTCCCGCGCCACATAGTCCAGTTCCGGACCGGACGTGACGATCCAGTCGGCATTGACGGTCAGGGTTCCGCCACCCTGGGCGTCGCCCTTGAAGCGCTTTTCCCGCACATGAAAGGTCAGACCCTTCATGAACCAGCCGTCGGCCACAGGCTTGCCGTTCACCAACACCTGGTGCCAGCTCCAGAAGGCGCCGCGCTGATGCAGATGATCGGCCGGCTTGTCCTCGGTCAGGACCGTGCCGTCGGGCGCGTAAAGCGGATGCACATAGTTCAGTCGTCCCGGCTCGGCGGCCGGATCCAGGGCCTTGGTCCGATAGACCAGCACGGTCTTGCCGGCTTCGGTGAGGGTCACCGCATCGTCCGCCAGCACAGCATCGACCCGGGCGCCGATCGCGGGGTCGGCGTGCGCCACCGCCGCCGGAGCCGACAGAGCCAGCAGGGCGGCCAGGGCGAGGATCGGCGAGTGGCGGATCATTGGCTGTCGTCCTTGGCAAGGGCCCGCGCCAGGGCAGGGCGGGCATTGGCGCGCGCCAGCCAGTCGTCATAGACCGCGTGCGGCGGCAGCATCTGGCGGGCGAACTGCAACAGACTGATAAACAGCATGTCGGCCGCCGAGAAGTTCTCGCCCAGTAGCCAGGGCGACTTTTCCAGCGTCGTCCGCAAACGATCGTCCATCGCCTGATAGGTCGCCTTGTCCTCGTCGTCCTGCCGCTGCTTCCACAGATTGACGACCGCAGGCTCGAGCACGCCGGCATAATAGGCCAGCCAGCTGAGATAGGGACCGCGCAAGGGGTCGCCCACCTGGGGGCCCAGACCATTGGCGGGGAACTTGTCGGTCAGATAGAGCGCGATGGCGGCAGATTCGGTGATCAGTACGCCGTCATCCAGCAGAGCCGGTACCTGGCCATGGGGATGCGGATTGGCCGGGTCTCGAGCGCCCGTCTTGGTCGTCGCGCGATAGATGTCGACGGTCTTGATCTCGTAGGTCGCGCCCAGTTCTTCCAGCAGCCACAGGAAGCGCGTCGATCGCGAGCGAGGGGCGTGAAACAGGGTGAGCATCGTCATCTCCGCTATCCTGGCGCGAACGTAACCGGAACAAAATGGTGGGGCAAGCCCCCAGGCTATGTCTTCCGCAAGTCGAGATCGAGGGTCTGGCCCGGGTCCAGTTGAACCCCGAAGGTGTTCAGGATCATGCTGACCTGGGTGTATTGGCCGGCGGTGAAGACCACGTCCATCGCCTGCTTCTCGGTGAAGTGGGACAACAAAGCGGCCCAGGTCGCGTCACTGATGAAGTGGTCGGCGTTGAGTTCGTCGGCGGCGCGGATCAGCGCCGCGTCGGCCGGGCTCCAGCCGGCTTCAGGTCCAGCCTTGAGTCTGACGATCTCATCGGGCGTCAGGCCGCAGCGCAGGCCGATCTCGACATGTTGGGTCCACTCGTAGCCGCTCCTGCACAGATAGCCCGTGCGCAGGATGACGATCTCGCGCTCGCGCGCGGGCAGATCGTTTCTTTTCGAAAGGATGTAGTTGCCCCAGGTCAGGAAGGCCTTCAGGGCGCTGGGGGCGTGCGCCATGGTGCGGAAGATGTTCAGGACCGGCCCTGCCGGGATCACCCCGCCGCCGCCCAAGGATGCCAGGACTTCGGCTTGTTCGGGCGTCTGCCCGTCATCGGACAGGGGGTGGACCCTGGGCTGGTTCAATCTCATCACGCGCCTCCCGCTCGCGCGGTCTGGCGCCGCGCCGACCCCAGCATCGCGCTATGACAGGCCCGGGGTCAAATGGCCGTCAAGCCGGGTTGCCCAGCGAGGGGGAAAGCGGGCGGCTTCCCTTGATCGACACACGCATGCCAACCGATGCGTCGACCGTCATCTGCCCTTCAAGCTGTTTGACCAGAGCCTGTACGATGACCGTTCCCAGGCCGCCATGCTTGGCTGACGAAGAACCCTCAACCGCGCCAACGCCATTGTCGACCACGCTCAATTCCCAGTCTCCCGTTTCGCTGGAGAAGGTGACATTGATCAGGGCGTCCTTCCGGGCGATCGGGAAGGCGTATTTTATGGCGTTGATGACCAGCTCGGTGACGATCAGGCCGATACTCACAGCCTTGTCCGATCCGATAAGGCCGTGGTCGGCGAAGACTTTCAGGGCGATCGGACGGTCCTGGCTGACCATCGAGGAGCCCAGGCTGGCGCACAGCTTGGTCAGATAGGGGCCAACCTCAATCTGGTCGACGCCGCCCGAGGCGTGCAGATGCGACTGAACCTCGGCGACCGAGATGACCCGCTGGTGGGCGTCCTTGAGATGGAAGCGGGTTTCTTCGGAGGTCACGGCCCGAGCCTTGAGCATCAGGATGCTGGCGATGATCTGCAGGCTGTTGGCCACACGGTGCTGCATCTCCTGCAACAGAACCTGCTTTTGCCCAAGGAGCTCTTCGGTTCGCTCCAGCAGGTTCTGCCTCTCCCGTTCAACCAGGCGACGGGCGGTGACATCGGTGAAGGCCAGTAGAATCGTTGAGCGGGAACTGGTGGCGTAGATGACGTTCCGGGCGTTCAGCAGCATGGTGCGACGACCCAGGCCCGGAAAGTCGTGTTCAACCTCGAAGCCATCCATCGCCGTGTGCTCGGGGATGATCGTCTCGAGCAGGAGCCGAAGCGCAGGGATGTCCCACTGACCGTCGCCTAACGCGTAGAGCAGGCAGCCCAGGGTTTGCTGCTGATCAACCTGGAATATTTCGTAGAAAGACCGGCTGGCCGCTAGAACATTGAAGCGTTCGTCCAAGACCAGGAGAGGTTCGTGGATCGTATCGACGATGGCCTGAGCAAGGGTTTGGGCATCTTCAGTGCCGAGTATCTGTCGGTCCATCGGCGGGATTCAGATCCGATCCTCGACGCGGCGACTTTGGCGCGGACGGCAGCGGATAGATGCCGATGGAGCAACACTACGCGCTTTGCGGGTGGTTGTCGTTAATTGCTTGGCTTGGCGAAAACTCAAAGATCTTGCCAAAGCGCCTGCAGGGCCACGTGCCGCCAGTTCGCCGGAGGCTCTGCGGGCTAGCGCCCGCCGCCGGTGATTTCCTTGATCAGCGCCTGGACCGGGCCCTTGCCGCCGTTGTTCCAGACCACCTTCAGGTGGGCCAGGGTGCGTTCGGCGGCATCGTCGAACTTCCACTCGCACTCGTCGAAGCGGCAGCCGTCGAACGTCGGGGCTTCACCACCGGAATAGACGAGGCGGCAACCGCGAAACTCGCAGTCCGAGAAGACCTCGCCATCAAGGGCGACGGTCTCGTGGTTGTACATCGTCAGGGTGGGCATGAAGGTTCTTTACTGGTCGTCGGTCTGGGACGGAGCGTCCTCGGGATTTTGCGCCTGCTTCGCGGCGGCCTTTTCAGCGGCTTTCTCGGCGGCCTTGCGAGCCTTGGCGCGCTCGCGTTCCTGACGTTCGAAGGAATAGTTGGGAGTACGCGCCATTTAAGACCTCCTTGGTCGCTGGAAGCGCGACGGGCGAGACCCCTAGCGCGCTTTGTGCGCGATGCGCAGTGGAATCCTCCCCCGAAGGGGAGGAATCTGTCGATCTACTTAACGTTGCCGCAGAAACGCTGGATCCGCGAGCAGGCGTCTTCCAGCACATCATTGCTGGTGGCGTAGCTGATCCGGAAGAACGGCGAGAGGCCGAAAGCCGCGCCATGGACCACGGCGACGCCCTCGGTTTCCAGCAATTCGACGGCGAAATCCTCATCGCTTTCAATGGTCTTGCCGCTGGGCGCCGTCTTGCCGATCAGGCCCGCGCAGGACGGATAGACGTAGAATGCGCCTTCCGGAGTCGGGCAGTGGATGCCGGTGGCCTGGTTCAGCATCGAGACCACCAGGTCGCGTCGCTCCTGGAACAGCTTGGCGTTGGGCTTGATGAAGTCCTGCGTGCCGTTCAGCGCCTCCAGCGCCGCCCATTGCGAGATGGACGACGGGTTGGAGGTCGTCTGGCTGATCATCTTGGCCATGGCCTTGATCAGCGGCTCGGGTCCGGCCGCGTAGCCGATCCGCCAGCCAGTCATGGCATAGGCCTTGGAGACGCCGTTCATGGTCAGGGTGCGGTCGTAGAGCCGGGGCTCGACCTGGGCGATGGTGGTGAACTCGAAGTCGTCGAACACCAGGTGCTCGTACATGTCGTCCGTCAGCACCCAGACCTGAGGGTGCTTGAGCAGCACGTCGGCGATGGCCTGCAGCTCAGCGCGGGTATAGGCGCCGCCCGAGGGGTTGGACGGGCTGTTGATGATCAGCCACTTCGACCTGGGCGTGATGACCTTTTCGAGGGCTTCGGGCGTGAGCTTGAAGCCGCTCTCGGCCGTCGTCTCGACCGGCACGGGCGTGCCGCCGGCCAGCAGCACCATGTCGGGGTAGGACACCCAGTAGGGCGCCGGGATGATGACTTCGTCGCCCGGGTTCAGGGTGGCGACCAGGGCGTTGTAGATCACCGGCTTGCCGCCGGGGGCGACGTGGACCTGGCTGGGCTTGTAGTCGAGGCCGTTCTCGCGCTTGAACTTGGCGCAGATCGCCGCCTTAAGCTCCGGCATGCCGTCGGGGTCGGTGTACTTGGTCTTGCCGGCGCGGATCGCCGCGATGCCGGCTTCCTTGATATTGTCCGGGGTGTCGAAGTCCGGCTCGCCCGCCGATAGGGCGATAATGTCACGACCGGCGGCCTTCAGAGCGCGCGCCTTGGCGCTGATGGCGATAGTGGCCGACGGTGCGATGCGCCGCAGGGCGGCGGACTCGAGCGACATTCTTGGGACTCCCCTGGGAAACCGGTTTTCAGGATTGCGGCGGTCTTTACGCCTCCGCTTGCTGCGGCGCAACGCGGGGTGAGCGCTCTTGGGGCAGGTGAGGCCTTTGGGCGACAGCCCTGTGGCCTGCCGGCGTCTTGCATCGCCCTCCGTGGGCGGTAGCGCTACCGCCAATGATGGCCATCAAGGCTCTCGACCGCTTCGTCGGCTGGACTTTGGCCCCGACGACGACCTGTCGAAACAAGCCAACTAGCTCTTGGGGCGCGCCGCGAAACTCGCCAGGTGGCGGGCCAGATAGGTTCGTGTGGTTTCGTCGGTCAGTACGCCGTCGACGATCCTGGTGTGCGCCTGGCCGACCAGGATCTCGCCCAGCGGAACGGCCTCGGCCCCGGCGCGCCGTAGCGACAGCCGCAGGGCGTCCTGGGCGCGGACGGTTCCCGTTGCGCCAGGGCTGGCTCCGACCAGACAGCAGATCTTGCCGGTCAGGGGCGCGGGCTTGCCGCGCGAGGCCCAGTCGATGGCGTTCTTGAGCACCCCGGTCACGCCGCCATTGTATTCCGGGCAGGCCAGCAGCAGGGCGTCGGACTTACGAATGGCGTCCTTCCAGGCGGTCACGGCCGGGGGATCGCCCGCATCCTCGACGTCCTGGTTGAACAGCGGCAGGTCGTGCAGGCCGAAAATCCGGATCGTCACGTCTTCGGGCGCCAACTCCTGCGCGGCGCGCAGGAGGGCGGTGTTGAACGAGGCGGCGCGCAGGCTGCCGGAAACGCCAAGAATGTTCATGTCATGCCTTCGCATCGCCCGGGTTGGCGAAGCGAAAGAGATAGGATCAACCGGCGTGTGCGGCTAGCGCTCGGGCCAGACGTGTGTCAGTTCGCGCTAACGTACAGATCGCTTTGACCGCTCGGCGCCAAGGTTTCCAGATGGTCCCAAAGGCGCTGGATTTCCTGGCTGGCGGCCGAACTCGGCTCCCACTCGCAGACCGACCGGCCATGGGCCATCGACTGCTGGAAAGCGGCGCGCGCGCGCAGGCCGACCGGGGCCATGGGCATGCCTGTAAACCGCAGGGCTTCGGCGGCCTTGAGGACGCTGACGGGCTCGGCGCCATTGCGGCGGGGCGGGGCCTGGCTGAGAACGATCAGCCCCTTCTTGCCCAGACGGCGCACGGCCTCGGCTGACCGCGCGATGGAAGCGATGTCCAGAAAGGTGGGCCGGCACACCAGCACGCAGAGATCGGCGCACTGAACGGCCTGGAGAACATCAGTGTCGGGCGTGGCCGGCGTGTCGACGATCAGGCAATCATAACCGCTGTAGCCGGCCATGGCCTTGGTCTGGAACAGCTTGCCGGCGTTGATCTCCATCAGCGTGGGGCCCGGAGCGACGCGAGCCTTGAGCGCATCGGTCGCCGAGCGCTGCGGGTCGATGTCGGCGATCATGGTCTTGAGGCCCGCCAAATGGGCGGTGATGGCCAGGTTGACCGATAGCGTTGTCTTGCCGGCCCCGCCCTTGCGAGAAATCACAGCCAGGGTCTTCACGTCGGTCACTCCAGTTCAGACACGGTTCTTGCCCCACCGGCCTGTGGATAAGTAACGGTGTAATGTGAAGGCTTAGCAAATGAATTGTCGTGACGGGCGAGTGCTATCCCTTGAAAAACAAGGGGCGAGGGCTTTAACGCGGTTAATTCGCCCGCCATCGAGGCGCCGGACGCATGGCTGATGCTTGACCCACCGGCGCCATTGAGCGAGGCAGGAGGCGTGATGCGCCGCCTCATCGAGTTTGTGACCAATATGGACGCCCGCGCCTGGCGCACGGTGGCGGTGTCCTTCGTGCTGTTTGGCGGGGTCGGGATCGTCTTCCTGTTTGGCGCCCAGTTCCTGGGCCTCAATGGTGAGGCGGCCGTCGAGCAGTGGCTTGGCGCGGCCCACGGTCCCTGGGCCCTGCCCGTGGCGGTGGGAGCGTTCGCCGCCCTGGCCTTTATCGGTGTTCCCCAGTTCGTGCTGATCGCCGCAGCGGTGGTCGCCTTCGGACCCTTGACCGGCTTCGCCTATAGCTGGGTCGGCACCCTGGTCTCGTCGCTGGTCGGGTTCTGGCTGGGACGCGCGTTCGGCGCCAGGGTGCTGCGTGACTTCGCGGGCGACGGCGTGGCCAAGTTCATGCGGCTGATCGGCAAGAACGGCTTTCTGGCCAGCCTGATCGTGCGGCTGGTCCCCTCGGCCCCCTTCATCGTCGTCAACATGGCCGCCGGCGTCACGCCGATGAAGCTGCGTGATTTCGCGGCCGGCACAGCCATCGGCATCATCCCGAAGATCGGCCTGACGGCCTTCGCCGGCAACTCCATCGTCCAGGCCATGCGCGGCGGTGGCAGGCAGCACATCGTAATGCTCTTGATCGCCGTGGCTGTCTGGATCGTCGCGGGTCTTGTCGCCCGCGCCTGGCTCAAGAAGCGCGAGGCGGCTGACTAGCCAGGGTGGCGGGTTCCGGCGCGTCCGGCAGGCCCAGGGCGTCACGGGTCGCGGCGCGCCACGCGCGGACCACCTGGCCAAACCATTTGATGCGCGCCGCGTCGGTCATGCCGTCGCTGCGTTCGATACCGGCGACCCAGGCCTGGGTGATGAAAGGCAGGAAGGTTCGCGCCGCGTGGGCGCAGGCGGCTTTCAGGTCCTCGGAGGCTTCTGGCGGCGGCGCCACGAACGGTTCGGTCAGGCCCGCGAGAAGGGCGTCGCAGGCGGTTGCCCAAGGCAGGGTCTCGGGACCGCCCCGCGCCTCGCGCAACAGCAAGACGAACAGGTCAGGGTGGGCTCTGCCCATCTCGATCAGCGCCGCCATGCCCGAGCCGTAGCCGCCCCAGGGCAGGGCCGCGGTGGCCTCGATCTCGAGCAGGATCTCGCTGAACAGGGCGTCGATCAGGGCCTGGCGCGAGGGATAGAGCCGATAGATCAGGATCTTGGCCATGCACACCCGGTCGGCGATGTCCTGCATCGTCGCGGCGTGAAGGCCTTTTTCGGCGAACACCATCACGGCCGCGTCAAGCACGGCCTGGGCGCGCGCGTCGCGATCGACCCGAGGCTTGGGCTGACCGGGACGTCCCCGTGGCGTAGGTGGCCGAGCCTGGTTTGCTACCGTCATCTTCGATGATATGTAGAATGAAACTATAAAGTTTCAAATACGAAACTGGGGAGGATTCGATGTCGGAATTCAAGCTTAGCCGTAAGGCGGCGCTTGTCGTGTCGGCCGTTGCGCTTTTCGCGATTCCGTTGGCTGCTCACGCGGGTCAAGCGGCCTCGACGCCGACCATCGAGCGCCAGAAGGCTGTTGCCCAGGCCTTGCCGTTTTCCGATCGTCAGGACTTTGAATTCGCCGATCGCGGCTTTCTGGGCACGCGCGCCGACCCGCTGATCAAGCGCGCCGACGGCCAGGTGGCCTGGAACCTGGCGGCCTATGATTTCCTCAAGGGCGAGCCGCCCGCCACGGTGAACCCCAGCCTCTGGCGTCAGGCCCAGCTGCTGTCGCGCCATGGCCTCTTTCAGGTTTCGGACCGGGTCTGGCAGGTGAGGGGCTTTGACGTCTCCAATATCACCTTCATCAAGGGTGACAGCGGCTGGGTGGTCGTCGATCCGCTGACGACGGCCGAGACCGCCCGGGCGGCGTTTGATCTGGTGACCGAGAAACTGGGTGCGCTGCCGATCCGGGCGGTGATCTACACCCACAGCCACAGCGATCATTTCGGCGGCGTTCGCGGGATTATCGACGAGAAGGACGTCAAGGCCGGCAAGGTGGCGATCATCGCGCCCGAGGGCTTCATGAAGGAAGTCGTCAGCGAGAACGTCCTTGCCGGCAATGCCATGAGCCGCCGAGCCCAATATCAGTTCGGGATCATGCTGCCGCCCGGCGTCGAGGGGCAGATCAGTTCGGGCATTGGTCAGGGCATCGCCAAGGGCACGATCACCCTGATCCCGCCCACTCAGATCATCGATCACACCGGCCAGGAACTGGTGCTGGATGGCGTGAAGGTGCGGTTCCAGTACACGCCCAACACCGAAGCTCCGGCCGAGATGAACTTCTATTTGCCGGACCTGCGCATTCTCGACATGGCCGAGAACGTCAATCCGTCGATGCACAACGTGCTGACCCCGCGCGGGGCGCTGGTGCGCGACAGCAAGGCCTGGTCCGACTATCTGACCGAGTCGATCCGGCTGTTCGCCGATGGCTCTGACCTGATGATCACCAGCCACGGCTGGCCGCGCTTTGGCCAGGAGACCGTCAAGACTGTGCTGGCCGAGCATCGCGACACCTACAAGTATCTGCACGACCAGTCGGTTCGGCTGCTGAATCACGGTTTGACCGGTGACGAGATCGCCGCCCAGATCGCGCTGCCGCCCAGCCTGGCCAGGAACTGGTACAATCGCGGCTACTACGGGAGCATGAGCTTCAACAGCCGGGCAGTCTATCAGCGCTATATGGGCTGGTACGACGCCAATCCCGCCCACCTGGCCCCGGCGCCGCCCGCCGAAACCGGCAAGCGCTATGTCGCGGCCATGGGCGGGGCCGACAAGGTCATGGCCTTGGCCGCCGAGGCCGCCAAGGCGGGCGACTATGCCTGGTCTGCCAGCCTGCTGAACCATGTCGTCATGGGCGACGAGAGGCAAAAGGCCGCCCGGGCCCAACTGGCGGACACCTATGAGCAGCTCGGCTACCAGACCGAGAACGCCATCTGGCGGAACATGTACCTGACCGCGACCGACGAGCTCAGGGGCGGCGTGCGCAAGATCCCGGCCTCGATGGCCTCGCTCGACATGCTGCAGGGGCTGGAAAGCCAGATGATCTTCGACGTCCTGGCCATCCGGCTGAACGCCGAGAAGGTCGGCGACGCGCGTCTCAAGCTGGCTTTCATCTTTCCTGAGCGCAACGAGAGGTTCCTGGTCGAGGTTCGCAACCGGGTTCTGGTGGCTCAGCCGCTGGCCGCAGGCGAGACGGTCGACGCCACCCTGACGGTGGCCCGTCCGGTGTTCCTCGACTCGCTGTTCCGGGGGACACCCCTGCTGCCCAAGATCCTGACCGGGGAGGTCAAGCTCCAGGGCGATCGGGCCGCCATGGGGCGACTGTCGGGGTGGTTTGACGCCTTTCCGAGCGATTTTCCGATCGTGACGCGCCTCAAATAGTTTGGTGCGTGGATAGAAGTTGCGCAGCGTGCGGCCAATAGCGCTCCAGGCGCAAAATGCTTGCTGCAATTGGGGGCGATGTGTAGAAAGTAAGCATGAACGTCGCGCGCACCCTGCTTCTGCTTCGGCTTACCAGCCCCTGGGCGCTCTAGGGTCACGCATCGTCGTGACCGGGCGCGCAGGGGATGATTTGCCCGCAGCCGCCCCGCACGCAGACACCTTCCGACGAGTATTCAAATGACCTCCGTAGCTAACGGCGCTTTCGACAAGCGCGACAACGTCGTGATTTTCGACACCACCATGCGCGACGGCGAGCAATCGCCCGGCGCCTCAATGTCGCACGATGAAAAGCTGGAACTGGCCAAGATCCTTGAGGAGATGGGCGTCGACGTCATCGAGGCCGGCTTCCCGATCGCGTCCAACGGCGATTTCGAGGCGGTCCGCGAGATCTCCAAGATCGTCAAGAACAGCACCATCGCCGGCCTGTGCCGCGCGCATCAGGTGGATATCGACCGCTGCGCCGAAGCGCTGAAACCCGCTGCCCGCGGCAGGATCCACGTGGTCATCGCCACCAGCGACCTGCACATGAAGCACAAGCTGCAGATGGAGCCGGACGCCGTCATCGACGTGATCGCCCGCTCGGTGACTCACGCCCGCAACCTGCGCGACGACGTCGAGTGGTCGGCCGAGGACGCTACCCGCAGCGACCGTCAGTTCCTGCGCCGCGCCATCGAGACGGCCATCAAGGCCGGCGCGACGACGATCAACCTGCCCGACACCGTCGGCTACACCTATCCGTCGGAATATGCCGACCTGTTCAGCTGGATGACCCAGAACGTCGAGGGCGCCGACAAGGTCATCTTCTCGACCCACTGCCACAACGACCTGGGCCTGGCCGTGGCCAACAGCCTGGCCGGCGTGCAGGGCGGGGCGCGCCAGATCGAGTGCGCGATCAACGGTCTGGGCGAGCGCGCCGGCAACGCGGCGCTGGAAGAGATCGTCATGGCCCTGAAGGTGCGCGGCGACAAGCTGCCCTACGAGACCAGGATCGACACCACCCACATCACCCGCGCCAGCCGCTATGTCTCGGCCATCACGGGTTTCCCGGTGCAGTACAACAAGGCCATCGTCGGCAAGAACGCCTTCGCGCATGAAAGCGGCATCCACCAGGACGGGATGCTGAAGAACCGC
Organism: Caulobacter sp. FV1ye13L; assembly: GCF_058681155.1. Next base: position 2,704,184 of record NZ_CM178732.1, read on the forward strand.
GAGACCTACGAGATCATGACTCCGGAATCGGTCGGCCAGGCGCCGTCCAGCCTGGTCATGGGCAAGCACTCGGGCAGCCACGCCTTCCGCGCCAAGCTGAAGGACCTGGGCTACGAGCTGGGCCAGAACGCCCTGAAGGAGGCGTTTGGCCGCTTCAAGGATCTGGCCGACCGCAAGAAGCACGTCTACGACGACGACATCATCGCCCTGGTGGACGACGCCCTGGCGCGCGGCTCGGAGAAGATCCGTGTGCTGCACCTGCGCGTCGTGGCCGGCACCGAAGGTCAGTCGGCCGAACTGACCCTGGATGTCGACGGCCAGGAGCGCCACGCAGAGGCGACCGGCGATGGTCCCGTCGACGCCGTCTTCAACGCGATCCACAAGATCGTGCCGCACAGCGCCGCCCTGCGCCTGTTCCAGGTGCATGCGGTTACCGAAGGCACCGACGCCCAGGCCCAGGTCTCGGTGCGTCTGGAAGAGGATGGCCGCATCGCCACCGGCCAGGCCGCCGACACCGACACGCTCACGGCCTCTGCCAAGGCCTATGTGAACGCGCTCAACAACCTCTTTGCCCGCAAGGAAAAGAGCCGCCCCGAGGCGGCGATCGCCAGCGGGTTCTAGCGCAGTCTTCCTTCTCCCCTTGCGGGAGACGGTGGCCCGAAGGGCCGGATGAGGGGTTGTCCGGCCGCTCCGTTGCTGTTGTCGCGGGGCTTGCGCCGAGCGCCCCCTCATTCGTCGTTGCGTGACACCTTCTCCCGCAAGGGGAGAAGGAGAGGATATTCATGCTCTGGATTCCCATCACCATCGGCGCGGCGGCCTTGCAGGTCGCCCGCAACGCCGCCCAGCGCTCCGTCATGGGCGGAGCGGGGCCGTGGGGCGCAACCCTGGTGCGGTTCCTGTTTGGCCTGCCCTTCGCCACCGTGTTCGCGGCCATCGCCTGGTGGGCCACACCGGGCGCGCAGGCCCATCCCACGACCTGGTTCTGGCTGGCCTGCGCGGCGGGGGCGGGACTGCAGATCGCCGCCACGGCCGCCTTGCTGACCGCCATGCATCGCTCGACCTTCGCTCTGGGCACAGCCATGCAGCAGAGCGGGCTGCCCTTCGCTCTTGTCTGGGGCGCGCTGCTGTTTGGCGACCATGTCGGCCTGATGGCCTGGATCGGCGGCCTGGTGGTCACCCTGGGTCTGGCGGCCCTGACCTGGCCGAGAGGCGAGGTGGTCCTGCGTCGCGGCGCCGTTCTGGCCGGGCTGGGCTCTGGCGCGATCTTCGCGCTGAGCGCCAACTGCTTTCGCCAGGCCAGCCTGGCCTTCGATCCCGGCCATCCCGTCGCCTCGGCCTTCGTCACGGTGATGATCGTCCAGGCCATCCAGACGGTGACCCTGACCAGCGTGCTGGCGGTGCGAAACCCGGCCGCCATTGCGGCGGTGGTCGCTGTCTGGCGGCAGTCTCTGGGGGCGGGGTTCTGCGGCGCGGCGGCCTCGGGCCTGTGGTTCACAGCCATGGCTCTGAGTCCGGTCGGACCGGTCCGGGCCGTCGGCGTGGTCGAAATGCCCATCGCCGCCCTGGCCGGGCGACGGCTGTTTTCCGAGCGTCTGACCCGTCTGCAGATCGTCGCCGGAGTGGTCACTGCGCTCGGCGTGGTCATGGCCGCGCTCGGCTAGATTTCGCCATGATTAGGCGCCTGGAGACCCTCGCCGAAAATGCCTTTGGACGACCCGCGAATAGACCTTGAAATCAACGCTTTCGCAGGGCAAACGGGCAGCGTCGACGCGCTTTGGGGCTGTCAGGCGACGGCGCGGCCAGGGGGCGGCGCTCCCGCCTTGTCCTCGAGTGCGTAAACCCAGATGAGACGGCGATTCCGGGGAATCATGTTGTCCTTGTCCGGTAGTGGGTTAGGTAGTGAATCGCGCGAAGTCCGCTTCGCGCCGAGGACTGGTCCAGAGCCTGCTTTCGTCTTGAACTGCCGCGTTTTGCCCCTCTATCCCTCAGTCAGGGCTTTCAATGTTTTCTTCCCTCTTCGGCGTGATCTCCAACGACATCGCCATCGACCTCGGAACGGCCAACACCCTCATCTATATGAAGGGCAAAGGCATTGTTCTGAACGAGCCGTCGGTGGTGGCGCTTCGCAATGTCGGTGGCCGCAAGATCGTCCACGCCGTGGGAATTGAGGCCAAGCAGATGCTGGGCCGTACGCCCGGTCACATGGAAGCCATCCGTCCGATGCGCGACGGGGTCATCGCCGACTTCGAAGTCGCCGAGGAGATGATCAAGTATTTCATCCGCAAGGTTCACAACCGCAAGGGCTTCGTGAACCCCAAGGTCATCGTCTGCGTGCCGTCGGGCGCCACCGCCGTCGAGCGCCGCGCGATCAACGATTCCTGCCTGAACGCCTCGGCCCGCCGCGTCGGCCTGATCGACGAGCCGATGGCCGCCGCGATCGGCGCCGGTCTGCCGATCCACGAGCCGACCGGTTCGATGGTCGTCGACATCGGCGGCGGCACCACCGAGGTGGCCGTGCTGTCGCTGTCGGGCATCGTCTATTCGCGTTCGGTCCGCGTCGGCGGCGACAAGATGGACGAGGCGATCATCAGCTACATGCGTCGCCACCATAATCTGCTGATCGGCGAAACGACTGCCGAGCGCATCAAGAAGGAAATCGGCACCGCCCGCGCGCCGGCCGACGGCGAAGGCCTGTCGATCGACGTCAAGGGCCGCGACCTGATGCAGGGCGTGCCGCGCGAAGTCCGCATCTCTGAAAAGCAGGCTGCCGACGCCCTGGCTGAACCGGTCGGGCAGATCGTCGAGGCCGTGAAGGTCGCCCTGGAGGCCACGCCTCCGGAACTGGCTTCTGATATCGCCGACAAGGGCATCATGCTGACCGGCGGCGGCGCGCTGCTGCGCGGCCTGGACGCCGAGATCCGCGACCACACCGGCCTGCCGGTGACCGTGGCCGATGACCCGCTATCCTGCGTGGCCCTGGGCTGCGGCAAGGTGCTTGAGCATCCCAAGTGGATGAAGGGCGTCCTGGAATCCACCCTGGCCTAGGCCTAATTTCCGACAAAGGCGCCGGGGCGGCGCCAGGAGAACGCGTTCGTGCCCTTTCGCGAAGGTCCCCTCGGCGACCTGAAAGTGCCGCTCACCTGGACCGCGGCCGTGGCGCTCATCGTCGCGGTCGTGATCGCGGTGGCGTTCCTGCTGGCTGATCGGCGCGAGACGCTGCAGGACCATGCCTATGGCGTGACCCGTCAGACGGTGGACACGGTCTCCAAGCCCGTGAGCGGCGTGATCGCCGCGCCGGGGCGCTGGACGGGTCTGGGTCTCGACTTCGTGCGCAGCTATTTCTTCACCGCCTCCGAGAACCGCCGTCTGAAGGCCGAGAATACCGAGATGCGCCAGTGGCGCGATCGGGCCCTTGCGCTGCAGGACACCAACGATCGCTACAAGTCGCTGCTGGGCCTGAAGACCGATCCGCCCATTCCCATGGCGTCCGCCCGCGTGGTCAGCGACAGCCGCGGCCCCTTCGCCAATACCCGCTTGGCCGACGCCGGCTCCGAAAAGGGCGTGGTGGTCGGCAATCCTGTCCTCAATGAGCGCGGTCTGGTCGGCCGGGTCGTCGGCGTTTCGCGCGGCGTCAGCCGCGTGCTGCTGCTGACCGATATCGCCTCGCGCACCCCTGTGATGATCGACCGCACAAACGCCCGCGCCATCCTGACCGGCGACGGAGGCCCCAATCCCAAGCTGGAATATCTGCGCGGCGTTGACCCTATCCAGCAGGGCGACCGGGTGGTCACCTCCGGTGATGGCGGCGTGGTGCCGCGCGGCCTGCCGGTGGGCGCGGCGGTCAAGGGTCTCGACGGGCGCTGGCGCGTGGTTCTGTTCGCCGACGATGCGGCGATTGATTTCGTCCGTATCCTGCTCTTCAAGGATTTCGCTCAACTGGCCGACGAGAAGCAGTTGCAGACCCGCAGCCTGCCGCCCGTGACCACTGAAGATCCCCAGACCTCGATTCTCAGCGCGCCAGTTGCCGTCACCAGGCCGCCCGTGGCTCCCGCCCCTCCGGCATCCGGACTGCCGGCATCCAGGCCGGCTGCAGCGGCGCCGGCGCAATGAGCATGCGCGGCGCCAGGCCCCTGCACCCGGCGCGCTGGCTGGGCATTCCGCTGCTCGTTTGCATGGCGGCCACCATCGTTTTTGCAGCGCCGCTGCGCATCTGGGGCCTGCAACTGCCCGAGCCGGTCTTCGCCATGGTTCCGGCCTTTGCCTGGGCCCTGATCCGGCCCTCGATCCTCGCGCCCTTCGCCATCCTGCTGTTGGGTCTGTTCCTGGACCTGTTCTGGGGCGGTCCGACGGGCCTGTGGGGCCTGTCCCTGCTGGTGGCCTATGCGATGGTGCTGATGGCTCGCAACATGATGACCGGCCAAAGCCGGGTCATGATGTGGGCCTGGTTTGCCGGCGTCACGGCTGTCGCCATGGTCGCCGGCTTCCTGTTTTCGATGCTCGACAGCCTGGCGACCCCCAGTCTGCTGGCCGTTTTCTGGCAGTTTCTGGCCACGGCCCTGCTGTTCCCGTTCGCCCACCGGCTGGTCGACCGCTTCGACGACGCCGACGTTCGTTTCCGGTAAGGCGATGAGCGAACCGTCAATCCTGTTCTTTGAGGTCAACGAGCGCCAGGGGGTGTTCCACCGGCGCGCGTTCCTGATGGGCGGCCTCGCCGGCGCCGGCCTGCTGGCCCTCGGCGGCCGCCTGGCGCAACTGCAACTGGTCGAGGCCCAGCGCTACCAGAAGCTGTCGGCCGGAAACCAGTTCAATTATCGGCTGATGCCCCCGCCGCGCGGCCTGATTCTGGACCGCAACGGCACGCCCCTGGCGTCCAACCGGCCCAATTTCCGGCTGATGATCACCAAGGACAAGGGCCTCGACGTCGAGGCCGCTCTCGATGACCTGTCAAAGTTGGTGCCGATCGATGGAACGCGGCGCGCCCGCCTGATCAAGGATATCGCCCGCGCGCCTCGCAAGGCGCCGGTGGCGATCATGGAAGACATGAGCTGGGAGGAGTTCTCCCGCGTCAATATTCGCGCGCCCGAACTGCCTGGCGTCACCGCCGACATGGGCGAGGTCAGGGTCTATCCGTTTGGCGGCGCCTTCGCCCATGTCATCGGCTATGTCGCCAAGGTGTCGGACCGTGACCTGAAGGCGGCCGAGAAGGACCCGACCCAGGACCAGGACCTGCTGCACCATCCGGGCTTCCGGATCGGCAAGCAGGGCGTGGAAAAGGCCTTTGACACCGATCTGCGCGGCCGCGCCGGCGCGACCAAGGCCGAGGTCGACGCCCTGGGCCGGGTCGTGCGCCTTGATCCGGAAGGCGACATCCGCCCGACGCCGGGCAAGGAGATCCGCCTTACCCTCGACGCGGATATCCAGAACCGCGCCCTCGAGGTGATGGGCCAGGAAAGCGGCGCCATCGTCGTGATGGACGTGCGCAACGGGGACCTGCTGTGCATGGTCTCGGCGCCCAGTTTCGACGCCAATCGGTTCGTCAAAGGGCTCAGCGGGCCTGAATACAAGGCTCTGGCCGAGTACGAGCGCAAGCCTCTGCTCGACAAGGCGATGACGGGCACCTATCCGCCCGGCTCGACCTTCAAGCCGACCGTGGCGCTGGCGGCCTTGACGGCGGGTGTCGATCCCGAAGTGCGGATCAACTGTTCGGGCGGCTGGTACTATGGCGGCCGCACCTGGCGTTGCTGGGAAAAGGGCGGTCACGGCGCCCAGAACATGAACGACGCGATCAAGAACTCCTGTGACATCTATTTCTACCAGGTCGCGCTGAGGATCGGGCCGGATGCGATCGCCAAGGCGGCCCGCGCTGTCGGTTTCGGCGAGATCTTCGATATCGGCATTCCCGGACAGAGGCGCGGCATCGTTCCGGATCGCGCCTGGAAGAAGAAGGCCTTCAAGGACCCCCGCAACCAGATCTGGTTCCCCGGCGAGTCCCCCAGCTACGGGATCGGGCAGGGTGCGCTGAACGTCAACGCCCTGCAGCTGGCGGTCATGACGGCGCGCCTGGCCAATGGAAAAAAGGCTCTGGTCCCGCGGCTGATCAAGTCGGTCGGCGGCATTGAGCAGCCCAGCGGGGCGGCTGTGCCGGAGCTGCCGTTCTCCGCCGAACATCTGGCCTATGTCCGCGACGGCATGGCGGCGGTCTCCGCGGCTGGCGGCACCGCCTATCGCAACAGCCAGCTGGGGCTGGGCGACATCCAGATGGCCGGCAAGACCGGCACGGCCCAGGTGCGCAGCTTCGACAAGGGCGTGTCTCGCGACAGCAAGGACGTGCGCTGGCGGCTGAAGGACCACAACCTGTTCGTCGCCTTCGCCCCCTATGACGACCCGCGCTACGCTGTGTCGGTGATCATCGAGCATGGCGGCATGGGCGGCGCCACCGCCGGCGCGCCGCGCGCCCGCGAAGTCATGCGCGTGGCCCTGCTGAAGGATCCAGAGATCCGCGCCCGGATTGAAAAGCCGATGCCCATGCCCGACGCGCCGCCCGAGGCGGTGATCGAGGGCGCCGCGCCGGAGGATCCGATCATTGGCGCGCCGCCCCAGGCTGCACCGCAGGAGCCGCAGACATGACCCTCAGCGGTGGTCTCAGCCGTCCCGGTGAACGCGACCGGCCTATCATCAAGTTCATGGAGATCGACTGGACGTTCTGTCTGGCGCTCTGCCTGATCGCCGGCGCCGGCGCGCTGATGATGTTCTCGATTGCCGGGGCGTCCTGGGAGCCGTGGGCGGCCAAGCACCTGGTTCGCTTCGGGCTCTACTTCGTCATGATGATCGTGCTGGCCATGATCGACCTGCGCCTGTGGTTCATGATCGCCTATCCGGTCTATGCGGTCGGGCTGCTGCTGCTGGTCGCCGTGGAACTGGTGGGTGACACCTCGCTGGGCGCCACGCGCTGGCTGTCGATCGGCGGTTTCCGCTTCCAGCCCTCGGAAATCATGAAGATCGGCCTCGTCCTGGCCCTCGCCCGCTACTATCACGGCCTTTCGGCCGACAGCGCCCGGATGTCCTGGCGATTGCTGGTCCCGGCGGTGATGATCGCGGCGCCGGTGCTCTTGGTGGCCCACCAGCCCGACCTGGGCACGGCCATTCTGATTGCGTCGACGGGGCTCGCCATCGTCATCCTGGCCGGCCTGTCATGGCGGATCATCGTCGCCGGCATAGTCGCGGTTCTGGCCGCTATTCCGCCGTTCATCCTGTTCGTGCTGCACGATTATCAGCGCAACCGGATCCTGACCTTCATGGATCCTGAAAGCGACCCCTCCGGCAAGGGCTACCAGATCATGCAGTCCAAGATCGCCCTGGGGTCGGGCGGTCTGATGGGCAAGGGCTTTGGCCTTGGCTCGCAGAGCCAGCTGAACTTCCTGCCCGAAAAACAGACCGATTTCATCTTCGCCACCCTGGCCGAGGAATTCGGCTTCCTGGGCTGTTTCAGCGTGCTGTTCCTGTATGGCGTCGTGATCTTCATGGCCTTGCGCATCGCTTCGATCAGCCACAGTCATTTTGGTCGCCTGGCCGCAGCCGGCACGACGGCCACGTTCGCGCTCTATGTGCTGATCAATGGGGCGATGGTGATGGGCATGGCGCCGGTGGTCGGGGTGCCCATGCCGATGCTGTCCTACGGCGGCACTGTGATGCTGACCGTGATGATCGGCTTTGGCCTGGTCCAGGCCGTTCGGGTGCACCGCTACACCGAGGTCACCAGCGGCAAGGGATCGCTGATGTGACGCCGGAGGCGGGCCATTTGCTGCCCGTCATCCTGACGCCGCGTCTGCGCCTGCGCTGTTTCGAAGCCGGCGACGCGCCGAGCCTCGCCGCCAATCTGACGCCGCCGGTGACCCGCTGGCTGGCGACCTGGCCCGATCCCGTGTCCGTCGACCTCGCCACCCAGCGCATCCAGATTGCCCGAGACGGCGTCACGGCCGGCTGGCACGTCGGCTATAGCGTCGAACGCTTGTCCGACGGGTTGCTGATCGGGGGCTTCGGCGGCGATGTCGATGTGACCGGCGAGACCTTCGAGATCGGCTATCACCTGGCCGAACACGCCCACGGCCAAGGCTATATGACAGAAGCGGGCCGGGCGGCGATCGCCACGCTCTGGGATCTGATGCCGATCAAGCGGATTGAGGCCGTCGCGCAGCGTGAGAACGTCGCGTCGTTCGCGGTGATGCAGCGTCTCGGTATGGCCCCCGCAGGTCAGAGACTGGTCCATTCCCTGGCGCGCGATCGCTGGGAGTGGTGCGGTGTCTATGGCGTGGATCGTCCCCGGCGCTGAGCTTGGGGCTGGCGTCACGTCGAGCCGCGAAACGGGTCCTAGGAAACCAGCGCTGACTCGGTGGCCCGCACCAGCCCGTCGATAATGCCGGGCTCGGTCGAGGCGTGTCCGGCGTCCCAGATGATGTCGAAGCGCGCTTCCGGCCAGGCCTTGTGCAGCGACCAGGCGCTGTCGAGCGGCGTGACCACATCGAAGCGGCCCTGCACGATCCAGCCGGGGATGTGCTTGATCTTGTCGATGTTCTTCAGGATCCAGCCGTCGTGGTCGAAGAAGCCCTTGTTGGTGAAGAAGTGGCATTCGATCCGCGCGAAGGCGACGGCGAAGTCTTCCTCATTGAACTTGGAGGGACGGGCCTCGGGCCCGCGCAGCGAGATGGTGTCACCCTCCCACTGGCTCCAGGCGGCGGCGGCTTCCAGCTGTACGCGACGATCGGGGGCGACCAGCCGCCGGTGATAAGCGCTCATCAGATCGCCGCGTTCTTCCTCGGGGATCGGCGCCAGGAACCGCTCCCAGGCGTCAGGGAACAGCATTGAGGCGCCGTCCTGATAGAACCAGCGCAGTTCCTTCTCGGTGAGCAGGAAGATACCGCGCAGCACCAGGCCCTCGACGCGGTCGGGATGCTTGATGGCGTAGGCCAGGGCCAGGGTCGAACCCCACGAGCCGCCGAACACGGTCCATTTCTCGACGCCAAGATGTTCGCGAAGCCGCTCGATGTCCTCGATCAGGCTCCAGGTCGTGTTGTCGTCCAGGCTGGCATTGGGGCGCGAGCGGCCGCAGCCGCGCTGGTCGAACAGCGCCATGCGCCATTTGGCCGGGTCGAAGAACCGCCGCATGGTCGGATTGACCGCCCCGCCGGGGCCGCCGTGCAGGATCACGCACGGCTTGCCACGCGGATTGCCGCATTCCTCGTAATAGATCTCGTGCGGGCCGCCGGTGGGCATCCAGCCGAACGAATAGGGTTCGACCTCGCGGAAGAGGCCGCGCCGGCCGATCGAGGACATGACGGTGGAGGAAGCGTTGCGATCCATGCCCCGAACCTAACGCGCTTCACATCGTCCTGTGAACGAAAGATCGACCGGCGCCGTTCGGGGATGCGTCCTGCCGCCGAGTTGCTATGTTCTGCTCATGGACTCGCCTGAAGATCTGACCGACGAAGAGCTGCTGGGCATGCTCACCCCGCGCCAGCTGGCGGAACTGGACCGCACGATCGGCGAGACCTTCTCCGATGGTGGCGTTGATCGGGTCGAGGCGCTGTTCGCGCTGGCCCAGGTCTATTCGATGCGCGCAGCCCAGCGCGACGAGACCTCGGCCCTGGCCCTGCTGCAGCTGGCGGCGGCGATGCGGCGGCGCGCCGAGGCGCTGGCCAGCGGCCGGCCCTGAAGCGTCAGGCCGGAAAGCGGCGATCCAGCCAGTCCAGCATGGCCGCATTGACCTCTGCCGGCTTCTCCTGCTGGGTCCAGTGACCGCTGCCCTTGATCAGCACCTTTTCCAGATCCTCGATCTGTTCGCCCATGCGGTCGCAGAGCGATGGCGGCAAGACCACATCATGCTCGGCCATGATCATCAGGCAGGGGATGGCGTCGATGCGGCGGGGCAGGTGCTCCGCGCGCTGCCAGTTGCGGGTGAAGTTGCGGTACCAGTTGATGCCCCCGGTAAAGCCGGTGCGCTCGAAGGTCTCGGTGAACACGGCCAGTTCCTCGGGACGCAGGAACTGCAGCGGGTCGCTGGCGGGATCGTAACGCGCCAGGCCTTCCTGCAGGGCCAGGCTCTTGCGCTCCGCCGGGCGCGCCTCGAAGGCTTCGACGCTGTCGCCGGGCGCGCGCATGAAGAAGCGGATGGTCTTGCCAGGATCGGAGCCCAGTAGCGCGTCGGCGACGCCAGGCTTCTGGAAGTGGACGATGTACATCTCGTCGCCATAGGCGCGGCGGTACATCTCGATCGGATCTATCGGCAGGCGAGGGGTGAACGGGGTGTTCAGGCCCACGATCCCGGCGCAGCGATCGGGATGCAGCAGCGGCATGGCCCAAACGATGATGCCGCCCCAGTCGTGACCGACGAAGACCGCCTTTTCGACGCCCAGATGGTCCAGCAGTCCGACCAGATCGCCGGTCAGGCTGTCCATGTCATAGGCCTCGACCGGTTCGGGGCGATCGGTCAGGCCATAGCCGCGCTGGTCTGGCGCGATCACCCACCGCCCGGCCGCAGCCAGCGCCGCGATCTGGTGTCGCCAAGAATAGGAGAATTCCGGAAAGCCGTGGCACAGCACGATGGGAACGCCCTGGCGCGGGCCGGCCTCGTAGTAGGCCATGCGGATACCATTGACCGTCGCGAAAGACGGCTGCGGCATCGGCGGGGCCAGCGGACGCTCCTCGGTGCGGCTCATCGATGTCTCCTGCAGCTTTCCGGCCCTATCTGATTGTTGATCACCGTGACGGCCCAAACCTCGCACCGCAAGCCGGTTGAGGGGTTCACGTTGCGTCAAACGAGAGTAGAAGGCCGCATGACCGTCGCCGAACCGCCCGTCGCAACGCCCTGGAGGCTGGTCCTCCTGCTGGGCGCCCTGACCGCCTTCGCGCCCATGTCGATCGACATGTACCTCTCGAGCCTGCCGTCGATCGGCCGGTCGCTGCACGCCGGGCCGGATCAGACCCAGGCGACGCTGGCCGCGTTTTTCGCCGGCATGGCCATCGGCCAGTTCATCTACGGCCCGGCGTCGGATCGCCTGGGCCGACGAGGACCGATCCTGTTTGGGGTTGCAGTTTATTTCCTGGCTTCAGTCGCCTGCGCGCTGGCGCCGACGATCGAGGCGTTGATCGCGGCGCGGTTCGTTCAGGCCCTGGGCGGTTGCGCCGGAGCGGTGGTCGCCCGAGCCGTGGTGCGCGATCGCTTTGGCCATGCTGACACGGCGCGGGTGCTGTCTTTGATGACCCTGATCATGGGCCTGGCGCCCGTGCTGGCGCCGCAGCTTGGCGGTCTGATCCAGCTGGTCGCCGGCTGGCGCGGCGTGTTCTGGGTGCTGGCGGGGTTTGGCCTGGCCATCGGCCTCTGGGTGGCGCTGGGGCTGAGCGAGTCGCGCTCGGCCGAGACCGAGGCTCAGGCGCGGTCGGAAAACCCCTTCAAGGCGTTCGGAGCCTTGCTGCGGATGCGGCGGCTGGTGGGCTATGGCGTGGCCGGGACACTGAACGGCGCGGTGCTGTTCACCTACATTTCCGGTGGCCCGGATGTGATCATGAGCACCTACGGCCACTCGCCGCTGGTCTTCAACATGATCTTCGCCTTCAACGCCGTAGGCATCATCGGCGCCAGCCAGGTCAATCGGCTGCTCCTGCGCCGGACAACCCCGGACCGGGTGCTGATGCGCGCCAGCATCGCGTCGGTGATCTTCGCCTTCCTGCTGGTCGGGGCGGCCTGGTCGGGTCTGGGCGGACAGTGGACGGTGCTGCCGTTGCTGTTTCTGTCGCTGTCGACCTATGGCCTGATGGGCGGCAACACCATGGCCGGCGCGCTCAGCATTGATCCCAAGCGGGCGGGGTCGACCTCCGCCCTGATGGGCGCGGCCTCGTTCGGTTCCGGCGCCATCGCCGCCTGGGTCAGCGGCCTTCTGCACGACGGCACGGCCAGACCGATGGCCGGCGTGATGTTCGCCTGCCTGATCGGCTCGTCGCTGGCCATCTTCCTGATCGCCCTGCCCGCGGGCGGCGCCAAGACCGAAGCCTGAGGCGGGCCCGTCAGGCCCTAGCCGATCAGGTTGCGCACCCAGATCAGGAAGTTTTCCCAGACCGCGATGAGCTTCGCCAATGGGTTTTCTGGCGCGGGCGGAGGCAGCGGCGGGGCTGGAACAAACCAGCTGGGCGCGGCGGGCGGCGCGCAGTTCATCCGCATGCCGACGCCCTTCAGATAGCCGCGCCGGATGCCGCCCGAGCGGATGGCGGCCTGGACGGCCCGGTCGTGCTTGGCCGCGCCGGTCAGCTTGCGAATCCAGCCCCGGAACGGCAGCACGTGGGTGGTCTGGTCGCGAACCTCGGCGACCCCGGCCTTCCAGGCGCCGTCGACCACCTTCCTGCTGCTGGAGCGCTCGTCGGGGGGCGGGGCCTCATCCAGATCTGGACCCAGCGCCGCGTCCAGCCGGCCGATCTCGGCGGCGATCGGCTCGCAACGCTCCAGACCCACCACGTCATAGGGATCGGCGACCGCGCGTGTCAGCACGGCCGGGATGTCCTTGCGCTTGAGGTTCAGGTCCTCGAGCGGCGCGGTGACGGCGTCGCGCATCGTGTCGCCGCGCTGGGTCGTGCCGGGATCGGCTGCCCAGGCCGGTCCGGTCAGCAGGGCGCAGGTCAGGGCGAGGGGTATCGAGCGACGCATCCTGCCGAGATCGCCCGGCTTTGCGGTCTGGCGCAAGAGGAATGCCTCAGGGGCGGCGATGAATGACGCCATCCTTGATCACCAGAACCACGGCCTTGGTCGCCTCGATGTCCCGGGTCGGGTCGCCGGACACGGCGACGATGTCGGCGAGGTAGCCGGACTTCAACTGGCCAAGATCGTTCTGCCGCCGCAGCACCCTGGCGTCCACGGCCGTCGCGGCCAGCAGGGCCTGGGTCGGGCTCATGCCGTGGCGGACCATCCACCCCAGCTCGCGGGCGTTGTCGCCATGGCGAAACACGCCGACATCGCTGCCCATACCGATGGTGACGCCGCTCTTCATCGCCAGCCTGAAGGCCCGTTCGGCGGCCTGCATGGCAGGCGTCGGCGGGGTCTTGCCGGCGACATAGCCGCCGAAATAGGTCGAGGTGCTCTCGCTGGCCGTCAGGGTCGGGAAATAGGCCATGCCCTTTTCGGCCATCAGCCTGAAGGTGGCTTCCGAGCCGCCATAGCCATGTTCGATGGTGTCGGCGCCGGCCAGGATCGAGCGGCGCATGCCTTCGTCGCTGGCGGCGTGGATGGCCACCGGGCGGCCGCTGGAATGGGCGACATCGATCATCGCCTTCAACTCGTCGAGGGTGAAGGTCGGCTGGGTCGAGCCGTCGGGGCCGACGCGGTAGTCGGCATAGATCTTGATCCAGTCGGCGCCCGCGCCGGCCTGCTCGCGCACCGCCCTGACGCCCTCGTCGATTCCGCTGGCCTCCTGGGCGCCTTGGGGGATCTCGGCGTCAGGATTGTAGTTGCGGCGCGCGGGGCCGTAGGCGCCGGTGGCGACGATGGCGCGCGTGGCGACGAACAGGCGCGGGCCGGGGACCAGCCTGTCGTTGATGGCGCGCTTGATCGAGACGTCCGACACGCCCGCGCCCTCGGCGCCCAGGTCGCGCAGGGTGGTGAAGCCGGCGTCCAGCGTGGCCCTGGCCTGAACCGTCGCGCGGATGACGCGGTAGTCGGGCGCCTCCTTGAGCACCTGATCGTCCCACGAGGTTTCGTTATAGGGGTGCAGCAGCAGGTGGCTGTGCAGGTCCATCAGGCCGGGGATCACCGTCGCCCCGGGCAGGTCGATGACTTCAGCGCCTGTTGCATCAAGGCTCGCGGCGGGGCCGACGGCGGCGATCCTGTTGTCGCGGATCAGGACGCCCCAGCCCTCATGGGGCGGACCGGCGTCCTCGGCTGTCCAGACGCGGGCGGGCTTGAGCAGGATCGGCTGGGCGGCTTCGCCGAGGCTGGGAGTCAGGACCAGGGCAAGGAGAGCGATCAGAGGGCGCATGGACGACTCGCGGTTGGGTGATGAGCTAACGCCAAAATCGCGGCGGTCCCAAATGACGGAATGGGCGAAGGAATGGGCGCGGACGATAGACGTCGCCCGCGCCCGCCCTGTGCTGCCCGCTAGGCGGTCGCGCAGCGCCAGCAGATCAGCGGTCCGTCCTCTTCGTCGAGACGCTCGCCTGCTTGAACGAAGCCGTTTCGGCTCAGTACGCGCTGCGACGCCAGGTTCGTCGTGGATGTCTCGGCGGTCAGGGCCGTCACGTCGGCGCATTGTCTCGCCCACGCGACGATGTCGCCCACCGCTCGGCCGGCATGGCCGCGACCCTGCCGGCTGGGCGCGACGCCATAGCCGATATCGACCACGCCGTGCTCTGGCGGCCGCGTGACGGAGCAGAGCCCAACCACCTCGCCGCTTTCGACGATCAGCCAGGAGGCGGGCGAGAAGGTCGCCCAGACGCCGTCGGCGACACCGGCCAGCATTTCGATAATGGCAGGCGGCGCGATCGGCGTGTCGGCCGGATCAAGATCTCTTGGCCCCAGGCCGAGTATCAGGCGTGCGTAGTCGTCTTTAGTTGTTTCCAGGATCATGGTGGCTCTCGAAGAAAATGAGGGGACGTCGATGACGTCTGTTCAGGCTTCGTGAGCGGCCAGCGTCCGGGCGTGCTCACACGCGTCCGCGCTGGCCGCTGAAGCGGTCCGAGGCGAGGTCGGTGAGCAAAGGCATTCTCCTGGTACTGGCCCGCCGATCTCGTCGGTGGGTCTCCAGAAACACTACGAACTCTATGCGCCGCTGGGAAGCCTCAGATTTCCTGGTTGTACTTCCCGACCCGGGCGCCCAGGCGCGGCTTCACTTCCTGACGGAACAGGGCCCGCATGTCGTCTTCGGAACTGGTGCTCTCGACCACGACCACGATCTCGGGCTTGTTCGAGGAGGCCCGCACCAGCACCCACGAGCCGTCTTCCAGGTGCACGCGCACGCCGTTGACGGTGATGACCTCGGTGATCCTGCGGCCCAGGATCGAGCCGCCGGCGGCGAACAGGTCCTGATATTCCTTCACCACGTCATCGACGACGCCGTACTTCACTTCGTCGCCGCAGTGCGGGCTCATGGTCAGTGAGGTGAAGGCCACGGGCAGGGCCTTGCGCATGTCCGACAGCTTCAGGCCCGGATTGCGGTCCAGCATGGCCAGGACGGCGGCGGCGGCGGTCAGACCGCAGTCATAGCCGTAGCCCAGGTCGCCGTTCATGAAGAAGTGGCCGCTCTTTTCGAAGCCGGCCAGGGCCCCGACCTCGGCGCTCTTGCGCTTGATGTAGCTGTGGCCGGTCTTCCAGTAGATCACCTTGCAGCCGTGCTGGGCCAGGATCGGGTCGGTGGCGTAGAGCCCCGTCGACTTCACATCGACCACGAAGGTCGCGCCGGGGTTCAGCGGGGCCAGATCGCGGGCCAGCATCAGGCCGATCTTGTCGGCGAAGATCTCCTCGCCCTCGTCGTCGACCACGCCGCAGCGGTCGCCGTCGCCGTCGAAGCCGAAGGCCAGGTCGGCGCCATGCTCCCGAACGGCGGCGGCCATCGAGTGCAGCATCTCCACGTCTTCCGGGTTCGGATTGTATTTCGGGAAGGTGTAGTCGAGCTCGGTGTCCATCCCGATCACCTCGCTGACGCCCATGCGCTGCAGGGCGTCGACCGCGAAGGCGCCAGCCGTGCCGTTGCCGCAGGCGGCGATGACCTTCAGGGGACGGGTGATGCTGGCCCGCTTGGCGACGTCGGCGATGAAGCGCTCGGCCTCGCCCTCGACCCGGATCAGCTTGCCGCCGTCGCGTTCCACGAACTTGCCGCCCAGCACGATGTCGCGCAGGCGACCCATCTCGTCGGGACCGAAGGTGAGGGGGCGCTGAGCGCCCATCTTCACGCCGGTCCAGCCGTTCTCGTTGTGGCTGGCGGTGACCATGGCCACGCAGGGGATGTCCAGATCGAACTGGGCGAAATAGGCGGTGGGCGACAGGGCCAGGCCGATGTCGTGGACCTCGCAGCCGGCCGAGATCAGGCCCAGGATCAGGGCGTTCTTGATCGAGCTGGAATAGGAGCGGAAATCGTGGCCGACCACGATCTTCGACAGGCCCAGCTCGTGGATATAGGTGCCCAGGCCCAAACCCAGGGCCTGAATGCCCAGCAGGTTGATGTCGGGCCCAAACAGCCAGCGCGCGTCGTACTCGCGAAAGCCCGTGGCCTTGACCAGCGGCTCGTTCTCATAGGCGGCGGTATTGGGAACGAGGTCGGAGCGGGGCGCTGAGAACATCGGGGCTCGCATCAAGGTTGAGATCGTTGCTTTAGCGACCACGGGCCGGCGCTGCTAGCGTTCTCACATGACATCGATTGTCGAAACGTGACCGTCGCCTAGATTATGCCCGCCCGCAGCAGGTCGTGGACATGCAGGATGCCGACCGGGCGATTGTCTTCGACCACAAAGAGGACCGTGATCCGGCGCTCGTTCATGATCTTCAGGGCTTCGGCGGCGAGGGAGCTAGGGCCGATGGTCAGTGGGGCGTGGGTCATCACCTCGCTGGAGATGTGGCTCATCAGCCCGTCCATGTGACGACGCAGGTCGCCGTCCGTGATCAGACCGATCAACTGGCCAGAGGCGTCGATCACGCCGGCCGCGCCGAAACGTTTTTCGCTCATCACCAACAGGGCGGCCGGCATGGGGGCGTCGGCGGCGACCAGCGGCAGTTCCTGGTCGCCGTGCATCAGGTCGCCGACCGTACGCAACATCGAGCCCAGCTTGCCGCCGGGATGGAAGACCCGGAAGTCGCTGGCCGTGAACCCCCGGCGCTCCAGCAGGGCCACGGCCAGGGCGTCGCCCAGCGCGATCTGCAGGGTGGTCGAGGTGGTTGGCGCGCTGACCTCGGCGGTCGCCTCAGGCGCGTCGGGCAGCAGGAGAAGGACGTCGGCCGCCAGGCCCAGCTGGCTGTCGGCGACGGCGGTCATCGCGATCAACGGGATCGAGAAGCGCTTGGCGTAGACCAGCGTGTCGGACAGTTCACGCCCCGCGCCCGATTTTGAAAGGGCCAGCACCACGTCGTCGGGGCCAATCATGCCCAGGTCGCCATGGCTGGCTTCAGCGGGGTGGACGAACATGGCCGAGGTGCCCGTCGAGGCCAGGGTCGCGGCGATCTTGCGCGCCACGTGACCTGACTTGCCCATGCCGGTGCAGACGACGCGGCCCTTGGCGTGGAATACGGTTTCCACGGCCCTGGCGAAGGTCTCGCCCAGATCATCGGACAGGGCGCGCAGCGCTTCGGCCTCGCCCAAAATGACCCGCTGGCCGACCGATACGGCGTCGAAGGCGCTCACTGCACGGTTCCGCCGGCGGCCTTGACGGCCCGGACGGCTTCTTCGGCGCGGCGACGGGCGCCTTCTTTCTCGCGTTCGATCTTGGCCCGCATTTCAGGCGTCTGCTGGATCGGCGTCGAGCCGAACGGATCGGGCGAGCGCGCGCCGTAGCCTTGCGGCCAGACCAGGGCGAGGGCGATCATCGCCATGGCGATCAAGGCCATCAGGGGCATGAAAATGCGATCAGACATGCGCCTGCCTATAGCATGTGTCGCGCGGACCGGGAGGGGGCGCTTGACGGAACGCGCCTCTGGGCCTAGCCCGCCGGTGACATCTCGCAAGGAGGCCCGATGCCAACCCTCGTCCTGCTCCGCCACGGCCAGAGCCAGTGGAATCTCGAGAACCGCTTCACCGGCTGGGTGGACGTCGACCTGACCGCCGAGGGCGAAGCCCAGGCGCGCAAGGGCGGCGAGCTGATCAAGGCCGCGGGCATCGATCTCGACGAAGCCTATACCTCGGTCCAGACCCGCGCCATTCGCACCTGCAACCTGGCGCTGGACGCGGCCAGCCAAAGCTTCGTGCCGGTCACCAAGGACTGGCGCCTGAACGAGCGCCACTATGGCGGCCTGACGGGTCTCAACAAGGCTGAGACCGCCGAGAAGCACGGCGAGGCGCAGGTCACGATCTGGCGCCGGTCTTACGACATCCCGCCGCCGGAACTGGCGCCGGGCGGCGAATACGACTTCAGCAAGGACCGTCGCTACGCGGGCAAGGACCTGCCGGCCACTGAAAGCCTGGCCACCACACTGGTCCGTGTGCTGCCTTACTGGGAAGCCGAGATCGCGCCGAAGCTGGCGGCGGGCGAGACGATCCTGGTGGCCGCCCACGGCAATTCACTGCGTGCGATCGTCAAGCACCTGTTCCAGGTGCCGGACGCTGACATCGTTCATGTCGAAATTCCCACCGGCAATCCGCTGGTGATCGAACTGGACGGCGCCCTCAAGCCGGTTTCGGTCCGCTACCTCGACGAGAGCCGCGCTCAAGAGCTGCCCGCAATCGTCTGACAGAACTGGAAACGCTTGGAAACTCAGCGTTAATGCCCGGGCGGGCATGGTCGCGGTCCATACAGTCGGGTTAGATCGCAAGCACCATGACCGCCCCAGTGGCGACAGGCCAAGAGTACCGGCGCCTGACGCAATACGACGTAGACGTTATCTGCGCCAAGCACGACCGCCTGTGGGCGGCTCGGCTGGGCGGCGCGCGCGCGGTGTTCGCCTTCTGTGACCTGTCGGGCCTGTCGGTCACGGGCCGCAACCTCTGCGACGCCGACTTCACGGGCGCGTTGCTGGTCGGTTGCGATCTCCGCAAGGCCAAACTCGACAACGCCAACATGTATGGCGCCGACATGCAGGGCGCCGATCTGACCGACGCTTCGATGCGTCGCGTTGATCTGCGTGGCTCCAGCCTGCGCGGCGCCAACCTGACCGGGGCTGATCTGTTCGAGGCTGACCTTCGTGAAGGCTCGATCGCCTCGGCCGACCGCAAGGAAGGCTACAAGATGATCGACCCGGTGCATCGCGAAGCCTACGCTACCGGCGCCATACTGGCCGGGGCGAACCTCGAGCGCTCGCGTCTGTCGGGCATCGTGGCGACCAAGGCCGACTTCAGCGACGCGATTTTGAAAGACGCAAAGCTGGTCCGCGCCAACCTCAAACAGGCCAACTTCAACGGCGCCAACCTGGCTGGAGCCGATCTGTCCGGCGCCAACCTTGCGGGCGCTGACATGCGCAACACCGTGCTGGTGGGCGCCAAGACCCAGCAGTGGAACGTCAACGACACCAACATGGACGGCGCCCTGACCGACAAGCCGTCGGGGACCAGCGTCTCCGATATGCCCTACGAGCAGATGATCGCCGACCACGCCCGCTGGTGCGAGACTGGCGGCGCCGAGGGCAAGCCTTCGGCCTTCGACAAGGCCGATCTGCGCAATCTGAAATCGGTCCGCGGCTTCAATCTGACGGCCCTCTCGGCCAAGGGCGCAGTGTTCTACGGCCTCGACATGGAGGGCGTGCAGCTTCAGGGCGCGCAGTTGGAAGGCGCGGACCTGCGGGCCTGCAATCTTCGTCACGCAGATCTGCGCGGCGCGCGGCTTCGCGGCGCCAAGCTTTCAGGTTCGGATCTTCGCGACGCCCAGCTTGGCCCGCTGCTGATCGGGCGCGACCGGTTGCTTCCGTCGGACCTGACCGGCGTGCTGCTGACCAATGCCGACCTGGCCCGGGCCGACCTGCGACAGGCCTGTCTCAGCGGCGCGGACCTGTCGCGCGCCAATTTCACCAACGCCCTCCTCAAGGAGGTTGACCTCACCGGAGCCATTCGCCTGGGGGCGAGGGGCCTGGAAGGCGTCATCTGATCTGCCGCGACATTTCCGCGCAGTCTTAACCGTTCGCTCGTCGATCGTCGGTATTGTCGCCGTGAGCGATCAGAGACTTTTCCGGGGAGATAGCAGGGCATGAACGCCGCGGAGAGCATGGCCGGCAGACGACGCCTCAGTCAGGCCGAGCTCGACATGATCGTGACGGCTCACGAGAAATTCGTGACGGGCAAGCAGGGCGGCAAGCGGGCTTCCCTGAAATTCGTGAATCTGTCCGGCCTGGACATGTCGTTCCGCAATCTCGCCGACGCCGATTTTACCGGTTCGGTCCTCGACGGCTGCCGCATGGTCCGCACCAAGCTGGACCGCGCCAACCTCTTTGGCTGCGATCTGCGCAAGGCTGATCTTCGCCAGGCGGTTCTGGTTCGCGCCGATCTGCGCGGCGTCTGTCTGCGCGGCGCCAACCTGGCCCAGGCCGACCTGACCCAGGCCGACTTCCGCGAAGGCCAGATTTCCATTCCCCATCCCCGCAAGGGCCTCGACTCGCTGCGCCACGAGACCCGCTTGGGCGAGGTCGATGAAGTCAACTTCTCCGGCGCCACCCTGGACGGTTCGCAGTTCGAGGGCGTCTCGGCCTTCAAGGCCGATTTCAGCGACTGCTCGCTGCGCGGCGCAAAATTGTCTGGCGCCAACCTCAAGGAAGCCAATCTTTCAGGCGCCATTCTGGATGGCGCCGACATCAAGGGCGCCAACCTCGAGGGCGCGAACCTGCAAGGCTCGGTCATGGCCGGGGTCGACACCTCGACCGCCCGCACCTTGGGCGCCAACATGACCGGCGCCCTGGTCACCGTAACGGTCCAGGCCCAGGCCAAGGCCCAGGAACTCTATCAACGCGCCCTCGACAACCAGCGCTGGTGTCAGACGGGTGGCAAGGAAGGCCAGTGCGCGCGGCTTGACGGCGAAGACCTGCGTCCGCTGGGGGATCGTCTCAAGGGTCTGCGCCTGACCGCGATGAGCGCCAGGGGAGCCTGCATGGTCGGCCTGGATCTGTCGGGCGCCCAGCTGCAGGGCGCCAACCTGCAGAACGCCGACCTTCGCTCGGCCAACCTGCGCGGCGCCGACCTGCGCGGCGCCAAGCTTACCGGGGCCAATCTGACCAAGGCCGACCTGCGGCAGGCGTTTCTGACCCCGCTGCCGCTAGGCCCCGAGCGCCGCACGCTGACCAACCTGGCCTCGGCTCGGCTGCGGTACGTGATGGCCCAGACGGCCGATCTGTCCGAAGCGGTCTTTGACGGCGCCGATCTGCGCGGCGCTGACCTCACAGGCGCCCGCGCCGTCAAGGCCAGCTTCCGCGACTGCGACCTGAGCCAGGTGCAGGGACTGGACCTCTCGGCCCCGGATTAGGCCTCGACACGAAAAAGGCGGCGCATCGCTGCGCCGCCCAAGTCGAGGGGAGGGATCTCAGAAAATGATGTTCAGGGCTGCCGGTCAGGCTGCCTTTTCGCTTTTGACCGTCTTGCCTTCGATCAGCGGCGCGGCGTCCGACTTGATCTCGATGGTGCGGGGCTTGAGGGCCTCAGGCAGTTCGCGCTTCAGGGCGATCGACAGCAGACCGTCGGCCAAGGCCGCGTCATGCACGATCACATAGTCGGCCAGCTGGAAACGGCGCTCGAAATTGCGCTCTGCCAGGCCGCGATGCAGGTAGCGTTTGACGTCGTCATTGGCGGTCTTTCGCCCGGTGACGGTGAGAAGGTTCTCCTTCACCTCGATCGACAGTTCGTCCGACTTGAAGCCGGCGACGGCGATCTCGATGCGATACGCGTTCTCGTCGGTGCGCTCGATATTGTAGGGGGGATAGCCCGAGGCCGCTTCGTTCGACGCGGCGGCGTCGAGCAGCGAGGCCAGTCGGTCGAAGCCGACGACCGAGCGATACAGGGGGGAAAGGTCGATGGTGCGCATGGTAACATCCTTCTCATCAAGCAAGGTTGCAGTGTCTGTTCGTCCCGTTGGCGACCCGAAATCGGCGTCACCTGTGGTCCGGAAGGCCCGGGAAACCAGCGCCTTCGGATAGACAGGTGGGGAGCCGGTTTTCGACTTCAAGAGGTTGAATGGAACCTTGGTCGGTAAAGGCTTGATCCGCGCCCGACCCCGGCTAAGGTCGCCGCTCCTGACGCGGAAGAGACCCGAACATGACCCACCGTCGCCATGTCCTGATGCTGGCCGCCACGCTTTGCCTGGCCGCCGCTCCCGCAGCCTTCGCCGCAGATGCGGCGCTCAAGGCCGCCGTTGCCGCCCCACACCGTTCCGCCGCTGATGTGGCGCGCGACGGCGCCCGCCACCCCTATGAGAGCCTGTCGTTCTGGGGCGTGAAGCCCAAGCAGACCGTGATCGAGGTCTCTCCAGGCAACGGCTATTGGACCGAGATCCTGGCCCCTTACGCCAAGGCCACGGGCGGAAGCTACATCGCGGGTGTCGCCGACCTGGCCAACCCCAAGCTCTCGGACGGCGCCCGCAAGGGTCGCGAGGCCTTCGAGGCGCGCTTTGCTGATGAAGCCCGCTACGGCAAGGTTGGCTACGCCAATTTTGGCGCCGTATCAGCCCCTCTGGGCTCGGCCGGCTCGGCCGACCTCGTCCTGACAGCGCGCAATGTCCACAACTGGACGGTGCAACCTGGCGTCGCCGACAAGGTGTTCGCCGACTTCTTCGCCGTGCTCAAGCCGGGCGGGATCCTTGCGGTCGAGGAGCACCGGGCCGATCCGAAGTCAGAGACCAGCGCTGGCGCCGATGGCTATCTGTCGACGGCCACCGTGGTCGCCCTGGCCGAGAAGGCGGGCTTCAAGCTGGACGCCAAGTCCGAGATCAACGCCAATCCCAAGGACACCAAGGACCACCCCTTCGGCGTCTGGACCCTGCCGCCGGTCAAGCGCACCGCGCCCGGCGGTCAGCCCGCCGACCCTACCTTCGACCGCGCCAAATACGACGCGATCGGCGAGAGCGACCGGATGACCCTGCGCTTCCGCAAGCCTTCGTGATCCGGCGCCTTTTGGCCAAGGTCGCGAAATAGTCTGGCGGCGTTCGTAAGGGGGGATGATGCTTCCGGATATTTCCTGGTCCAGGCGGGGCCTGATCGTCGGTGGGGTGGCGACAGGCCTTGTCGGCTGCGGACGCAAGACGGCTGACGATGCGCCCAAGGCTCCCGCCAAGGCCGCAAGCCAGACTATCGAGACTGCGGTCGGCGGCGACTGGCGCTCGTCGGCCGACCGCGCTCGCGACATGTGGCGCCACCCTGTCGAGAGCCTGAAGTTCTGGGAGCTGAAGCCGGGACAGACGGTCGTCGAATTCTGGCCGGGGGCAGGGTGGTACACCGAAATCCTGGCCCCGTTCCTGGCGTCGACCAAGGGCAAGCTCTACGCCCCGACCCTGCAGGCCGACGCCAGCGACCCTGCCGCCGCCGAGGTGGTCGAGGCCTATCGGCGCAAGCTATCGGAGAAGTCCAGGCTCTATGGCGACGTGGAGGTCACGGCGTTTGGCCCAACCAGCGGACCGGTCGCCCCGGCCGGCTCGGCCGATCTGGTGCTGTTCCTCCGCAATATCCACAACTGGATGGCGGCGGGTATCGCCGAGAAGGCGTTCAGGGATGCCCTGGCGGCGCTTAAGCCCGGCGGGATCCTCGGCGTCGAGGAGCATCGCGGCGAGGCCGGCCGCATCCAGGACGTGTTGGCGGCCGATGGCTATGTGCAGGAAGCCTATGTCGTTCAGATGGCCCAGGAGGCCGGTTTCATCCCGGCGGGCTCCAGCGAAATCAACGCCAATCCCAAGGACACCAAGGATCACCCCTTCGGCGTCTGGACACTGCCCCCGACCCGCCTTTCGGCCCCACGCGGCGAGCCGGCCGAGCCGGGCTTCGGCCACGCCAAGTACGATGCGATCGGCGAGAGTGACCGCATGACCCTCAAGTTTGTGAAGCCAAAATGAGCGCCTTGAAGGCGCGCCTCCTCGCGGCGGCCCTGCTGGCCGTGATCGCTACGCCCGCCCTGGCCGAGGACGCGAAGGTCGGCACAACGCTCAAGTTCGCGACGCAGTTGAACTCTGCGACCGAGTACGACCCGCGCGAGCTGACGGCCACGGTGGCCGAGGGCAATATGGTGATCGGCTAGGCTGCGGGCCCGATGGGCATGCTGCTGCCCAAGATGACCGGGATCTCCTTGGTCAAGGCCGCAGGCGGGGTCGCCATCCTGGCCGATGGCCGCACCTTGCCGCTGCCCCAGATCAAGGAAACGCCCTGTTTCCGTCCGGAAGCTTTCAAGGGCGCCGTAAGGGTAAAGTTGACAAAAACCCCGACTATGGTCGGGTTCTACGACCGGAAGAAATAAACCAGACCGGGTCTGAACGGTGTTTACTTGCCGTCGTCGCTCGGTCTAGCTTCCGCCCACTCAACACGCGAACACACAGGGAGATCGCGCTCATGGCCACGCTGCAAGAAATCACCGACCGTATCAAAGGCGCCGTGGGCGACGACAGCGGACTGGGCAAGAGCCTCAAGTTCGACCTGAAGGACGCCGGCGTCGTTCACATCGACGGTGGTTCGGTCACCAACGAAGACAAGCCCGCCGACCTGACCATGACCCTGAGCATGGACGACCTGCTGGCCATCGGCGCCGGCTCGCTGGACCCCACCATGGCGGTGATGACCGGCAAGCTGAAGCTGTCGGACATGGGCGTGGCCATGGCGCTGCAGTCGAGCATGGCGGCTCTGTTCTCGAAGATGCGCTGATCCCATGACGGAACAGGCGCCCTTGGTATCGATTCCCGAGGCGCTGGTTCCGGATCATGGAACGGCTGAATGGTTTGTCGGCGCGGAAGGGGCGACCCTCCGCGCCGCTTGCTTTTCACCGCCAGGCCAATCCTCGACTGAAGGGCCGCGCGGCTCGGTGATTGTCAGCCCGGGCCGAACCGAACCGATCGAGAAATACTACGAGGTCGTGCAGGACCTGCTGGACCGCGGCTTCGCGGTGCTGGTCCACGACTGGCGAGGGCAGGGGCTGTCAGCCCGCGCCTTGCCTGACCGGCTCAAGGGCCACGCCCAGGGCTTCAAGACGTTTCTGAGCGACTATACGGCGCTGCTCGACACCTTCGAAGACCGCCTGCCCAAGCCGTGGATCGCCGTGGGACACTCGATGGGGGGCTGCCTGACGACCCTGGCCCTGGCCCGGGGCGAGGCCCGCTTTTCGGCCTGTGTGCTGTCGGCCCCGATGCTGGGTCTCGATACCGGCCGCCGGCCGCCCCGCGCCTCGCGGGCTCTGGCCTGGATCATGGCCCGCGCCGGGTTCGCCGGCGACTACACCCCCGGGGAAATCAGCGACCCGTTCGCCGACACCTTCGCCACCGACGCGCTGACCCATGACGAGGCGCGATACGCGCGCTATCGGTCCCAACTCCTGGCCAACCGCGACATCGCCCTGGGTGGCGCGACCTGGGGCTGGGTGGACTTCGCCTTTTCCGCCTGCGCCTGGCTGCGCCGCTCGCCGAGCGTCGAGGCGATCTCGATCCCTGTGACCATCGTCGGAGCGGGTGAAGACACCCGCGTGCTGAACGCCGACCTCAGATCGATCGCTCGGCGCATTCCACAGGGGCGCTATCTGGAGGTGGAGGGCGCCTTCCACGAGATTCTGATCGAGGTCGACGCGCTCCGGGCGCAGTTCTGGGCGGCGTTCGACGAGACGGTGGATGCCGTCGCGCCTACTTCGCCGACCGCCTGAGCGACACCAGCGCCTCGTCCAGCGGCCGCCGGTCGCCCGAGATCACCATCTGGCCGCCATGCTGCCCGATCGGTTCGCCACGCCAGTCGGTGACCATGCCGCCGGCGCCTTCGATCACGGGGATGGCGGCTTCGATGTCCCAGGATTTCAGGCCGGCCTCGATGACCATGTCCATCTTGCCCATGGCGACCATGGCGTAGGCATAGGCGTCGCAGCCCAGGCGGGCCAGCTTGGCGGCGGCGCGCACCTGCAGCCAGGCCGCGCGTTCAGCGCCGTCGAAACAGGCGTCGGGATCGGTGGTGGAGATGACGGCGTCGGTCAGGTCCGCGCACGCGCGGACCTTGATCGGCGTGCTCTGGCCGCGCGAGATCAGGCGTGAGCCGCCGGCGTGGCCGATGAAAATCTCGTCCATATAGGGTTGGCCGATGGAGCCCAGCACGGGGCGGCCCTGGTGGCGCAAGCCGATCAGGGTAGTCCACATCGGCAGGCCGGCGATGAAGGCGCGCGTGCCGTCGATGGGGTCGAGCACCCAGACGAACTCGGCGTCGGGCCGGTCCTCGCCATATTCCTCACCAATCACGCCATGCTCGGGAAAACGCTCCGAGATCAGGGCGCGGATGGCGGCTTCGGCCCCGCGATCGGCCTCCGTAACCGGATCGAAGGCGGCGTGGCTTTCACGCGGCAGGTTCTTGCCGGCGCCCTTGTCCTCGAGCCCATGATCCGCCCGAAACAGCGGCAGGATCACCCCGGCGGAAGCCCGGTTGAGATCGATGATGAAGGCGTCGAGCGCCTTGAACTGGCTAGCGGAAAGCGTCATGGGCGGGGTTTAACGCCCCCGCCGCACGTACGCTACAGGAACTACGCGTCGGCGTGTTCGCCGCCGTTCAGCGACTTGGCCAGATCCAGAAGACGACGACGCGGACGCTCGCCCAGCAGGTAGTAGGCGCGGATCAGATCCAGCGTCTCCTTGCGTGCGAACATCTCGCCGCCCTCGGCTTCGCCGGCGGCTTCGCGACGAACCTGGTCGGAGAGGCCGTCATAGAAATAGCCAACCGGCACTTCCAGCGCCTCGGACAGCTGCCAGAGGCGAGCGGCCGAGATGCGGTTGGCGCCACACTCGTACTTTTGGATCTGTTGGAATCGCACACCCACCGTGCCGGCCAGTTGCTGCTGGGTCAGACCCAGAAGGCGTCGGCGTCGGCGCAGTCGCTTACCAAGATGAACGTCGATGTCGTTACCCATGGAAAGCCAAGCCCCCCTGCTATCAATCGAGCGTCCCGAAACGGAACGGTCCGCTCTGGCAGCCGCAAGTCGCGTGCCGGGCGAAGTGACGTTGCGCGCAGCGTGCAAGCCAGCCTACTAAGAACGCATGTCGGATAAGCGTCGGCCTTGGGCCCAGGATCTGCTCTGGCGCGCTGAGGCGCTGGGCTTTGACCTCTTCATCGCCCTGTTTCGCCTTATGGGCGTTGACGCGGCGTCGAATTTCGGCGGCTGGATCGGCCGCACCTTTGGCCCGCTCAGCGGAGCGCACAAGGTCGCCGAGCGCAATCTGAAGCTGGCGTTCCCGGAAAAGAACGAGGCCTGGCGCGCGCAGACCCTGGTCGCGCAATGGGACGGGCTGGGCCGGTCGTTCGCCGAATTCCCGCTGATGGACAGGATCCTGCCGTCCACCGGGCGGGTCGAGGTTGTCAACAAGGAGCGTCTGGCCGAGATCGCCGAGAAGAAGATCCCGGTCGTGTTCGTGTCAGGCCACCTGTCGAACTGGGAGGTGATGCCGGCCGCCATCGTCGATTCCGGCGTGACCTGCGAGATGACCTATCGCGCGGCCAACAATCCTTATGTGGACAAGCGCATCAAGGACAGCCGCTTTCGCTATGGCGTGCGCCTGTTCGCGCCCAAGGGCGGCGACGGCGCCCGGGAGTTGCTGGAAGGGATGAAGGAAGGTCGTTCGGTCGCCTTGATGAACGATCAGAAGTTCAACAATGGCGTGGCCGCCCCGTTCTTCGGTCACGACGCGCGCACCGCGCCGGGGCCGACCCGGCTGGCGATCCGCTTTGGCACGGTGCTGCAGCCGATGTCGGTTCAGCGGATCAAGGGCGCGCGGTTTCGGGCGGTGGTCCACGATCCCATCGTCGTGCCCTCGACGGGCGACCGCACGGCCGACATCGAGGCGGGCGTGCGTCTGATCAACAGCTTTATGGAAGAGCGTATCCGCGAGCGCCCGGCGGAATGGTTCTGGGTCCATCGGCGCTGGCCAAACGAGGTCTATGCCGCGCTGGCCGCCGGGGAAGCCGAAGTCCGCCAGGACTAGATTTCCAGCGCGTCCTGACGTTCGCCTTGCCGACGGAAGGGGCCCGCATAGTTGGGCTCTTCGCGGCGGCGGCGGCAGGGGCCGAAATAGTCGCCCGAGCGGATGAACGGCCTGGGCCGGTAGATCACGATGTTGATGCGGTCCAGGAGCGAGCGCGCCGTCACCGGCTTGACCACGATCTCGGTCACCCCGGCGTCGCGCGCCTCGAACACCCGGTGGCGCTCGGCAAAGCCCGTCAGCATGATAATCGGCAGGAACGGGTCGACGCTGTCTGGCGAGTTGCGGACCAGCTGGGTGAACTGCACGCCGTCCAGCGGCGACATCTTGAAATCGACGATGGCGATATCGACCAGGCCCTCACGCAGGGCCTGCAGGGCTTCCGCGCCGTCCGTGGCTTCGCGAATGTGCCTTACGCCCACGCCATGCAGGATAGCGCCGACAATCGCCCGCATGTGGTGGTTATCGTCCACCAGCAGAAAACGCAGATTGGCATACTCCGCCGACATGCGGTGGCCGTCTCCTTGTCAGACCGGGAACTCGAGGCGCGAGTAACCACATGGACCTGCTTCTGGATAGTGAGATCAGGGCTAATGGATGGTTTATTTTCGCGCTACGAGCGAGAGGCGTTGGCGCCGACCATCAGGGATGGATCGAGGTTGCGGCCCCGCCATTTCATACGCCAGCACAGGTGCGGGCCCGTGGCGCGCCCTTCCTTGCCGACAGCGCCGATCATCTGGCCCTGTTCGACGAAATCTCCAGCCATAACAACGACTTTGGACAGGTGGAGATAGGCGGTGATCAGGCCCTGGCCATGATCGATCAGGATCAGGCCGCCTTCGAAATGCAGTCCGGTCTCGGCGAAAACGACCTGTCCGCCGGCTGGCGCGCGCACGGCCGTTCCCACCGGCGCCGCCAGGTCAACCCCAAAATGGGGACGCCGGGGCTCGCCATTGAGTATACGTTGGCCTCCGAAACGCGCCGAGCGTCTCGCGCCCTCTACAGGCAGGATGAAGCCGGACCTGAAGGCGTCGAGGTCCGCGACGCTGTTGAAGCCCACGGCCTTGCGCTCGCCTTCGGCGGCGATGCGGGCCAGCAGGATGGGGTCGACGGGGGCGACCTGATCGGCGGGCAGGCCGTCGATGCTCTGGATGTTGAAGGCGCCCGGGGCGATGACCGCCTCGTGGCTGGCCGAGCCGTCGGCGGTGGTGACGGTGATGGTCACGACCGGCGGGGCGTCGCGGTCAAAGCCGACCACGAACCAGCCCGCTGCCGAGGCCAGGCCGACGATCTCGCCATCAATATCGAGGGTAGCAAGGGGCGCGGTGCGGCCGATGGCATAACCACCCTGCACGAACTTGCCCGATAGAGTCAGTCCGGGCGCCGAGGCCCAGGCCGTATGAGCCACTCCGCTGACGGCGAGGCCGGCCAGAAGCGCGCGACGGTTCAGGCGATCTTCTCTTGCCAGCGCTTCAGCGCCTCGGCGGGACTGGCATAGGCTTCCTGCAGCTCGGGGCTCCAGTAGCGCAGGGCGTCCAGCGGGACCTTGGCGCCGGTGACGGCGCACAGCACGAAACGGCCTGGCGTCATGACGGCGAATTCGCCGTCGCCATAGTGCAGCACGGCCAGGCCGTCGGATTTTCCAAGGTCGCGATCATAAGCGTTCATGAGAGTGTTCTACGCGAGAGAGTGGCCTCAGAACAGATCGCCCTGATCAGGTTTTGGTGTAGTCGGCTTTGGACGCGCCGGTTTCAGGGCGGGTGGCGGCGCAGCATGCACTACGCCGTCGCCGTCGATCACCGCGTCGCGGTCGCCGGTCTTGAACTTCAGATTGACCCGCTCGCCGGCCAAAAGGTCGCTGGCCGAGCGCGCCAGGGCGCCGTCGGCCTTGCGCACCAGGGCGAAACCCAGCTCCAGCGGCCGTTCGGGATTAAGCGACTGGCGCAGCTTTTCCAGATTGGTCAGCCGGTCGGCGTCGCGCTGCAGGCGGCGCTTGCCGGCGTCGTTGAGGCGGCTCCACAGGGCGGGCAGGCGGGCGTTCTGGGCGATGCGCTCGGGCGCGCGATGGGCGGCCAGATCCATGCGGCGCGACAGGTCGCTCAGGCGGTCGGCCTTGACCTGACGCTGACGGCCAAGGGCCTGCGGCGACAAACGAGCAGTGATCCGCAGCAGGGCCTGCGCATGGACAGCGGTGTTGCGGCCCAGGGCCGCGTCGAGGCGGCCTGCGGCGATATCGAAGCGCTGCTGCGCCAGGGCCAGCAGGTCGGCGGGGCGGGGCAGGCCGCGCGCGGCCCCGACCAGGCGGGTGCGACGATCCTCGATCAGTCGCGCGCCGCTGCGGTTGAGGCGGCGGTCATAGTCGGAGACCAGGGCGCGAAGCTCGCCCAGCACCGGCGTGGCGATCTCGGCAGCGGCTGTGGGTGTGGGCGCGCGACGGTCGGAGACGAAGTCGATCAGGGTGGTGTCGGTCTCGTGGCCGACCGCCGAGATCAGGGGAATGTCGCTGGCCGCCACGGTGCGAGCCAGGGTCTCGTCGTTGAAGGCCCAGAGGTCTTCGACCGAGCCGCCGCCGCGGGCAACGATGATGATGTCGGGGCGGGGGACCCGTCCGCCCGGCGTGATGGCGTTGAAGCCGCGAATGGCCCCGGCCACCTGGGCGGCGGCCTGATCGCCCTGCACCACCACCGGCCAGACCAGCACGTGGCACGGCCAGCGGTCGCGGATACGATGCAGGATGTCGCGGATCACCGCGCCGGTCGGGCTGGTGATCACGCCGACCACGGCGGGCATCGAGGGCAGGGGGCGTTTGCGGCTTGCCTCGCACAGGCCCTCGCCGTGCAGCTTGGCCTTCAGGCGCTCCAACTGGGCCAGCAGCGCGCCGACCCCGGCGGCCTCCATGCTCTCGATGACGATCTGGTAGCGGGATCCGGCCGGATAGGTGGTGATCTTGCCGGTGACGATGACTTCCAGGCCGTGCTCGGGCCGCACGCCGAGACCGCGCACCGAGCCTTTCCAGACGACGCCGTCGATCGCGGACTTGTCGTCCTTGATGGTCAGATAGACGTGGCCGTTGCCGTGATGGGTGACCTTCGACAGCTCGCCGCGCAGCCGCACGTGGGCATAGCTGGTTTCCAGCGTGCGCTTCAGCGCAAAGGCCAGTTCCGAAACGGAATAGGCGGGCGCATTGGAATCAGGAGCGGCGACGTCGGTCATGCGCACAGCATAAGGCCCTCCCCGACGAACGGGGAGGGCCGCATGAGAGACTTGTTCTTATGGGTTAGATGTAGCGGCGCAGCGAGCGGGCCAGCTCGGTGGGGCCGGCCTTCTTCTTGGATTGTTGCGGCTGGTAGGCCACCCGGGCGTGTTCGCCGCAGTAGGGGCCTTCCGACGAGCGACGGCCGCAGAAGGTGAAGCCGTCCGACGACGGGTCGCCGATTGGCCACTTGCACATGTGGGCGCCCAGGGTCAGCACGGTGGCCGAGCCGGGCTGCTCGTCGCGATAGACGGGCAGGGTCGGTGGGGCGACGCCGGACGACACGATGGCTTGCGTCGGCGTGTGCTCGGGCGTGACCACCCGGCGCGGCGCAGACGGCATGGTCTGCGCGGCGGGCCGGGCTGGACGCGGGGCCTTGAAGGCCGGACGCGCCGGTTGCGAGGGGGCCGCACGGCCCGACAGGCCGAGGCGGTGGACCTTGCCGATGACGGCGTTGCGCGTAACGCCGCCCAGTTGCTTGGCGATCTGACTGGCCGAAAGCCCGTCCAGCCAGAGTTTCTTCAAGGTCGTGACCCGATCGTCGGTCCAGCTCATGCCCGTCTCCCGCCATTGATAGGGTCCGAGGCTTCCCCAAGCCTTGGGCCCTATATCTGGTGTTTTGACCACCCCGCCGGCGGTCGTCCTACCATATATCGTAAAGAAAACGTTAAACCACACAATGGGCGCCAAGTGGTCTGTCCACAGAAACTAGATATTGATTCGGAAAGGGTGCGACTTGCGCCCTGAGGGCTCAAAGCGCACATGCGTAAGGGAATTTTGGGACTCGGGTTCATGAGAGACATGGCAGACAGCGTCGTTCCGCCGCAGCCGCGCGATTATCACGGCTGGAACTGGAGCGGGTTCTTCACCCTGTACCAGCGCGAGATCCGCCGCTTCTGGAAGGTGGGCACCCAGACCGTGGCCGCTCCGGTGGTCACCACCTTGCTCTACATGCTGGTCTTTGTGGTCGCCGTCGGCCCCGCGCGCCAGGCGGTGGACGGGGTGAGCTTTGGCCATTTCGTGGCTCCCGGCCTGATCATGATGGCCATCCTCAACAACGCCTTCGCCAATTCGTCCTCGTCGCTGATCCAGGCCAAGATGATGGGTCTGACGCCGGACTTCCTGACCCCGCCGCTGTCGCCGCTGGAGCAGGTCTCGGCCTTCGCCCTGGGCGCGGCGACGCGTGGCGTGGTGGTCGGGGCGGTGACGGCCATTGTCATCGGCCTGCTGCCGGGCGCGGGCCTGGGCGTGGCCCACATCTGGCCGATCTTCTATTTCGGGATCGGCGCCTCGCTGATCCTGGGACTGGCCGGAATCCTGGCGGGCCTGTGGGCCGAGAAGTTCGACCAGCTGTCGGCCGTGACCAACTTCCTGATCATGCCGATGACCTTTCTGTCGGGAACCTTCTATCTGGTCGACAAGCTGCCCGAGCCGTTCCGGACGGCCAGCCACTACAACCCGTTCTTCTATCTGATCGACGGCTTCCGCTACGGCTTCATCGGCCACGCGGACGGCTCGATCCTGATCGGCGTGGTGACCACGGCGGTGCTGACGGTGGCGCTGTTCCTGTGGTGCTGGCATCTGTTCCGCACCGGGTATCGCCTCAAGACCTGATGGCGTGATCCCAGGGCTGCCAGCGCGCAATTTCACAGCACTTTCATTGACAGAGCGCCGTTCCACGGCGACAACCTGCGGCCTTCCGGTCCCCGTGCGAATAGCGCGGGGGCTTGTTTCCTTTTTGGGAGGCGGTCTTGACCAGCCCTACGTCTTCGAAGTCTTCGCAGCAGCACATCATGGGCGTCTACAACCGCGCCCCGTTGGCGTTTGAGCGAGGCCAAGGCGCGCGCCTGTTCTCGACCGACGGCGATGTGTATCTGGACTGCGTGGCGGGCATCGCCACCGACGGTCTGGGCCACGCCCACCCCGTTCTGGTCGAGGCGCTGAAGACCCAGGCCGACAAGCTCTGGCACGTCTCCAACATCTACCGCATCCCCGAGCAGGAAGAGCTGGCTGACAAGCTGTGCGCTCACAGCTTCGCCGACGTGGTGTTCTTCACCAACTCGGGCACCGAGGCGATCGAGTGCGCGCTGAAGACGGCCCGCAAGTACCACACCGCCAATGGCCAGCCCGAGCGCACCGAGATCTTTGGCTTCGACGGCTCGTTCCACGGCCGCTCCTATGCGGCGGTCAACGCCTCGGGCAATCCCAGCTATGTCGAGGGCTTTGGCCCGCGCCTGCCGGGCTACGGCCAGCTGAAATTCGGCGACCATGACGCCCTGAAGGCCGCCATCGCCCTGCCGACCACGGCGGCGATCATCGTCGAGCCCGTACAGGGCGAGGGCGGCGCACGTTCGATCCCCGAGCACTGCCTGGTCAGCCTGCGTTCGCTGTGCGACGAGCACGGCGTCCTGCTGATCTATGACGAAGTGCAGTGCGGCATGGGCCGGACCGGCAAGCTGTTCGCCTACGAATGGGCCCCCGGCGGCGAGCCGCACATCATGGCCGTGGCCAAGGCCCTGGGCGGCGGCTTCCCGGTCGGCGCGTGCCTCGCCACCACCGAGGCGGCCAAGGGCATGACCGTGGGCGTCCACGGCTCGACCTTCGGCGGCAACCCTCTGGCCATGGCCGTGGGCAAGGCGGCCTTCGACACGATCAACACGCCCGAGATCCTCGACAACGTGAAGACCGTGGCCGGCTATTTCGTTCAACAGCTGAACGGCCTGAAGGATCGCTTCCCGGACGTCATCGTCGACATCCGCGGCAAGGGCTTCCTGATCGGCATCAAGCTGATCCCGAACAACCGCGAGTTCATGGTCCTGGCCCGCGACGAGAAGCTTCTGGTGGCCGGGGGCGGCGACAACTGCGTGCGCCTGCTGCCGCCGCTGAACCTGACCATCGAGGAAGCCAGCGAGGCGATCGCCAAGCTGGAAAAGGCCTGCGAAGCCGCGCGCGTCAAACTGGCGGCCGCCTGATCTTCACACTGTAAATCACCCGCTCCGGCGACAGCCGGGGCGGGCTCTGGGATTTGGCCGATATGACCACCCCCCGGCACTTCATCGATCTATGGAAGCTGGACGGCGCCACGCTGCGCCTGATGCTGGAGGACGCCAAGGCCCGCAAGGCCGCCCGCAAGGGCTGGGGCCAGGGCAAGGTCGATGCCGACGCGCCCGCCGATGGTCGCGTTCTGGCGATGATCTTCCAGAAGAACTCGACCCGCACCCGCTTCTCGTTCGACGCGGCGATCCGCCAGTTGGGCGGCTCGGGGATCATCTCGACCTCAAACGACATGCAGCTTGGGCGCGGCGAGACCATCGAGGACACCGCCCGCGTGCTGTCGCGGATGGTCGATGCGGTGATGATCCGCGCCAACAGCCACGCCGATGTCGAGCGCTTCGCCCAGGTCTCGACCGTGCCGGTGATCAATGGCCTGACCGACAAGAGCCACCCGTGCCAGATCATGGCCGACCTGCTGACCATCGAAGAGCATCGCGGCGACGTGGGCGGCAAGACCATCGCCTGGGTCGGCGACGGCAACAATGTCTGCTCCAGCTTCATCCACGCCGCGCCGCTGCTGGGCTTCAAGCTGAAGATCGCCTGTCCGGCGGTCTATCACCCCGATCTGGTCGATCTGGCGCGCGCCCAGGACCTGCAAGGCCAGGTGAGCCTGACCGACGATCCCAGGGAGGCCGTGCGCGGCGCCGACGTGGTCGTGGCCGACACCTGGGTCTCGATGGGCGACACCGACCACGACGAGCGCCTTGCCGCGCTGGAGCCCTATCAGGTCGACGAGGCGCTGATGGACCTGTCGGCCCCCGATGGTGTTTTCCTGCACTGCCTGCCGGCGCACCGGGGCGAGGAAGTCACCGACGCCGTGCTGGATGGCCCGCGCTCCCTGGCCTGGGACGAGGCCGAGAACCGCATCCACGCCCAGAAGTCAGTTCTGGCCTGGGCGTTCGGCGCTATCGGCTAAGGCGGGGAGGGGCGCCGGCCAGTGCCCGGTGGGGTTGAGCACTGGCCAGCTTTGCCGCCGCGTATGGGCAAAAGCGGCGACCTCTATGGGGTGCTCCGACTCTCGACTCCCGACAATGGGCCTGACCCCTTGGCGTACCCATATTGGATAGGGTCCGGTCCCGACAGGCGACCACGCATCTAGGGGCTCGCATTTTCGTTGGAAGCTCCTATCTAACCGCCCCATGACCGACACCACCGCCATGCCCGCCCTCGACGACATCGTGTCCGCCTTCCAGATCGAAGGCCTGCCCGTGCGCGGCCGCCTCGTGCGCCTGGGCGCCGCCGTCGACGAGGTGCTGACCCGTCATGACTATCCAGAGCCCGTCGCCAACCTGCTGGGCGAGGCCTGCGCCCTGGCCGCCCTGGTCGGTTCCAGCCTGAAGTTCGAGGGGCGGCTGATCGTCCAGGCCCAGGGCGATGGCCCCGTGCGCTATGTGGTGGTCGACTACGACACCAGCGGCGGCCTGCGCGGCTATTGCCGGTTCGACGCCGAGGAGGTGGCCAAGGCTTCGGAAGGGTTCGTGCGCCCGGGCGCCAAGACCCTGCTGGGCGGCGGCGTGTTCATCATGACCCTGGATCAGGGCCCCGACATGGACCGCTATCAGGGCGTCACGCCCATTGAGGGCGAGACCCTGGCCCTGTGCGCCGAGCAGTATTTCCAGCAGTCGGAACAGACCCCGACCCGCGTGCGTCTGGCCGTCGGTCAGGCCGATAGCGGCGAGGGTCTGAAGTGGCGCGCCGGTGGCATCCTGATCCAGTCCATCGCCGGCGACGAGACGCGCGGCGAGACGAAGGAAGCCTGGAACCACGCCCAGGCCTTCTTCGAAACCACCGGCGAGGATGAGCTGATCGACCCGACGATCGATTCGCCCACCCTGCTGTGGCGGCTGTTCAACGAGGACGGCGTGCGTCTGATCGAGGAGAAGCCGCTGCGCTCCTTCTGTCGCTGCACCGACGACCGTATCGCCGTGGTGATCCAGTCGTTCACCGAGGCGGAAAAGGCCGAGATG
Organism: Caulobacter sp. FV1ye13L; assembly: GCF_058681155.1. Next base: position 2,740,241 of record NZ_CM178732.1, read on the forward strand.
GTCGAGCCCGACGGCAAGATCCACGTGACGTGCGAATACTGCTCGCGGGTCTATGCGGTGGATCCGGAAACGGTGGGCTAGGGCCAGGCCCTCCCCCTTCAGGGGAGGACTTTCCTCTAGTTATACCGCCGCGCGGCGCCCGGCAGGTGCAGCGAGAACTCGGGGATCTCGGCGTCGAACACGTCGCCGCCCTCGGTCATCATCTGGTAGCTGCCGCGCATGGCGCCCGACGAGGTCGGCAGGGGGCAGCTGGAGACGTAGCGGAACGCCTCGCGGGCCTTCAGTTCCGGCTGCTCGCCGACCACGCCAGAACCCTCGACCTCGTTGCAGCGATTGAGCGCGTCGGTGATCGCCCAGCGGCGGGCGACCAGATGCACCGTCTCGGCGCCGTGGTTTTCGATCTCCACCGTGTAGGACCACAGATAGAGGCCTTCCTCGGGCGCGGACTCCTCGGGCAGGTAGACGGGCGCCACGCGCACGACGATGTCGCGCGTGCGGGCTTCGTAGATGCCGCCATCGGCGCCGCGACGTTTGCGGATCCGCTGCAGCGGCGGGGAGGTTTCACGCCTGGTCGAGCGCACGGGTCACATCTCGCGTCAGATCGGCAAGGCTTTCGAGACCCACCGACAGGCGCACGCCGCCTTCGGTGACGCCCAGGGACGGACGTTGGTCTTCGGGCACCGAGCGGTGGGTGGTGGTCGGCGGGTGGGTGGCCATCGACTTGGCGTCGCCCAGATTGTTGGAGATGTCGACAATCTCCAGCGCGTTCAAGAACTTGAACGCGGCTTCTCGGCTGCCCAGGTCCAGGGCCACCACGGTGCCGCCGCCCGTCATCTGCGACTTGGCGACGTTGTGGCCCGGGTGGTCGTGACGGAAGGGGTAGAGCACCTTCTGGGTCTTCTTGTGCTCGGCGATCACATTGGCCAGGGCGAAAGCCGTCTCGGTCTGGCGCCGCACGCGCAGGTCCAGCGTCTCCAGGCCCTTGACCAGCACCCAGGCGTTGAACGGCGACAGCGACGGGCCGGTATGGCGCAGGGCGTCGCGGTAAAATTCCTCGTTGATCGCCTCGCTGGTCAGGATCGCGCCGCCCAGCACGCGGCCCTGACCGTCGATGTGCTTGGTGGCCGAATAGACCACGATATCGGCGCCCAGCTTCAGCGGTTGCTGGAAGATCGGGGTGGCGAAGACGTTGTCGACAATGACCTTGGCCCCGACTGCGTGGGCGATCTCGGAGACGGCGCGGATGTCGGTGATCTCGAGCACCGGGTTCGATGGCGTCTCGATCAGCACGGCCTTGGTATTGGGCCGCATGGCCGCTTCCCAGGCCTTGGGATCGGTGGCGTCGACGAAGGTGGTTTCCACGCCGAAGCGCGGCAGCCACTCAGAGATCAGCCAGCGGCACGAGCCGAACAGGGCGCGACCGGCGACAACGTGGTCGCCGGCGCGAACCAGGCCCATCAGAGACATGTTGATCGAGGCCATGCCTGTCGCCTGGGCGCGGCAGACTTCGGCGCCTTCGAGCAGAGCCAGGCGGTCCTCGAACATCTTTACGGTCGGGTTGTTGAACCGCGAATAGACGAAGCCCGGGTCTTCGCCGGAGAAGCGGCGGTCGGCGCCCTCAGCGCTGTCATAGGTGAAGCCCTGGGTCAGGTAGAGCGCCTCGGCGGTCTCCATATACTGCGACCGGGCCAGCCCCCCGCGGATCAGCTTGGTCGCGATGTCCCAGTCCTTCGGGTCCTCGGCCACGGGGCGTTCCTTCTTCGGCGCGGAAAAGGCCGGCATAAGGGGTTCAGAGCCCCGCACGGTCAAGGCGGAGCGGCCTGATTTCAACATCAGAATTGCCTTAGGCGAGCCGATGCCGCTCCAGCCTTGCCTTCCAGGCGAGCTTTAGCGACTGTCGCGCCAATGACCGACGCCCACGCCGCAGGGATTCTGCCCTGCCAGACCATCGAAGACCTCATCGCCCAGGAGGCGATCACCTCTCAGACGCCGTTTGACGTTGATCAGGTGCAGCCCGCCAGCCTGGACCTGCGCCTGGGCGCGCGCGCCTGGCGGGTGCGCGCCTCGTTCCTGCCGGGCCTGGGGCGGCGCGTGTCCGAGCGTCTGAAAGACGTGGCGATGCACGAGCTGGACCTGACCAAGGGGGCGGTGCTGGAGAAGGGCTGCGTCTATATCGCCGAGCTGCAGGAGAGCCTGGCCCTGCCGGCCAATATCTCGGCGCGCGGCAATCCCAAGAGTTCGACCGGGCGGGTCGATGTGTTCGTGCGCCTGCTGACCAATCACAGCCGCGCCTTTGACGATGTCGACGCCGGCTATGAGGGGCCGCTCTATATGGAGATCGCGCCCCAGACCTTCTCGGTGCTGGTGCGGTCGGGCACGCGTCTCAACCAGCTGCGCCTCAAGCGCGGCGAGCCGGCCAAGCTGTCGATCCGCAGCGTTGGTGTCGACCTGTCGCCCGGCATGGGCGGTATTGTCGGCTTCCGCGGACGTCGCCACGCCGGCGTCGTCGACCTGGACCACGTGGACGGCCACGACCCGCGCGACTTCTGGGAGCCGCTGGAAACCCGCCACGGCGAGCTGCTGCTGGATCCGGGCGAGTTCTACATCCTGGCCTCCAAGGACGACATCGAGATCCCGGTGATGGAGGCGGCCGAGATGACGCCGATCGATCCGTCGGTGGGCGAGTTTCGCGTCCACTATGCGGGCTTCTTCGATCCGGGCTTCGGCACCGAGGAAGCCGGCGCTGTCGGCTCCAAGGGCGTGCTGGAAGTGCGCAGTCACGAAACCCCGTTCCTGCTGGAGGACGGCCAGACGGTGGCGCGGCTGGTCTATGAGCCCCTGACCTCGCGGCCCGTACGGCTGTACGGCGAGGGCGGGTCACACTACCAGCGCCAGGGGCTGAAACTGTCCAAGCACTTCAAGGCCTGGACCTAGCCGCGAGGAGCGGATTCGGCGCTCCGGTAAAGAGTGATTTTCAGGCAGTCGGTGTCGCATCGCCTGTCGCGCGGCACGGCGTCACACTAGATGTGGTGGGCCTTCTACTGTTGTCCGCAAGTGATAGCTTGAGGGGGCGGAGAGATCAGTCGCGTTTCGCGTTCTGGCCGATCGACCGCCGGAGCTTCAAGCGTGCCAAAATCTCGCCGTGACCCCTTCGCCATTCTCGCCATCCGTATCCGCGCCTGGGAGGGCTGCGCCCGCATCCCGGCCTGCGACAAGGCCATCTGGCGACAGGATGCCGCCGGTCGGGTCATCCGCTGGGCCGACTTTGGCGACCGCTTCTCGCGCTACGGCTGGGAAATGCGCACCTGCCAAAGCCGGGGTGTTCTGGCCCGAGCCCTGAAGCGCCACACGATCGAGGCCATTCACTGGCGTGGGGTTCTGGGCGACGAGACCCGCGACATCTTCGATCTGCCCAAGGCCGCCTGAAGAGCTGACGGACCTTACATTTAGTCGCCGCTCCCATACAAAAAGATAAGCACGCTTGACATGCTGTGGGCGCATGTGACAAATACCCTTGTCATTTCGATAGGGGTGCTTGTCATGAATGAGCGTATTGGCCGCCAAGCGGCGCGCCAGGGTCTGGCGCAGAAGCTTTTGCTGGGCGCAGGCATTGTCGGGGCCATTCTTGGCGCTGGAGGCGGGCTGCTGAGCGGCCTTGATGTAACCCTGCCGCAGCCGCTGGTCTTCGGTGGAAGTCTGGTGCTCGTCGTGGCGCTGTTCTGGGTGTCCGTCATCTACTGGCGCAACATCGACGAGGCCGCGCGCGAGGCTCACAAGTTCGCCTGGTTCTGGGGCGGGACCGGCGGGATGCTGGTGATCCTGCCCATCGCCACCTTGATCAGCACGGAGCGCCTCGTCGCCGTACTGGGCCCGCACGGCCCTGGCGAGTGGGTCGCTTTCGGCTTCGCATCCCTGCTGATCGCCCAGTTGCTCGGCTACGGCCTGGTCTGGACCGGTTGGTGGCTGCGTCAGCGCTGATCCGGAAACAGGAGACCCGACATGAGTACGTCAACGACCGTCGCCGGCCGCCGCTACATCGCCCGGTTCATTCCCGCCATGCTCGCCTATGTCGTCGTGCTGTCCGGCGCCCTGTGGGCCATCAGCAACCTTCATCCGACCGGCCCGCTGCTCTGGCTCCTGGCCATCGCCCCGGCGTTCCCGGTCATCGCGGTGATCGCCATCATGGGCCTCTATCTGATCGAGGAGACCGACGAGTTCATCCGCTCGGTCCTGGTCCAGTCGATGCTTTGGGGGGTCGGGATCACGCTGTCGGCCTGCACGGCCTGGGGCTTTCTGGAGAACGCCGACGTGGTGCCGCACATCCCGCTCTATCTGGTGTTTCCGCTGTTCTGCGGCAGCTTTGGCCTGGCCCAACCCTTCGTTCGCCGGAGGTACCAGTGAAGAACCGGCTCAAGGTGCTGCGCGCCGAGCGCGACTGGAGCCAGGCCGACCTCGCCGAACGCCTGGAGGTCTCGCGTCAGACCATCAACGCCCTGGAGACGGGCAAGTACGATCCCAGCCTTCCGCTGGCCTTCAAGATCGCCCGACTCTTCGCCCAACCCATCGAAGCCATCTTCCAGGACGAGGCCTAGGGCCGGTCCACAAGGAGAAATCCCATGACCCGAGTCATGATGTCTTCCAACAAGATCGCCGTCCGCGCCGTGAAGCTGATCGCGGGCGGCCTGGTCGGCGGCGTCGTCGGCTACTTCGTCGGCAGGCTGCTCAAGCTGGGCCCCGTGCCGGCCTATGATCTGGGCTGGTCCGATCACGGCGCTCTGATCATCGGCGCGCTGCTTTTGGCCATGGGGGTCTTCATCGGACTGGCCAGCCTCAGCGGCAAGCTCGCCGGATGGGTTCTGGATCCGAAGAGCGGACGCGCCGCGACGCCGTCCCAGATCACCTTTTACCGCCAGCAGGCGATCGTGCTGTTCCTGGCAGGACCGATGATGATCGCGCCGGTGCTGGCCCACCTGTTCTACGATCCCGTGCCTCAGGCGCTGGGCGTCGCTGTGCTTTGCGGGGTTGTCGCCCTGTTTCTGGTTCAGACCGTATATAATCTGCTGGTCTGGCGTCGCGGCGACGAACTGATCCGCCAGATCACGATCGAGGCGAGCGCGATCAGCTTCTGGGTCCTGCAGGCGGCGCTGTTCTGCTGGGCCGCCGCCGAGAAGCTGGGCCTGGCCCCGGCCATCTCGGCCTGGGACTCGGCCACGATCCTGATGGGGACCTACCTGCTGGTCGCCGCCATCGTGTCGGTCCGGCGCGGCTACAGCTGACACCGCCTGCAGGGCCAAACGCGCCCGCCTGAATTCCTACGCTTCTATCGGCTTTTCCTCGGCTCCGCGACGCTGAAGCCTCGCGCACGCCCCTGCATCAAGGTTTTCGAGACCATGTGTAACTCCCGTCCCAGGTTCCATTTCGCCATCATCATTCTGGCCATCCTCGCCGCCACCGGCGTGTTCGGCGGCAACCACGCTCACGCTGCGCCGCTGGCCTCCGACCGCATCGCGGTGACGGTCAGCGGGCAGGGGCCCGACGTGGTGCTGATCCCGGGCCTGGCCTCCTCCGGCGCGGTCTGGGACGCCACGGTCAAGCAGTTGTCGGGCCGTTATCGCGTCCATGTCGTTCAGGTCGCCGGCTTCGCCGGCGCGCCGGTCGGCGGCAATGCCGAAGGGCCAATGCTGGAACCGCTGGTCGAGGCGGTGGACCGCTACATCAAGGGCGCCGGGCTGAAGTCGCCGGCCGTGATCGGTCACTCGATGGGCGGCCTGACCGGCCTGATGCTGGCCCGTCGCCATCCCGAGGATCTCAGCCGCCTGATGATCGTCGACAGCCTGCCGTTCTATCCGGTGCTGTTCTCGCCGGCCGCCACGGTCGAGGGCGTCAGGCCGCAGGCGACCGCCATGCGCGACGGCATGAGCGCCATGTCGGCCGAGACCTTCGCCGCTCAGCAGGCCATGACCATGCCCCGCCTGGTCAAGTCGCCGGACGGCCTGAAGGCCGCGCTGGACTGGTCCAGGACCTCGTCGCAACCGGTCGTGGCGCGCGCCCTGTACGATGTTCTGACCACGGACATGCGCGGTGAGCTGGCCGCGGTCACCACGCCGACCACCATGCTCTACCCCTATGATCCGGCCATGGGCGCGCCCCAGGCCATGGTCGACCAGACCTATGCCGGCGCCTACGCCAAGTTGGCCGGGGCCAGGCTGGAGCGCGTCGACGGCGCCTTTCACTTCATCATGCTGGACCAGCCGGCCGCCTTCGCCGCCGCGGTCGAGCGCTTCCTGAAATAGCCGCCTTCGCCGGGCCTGATTGCGCCTGGCGAGGCTTCCCCCCTAACTCGTCCTCGCATCCGTACAGAGAATCACATGCTCCGCACCGTCTTCCAGCCCGCCCGCCGGGCGTTCATCGGCCTGGTTTCCATCCTGGCCCTTGGCCTCGCCGCCCCGGCCGCCGCCGAGCCCGCCCTTTGGGCGATCAGGGACCAGGACTCGACGATCTACCTGTTCGGGACGATCCACGTGCTGAAGCCGGAGACCCAATGGCGCTCGCCCCGCATCAATCAGGCCCTGAAGGCCAGCGATGATCTGGTGATCGAGGTGCTGGGCGCCGACGACCCTGCGATCATGCAGCCGCTGGTCATGCAGTACGGCCTGGATCGCGCTACCCCGCTGTCGCAGAAGCTGTCGCCCAGTGACCTCAAGCGCGCCCAGGGTCTGGCCCAGGCCGCAGGCATGCCGCCCCAGGCCATGGAGGTGATGCGACCCTGGCTGGCCTCGATCTCGCTGGCCATGCTGCCGGTGATCAAGGCCGGCTATGATCCGCGCAGCGGGGTCGAGCAGGTGGTGTCGGCCGAGATGAAGGCGGCGGGCAAGCCGGCCTCATCGCTGGAGACCGCCGAACAGCAGATCCGCTTCTTCGCCGACATGCCGACCAAGACCGAGGTCGAGATGCTGCGGGCCACCCTGGACGACGCCGAGGCCGGCCCGGCCAAGATCGACAGCATGGTCATGGCCTGGGCGGCCGGCGACACCCGGGCCCTGGAGGAGCAGTTCATCACCGAGATGAAGACCAACTATGCCGAGGTCTACGGCGTGCTGCTGACCGACCGCAATCGCGACTGGGCCAGGCAGTTGAAGACCAAGCTGGCCGGATCGGGCGTCAGTTTCGTCGCGGTCGGGGCGGGACACCTGGTCGGCGCCGACAGCCTGCAGGCGCAACTGGCGACGCTGGGCATTCAGACCGAGCGCGTGAACTAGCCACGAGCGGATCGGGTGCGCCGGTCGGTCGCATCCGTCGACGCGGGCGACGGTTGAGCCAAGGGGCGAGACCCGTTACGCAAATCAGACCACGGTGAAGATCGCGCCGCAGAGACCCGTCATGTCCGCCCAGACCGCCGCCAAGAAACACACCGCCCTTCGTATCCTGGTGACGGGCGGGGCCGGCTTTGTCGGCTCTCACCTGTGCGATCGGCTGATCGCGCGGGGCGACCGGGTGGTGTGCCTGGACAACCTGTTCACGGGCAGCAAGGACAACATCGCTCACCTGCTGGATCACCCGAACTTCGAGTTCGTGAACCATGACGTGAACCATCCGATCTTCATTCCGGTCGACCAGATCTACAACCTGGCCTGTCCGGCCTCGCCGATCCACTATCAGTACGATCCGGTCATGACCGTGCGCACCAATGTCATGGGCGCGATCAACATGCTGGACCTAGCCAAGCGCACCGGGGCGCGGGTCATGCAGGCCTCGACCAGCGAGGTCTATGGCGATCCCGAGATCCACCCGCAGGTCGAAAGCTACTGGGGCCGGGTCAATCCGATCGGCCCGCGTGCCTGCTATGACGAGGGCAAGCGCTGCGCCGAAACCCTGTTCTTCGACAGCTTCCGGCAGGACAGCATCGACATCAAGGTGGTGCGGATCTTCAACACCTACGGCCCGCGCATGGCGATCAATGACGGTCGGGTGGTCAGTAATTTCATCGTCCAGGCCCTGACCAATCAGCCGATCACCATCTATGGCGAAGGTCAGCAGACCCGCAGCTTCTGCTATGTCGATGATCTGGTCGAAGGCTTCATCCGCATGATGGCCACGCCCACCGGTTTCACCGGTCCGGTCAATATCGGCAATCCCAACGAGTTCACGATCCTGGAGCTGGCCCAGCAGACCATCGCCCAGATCGGCTCGACCTCGCTGATCGAGCGCAAGCCCTTGCCGCAGGACGATCCCCGCCAGCGCCAGCCCGACATCACCCTGGCCAGGTCGGCGCTGGACTGGGAGCCCAGGACCCAGCTGAAGGAAGGCCTGGCCAGGACCATCGCCCATTTCAAGGCCGTGCTGGGCAAGGGCCTGGTCGAGGACGAGAGCCGAGGCTAGCCGGTTTCACCGTCTGCAACGCCTGACAACAGACACGGTCACATAGAGCGCGAAGCCGCACGAGGAGAGGATGGTCGTAACCGTCGCCCGTATCGGGTTGGTGACCGCAGGCCGCAAGACGGCTTCCGAGTTTTCCTAGGAAAATCGAGGCCATGCTTGGCGCACGATATCTTCAGTTGCCGCACGTGAGTGTGCTCATAGACAGGCCATCAGCCAGCACGTAACTTTAAGCGGGGCCGTGTTAGAATCTGGCATCTATGCGTTAAAGGGTCGGAGCAGTTTGGTGCAGGCGGTTGCCGGATTGTTTCGTTATTTCTGGGGACAGGACACGCTATGCTGCAGGTAATACTGAACCAGACAGGGTCCGACGATGAGCGCCGCCGGGCCGCTCAGGCCGGCGGCATTCTGATGTACTCAGCTTCCCCCGCGAGCCTGGCTCTATGCCAATTCGCCCGGGGTTTGGTGGGCGAGGCTTTCGGCGATCTTGACCCGGAACATGCCCAAGAAAGCTTATCGGTAGAATCTTTCGTCGCGATCGTTGGGCCGTTGAAGACGCGCTTCACCAACGCCGAGGAAACAAAGGAGCGACTTCGCGCCTATCTGATCGAAAAGGGTTTGGATCCCCGGACGACCTATTTCGACTTGCCTCGGCTGAGAGTCGTTCCTCACTCCGACTATCTGTCGGCTGGCGTTTCATATGCTTACAAAGCGCACCGCGACATCTGGTATTCAAGCCCGACCGCGCAGATCAATTGGTGGCTGCCCATTTGGGACGTTTCGCCGGAACGCTCTATGGCGTTCTTTGCCAACTATTGGGATCGGGCGATGCCCAACACCTCGGCCGACTTTGACTATAGTGAATGGGTCAAAATCGGCAGGACGCTGGCAACCAGCCAGATCAGCCAGGACACCCGCAAACACCCGCTTCCTCTGGAGCCGATCACGCCCGAGGAAGAATTCCGGTTTGGAGCGGCGATGGGCGATGCGGTAGTGTTTTCGGCGTCTCAGCTCCACGCGACAGTGCCCAATACCTCCGGCGCGACCCGCTTCAGCACCGATTTCCGGACAGTGAATATCGAAGATCTGCGAAATGGCCGCGGCGGCCCCAATATTGACAGTCGCGCATCCGGTTCTACCCTTGGCGACTTCCTGCGCGTCGATGACTTCAGTCCACTCAACGTTTCTCAAGAGTTCCAAATCGCATGAGCGCAGGCGAAGACATTTCCCCGACGATGCACGACCCGCGGACACAGACATCCGCGGATGTTGATGGCAGACGCGCTCTGGAAGCCTATTTTTCCGAGAGCGAAGGGTCGGCCACGGAAAAGCTCGAGAATTTTTCCAAATACGTGCCCCGCCAGACCTTGGCGCGGTTTATGGCGCGTTATGAACTGTTCAAGCTTGTTCAGAACGTTCACGGCTCAATCGTGGAATGTGGAGTCTTGTTCGGGGGCGGCCTGATGAGCTTCGCCAAGCTTTCCACCATACTGGAACCCTATAATTTTCAGCGGCGCATCATTGGGTTTGACACGTTTAGCGGCTTTCCAGTCATTTCCGATGAGGACACGCTCGGCTTGCCGGATCGAAAGTCCGCCCATCTAAAGCAGCACGGCTTTTCCGCCACGCACGCCTATGAGGACATTCTCAAGGCTGTGGAAATATATGATCAAAATCGGATGCTTAATCACTTTCCGAAGGTCGCCGTCGTGAAGGGTGACTTTAACGAAACCGCTCCGAAGTATTTAGAAGAGCACCCACATTTGCTTGTGAGTCTCCTCTATTTGGACTTCGATATTTACGCGCCCACAAAGAAAGCTCTGGAACTGTTCCTGCCGCGGATGCCAAAGGGGTCGGTCATTGCCTTCGACGAGTTGAACGAGGAAGCGTTTCCAGGCGAGACCGTTGCCGCTCTGGAAGTTCTGTCTCTCAATCAGTGGAGGATCAGGCGATTTGAGTTCGAGCCAAGGATATCATACGCGGTCGTTGGCGACTGATAGCGGTCTCTGACGTCCAAATGGGTCTGGTCGGGAACCTGGCCCGCCGCCAACAAGCGTTACTGAAGTTGGTCCGCGGGATCGGCGCATTAAGAGACCAGGGTTATTCAACCCGGGAGATTGCCGCCAAGACGGACTTCAGTAGCGAAATACATCTGGGCCATTTGCGATCTCCTGGAGCCCGGAGAAGAGCGGCTGATCTACGCCGTAGGGGCGGGATCATCCCCATGATCTGTTCTTCCGTGATGTCTTCCGCCTTCATGTTCGTCATCCCTCGAAAGACACCGTGGAAACCTGACGCTCTGACGCAGGCGTTTGCTCGGGCAGCAGAGGCGGCCAGGGGCGCAGGTTGAACGATCTTCGGGGAACAGCTGTCACGAGGTTTGCGGCAGCCGGCTTCTCAAATGAAAACATAGCGGGCATCGTCGGGTGGGAACTAGCCCGCGTGGGAAACGCCAAGATGCTCTATGTCGCTGCCTCGAATGTAGCCGGGAAGCCCATGGATCAGCTTGAGCGCGCCGACAAGACGGGCTAAGGGAACGCTCACGGAACGTTTGTGTAAACCAAGCTGTAAACCGCTCTCCAATCGCTCAGATTTGAGAACGTGATCGGTTTGAAATCGCTCAGGTTCGCGGGCGTAGCTCAGAGGTAGAGCGTCTGCTTCCCAAGCAGAATGTCGTGGGTTCGATTCCCATCGCCCGCTCCAGGCGCTGCAAGGGTTTGCGGCGAGGGCGTTGATCGTCGGGCTGCCTTTCATGGCGTCCGGTCAAGAGGTCTCCCCCAGCGATCACGGACAGACGGCGCGTTACGGCCAGAGCCGCCCCCCGCTGCGGATAGCAGGATCTCGCGGGAGCGCGGCCCCAGATGCCAGTCGACGGCCCGTCGCGAGGCGCCGTCCAACTCAGCATAGGCGGCCTGGAGCCGACTCAGTCGCCACGCGCGATAGGCGTTGGCGCGATACTGGAAGGCGACGTCCGATCCGATGTAGTGCGTGCGGGCCGCCCCGTGGCTGACAGCCTGCTGATTGGCGGCCATCTCGGGAAGAAAGCGGTCTTCGATCAGATCCATCAAGGGACCCAGATCGTCCGGTGCGCGCGTCATCAGGGCTGCAGAACGGCTGGGGTCGGGTTTCAGGGCCCATAGTCGCGCGACCCAGGCGGCGACCGACGGCGCACGCGCGCGCATGATCCCCGCGGGTGTCGGGTCGCAGGCGAAATGCCGAAACAGCGGCCCAAACAGTCCGATATCCGCCCGTGTCGGCGCTTCGCCCAGCAGCCAGTCCCGCCGCGCGAAGATCTTGTCCAGAGCCTCGAGCGTGTCGAGATAGTCCGCCTCGACGCGGAAGCGATTGGCCTGGCTCACGCCCTCACCACCCAGATAGACGGACCTTTGCCGCAGCAGTGCGGCCTGGCGTCTCAGCGCCCGAGGCAGGGGGATGTCACGGAACATGCCGTCAGCCAGTCGACCGCTCATCAGTTGGGCGTCCGCCCGATAGGCCCATCGATAGTAGAGCGCCGGTCGCCAGAGATGCTCGTCGCCATAGGTTTCGATCAACGCCGCGAGGAAGCCCAGGGCGGGGTCGGTCGGTGTGAGGGAGCTCAGGGGGTGGTCAGCCTCCAGGTGGTCGATGATGACCGGGGTATCGGTCATCCAGCGGCCATCGGGCAGCTCCAGTTGGGGCATCTGGCGGACGCCGGTCTTGAGGGCCAAGGCGCGAAACGCGGCCGTATCCATCTCCTGAAGGCGGTAGGGCAGGCCCTTGGCGCGCAGATATCCCTCAAGCTTGCCCGTGAAATAGGACAAATCCAGCCCGTGAACGATGAGCATCGGCGCCCGCCTTTCGCTGCGTTGATCGCATTGGGTCTTTTATGGCATTTGCAGTGTCATTAGTAGCGTGAACCGCTGGAAACGGTCCAAACGCCTGGCGCTATCCACGGCCGAATACCGCTCACCGCGACGGCGTCTTGCCGATGGGCCTGGGCGTTTGGATGCAGGCGCCATGCGCCCTAAGCTGCGGCGGCCACGCACTGCGACAGGGTTGACGCCAGGGCTGCGGCTTCGATGGGCTTGGGCAGGACGCCATCCATTCCCGCCCGCAGATAGCTTTCGACCTCGTGGTTCAGCACGCTTGCGGTGACGGCGATGATCGGGATCCGGGCGGCGCCGGCCAGGGCCTCTTCGCGGCGGATGGTCCGCGTGGCCTCGACGCCGTCCATGTCGGGCATATGCACGTCCATGAAGATCGCGTCCCAGGGCTGGGCGCGCCAGGCCGCCACCGCTTCACGCCCGCTGACGGCGAAGCCGCAGGTGACGCCGAAGGGTTCGACCAGGGCGGCGAGGATGCGTCGGTTGACCGGGTTGTCGTCCACCACCAGAAGCGAAGCGGGCGCCTCGACGGCAAACTCGCCGACCTCGTCCTCAATCGGGGCTTCGGAAGAGATCACCGACGGGACGGGCGCTTCGAAGTCAAACCGCGCGCCGATGCCCAGGGCGGATGTGACCTTCAGCGAACCGCCCATGCGCTCGGAGATCTCGCGGCAGATGGCCAGGCCCAGCCCGATCCCTCCGACCCGACGGGTCGAAGAGTTGTCGACCTGAACGAAGCGCTCGAAAATGGCTTCGTGGTCCTTTGCGGCGATGCCGATGCCCGTATCGATCACGGCGATCTGCAGCCGATGGTCGTCGCCGGTGATCTTGACCGTGACACCGCCCTGCCGTGTGAACTTCAGCGCGTTGGAGATCAGATTGGCGAGGAGCTGGGCCAGTCTGTCGCCGTCCCCGCGTCGGAAGCGCGCCAGATCGGGTTGCAGGGAGATGGTCAGGGACAGGCCCCGCTCCCGGGCCAAGGGCTGGTGGAGTTCCCGGATATCGCTGACCAGATTTTCCAGCGAGAACACGTTCAGCCGCAACTGCAATCCGCCGGCCTCGATCTGGGAAATGTCGAGGATGTCGTCGATCAGTTGCCGCATGACGCGGGAGGCGGTCTTCATCACCCCCAGGCGCTGGCGTTGCGGCGGGGTCAGCGCTTCGCGCGCCAGCAATTGACCCTCGCCCAGGATGGCGTTCAGGGGGGTGCGCATTTCGTGGCTGACCATGGCCAGGAACTGCGACTTGGCGCGATTGGCGACCTGGGCTTCTTCCGACAGACGCTCCAGTTGCTCGGTGCGGACGCGCACACGCCTTTCAAGGTCGCGGTTCAGCAGGCTGGTGTCGTGGTTGCGTCGGTTGATATCCGCCAGCAACTCGCGGTTTTCGTCGCGCAGCCGCAGGCAGTCGACCAGCAGAGCGTGGTTGTTGCGATGAGCGACTACCATCACCATCCAGAACACCGCGCCGAGGAAGCCCAGGGTCGCGTCTACGCCGCCCAGGGTGATCAGGGTTATGGAGGCGGGGACCAGGACCAGAGTGATATAGGTCCGTCCGACCCATTTCTGAGGCGACAGAATGCCGACCGCCCCGCCGGCCTGGGCCGACAGCACCACGATCAGGGCATAGCGCGAAACCGGGCTGTCGATCGGAATACGCATGCCGGCCAGCAGCGCCCACAGCCCGGCGCTAAGGACCAGGCCCGTACTGTGAAGACGCGCCAGCGGCCAAAGCTGTTTGGTCAGGAGCCGCCCCGCCAGGGCGGCGCCCAGCAGGTGGTTGATCACCAGGCGGGCCGCCAGCAGGGCCAGCACGACAGCCAGCCAGGTCACGTGAAAGGGGCGTTCTGCGGGGAGTGCGAGCAGGGTCAGTCCGACCGCAGAGGCGGCCTGAACCGCCATGGTCGCCAGGCTGTTGCGATGCGCTTGCCCCAGCAGGGCGAGCTTGAGGGGGTCGCCCCGAGGCCTGTCCTCCGCTCCTTCAGATCGCATTCCAGCTCTCGCCCCGGCCGCTTAGCGTCTCAGATACGACCCGCAGGGTGAACGAAGATATTCCAGTTTCAGCGACAAAGTGTCGCGCAGCCTGGCCCGTCTGCGCGCGGCCTCAGCGGGTCGGTTCGTCCAGCCAGGCCGCGACCCAGAACAACGGCGCGTTCCAGTTGATGGCCACCTCGTTCTGGGTGAAGGCGCGATAGTCGTCGGTCCAGCAGGTCTGGGGTGCGCACTGGCCTTTCATGCCCTGGGCGACCGGATCGCTCATGTTGGTCGAGTTGGGGCCTCCCGAGATCACGCCGGGGGGCGGGGCGGGATAGCGGGCGTCGGCCTGATGCGCCCAGAAGCGGTGGTGCGGATTGCGCATCGGTCGCGCGCCATGGCCGGTGACGAACGAGCGATCCAGAGGATTGCGGCCCAGAACCCAGTCCATGGCGTCCACCGCGCCGTCGCGATAGGCGGCCTTGCCCGTAAAGTCGGCGGCCAGGCCCAGCAAAATGGCGCGGTTCAGCACCGACGAGGTCGACCCCCACGGATAGCCCTTGGGCGCATAGGGCAGGGCATAGCCCTGGCTGGCGCCGTCCTCCAGATAGCGGTCGGCGCTGGCGGCCAGATTGGCGCGCGCCGCAGCGATCTCGGCGGACTTCAGACCATTGGGCGCCAGCGCCAGGGTCACGGTTCCCAGGGTGCCCACCGAGGGCCAGCCGATGTCGCCGGTCGGCCTGCCGCCCGCCGCCAATCCGGAAGCAGAGGGGCCGGCCAGGAACAGCGGCGAGGCGCGCAGGGCGGTCTCGTACTCGGCGGCGCCGGTCGTGGCGTACAGCTCGGCGGCGGCCCAGTAGAACTCGTCCTCCACATTGCCGTCGCCATAGCCGCCGCTGCCGGTGAAGGCGCCCAGGGCGTAGACCTCCGGATTACGTTTGGCGGCGGCATAGGCGCGCCGAGCGATGTCCAGGCAGCGGGCCGAGAAGGCCGGATCGATGGTCTTCCAGATCCGCGCGGCCTGGGCCGCCGTGGCGGCCAGGTTCAGGGTGGCGGCGGTGGTGGGGTGATAGAGGTAGCGGACTTCCTTGTCGTCGGCCGGCGCCGTGGGCAGGGCGGTCCAGCGCTCATCGGCCAGGCGCTGATGGGCCATGCCCGAAGCGTCCAGATCGGTCAGGACCAGTCGGCCGGCCGGGCCGACCTGTTGATGGCCGACGGGCAGGGCCAGGGTCTTGCCGGCGGGAACCTGCATGGCCAGCAGGAAATCCATCTCCCAGCGGGCCTCGTCCAGCAGGTCGGAGACGCCGTTGGCGTTCTCGGGAATCTTGCCCTTGCCATCAGCGAAGGCGGCCAGGGTCGGGGCCTTGCCCAGCACGAGGGCGCGCTCGTAGGCGTTCAGCAGGGTCCACACCGAGATGCCGCCATTGACGACGTACTTGCCGTGGTCGCCCGCATCGTACCAGCCCCGGCTGAGGTCCAGGGTGTAGTCGCAGCCGGCCCAGACCTGGCCGCGCTCGTCGGCCTTGTTGAAGCAGGTCGCCTTGTCGGGGGCGTGGCCAGCCGGGCGGGCCAGGTCAGGGCGCTGAACGAAGCGCGCCTCGATCGGAATGCTGGCGCGGTTCTGATAGAAGAAGCCCAGGGCGTCCCCCTTCAGCGCGCCATAGAGGCGCCCGGCGATGGCGAAGGGCCGGCTCTGGGCTGCGCCGACGCTGAGGCGATAGCCGTCGCCCGAACCCTTGAAGTGGCTGAAATCGATCTGATGGACATGGTCGCCTGAGGCGGCGTCGGCGCCGAACGCCCTGGTCTGGCCGCTGGCCACGCTCGCGCCCCTGGCGTCGCGCAGGGTCCAGGCCATGGGGTTTGTCGAGGGATCGGCCAGAATGGCGCGCTTGGGACCTGTCGTCTCGACGCCCAACTGGTTGAGGCGGATCGGCCCAGCGGCGTCTTCGGCCCAGGCGCTTGCGCCAAAGGCAAAGGTCAGGACGATGGCCGTCAGGGCCCTGTTGATCCTGGTCATGCGCATCTTCCCTGCTTGCCGACGCGTCGTAGCCGCGCGCCTTCACGTCGAGGTTAGCGCTAACCTGACAGCGTTGTCACTAGCGAAGTTTGCCGCTCAGCGCCGGGCCCGGCGCGCCTCGGCTTGCAGAAACTTCAGGCGGGGCTGGTCGTCATCGGCGATGACGCGGGTGTCGGCGTCGATGATCAGCTTCCGCGCGTCACCTTCGGGATCATACACCGGCCAGACGGGCAGGCCGGGACCGTTGGGATCGCCCGTCTTCACGAAATTGGCCCAGTAGGACGACATCACGTCGGCCACGCGGCGGTCGGTGTCGTCAACGCTCCAGGCCCCGCCGTTATCCGGGTGGTTGAACACATAGACGATCTCGGCCGAGTGAAACGCGCCCAGCGACTTGCCGCGATTGGCCTCGCCGAACCATCCGTCGGGCGTTTTTGGCGCGTGATCGAAGCGGAAAGCATAGACCGGCGCCTTGCCGGTTCGGGTCTGGGCCACAGCCCACGACCAGGTCGGCAGGCCCATCCAGGCGTCGCCGGCGAAGTTGATCCGTGAGCGGACCATCTGGTCGGGCGTGTCGTGGGGATAGAGTTTCGCCGCCTCGGCCACGTTGTCGCCGAAGGTCAGTTTCAGCGCCTCGGGCAGGGTGCGGCCGGCAAAGACCCCGCCTTCCAGCAGGCTGCCTTCATCACGGTTCCAGCCGACCAGCAGGGGCACGTCGCTTTGCTGCCCGGCGGCGAAGATCTCGGCCGCGCTGCTGGGCAGGATCCAGCCGTCGAGGATCGGGCGGAAGGCAAAGCGTGCGGTCGGTGCGGTCACGGCCGCAAGGATCTGTTCGGTGGAGCGTCGGCGCATGGCGGCCAGGCTGTCGTCGCCCAGGGCGCGACCCAGGGCCAGGCCGTTGGCCTCGCCCATCGCCAGGGTCTCGTCCTTGCCCAGGGTCCCGAAGGCCGAGCCGCTCTCGCCGATGGCCTGCTGGAACAGGCCCCTGGCCTGGGGCGAGGCCATCAGCCGGCTGACGGCGTCCGATCCCGCCGATTCGCCGGCGATGGTCACCCGGTCGGGGTCGCCGCCCAGCAGGGCGATATTGGCCTGCACCCAGCGCAGGGCCGCGATCATGTCGGCCAGGGCCTGATCGCCGCTGGCCCTTTTGGGCGACTCCCGGGTCAGCGCCGGATGGGCCAGGAAGCCGAAGGCGCCCAGGCGATAGTTGATGGTCACCACCACCACGCCCTTTTTCGCCAGGGCGACGCCGTCATGGCGTGGCTCGGCGCCCGAGCCCGCGCCATAGCCGCCGCCATGGATCCAGAAGAACACCGGCAGCGACTCGCGGGTCTTGGCCGGGCTCCAGACGTTCAGATACAGGCAGTCCTCCGACATCGCGGGGGTGTAGGGGTCGATGTCTCTATAGACCTTGGGCTGGGCGCAGTTGGGCCCGAACCGGTCGGTCGCCCGCTCGCCCTTCCAGGCGACGACCGGCGCCGGCGGTTTCCAGCGCAAGGCGCCGACCGGCGGGGCGGCGTAGGGCAAGCCCTTCCAGGCCCTGATCCCGTCGGCGTCGGCCTTGGCCGGGACCAGCTTGCCGCCGGTGACATGCTGGGCGTGGGCGCCGGTCGCCAGCGCTGTCAGGGTCAGGGCAAGAAGGGCGGCGCGAAGGGGCATGCGGACGCTCACGGTTGGCGAGGGTCCAGATGAGCAGGGGGAAGCGCCGTTGTCACGCGCAACCAAAGCTTGTCAGTCCGGCGCACGTCGTGCGTGGCCGGGATGACCGCTCAAACGGCTAGACCCGTTCCACCACCATCGAGATGCCCTGGCCCACGCCGATGCACATGGTCGCCAGGCCATAGCGGGCCTTGCGGCGATGCAGCTCTTCAACCGCCGTCAGGGCCAGGCGGGCGCCGCTCATGCCCAGGGGATGGCCCAGGGCGATGGCGCCGCCATTGGGGTTCACGTGCTCGCCGTCGTCGGGCAGGCCCAGGGCGCGCAGCACCGCCAGCCCCTGGGCGGCGAAGGCTTCGTTCAGCTCGACCACGTCCATCTGGCCGATGGTCAGGCCCAGGCGCGCCAGCAGCTTCTGGGTCGAGGGAGCGGGGCCAAAGCCCATGATGCGCGGCGCGACGCCGGCGGCGGCCGAGCCGACGATCCGGGCGCGGGGCGTCAGGCCATGACGCTTGATCGCCTCTTCCGAGGCGATGATCAGCGCCGCCGCGCCGTCATTGACGCCCGAGGCGTTGCCGGCGGTGATGGTGCCGTCCGGGCGGACGATGGGCTTGAGGGCCGACAGGGCTTCGATCGTGGTGGCGCGGGGGTGCTCGTCCTTGCTGACCACCACAGGGTCGCCCTTGCGCTGGGCGATGCTGACCGCAACGATTTCGGCGTCGAAGCGGCCGCTGGCCTGGGCCGCCGCGGCGCGGGCCTGGCTGCGCAGGGCGAAGGCGTCCTGGTCGGCGCGGCTTATCCCGTAGTCATCAGCGACGTTCTCGGCGGTCTCGGGCATCGAGTCGACGCCGTAAGCCTTGCGCATGGCCGGGTTGACGAACCGCCAGCCGATGGTGGTGTCAAAGATCTCGGCATTGCGCGAGAAGGCGCTGTCGGCCTTGCCCATCACGAACGGCGCGCGGCTCATGCTCTCGACGCCGCCGGCGATCATCAGCTGGGCCTCGTCCGACTTGATGGCGCGCGCGGCCACGCCCACGGCGTCCAGGCCCGAGCCGCACAGGCGGTTGATGGTCGAGCCCGAGGCCTCGGTGCCCAGGCCCGCCAGCAGGGCGGCCATGCGGGCGACGTTGCGGTTGTCCTCGCCGGCCTGGTTGGCGCAGCCCAGCACCACGTCATCGACTAGGCTCCAGTCGACGCCGGGATTGCGCGCAACCAGCGCCCGCAAGGTTACCGCCGCCAGATCATCGGCCCTGACCGACGCCAGGGCTCCGGCATAGCGACCGATAGGGGTGCGGATCGCGTCGCAGATGAAGGCTTCGGCCATGGCGGATCTCTCAAACGGCTGTTCGAGCCACCCTAGCGGCAGGGTCGGCGCGATCAAGTCGGCCAATGGCTGGACACCGGTGTCAGATCGCCTAGACCTGACCGCTAAGAGACATCCCGGGAGAGACGCCATGATCAGCCGGCGAGACGTGATAGGCGGCGCCGTGGGAGGCGCGGCGCTGCTGGCGGCCGGCGGCGCACAGGCGAGCGGCGACGATGCGGCGCTGAAGGCCCTGCTCGACAAGCTGGCCAAGGGCGGCCCGGCCGCCCAGCGCCTGGCCGCACTGAAGGCCTTTCCTGCCGCCGCCCTGAGCCCAGCCGCGCGCCTCGACCATGACGCCGTGCTGTCGGCATTCGCCGTCGAGGACGAGATCGTCCGCCGCTTCCCCTTCGGCGCGGGCGCGACCTCGCCCTATGTCGTGACCACCCGCGCGGGCGCCTGGCTGAAGGCCGTAGAAGCCGCCAAGTCAGGTGACGCGACCGCTGACACCGTCAGACGCCTGGACGCCGAGACCGCCCGGATCGCTGAAGACGCCGCCAGAGGCGTGATCCTGCCGGCCTTTGTGATCGACAAGGTCGCCGCTGGTCTCGCCGAAACCGCGGCAGCCGTCGCCGCCACGCCCGACCTTGCCGCTGCCCTGGGCCGCCAGCGCGAGGCTCTGATCGCCTTGCGCAGCAAGGCCGGCAAGGGGATCGGCGTCGGACGCTTCAAGGATGGTGAGGCCTATTACGCCCTGCTGCTGAAGGCCGCGATGGGCGCCGAGATCACCCCGGCCCAGGCCTGGGATCGCGCCAGCGCCGCCGCCAGGGCCCTGACCGCCCGCGCCGATACGCTGCTGAAAGCCCAGGGGATGAGCCAGGGCACGGTCGGCGCCCGTCTGGGCGCCCTCAGCCGCGACGAGCGCTGGCTCTACAGTGATGACGCCGCCGGGCGCGACCGGCTGATCGGCGACATGAACGCCTGGCTGGCCAAGGCCGTCGCGCGCCTGCCGGTCTCGTTCGCCACGGTCGCGCCGGGCAGCCGCGCGGTCAGCATGAGCCGCATGACCCCCGCCGACGAAGCCGCCCGCCGTCAGGGCTATCGCGAGGCTCCGTCCTTCGATGGCTCGAAGCCGGGCGTCTATTACGCCGACCTCAACACCATCCGCACCCGCCCCAGCTGGACCCTGCCCAGCGTCGTCCATCATGAGAGCGTCGCCGGCCACATGGTGCAGATGCCGCTGGAGGAACGCTCCGGCGCCCATCCGCTGCGCACCCGCCTGGCTTTCCCGGGGTTCTCCGAAGGCTGGGCGATCTATGCCGAACAACTGGCCGAGGAGGAGGGCGCCTTCGCGGGCGATCCGTTGGCGGAGCTGGGCTATCTCCAGTGGATGCTGTTCCGCGTCGGCCGCCTGCTGGCCGACCTCGGCGTGCATCTGAAGGGCTGGAGCGCCGAGAAGACCACGACCTTCCTCAATGACCTGCAGGGCCCGCCGCCGGTCTTCTCGCCGGTGTCGCAAGGCATCGAACGCATCGCCATCGGCCCGGCCGCCTCGGCGGGGCAGGGGCTGGCCTGGCTGGAACTGGTCCGCCTGCGCGAAGCGGCGCGCCAGCTACAGGGCTCGGGCTTCGACATCCGCGCCTTCCACGACGCGGTGCTGCTTCCAGGGACCCTGCCGCTGTCGATGCTGCGGGCGCGGGTGCTGGGAAACTCCGGTGCATGAGTACGGGGAGTGGGATCGCGCCATCCTCGGACCGGCACGGGGATCTGAAACCCTCTCCCAGAGGGAGAGGGCGGGGCCCGCCGCGTAGCGGTGGGAGGGTGAGGGGTTTGCGAAGCCCTTCCGGACAAGGCAGGATCCCAGGTGCGACAATGGTTTAGGGTGTAACCCCTCACCCTCCCACGCAAGCGTGGGTCCCTCCCTCTCCCTCTGGGAGAGGGTCGATAGAACGGGGACCGGCGCGGGCGTGCAGCAAACTTATCCGACGCGCTCAAACCTCCCGTATTCTGTACCCACCTCGTCGCGAGGAAAGGGCGCAAGGCCAGCGATCATTGCGGCGGCGGGGGGTGATCGAGCGGGGCTGGGCTTCAGGGGGATACTGAAGCGCGTCCGGGGATCCTGGCGTTGCAGGACCCGCCCGCCGTCGGCGTGGACGGGGATCAAGGCGAGTGTTGGTCAGGATTGGCCCCACGCCCCCCGACCTTCGGGACTTCGGGAAACCGAAGCTTCCGGGTCCCGGTAAGGCCCCAACTGGGCCACCCGCTGGGACGCTGATGGAAAACGACCACGCGGAGCGCTCGGCTTCGTCGAAACGGTTATTCTATTTTCCTCCGGACGTGGTCCGGACGCTCCGCGACCCTTTTCACCAACTCGCAGCGAACGCGCGAGGTCGCGAACCTGCGCCTCAGTGCTTGCCGCGGTCGCGTCCGAAGTTCGGCTCAGCGCTTTCCTGGCCGGCCGCCACGATGCCGCGACGGATGGCGCGGGTGCGGGTGAAGTGGCTGTGCAGGGTGTCGGCGTCGCCCCAGCGGATGGCGCGGCTCATGGCCTGCAGGTCCTCGGTGAAGCGGCCCAGCATCTCCAGCACCGCGTCCTTGTTGGCGATGAAGATGTCGCGCCACATCGTCGGATCACTGGCGGCGATGCGGGTGAAGTCGCGGAAGCCCGAGGCCGAGAACTTGATGACCTCGCTCTCGGTGACGTTCTCCAGATCGGCCGCGCTGCCGACGATGGTGTAAGCGATCAGGTGGGGCAGGTGGCTGACCACGGCCAGCACCAGGTCATGGTGCTTGTCGTCCATCAGCTCGACCTGGGCCCCGAACGCGCGCCAGAAGGCCGACAGCTGGGCGACGGCGGCGGCGTAGCGCTCGTCGTCGCTTTCGAAGGGCGTCAGGATCGTCCAGCGGTTCTCGAACAGCTCGGCGAAGCCGGCGTCGGGACCCGACTGCTCGGTGCCGGCGATCGGGTGGCCGGGAATGGCGAAGATCTTCGAGATGTCCTGGGCGCGGAAGGCCTCGGCGACATTGGCCTTGGTCGAGCCGACGTCGGTCAGGGTGGCTCCGGGCTTCATGGCCGGGATGACGATGGCGGCCACTTCGGGCGCCGACAGCACCGGGGTGGCGATCACGACCAGATCGGCGTCGCGCACCGCCTCGGCGATGTCACCCGTCACATGGTCGGCGATGCCCAGCTCAACCACGCGGGCCCGGTGGGCCTCGCTGGCGTCGGCCACGGTGATCTGGCTGACCACGCCGTGAGCGCGGGCCGCGCGGATCACCGAACCGCCGATCAGGCCGCAGCCGATCACGGTCATCTTGGGATAGAGG
Organism: Caulobacter sp. FV1ye13L; assembly: GCF_058681155.1. Next base: position 2,762,756 of record NZ_CM178732.1, read on the forward strand.
ATACCGGGCTTGGACATCAGCGACCCACGAACTGCGTCAGCAAATCCACCACGGCGCGGTTGTGCTCTTCCAGACCGATGGTGATGCGGATGGCGTTGGGCAGACCGTAGTTGCCGACGGCGCGGACCAGATAGCCCTTGCTAGCCAGGAATTCCTCGGCCTCGCGGGCGGTCTTGCCCGGGACGTCGGGGAAGTTGACCAGCACGAAATTGGCCGCCGACGGCGTGACCTCAAGGCCAAGCCCGCCCAGCTGCTGGGCCAGATATGGCCGCCACTGTTCGACCAGGGCCACGGAGCGGGCCTGGAATTCGAGGTCGGCCAGGGCGGCGACGGCCGCCTCCTGACCGGGGATCGAGGTGTTGAACGGCGGACGGATGCGCTCGATCGGCTCGATGATCCCGGCCGGTCCATAGCCCCAGCCGACACGCAGGCCGCCAAGGCCGTGGATCTTGGAAAAGGTGCGGGTGACGATGACGTTTTGCGCCGTGCGGGCCAGGTCCAGGCCATCCTCGAAGCGCGGATCGGTGGCGAATTCGGCATAGGCTCCGTCCAGCACCAGCACCACCGACGGCGGGATGGCGGCGTGCAGGGCGCGGATTTCCTCGCCGGTCAGCCAGGTGCCGGTCGGGTTGGCGGGGTTGGCGATGAACACCAGGCGGGTGCGCTCGTCGATGCATTTGACCACTTCGTCGGCGTCAATGCGCTGGTTCGGCTCGCGGGCCATCCGCACTTCGCCCTGGCAGGCGCGGGCCCCGATGGCGTAGGCGGCGAAGCCGTGCTCGCCCTGAACGATATTGTCGCCGGGCTCCAGATAGACCTGGCACAGCAGGGCGAAAATCTCGTCACTGCCGTCGCCGAAGGTCAGGCGTTCGGGCTCAAGCCTGTAGCGCTCGGCCACGGCGGCGCGCAGGCCATTGGCCTTGCCGTCCGGATAGAGGTGCAGGCGGTCGACGGCGGCGCGATAGGCGTCCTTGGCCGCGTCGCTGCAGCCCAGAATGTTCTCGTTGCTGGACAGCTTCACCGGATGGGCGATGCCCTCGACCTTGGATTTGCCGCCGACATAGGCGTGGATATCCATGATGCCCGGCTTGGGCATGGGACGCTGCGCGGCGAAGCGGTCGGAGGCGGGAGCGGTCATCTTGGAACTCAGTCTGAACTGGCCGTCGTCTTACACGTCGCCCACTTAAACGTCGAACGGCGTGGGCGCAGCCCCGATGACGCCGGTCAGCTTGCCGGGGGCCTGGGCCAGGCGCGCGTCATTGACCTGGAAGAAGCCCGACAGCGAGAACAGCTTCAGCCCGCCGGACTCGGCCAGGGGCTCGGCGGCGACGCCGCTGGGGCTCAGGGCCTCGACGATGGCGGCGGCGCTCTTGCCCGAGTCGGTGACCCAGAAGGTCTGGTCGCCGCCGGTGGGCTCGACCTCGACCTCGGCCACGGCCAGGGCGGCCTGCGGGCCCCAACGGTTCAGGCAGGGCAGGGCGGCGAAGATCTTCAGCTTGGGTTCCGCCAGCAGGCGGCCCCACCAGTTGCTGTCCGGCGTCAGGGCCAGCACGCCGACGCCCCAGGGCGTTTTGGCGGCGGCGAGCACGTCCTTGGCTTCGGCCATGACCTGCATGCGCGGCGCGGTTCCGAACCGCAGGCGGGTCAGCTCGACGGCGCGGGTCGGATCCTTCCCGCCCCAGACGGCCAGATGATACGGGCCCTGGCGGGCCAGGTTGTCGCTCATCACCTCGCGCCAGACGCGGATGATCAGGGCGTCGTTGGCGGCGGTGCGCGGGGCGGCCAGCAGCTTGCGGATGATCAGGGCCTCGCGGCCGGGACGCAGGCCAAAGCCCGTATCGCCCGCCGCGCGCTTGGCCGCCGCGACGGCGCCGGCCAGGGCGGCCCGCTCGTCCAGCAGCTTCAGCAGTTCACCATCAATGGCGTCCAGTCGCCATCGGACCTCGTCGAGAGACGGAGGCGCGTCGGCCGCGTCGGTACCCATGTTTATCCCCGAAATTGGAGGCCGGACCATAGTCCTTGCCGCCGCCGGCGCAATAGCTGGCGTTCACGGCAAGAAACTTGCGCGGCCCCGCGCTCAATAGACGCGCGGCGAGGGCCCGGTGTCGATGGTTCCCAGACGGGTGCGGCCTTCCTGCAGGATCAGGCTGGCCTCGATGACCGGCTCGCGTCCCAGGGCCTGGGCGGCGGCGGCCAGGATCTGCTCGGGCGTCCGGGCGGCCCGGGGATCGACCCGCTCCTTGAGGGCGACCTCCAGCTTGCCCTGCAGCCGGCCATTGGCGTCGACGGTCAGGGCCCCCGACTTGGCCGTGCCTTCGGCCTCACCGGCGCTGATCCGGGCGTTTTCCATGGTGATCGCGCCGCCGGCCGCGCTCCAGTCGCGCACGGCGTCAGCCCAGTTGTCGCCGCGCAGGGTCGAGACCCTGCTGAGGCGGGCGTCCAGGATCATGTCGGCGGTGTTTTCCTGGGCGATGCGGCCCAGCAGGCCGGTGAAATTGGCCCGGGCGCCCTCGGCCTTGAACAGGATCGCGGCCTGATCTTCGGGGCCGGGGCGCAGGTGCAACTGCATGGTCTGGGCCGATCGCAGCGGGAAGGGCGCCGCCTCGGGCGCAGTCGAGAACACCAGGCCCGCGCCTTCGATCGAGATGCGGGGCGGGTGCTGCTTCAGGCCCGCCAGGCTGGCGCGCAGGGCCGTGCCGGCGATGGCGACGTCGCCGCCCTCCGGCCGTGTCAGCAGGGCGCCGCGCGGGGCCACGGCCACCCAGTGGTCCAGGCCATAGATCATCGCTTCGGCTCTCAGCTCCGGAATGCGCAGGGCCCAGCCGGACGGCTCGGCGACGCGGGCGTCGGCCAGGGTCACGTCGAGGCGGAACGGAAAGCCGGAAAAGCTGCGGGCGCTCCACGACAGGTCATAGCCGCGCGCCTTCAGCGACGCTGAGGCCGTGTCCATCCGCTGCTCGGCCTGATTGCGCAGCCAGAACCAGCCGACGCACCAGGCCGCTGCGAAGATCAGCGCGATGATGAAAGGCGCAAACAGACCTCGTCTGCGGACTTTGCGGGGCGGCGCGGCGTCGGTAAGGGTCATGAAAGAGCGCGTCCAGTCGGGATTGAAGATGAGCGTAGAGAGCGGAGACCGTTGGGTGTTCGGATACGGATCGCTCATGTGGCGTCCCGGGTTCCCGTTTGTAGAGCGAAGACGCGCGGTTCTCCACGGCCGTCGTCGCGCCTTCTGCATCTATTCGGTCCATCACCGGGGAACCTATGAGCGTCCGGGACTGGTCCTGGGCCTGGCGCCCGGCGGTTCGGTGCGCGGCGCGGCCTATCGGGTGGCGGCGGCGGAATGGGAAGAGGTCTACGGCTATCTGCGCGAGCGCGAGCAGCCGACCGAGACCTATTTCGAGGCCTGGAGCGATCTGAAGATCGACGGCGAGGCAGGCAAGGTCTCCTCGCTGGTCTTCCTGTCGGACATGAAGCACAGCCAGTGGGCCGGGGCGCTGAGCCTGGAACAGCAGGCCGACCTCATCGCCGGCGCCAAAGGGTTGTCGGGCCGCAACATCGACTATCTGTCCGACCTCGTCGGCCACCTGCGCGAGGACGGCGTGCGCGATCACGCGATGGAGGCGCTGCTCAAGCTGGTCGCGGCGCGGGAGGGCGGCCCTGCGAATCCCTCTCTCTGAGAGAGAGGGCGGGGCCCGCCGCCGCAGGCGGTGGGAGGGTGAGAGGTTTCACCGTTGGCAGGGAAAGCTCGATTTCTGCCGTTGAGCAGCCGGAATGGGTGCAGAGCGAAAATCAGGTCAGCACCTGAAACCCGACATTTGACCCTTGGACCGCAAGCGGACGTCGCCAAGGTCCGCTACGGGTGGTTGTCGGACGTCACCGACTGAACGCCAAGGTCACACTCTCGCCGAAAGGAGGCTGGCTGACTGCTTCGAACCAGTCCTGTCGGAAGCCCGGCAGCGCCTTCAGGTGCTCCACTAGAGCAAGCCATTCAGCAGCCTCCTCGTGGCAGAACCACGTGTGTCCATCAGCCTCGACCTCACAACAGATGAGATCGGTGGTGATTTCATCCCGCTTGAAGAAGACCACTTTCGTGACGCTCGACAGAGGGATGTTAGCGGAGGTGGCGTTCAGCAAGGCAGGCATGAACCAACGTCGCAAGAAGGCCATCTGTCCGCAATGAGTGGAAAGCCGACATCAACTCGTTATCGTTGACGCCTCGTCGAATGCGTTCGGAAGTCTCGATGCTCAAACCTTTGCTTCTGGCAATCGGCCTTGCAACGCTCATCGTCACGGGATGGCTGCTGACCGACGCTCGCACGCGACTGACGCTCTTAGAGCCGAATGGGTTTATTCAGTCCGGTAGCGCGTTGGGTGTGGCGGTCGGCGACACTCGATCAAACGCTCAGCGAGCGCTACTCACGCAGGGCATGGCTATAGGAGGCACGACCAAAGGCGGGATGTGTTTTTACCGTGCGGTGAAGCGGGATCGCCAGCTGGACCTCTTTTTCGTCCAGTCGTGGCATGGCGGCGTGGTGTGTGTCGTGTCGCGCAATGAACGCGTAGAAGAGTTGATTTGGGCCTTCCAACCAATCTCGCTCTGAGGTCCGGAATGGGTGGGTTGCGGACGTCAGGCTCAGCAGCGCCCCCTCCGTCACGTCGCCTATCGGCGCCGCGCCACCTCCCCCGTACGCTTCGCTACGGGGCAGGAGAAGAACAGCTTCACCCTCCTGCCCCGTGAAACGGGGGAGGTGGCGCGATGCGAATACGCATCGTGACGGAGGGGGCGTTCGACGTCGGCCGTCTTTCCGGGCAAACTGAACGTCTCACTAGGCTCGAAAGCTGACAGCGCTCCATCCTGCTAGTCTGTAACCTCTCACCCTCCCACCGCTGCGCGGCGGGCCCCTCCCTCTCTCTCAGAGAGAGGGATCATTAAATCCCCTCGTCCTCGAGCGCCTTGGTCGCCGTGTCGATCCGGGTCTGCAGTTCGCGCATGAACTCGCCGCGTTTCAGGCCGGCTGGGATGGGCGGGAGGTATTCGAACACGATGGTGCCCGGCTTGACCAGGAAACCCTTGCCCCAATGGACGCCGCAGTTCAGGGCCAGGGGCGTGACCGGCAGGTCCAGCTCACGATAGAGGGCGGCGATGCCGGGCTTGTAGTCGCCGGGAACGCCGACGGCACCGCGGGTGCCTTCGGGGAAGATCACCACCTGGCGAACCTCCTTCATCTTCTCTAGCGTGTCGCGGACCAGCTTCTTGAGGGCCGTCGAATGGCCGGCGCGGTCGACGACGACCATGCCCGCCTTCAGGCCATGCCAGCCAAACAGCGGCACGTTCAGAAGTTCCTTCTTCATCACGAAACAGGCGTCGGGCAGCAGGCCAAACTGGCTGAAGACGTCGAACATCGACTGGTGCTTGGCCGCGATCAGGGCGGGGCCGGTGGGCAGGTATTCGCGGCCGCGCACCTCGACCTTGATGTCGGCGATCCAGCGCAGGCCGAAGAACAGGCCCTTGGACCAGAAGGTCAGGGCAGCCACCGCGAAGCGGCGCGGCAGGGGCAGCAGGGCCACCATCCAGGTCGAGGTGAAGATCGACCAGAGCCAGAAATACAGCTGGAACAGAAACGAACGCAGATAGATCAAGATGCTTCCTTCGCCGGTTCGCCGGCCTCGTCCTTGGGGCCCAATCCCAGGAACGCCTCGCGGCCCAGAATCGCCAGGTACTTGCAGTATTCGACGATCATCCGCCGCGCGCCGGCGTTCTGCTTCCACCAGCGATGGGCGTCGAGGCCTTCAGTGGCGACGGGATAGGGATAAAGCACAGTGTCAGGCATGGTTGCGCGCAGCTCCAGCATCGAGCGCGGCATATGATAGTCGGCCGTCACGACGATCAGGCTATGATAGCCCTTGGCCTTGGCCCACTCGGCCGTTTCCCTGGCGTTGCCGATGGTGTTGGCGGCGGCGAAGCCCAGGTCCACGCAGCAGTCATAGATCGGCTTGACGGCCTTGGTGACGTTGAGAACGTCCTCGCGGGTGGCCTCGCGATTGACGCCGGAGATCAGCAGGCGCTTGCCCTTGCCGGCTTCTAGAAGCTTGGTGGCGGCTTCCAGCCGGATGTTCGAGGCGCCCGTCAGCACCACGACGCCATCGGCGATCGGCGGCTCGCGGGCGGGGATCGATTGCTCGACGCGGCTCGAGAACGCCAGCAGGCCGACGGCCCAGACCATCACCAGGATCAACAGGGCTGCGAGGCTTTTCACGGCATGCTCCTCAAAAGTCGCAACGCAGCAAGGCGGGCGGTCAGGCCCGCGACGAGGGCGGCGATCAGCGGGCAGGGCAGCGGCGCCAGCAGATCGATCCAGGCCAGGGGCAGGATCGGCGCCAGGCCCGAACCGCCGCCCAGGGTCCGTAACGCCGCGCCGATGATGGTCGCGCCCGCGCCGCCCAGCAAGCCCGCGATGGCGGCCATGCCCGCGAACCGCCACTGGAACAGGCCGGCGATAAACCGGGCTTCCGCTCCGGACAGGTGCAGCACCTCGATCACGTCGGCCCGCGCCGCCAGTCCGGCCCGCGTGGCGAAGGCGATCACCGAAGCCGCCGCCGCCGCGATCAGGGCGAACACGCCCAGCGCCGCCCAGCGGGCCAGGCCGGCGCTGCGTTCGATATCGGCGATCCAGCGGCTGTGATCATCGACGACGGCGTCGACACCGGCGGCCTTCAGCGCCTGGTCCAGCGCCGTGGCGGTGGCGGGTAGCAGGGGGTCCAGATCCAGGGTGACAAGGCGCGGGGTGGGCAGGTCGTCGACCAGGGCCTCCTTGCCGATCCAGGGGACCAGCAGTTCCTCGGCCTTGTCTTTGGTCAGGGCGCGCGCCTCGACCACGCCCTTGACCCCGGCCAGGGCCTCGGCGGCGCGGGCGGCGGCGGAGTCGGGGGTCTCGTTGGGACGGGCGCGGACCACCACGGTCGCTGATCCGGTCAGCTGATTGGTCCAGCCCTCAGCCGCGCGGTTGGCGGCCAGGGCGGCCAGGGCCGTCAGGCAGGCCAGGAAGCACAGCACGGCGACCACGAAGACCAGCGAGCCGTCGCGGGCGTCGCGCGGCGGCAGCAGCGGGCCCGGCCGCCAGCGCTCGACCTGAAAGACCTCGCTCATGCGTCGCCGCCTTCGACCAGACGGCCATGCTCGAGATGCAGGGTGGGCTGGCCGGCGCGGGCCACGACATCCTCGTCATGGGTGGCGATCAGCACGGTGGTGCCCAGACGGTTGAGCTCGACGAACAGCCGCAGCAGTCGCAGCGACATGGCCGGATCGACATTGCCGGTCGGCTCGTCGGCCAGCAGCACGTCGGGCCGGTCGACCACGGCGCGGGCGATGGCCAGGCGCTGCTTTTCACCGCCCGACAGGGTGGCGGGCAGGGCATGCATCCGTTCACCCAGTCCGACCCAGGTCAGCAGTTCGGCGACGTCGTCGCGATAGGTGGCGGGCTTGCGCTGCAGGATACGGAGCGGAAGGGCGGCGTTGTCGAACACCGACAGGTGCTCCAGCAGCCGGAATTCCTGGAAAACCACCCCGATCCGGCGGCGCAGGAACGGCAGGTCGCCGGTCGGTAGAAGGCTGACATCGCGGCCGAAAAGCTCCACGCGACCCCGTGACGCACGGTGGGCCAGATAGATCAGCTTGAGCAGGGAACTCTTGCCCGCGCCCGAAGCGCCGGTCAGGAAGTGAAACGACCCGGGAGCCAGAGAAAACCCAATGTCTCTTAGCGTTTCCGGCGCGCGGCCGTAGCGCATCGACACGCCCTCGAAGCGAACCACGGGGAGGGCGTCATCGCCCTGATCTGCCTCGATCCGCAAGGAGGTGTCGCCGGGGTTTCTGGACATCAGGGACAAAATCAGCGACCCCATTTGTTAATGCGGGGAGCCTACGATTCGCGGCCATGATACTGACCTGTCCGGAGTGCGCCAGCCGCTATTTCGTCGACGACTCCAAGGTCGGTGCGGCTGGTCGTGTCGTGCGTTGCGCCTCGTGCGGCCACCGCTGGACCGCCCGTAACGAGGAGTCCACGGACCTCTTCGACGAGCCTTCCGACGCCACCCTGGCCAGCGACGCCGCCATGGCCTCACTGGACGCCGCTGAGACCAGTGCGACCGTTGAACCCGAACCTGAACCGCCGGTCAGCGCCCTCCCGGGCGAGGAGCTGCCCAAGGTGTTCCGGGCCCGCGCCGACGCCGAGCGTCGCCTGCGCGAGGCGACGACCACGGGCGTGGTCTGGGCCGGCATGGCCGCCGCCATGGCCTCGATGGTCGTCGGCGCCCTGATCTTCCGCATCGACATGGTGCGCCTGTGGCCCGCCACGGCCGGGGCCTATGCCAGCGTCGGCCTGCCGGTGAACACGGTCGGGCTGGTGATCGAGAACATCAAGGCCGAGCCCTCGCTGGAAGACGGCCACGCCGCCGTGACCATCACTGGCATCATGCGCAACATCACCGACCATGCGGTGGTCGCCCCGCCGCTGCGGGTCGAGCTGCGCAACGCCAAGGACAAGCGCGTGGCCGGCCGCATCGCCGCCGCCGCCGATCCCAAGATCCCGCCTAGCGAGATCCGCCACTTCGCCATCACCATCCTGGACCCGCCCCGCACCGCCAAGGATCTGGTCATCGACTTCGCGGTCGAGCCCGGCGCGGCCAAGGCGGTCAAGGCCGCCCTGAAGACCCCGGCCAAGCACGCGGCGGACCCCGAACTGTCCCTGCGCGGCGCTCAGGATGCGCCTGCCGAGGCAGATGCGGCTGGACATGAACCCTCGGGACATGAGACCGGAGCGGAAGCCACTCCTCCCTCTGACTCTCACGAACCCGCGCATCATGAATGACACCGCCCAACCCGAAGTCCTGATTTCGGAAGCCGACATCGCCCAGCGCGTTCAGGCCCTCGCCAACGCCATCGCTCCGCGCATCGACGACGACACGGTCTGCGTCTGTCTGCTGACCGGCGGTCTGTGGTTCGCCGCCGACCTGACCCGGGCCTTGTGGAAGGCGGGCCGCAATGTCCGCTTCGACGCCCTGTGGCTGGCCTCGTATCACGATGAGCGCAAGAGCACCGGCCGCTGCGAGGTCCGCGCCGACCTGCAACGTCCGCTGATCGGCCGCCGGGCCCTGGTGGTGGATGACGTGTTCGACAGTGGTCTGTCGCTGAGCGAAGCCTCGCGCCTCGTCAAGGACGCCGGCGCCAGCGAAGTGATGACCGCCGTCTTCGCCCGCAAGCCCTGGCCGACCCAGCGCGGCATGGAGCCCGACTTCGTCGCCTGGGAAGCCCCGGCCCGCTACCTCGTGGGCTACGGCCTCGATGACGAGGGCAAGAGCCGCGGCCTGCCTTACATCGGCGCGATGGACTGATCGCGCTCTAAGCGCTTGATTTAGAGCCTTTTTATACGCCTCACATGGTCCATGTGAGGCTAAAGGCTCTGGCGTTCTGCCTCCGCCCGCGTTAGCAGACCGCCCATGATCCGCCTCGACAATATCTCCAAGCAAAACGGCCACCAGATCCTGTTCATCGAAGCTTCGATGGGCATCCAGAAGGGTGAAAAGGTCGGGCTCGTCGGCCCCAACGGCGCCGGCAAGACGACGCTGTTCCGCATGATCACCGGTCAGGAGCAGCCCGACGACGGGCTGGCCGTGATCGATGCCGGCATGACGATCGGCTATTTCAGCCAGGATGTCGGTGAGATGTCGGGCCAGAGCGCGGTCGCCGCCGTGATGGATGGCGTCGGTCCCGTCAGCGCCCTGGCCAGCGAAATGGCCAGGCTTGAGGCGGCCATGATCGATCCGGACCAGGCCGACGAAATGGACACGATCCTCGAGCGCTATGGCGAGGTGCTGGAACGCTTCCAGGAACTGGACGGCTATGCGCTGGACGCACGGGCGCGCGAGGTCCTGGCCGGCCTGAGCTTCAGCCAGGAACGCATGGACGGCGATGTCGGTCTGCTGTCGGGCGGCTGGAAGATGCGCGTGGCCCTGGCCCGCATCCTGCTGATGCGGCCCGACGGCATGCTGCTGGACGAACCCAGCAACCACCTGGACCTGGAAAGCCTGATCTGGCTGGAGGCCTTCCTCAAGAACTACGAGGGCGCCCTGCTGATGACCTCGCACGACCGGGCGTTCATGAACCGCATCATCGGCAAGGTGGTCGAGATCGACGCGGGAACGCTGATTACCTATTCGGGCGATCTGGACTTCTACGACCAGCAGCGCGCGCTCAGCGAGGCGCAGCGCCAGGCGCAATACGAGCGCCAGCAGGCCATGCTGGCTAAGGAAATCAACTTCATCGAGAAGTTCAAGGCGCGCGCCTCGCACGCCGCCCAGGTCCAGAGCCGGGTCAAGAAGCTCGACAAGATCGAACGCGTCGAGGCGCCGCGCCGTCGCCAGTCGGTCAAGTTTGATTTCCAGAGCCCGCCGCGGTCGGGCGACGACGTGATCAGCCTGCGCAATGTCCACAAGGGCTACGGGGCCCAGCCGATCTATGAGGGCCTGGATTTCCTGGTGCGCCGCAAGGAACGCTGGTGCGTGCTGGGCGCCAACGGGGCCGGCAAGTCGACGCTGCTCAAGCTGGTGGCCGGCGACACCAAGCCCGACCAGGGCGTGGTCAATATCGGGGCCAGCGTCAGGATGGGCTATTTCGCCCAGCACTCCATGGACCTGCTGGACGGCGAAGAGACGATCTTCCAGTCCATGGAGGGCTCGTTCCCCCAGGCAGGCCAAGGCGCGCTGCGCACCCTGGCGGGCTGTTTCGGCTTCTCCGGCGACGATGTCGAAAAGCCCTGCCGCGTGTTGTCCGGCGGCGAGAAGGCGCGTCTGGTCATGGCCAAGATGCTGTTTGATCCGCCCAACCTGCTGGTGCTCGACGAGCCGACCAACCACCTGGACATGGCCACCAAGGAGATGCTGGTCGCGGCCCTGGCCGACTTCGAGGGCACCATGCTGTTCGTCTCGCACGACCGCCATTTCCTGGCGGCCCTGAGCAACCGCGTGCTGGAACTGACCCCCGAGGGCGTCCACCAGTACGGCGGCGGCTATACGGAATATGTCACCCGCACGGGCCAGGAAGCGCCGGGGCTGCACCCGGGCGGGTAGGGTAGGCGAGGGTCGCCTTTTGGCGGCGGCGCCGATTTCCGCTTCCGACCCATTGCGGACGTCAGATGCTCCCCCCCTGGGGGAGCTGTCGCGGAGCGACTGAGGGGGCAGCGCTGGCTTGGGTTCAGTGGAGCTCTATCGAGGCCAGCGCCGCGCTGCCCCCTCCGGCCCTCCGGGCCACCTCCCCCAAAGGGGGAGGATCTAAAGTCCGCTTCCCACCCTAAGCTGACCTTCAAAACTCCCGCTTGCGAGCGGGGGGGAGGTCAATCCCCGTGCTCTCACGAGCATAGGCGCCCCTCGCGCCCAACAAATTCAACGCCCTAACCCCGCGACCCAGCGTCACGATCCAAAATCGACGCAGCCCCCTCCAAAACGCCCGCATAATCACTCTCGCCCCGCCACTGGGGAGGCCGTCCAGCTGGCGACCTGACGGGTGGTGGGGGCGGTCGAGCGGGTCGTGTTCGTCTGTGGTTGTTCGAAGGTCCCGGCGGGATCGGTTTGCGAGGCGTGGGTGGCTCCGAGTGGGTCGTCGGGCGCTTCGGGCCGTGTTGATCCGGGAGCCCCCTTGGGCGACGGCGGCGAGCGCTGCAGGCGCGGGCTGAAATCGCCCGCGCGGTCC